>JBHLMN010000003.1:0-393993 GCA_048938105.1 Promethearchaeota archaeon
CTACTGGAAATGGGTATATTTATGCAAGCTCTTATGGTAGAGACCCAACAAACTGGCACGGCCCAGCTGTATACAGGAATGTTTCAATGACTGATTTTCGAATAGAAATCATCCCAAGGTGTCAGGCTTCAGCCTGGGGAATGGGAAGATTTTCACTAGCCTTCTACTCTGGGGGTGCTGGATCAGGAACATTATTATGGGAGTTTCGCTGGGGAGACGCATGGTATAATGACGATTCCAACGGGAAGTTGACATTATGGGATCAAGAGCGCTATAGATTATGGTACAAAGGAGAGTCACTAGCTGTTGGGTCATGGGATGATGCAGGGGATAATATGATTATTACACGTTCTGGTTCGATAATAAAACTGTATATCGATGGAACTTTGGAATATTCAAATTCAACCCAATCTACTTCGAATGTTGAAAGTGTGATTATTCAGTTCTGTCAAAATAAGAATGATCGGCCGATTTGTGATGAGCTTAGCCTGGATAAAATCAAAATAGACTATACTAGTCCATCTTCTTATGAACATACTTTTACAGATGATTTTAATAATTTAAATAACTGGTCAAATGCTACTATTGCTCCTTTTACGATAGGAGGAGAAATGATTACCAGCAATGGTCACATTTATGGTAATTCATATGGAATTGAGGATGAACTCTGGCATGGTCCAGCAATATATAGAAATGTTTCAATGACTGACTTTCGGCTAGAAATCATCCCAAAGTGTCAAGCCTCAGATGGAGAATTGGGAAAATTATCTATCAGTTTTTATTCGGGAGGTGCTGGGTCGGGAACATTATTATGGTACTTTATGTGGGCTGATCAATGGTATGAATCTCCCCCTTCAGCAGGTATGTATTTATTCGATCAGGAAAGCCATATATTATGGGTTAAAGGTGAATCTGTAGCTGTTGGGACATGGGATGATATGGGAGATAATATGACAATTACTCGGTCTAACTCTACATTAGAATTATATATTGATGGAGCTTTAGAATACACAAATGAAACTCAATCTACTTCCAATGTAGGAAGTGTAGTTATACAGTTTTGTCAATGGTGGTATCGGCCGATTTGTGATGAGCTTAGGCTTGATAAAATTAAAATAGATTATAATAATCCATCTTTTTTTGAATATACTTTTACAGATGATTTTAATAGTCTCAACAACTGGTCAAATGCTGCTATTGCTCCTTATACAGTTGGAGGAGCAATGACTACTGGAAATGGGTATATTTATGCAAGCTCTTATGGTAGTGACCCAACAAACTGGCACGGCCCTGCTTTATATAGGAATGTTTCAATGACTGATTTTCGAATAGAAATCATCCCAAGGTGTCAGGCTTCAGCCTGGGGAATGGGAGCAGTATCTATTGCATTCTATTCAGGATTTTCGAGTTCAGGAACATTATTGTGGCATTTTCGTTGGGCTGATGCATGGTATAGTGATGACTCAATTGGAAAAATGTGGTTATGGGATCAAGATGGTTATAGATTATGGTCCAACGGTGAATCATTGGCTGCTGGGTCATGGGATGATATTGGAGATAAAATGACCATCATGCGCACTGGCTCTACATTAGAATTGTATATCAATGGAACTTTGGAATACACAAATACGACCCAGTCTACTAAACGTGTTGAAAGCGTTGTTATTCAGTTCTGTCAAAATAAGAATGATCAGCCGATTTGTGATGAGCTTAGCCTGGATAAAATCAAAATAGACTACAATTCTGACGAGGTTGAAGATACTACTTCCCAAGAATCGTATACTTCCTCGCAAGAGATAGATACATCCTCACAAGAATCAGATTTAACAACTCAAACAAATAACATTAAAATTACATCTTTACCATTAGTAGCAATCCTAGGAACCCTAGTATTACTTCAAAGGAAAAAAAGATGACACAATAATCTCTTTACTGAATTATTGATTTATTTAACTCCTTGCTTATTCAAATGAAACATGTGTTGTTTCAGGTAACTGTTCTTCTTTCTTTTCAAGATTTTGTCCAACAATTGTTTCAAATAATGAGAAAAAGGCTTTCTCTACGTTCCAGTTATTTTTTGCGCTTGTTATTACTGTTGGGTATTCTTGTATGGGTGGTTTAGTATGCAATATCTGAAGTTCATCGAGATCAGCTTTATTTCCAACAATAATAATTGGTATTACTTTGTTGCTCGAATCATGACATTCTTTTATCCAAGATGGAATATTTCGATAAGAAAGTGCATTTGTAAGATCATAAACCACTATAGCGCCACTTGTACCTGTGTAAAAACGGGAACGAAATCTTTTGAAATGTGTTTGACCGGACATGTCCCATATAACAAACCGTACAGTTTTACCAGTTTTTTTCACCGAAGTTTCATATGTAGTTATATCGACTCCGATTGTAGTCTTATAGATACTTGAAAATTTTCTATGAACAAATTGATTAACCAAAGAAGTCTTTCCAGTTCCTCCATCACCAATTAATATTATTTTAAGCGAAGTTTCTTTCCCTTTTTCCATTTTGGTTTCACTTTCCTGTTAATAAGCGTTCTCCTAATTCTATGGCAAAATGATGTGTTTTAATTCCTTCAATAGCAGTTGTTGGGTCATAAGAAATACGGCGGATTTCTATATCTTCATTAGCAACGTCATACAGGATATAAGATGCTCTAGGATCCCCATCTCGGGGTTGACCTACACTACCAGGATTACAAATCGTTAATCCATCTTTATAAGTTTTAAAGGGAATATGTGTGTGTCCTAGAAACAAAGTATCAACCTCGACAAGTTTCATAAATTCAAAGGTAGAATCAAGATCAGCTCTATCATTTGGATAAATATATTGATCCAATGGGTACTCTGGACCTCCATGAATAAACATAAGCTTCTTATTTGCTGTTCTTTCTGTATGCATGATTGGAAGAGCGTGTAAGATTCTACGTTCTCTTATGGATAAATTCTGATTCGTCCAATCAAGGGGTTGAAGCGAATCAGGCCTATAATGATCTGGAACTACTCCTAGAGCTGCTGCATGATCATGGTTACCCTTTATTACAACATTGCATTTAGCTAAAGTCAGATGAATAACAGGAATGGGTTGAGTATAATATCCCACGAGATCTCCAAGGCAATAGATCCTATTTACTCCTTTATGAGAATGAATATCTGTAAGAACGGCTCTTAAAGCATTCAAATTTGCATGAATATCAGAGATTATTGCTAAAATGGGTCTCATGCGAATACCTGATTTATCTCAAACTCTAAATAATATAGGAAATCAGAAGGGGCTTTCTCGGAACTATTTAAGAAAGCTGCTTAACTAAATATACCTGCTTAAAAAGAACCTTTTCGTTATGAAGTTGTCGTCATATCAAATAACATTCTTGTAAAGCTCATTTAAACTTAAAGGAGTAATATAAAATCATAGATTCATTGTAATTATTCATGAACTTCATCTTTCGTCAATTTTTTGTCATTAATCCTAATCTTAATAAAGGAAAATGAGTTCTTTCCCCAACTGAGATTTTATGTTAAAAAGGCTGTATTTTTTACTGACTCTCTTAATTATTGTAATTCTTGGAGTGTTACCATTCAGGAATTCTTGTAACTATATGAACGCTTTTAATGGTCAAATCAATTCCATGATTGGCAATAATCGGATAAATACACAGTACAACCAATATATTCCAGATGGAAATAGTTCAGTTTTAGTCGCGTTAGATTCCAATCTATTAGGAGAGGAAAAATATTTCAGTGATGAAAAGTTTGCCCGACAAGTTTTTAATGATTGGTTAAAGCCTTTTGAGGATAAATTTGATCTATCTTTTCATGTAAAGAACATCACGACTTTCACACCTGGAAAAAATGACAATCTCACTGTTAGTATGGGAAAAGTGACTGAAGAACTTTCGTGGAGCCTTGCAGCTGGCGTAGACGATGAAAAGGTCGAAGGAAATGGATTTGATTGGTTAATAATTTACCAAGAAAACTATCTAGGAGGACGTAATCATGTCAATGCTTGGAAAGGAAATGCTCTCATAATTGCGCATAACCAACCTATTTTCGACAGGCAGTTAATCTTGCTTCATGAAGTAGGACACGTATTTGGTGGATGGCACGATGCTGATGGGAATGTTTATGAACATTGGTATGGGAATGAAAATTATAGTATCATGGATTATTATGATTTAATCACTTTAAGAGAGATTTGGGATGGGATTTCTTTGCCGGTAGACGATTATAATTTTGGTACTATTAATACCACAAAATTCCGATTTGATTTAAAAGATCCTGAACTTGATGGTCTACCAAACTATTATGAGTATCGCTATGATCTTGATCCTACTATTAATGACTCTCATGAGGATTTTGACAACGATGGACTGAATAATATAGAGGAATATCAATATGGGACAAATCCAAGTAATACAGACAGCGATAGAGATGGATTTTCGGATTGGGCAGAAAAATATCTGGAAACCTCGCCATTGAACTCTTCAGACGTTCCCAAGGTCGATAGCCCTATTATTTTTCCTTGGACGAAACAAACGACAATAAATGAAAAAGAAAAGCTCTTCATTACTTGGCGTGGAATCTCTTCGAACCCTAATTATTTTGAAATATATCAGAATAATAGCTTACAATTGCATACTCTCTGGACAAGTGAATTAATCCAATATCAACTAGAAAATCCCACTCCAGGATTCTGGAATTTCACCTGTTTAGTAGCTGATAGTGATGGAGACAAAGCATCTGCTGAAATTTGGATACAAGTCCACAGTGTTAATGATACGTCTTTTACTATCATTGGGCCAATGGTAGGGATAATTTGTTTAGCAATTATTTATATAAAGAAGATCAAAAAATAAAGGAAATAATATCAGTAAGTGATTTTCTAATAATAACAAATAAGGAAAATTTCCCGACAAAAAACCATTTTTGTTCATCAAATACTCTAGACTACTTTATTAAATCACAAAAAATGTATTACTCTCATGTTACCTTCTAATTCTTCATTGAACCTTTTCCAAGTATTTCCTATCCCTATTATTGCCAATAAGAACTGGACATTTGCATAATTATCTTCTACCACTCTAAAGAGTATATCTAGGAAACCTCCCCGTCTTATATAATCACTAATAACAAATAAGCGCTTGTTACGGAGCTCTTGACCACTTATAAAATAAGCAGTGAAAACTAACTCCTGGTCGATAAGATATGGGTATCGTGATATCCTTGAAGGGTACACAGGAGGAGACCTGAAAGTTACATTAAACCATGGAACATCAAGACTTTGAGAAAAAGCGATAGCTAGAGGAATAGCTTCTGGATGAGTCAGAATTGCATCAAATTTCCCTTTCAGATGATCTTGACCGATAACATGATAAGCGAGTAAATTTAAATTATCTGGGTAAGACAATAGCCTACTCATATCTACTTGGATAGGTGATGCATCAATATCAATATCAATATTTGGTTGAATAAGATCAGCAGCTAGATTGAAGTTATTATGTAGAAAACGTACAAAAATATCCTCGTTTTTCTTAGTGATAGGAATTTCACCTTTTATATATCGTGTGAATTGGGAATAGGAGAAAAATTCTGTTTCCTCTCTAAAAAAAGGTTTAATAGCATGGTATAATTCACGAGCAGATTTATATTTTTTAAGAATAAGTCTAAGACTTCCTAGAATCATTTTTTTTTCAAATATTGGACTAGAATACACCTATACATCCATCTTCGCAAATTTATGCAATTAACCCAATTTATTCCCAAATAATCTTCATATATTTTTATATATTTGTGTTTCTATAATACATTCACTATTCTATCATCTTGAAAATAAGAATAAGTTATAAATATTTAATCTTTTCATAAATATCTGAACTAGTTTTTGGATGTTTTACCATGACATATTCGCAAACCTCTTTTAAGGATGTTGTGACGGTGAGAGAAATTGCCTTGATTGCCTCTTTCATGGCAATGGTCTTTCTTTCGACTTCGTTATTTTACATTGCCTTAGTATCTTCCACAGGATTCTTTAATATAGGTGAGGCTTTTGTTTATCTTGCTGCGTTAGTTGGGGGACCTATTGTTGGTGCCTTAGCTGGCGGATTTGGGTCTGCTATGGCTGACATGGTTCTCGGTTATGGGATGTTTGCTCCTGGTACATTAGTATTCAAGGGAATGGAAGGATTCACTGTGGGTTTCCTTTATCATAAAGGTAAAGATATCAATCAGAAAGTGAGATATTTAGTACTTGTTTTCATTTCAGTCTTTCTAATCTGCTTTGTTGTTTTTGTCACTACCCCATGGTTACAAAGAGCTTTATTAAATCCGTTTTTAAACGAGGATATTCAAGGGTCATCAACAATCCAAGGAGCCTTCATCATTTTTGGTTTCAGTCTAGAACACGGCATTACCCAGCAGGAGTTACCGTTTGAGTTTCCTGGCTTTCTTCTGGTGCTAGTTGTTGTACTATTAATTGCGTTAATTTGGTTTGTAGAACTTAGAATGGGTGAAAAGGGAAAAATGGTTTTATCATGTCTATTAGCTGGCCCAATTATTGTTGTTGGGTATTTTTTGTATGAAGTATTCATTTTGAGTGTTCCTTTTGGAGGAGCATTAAGTGAAATACCTTTCAACATTGCACAAGTAGTGTTTGGTATAGTAATAGCAGTTCCAATTTATTATAACCTAAAGGAACTCGGTATAAAGCTTGGAAGATTATCTTAAGAAAAAAGAAATATTAAGAAAAAAAAGAAATATCCTATAAGGATTAAAAATCTCTTCTTCCTTCTTCTTCTTCACGTCTGCCAAACAGAGGTGGTGCTCAAGAATTGACACTAATGGAAATCAGTGATCTATCAGTTAAATATCAAGGATCCCCTAACTGGGCTTTAAGAGGCATAAATTTCTCTATAAAGAAAGAAGAACTGATCATTATAGCTGGTTCTAGTGGATGTGGTAAAAGTACTCTTGCTCAAACAATATTAGGTCTGATCCCAGCGTTCATTAAGGCAGGAATTCAGGGAAAAATCGTAATTAAGGAAAAAGTTGTTAATGAACTAACAAGAGAAGAGATTGTTCAATTAATTGGCTATGTTCCTCAATATCCAGCGGATTTCATTACTAGTTTATTAGTCGAAGAAGAAATAGCGTTTCCGCTTGAAAATCTAGCTTTTCCTCGTCTTGAAATACAATCTCGAATAAGTGATATTTTCGATCAACTTGAGATTTCAAATCTTCAAAATCGATTAATGACCGAATTAAGCTCGGGTGAGTTACAGAGAGTAGCTTTGGCAACAGCTTTAGCCCCTCAACCTCCAATACTAGTTTTAGATGAACCAATGGCTCGCATTGACCCTAAAAGTGAGATTAAATTAGCTCATATCTTACATAGATTAAGTCATGAAGGTCATCTCGTTCTCGCATTTGAACATCGATTAGATTACTTATTACCATTAGCGGATCGGATGATAATCTTAGAAAATGGCAAAGTAGTCGCAGATGGCAAACCCCGATCTGTTATAGATGATATAAAGCACGTAGATTTGCCTGAAGTCTTAGAAGTTAATTGGCAAGGTATAGTACAACGACCTTTATCCATAACTGAAGCTAAAAAGCATTTAATAAAGGTTTTCTCTGATATGTAACAAATAATTAAGTGAAAGCATAGTCCTTATTGCCATGGGATATTCATGATTTCTATTTCCATAAAAAACCTTTCATTTCGTTATCCTGGTGGAAAAAAGTACATTCTCAAATCATTTAGTTGGGAGAAGGAGAAACCTGGAACAATTGGGTTGTTGGGCATCAATGGTTGTGGAAAAACTACTCTACTTAGATTGATTACAAGAAGTCTTAAACCAACCATTGGAAATATTTCTTACACAAATGGACAAAACAACGATTTTAAACATAAAAGAGAGATTATTTATGTTCCAGAAAACGCTAGGCTCTTCTTGGTGGGCCCCACTCCGCGTAAAGATCTGAATCGTATTATCAAAGAAGAAAAACAAGTTGATACATTACTGAGGCAATATAACTTTACTAATTTAGCTGATAAAAAGATTTACCACTTAAGTGAAGGACAACGTAGATTAATCGCAATATTTATTGCATTTCAAGCACGAAGTAAACTCCTACTCTTGGACGAACCAACTATAGGTCTCGATACTAGAGGGAGAGAATTACTTTTTCATCTATTTGATCAAGCGAAACATCAAGGAAAGATTGTAATTGTATCAACCAATGATTCGCGTGTTTTCCCGAAACTAGATGAACTAATTGTAATTCAAAATGGCACTCTCTTTCTACAAGGTTCACCGAGAGAAATATTGTTTAAACTTGAGAAAAGAACTGAACTGATCCCAAATCAGATCGTTCGGCTGATAACATCTTTGGAAGACGAAATAAGTCAAGAAATACCTCATTGCCTCACATCAAAAGAATTTAACCAAGTTTTATACAATGAAAGGTGATTCCAATGGCATTTATGCTTCGAAGAGTCTATCAAGGGTTTCTTTTTCATCCTGAGGCTGTGCATGTGCATCCCCTAGTTGGAATGCTTATTCTAGGACTTCAATTTTCAATATTAATTTTAAATGATCCTTTATTACTTACTTTTCTATTGGTTCTGGTAGTATTTGAAAATATAATGTTCAATAATATTCGTGGCAGTCTTAGTCTTTTACGAGCGATAATTCCTCTTTTAATTTTTCTTGGTGGATTAACCTTTATTTTTGGAGGATTATCCCGAACATTCCTTGTAGTTTTAAGACTATTGATTGGGGCTTTCTCATGTTCTTTTTTCTTTGCGGTCACTAATCCATCTGATCTTACCCGAATCCTTGAAAAACTAAAAATTCCCACAAAATGGGCTTTATTACCTGCTCTTGCTCTAACCATGGTTCCGCGTGTAGCTAAAGATGCTGAGGAAACCTTTGAAACACTTACTCTTCGTGGTGAGATTAGTGGTTTTTTTCTCAAATGGTTACCAAAAGCTCTCACAATCTTTGTTGCCTCGGTTCTATATCGATCAGAATTCTTAGCACAATCTCTTTATTTTAGAGGATTAGCAATACAGAAACGTACTCATTACCGCTCTGTACCATTCCGAAAGATAGACCTTTTTCGGTTAGTTACATGGTTTATCTTTCTTCTATTGATTCTAGTTGTTTTATAATTCATGTCATTTCTCATAAGAACCAATGATAAATTCATTCAGAGGTGAAAGAAAAGGATTCATTTGTAAGAAGAGAATCCGTTCATTTTTTATGCGGATGATGGTTAAATCAGCCTTCCTAAACATAAATACTGGAAAATCATGGTCTGAAAAGGATTTATTTAATAATTTCAGAATGAGAACTGTAAAAGAACCACCATGACCAATAATACAGATCTTTTTGTACTGTTCCCCCTTAAATTGGATTAAAGTTTGATAACAACCAGTTGATACACGGTTCCAGAAATCTCTGAGACTTTCGCCGCAAGGAAAAGAAAAGTTTTTGTCAATGGCTAATAACCCTGCCACAAGAGGCCCTCGTTCATTATATCCCTTACTTAGAAATTGTTTAATTGGAGGTGTAACTTGTTGGTTGATTTCCTTTTTAGAACGACCAGCCCATTCTCCTACATCTATTTCTGCTAACCAGTCCTGTTCTTGGAATTTTAGTGGTTTGCATTCATCAGCAATAATTTCTGCGGTCTGTTTTGCTCTTTTTAATGGACTAGTGAAAAGAACATCGAAAATATGGTTTTTTAGTTGTTTAGCTAGATTTTCTGCTTGAGCGATTCCAAATTGACTAAGAGGAGTTGTAGGTAAACCCCAATGGTTTGGTAAGCCTACTGGGTCTGCATGACGTATTAAATAAATGTCAAGTACGATATGCTTCAGATCCATTCTCAATCACCATACTTTTATCTTAACCATCGATTATTTCAATAAGATTATTGAGAGAAAACAATAAGTAGAAAAAACGCTTTTAAATGAAGAAAAGGAGCTTGAATATACTATTGAGGTTTACCAATCATGAATGACTATAAACCAATGTGGGGGAAACCATTTTACGATAAGCTTCACGAAAGTGACTGTATTATAATGGCATGCAACACCCGAATAGCTCATGGAGTGGTTGAAGGGATTTTTCGAGCTGCTAAAGATACACAGTCACCAATCATATTTGAATTGGCTAAATCTGAGTCTGATCTTAAGGGTGGGTATACAGGATTAACTCCTGCTAAATATGCGAAATTCGTCAATGAAGCAGCTGTTAAGGTTCAATACCCATACTATGTCATTCACGGAGATCATATAAAAGTAGGAAAAATGGAGGATATCCCGGTGGTTAAAGAGCTCATATCTGCTCAAATTGAAGCTGGATATACCTCTTTTGCAATAGATGCTAGCTTTATGTATGATCCAGCTGGTTCTAACGACAAAGAACATTTGGGTAAAAATATTGAGGCTACTACTGAGGTTTCTCGTTTCATTAAAGACAAATTAGGACATGATAAATTTGGTTTAGAAGTGGAAGTGGGGGAGATTGGGAAGAAGGATCCAGAAACAGGATTGGTTAAAACAACAGTGAGTGAAGCTTCAACATATATTGAAGCTTTAAAAGAAAATGGGGTGCATCCACAATTCCTAGCTATTGCTAATGGCTCAGTTCACGGATTTCAGTATGATGAACATGGGAATCCACTACCTCAAGTTGGAATTGACATTGACTTGACAAAAAATATTGGGGCTGCCATTAGGCCAATGGGTGTTAAGATTGCTCAACATGGAATAACAGGTACTCCATTAGATATCATCGCTGCGGAGTTCCCTAAGGATGTTCTTGGAAAGGGGAATGTTGGGACAAATTGGATGACTATCGCCTGGGATGTGCTAAAAATCTTCGAACCTAAACTTTATAGCACAATACACGGCTGGACGATAAATAATTTTCATAAAGAAAGAGTCCCCATTAATGAAACGTTTCTAAAATATAGTAAATTAGCAATTATTGAATATTTTGATGATATATATACAGTTAAAGAAGAAACAAGGCACGCTTTAGCATATACTTCCTATGCTAGTGCATTATTTTTCCTTAAAGCATTCAATAGCTACAACAAAGCTAAAAAACTATAATTCAATTCCTTCAGAGTTAAGAGGTAAAAATATGACCTTTAAACTACTTGGGATAAATGGTTCTCCGAAAAAAGCAGTTGATAAATCCAATAGCTTTTTTTTACTCAAAACAGCATTAGATAGTGCTAAAGAGGCAGGTACCCAAACTACGTTAATTAATCTTGCTGACTATGACATCATTCAATGTAATGGATGTGAGGTCTGTACAACGAAACCTTGTCCTTTAGATAAGCAGGATGACTACCCTAAGTTAGAACAATTAATCCTAGATCATCACGGATTAATTATTGCTTCACCTTCTTACTGGACGGGACCCCCAGGAATTTTGAAGAACGTAATAGATCGATCTCGAGATAATAAGATGCCTGAACAGTTATGGGCTGGTAAGATATTTTCTGCTATTGCTGTTTCAGGTTTAAGGGTCGGGGGCCAAGAGAATGTGATAAATTCCCTAATAACATTCGCACTAGGTCATGGAATGATAATTGTAGGTGGAGTAGGACATCCATGGTTCAATGCTCCTTTTCCAATGGGAACTATGATGTATGATACAATAGAAGAAGATGTACCAAAAATTAAATTCCGATCTGTAAAAAAAGATCCCATTGCGACTAAAGATGCTACAATATTAGGACAACGCTTAGCATCCTTTGGAAAAAAATTATTTAATTCAAATGAATAAATAGATCAAGATTTTGTGATATTATGCCGGGTTCAGGACATGGAAGAAGAAGAGGGCGGGGACGGGGTTTTCGAGGTGGACGACCCAGGGTTCAACCCACCATCCGAGGGAATTATTCTACAATTGGCGGACAAGCAATCCTTCATTTGACACCTGCAGAGTTAGAAGCCTTAAGACTAGCAGATGAAGAAAATTTAACTCAAGAAGACGCAGCAAAACGCATGAAAATCAGTCGAGGTACATTTTGGCGGATTCTAGATAGTGCTCGTAAAAAAGTTACATCGTCACTAATGGAAGGAAAACAGATTCGAGTTATCCTCGAACGCGAATCATCATTAAATCAAGAAGATGAATGATTAGCCTTTAATCCACTCGTGCGCCGCACTTATGACAATATTGAGACTTCTCAAAGATTAATGAACCGCAAGAGAGGCACCATCTTTCAGAAGAAAAATGGGACTTAGGGGAGGACTCCTCCAAGAATCGGCCTACTTCATTGATATTCTTTAATCCTTTTTTATCGGTATAAAATTCAGTATAACCACAGCTAGCACATGTAAAAGACTCAAGCGTCGCGGTTTTTGATCCAGGTAAATCTAGCGAAAGATGGCCATAAGCATGCAGTTTGTGAGGACCTGCAATTCTTGAATTGCCACATTTGGGGCATTTATATGATAAGTTCATCTTATTCTCATTTTTTACTTTACTTTTCCTATTTATAATATTTGGGAAGGAGGAACAATAATTATCCTAGAATTGATACAAATATTGATCCAAAAATGATCAAAAAAATACCAATCGCCTGAAAAGGGGATAATTTTTCTTTTAATACAAATATACCAATAATAACAGATACAAGTGGATTAATAGAGGATATTGGGGTTGCTCGTCCTGCCCCAATCATTTCAATAGATGAAAAAAAACTAATAGCTCCAATACCCCAAGATATTATACCACCCATACCAAGTACAAAAGCAACTTTCTTAGTCAAGTGAGAAAGGGAAGCAGGATCTACAATTCCCATTTGATGACGATAAGAAGTGTTTATACCCCATAAAACTCCAAAAAAGATAGTCAAAATGCCAAAACGAAGTGTTGCCAAAGAATAAACATCAACATCTGGAAAATCAAGCAACAATTTCAATGTATATATTCCAACGCTCCAAAATATGGCAGCTGAAACCGCCAGTGCCAATCCTACCTTTATTTCTCCCTGTAATTCTAGGTTTGAAGAAGAATCTTTATTTTGTTGAGCTAGAAAACCTAAACCCACAATTAATATGATGATTCCAATAAAAATAATTAAAGAAATTGTCTCAAGACCAAATAAAATTAATAAAATTGCAGTAAAAAGGGGATAAATTGAAGCAACAGGCATAGCTTGAGTAACCTCAATTCTTTGTAGAGAACCGAAAAACAAGAGATCACCGAACCCAACAAATATACTGGACACAATGAGAATTGGAAGTACTTCGGGAGAGAATAATATCGTAAGAGAATAAAAACCATTCACAAAAAAGGTCACCAGTGCAATGAAAGGAACAGCGACTGAACCACGGATAGTTATTGTCAGAAAAAGAGAATGTTCTGACTTTAACACAGATTTGTACAGAGATGCGCCAACACCCCAACAGACTGCAGCAAAGAGAGCCAAAAGAGTACCAAGTAACTGTTCATCAATCAAAAGCGTTACCTTCAGAGGTGTAGAGTATAAAGGAATTTTATTACTCTATAATTCAGAAATAAACAAATATCTATGTATTAAATTATTAAGGATGTTAAATTTCAGTTATATAAATTGATTCAAATGAACTTTAAAACAATTTTTTTGAGAAAGATCATGTTTTTATAAATATGAAGAATGTAAATCCATTTTCTAATTCTTTAAAATGATAATCCTTCATTAATACCGTAATTACGAAGTTTGATCACCCCAATTAAAAGTACCGAGTATATCAAAACTCCATGGAGCATAAGAGTCTGGGCCAATATAATAAGAAGATAAACAATTTGGATAAGTGCTAGAAAGAGACGTTAAGCTGTATATGAACCTATTTGTCCAGAAGGGTGGTATGTTTACCTGACCAATCAATATTCTACTGCTTTTATTATAATAAACATTTAGATATGTGAAAAATTTCAGATGTTCAAGAACACTCATCACTCCTCCTCCATGAGTGGGATCTAAGCTACGGATACAAAAATAAATCCAAGATCCAAGACCGAGGTTTGAAAATATTGGAAAACGAAATATGATGCGATTCCTTAATAATTTCCTCACATCTAAAGTTACATAAGCTCTACTGATCTTTAATTGTTTTGCAAGAAACTCCTCTTCCATCGTTGATAATTTATGAATTAAATCTAGAAGTTTACCTTGACGATATGTTAATGGAAATGGATCATAAAACGGATCTAGATTGAACTCAACACCAGTTTCTCCCAGAATTAGCTTTGTATTCCAATTTCCACCTTCTCGCAAAATTGGGGGAAGCAATTTCCATCTCTCATTTGGATTCTGTGTCAAACCTGAAAAATTCCATCCACAATTTTGCTTTTTTATGATAACCTTTTCTGTAGGATTAAAGAATTTTAAAATTTTATTATAGATTACTGTGTCATTAAACGGGCATTGAAAGATCGTTGTGTATTTATCATGAGGAGTCAAGGGAAAAAACATAACAACATATGGTTGAATATGCTTTGGTATCTCTGTTCTTTCTTTTTTATGAAAAATCAGAATTGTTTGATAACCAATGCGGGCCATATCAACCAAGTAAATGGTACTCAAGATCTGGTGTAGAATTAAGTAGTCTAAACGGCTAGAGACGGTCCTTGCATCACGACGTATTCCATAAGCTAATTCTTTCACTTTAGGGTATCTATCCAATGATTTCGAAAATCCGTGTTGTGCGAGTTTTTGAAGGATCTGCAAATCACTATTTATCAACCTAATGTTTAGATCCTCATAAAGAGATATCAAACTCCTCTCTAAAGATTCGTTCGAAGGATCCTCTCTTAAACGAGAAAGTAATATATTATCAGGTTTTATTGCTTCATAAAGAATAAGTTGTTTAGGTAGTAATATTGCATCTCCCTTAAAATGGAGTGTAATTGAAGAAAAATTTTTTATATACGATTGAATCCATGAAAATATTCCTAATTGATTCCATTTGTCATAGAGGGGGATTGTAAGGGTTTTTAACATATTTTGAGATATATCCTTCCATTTTCTCCAATGAACAACAGACTTTCTCTCAGGTCTTACAATTCTCTTCACATTCTCCCAATATTCTATAAAATCGTTAATAAAGTTAGGTGGCAATCTTAAACTAATCAATTCAGATGAATTTTCCATGTTTCGCTCCATAACTAGACTTCCTTTCATTATATAGAAAAATCGCATAGCAAAAATCGCAATGTTTTGTGTTATTTTTTCTTCCTATTAACTTCATTAAGATTTCTAAATCAATATTTTCGTGTTGCTTTCTCCTCAATAACATTGGAGGATAATAACATTGTGGAATAAATTCCGTGAGCGACTAGAAAATTATAAGCCAACTAGAAATTCTATATTAAAAATAGTTCCTTTAGTTGTTTTCTTAACTATCTTTTTATTAAGGATATCTTTAGGAATGGCTGACCCTAATGGTGTGCCTCCTGGACCTAAACCCTAAAATGATATGGGTAACAAAGATATCCCTTTTTTTTTTCTTATGGAAGATTGTGAAATGGTAAAGAAAAGCATACTACAGACTCATGATTCTCAGATGAATGCTGTTCTCCTAGTAACACTCATATCACCTGTTTTCCTAGGAGACTACGAACTTCAAGAAGATGGGCTACATTGTTTCTTCATTCAATCAATCGATCATATTCAGAAAATGATAAAAACCTTCCTCAACGCTTTATATGAGATTACAAATCAGCAATTTTACTTTGAAATAATTAATGATCATGAGGCTATTCTAAAGATTTATGGAGAAAAAAAATTACAATTTTCTCAAGATATACTGTTCAGATCAACAGTTTCATCACAGAAGAGGGAGCTATTATGATTCGGAGTGTATTTATAATTCATGAATCAGGATTATGTTTATTCTCACGTGCCTACAGGGAAAATTCAAAGAATATTGATCTATTCAGTGGCTTGTTATTTGCAGTTTCTAGCTTTGCTAAAAATATGATTGGTGAAAAAATCAATGAAATAAAGACGGAACATCATAACATCTACTACGAATCAAAAAAAACAATAGTTATCGCCCTGGTAACATCAAAGAAGAAAATCACAAAACGGAAATTGACTATGATTATGAGGAGAATTTCCAATAACTTTGTCCAACAATACGAAGAGTATCTAAAACTTGCAATCATTGAACCTCAAATATTTGAAAGCTTTTCGACAACAATAGATAAAATCTTCCAATCTAGTGACTTAATCAAAATACATTACCCTCTAGAAAAGGAGAAAGTCATTTCAGGCATTCATCAGTAAAACAATCAGAAAAACTGTCAAATAAGTAAGAGAGTTTAGTTTTGATGAAGCAATCCGCAAAACCGAATCCTATCGGCACAAAACCATTTGATTCATTTGTAATTCTGTCATCTAATGATCACTCTCTTTTATTCTTCACACAGTCTTTTGCTCAACTTAGTGGTTTTCATCCCTCTATTGTACCATCATTAATCCCTATACCAAACATTTGGGTACAAAATCTTGATATCCAACGCCGAGTACCATTTGACCAGTATGAGATTTATCAATTCAAACAGAGAACGTCTTTATGCTATGAAAATCTTTGGGTAGAGACCATGATTCATGAATTACGGACTGCATCGTTGACCATCGATCTTGGGGCGCATGTGTTAGTAGAAAACGATCAGTCAGCACCATATATTCTTCAAAAGCTATTACGAGCTTCCCATCGTCAAAAAATATCAACACTTATCGCATCAGATTTTCTTCAGTTATTGATATCACCACCCTCAATTTACTCTATTTCTTTAACAAAGATACTAATTAGTGGTCTATCCCACTGTCCAGTAGCACCCTTAAAATTCCATCTGGCTTCTTCTATCGAAACAAACTTTTTAGGGCATATTAATCCAATCATTTGGGGAAATTTCCATTTCTTAGCTAATTTCTTCACCACCTTTTTCTCTTGGCTTGGGATGGAATGTGTCACCTTAGAAATGGAGATTATTAATCCCGTCTCTGTTTTAGTAAGTTTAGACATACCCCCCACTCATTCTTTATCACATATTCAAGGATTTTCCTTAATACCTCATTATTTACATTATATTACGGCATACTTCAATGGCCGTGCTTGGATGACCCAGAGTTCAGTAAAAATTCTTTTTCCATTGGTCTTATCAACCCTTAATTCGGATAGTAACTTTAAACACTCAGAAAGTTAGATAAATGGGTTAAGAAAAGAATTATTCCTTTTATTTATGAATTTGGGGAGATTTCAGGGTCAGGATCACGGTATCCATAGTAAGCCCCCATATCTATTTTCACACCATTTTGCCTTAAATAGGTAAATAATTGCCCTAAATGAAACCATTCATGCCCGATTTCATCAAATATTTCTTTATAAATTGAGGTATTATGGTCTTGATAGAACAATTTGATGTTTTCAACTCGTGCGTCCTCTATATGATCTTCTAGATAACTAATTAACTTCTGTAAACCTTCTTCATATAATTTTGTTAATCCTTGGGAATTTAAAGGCATATTTGATGCCTCTAAATTATTGTAAGTCTCTTCATCTAGAATATTCCCTTGAAATAATTCTAGAATGGCTAGAGGGCTATAAGCTAAGTGATTAGCTAATTGGGCAGTATTTCTCATAGAGGGGATTGGACTCCAATCCCATAAATCTAAAGGTACCATCTTCAATATAAATAATATTCCTAAACGACGTGCCTTCAAAGTAGCGATTAATTCTTCCAATTCGATCAACCTATTGATTCTTCTTAGATTACAGTTTATGAAATATAGCTTTTAAAATGAGCTTTCATTCCATAAATATGAAGAGTTTTGATAATATGGAATTCTCATTAGACATTATAAATCATCTTGATGGGCTTACAATTGAACAACGTGATTATCAACTTGCTGCAACACAAGAAATAGTAACGAAATTACCACATTCCTCATTACTCAATTATCCATATGGTACAGGGAAAACAATAATTGCTCTGTTAGTCTTTTTATCTTTGAAAAAAATGAATCCCAAATCAAAATTTATTTTTACCTCTGCAAGAGAAGCAGCAGCTTTACGCTGCCGACAAGCATTAGAAATGGCGAAGGACTTCGGTTTTGTTGACAAATTGGGATATCTATTCGACCCTAAAACTAGTAGTATGGGGCTTAGCTTAGCTCAGAAAGAGAAAATGTATAGCGCATCAGATGTCATTTTTTCTCCAATTACAGCTCTTATGAACGACCGATTTCAAATAAAATCACGCCGAAATAACGACATTTTCAAATCTATCCAATTGTGTGTCATTGATGAAGCAACAGACCTACTTGCTAGATCAATGACGGGATTCAGATTAAGTAAGTTTTTTGATGAACTCTTTCAGGTTCGTCCAAAGGTTGGTGGTTTTCCTGTTTTAGGAATGACTGGAACACGAGATCAATATCGAGCCCAAGCGATCATTAAAATACTCGGAAAAGGGACACATCTAATGCAACGACCTGACTTAGCTCCTTACGAGACAATTACGCAGTTTCGAGAGATCGAACGGGAAGATTATAAAAATATAGACAGATTAATATCGACCCTTTTGACCAAACCGATTACCACAGTTCAAGAACTTCTTGACCCACAATTAAGCCGCTTAGATATCATTAAACTGTCTTATGGAGGAGCCCTAGATCGATTAAAAGACACACAGTCTTCTTTTCCCATCCGTATTGGAAAATATAAAGTAAATGATAACGAATCTCGTGAACAACTGGTGAATGCTTTCTCACTGCTCTTCAAGCTTACCCATGCAAGACTTCTACTACTTGATTCAACTCCAGGTGAGTTTTTAAAATATATTAAAATTGATGAAAACCGTGAGGCCTTTCAAAACGTTATCGAAGCGAGTTCATACCTAATTTCACATCGTTCTGAACTACCTCGTTTCGATAAACCAGAAGAAACGACCACACGTGGATTGATTAATCCAAAAGTGGACACAGCTATTGAACTAATTCATGAACACCTCATTCGAGGGGCTAAAATCCTTTTGTTTACCCGATATTTAGCACTAGGAGAACAGACCAATATGCTTCTAACTAAAGCATTAGGATTTCCTGGTGTGAAATATTTATCTGGAAAAACCCCTGAAGACACAAGACGAATAATACTTGAGCAGTTTCAACGAGAAGATGTTAATGTTCTAATTTTTACTCCTGTTGGTGGCCGCGGTCTTAATCTAGGGGAAGCAGATGTGGTAATTCACCTTGACATAACTAGCAATTTAGATGACATGATTCAACGACGAGAACGCGCTCGGGGTTGTTTAGAATATGTTTTAGTTTTAAAAGGAACAAGCGAAGAAGCAAAGATCAATGAATATGCAAAACTCACAAAATCATTAATAAGTGCCTCTCCCAGCTCATCAGAATAAATTAGATCCTTCCCACTCGCCTGATAACATCAAACTTCTTCTTTTTTCTACAATACTTTCTAATTGCTTCTTTGAAAGGGTAATTATTCCAATTATGAAAAAAACTATCAATATCAATCCATTTGATATTAAACTTCCTCTAATTCCTATTGCCGTGTCAGCTATCAGTCCAACGATGCCCATACCTATGACTTGGGAGACAGTGATTGATAAATTGATAAAAGAAAAGATTTTTCCTCGTAATCTATCAGGGACGGTTTCTTGGGCTATTGTTTGAAGTGGTATCATAATGAACACCTCTATAGCGCCAAACCCTATCCATGCAAGTCCTACTATCAAAAGATATCCTCTCGGCGCAGAACCAAAAATCATTAAAATAACCCCAGCAAGAATTAAGGTCCATGTTATCAGAGTTATTGGCTTAGCGATTCGTTTTTTCCTTGACAAAAGATAAGAGATCAGTATACCCATTAAAGCTGATCCAGCCATCATTATTCCATAAATTATTTCACGAATCCCCTGTTCGATCAGCCCATGTTCAACTTCTAAATATGGAACTATTAAAATCATTGATGCTCCGCCTGCGAACATTAACATTGAGAAAATTATCAATAAATAAAGAAGGGGAGAAAAACCAGCCACATAACGGGCTCCTGCAATTAAATCTTGAATAGGTTCCCTTTCTGATGGATTTGAAGCTTTTAATGACCGATTAATTAGTAAGACACAAAAAGCTGAGAAGAAAAAAGATATACTATCAATAACAAAAGGGATTTCATAACCTAATGTGCCAATAATTACTCCTGCGGCCATGGGTCCAATTAATGCAGAAACCTGATATGATCCTACACTCAATGAATTTGCTGTAAGAAGATCCTTATTATCTTCAATTAAATTTGGAATTGAAGCACCCCGTGCAGGATAGAAAAATCTAGCAAAAGTAGCGTTACAAAAAGCTATTCCCACTATCCACCAAATCCGAATGTTATCTGGAAGCCCTGCTGAAAGTGGAATTATTAAAATAGCAAAAGCTTGACCAACATCAGCGAAGACCATCGCGTATTTCCGATCGACTTTATCAACAACAACACCAGCCCAAGGGCCGATCAATATCATAGGAATAGCTTGTGCAATAGATAATAAAGCCATGGCATAGACTTCACCCGTTAAATCATATATAAGAAATATTAAAGCAATGTAGGAAAATTGAGAGCCAATATTGGACACCAACTGTCCAGTAAGTAATTTTCCAAAATTTGGATATTTAAAAGGAAGAAAACCTGATTTGTCACTGATTTGATGTAGCTTATCTATCACTTAGTTAATCACCTGCGATACCTGAGAACCTTAATTATACTGGTTCAAGTTGTAGAGGCAATTGATGTAACAGTTGTTTATAGGTTCTGATAAAAAAGATTAATGACTAGTAAGAGATTTCTTGAGAATCATTCCAGATAATTCACAAGTTCACTTTCTTGTTTTCGAGAAATCTCTTTGGGTTTCTCTGCAGCATAACCAATTGGAGTTAAAGCTAGAAACTGAAAATTAGCAGGCATATTACAGGCTTTTTTCATGGTAGAAGGATTAGTATTCGCTATCCATACTGTAGATAATCCCTCTGCTGTTGCAGCAAGAATTAGATGTTCAAAGACAATACTCCCATCCAACCATGCAAAATTCTTCCCATCGAATTCCCTCACCCATGCAGCTGTTTCATCTACAAAGATAGCTATTACAATGGGGGCTTGATGGACTGCTTTCTGTTTGACAAAATCAAGTGTTATTTTAGGATTCTTAATAACAACGAGTTTATATGGTTGTTTATTGGCTGCTGTTGGTGCTAACCTTGCTGCTTGCAAGATTCTCTTCAACTGTTTATCTTTTATCGGTTTATCAGGATTATAAGCTCTAATACTTCTTCTAGTTTCAACAACACTAAAAAATTCCATTATCATCTCCTCAAATCATTTAATTCATATAAGTTAAATAATCAGATTATTCTCAAAACTAAAATCCTTGGGTGTTCTTTTTGACTGATGTAATGATTAAAAACGCTATAATATTAACAGTTAATTCGAAAAATGAAGTTATTTCCGATGGAGGGTTAATAATTGAGGGAAACAAAATCAGTGATATTGGTACGATGAAGCAAATAAAGAAATATTCTACAGATGAGGTGATCGATGCAAAAGGAATGGTAGTAATGCCAGGGCTCATCAATTCTCATACACATCTAGCAATGACCTTATTCAGGGGAGTTGCTGACGATGTTCCGGGTATAAACTGGCTTCCTATAATTTGGTCGATTGAAAAGAACATTTCAGCTGATTTTTGTCATGTTGGTTCTCTTTTGGGAATTTTAGAGATGATAAAGACTGGTACAACCTGTTTTGCAGATCAATATTGGTTCATGGATAAAGTTGCTGAAGCTGTCCAGGAATCTGGAATGCGTGCAAACCTTTCTCAAGGGATTTTGGAACTGAATGACCCTAGTAAGGGAGAAAAAGAGTTAGTAGAGAGTGTTGCTTTCGCAAAGAAATGGAATAAGACTTTAAACGATCGAATCGTATGCAAATTAGGGCCCCACTCTATTTACACCTGTTCTCCAACATTACTTCAGAACACACGAGAAGCAGCTGATAATATTAATGTTGGTCTGCATATACATGTTGCAGAAGCTCCAAACGAACCAAAAATGGCAAAGAAAAGCCATGGTACTACATCTATTGATCATTTGAATAATTTAGGCATTTTAAAAGGAGATGTATTAGCTGCTCATTGTGTGTTCGTTAATGACCGAGATAGAGACATCATTAAACGAACTAATACTTCTGTTGCCCACTGTCCTTCAGCAATGATGAAGTATGGTAATGAAGTTGCTCCCATCCCCGAATTAATTGATAAAAATGTTGTGGTAGGAATTGGAACTGATGGTTGTGGAAGTAATAATAATCTTGACATGATTGAAGAAATGAGAACTGCTGCTTTTCTACATAAAATGAATAAAAAAGATTCAACAATGCTCCCTGCTCAACAAATCATTCGCATGGCAACGATTCTCGGTGCACAAGGCTTAGGATTAGAAAAAAGCATTGGTTCACTTGAAATTGGCAAGAAAGCTGACATAATTATTATAGATTTTAAAAAACCTCATCTCACTCCTTTCCATAATTGCCCTTCACATATTGTTTATTCTGCTTTTGGATCAGATGTTAATACAACTATTATTGATGGTACCATAGTAATGAAAAATAGACACGTCTTAACCTTAGATGAAATGAAAATCATCGAAATGGCTCAAGAAACTTTCGAAAAACTCCTCGAATTAGGTGGATATACCTCAAATTTTGAAAAAAATCCCAAAGCAAGTTTCAAAACAAATTTAACAGTTAAATCATTTCAAACTTACTTGAAGATTTCTCAAAAGCTTAAAAGGGGGTAGTTCAATAAAGGATTATTTCAATGATCATTCTTTCATGGAGAAAATGCATTGATGAAAACCCAAAGATCTTCATTAACAGAAAAAAAAATGGAAACATCCTCTGATGAATTATTACAAAAAGTCGAAGACATAATGACCTCGGGAATTGATCCAATCAAGCATTTTAAGTGGATTGATTACCCAAGAAGAGCAGGAACTGAAGGAGACAGGAAGGTTGCTGATTATATATTCACAACTTTACAAGAATATGGATTTCAACCTAAAACCCATGAATTTCATTTTTTAGAAGTTAGCCCTAGATTTACTTTAATACCACCTCTATTATTCATATGTTGGGGATTATTAAGTTTGATAAATATCCTATATTTAGAAAATAACTTAATAATCTCTGTTGTTATTCTCTCGGTTCTAGCTATCGCACTATTAGCCTTATTAAAGCTCAATATTTTTGTGAAATTCTTTTTAGACAGAAAAGCAAAGCAAATGCAAATACTGGAGGAAAAAATAAAACATCAAAGACTTAATGATAAAGAAGAGAAACAAGTTATGAGAAGTAAAAATATCATTGCAGAGGTAGGGACTGACGAAGCAGAGAAATATATTTTATTCACAGCACATATTGACACAATTTCTTCAAAATTTTCAATGAGAATCATGAAAAACTTAGTAATATTGAGTATAATTAGTTTTGGTGCGTATTCAGGAGCATACTTGTTGAATGTGATCGGTGATTTCTTTTTTCATTGGAATTTTATGAAAGAATTATTCCCTTTATTCTTGATTTTGTTAATTCTCGTTTCTGCATCACTTGGAATTCTCTTCATGTCCCAAAGCATGAGAAGTAATGAATCTCATGGTATTATTGACGATGGGACTGGGATCGTTATATTATTGGAACTAGCAAAGTTCTTAAAAGATCAGAATATTCAAAATTATAAATTCATATTCGGGTTTTTCAGTGCAGAAGAGTCTGGACTGATTGGTTCTTCATATTACTATCGTAAAACTCAATTCGATAAGAATAAATTACATGTGATTTCATTTGATATGATTGGGGAGAAACCACCATTAGCCTATATTAAAGGAGTAAATCCAATAATTAAGACACCAATGAATCCAATGTTCAACCTAAATATCAATGAGGTAGCAAAAAAGTTGAATATTGAAATAAAAGGATCAAATTTCATTTATCCTGGATCGGATTTCGCTCATTGGTTATTTAATGGGTATAAAACAAATTGGTTTATCAATAGTAGTAAGGTTGTTCATTCAAAACAAGATAATTTGAACAATGTAAATGAGAAATTAGTTAACAATGCTTTAAGGTTAATTATTGGTTATATTATCGAGTATTTATCCTAATTATGATTAAGGACTTGATTTTTCTTGTGTTAAGTAACAGATGCAAGAAAAATACATGAAGGTGTTTCTATCGGTCTCCCTTTATTGGTATTGACATTCTGAAATCGTTAATTATAAATAACTAAACTACTGTACATTACTACCCTAGTAGGAAGAACAAAGAGTTATTTATGGATCAATTATGCTTAAACCAGTATTGGTGCAAAAAATAACTGAAACATGAGATGAAACAGATTGAAAAAATGTCAGAACTGTGCAAATGAGTTTCCAAATGATTATCTATTTTGTCCAAAGTGTGGAGTCAAATTCAATAGTAAAGAGTTAATTAGTTTCGAAGATGAAGATTTTAATCTCATGGTGGCCTGTTACGATCTACATAAATCCTATTTGATGGGAAAAACTGCAGTTAATGCCTTACGAGGTGTGGATCTCAAGGTTAATGTTGGAGATTTCATATCAATTATGGGACCATCTGGTTCTGGAAAATCAACTTTGATGCATCTCTTAGGAGGGTTAGATTCACCATCTCGAGGTCATGTAGTAATCAGAAACTGGGAAAATAATTTAGTTGATATCTCAAACCTCTCAAAAGATGATTTATCAGCTATACGACTCCGTGTAACGGGATTTATATTTCAGCAATTTTACCTGCTACCAACATTGACAGCAGCAGAAAATATTGCCATACCATTAATTTTCACTGGAGACAAATCTGATTCATTTACAAAAACACGGACTAATGAATTATTAGAACTAGTTGGCCTATCAAAGAGGGGTCATCATCTCCCTTCAGAACTAAGTGGGGGTGAGCAACAACGTGTTGCTATAGCTAGAGCTTTAGCCAATGATCCACCTCTTGTTCTTGCAGATGAACCCACGGGTGATCTAGACTCTCGAACTGGTCATATGATAATACAAATACTTGAAAATCTTAATAATATGGGGAAAACAGTGATAATGGTGACTCATGACTCCAGTGTTGCTGAATACGCAAAAACTATAATAAATATGATTGATGGGAAGTTCACTGGAAGTCAAATGATTTCTGGTGAGGGATAATTTTGTTTAACTTCCAGTCTCTTTTTCAACAGTTTTTATGGATGTTAAAATTTATCTATCGTGATGTTAAAAAGCATAAATTAAGGACTGCGATTGGAATTGTATCTATTGGTCTTAGTATAGGACTTTTAGTAGCTATGAACGCTACTGTTGATACTTTATCGAATTCATATGTTGATCTGATTTTAAATACAGCCCAAGATTATGATTTTGAGATAAATCCTTCTGAAGGAATTTTTATTACCAATTATTCACATCTTATCTCAGAAATCAAAGAGCTTGATGAGATTAATGATATAACACCCCGATACATATCTTCAGCGTATATGAGGATTCGATATGAGTCACTCGACTTGATTGATATTCCTGCTGTTTTGATTGGTCTAAACATTACTAAAGAAAATGAATTACGAATAGGTAGCTTTGATCCAGAAATAACGAAACCAATTGGTATTAACCAATGTTTATTGGTCGGAAATTTTGGTAAAAATGTTAAAACTGTGTTAAACGAGAACTTATCTATAAATCACTTCTATATCAATTTCCAGGATGCTATAGGTACTACTCATGAACATAAATTGGAAATTTCTCAAGTTGTTGAAGACAATCAAAGATTACCAGTAGGGTTCAACATCGTTGTCGTAGATCTCTCATTAATAGAATCATGGCTACAAATTGATGAAATTTGTACTACTGTTATTGGTAAATTTCAAGACACATCTATTTATTCAGCACTTGATCCTGAAGGGTCAGTGCAAAAGGCACAGCAAATAGCAATCAAAATACAATCAAAAATCGGGCTTGATTATTCTGTAGGTTTACCAAAGGCTACAGCAATTGAAGCTGCTGACTTTTCTGGAATAAGATTATTACTAAACTTTATTGGAATCCTAATCCTTCTATTGTCTACGTTATTAATTTACAGTCTTAATACAATATCAATTGAAGAGAAGAATCGTGAATACGGAATGTTACGGACATTGGGGGTCAAGGATTTGAAAATTCTAATAATGCTTTTTTTGCATCAATTATTCAGTGTATTTTGGGGTGTAATTGTGGGATTAGGCCTGGGATATCTTTTAACTGTTTTTATCTCAAACCTTCTTCTCTCAAGATTTATTGAATATTCGATAACCGTTTCAACTCAAACCATTTTATTTTCTACCTTTATCGGTGCTCTAGCTGGATTTTTTTCTGCTATAAAACCAAGTACAAGTTTAATCAACCGAAATATTGTATTATCATTAGAGACTGGCCGACATTACATTCAAGAATATTCTATTAAAAGGGAGAGACGTGTTTCTAAATCCATGGGTTTGGTCGGATTAGCAGTTGCGAGTGTAGGATCAATATTTTTTGTTGTTTTTCCCCTCCTTACTATCCTTGATGATCCAAATTTAACTCAAATATTATTTTTAGGATTACTATTGTCGTTTTTAATCGGATCTGTTCTTCTGGTTGTTGGTGTTGTTTCTCCGCTTTTTGAAAGGATTCTCGCCAAGATTCTAATGTTACCAAGGAAAACACGCAAGATAGGGATTCTCGCTAAGACTTTTCTTTTAAAAAATCAGAGACGTAACTCTTTAACAGCTACTATATTTGCTTTAAGTCTAGCATTCATACTATATTTGTCAATGTCTAATAGTCTTCAAAATTATATGATGATTGAGAATCTTAAACATTATTATGGTTCAGATATTGTAGTTCAGTCATCTGGAGTAGTTTCAGACTATGTTGATCCCTCTGTAATAACATTTATGAGGAATCATGAAAATGTCTCAGTAGTTTCTTATACAAGCTCTGGAAACGTCCTTTTATTGATTGGATGCCGAACTTTGTTAGGTGATATGGCTTTATTCAACTCAATATCACCAAGCGGGATTTATGCAATACCTGATCAAGATTTTGGGAATAGCTTATATTCATCTCCCTCTATAAATAATAATGCTTGGACAACTCTTGTGGGAAATAATAACACAATTGTTGTTTCTCGAGCAATTGCTGAACGATTAAAGGTTAGAATAAATGAATCAGTTCGATTAAAGGTCTATAGTCAAGTTAAAAATAATGATGATCTTTATGGTAAAAACTTGAATCTGACTATCGTTGGTATCGCCGATCGTGTTCCTGGTTTCGTTGATGTACATATTACCTCAAAATTTGCTGATTCTTCGGCAGTGTTTGTTGGGAATGAAACTTGGAATGCTATAATGAGAAATAAGAAGCTGAACATAAGTGAGCAAATTACTGTAGACACACGAATTGATAGAGTTTTTATCAAAAGCGTTGATAAAAACATTGAAACAATTGAAAGCATTCAACGCGACTTATTTTTAGAATATGGAACAGCTATTCAAACCATTCGTATAGATAGCATTATAGAAGATCTTATAGCTCAACAAGAGGATAGTAACGAGACATTATCGGTCATTCTTTCATTGAGTCTTATCATCGCCTTCTTTTCAATTTTTAGCAGCACACAGACAAGTATTATTGAAGCTTTACATGAGATTGGAATTATCAAAGCTATTGGACTTAAAGAAAAGGAATTAATACTCGTTTTTATTTCCCAAGCGATAATTCTAACTTTAATTTCAACCTTTCTTGGTGGTCTGGTAGGATATAGCCTTGCTTATCTTCAATGGCTTCAGAGTGCGATTACAACTGAATTTCCTATAATAGTTGTTCCACCTGACCCAATTATTCCCACGATTTACTTAATTGCTTTGTTACTAAGTGTTTTTGGAACTTATCTACCTGTAAGATCATTAAGAAACAAAGAACCCTCAGAAATACTCAGAACATTGTGATATGAGAATTATGTTGTCTTTCATTTCCTCACTATAAATCTAAAAGTTAAATTTAATATTAATTAAGACTTGATCTAAACTGGTGGAAATTATGGTAAAATTGGAAACTGTAAAAATTGAGATCCCAGAAGGGATTAACATCATTTTAGGACAAACACACTTCATTAAAACAGTAGAAGACTTGTATGAGGCTTTATCTGAGGCCTCGGTAGGAATAAAATTTGGTCTTGCCTTTTGTGAGGCGTCAGGCCCTTGTCTTGTTCGACATTCAGGGAATGAACCCGAGCTTGAGAATTTCGCTTCAGAGATGGCCCTGAAGATAGGAGCAGGACATACTTTCATCATTTATCTGAAAAATGCTTTTCCTGTCAATGTACTAAAGCGAGTTCAGGCTGTTTCAGAAACAGTTTCAGTCTTTTGTGCCACAGCAAATCCTGTAGAAGTAATTATTGCAGAATCTGATCAAGGCCGTGGCATCCTTGGTGTGATTGATGGTTTTCCTCCTAAAGGGATCGAAACAAATGATGACATTGAAGAACGAAAGAAATTTTTGAGAACAATTGGATATAAAACACCATAACTGAGAGTAGTTCTCGTCCGTAGTCTTTTTGCAGCATTAAGATCGAAATATATTAACCCATATCTCTAGTTTTTGCACCACAATAAATACAAAACTGTGTATTAGGTTCGATTTGCCGTCCACAAGAATTACAAGATATCGTGGTTTTAGCACCGCAATAAACACAAAATTTTGCATTAGGGGTAATTTCACGCCCACATGAACTACAAAGATTATGAAATGCAGTTGCAGGAGTGGGAAAACCATAGGGATAACTAGGAATCTTTGTTTCTGGGAATGTGAGATCTGAAACCCAGTCAGGTTCACTCAAGGGGCCAGATCTTGTAAAAATGAAAAATGCTAATATTATAAGTAAGAGAGTAAAATAGCCAACTTCAATAACATATTGAATAAGCAGAATGTCTCTATTTGACTCTCCAAAAAGGCCAAATATGATGTTAAAGATAATTGATGTCCCACCCTCAATTCCTATAAAGCCTAAGGCAATCAAACTTATTGGAAGAAGACGAGAGGAACGAATGTTCCCATCAGTAAGAATTCGTAACCATACAGGAGGATGAGAAGACTTTCTATTTCTTATCATTTGTATAACAACGTACATTGTTGTTACTAAACCTACAATTACTGCTGTGAACATCCATATTCCATATAGAATGAGGAGGGAAAAGTCGTCGAAGTAATCTTGTCTGACCAATCCAATCTGTGCTACAGCTACTACTCCATTATTCAAACCATGTAGGATAATAGGCCAGATAATTTTTCGTGATCGCATATAGATAAAACCTAACGCCATTCCACCAGCAAAAGTACCGAAAAAATGTATGATAGTAAATCCAATAGACCCAAATAATATATCTTGAGGAGTGTGCATCAGAGAAAACAGTAGACTAGAAAACAGAAGAGCCCAGAAAGTTCCAAGACCTCTACGTTCCAAAAAAGGGATAAATGTCCTTCGAAAGACTAGTTCCTCACTTATGGAGGCTCCTACAACATACATACCAAAGAATAAGACATAAAAAACTGGAATCCCTAATAATTCTGGTGTTGGTTCGAAGGCCGCATAAGGGCTATCGAGAGAGAAACCAAACTCTTCAAGAACTGTAGCAAGGATTGCCACACTAAATGAGAACGCTGATAGCAACGAATAAACAAGGATAAGTGTAAGAAAATGAGACCCCGATGGCATATTTTTCTCCTCTGGTTCCACTTTCTTACTATTATAAAGTACGACAAATATTATTATGGAACCTATCTGCGCAATTACATTAATTGCTAAACTAGCAATTGTTTGGGTTGCTTTGGAATCAATTTCAAGGATTTCAAGAATTGTTGCAGAAACAAGAGTGAGAAGAGTTAAGTATCCTGTTAAATCAGAGAATGACATCATGAATAAGATTATTGCAAAAGGATACAGTAAATCTTCTTTTTGTATCGAAGGTTCTTCCTTATTAATAGAAGGTTCATCAAACACTTTTTCCAAAGAGATACACCTATTATTGATTATAAGATTAATTTATAAAGAAAACTCCAAAGAAAAACGCCGCCAACGCCCACCAGAGGGCCCAACGGGTATATTTCCGTGCTTTCTTACCACCAGATGAAGGAGGTTCTGTAATGACCGTGATGGAAGTTATCCCCATAATGATTACAAGAGCTATTATAAAGAACCAAAATACTAAGTTATTATAAACCAGAATCCCTACAAAAGTTGCACAAAATACAGTAGCAGCAAAGAATATCATCGCAACAAAAGCGGCCTTTTTAGGCCCAAATTTAACTGCCAAGGAATTTAGATTGGACATTAGATCCCCCTCATAGTCTTGGATGTCTTTAACGATTTCTCTCCCGGTAGCCAAGAAGAAAGTTGCAGCTAGTATTAATAAACAACTCAGAAGGAGAACTTCACCTTGGGGTTTTAATAGGAAGAAACCTATAAAGAGAGGAGCCACATAACCAATCGAAACCCACATATTCCCAAGGAAACCATAACTTTTAATAAAGTTATATCCAACTCCTATAACCACACAGATTAAAGTCGCAAGGATTAGAAATGCTGTAACATCAAACACGAATACTAAAATTATTGAAATAAGAACTGAAATAGAATACAAAACAACACATAAAATCCGTACATATTCAGGTGAAAAAGCCCCACGAGCTATTGGACGATCAAACCTCTGATTTGCTTTGTCCGTTTCAACATCATAAACATCATTTGTAGCTTCAATAGCAGAAGCAAGTAATAGGGTCGCAAGCATCCCTAAACTTAACCCTTGGATGTTTATAACTCCGTTTTCAAATAAAAACATAAGAAAATCTGGAGAACGATCGCCACTTAACACAAAGACGATAAAACCTGCTACCAATACCGCAATGGAACTTAAAACACCTAATGAAAATCGGAATAAGTCCATATAGTCCTTAATTCGTGTTTTTACTTGCATAATTAGTTCTTTCCGAGGAGGGGGGTGAATTTACCTTTTGATCTTGTAACAGTGAAAACTCTCTAATAATTAATTTTCTCTGGGTTTTTTTTTTAATTTAGTAGCATTAATAACGCCTTTTTTCTTTTATTGACTGATCTAGATAGTTATTTACGTCATTTTTTTCGTTTTCGTCAAGGCCAAACCAATCAAATATTAAATCATCTATAAGTTTTTGTTCGTTTGAGAAACCTGCTTCAGGATTTGCTTTTAACAATTTAATTATTTCATTCACGTAATATATCATTTGATTCTTTAACTTCTCGAAAAAATCTCTATTCTCCTCAGTAGTAGGAAAACGAACAGGTAAGCGTTTAAAATCTTCTGGAGTGGCATGTCCGCTCATACCGCCTAGAGAAGTATTAATAATCTTCCCTAGGAAGTAACTAGCAAGTTTAGAATTCAAATAACCTAGAATAAACTCGGTCTCTAATGTAGTTCCAAATAATAGATTACTATTCCCAGCTACTATAGAATATTCAACAAGAGTTGCTTTTATTACTCCATGGTGTGCATTAGTTGTTATTCCCTTAATGAAATATAGATGAGGGTTTCTGAAGACAGCTCTTCTCCCTTTAGACTCTCGTGCACGTTTTTTGATTCTTTCTACTGAATCAGTACCCCAATCGATAAACCAACCCTCAGTACCCCAATAAGGAAAGTATGAACCTCTCTCGAATGGAACTAAAAATTTGTTACCCTCAATTCCGTGAAAACGATAACGTTCTAATGTCTTTTCATCCACAGAGGATAGATCTACAATTTCGTCAGCACTTAAAACCTGGTATTTTTCAAGTTTAATGCTTTGCTGATGATTTAATTTTTTCCAGAGTATTGAATCCTTTATAATAACAAGGTGAGAATAGTTATCACCAGTTGAAATACCTTCTCCTCCACTAATATGGTGTCTTAATTCTTCATATTTCCAACCATTAGAAGTATTGGTTGGTTTCATTGAATTGGTAAATCTCATTATTTGTACAAAGTTAAGATTTACATTAACCCAGAATGGATTTCCATTAATTTTCTCATATTCTCTTTGATTAATAAACTGAATAAAATTTTCTTGAGGATTGAAATAATCTGACTGATCTTTAAGGCGATCAATTAATTTAATTCTATTACTTCTTCGATCACGGCAAGCTGCACAAGCACAATACCTTTTACTCTGTAGTTTGGATTTTATTGGCTCGTAATTATATCCTTTCTTACATAATTGCTTGGTTAAAGTAATAATACATGTTCGTGAGGTTGTCCGAGGCCTGAAAAGGTCAATTGGAGCAAGCAGAATTTCATCGATTTTACAGGTATCTAATATTAACCGTCTGAGAGTAGTATGCGACTTTAAGGATAAAAAAGTGTCAGTTCCAATGAAACAGATCTTCCCTCCATTCTCAACATTTTTTATCGCGCTTGCTAAAAAAAATCCAAAAAGCTCATTTCCTTCCAATTTATAATCATAAACATACGCTTCCTTCCGATAAATCCTTCGATACAATTCTTTACGCTCTAAAGAGGGGGGAATGCCATATGGAGGATTTCCAATAATACGGTCAATTTTTTTAGGATATATGTATTGATTCCAATTCTTTAATTCAAGCGTATCAAAATTAAATATGTTTGATTTTCCTAACGACTGAGTCTCAAGGCTTAAAGAAAATATACGGACAGTTGAAAGAAGTACTGCATATGGATCGATATCATTACCCCAAACTTGAGAAATTGCTTTCTGATTGGCATTTGCTTCATTACAACCCACTTCTACGTTCTTCTTCTTAAGCTTAGTGATACATGGCTCTAAAAAATTCCCATTCCCGCAAGCTGGATCAAAAACTACTGAGTCTCTCTCAAGATCAAGCTTTGATATCATATATTCAACTGTGTTCTTAGGCGTATAAAATACTCCTAAGGAGTGCTGTTGATTACATAATTTCAAAAGTTCTTGGTAGATCGCTCCTATTTGATAGTAACTTAGTGTTTTAAAGCTATATTTCGCGAAATACTCAATTAAGGCTTTTTTTGCTTTTTGTGAGGGATTTAAATGATCGAAATCTGTCCTAGGAAGGGTGAGCTGTAAATCAGATACTTTATTTCTACTACTAAGATATTTAGCTAAAATTTTCTTGCTTAAATAGTTTAATGATGCTCGAAACATGATCTCCCTTTCTATTTTCTTCTCAGAAGTGTAAAGAATTTCTTGTTTAAGTTGAGAAAATATTTTGTTTAATGATTCATGAGTCCCCTTCTTGTATTCTTTCCCATCCAAATCTATTAGCTTGTTTTGGATTATCCGCCTGATTTGATTAGCAATAGACTCTTGGATGACTGAAGTGACTTGAGAAAGTTCTCGTATTAGATTTGTAAATAAAAGATCTCTCATTATTGATCAATTGACAAAATTGCTTCTAATACTCTCTTCCAGCGAGTGATTTTTTCAACTCTTTTTTTAGAATTTATGGAGGGATAAAAGTATTGGGGTTCCATTCGTGCATAAATCTCCTGTAACTGCTTTCTATCTTGCCAAAAGCCAACACTTAATCCAGCTAGATATGCTGCTCCAGTCGCAGTCATATCTGGTTCTGGTGCACGTATAACTTCCAAATTTGCATAATCTGCAAGGCATTGTAACATAATATCTGATTTTGAAACTCCACCATCGGCTCTAAGTGACCGAATTGGTATCTTAGTATCCTTTTCTAAACCTTCAAGAATATCTACAAGTCGAAGCGCTATTCCCTCAAAAACAGCTCTTGCTACATGACTTCGATGGGTGTTTAATGATAATCCTAAAATTGTTCCTCGTGCATTAGGAGAAAAGTAAGGGAATCGTATCCCTGATAGTGTTGGTATAAAAATTACTCCACCAGTGTCCTTACATTTTGCTGCATACTCATTTAAAATCTTTGGTGTATCACTTAACCCAATTCCTTGTCCAAGCCAGTCTATTAATGTACCTGCGGTTGCTACAAATCCTTCAAGCATATATGTTCCCTTTCCATCAATTACCCATGCTATGAGTGGAAATAAACCTCGTTTTGAGAGCTTTCCTGTTTCCCCTACGTTCATATCAACAAAACTCCCTGAACCCTGAGAGATTTTCACATCTCCCTTTTCAAAACAACATTGTCCAAAGAGTGCAGCCTGCTGATCACCACAAGCAGCCCGAATTGGAATTTCAACACCCTTAAATAAATTAGGATGAGTAGTTCCATAGTTACCGTTTGTGTCTTTTAATTCAGGAAGAATTTCAATAGGAATGTCAAATATACTAAATAGAACTGTATTCCATTTTAATTGGAATGGATTCAAGAGACCAGTTGCAGCGTTACTATAATCAGAAGCATGAACTTTTGAGTTTGTCAATTTGTAAATTAACCAAGTATCAATTGTTCCAAATGCAACTTCCCCTCTCCTACACCTTTCTCTCAATTTATCAGTATGGTCTAGAACCCATTTTAATCTTGTTGTGACATGATCTGTTGTAAAATCAAGCATTGAGGTTGCAGTAAGCATTGTACTTCTAGAAATTTTACTTGCAATCCATGCAAATTTCTTTAAAAGCCGCCATTTCTTATTTTTATTCATCTGATTACATGTGTCTGCTGCACGAATATCAGCCCAATTTATAAAGTTAATAATAGGTTTACCAGTGTCTTTTTCCCAAAGGCTGAAACTCGCACGTTGATTTGCAATCCCAATTGCTGCAATATCCTTAGGAGACACTTGTGGTTTCTCAAAGATTCGATTGACAACAGTAATTAATGATTGCCAAAGCTCAATAGGATCATGTTCAATCCACCCTGCTTTTGGATAAAGCGCCGATGTAGTTTGATACTCATGGGCAATGATTTCTCCATCTTTATCGAATAAAACTGCTCGAATACCAGTTGATCCACTATCAATTGAGAGAATGTACTGCATTTTGATCTCTTCAACTTTTACTTTTAGAAACTTTTAAACTTCATCCAACAAAGAAATTCCTCGTGCAACGATAAGATGTATCTTTGGTAAACAGATCAACGAAATGATCCCTCTTCTGTTTTGTTTCAAATTAATCACATTGTAAATATATCTTGATAGAATTATGCCACATAAGGAGGATTTTTTAAAGAGTAGGGATCTTAGCCAATTGAATATTTTTAGTTTGTTGACTGGAATTTTATTTCTCATAAATTAAGTCAAGTAAAAGTAAGTGGTTAAGTTATGCCAGAACAACAAAAAGTGTTTATTGCTGGAGGAACCACCACACCCTTTGATTATCCATTAAATCTTCAAATCGAAGAGATGGTGGCGAATTGCATCCGGCAATTATATACAGATGTTCCCGAATTTCATCTAAGAGATGTTAGGGAAAAAGGTATGGTAGTCTATTCGCATTTTTCAGTGCACTTCAGTCATCAATTGACTGCTTATTGGATCTTACACGATCATCTTGGCCTTGTCGGCGTTCCCCACTTCCGGATAGATAATGGTGGTAATACAGGTGGTTCTGCGCTTTACGCAGCTTATGCTCTTGTACGTGCAGGACTTGCAGACATTGTGCCTGTGATCGGATATGAATTGATGGGATCTGTTTCACAAAGTAAAGGATCTGAATTCATTGCTATTGCTTCAGATACTAGATATGAGGCAATGCTAGGAGCCAATTATACCAATTATTATGCAGGATTAGCACGAGTTTTTATGGAAAAATACGGTTTGACAGAAGAGGATTTCGCTGAAATAGCTGCTAAAAATAAGAATAATGCCATAGCCACAGGTGAAAAAGCTCAACATTATCGGAAAGTCGGAAGTAAGTTGACTGTTGAAGACGTTATGAATTCACGCCTAATTTCCTATCCACTAAAAAAATGGGACTGTTGTTTTATGTCTGAGGGAGCTGCGACGGTTTTAGTGTGCAATGAACAGTTTGCTAAACAATATGCTCCTGACCATTATGTTGAGATTGTTGGAGCAGGTCTATCATCATGTACTATTCGTGCAGGTGATCGTTATGCATTTCCAGGATGGACTGAACGATACGGGGAAGGTTACCCTGGATTAGGGGAATTCGCTGCATGCCGTCACTCCGCAGAAATTGCTTTCAAGATGGCTGGTATTGAATGGAAAGATTCTTACAAAAGTTTAGATGTCGCAGAAGTTCATGATGCTTTCTCTACTTCTGAATTTCAAATCTACAACGCTCTTGGCTGGTGTCAGTCTATTACACCTAAACAATTCATTAAAGATAGAATACCAATGATGGAAGGAGAAATTCCTACAAACCCTGGCGGTGGGCTTATTGGTTATGGTCACCCAGTTGGAGCTACTGGATTAATGTCTACTATCGAATGTTACTACCAACTCGCAGGTTTGATTCCAAGAGAGCACAGATCAACAGAGAATGAAGTAAAAGATGCTGAAGTTGGCTTAGTCAATTCTCATGCGGGAACAGGAACATCAATCAGCAATTTCATCTTGAAGAGAGTGTGAGGTGATTATAGATGAAAAAGAATTTGCATCCAACCCCAAATAACAAAGATTTTACCTGGGAAAAATGGTCTAAGCTTAACGAGTTAATTCCTGAAAAAGGATGGGTTTTTCAGAAAGTCAGAACGGGAGTAGCAGAGGGTGCTGACTGGGTTGAACAACAGATCTATTATGATATGCTATACACCTTCCGATTAGGCGCTTTGAGTCCGTATGCTAAAGGATTACTCGAAGGTAAATTGTTAGGGACCAGATGCCCTAAATGTGGAGATGTGACCTTTCCTCCACGAGTAAACTGCTGGAATCTTGATTGTAACCTTGAAATAACGGAATGGGTGGAAATGCCTCCTTCAGGGATTTTACACACTTTCACAATTTGTGGTTTTGCTGCCAAAAGTGCTCTAAAGAAGTTACCTTTCGTTCTTGCATATGTTCTTGTTGGGAAAAGTAAGACTGCAATTACTAACATATTAAAAATTGCAGAACCTTGGCACGTTGAAACAGATATGCCAGTCGTAGTTAAGTTTACTGAGAAGAAGCGAGTTGGTAATCTTATTGACTTTTGGTTTGAACCTGATCCAAGTTGGAATCCTTCTCCAATGAACCCCGAGAAAGAGCGTATCAAAAAATTATGTGAGCCTGTTTACGAATGGATTAGAATACTAAAAAGGAGTATCTAATACCTTTCCCTTTTTTTTATTTTATTCTCTGAAATTCAGTAACCAACTATGAATCACATCAAGACATATTGATCACAAAATTTTCAATAGCAAAAAAAGTAAATATTGAAAAAGATCATATCTTAAAAACTACTGAATAATATTAGTAATCCTGGAGGTGAAAGGTTTGTCTAAATTACTTTGGGCACCTTCTGAGGAGCAAATCAAGCAAGCAAACATAACTCTTTTCACTGAATTTGTAAACAATAAATATAATCTTGATTTGACCTCATATCATCAACTTTATAATTGGTCTATCAAAAATGTTCAAGATTTTTGGGCTTCTATGTGGGATTATGGGGGTATTATTTCTTCTAGAAAGTATAAAACTGTGGTTGATAATTTTGATGATTTTTTCGCAGTCAAATGGTTTCCAGGAGCGCAATTAAATTTTGCAGAAAATCTATTACGCCATCATGATGACAAGGATCACTTAGCTTACATATTTCATGGAGAAGATCAAAAATCAAGACGAATGACTTACAAAGAGCTTTTTTTGCAAGTGGCAAGATTTACTAAATCATTACAGGAGTTAGATGTGACCTCTGGAGACTGTGTGGCTGGATATATTCCAAATCTTATAGAAACTGTTATAGCAATGTTAGCTGCCACAAGTCTTGGAGCATCATGGGCATCTTGTGGAGCAGAACTAGGACCAACAGCTGTTCTAGATCGCCTTGGTCAAATAAAACCTAAAATTCTAATCACTGCTGATGGGTATTTCTACAAAGGAAAGACATTTTCAAGTTTAATTAATGTCGAACAGGTAATAAAAGAATTACCATCTGTAGAAAGAGTTATTGTAACCCCCTACATAAAAAAACTACCTAATATTGATAATATTCCTCATTCAACATATTATAATGAATTTCTATCTCCAGAAACACAGCCAAGAATAGAATTTGAGCAATTACCTTTTTCTCATCCAGGGTATATCATGTTTTCTTCCGGAACTACAGGAAAACCTAAATGTATGGTTCAAAGCACTGGAGGAGTTTTACTTACTCAATTACGGGATCTGATATTACATACAGATGTGAAAAAGACTGATAGAATCACCTACAATACTTCGCCTTCTTGGATGATGTGGAATTGGCTTAACTGTTCACTCGCTATTGGAGCAACCATTTTACTTTATGAAGGAAATCCGCTGTATCCTGATTGGGGAGCGATGTGGAAATTAATTCAAGATGAAAGAATTACCATTTTTGGAACTAGTGCTAGTTATCTCCATTATCTAAGTGGGATTGGCGCTCAACCTAGTAAGAAGTTTGATTTATCCTCTTTACGGGTAATCTCTCAAACTGCATCCCCCATATCATCAGAAGCGATGGAATGGATCTATAAAGAAGTGAAGAAAGATGTTCATTTCAATTCAATCACGGGAGGGTCTGATCTCAACGCGATATTTGCAGGGGGGTGCCTAATTCTACCACTTTACACCGAGGTGCCCATCCAATGCCGAGCTTTAGGGATGAAGATTGAAGCATACAATGATGAAGCTGTAGCTGTTAGAGATCAACAAGCTGAACTCGTGGTAGAACATCCATTTCCTAGTGCCCCATTATACTTTTGGAACGATCCCGATAACAAAAAGTACGAAGAAGCTTACTTCACTTTTTTCAAACCAATGGGGAAAACAGTCTGGCGACACGGAGATTATATTATCATCCATCAAGAAACAGAGGGGATAACCATCTTTGGAAGGTCGGATGCAGTTTTAAAACCTTCTGGAGTTCGTATTGGAACATCAGAGATTTATAATACTGTAGAAACATTGCCTGAGATTGAAGATAGTCTCGCTATAGGTCAGAGCTGGAAGGGAGATCAAAGAATCATTCTCTTTGTCAAAATAACTGAAGGATATTCTTTAACGAAAAAATTGAGGAATAAGATTAAGCAAATCTTACGAGAAAACGCATCACCTCGTCATGTCCCTGCATTAATCCTAGAAACACCTGATATCCCGTATACGTTTTCAATGAAAAAAGTTGAAATTGCAGTCACTAATATCCTTCATGATAAGCCAGTGACAAATCGTGGGGCGTTATCCAATCCAGAATCGCTGGATTATTTCGAGAAAATTCGTTCTGACTTAATCTGATAACTGATAATTCTCTTTCTCCATCAAATAGGAACAATTGTATATTAATCAGATCCTTTAGTCGCTTTTTCGCGCTCAATCTCCCCTTTTAGATTTGTTATTTCATCAATTTTTTTATCAATTGCCTCTTTGACGCGTAAAACGTCTCTACTTACTTTTTCTATTTCTTTAGTTACTTCTTTCTTTTTCTCCTCATCCTCAGTCTCAGTTTGGAATTCTTCAAGGGTGAATAACTTGTATTGTTGAGAACCAAGTTGAAGTTTCAACTCAATTAATTGGCCTTCTTTAGATTCCAGCTCTTGTTCAACCAACTCAACACGGTCAACATCCAGTAGATTTTCAGCTAGTTCAATATAACGACGAATAGATCGAATTTTTAGCTCTCCAGCCTTCTTTTTCTTTCTAAAAAACAAAGCCAAATTACTATTTTCACCAAGTTTTAAGATTATGACGTTTATTCCATCTGTGTCAAATACAAGTTTATTAAATCCTTCTAAATCAAAATTACATATCTCGTACATTTTTTGCATGGAAATTAATGTTTCAGAGAAATTTTCCCCCAGTTTTGGTATATTTACTGGACGTTCAAATGTCGTGTGGAATACAGTGCCATCATTATAAAACATAACCACATGTTCTACTTCTGGTAAAGTTTTCTTAATGCGTTCTATAGTATTTTCAATCATAATTCTCGCCTTTAAGTAATTATGAAATTTCTAAATCGTGTGAATGCTTTATTTACTCCTAACTGGATTTTATACGGACCTGTTTTTTGTAAGATAAATATAAAAGTCGTGAAAAAACCAATTATAATAATAAAGACAAATCCTAGAGTAAGATGGTAAAATAAAGTGAAATAAAGGGTTGCTAGAAACAATTGGTACATTGTCGCAATAAATCCAAGTTTCCAAAAAGTTAAAATGCTGATTGGACGATTATTTTCCCTGGCAATATTTAAAACAAGGATATTATCTCCCAAAGGAGTCAAGTTATCACCCCAATTGGCACCAATAGAAAGACTGAAAAAATACATATTTGTTAAAGTAGAACTGTTACCAGAGATACCTGTTACTATAGGAATAAAAGCCTTAGTAATTGGAACGTTATCAATTACTGCACTCGATAAAGCTGCAATCCACATAATCAAGATCAACTGTAGAAAATCGTCTCCTGCTCCAATATTCCTTAAAACACTTTCTACATAAGTTAATACACCTACTACCTCCAATCCTCCAACAATAACGAAAATACCAAGGAGGTAAAAAATTAATTCAAAATCGAATTTTCTTATGATTTCCCTTGCGTCTAAACGACTGAAAATTGTTAATACCATTGCTATACTCAAAGCGATCGCATCTGGAGCAACAATTTCTTCCAATGCAAACAACGAGATCATTAAAACGATTAAAGCTCCTAATGACGCATATAAAAGACGAGGACTTTGGACGACATTCCATATATCAAAATCATATAGAAGGATATTGATGGCTTTGTCTTTTGGGATAGACAATTCATTCTTATAGATGAATACGAATAATAAAATAGTAAACGCAATTGTGATAATTGAAAAAATCCCAACCTTAAAGAAGAAATCTGGAAACGAAATTCCAACTTCTCTTGTGATTATAATATTAGGTATAGAAGAAATAGGGAAAACTGTTCCCCCGAGATTCACCATAATTGCTTGTGTCAAGATATAGGGAGTTGGAGACACGTTCAACACGCGTGATATTGTGATTGTGAGGGGGATCAATATCATAACGGTTAAAATGTTATTCAGAATAGATGAAAAAACAGCTGAAACAATACATAAAATAATCAGCAAAGGAATGGGTTTTCCTTTACTCATCTTGATTGCAATCACCGCTAAAAACTGAAATGTTCCTATCTCATCCGAAATGTGGACAATAAACATGATACCCACAATTAACATCAATGAATGAAGATTTACGAAACCATCATCTTGAGTTCCAAATAGTAGATCTACGATTAAGGAAAAATCACTTTGTTCAAAGAATGTTAATACAAAATATGTGATTAAAGCCCCAGAGATAGCCAAGATGGCACGATTCATCTTTTCTGTCATTATAAGGACAATTAAAGCAATAAAGCAACATGTAATGATCAAGGCACTGATTAAAATCCTAATCACCTAGAATATATTCGATTATTTTTCCTTTTTTCATATTGTATAACTAGGGAGCTGATTCGAGAAGAATAACATGGGGATCTTCTTTATCCTTTCTTTTTTTCATTCAGAATCTTTATCTTCAAAGTCTATATTAGTTCCTCGTAAAACTTTCTCGCTTAAATAAAAAAGGCAAGAAATTACGTTTATTATTATGTCACTCTGAGGTAATCAGAATAATGGCAAGATTTCATAATGCAGAAAATTACCCATTTTTTCTGATTTTAGGCTCCCCTAATTCTGGTAAAACAACTCTCATGTACCGATTGTACTCTGGGATCTTTTATAACGCTATTCAGACTCTCAAACGGAATATTGAGGAAGTGAGAGTTGACAAAGTACGACTTCGTACCCTTAATATTGTAGAGAACAATTTAAGCAAGGAAATTTGGGAACCCCTGATTTCAGAATGCTCAGGGGTGATTTTTATTATTGACATATCGATATCCGCAAATCTTATTGATAGTTATAGATTATTTCAAGAGATAGGATTATCGGAACGTCTAAATAATCTGCCCCTTGCTGTGTTTGCCAACAAAGTAGATCTTCAACGTCATGAAGTTAACCTAATAAAAGATTTAAAGATACCTGAAACTCAAGAAAAGGAAGCGTTTATAGTCCAAGCAATTTCATGTAAAACGACAGCGGGGATTACAGAAGGAATGAATTGGTTAATGAAAAAAACGAGTAATTACTTCTACATCCCTGCATTTAGGAAGTAGCGAAATGGTTCAACCACACTCCATAAGCCCTTTGAATAATCTTAAAAGTGCTCTTCAATCACCTATTATTCTCGATTTCAGCGAAAAAACGAGATTTTCTAAATTTTTTTGTCTTCCAGGTTGTAAACAGTGCTGTGGATACTCTTATTTCCTTCCAGCAGAAGTTATTAATCTCCCCAATAATATAACAAAAAAATTAACATTGAAAAAAGACGGTAAATATGATATCGCACGTCTTAATGGACGATGCATATTTTATAATTCAGATAATGAGTTATTTTGTTCGATCTATAATTGCAGACCTCTTCGATGTAAAATTTTTCCATATTTTCCACTTATTGTTGACCAGAGGATCGTTATTACTTTAGAACCAGCCTTAAAAATGAAAAATGAATCTACTCAAGTTAAAACTTGTCCAGGAGTTGGAAAGTCCGGAAAACCTTTGAAAGCATCAATTGCAAACTGTTTATCTTTTTTAAAGAAGTTAACAGATGTCCCCACTCTTCTTTCTACAGTAGTGATTACTAGTGAAGTTTTTAATAGAATAAGGAATGATCGATGGTTTATTGAAAATTGGAACGATACAAAAGAAATACAAAATCGCAGAGAAAACCTAAAATAAACCCATTCTTAGTTTAAGAAAGTCGTGAAGAAAAATTCATATTTAAAGGCAAAATCAAAGTCTTTGGTCTTTGAAAATTCATTTAATGGTTTAAAAACCGAATTTGAGATGAATTTATTGCAAGACAACGTTTTGAAGACGGAGATTTGTGGGTAGAGATTGACCTCGATTTATGTACGGGAGCAGGCGAATGTGTTGGCGTTTGTCCCAAGGATTGCTATGAAATGAAAGATGGAAAAGTCACTGCTGATAATATTGGGACATGCATCGAGTGTGCTGCTTGTGATGGAGTCTGTCCAAACAATGCAATCCTTGATCATTGTTCTTAGTGAATTATTTCATCTTACTTTTATCCTTCTAGCTTATCCACAGACTTTTTTAGGGGATCAAGTTTTTCATGTTCCAAGATTAAAGAAGAAAAATTATTTATTGAATGCATTTTAACCAGTTTTTAGTCCTGAAAAAATCATAAAATGTCTTAAAAGCAGAATTGGAGATAAAATATATGGCTAAACAGCGTTTTGAAGACGGAGATTTGTGGGTAGAGATTGATCTCGATTTATGTACGGGAGCAGGCGAATGTGTTGACGTCTGTCCCGAAGATGTTTATGAAATAGTCGGAGGAAAGGTTAACGCCAATAATATAGCTGATTGCTCTGAATGTGCCGCCTGTGATGGCGTGTGCCCGAATGATGCAATCCTTGATCACTGTTCTTGGTGAATTCAATCCTCTCCTCACATCTTTCTTTTTTTTCTATCACAGAGTAGATAAAGACTCTCCATCCTAGTATTTTCATTAACATTTTATATTATTTTATTTAAAAAGGAATTATATGTCATATTCATCTAAGTATTCCTAATTTAGTTTTAATTTAGCCAATAGGATCAAGAGGTTTTTAGAAACTGCAACTCAACCTAGAAGAAATAAAACGTACTCAGATAAATCGCGCCTCGCTAGTTGAGGAAAAAGATTACATTAAAGACCCTAAAACAGTACTAGCGGTCGCTATACATCAGAAAAATCAAAAAATTAGAGGAGGTGGGATCCTTTATGACCTTGAATCTACCAATCAGATAGACTCTTGGCTGGGAGAGGCAATAACAGCTCCTTATCCTTACATCAGTACTTATCTAGCGTTGCGAAACAAGCAACCACTTCGCCAAGTTATCAACCAATTTCAGAAATTCGATCTTCTAATGGTCGAGGGGGCAGGAAAGCATCATCCAAGATATTTTGGCCTTGCATGCGAATTGGGACTGGATCTCGACATTCCTACTGTTGGAATTACCCAGAAGTCATTAGTTGGTGAAATTATCTTCTCTCAACCTCTTGAGAAGAAGGATTATGACAATGATATTTACCCTGTCTTATATGAGGAAAATCTTATTGCTTATTTTATAAAGAAAAGAAGCAATAAAAGAGGAATATTTCTGTCAATTGGTCATAAAGTTACATTATTAACCGCAGTGAATATAATTATGCCTCTTCTTATATTTAAACTCCCAGAACCTTTAAGACTTGTTAAAATGCTACTCAAAAAATCCCCACACGATCTTTATTTCTAATGTAATCGCACAAATTATAGACAAACCTTTTATTAATATCTCAAACCCTCTTAAAAACCTGAATAATCCTCTTAATCGTATTTCTACGAATTCTACTTTGTACTAATGTCTGATCAGACATTTAATTGCATTAAATTTTTAGTTTAACCTTTAACTGAGGATTTATTCGTTATTTTAGTATGAGGAAGAATGTCAAGACTTGTGTAACCTGCACAAAAGATAAAGTTTTTTCATATTTTGATACTAATCACTCAATATTCGAGGGACTTATTATTTCAATTTCACAAGTTATCTATGAGATTGATACACAGCAAGGATTAGCAAAGCTTTACCATCGAACACCTGATTCAACTGGTTTTCCTGTATTATTTATTCATGGTTTTGGTTCTAACTCAGATATTTGGTTTGCTTTTGATGACTCTCTTGGGAATTATTTTATTAATAATAAAATGGATTGTTGGGCATTAAATCTGAGTAATGCTATATCGGGGAACATTCAAACCTTAGCTCATGAGGATCTACTAGCAGCTGTTGATTTTATTTATAAAGAGCGAAATCAGCGGGTTCTAATCGTATCACATAGTATGGGAGGAATAATTACACGAGTTTTCACCAGCTCCCATCTTAGCCATCCATATCCACTGCAGCAGATTGAACGTATGGTCCAAGGAGTTGCTTTACTTACAGTCCCAAATCATGGAGTTGGATCCGCTGACATATCTCGAATTGAAGAAACAGTAAAACTGCTTCACAGCTTTATTAAAAGCGACCAAGAACCTTTAGCTGCAGATTTCGGGCTAGGATTCATCCAATTAACCCCAAAAAGCCACTTAATTACATCTTTGAATGAACCTCTTCCTTTAAATTCTAATATAATATGGTTGAATGCGGTTGGAAGCTATGATAAAGTAGTCCCACTCAATAGTGCGCTTTTTAAAGAATCTGAGGTTGATCAAATCCCCCATTTTTTCCAACAAGAATTTCCCTGTGATCATATGGTTTATCCGTTCAGTAAAACAATAAAAAAAATCGTGAGGGTTATCCCCCAAATCATAGAATCTTCAAAACTTGAATCACGAATAAGGATTTATCCTGCTATCCATAGGTATCAACCTGTTGGTGACTGGATTCTAAAGCATCTCGTTAAGCCTCTTGGATGAAAATCAAGAAGGATGAACTGATAATGGTAACGGAGTTTTTAAAAGGAGCTGAGCCTCTTTTTCTGTCGGGTTCAAACACAGGATGTTTACTTCTTCATGGCGCAGGGGGAGGAACTACATGGGATCTAAAAGAGTTTGCTCACACTCTTCATTCAAGAACAGGATTTACTATTTGGTTACCAGCATTAACAGGATTTGGAACACGGCCAGAGGATCTTGAAGAAGTCACATTTTCTGATTGGATGAAAGATGCCCGTGAAGGGGTAACAAAACTTCAACAAACTTGTGATCGGATTTTCATCGTTGGGCATTCTATGGGAGGGGTACTCGCACTACTAATGGCTTCAGAAGAAAAGAAAATAAATGCAGTTGTAACCTGGGCAGCGCCAATTAATGTTCGATTTCGAAAAATAACATTTCTACCTATCATTATTCGAATCCCCATTCTTAAAGGTTTAATTCCTAAAAAATACAACACTGGAGTCTCTTTAGACAATGAATGGGTAGGTTACGAGTGGATACCTTCATCAATTGGACTTAACGTCCTTGAAGGAATGAAACGCCTGAAGCAATCACTTAATAAAATCACCTGCCCATCTTTCATTGTTCAAGGCTCCATGGATGAGGGGGTCTCACGAAATAGTGCAAAAAGAATTTTTAAAGCTATAAATTCCGAAAAAAAAGAAATCTGGTATGTTGAAGGCGCACCCCATGCGATAATGACTGATAAGCGATTCAAGAAAGAGTTGTGTGCTAGAACAATATCATTTCTTGAAACATTGGACACTTCACAAATAAAACGATAGTTACTTATTTTGAAAGGATCGAAGAGTTTCTATTGTAGAATATCTTGGAGAATAACCTTTCGATTTAATTTTGTAATTAGAAGCAACAAAGGGATATGCAACAAAGTCTAGGTAAGAGGGAGGAGCTCTAGAAAGACGAAGTTTCCATTGCACCCACAACAATGATTTTAATATTCGCAATGGTACTCTCAAGCCACGACCCTCAAGTATTTTTGGGATTTCACCTATTGTCACATCTTTATTAGGAGTTACATTGTAAACTCCCTCTAATCTCTGATCCAACATAATTTTAAACCCTTGAAGGGCATCCTCTAGATGTAGAAACTGAATGGGTGTTTTTTTGTTTGGAAATGGCATGAGAAAAAAAGTTCGCCATCCTCCCCTAAGGATATCAGCTACAAAATTCTGAAGATCATGTGATAAGATAGCTGAAGGACGTATCGTCCCAATCTTCATATTATTAACAAAATCCTCCCTAAATTCATTAACAATCCTTTCTGCCAAAGCTTTATGGTAAGAATAATGGAATGTTTCATTTCCCTGAAGAGGAGATGATTCCGTTAAAGGATATGGATTGTCAGGAAAGGCACCATACGCTAGAGTAGAGGAAACATGAAGGAAATAATCAATACTGGCTTGAGAGGCCTGTTTTAATGTGTTTTCGGTTCCTTGAATATCCACCTGAAAAGCTTTCTCTTTATTATGAATAGGATTGACAATCCAAGCTAGGTGGATAAGGTCTGTAACGCCGTTTTCTTCAAGAACTGAAGAAAATTCATCTCTCACATCTATCTTATAGGATGACAAGGGAATCTCTGATAGAAGCGATGTTTCTCGAATATCAATTGCCACGAAATGATCAATATCAGATGATGATTGGAATAAATAAGGAATTAAACGCTGACCAAGGTACCCTGATGCACCAGTGACAGCAATGACTCGGGACATATCTTTGTTTCAACTCTTATGTGATCTTGTAAGATTTTAGTTCTAATTTTCATAGGAATAATGATCAATTGAATTTAGATCAAATCTTCATCAAAAAGAATCTTTTTAATTATCCGTAAATATGCTAAATATAATCCAAGATTCCTGATATGAATGGGGAAAAATACAAATATCAAAAATATTTTATGTCAAAGAGTAAAAATCTTGCAAAACAGAAAAACATTGAAAATTAATGAAAATTAACGCATTTTTATTCTTCTAAGGTTGATATGAATTTTAGATAAGGTGAACAGTAAATTGGAATTTGATCGAAGCCGAATACCAGCATTAATAAGAAAGCGTCAAAGAAAACCAGCAAAAGAACAAGAAGTTCTAATCAAGAATAGAGAGATAATTGGAAAAACATTACAAGTAGCAAGGGGAACAGAAGCTAGTGAACAGGAAATTGCTAGTACAATTAAATGGTTGGAAAAAATCTCAAAGTTTGTACCGATTGATTCTGAAAACGAATTAGAAGAACTTGTTAAAATTATGGTTCGTTTAAGCCAGGAAAGAGCAAAACTTAATGAGCTTTACGATCACCCTGGCCTTAATTTAATGAAACGAGTCCGAGAGGGAATGATCCGCTACCTGATTGTTTTAAGTGAAATTCGTGCTCGCCAAAAAGAATACTTGGAATATTGGTTTACTGATGACTATTGGATAACAGAATGGAGCCAAATTTTACTCGGCCAATCATCAGAAAGTAATATGAAGAAATATGGGTTTGAGAATGTGAAAACTAGGGATTTTATCTTCCTTTTAGAGCTCGAGTTGGCAACTGCGGATGATGCGTCCAAAGTGGAGAAACCTATGGTTCGATTACAACCCATAGAAGATAAAGATTCCTTTTTGATAATACCAACTGAAGCAGCGGCTAAAGAATATGAAATTCAAGTTAATCGTATCTTAAACGAAACTGTTACCTTTACAGACTGGGTTACCGACTTCTTAAAAGCATTAGATTTACCAAAGTAAGATATACAATCCATCACAAAATCTTTCGCTATAAGCAAATTAAATTAATGAATTGTTGATCAGTTTTCAGTGAAAGCCATGCTTTAACATGGTTTATCATTTTTAACTTTAGTTGGATTAACTTAATAATTGTAACATTACCGTTAAACAGCTTTAGTAGATTCAATATTTTTTTCACTCCTCCGATAATAAAAAAAAAGAAAAAAAGAGGGAGAGATTTGTGGTTTTACTCTAGTATTCCGATTTATCTCTTTTTGCGGAAGAATATAGCAACTACCACAAAGGAGGCAAGGATGAGACTTATAGGAGCAAATGGAGCGGGACCGCCCGTCTTAGTGTACTCTTCTCGATCAATGAGGAAGTTCCAACCTTCGTGAAGTTTAAAGCTGGTGTACTGTTCAGCAACAATCTTGTCTACTTTGTAGGGGCCAGAACCAATCATCTCTGAAGCTTTTGGAACCCAGTCCTCGAATTCTATATCCTTTTCTGCCACAGCTTCCCAGACATGTTTAGGTAATACTGGTATCCCAGTAGCTCGTCCCCACTCGAAGTAGCCAGACTTGTTGGTGTAAATTTCGACTGTGTAGTCATCTACCGCCTTAACATCGTAGACGTTGGCTATTCCATCGCTTAGCTCGGGACTATGAGGCCATACTTCCATCCAAGTATACACAACGTCGTCAGCCTTGACTGCTTCATCATCATGCCAGGTAGCATTCTCGTACAGCTTGAATGTGAACTTCTGGCCGTCTTGTATGCTGCCACTAGCTTTAGTTTCTGCAATGGTCCAGTTATAAGCTAAATCTGGTATTGGATCCCAATTATTGGGGTCAGTTTGCCATAGGCCTTGCCAGATGATATTGTCCATATTGTAACCTTCAGTCATCAAGAGTGGGTTGGTACTTTCCCAGCCTTCTGAAAAGACAGGACGGTATTCACCTCCAAAGGGCCCATCTTCGGATTCCTTCAGACGAACTTTCTGGTAAGCATAATTATTACCAGCTTGGACAATACCAGTACCAGCGAATGTCATGTAACCTTCCCAAATGTCAGTTCGGAAAGCATCGATTACTGCATCGTTATACATTACAATCATGGGTTGTTCAAAGGCTAGTAGCTTACCAGCTTCAACGGCTGCTTCTTTTGCTTCCGCGGCTGTCTTTGCTTCCATCATATCATCAAGAGCTTCATCAATAGTAGCGTTAGAGAAGTAGTACAAGATGTCTGCATAGATCTGGCCGGTTCGGAAGAAGTCAAACATGAGATCAGGGGGATTGACTGGACTCACATTCCAACTGAAACAGATAACCCAATAGTCACCTGTCAATGCGTTATCAATGAGGAATGAGAAGTCTTCTTCAAAGACGGTTGCTTTCATACCCATTTCATTTAGACCCTCTGCTGCGAGTTCACAGGAGATAATGGCGGGGTCGTATCCTACCGAAGCACCGATTTCTATTGCGCACTCGTCAGAGGTCATATCAGCGACTTTATCACCATCGGGATCCCATTCACGCCAACCATCGCCGTTCAGATCTACAAAACCAGCGTTTTCAAGGGATTTATTGCCAGCAGCAATATTTTTGTCATAGAAGTGGGTATCTAATTTACTTTCAACTTCCCATTCTGTCGCAACGATGGGAACATAGCTATCCATTGGTACACCAGCACCTCCAATAGCTTCTGCATTAACATGGTACTTATCAATACCATACGCCATTGCCCGACGGTACCCAGTGAGATTGGTTGGGAAGCGTCCGCTATTCAGGGTTAGCTGTCGATAAATTGTTCCAAGAGTGACGTTCACAGAGATATCTTCGTCAACAACTAGAGGCGCTACATATGCTGAAAGAACTCTATCATCGTATGAGGTCACACCTTGAGGAGGACCTTCTCTTAGAGCTAACATTGCTAGGGCGATATCCTCTGTGGGATAAACAACACCCACGATATCATCAACGAATCCTCCGTGAGGACGGAAGTCAGATGCCCAGCAATCATAGTCTGTGATGACATCATTTTTAGGTGAGGCAATAGCACCCATATAGCTCGTAAGGAAGAGCGTGAAAAGTGCTAATGTGCCTACTAGACTAATCAATTTTGCTTTTCTCATAAGCAAACCTTCTAATTTCCATTTTATACTTTTTTAAGAACATAAGCTCTGCAACTAAAGTTTGTTTTGACTTAGTTGATAGCTCATGCTAAGCTAAGAAGAGTAACACTTTCAATATTTAAGCCTACGTTTGGACAAACTTCTATGAAAAACAGCTATTTCAAGTGAAGAGGAAATATAACTAACAGGTAAGTAAATAGCAATGATAAAAACAACTAAATCTTGAATAATGAGTTAAAGATAATTTACGATCATGGATAAACCAAAGTGTTTTAATACTAAAGCAGTTGACCCATCTTTACTATTCGAAAGACCTAACTTCTATTTTATTCCATCTCTTCGCTTAATTGTTCTTTTTCTTCGATTCTTTCACGGAAAGATGACCGAGATTGAGTTTTTTTGGCCATTGATTGAGCTGCAAATTCAATTCCAACCATAGCTGTGAATAAGACTCCGAAAGTTAAAATTGCAATGAATACTATTACTCCTCCAACAAGACCGATTGCTGAACCGTAATATCCTGAAAGAAACATTAAACTAAAGCCAATTATAGCCATCAAAACTGGGATTAGTAAAGTCCAGCGGCGATAAACGACTTTAGCACCATGCATATCTGAAGAGTTCAAGTTCTATCCTTCTAATATATAGCTAGATCTATTCCAAAACTCATGTGTTCCTAGTTGGGATTATATCGAGATTTAATTAGAAATTCGTTTACTACTACTCCAATCATGGTTCCAATCACTGATACTGGGACTAATAAAAAAATCATGGGTATAGTTGAAGCAACTTGTTGAAAAGCAAAGAAATCGCCTTCACCAGGAAATATGCCTACGAAAGCTGGTAATGCACGAGTGAATGATGTTAGAATAATGGTACCAAACACTGACAGAGCCATTGCTAAGAATGAATCTCTAATATCATCGTTAATAAGTCCAATGAAGAATGCTGGTATGATTATTATAAATCCTGCTGTTAGTTGGGTCAAAGGAATAACTTGAGTAAATGAGACATGAAGAATTGCACTTGAAACGATAATTGCACCAATGATTGAGATCAAGAATGCGAGAATGCGATTTGATTTTGGTGGTGATCGGTCAGATAAGGAGTCTAAATGCATACTAGATACCATGACTGTTTTTTGTTATTATAAAAGGCCAAATTCTGGTCTAATAACTAATTTCTAACCATATTGAATCCGTGGATCTAAAACTCCGTATAAAATGTCAGCAAGGACATTGGCAATAATGACACATACAGCAATCAACCAGAAGATAGCCTGGGTTACGGGCCAGTCGTACGAAAGGAGAGAACTAAAGAGTAATCGGCCCATACCATTAAAAGCAAAAACAGTTTCGGTTAAGACGGCACCACTAACAATGAATGCAAATTGAATGGCAATCACTGTTATGAGAGGTAAAAAAGCGTTACGAACGCCGTGTTTAAATAATACCGTACGTTCTTCAAGGCCCTTTGCTCTTGCTGTAAGAATGTAGTCTTCAGTAAGGACTTCAACCAAGGTATTACGCATAAGCAACATATACCCACCGAAAAATGCAAGTGTAAGTGTGGCTACTGGTAGTGCTAAATGCCAAGCGAGATCAAATATTAAAAGTATCGGGTTGCTAGGTACAGGAAAACTTACAGTATGCCCTAAGGGGAAAATGGGTATATAATACGCAAAGAATAAGATTAAAATCATACCAATCCAGAATACAGGAAAACTATACAAGGAGAGACCAACTGTAATAAAAGCAGTATCAATTTTTCCTCCATGACGGCTAGCAATAAAAATACCGGAAACTATCCCAAGAACTACGGCTATAATCGTTGAAGCACCCATAAGGATAAGTGTGTTAGGTAATCGTTCCATGACCTCATCAACAACGGGACCCAGTGTTTCGAAACTTTGCCCAAATTGAAGGGTTACCATATTTTGCATATATAATAAGAAGTGATTAAACCATTCCTCAAATCCCGCATTTCTTTCAGGAATTCCATACTGTCTTCTAACTTTTTCAATTGACCTAGGATCCATATTCGGATTGATATATAAGCTCATTGGATCCATTCCAAGGACAAAAATGGGAAGACGAAAAAGAAAGAAGTTAAGGACTAAGGTAGTTATGAATAGAACAACAGCAATAATAGAACGTTTTAATAAATATGTACGTAGGCTCATTACAACACCTTCAAAAAATTTTACCTTTTTTTTCTAAATTTAGCCTTTTGATAAAGTGATTAGGATTTTAGCGCCAGCCTCAATAAAATATTAATAAATATATTTGAAGTAAATTAATAAGTCTATTCATGAATGCAAAATCATCTTTCAGGTGAGGTAATATTGAGTAAGAAATATGAATTCCAAGCACTCATCGCAACTCGTCCAACTTTAAAATGGTTCATTCTAATAGGAATAGGGATAATGATCATTGGTCTCTTCATCATTATGTTCATTTCACCCTTTATTGGCTATCTAGTATTATGGGCTGGTATCATAATAGTTACATTATCGTTAATAGCTCTGCTTTTTCTCTGGTTTTCCGATCGGATTCTTCCTCAACCAAAATATTAGCTAGGATATTATGTTCTAAAAGGGGGTTCTCACTTCTTCCATCAATCTATGTTGTTATCACTTCAGCACCTTGGAAAGGTTGGGATCTGTCGTATCCACTTCTACCTATAATATTACTATCGATATTTACTTGAATGACGAAGAACCAACTCCAGGTCTCATTATGATCTGCCTCGTTAAAAAAGACAACAGCTTGTGGTCGAATGTTATAAGCCCATGTAACAGAAACATTCTCTCTTGGACTAATGATCCTTGAAAACCACTTTTGGCCGCCAAGGTATTCAGGAGTTTCTCCGTTCAAGATGATTGTACGAACTGTAATCGAGCGGAACTCGAAAGAGGATATATGTGATGGATTCCAGATAATAGCAGAGATTTTCAAGCTAACAATGTCACCAGTACTATTCTTTATTACTGCTACATCAAATATTTGAAACTCAAAATTCACTATAATATTATATGCCTCAATTTCATATATTGTTGAGTATAATAAAAATCCTGAAAAAGTAATGACTATCAGAAACCAAGGAATTAATACAATTTTCCTCATTTTAACTATCCTTTTGACTTACTCTTTCGTGTTTATTTGTTTAATGTACTAATACTCAAATTTTGTATAGGCATAAATTTGTATCTTAGCTCGTTAAAAGATTAATAAACTTATTGAATAATGCAAGTTCTCCCGTTATATTAATATAGGTAACTAATAGAAAGCTACAAACCGCCCGTAACGGTTATATGAAAAATAAACGCAGATGAAACGCCGCAAACCATTAGTATTTATAATATTAATTTAAGAAACTGTTGGGTTAAAGAAGCGCTTCTAATCTGGGGTGTTTATACTGGAAAAATCTAGGATTATCCATAGAAAAAGCCGTATTGATCGGATTAAGGGTGTTATGAAAAGATATTGGGAGGTGAAGCATGGAATCATTGGTCTTGGAATTGTCATTATGTTCGCAATTTTGGCTATTTTAGCCCCTGTTGTTTTTCCTGAATATCCAGGCCAATTAGCTCGTATTGGGCCTGATTATGCTGCTCCTGAATGGACAGGTTTTATGGATCCCAGTGCACCACCTTTCGGAAATTATGTTCCCAACCATGGTTTTGAGGATGAATCAATGTGGTCATTTAACGTATATGCAGGAACAAAAGGTGGTACCACGGACAACCAAACAGGATTCTATAATTACGATACAAAAGAATTTTCTCAAGGGAAACAATCAGTAAAATTAACTCTCTTTGATAATAGTACTACTATAGGATACAACACTGGAGTGAAGGGGGTAGCTAACTTTCATTATGATTACAGTTTTCCACAAATGGTTTATGTAAATTTCACCGTAAAATCCAATTTAACGGGCAATATAGATCCAAAAGATGTTAAACCATACGTCCAGCTACTTATGCCCAAGAGTTATACTTCATTTCAGTCTATCGCTCTTTTTGAAGTCGAACCTGTCTATCCGACTGAATGGAAAAATGTTTCTCGAAAACTTCATCAACTTGGCACCCGCACCATATTTGCGAAGGGCCGAGATGTGACAATAGAATTTGGATTAGAGTTTGATGGCGCGGTTCCTTCAGATACAGGAACTGTAGAATTCTGGTTTGATAATATTCAGGTTTTTTGCTATCCAGCATTTTGGGGTCCTCTTGGTACTACCGATAGAGGCCAAAATGTCCTTGCTCAACTTTTTTGGGGAGCACAAGTATCACTGTACATTGGAATAGTAGCAACAGTCATTGGAGTTACAGTTGGGCTTTTTGTTGGATTGGTTTCGGGATATTTTGGAGGCATTGTGGATGAATCACTTATGCGAATAGTTGACTTCTTCCTAATTATGCCTGGTTTACCTATCATGATGGTACTTTCTGCTTTACTTAGTCCAAGTTTGGAAGTAACAGTCATTGTAATCGCCCTTTTTGCTTGGCCGGGACCTTCAAGAGTTATTCGTTCACAGGTTTTGGTTGAAAAGGAAAAGGCTTACGTTGAGGCAGCAAAAGCTGCAGGGGCTGGGGATGTCTATCTCATCTTTAAACATGTATTTCCAAACGTATTAACTCTGGTTTTCATCCAGGCTGCAACGGGTGTGTCAGGAGCGATTCTTCAGGAATCAGGTTTGAGTTTTCTAGGATTAACACCACAAAACCTTGTTTCTTGGGGACGCATGCTACAAGCAGCTTATGCTACTGGAGGAATTACAATTGGAGCATGGTGGTTTGTGATACCACCTGGTTTTATGATTGCAGCACTTTCTTTGGGCTTTGTATTCATTGGATATGCTGTTGACAAGGCAATGAACCCACGATTACGAAAATTATAGGTGAAATCAATATTGTCCCTTCGTGTTGAAGACCTTAAAGTATACTATAACATGAAACGCGGCACATGTCGAGCAGTTGAAGATATCTCCTTTAAAATCGAAAAAGGAGATTCAGTCGGGCTTGTTGGGGAATCTGGATGCGGAAAAAGCACAGTTGCATTTGCTCTGCTTCAAATGTTACCTTTCCCTGGTGAAATCATGGATGGTCATATATATTATAATGATGAAGATCTAGTGGAATTTTCTGAGGGTCACATGCGTCAATTCCGTTGGAAGAAAATGTCCATGGTGTTTCAAGGTGCGATGAATGCTCTTAATCCTACAATAAGGGTTAGTGAACAAATTACTGAAGCTATTAGGCAACATGAGCCAAAGGTTACTCAAAAAGAAGCACTTGAAAGAGCACGCGATCTTTTTAACTTGGTTGGTATAGATCCTGATCGAGTAAATCACTATCCTTTTGAATTTAGTGGAGGAATGAAGCAACGATCGATGATTGTTATGGCATTGGCTTGTAATCCTGAATTTGTTATTGCTGATGAACCAACGACAGCATTGGACGTTACAGTACAGGCTCAAATCATGGAACTTCTTCGGAAACTCGCTGATGAACTTGGTATCACTCTTATGCTTATCACTCACGACCTCTCCGTCGTCGCAGAAACCTGTCGAAAAGTTATCATAATGTATGCAGGTAAGATAGTTGAAACAGGGACAATATTTGATATATTCGATAATCCAAGGCATCCTTATTCTCAAGGATTAATTGCCTCAATACCTTCAATAGAAAAATCACACGATCAAACACTTGCTTCGATTCCTGGCCAACCACCGAATTTGTTAGATCCCCCTCCTGGTTGTCGGTTTCATCCCCGATGCGAATATGCTCAAGATATATGTCGAGCTGAAGACCCTCCTTTGGAGAATATAAGGGAGGAACACTTTGTAGCGTGTCATCTCTCTTCAGGAAGGATAACAGATGCCCGATATAATCCCAACAGGAAGTATTGACAATGATTAATAATGGAGAACCACTAGTTTCGTGTCGTGACCTTCGAAAATGGTTTGCAGTTCGCTCAGGTTTTTTTGCCCAACTCCTTGGGAGTCAGATTTGGCTAAAAGCTGTTGATGGAATAGATCTCGATATTTATCCAGAAGAAATGTATTGTCTTGCAGGAGAATCTGGTTGCGGTAAGACAACTATAGGAAAATTATTGATTGGGTTATTAGAACCCACTGATGGCCATGTGACCATTGATGGTCGTGATCTCATGAAACTTTCACGCGGAGAACTACGTAATCTCAGAGCGCAAATTCAGACAATCTTTCAAGACCCCTACTCGTCATTGAATCCACGATTAAGCCTTTATGACACTGTTGCTGAACCATTACGGTTGAATAAGCTTGCTGCATCCCCACAAGATGAGGAGGATCGTGTTGTCAAGGCCTTCGAGGCTGTTCAACTTGTCCCTGCAGAAGAATTCACTTTTCGTTATCCTCATGAACTCAGTGGAGGACAACGCCAACGAGTAGCTATTGCTCGGGCTATTGTCGTTAATCCCAAGTTTATTGTTGCTGATGAACCTGTGTCGATGCTTGATGTTTCAATTCGTTCCGAAATTTTGAACCTTTTAGAAAGTATTCGACGTAAATATCACATTGCTTATATTTACATTACTCATGATCTCTCCGTTGCTAGCTATATTGGTGATTCGATCGCTATTATGTACCTTGGCAAAGTCATGGAGAAAGGATCCATAAAACAAGTCATTCATGGCGCAGTACACCCGTATAGCAAAGCTTTAATCTCTTCTGTTCCTGCACCGAACCCAGTACGTCAGAAAAAACGTGAAATACTTCCTGGAGAACCTGGTAGTCCCATTAATCCACCTCCAGGTTGTCTTTTTGCACCACGATGTAAATATGTTCAAAATAAATGTACCATTCAGGAACCACCTTTAGAAGAAATCGAAAAAGGCCACTTTGTTTCATGTTGGTTCCCTCGCCCTCCAATTGATCTTGGGACAGATCCAGCTGATCTAATTAGACAAGCTGCTGAAAAAACCAATTAATAGTTTTAAGATTGGTGGCTTCTCTTGATAGAGACTGCAATTCAAGAGGAGTTAAATATAGTTATCGAGCTTCTAGATGAATGTTTAGAAAAAATGGACGATATTATGAGTCCTAAAGCGAAAAACATTCTCTGGCGAGTTTTCTTTCCAGCTGGACAATTCATGGAACAGAAATCTTCAGCAAAATTGGCAGCTAGTATTTTAGTCAACATTGATGAACGCTTACGTGAAATGGTAGAAGTCCTCGAGGATCGTAAGCATTCACAGATGCTAACAATCCGTCAATTACTTGATCTCAACCTAATTGAAATGGCTGAGCGACTTGTTGATCTACCTGAACGAGCGCAGTATATGATTCCGCAAATTGAGGCTATGAAAAAGAGAGCCACCGCTATTATGACAGAAGACAAATGATAATGCTAAATCAAGCCTTATTTAATTACTAAAATATTATAAAAAAGGATACACTGAATAACTTAGTTTAATTTGTTTTCAGACTTCTGAGGGGAGTCTACACGTGAGTTCTTAAGTGTTAATATAGATTTTCTGGATTCTTCGTATGGGCTTGGGATAAATCTATGACTTTGATTATGAAATTGCACTATTTGATACATTATTAATAATAAGAAAAAACTAATTTCAAAAACTGATAATATTAAGAAAATCACAGGATTAAGAGCTAAATGTGAAAAGGGAGAAACCTCACTAAAAAGAAAAGAAGTAGATTCTGTAATCGCTTTAGATGGGGTTTGAAAAAGGAAAAATAAAGATATTTGTATTAAAGCATGAATCAAGATCAGTCCAATGAATTTAATCTGTCCTCTTGACCCAATTTTTCTCACCCAAATGATTTGCTGGCTGAAATCTAGGCTTGGACTGATCCCACGAAAGACAAGAAAACTCCACATTTTCTGAAGGAGGATGACTTCTACGCCTATGATTGCTAAAGAAAGTAGAAAGTAGAATAAAAAAAAAGAGGTACTATAAGATAAACTGATAATCATAAGTGAAAAAGGAGCAATAACAGTTATAAGAAGAGCTAACAAAGAAAACGGAGTAACCAAGCAAATAAATGCCCCAAAAATGCCCCAAATGAAACTTTTTATCAGATGAAGTATTAAATTGTCTGGGAGAGAGTCGTAGGCAAAATAATAAGTAATAGGACTAATAATAGCCAAACCAAGAATGAATAGAAAAGGATTAATAAGAAGAAAAGTATCTGGATAGTTTTCTCCGAAATAGAGCCTAATCGGTAAGACATATAGAGATATTCTCCAAAAAAAGTCAAAAGGATTCAATCCACGAATAATAATATAACCATCGAATAAGTAATTAAAAGTAATTACTACCATTAGCATTAGAAATATGGCTTGAATTTGATGATTATGATCCTTTATAAATTTCCACAACGAAGTAGAGGGTGAGGATAAAGCCATTTTCATTTCTTCAGGAATTGTGAGTGATTTCTTATGAAAATTGTCAATATGTAATATGGTATCGAGTTTTTTCTGATAAAGGTAATATGAATGTGGATGGGATGGTTTTTCGATATATTGACGTCTGATGGGTCGCCCAGAAATAGTGTTAACAACATTTTTCCTACTAGAACGATATGAAACTACAATTGTACTGATTATTGTAACCAAAAAAGAAAAAAGAACCCACATGGCAATTCTTTCAAGTGGAAACTCAACACTTACTGGGATAGAGAGACTTATATACCAAGCCAATAAAACTGCTCCGAATAAGCCATCAAGCGTGCCAATAAAAAGACCTGTTAAACCTAGAGCGATCGATTCTGACATAAAAATATTAAATACTCCCCGCTTGTTCAATCCTAATGCACGCATAATACCTATTTCTCGTTCCATACGTAAAGTAGAAACAAGAATACATATGAATTGAGCTATCGCCGCTAGGATAAATGATTCGATAAATAAGATTTGGAAAATTGCAGATTGGAAACTTAAACTTCTTTCAATTGCTTGTGCATAGAAGTCTATTGCAGTGACTTCTTTGAATTGAGGAAAATTATGTTCAATCATTGCTTGAGCAGAACTGACATCTCCATCTACATCACACAGAAACCACTTAGCAAGAGTTGAATTAAAGAATTCTTGGAACCGTTGAGTAGAGATATAGAGGTACTCACCATTCCCAAGAAATACATTTGATTTAATCACAGCAGCGATTGTTACGTTGACAGTTCTATTATCAGCAGCTTTAATTGTGACATTTGAACCAATGGGCGTAAGAAGCTTTTGAAAAAGAAGGTTTGACACTAATCCATATGTTTTATTTGTAGAATAGCTCCCCTGCTTCTCATAAAGGAAAAGGAAAGAAGAATAAGTGTAATTATACATTGGTTGAATGGTTTTCTCTGCAAAATATGCGTACCTAAGAGGATCTACTCCATAAACATAACTAGCAACTCCTTGAACCTCCGTACGCTCTTCTTGGATGAATGATGACTTAAGTATAGGTATACTCCCATCTAGTGTGTTTGTAAGATTAATGTCTGGGAGTTGACCATCTCTAGCTTCCGCAACTAAATCAATTTTTCCCCACTGTTCCTGAAAATAAACAGGAACAGCTGAAATAGCTGCTGCTGACACTAATCCTACAACAATAATAAATGTAAGTGCTAACGCAGAAGTCACAATTGTAAGAAGTGATTTCTGGAATTCTCTTGCAATATTTCGCATTGAGATAGTTCGTGTAATAACCCCGAAAATGGGGGCAAGGAATTTAAACGCTATTCTCGGTAAGAAGATAAGAATGCCGATCTCTACTAATAAAGTCCCGAGAAAGATTAATAATACTACAAGAAAGTGTATAGATAAAATCTCAAAGTCAAGAAAGCGAGTAGGGCCAACAAATAATTGTAATATTAAGCCTGTGAGTGCAAGAAGACCCCCCATGAGTACATTATACTTCCAATATGTAACGAAATTAATAGACGACTTTCCACTCCTCATACGTGAATGAATGTTTTGTACTACAGGCATCGAAAGAGCAATAAAAATTGGATACAAACCAGAAATTAAAGATACAATGATTCCAGAAGAAAATGTCGCAAAGAGGGAAGTAGGATGCAAAGAAAGAGTCTTCACCTTCAAAGTTGGATAGAAATACTGCATTCTCCAAATGAGTAAGATAGCAAACCCGATACCAAAAATCATTCCAAACGAACTTCCAATAAGAGAATAAATCAAAATCTCTATCGTAATAGCGATGATGAGCTGCCTAGAATCAGTCCCCACAGATCGAAGTACTCCGATCTCTTTTGAGCGATCACGAATCGTTATGGCCAGGATGTTTGTTATAAAAAGAAACTCAACAACGAATGAAGCAAGAATCACTAGGTTCATAGCTGTTTGATATGCACGGATTCCAGATGCATCAATGTCAGATATTACTTTTTCAGCCCAAACATAAAATTCGATACCAAGGGTATCTTCTATTTTTTCACTTATTTTTTGAATATTTAGCAGATCCGCAACAGAAACATCAATTTTGGGCCTTAATATATTCGGTTTTTCAGCGTTTGGGACAATATCAAATAATGTCTCAATATTGATCAAGATGAAAAGGTAACCGATATTATTCCCGAAAAATGAAGGATCGTTAATAAGCCCACTTATTCTGAATGTTCTCGATTCCAGATCTACATTAAAATCCCTAGTGTCAATTGAATCACCAACTCGTAAACCAGAAGCGAAAGAAAGCCATTGAGAAACAATGACATTGTTACCAGAAAGTAAAGGTTCACCCTTGGTAATATTAAGCTTGGAAAAGTCAGGATGAGTTTTGGGATCAATGCCATAAATCAAAATGCTAGTATTTGGAAACTCATCCATAATAATTTGATCAAAGGGAAGATGATAAACAGGACTTGCTTTAGTGACACCTGCGACAGAATTGACATCGTTCGCAATTGCACGTAAAGAGGATAAACCAGTCCACTTCTTCGGAATGACCGAGATGTCAGTATAATTTTGGTTTCGATTATTAAATATAAAATCATCGTATAATGTATCCACTGAAACAACAATACCTGTTTCTAAAGCGATTGTCAAAAATATACCAATAATTAACAGTGTACTACGATACTCTGATCGTGTGACATTTATTTTTGCTAATCTAAAAGAAAAACCTAGTTGTCTTAATCTAGTTCCAAGTGTGTTACTTAGAAACAGTCTTAGAGACGACACATGTGTTCTTTTCATTAGTGATAGTTCACTCTCAGATGGACAATATAATTGTTAATACTTCTCGAGAGACAATTTTAAAACTTTCTTAAGGTGCATTCGAAACTCTCAATAGTTTCTTATCTTTTAACGACTTTTTACCTCCTAGAGTCATGATTAACTTGGATATTTGTTGAGGAGAAATTTAGGGTCATTATACACCAAATTAAAACTTTTAAAAGATTTAAAGATAGAAACTGTAAAAGCAAATTCTTTACTTGATTTTGGGACACATTTAATCTAAGAATCTTTTGATTAAGAGAATTATGATAAATTTGGTTTCTTTTAATTAAGCTATTACTAAAAAACGGAGAGGAAAGATAGTAAAGAATTTATTACAGATAATCTCCTTAAAGTAACTGATATATTAACAAAAAAAATGTAATTACTAAAAAACTGTATTAGACAAGAGAGATGTCTTTTCACTAAAACTCTTCCGTTCCACCGTTGTATTGTGAATCAGTAGAGGATCAATATAAAGAAAAGAATTGGTATTATTAATGAAATAAGAAGAATCCTCGAGTTCAATTCGGTTAATTATAAAAACCTGTGAATTATAATAACAAGAATACAAGTTGACTCTCTAAAGAGTCTTCTTATAAAAACATCAAAACAAGAAACCCGTCATTAAATCCTAATTTAAAAATAACTCTAGAGAATTTATTCGTAAGTTAAATATCCCCCGAGGAAGGTTTATTTAAAATGTATGAACTAGAAGTATTGCGTACGTATATGAAAAATGCTAAAATTACTCCCCGAAGAATATTACAAGTCTCTTTTGGAATTATAATATTGCTGATTGTTGCTAGCAACTCAATATCCGCGGTAGCTTATCGATCGGAAATAAGTCAAGCTGTGGAAGAACAATCACAGAGGTTAATCTATACCTATTCACCTGATGACCGTATTGGAATTCTATATGGAGGAAATGATCCAGTCATCGCAGGAACAGCGGTCTCACTATTTACCTCATTACGAATTGTCTATACCTCCATTGATCTAATACCAGTCTCTAGTTTGGATGAAATTGAAGAACTTTCATTATTTCAGTATAATATTCTCATCTATGTCTTTGAGAGCTCAACAGATGGAGTAATTATAGGAGAAACAGTCACTTGGAAGGATTTTGTTACATTCCTAACGGCTCATCCAGAACTTGACCATGTCCTCGGCATGGGAAATACCAACAACTTGTACCGATACTTACCCGTATCCCAAACAAATGTCTGGATAGAGGGTTCAGATGTTCTAGATGCAGAACTAGTGTATTTGTGGTGCATCTGGTCTGTAGCTGATATTTTAGAGACTAAAAATTCAGAATATTCGGAATACCATAAAGCAGGTATTAATATCCGTAAATTAAGCCTAAAGTGGTTTGCTGATAATATTGGTTCCATTGTGGAGCGGAATTTATCCCCAAAAGATCCAATGGGCGAGGAGGATCTAAAGCTTAAGCAAGAAAAATATGATAAAATGAAAGAAAGATTTCCAGCAGAGATAAAACCAAAGTTTGATATTCGTGAATTACCAGAAGAAAATAGGCCTGCTATGTACATTAAGAAATCAACGGAAGAACCTCTAGGAGTGGGAGATCTTTTAATTGGATTACTTCCCCTTGATTCTGGCCTACAAGGACCTATAGGAGGAATTCTTGATATTTTGTTAGAAATATTCATCGCTATGGTTGGGGATGAGATCCAGATCTCTGAAGACTCTATGGATATGATTGAAACTGCATTCAAAGCGATTGAAGCTTTATTAGGCTTCTTTGGAGGAGGAGATATTTCTGTTGAATCAGCTCTTCATACATTGTTTGAAATACTTGAAGACATGATACCCTTTTCAGAGGATCTGAAACCATATGTCAACCTACTTATTGACGCCATTCCTCTCCTCAGAGGAGATTTCTCCGCGATAAGTGATATTATTGGCCGTTTACTTGACTTGGTGATTCCTGAGAGTTGGTCATGGTTTAAGGATCTTATTAAAGAAATACTTGCCCTTTCTGTAGAAGTAATTGATACAATGCACGAAGAAGGAGGGAATTTTCTCGATACTTTGCTTTCTGTTGTTTGTGAACGATATTTAGACATATTAATAGATAAATTCTTTGAACTCATTGGTGTTGATGTAGGAGAATATATTACTGGAATAAAGGTATTCTTTAAAGCCATCATGGATTTTCTAACTAATTTTAATTTTAAGAAAATCATCCAAGAATATTTACCTGACCTTATTGGATTTATCATCGATACATTAGGCGGAGGTTCAGGTGCTTCGGTCACTACTACTGAAGATGCTGAAACTTGGAGTAAAATTATTGGAATTTTAATGAATTTGTTGATGACCGCAATTGGATATACTGCTGATGAAGTTGAAATCACAGAAGGGGAAATTGAAGTCAAAAATAATTTAGCAAGTGTCTTTAAGGATTTATTAGAGTTACTCGATGAGAAATTTACTGAAGTAACATACGCAGCTGATCAGATCCAGAATTTAATACAACAAATTAATACTATCATCTCTCAAGCAAAAGAAGCTGCATTATCGGATGTAGATACTTTTGTTTCAAATCTTGAAAATGCAATAACACAAACTGGATTTCAATTTCATTCTGACAGCACTAAAAATGCCAAGATCAAAGAAATGATTGTTTCTGGGGCTACGATGGTCGCTGGGGCCATTAATGGTGATTTTACTAATAAGGATAAACTCCCAAATCTCAATAGTACCGTAGATTTCTTAATTGATGTTACTGAATTTATGATTGGAGATATTGATGACACAAAAGAAGTGAAAATTAAGAAAGCTGTGAACAACATTGTGGCCATCATTGCAGTTATCAGTGATAAAGACGAATTAAAACAATATATTAGCAGTACAATTGAGAAATTCAAGCAACAATTCTCAGATCCCGTTGCTTTGATTCAGAATACAATTAACTTTTTAATAACGGGCGCCCAAGGACTTAATCTCAATACTGATGTTTTAGAAAAGATCAAGACCTTTGCAGAAATGGGAGTAGGGTTCTATAATATAATAATGTCGGCAAAAGACAATAGTATCCAAGGTATATTGCAAGCTCTTATTCAAAATATTGGTATGAGTCTTATTAAGGAATTTACTGGTGTAGACATTTCATTTGTCAATGACATCTTGAAGTTCATCTTTCCAAAATTCTTCGGTGTTGATAGTTCAGAGCTGCCTTCTGCTCAAGAAATGATCAGTAATCTTCTCAGTCAACTAGATCAAGTAGATGGACTAGATGCAATAGTTAGTTCTGCTACAGGAGGCGCATTATCAAATCTAAACGATTTAAAAGATGCAATTGAGGCAATATTAGGATTTATCTTTAGTGCAAAAGATATTTTCACAGATGGTATTCGCTGGCTCTTTGGACAGCTGATGGATTGGCTAGGTGGACAAATTGAACAATTAATCAGCATGCTATTAGATGCTATCACAAATGCTCTTAATGCAAGTGACCTTTTCCCTCCTGAATGGGCTGGATCGTTACCAATAGGATTAGGCGGTTTTAGTCTTTTCAGTATCGGCATTGAATTAGGTTTATATCCCCATTTCGGATTTGATGAATCAGCTTTTTCAGATTGGATGCTAGATATTGTCTTTGGAGGTTTGAATCCATTTGCAGGTGGAGATATTGCTGATTTCTTCAAAAAGATATTTTCATTCTTCGAATTAATACCAACCTTCAAAGCAGGATTTGAAATTGGAGGATTTGGGACTGAAGAAAATCCCATGATGGCTTTTCTCCTCGAATCTCTCGGACTTGAACTGGAATTCTCAGGCAAAGGGTGGTTCGAGATGGAGTTATTTACCCTAAAAGGTGGGGTTTTTGATACTGATAACTTCTTTAAGGTTATTGAATGGGGTTTCTCGTTTACCATTACTATCTCGAGAACTTTTACATTATTGGACTTCTTGACCGGAGGTACTGCTGGAGCACTTAATGCAATTGGAGAATACATTGGTTTAGATGCAATTACTGTAACAGTCTCATTTGGTATATTTCTTGAAGTTGTAAAACGGGCGGCTTCCGCTACTGGCCCAGAAGAAGGTTCATTTACGCTTAAAATTACTATAGGTCTGGCTGTCCACCTTGGTCTTAATCTCCTGATAGTTGGAATATCTTTTGACTTTTCACTAGAGATCATACTGACGTTTTTCCAAGATCTTGTGGCCCCCACGCCGCTTCAGATTTTCTTGGAGATCATCCTCCGGTTCAGCGTCACTCTCACATTTCTATTCTGTGATTGGGAAATTGAATTTGAGTGGAAACCTCTCGACCCGTCTCCCTTAGAATTAACTCCAACTAACAAAGCGGAACAAGAAGATAGTGGGGCGATGGGCCTAGACGATGATGGCGATGGTTTAGGTAATGCATACGAGGAAAATACACCTGGTCTTAATCCCCTATCAGAAGACACCGATGGGGACGGACTCACAGATAAGTTTGAAACTCAAACATCGAAAACCGATCCCATCTTACCAGATACCGATGGCGATGGATTGGACGATTTTGTCGAGTATCACCATACAAAAACAAATCCTCGTCAACCAGATACTGATTGGGACGGATTAACTGATTATGAAGAGGCAATCATCATCCAAACTGACCCATTAGACACTGATACAGACGATGATGGTATTGATGATAATTATGAGGTCAATCATGCCTATGATATCTTGGGAGTGACACCCTCCGTAGAATATGTCATGATTGGAGGTGTCAAATATTACGATCGAACGGATCCCCTCAATCCTGATACCGATGGAGATGGCCTCATTGATGGAGAAGAAGGTGAATACGGTCCCTATTATGGTTTAGATGACCTCTATAATGAGACAGCAGAAGCAGGTACTGATACCCCACCACTTATTTTCAATGGCGGATATACTCACCCCCTAGATAACGATACTGACGATGACACTTGGGAACAGCTATATGATGGAAAAATAGCCCCAAGTAAAGCACATGCTTGGGTGAAACTAAAAGATGGAACATACATTCTAACCACAGATTGGTGGGAAATCAAAGGAATGCCCATAGTCTACATGATAGAAGGAGAACCAGTGCTGAATATTACTTATACGAACCCCTGCAATCCTGATACTGATGGAGATACTGGTATTGGAGGCTACGATCGAACTGGTGCCCCTGATAAGGAACATAATGACCCACCAATAAGTGAAATTCTCAATTCTGATGGATATGAATTATCATTAGATCCCCCAAGTGATCCCTGCGATGCTGACACTGACAACGATGGATTGATTGATGGTCTAGAAGGTACAAGAGGTTCGACATCGAATCACACGCATTATGCTAATCCTGACACTGATGGCGATGGATTAGGTGATTTACAAGAAGTTTTATTGGGTTCTGACCCCAGACATCCTGATGGGGATCACGATATGGTCATAGACGGCGATGAATACTTTAAATACGGAACTCATCCAGCAAATCCTGATACTGATTATGATGGGCTCTTAGACGGTGAAGAGTTATATTGGTATCACACTAATCCATTCTCAGTTGATAGTGATGGTGATCGAATCAGTGATTGGATGGAACTTATGGTCTACTTTACTGATCCCATGGACGAGGATACCGATAATGATCGACTAGACGACTATGAGGAAACGTTCATCTATAAAACTAAGCCTCATGATCCTGATACTGATTCAGAAGAATGGAATGATTTGAATCATAATAACCGATATGATGGACTTAAGGAATGGGATTTAGAGTACGATGAAAACGGTAATGGCGTCTGGGACGGTGATTATCTTCGAGACGGTGACGAGGTGTATGGTACCTACAATGGAATTAAAACAGATCCCCTTCAATGGGATACAGACCACGATTCTATTACTTACTTCGTTGTGTATGGAGGTGGAAAAATAGACTATACTTTCCGCATGTCTGACGGTGATGAGCTATACTATTACGGTACTAATCCAACTTATGGAGACACAGATCTTGATGGAATTACAGATGGTTGGGAATTATATTTAGGTTCAGGCTTAATTCCCAATTTCAAACCAATGCCATTAGATGCTTTGAATGATGACACTGACGGTGATACATTAGTTGATGGGCTTGAATTAATGATTGCTAACTTCACGAGTTTGATCTATCCCTATATTGGATTTTATACAGTACGGCCTTACAACACCTCACCTGTCTTACCAGATTCGGATTTCGACTTTTTGAATGATTCAGAGGAAATTGATATCTACCATACTCGTCCTGACAAAGTGGACACTGATAACGACACATTAAGCGATTATGATGAAATTTTCTTCCACTTTACAAATCCACTTAGAAATGATACCGATGCGGACGGATTAATGGATTGTAATGAGACAACAGCCATTGTTCCACTTGTAGGAATAGAATCTAAAGGCATAAAATTCTCTATTAAATTATCGGGGCATATAGATACGGTAACAGGGGAAATGTATTATCCTGATTATCCAACGAATGCTACTGATAGGGATACTGACGATGATCTACTACCAGATGGGGCGGAACTAGATCCTGACCTGCCTTATAATCAGGCAGGTACTGACCCTATGATCACAGACAGCATTGTAAACGGTACACAAGACGGACTTCTATTTGATTCGGATCATGATTACATCCCAGATGGCTATGAGTACTTTGGTGACGGCCCGAATGGAACCTTAACCGCAACAGCATCGATCGGAGGGGGTGGGCCATTCAATCCCGATAGTGACCATGACGGTCTTATTGATGGATTAGAATGGTTAGAATATGGTACTAATGCTACCAATTGGGATACGGATAACGATTCTTGGTCTGATGGCTTAGAGATTCTTCTTGGCACAAATGCTACCGAGTGGACCAACGCATCAGATATTTATGACGCATTAGATGCTTACCGTGGCGATTTAGTAATTACATCTCCAATCGAAACTTCCTATGAAACAGAGTCATTAACAGTTACTGCTACTAATTTTTCGATATTAACAAATGTTAAGTACCGTTTCACACATGGGCCAGTTTCTCACGAAGAAACAATGATGAATTATAACAACAGGCAATACCAGTGGCAAAGCCAACTATTAACTCTACCCAAAGGTGATTACACACTTGAAGTGATCGGAACCAAACCAGATGACTCTGAAATAGTGAAAAGGGTTCGATTCTTTATCCAAATGGAGCCTTTACAGTTAGAACCTATTCTTATTGGCGGTTTGATCGGATTCAGCGGGGTATCATTACTTCTGTTTTTAATTGAAATTGTGGACATCCAGAAATTATTATTCTGGCGGCGCAAAGAAGGAGGGCTCTAAGATGAAAGGAGGACATAATATGACAAGAATTCTTTTAAAACTAATGGCAATATTCTTCATTGGTATATTCCTTTTAAGCCCAGTATCTACAACAGGCATTCTTCAGGACATTACATACGATGGAGCAACCTCTCTTCCTTCATTAAGGAGCTCCGTTTCACAAGATACCGTCTCGAGTCCAGTAATTCGTAGTGATGATGAACCTGGTGTTAACGATCGCTATATTCCTGAGGATTATGATATCACAAAGTTCCTCATGAACAACGAAATGGCAACGTATCAAAAAGTATGGGAACCTTGGTTAACGAAAGCTGCTGTAAGATGTCTCGCAACTGATCCAAATAACGAATGGATAGCAGTCGGGGGTGGCTATTTGTATGACAATGAGATCCATCTTTACCGCTGGAACGATTACACCAGAGAATATGATGAGGTGTGGGATAGTGGTGATCAGATCATTCAGGGTGATGTACTCTCAATAGATTTCGGGGATACTGATAATAACGATTTTCTGGAAATTGCCTGTGGGAGTGCAGATGGACATGTGTATGTTTTTGAGCAAGAACATATTTACGATCCTTTTGACAACATGGAAAATCAATTCGTACATGTTTGGACAAGCCCTAAACTCCAACAAGTTTGGGGAGTCAAAATCGCTGATGTCGATAAAGATTACCTCCCTGACATCATTGCAGGATCTTGGGATGAAAAAGTCCATGTCTATGAATACACGAACCATTCAGGTTATCCATTCTCGAAACAACATTGGATTGAATTTACAGAAAAGACCACTATAGATGTTGGCGAAAAAATATTCTCTATTGCCACAGGGGACACAAACTACAATGCTCTCCCTGAAATCATAGTTGGCACCCAGGAAGGACGTGTTTACATTTATGAGAATAATGGAACCATTTTAACGATTAATGGTGAGCCCTGGCCTCTCACCCATGATAATTCCTACCGTTATCACTGGGATACTGGCAATACTTCTTGGAAACCAATTCTTCGGATTATTGTAGATCAACTTGATGATGACTTAGCAGATGAAATTGTCTATATTTCAGTAGGACAAAATGTCTTTATCATTAATTGGGATAAAACCGTTGGTATTAAAGGACGATATCTAACCCACCAACTTTGGGAACCTTTGGACTCGTGGGAGCTTGGTGGTCTAGAAGGACTAGGCCATTACCTCAATCACTACATCGATTGGATGACTTGGTCTAACAATAATAATACTGGAAACGATGATGAACACGTTTTCAATGAAGAAGGAGCATATAAAATTCTCGAACCTTATCCATATCCGTGGATGCCACAATGGCCAAAAAATACATCAATGGCAATCACACGGAAACTTGATCCATGGGGAGAGGGGTTAGATAAATGGATTAAAGGAGTGCATTTTCAATATGACCCAGCTGAGAACTATACGACCTTTGATGCTTTGGATACCCTTGCAAGTGCCATCGTCGATTGGGGAAATGATGGAGAGGTTATGGGAGATGGGCTTTGGGCCATTCCAGACGCGGATCTTGGTTACGATGTCATGTTACGATTCCATTGGAATACAATACCCAATTTAAATCAAATTTCCTTTGAAATATCTCGAGGTGATGGTGAATGGGCATTAATACCCAAGAAGGATATTTCTTTAGCCCATGTCGCGGTGGATACTAAGGATGACGATCTTTGGATTGACATCGATCCCATCCTTTCGAAAAATCACTGGGCATATTTCCGTTATATGCGAATTAATGTTACTAATGGGGGCATTTTCAAGATTAAAGGTGGTTACGCTCCAATCCTGTACCGACCAATGGATACTGCTACTTCCGTTGCCATTGGTAATTTGGATTTAAGTTACTACAAAGCTTATACAACAGGTGAATCAGAGGGAAAGAAAATAGTTCTCGGTACATCCGACGGTAAAATAGTAATGTTTGAATATAATTCAGCAACAAAAGGATATGATGTTCTGTGGAATTCTTATAAGAACGATACTTACACTTATGGGACAAATATCTGGGATATTGTGGAAGTTAAGAGCCCAGGTAAGATCCCAACGTGGTTGTACAACGAAGCCACAAGTAATATTCTAGCAGAAAATCTTGGTTCGACACTCCAGAGTGAGGGACTAGGAAACTTTGCAGCTATGGATCATGCTAATCTAGTACAGTCCTTCTTTGAAACTCTCTTTGGATTTGTAACTGAGTTCTTCCCTGGTATGGAAGGCATCATTGAACTCAATATTCCTGGTAATGATCTAGTTGTGGGCACAGATACGGGTGATTTAGTCGTATTTTCAGCATTAACAGGGGAATATTCTGAGATGGGAACTTACTTCTTTATTCTTCCTATCGCTGATCCATTTTATATGGATACTTCCGTCTCTCCAACATTCGTAGACTTTCTAGAGACCAACCCTCTTGATGTTCTTGATCTTATGAAAGAGGAAACAATGTTTCTCAGTTGGGTCAAAAATGACCAGTTGTATAACCCAGAGGAATTTGGCAGCAGATCAATTGCTGGGATTGATGTTTACACTTACGAATTTCCTGCTGTAAGCTATGCAATTCCTGCTCCTTTCAATCAATATGGAAACTTCATAATGAAATTTGAGCTAGCTGAAAGGGAAATTACTGGATTGCTTTCACGGGCCTTAGAAAAGTCCATGAATATCCCTGATATAGCAGCTGGAGATGTTGATGGTGATGGTGATAAAGATCTTGTTGTGACAAATGGACGGATTTATTATCTTGAGAACATTATGAATAACATATTCATCTTAGAACCTGAATATTTCCAAGATCTCAACCTTCAAACCACAAATAAACTCTATACTTCTCCCGAACTTTATGATTTTGACGGAGACGGAGATTTGGATCTCTCAGTTGGTTTTTCAAACAGAGAAGGGGCAACATACTTCGAAAACGTTGGCCAACGGTGGGCTCCAGAGTGGAAAGAAAACAAATGGCTCTTTACAAACTCATGGGGTGGATTATGGTACAATAATCTAACTTCTCCGACATTCGCTTTCGATGAAAATGGTCGTGTCAGTCATCTAACTACCTACAATAATTATACAAAGGATATCGTGCAGCTTAAAGCAGAGTACGAGAACCATAATGCTTACGTCATTGGAACTAATCCAGTTATTGCACGTCTAGAGATGAATTTGAAATCAGGTACTGATTCTTATGGAAACATGCTCGCTAATTATGGTTATCATGTATTTGAAACTTGGAACACTGAACCTGAGTTAGCACGCTGGACGTTAACGCTTAAAACAGGTGACATGGATCAAGATGGGCGAGGAGAAGTAATTGTTGGCGACTATGATAACAATATGTACGTATTTGAACACCTAACAAATAACACGTATAAACGAGCTTATCGTGGGCAAGATATAACCCATACTGAGCTCTCGACCACCTCACCATACGCTTGGCAAGAATTAGAAGGTGTGAGTGGTACTTTCTATCGAACAATTTGGGATCACATTGAGGAATTAGTAATAGGATTAGACATGGATAACGATGGTTTTCTTGAGATGGTTGCTACTGCCGGCCTATCGATTTTCGTTTGGGAACAAAGAAATGATGGATTTGTCAGCATAGATGATGAATATACCCTCATTTGGCAAGCTGATTTGAGACAGTCTGCTTGGGCACCTCTCTTCGAAGCATTAGAAATCGATCATTTCACTGCAGCAGCATTTGGTGGAGATTTGGACTACAATGGCTATGGTGAATTCATACTCGCAGCTGGTAGTTTCTTATTTGTTTTCGAATCGAATGGTGCAGATCAGTTCAATGACAACTTCCTCGTTAATCCGTACCCAGTACGCGGACGATATTTCATACCAGGCAATCCGATATCTTCACCTGCCGTAAGAACGTTATCTATCGAAGCTATTACGGTGGGTGACACTGATAATGATACCTTAAATGAGATTATCATTGGTGGTGTCAATAAAACGTTATGGGGGCAATATAATGGCTTTGTTTGTATTTTAGAAAATCAAATTGGCACCTATGATTACACCTGGTGGGCACCAAATCATCTTATGGAAGATAATCCTGTTTACGATATAACGATTGACAATCAAGATTATGATCACTACAAGGAAATCATTGTTGGAACGTTTAAGGGTATAGTTATTTATGAAAACGCTCCAGGTAGTTCTAGAGACAACAATTATATCGAACGATCAATTCTTACCAGTTATGTTAATTTTCCGTATATTAAATTAAAGCAAATGTTTGATGTTGAAGCTAAATACCCATTAGCGCTAAGAAACACTGATTTTCTTGAGTTACTATATGAACATCCTGAAGGTGACTTCCACAGAGGTGATTGGATTCAAATTTTCAAAAGTGGCAATCGACTCTGCTGGGCCACAAGTGATGACAATGGCAGTACTTGGATCCAACGCCTTACTGTAACAACTACCAACTTACAATCTGAAAGCAAAAACTACTTTCAAACTTCTTATGAATATCACCCCTCTATTTACCAAACAAGAGACGGCCGTGTTTGGTTGGCTTTCACCGCAAAATTGGACTTTGGAGGATACAGTGGCTCGGATATGTATGAAGGAATTTGGCTATTAGAGTTATCTAAAATCGGAAACGACTATTATTGGACAAATCCAGAAAGTAGTGTAGCCATCGACGGGAGTGACTCTGCATATTTGTTATACAATCCTAGTATTTGGGATTATCAAGACAATACGGAGCAAGGTGTAGCTATTTCCTACATGAATAGTTCAGATGGAGGTATTTACTGGAAAGGTGACTTTAATAGCCCCACATCAGCTCCTCTAGGGGATTATGGACAGATTCCTAACATTGGACAAGATCCAAGCACAAATAAGTACCAAGCCTTTTATCATGATGCAATTCGGTCTTTCAGCGATAAAGTCGTTGTGGTTTTCAGTGGTCGTTGTTATGCTGAAGCCAAGGTAGACCTCGATTTGTGGATTGCTAAATCAAATAGTACACCTATCTGGGATAATCAATCCCGATATTCTAGAGCAACAATAGATGGTATTGATGAATTGAATCCATCAATCACCCAAACAGTCACTCCAGATCATACTCTTCTAGTAATATTTGAAGCTGACGGGTATAGTCCCTCTGGTGCATTACAAGTGACTTATTCTAAGGATGATGGTGAAAGTTGGCGAGACCCAGAACCAATTTCAACAACCCCACCCTTTGCTGAATATATCCACTATCCGCAATTCGGGTTCAGTCTTCTTGTCTTAAAAGATGACCCTTACATTCTTGTTACTTCTCTAATTACGGTAGGTCCTGCAATTACCGCACATTATGAAGGTGGATTTGCATATTCTTTTATGGCACAATATAATTTAATTGGTCTTGGACATCTTTCTGTTTCTGGTCGGACTTCATCAATGAAAACCATGAACCGTGGTTATTCAACAACAGGGACAACAGGGACAACCACAACTACTACTTACACAACAGGCGATTTATCAGCACATTCGGGAATGGTACGCCAAATCGGCGGTAGTTTGACCACTGGAGGGGGTAAGGTAAGTTATCAAGGACAAGTAATAGGCTCCTATTCTACTGCCACAAATGATGGAGGTGGTGGTAGTGCCCTATATTATGCAGCCACCACTCCTGCCGTGGTAAACTATAATGTACCGATCGTAACGGGGGAACAAGAAGGTGTTGGGACATATGGTGGAAATATCCTTTCATATCAAGGAGATGTAATGGGCACTGATGATCCTGAAGAAGATGAAAATACAGGTAGCGGATATCCTCCAGGGGAAGGCGGTGGGATGTTGTTAGTTGCTGCTGCCAACTATGATGGCTTCAATTTTCATTCTGATGCAAGCTATAGCGATCGTGGTTACTTCAATAACATCTTCTTTGGTCTAAATCCTTCCTCTAATTTCACATTATTTGATTTTAAAGAGGTTAGGGCACTTAGTACTGGCGATTCAGATAAAGATTACCGTCGCGAGATTGCAATTGCCTCTGGCAATCAAGCTTACCTTGTGGAAGTAGCACGAACTGGTGGTTCTACTGATCCCAAGCATCAAGTACTTTTTTACTATCAACCCTGGCATAGCGATGGTTTAGCGACAGAAACCACAGATATAGAACTTTATGACGCTAATGGTAATGGTATGGATGAAGTAATCGTCTCCTGTATTGAAGGAAATGTATATAGTTTTGAGGGACTTAATACTAAACCTCCTACTACCAATTACCTATTCCTCGATGGAATGGGGTCTTTCAATCCATTATGGTCCGATACTTCGTATAATGGAAGCGTTTCCAATCTGGATCCTCAACCTGATGTTCTCATTGATACAGCTGATCTTGACCAAGATGGAATTGATGACCTTTTCGTTACTGGAATGGATCCAGACCAAATAGGGGACAAAGGTTATCCAACCGTAATAGCTATTAATGGTTCTTCCAAAGAAACGGTCTGGACTGTAGATCTCTCTAAATATATGAGTGTAAAATCAACTTTCATCACATTAAAGTCCGTAGATCTCAATCTTGACAATATTTCTGATGTTATTTTCATAGTCCATGATTATGAGAGTGGTATAACTAGACTTTTTGCATTAAATGGAAATAATGGTGTATCATTTTGGGATCCTTTATCGTTACCCAGTGAAAACATAATAGAACCAACTTTAGTTGACATCAATGGCGACAATGTTTCAGATATTCTAGTTGTGTATGATGATACTGTACTTTTTGTGAGTGGTAGTAATAGCTTCAATGAGGAATTTTATTCCCTCGATGATTCTGAATGGGTTATTGAGCATATATCTGTCGGTAAAAACAACTCAATTGTCATATCAGCACGAAAAGAAAATGCTCCCAACGGAACGATTGTATTAGTAGACTTTGATAAGACTGTTATCTATGAAAGTACCTGGAATAATTCTTTGTATGGATTAACGGCATCTCTTCTCGATGTAACGGATGATGGGGATGAAGAGATCCTTATTGTTGAATCAGGAGTATTATTTGCTTATGATATGGATGAGAATGGTTCTTCCATACAATTATGGAATAAGACGTTTGATGGGGTTATCGGAAATTACTTTGATACCCTTAGATACGATTTTAATGGTGATACATACCAGGATATGATGCTCCAATTAAAGATAACAAGTGGTAATCATACAGAAACATTTGAGAAATTCACATCTGGACGATTAGATGAGCGTGTTGATGGTCTAATTTTCTCAAACACTGATCCCGATACATTTGGTCAAGGTTGGACTGCGTGGGAAACCCCTGGCAATCCTACATATACTCCACATTCTGGTGACACTGTTACTTATACCTATGAGCCAAATAATTTTATTATAATAAAGGAACATGCTTATATCGTTTCTGCCTGGTTTTCTACGGGTTCCTATACTGGTGAATTTATCTGGTCGGCCTATGATGAATCAGGCAACTTACTTGATAGTGCAACCTTTGTAAGTAACACACCTACACAATATATCAGATTAGGAGATTCAGATGGTCGGATCCATTATGTTCAAGTGAGTGGATCATCTGGTAGTGGCTGGGAAGGTTTTTTTGTAATGGATGACTTTTCTTATTTCGGAAGAAGTCATTTAACCAAATTAGTTGCACTCTCAGGAATTGACATGAATCCCCTATGGGAATATCATGTATGGGATGGTTATGCTACTGAATTTTCGCAAGGTGACCTCGATCGTGATGGTGAACCAGACGATTTAGTCTTTATCACAGAATATAATTCAGCTTACTCACATTCAGGAGCTGTCTCATCTATTGATGGAACATATGGAACACCGTTCTGGAATGTTCAGATGTATGGTAGTGCAATATCGGTAGCTGCAGGGAACTTCGGAACATTCGGAGAAGCAGCTATTCTCAATGCAAGCTGTCATGTCTTCATAGTAACATATGTCCGCTGGACACCCACTTCTTACCAAGAAATTGCCATTCAGAAGAATGGAACCTCAGATTTCAAATCAAAAGGCAATGTTATTGATATTGCTGTAGGGGATTTCAATAATGATGGCGAAGATGATGTTGTTTTCGGTGATACCCAGCGATATTTAGTTACTCTTGAGGGTTCAAGTGGAAATATGATCTGGAAATACCGTACCTCTTCCACTATCCAACAAATCGCTGTTGAGGACATTAATGAAGATGGGTATAGTGATATTGCAGTAGCTCTTCAAGATGGAACGCTCATCATAATTAATGGAAGAACAGGATTACTTCTTTGGAAAGATTATATTGGACCTGTGATTGTAAATGAAATGGCATTTGTTGACGCTACTGGTAATGGTAAAAAGCAAGAATTAGCAATTAGTATGGGATATCGTTTCAGTAATTTGATAGGTCGTTTTATGATATATAATACAACAAAGGATGATTCTCTAGGTCATGGAATCCGCCTATGGCAAGGGTATAGTGGGTATGGTCCTTTCACACAATTTGAAGTGGCCGATTTTAACCTCGATGGAACCAATGATTTTGCGGTGGCTATCTATGAACATTCTATCTGGATTTATGATGGTGCACTGTCCATTCAGAATGGAAAAGGCACTCTGATCACTCTGATATCAATTAATGTTCAAGACTTTAGAGTTGGTAACTTCTTTGCAGATTCATTACCTCAAATTGCGGTGATTGTCCGAAATGGAACTATAGTCATTTATCAAGGAATCACTGATTGGTCTACTTACCTTCAAAGTGCCACCACACATCTAATAATTCCCTTCCGTTTGTCACACATAGTCATTGGTAACTTTAGTGGCGATGGTTATGATGATATCGTCGTTCGATCCCTTGCGGATGCTAGTTATTGTCTTGATGGTGCAAACCTAGCAAATATTCTCTGGAAGTTTAATGACCGTTCATTCTTCTATCTCGACAGAGTTCAAGTAGCAGATTTAAATAATGATTCCATAGAGGATATTCTCACTACAAACTACGACAATATAATGGCATTGAGTGGAGCAAAACGAGACCCAACACAAGTTATATGGGCTTCATTCATTCCTACTAATCTTATCCTTTCGACGACTATAGGCGACTTCAATGGTGATAGTATTCAAGACATAGCCCTAGGAACTGCGGATCATTGGATATACATTCTCTATGGGCAAGAGGAGTATTTAATTGAGCAGAAATAGGTGAAGAAGATGACAAAGATAAAGAAAAAATCAAAGCAATCGAAGAGTATGGTTCTTCTTGTACAATTGACTCTATTATTTCTCTGTTTTCAGATACTTATCAATTCACCCTCCATTGTACCTAGGGACGTTTCTGCTTCTCGTTTGGTAAACACAGACTGGGGTGATCCTTGGGAAAATTGGCCTACTAGAAATGATCTTCCATCAACTGCGTACGACTTTTCTGCTAATGGTATTCATTATTCTGTCTCAAATCCAAATCCTTCATCATTTCCCCTGAATGTGAGTACATGGAGTCCAGATTATTATAATTTCTCAGTCCTACCGGGATTCTATTTTCAGGTTTTTATTGAATTCAATAAAACCAATGTGTGGAATTCTACATATAATCTACCGTTTAACAATCCTCCTTTTAATCCAAATGAACCAGTGTTCTATGCTGACATCGATCTTGAGCTATATGCAAGTAATGGCACCTTACTAGGAGAAAGTAAAGGTGCAAGCGATGAAGAAGCTATTGGACCAATATATACGACTAAGGAAGAAACTTACATGATATATGTCTCTGCAGTTAAACCCTTATTTGGTTATGACATCACATATTCAACTGTTTACAATATGTCTATTGTATACGATGATGAATGGGAGCTTCTTTATCCTAATGATGAGTTAAATGACCTCAGCGATCCTAGAGTAGCGGGTTGTGATGATGAGATTGTACCAGGCCTTTATGACAAATTACGTTTTTCTAGTGATCCTTGGACAGAATATGGATATAATGATTCTTATGTCATCTGGTTTTATGAAGATTCAAAGGTTAATATCACAATAACATCTTTTGATGATTCAAATACTCCTGTGAGTACAGGACCTAAATTGATACTCATTTATGAAAATAAAACTTATTTAAACTCATTTGGTACTGGGGCTACACCAATCGATATCCATACTTTCACTATAAAATATACAGGATGGTACTACCTCGTTTTTGATAATACTGCAGGAGTTACTGATTACTATACTCTCCAGATCGACATAGAGGATGCTTATGAAGGAAAACCTCCTGATGGTAATAACTTGAATAATACTGCCACAGAGATAACTGCAGGAGAATATCCTGGAATGGTCGTTTCCGAGGGCCGAGATGATTGGTACCGTATTCGTGTGGACAACTCAGAGCGTTTAATGGTAGAAATCCACTGGCCTTCCTTTATAGGTACTCTCAATCTTGTCTTATATAACACTTCTGACCATAATGTGGTTGAAGAGGCCGCTTCAATTTTAAATGGTTTACGAGCAGGACCTATTCACACATTCAACATGTCTGGAGATTATGCATGGTATTTTATTCATGTCACTGGAGACAATGAATATGCCCGCTATTATGACCTCACCATCGTCATTGCTGAGCTTGATGACTGGGCTGAAGATAATGACAACATTAATGATGCTTACCTGTTATCTACTACAACTAAATCTTATGAACCAACAGAGACAGATCCTTTTGGAGGCTTTTTCTCCTTAAAGTATGACTATGATTGGTTTGTTATTTCCCTGTTACCAGGTGACTGGTTCACAGCCCGTATTGAGTTCAATGGCGCAGAAGGAAATTTAGACATGAAACTATATGATGGGTACCTGAACGAGCTAGATTCTTCAGAACTCACAGCGTCCAATTCAGAAACCGTTATCCACAGGGCAACAAAGATAGATAAGTATCTTTTCGTGATCTATGGCCTTCCTGACTCTTACGCTACCAATGGCCTCTTCTACAATATGACAATAACCATTGACGAGTTTGACGACTCATTTGAGTCAAATGATGATCCATTTGAGGCAGATCAGAATGCACCTATTGCTGAAGGTAACTATACTGACCTCATTCTTCGAGATAGTGATGAGGATTATTATTACCTGTACTTAGCTGAAAATGATTTTATCGAAGTTTCATTAACATATATTACCAATGAATACAAAGTAAAGGGTGAGATTGAACCACGTGTTAATGATATTGATCTCATTTTGTTGTTTGATGATCAATCCCCTGCAAATGATAGTCGTAATATCAAGGGAAATGAATCTCTTACTTTTACAGCGCCAAGCAGCGGAAGGTACTACATTGTTGGGATAATAGATGCAGCCATTGATGGGGCAGCTAATTCATATAATTTAAGCATCAATATCATCGAAACAGATGACCCCCATGAAGATAATGATGTATTAGGTGATGCTACGCGTTTAAAAGTCGTTGATGTAGCAACAAAAGAAACTGTTAGTCACACTGAGACGCTACAGATGCGAGTTAAGGATGATGATTACTTTGTAACTAAAGTTCCCGCTGGTCTAGCTATCAAAGTGGAAATTTCCCAATTCGGCTCAAATAACTTAGATCTCGAACTCCTCAGCCCAAATGGGAGTGTCCTAGTTGATAGTATTAATGTCGCAGCATCTCCTGAACAAGTCGCTTTTCCCATGAACACTACTTATACCAAGCTTTATAATGGAACAGACATTTATTTCCGAGTTTTCATGGATACAGGATTAAGTACACCTTATCTCCTAAATGTTACTATTGGATTGGAAGAAATACTGATACCCCGCGAAACAGTTCCACCATTTTCTAAAAGTAAACCTCTTACCAAACCATTTAACCCTTTTGAAGTCTTAATTCCGCTTGTTATCGGTGGAGCAATTATTGGTGGGGGTATAGCTGGAGGATTATATGCTGCCAAAAAAACAGGAACTTTAGAAAAAGCAGGTGACAAGTTCAGGGATAGATTTGGTAGAAAACCTAAGAAACCAAGCGGTGGGGTACCAGAAGAAAAATTGAAACCTGGTGGTGGAACAACAGGAGAAATGAAGAAAAAACCGCCATAGTTTTTTTGATGCTAGGCCTCTTCCTAGCTCATTTTTTTTTCATTTAAAAGCTGAAGGACTTTTTGACGCTCAAATCAAGTTTTTAGATTATTCCAAGGTTAAGAATTAATTAATTCTAAAGATATAGAGAAAAAATCAATAATTAATTCATTAAGTATAAAACTTCTTAGATCTCTAAGAACCTTTTTTGCTACTTTAAACTTAATAACATAATTTATTCTAATGAAACTATTTTTCCTTTATTATGATGAATTTTTAAAAATGGCATAAAAAAAGAAGGAGAGGAAAATGGTAGATTAATTAGAGTTTTTTCGACCTCGCTTAACGAGTATCACTAGAAATGAGGAAATAAAAATCAAAAGGAGGATTCTAATTTCCAAAGGTGGTGGGGGAGGCGGCCTCTTAATACCATTACTCACTGAAAAAGCACGATCAGAAACATCTTCTTGAAAAACATTATCAGAACCAAATGCTATGACTTTAATCTTATATAATGACCCATCGTAACAATCTAAAGTGTTCCAATTATAATAGGCTCTAGAATAATATTGAGTACTAGAAATTATGGAATTCCACTCCGCTCCATTATTTTCGGAGAATAACACAATATAATGGATCGGATAGTCGTGTGAGTCCACAGCTTCCATCCATTCGATACGAACGTTTCCACTGACTCTTTCCCCACCATTGGGATAAAGAACTTGATTACCAAGGACACAATGAGGTGGTGGATTGGGATGAGTAATAGGATACGGATCATAATTTAGTGCACTCCCATTAATAAGGTACGGTAAATCCACAAATCCATCATTTTCTTTATCAGGAATTACCCAATCAGTATAGTAGTTAAAAATAATATTATTCTCCGTACCATCGTCGAATACTTGTGATGTAGTTATATTATTATACTGTAAAAGAAATAGGGAGTTTTCAATGAAATCATTATACTTAATGCTGTTATAGGAACTTTCTGGATCTAGATAACATCCATAGGAATTATGAGATATTGAATTATGGGATATTATAGTCCCGATTGAACTGTTAACACTAATTCCAATCATGTTCCTTGAAAGCTCATTTCTTTCAACCGTGATGAATTCACTCCGTTGAAGCTGAATTCCTCCTATGAAAAGGTTAGAAAGACAATTATCAGTAATGCTATTATCATCGATTCGTATATTTCTTACACTATCTATCATTATACCTGTGTGGTAATTAATGCAAATATCATTATTCGATATCTCTATGTTCTCACCATCCTCTCTCAAAAGGATACCCGCACCTTTATTTCGAATAATTACATTATTAGAAATTATTGACGAGCTAGACTCATAAATCTCAATTCCAAGACTATTATTCTGTATCAAATTGTTCTCAATGCAAATTTCTGTTCCCCAATTGAGACGTATGCCACTTCCAAGGTTATTCGCAATTAAGTTATCAGATAAATTGCAAGACTCAGTATCTTCTATTCTTACTCCTGAAAAAAGATGATTCATTATGGAATTATTGATTATCATAGTATTTGATGATCCTTGAACAAAGATTCCCTCCCATGAATTGTTATGAATCATATTTTCTGTAATCCAAGTACCTGGTGAATTCCAATATAATCTAATTCCTTCCTGATTCAGAAAAATATTATTCTTTGATATTGTGTTAAAAATGGAATCCTGCAGCTTAATTCCTATTTGACTATTGCTTGTTACTAAATTATTGCTAATATTGTTATACTTTGATTCACTCAGATGAATTCCCTGACTATTTTGAGCAATATAATTCCCTGAAATATCACAATTTATAGAATTCTGGAGCGTGATTGCTATATTGCTATTGTTAGAAAAACAATTATCCCTAATTCTGACCTCATTTGACCAAGCTACAATAAGTGAACTTGCCACTGAATCGATATTTACATTAGTCACATTTATTCTCTGAACATCTATTAGAAAAATTTGTCCTGCATTTTTAGACACAACACTGTCAGTTACATCATTCCAGTAGACAAAGGGTTTACCATTCACTGTGTTATTCCTGACAATCCGCTGTTCAAAGTCATATTTAGACCATCCATGAATAGAAAATCCGTGGCCTATAATAGTATTATTTGCTAGGATATTATACCCTGAATTCTCTAATTCTATTCCACCACCGTTATAAGCAACAAAATTGTCTGTGATTGAATATTCATCTCCATCAGAGATCCGGATTCCACATTCTGAATTGTTGATTATTCTGTTGTTAATTATCGAACTATTAGATAATCTGCATAGATCAATTCCTCTTGAGCTATTGATCACAATATTATCTTTAATCGTACTGCCTATTGTAAGTTCATCTTCTTCAATCACAACTCCCCCCTCTTGATTCATCATAATAGTATTATTAGTGATTGTTATATTTTCTGTATTTACTATTCGTATGGCTTGATGATTAAAATTAATGCTATTATTAATAATCAAACAATCAATACAATTCCCCAAAAAAATTGCAAGCTCATTATTATTATTTAATGTACAATTAGTAATCGTTACATCACTACACGAGTACATATCAATCCCTCCTGATGCAAAAGAGAGATTCTGATTCAAAATAGAGATATAGGAAGAGAATTTCAAGATAATTTGTCCTGCTTCAGATATCACTTTGTCTGAAACATTTAGCCAATAAATCAAAGGTTTTCCATTTACAGAATTATTTACCACCTCTTGTGAAAAGTGGGCTGACTCCCATCCATCTATATATAGCCCATGACCAAATAATGTATTGTTAACGATTCTATTGTATTTAGAGGCCCATAATTTAATTCCTCCCTCATTGTTACTTACTTTATTATTAATAATATTACATACACTTGAATCGGCTATTTCAATCCCATTAAGAGAATTATCATTGATTATATTGTTCGATATTTGGATATCTTGAACATTTCCCAGATTGATCCCATTTGAATTATTGATAACTATATTTCTAGAAATAGTAGTATATTCTTTTGGAGTAATGATCTCATCCCATTCACAGACATAACCACGAGTCTGTTCACTCGGAGCATCGTTCCATTCACCTGAATCATCTGTCTCGACATAATCTTCTCCACCACTATCATTTGGTTCTCCAGAACCCCAATTAGTATAATTAACTACCTCATCTGTCACCCATTGCCACTCCCCTTCAGTTATCTCATCAGTGAGACCAATCCAAAATGTGGGTTCACCCCAGCTTGTTAAGCTTCTAACAAAATCATTCTCAGCTTGACTAGTGATCGTCACCAAGTGCCCTCCTAGAGCTTCGCAGTCTGTTTTTGCCTCCCTCCATGTTCTCGGAATAGTGATCATTTTGTATTCATGGCCATTATGTACTACCGGTTCAGGGATATTGGGATAAATCTCGAAAAGAAAAATACCTTCTTCTTGGTTATTCATAATCACATTATCTAGTATTTTCACTCCTACAGAGTATTTTATTTCTATTCCATAACCATTATTTGTGATATTATTAGAAGAGATAGTACAATTTCTTAAATCAGAAGAAGAGATCCCAGAGTCAATATTGTTTGACAAGGAATTGTTTTGGACTGATACATTTGTGCAAGAGTACATTAATATGCCAACAGAGGCATAAGAAATATTCTGATTAGTTATTAACAAATCCTGACATCCTAAGAGGATTATCTCCCCTGCTTCAGGGACTATTTTTCCAGAAACATCTTCCCAAAAGATTAATGGTTTACCATTAATGGAATTATTCGTCAAATCATGTTGCTTATAGGTATATGACTCCCCTTCGGTAATTACTAACCCATTGTTTGTAAGCATGTTATCCACAATTATATTGTTAAATGACCTATCAAGGTTTATTCCTCTCCGATTATTCTCAATCAGATTACCTTGAATAAAATTTTCAGGTGAATAGCTCAAGTCAATACCGTTCTCCATATTTACTGAGACAGTATTATCCCTGATATAATTGTCATTGGAGTCTTGAAGCTGGATTGCATTGTTATTATTTTCTAATATTGAATTATTTTGAATTGTGTTGCTATAAGAAGAATAGAGGGTAATTCCATCCCCACCATACCACCACCAATAGAACTGTCTATGTCTAAGATTTTTAGTTATGTTGTTCTGGATAATATCATTATTCCAAGAATCATCAATAAAAATCCCATATTTATTGTGAAAAATAGAATTTTGTTTGATTAAATTCCTATTTGAATTTCGGAATTGAATTCCGTATGAATTATTAGAAAGAACATTATTCCTTAATTCGATCTTTGATGACCTAGCTAAATAAATCCCAGTTGAACAATTATAGATATTATTCTGTGTAATTCGACTATCTTCTATAAATTCTAGCCTAATTCCCGAATCTGTTGAAAAAGAGATCGAGTTGTCTACAATTACTCCATTTGATAGACCCAACAGATGAATCCCGATCTCTCCTCCTATAATCGTGCAATTTGAGATAATAAAATAAACAGACGTGCCTTGTATATCAATCACTCTTTGCCACTCAGTCCCATGGAGTGTTAAATTTTCAATTAGGAATGGATTAGTAGCAGTACCCTCACCATCCCAATTCATTTGAGAAGCCATTTGGAGAAAATCGTCATCGCTTCCAATATAAATGGAATTAGAGTCAACATTTACTTTATCAACAGTTCTTACAGGAGAGATTAATGTTGTATAGGGAAGAAATTTTCCAAGAGGAGAAAAATAATCGATATTTAAGGGAACATTGAAGGGAAAGATTATAGAAAGAGTAAAAAATGTACATATAGTGATTTTTAATATGATTTTGTTTTCTTTTTGCATTGAAATTTCATCTAAATCGATTTTCTCTAAAAGAGCAATTGACTATATAATAGGCAGCTCCATGGGTTAAAAAAATATCACCTTGTCTCTGCAATCACTTCCTTATGATTAACTTAGATAAGCTAAAAAATCTATTGGATCACTCTAGATAGCCGTTTTTTTCAGATTGGATAATAATATTTTGTTTAATTCCTTTTTGTAAGAGTATCCCCTGAATAGATCACAAAACAATAAAGATAATGACATCTTAAGGGAGTTTTTTTTCAGGTTTTGAAACTCCTTTTATGATAATTTGTCGTAAAATAGGGATTTTGCGACATTAAATATTCCCAAAAAAACAAAATAATAAACTCAACATTTTGCGCTTTACGAAGGCAATGGACTGCATCTGCATACTCCCACCCAAATGGAACGGGGGCTGGTGAAAACCGACACCAGTGGCAATGTGACATGGCATCAAACCTAGGGGGCACTGAAGATGATTAGGGGGCTTGCTGTCATCCAAACCGTCGATGGGGGATTTACCGTGGCAGGATGTTTTGATTTGAACATAGAGTATGATATAGGTAGTGCATTTGCCGAGTACAGTGATGTAGATATGTGGTTGGTGATGAGCTTACACAGGATTCTCGGATATGTAAACCGTTCCTTGATACCTATGCTTTTATTGCTTACAATAAAAGCAGATCATTCCTGATTCATAAAGTTGGGCCCAGAAGTACTAGGTCTTACCGATTCTCCGCAAGCGTTTAAAGTATCCGAGGAACTCACGGTGACTAAATTATCAAATGGATTGAATAACGTCTGAATAAGTGGACCATAAAAATGATAATAATTGACCAAATTACGAGCAGCATTCAAATCACGATCAATTCTAAGGCCACATAATGGACACACGTATATTCTATCTTGAAGCTTCAAACCAGTGTGATAGTACAAACAATTGGCACGAAGCTTAGACGAGGGAAAGAAACGAATATTTTTCTATATATCAGGTCAGAAAGTGGTACAAAGACTAAATCCTGACCAAATCTCGCGAATGAATGAGAAACTACATGTACTTTGCATTGCTGAAAATTGGTGCAAATGGAATACCTCATTGTGTGGATCTGAATATTCATGAAGGGATTTTTCAAGTGGAAATGGATCGATATCGCTTTTATCCCACTTGTCAATTGTATAACTTCCATTATAATTGGACATTATCTGATTATAAATAAGACTGAGAATCTCTAAGCATAAACCTTAAATACTTAGTAATATTACAAAAAACTAAGTGATTTGAATTGACACTTGATAGGATTGTGAAAATAACAAATCGTGGTATGGTAACAATCCCCGCCAGTTTGAGAAAAAAATATGGCCTTCAAGATGGAGATCAAGTTATAGTGGTAGAGGATGAAGGAATGTTGAAAATCATTCCAATTAAGAGCATTAAAAGTCTCCAAAAACGATCTGTTACAACAAAAGAAATGCTTGAAATTCTGAAGAGATCTAGAGAAGAAGAACTGGAGTTAGAAGGATAATGACTTCAAGAATCTGTTTAGATACAGGGCCTATCACACTTCACTTTACTAAGGATGAACCTAAAGAAATAACAACACTAATGAATGACATTAAACAACAAAAGACTGAAGCTCATGTCATTTCGCCGATTTTAGTTGAAGTATTCAAGCACTTATGTATAGCAAAAGGTAAACAGTTTGCTGAATTAAGTATAAGTTCCTTACAGAAAATTTACCCATTAATATTTGTGTCATTATCAAATGACATAATCTTAAAAGCAGGAGGATTAAAATGTCAATATAGAAGGATACTTTCGTACTTCGATTGTTTAGTAATTGCCTATGCATTAAATGAAAAACTAGTTCTTCATACAACAGAAAAGGATTTTCCATCTATTCAGAATCTAAGGGTGAAAAAGTATCAATTCTGATTATTTTTTATTCTCTTTCATGTAATATACAGAGGTTCGTGTGTACTACCAACGTATCTTCAGACCTGTTCTTTAACTTTAATTTAACGACAACAAGTGTGGTAACATATATAGCTTCATTCACATATTCAACGATATTGAAAGCGTTTTATGAATAAATTTCCTTGATATTACATAGGGATTTCAATTAAACCGTATCTTTCCAAAATTTGAGATAACCAACGTTAAACAACAGAGGAAGGGAAGCTATAACCTGAAAATCTGAAAATGGGAATAATTCCCACCACAAACGAGACAAGACATACAGGGCGGCAACGGCAAAAATAGACACTGATTCATAAAGCTCTATACTGAAATAAGTATGGAATTCATTAACGAAGAACAACATGAGGCTACAAGTAAGTAATAAGCTTTTTATTTCTTGAAGACTTTACATCACATCAAATTTTAAGTAAATAATATTTCATTTTCCTTTTTTTTTTGATGAAATTCTCGAAAGCTAGCTCTAACAATTATAAGGTAGATTTTACGACTAATATAGACTAAGGGAGGATTGTTATCCTTCATCCTAATACATATCTAGGATAAGTAGATTTTGCTCTTTCTGCGATGTCTATGTCTATTTCTAAAGTTTTGAAAGGATTTGACTCATCTGTCCTTTCCAAGATATTTCCCTCAGGATCAATTATCCATCCAACACCACCAAGGATTGTTTCATTATCTAAGGCCATTCCTTGGTGATTCGAGGAAATACAAAAAGCGCCTGAAATTACTGCAGCAGCTCTTCCCCCAGCAATCCATTTATCTACTGTTTCGAAAGGTGTAGCTCTTGGAACCGCAAGAATATGAATTCCCTGTTTTGCATATTCCCTAGCATGTTCCATGAACCAGAGCTCGGTACAGATTGAAAATCCAATAGTTACCCCCCCTAAGGAAAAAACTGGGAATGATTTTTCCCCACGATCATACCATGTAGCCTCCCAGAATCCTTCTTCATCAGGTAAATAGACCTTTTCATGGAGATCTTTAATTCCTAAATTTGCAGACCAAACATACCCTGAATTATACCGTTTGTTAGTTTCTGGATGAATTACAGGTCTTGTTCCGATCACAAAATCCACCCCTAATTCGAGTAATCTTTGAATCCATAGATTATGCGATTCTATGGCTTTTTTCCATAACTCGACATCAACTGCTTCTAAGGAACAAATCCAAGTATGAAAAGACATTTCAGGAAGTAATACTAAATCGCTTCTATGATGTTTAGTATGTCTTACTAATTGCTGCCAATGATTATCTAACGTATCCAATTCGGTAGATAATTGACAAACAGTGACTTTCATGCTAAGTCTCTCATCTCTAATAATTTATGGAGTTCTTTTGAAAATTTCTTAATAAATTCAAAACTCACAAAATTCCGACTCTCTCATTAAATTCTGTAATTAAACTATCAATTTTAGGTGTTAGCAGCTTTATAGAACCCCAGTAGTTATCGTAATCATACCACTGTCTATTTAATTCGTCAATAGACTTTCCTTGTTGTTCAATCCATGTGAAATATTTGAGATGATGGATCCTTTTTCGTTCAATGTAACGGAGTTCAGCCATACTATCAGTTCTTATTCCATGTATTGATTGATGAAAATCCGCTGATGCTTTAAGTTCGTTGTATTCACCGTATTCTCCTCGCAATTCTCTGACCCTAGAGCCATATAATTCCATAGAATCCGTGAAAACAGTTAAAATCAGATCTTTTCGAGCTAATTCATAATATTTGGCAAATTTAATTGCCATAAGGACATTTGCTATGCTAGAAATACCTAAAAGATGAAGTTGATCCACTAAACTTTCAGGTACCCCTTGTTTCAGAAGATATTTATGTCCTACTGGTTCATTAAAGAGGCGAACCAAATTCATGCAATCACGATCATCTATGGCTATAACCATATCAGTATTTCTAATATTATGAATCCATGGAACATGCTTATCGCCGATTCCTTCAATTCTATGATATCCATATCCATTTAGTAACAAGGTTGGACATTGTACTGACTCCCCAGCAACAATCTTACTAGTTGGATATCGTTCTTTCAGAAAATCACCACACCCAATGGTTCCTGCAGACCCAGTTGTCAAACAAACTCCTCTATAATTATCACCTTTGAGTTCTTTGTCAAGAACTTCCTTCATTGCATTACCAGTTACTTCATAGTGCCACAGATGATTACCAAATTCATCAAACTGATTGAATAGAACTATTGCATCATCTCCTCGTTCCCTTCTTAGCTCCCAGCATTTATCAAAGATTTCCTTGACATTTGATTCTCCTCCAAGTGTCGCTATAATTTCTCCACTTACTGTTTTCAACCAATCGAATCGTTCACGACTCATTTCTTCTGGGAGAATTGCTATCGAATCACATGCTAAAAGTGTTGAATCGAATGCCCCCCCTCTACAGTAATTTCCTGTGCTTGGCCAGACTGCTTTTTGGGTTGTAGGGTCAAATTGTCCCGTTACAAGACGTGGAACCAAACAAGCATAAGTTGCACCTACTTTATGAGCACCTGTTGGAAACCATTTTCCCACGAGTGCGATAATCCGTGCTTCGACTCCTGTTAATTCAGGAGGTAGTTCAACATAATTAGCAATATCAGTGAACCCTCCACCAAATTCCTTGGGCTCGTTTTTCCAAGTAATTCGGAAAAGATTACGAGGATGAACTTCCCATAAGCTTAGGTTACTCAATTCATCTTTAACGGATGATGAAACCAATTTTTTAGGATCCTTTTCTTCTTCAAATGTTGGAATGATTATATTCCTTTCTCGTGCTCGTTGAACAGCTCGGTCTAGTATTTCTTCATTTTTAGTTAAATTAATCATCAAGTCTACTCCTTTATCACAGGATTGTTAGTTTAAGGAGAAATAATAGATTCTTTTTCTATTATTTCTAATTGTATTATAGTAAATACTTTGGTAGCTTTTCATGCTCTTTTTAATGGAGTCTTACAGGAATAACAAGTCTTTGCAAAGATATTTGCCTTATATGTTGTTTTACATTTTGGGCAATATAATCCCCAAGGTTGTTCTAGAGAAGCTTCTCGATAGTCAGTCAAACCTTTCTTCATAATTTCTTCAGTACTTAAGAATATGGGGAGTTCTGATACATTTTCAACATAACTAAATTCTTTGACTATTTGATTGAATTCAGCATCAGTTAAGGGATTCCAAGTCATAATCCAAGTTTGAACTTGTTTGAGCGTTGGAGTTACTAGAATTGATCTCTTCATTATCAGGTTTAAATCTAGAGTACGTATCTTATCTTTATGATAGTCTTCTTTCAATGGGAGAGAGTAGTCAGTAATACCTTTATTTAAGATCTTTGAATTGTGATTTTTGATAAGTTTAAAGAAATTATTCTTAACTAATGGATCTATTCTAAGAGAACAATCTCGATTCGTGATATTAACAGTTAAATCATATTCATTAACTAAAAATTCTCCAATATTCACTCCTGTATACTTCTTGTTTGGATAATCGCGACAACTGTCAATTCGGAATCCCTCCCCTACAGCAGAGATTAATACAAAGAATAGCCATTTTTTCCAATGTGTGTTTAATTGTGATATTTGCAGCAAGAACTGCGTGGCTAAAACTAATAGGAATTGTGATACGTCCATCGTTTCATCAGAATCTTTGGAATAATTACGAATATCACGTGAAAAGCATATCTCGATAATATTAGAAGAGAAAATTATAAAAATACTAAAATTATCACTCATAACAACATTCCAACAATAAAAATAAGCTTAGAACATCAATCTTTTAGTTTCATACCTTCTTTATCATTATTAAGTAGTTGAGTTAATTTATTAACAACCTGCTTGAAGTTAATCTTTTGTTCTGAACCATCTCTCATTACTCTGAGAGTTACATTCTTGTTTGCCAGATCTCGTTCTCCCAAGATAATAACATAGGGAATCTTACTCCGGTTCGCGTAATCTAAATTTTTTGATAAACTGCGATTTAATAGATCAAACTCAGCACAAATATTATTCTGTCTCAATTCAATGGCTAATTTCATTATCGTATCAAGTGTATTAATTGATATAAGGAAAACATCTGTCACTGAAGGTTTACTTTCCCAACGAGTAACAAAAGCATCATAAATTGTGTCCAATCCAAAGGAAATGCCTGTAGCTGGATATTGTTCATCTTTTATTCCAATGAATTTCCCTATAATTTTGTCATATCTCCCACCACCACATAGAGAAGAATCTATGATCCCAGCTTCTTTTAAAAAAGCCTCAAAAACGGTTCCTGTATAAATTTCAAGTCCCCTTGCGAGACTGTACAATAACTTAACTTTATCTTCGATATTAAATAATTGTAAATAATGATGGAGTTCTCGTAATTCATTAATCCCTTCTTTTCCAATTTTGTTTCCTATCCGGGGTTCTAATTGGCTTAAAATTTCTAAGTATGATCCTTCATAGTTAAAGTAACTAAAAACCTCATCTATGATATTCGAAGGCACTCCTTTTACTTCTAATTCCTCTCGTACTCCATCCATGCCTATTTTTTTCAGTTTATCAATAGAAAGAATTGTAGTATCTAAGATGTGTTTAGGAACTCCTGCAGCGAGTAAAATTCCCGTTAATAGCTTCCGATTATTGACTTCTAGATATACATCCAACCCCAATCTTGAAAAAAGGTGATGTGCCAATGCTAAACACTCTGCATCTGCTAATGTCGATGCTACTCCAATTATATCAGCGTCACATTGAACGAATTCTCGGTAACGGCCTTTTTTGATGGGACCGTCACGGAAACATGTCCCAATTTCGTACCGTTTAAAGGGCCTTCCAATTTTTGGGTTCATCCCTATTAATCTCGCCAAAGGAACAGAAAGGTCATATCTCAATCCGAGTTCTCTATTTCCTTGATCAGTCAGACGATAAGTTTCTTTCAAAATTTCAGCTCCTCCTGCATATTTTGATGAAAGAATATCCCATTTCTCCAGAATTGGAGTAGTTAAAGGACGAAATCCATATAATTGGAAAACTTCCTTAATAATTTCCAATATTTTCTCACGTAGCAACTGTTCCTCAGGAAGGTGATCATTTGTTCCTTTTAGAAGAGAAAGTTCAACCATTTCAATCACGGAATTCTGGTTTGATAGAGGTTAAAATAAGCATTTGCCGAATTTTGCCAAGAGAAATCTTGTTGCATTCCTCTTCGCATCAATTTACTCCACTCAAGTTTAGACTGGAAAACTTGGAGTGCACATTCGATAGCTGCTAAAAAATCCTCTTCATCATATGATTCGAATAAAAACCCAGTACCTTTTTTAGAATCAGATGTATAGTCAATAATGCTATCTGTTAGCCCTCCTGTTTTGAAAGCGATGGGTACTGTTCCATACCTCAAACTATATTTATCATTTAATCCACATGGTTCATAGCGAGAAGGCATAAGGAGGATATCGGCACCAGCTTCAATCTGATGTGCTAAGTAATCATTATAGGTCAAAGCAATACCTATTTTTGACGGATATTGCTTAGTTAATGCATTAAACTGTTGTTCTAATTTTGGGTCTCCCACACCTAGTAGCACAAATTGAACTCTGTCTTGTTCCAATAATCTTGGAATCACCTTAAGGACTAATTCCATTCCCTTTTGCCATGCTAATCTTGATATTACGCTAAGAATTGGAATTGAAGGATTTTCACTTAGAAGAAAATACTGTTGAATTGCTGCTTTACATATTGATTTTCCATCTAGATCTCTACTAGAGTAATTAGATGGAAGGTACTGATCTGTTTCAGGATTCCAAATAGAATAATCAACACCATTAAGAATCCCGAAGATTTTTGACTGATTCTTTCGTAATAAGTTCTCTAATCCAACTCCAAACTTTTTTGTTTGAATTTCTTTTGCATATGTGGGACTGACTGTTGTAATCATATCAGAGTACAATATTCCTGCCTTCATTAAACTAAATTTTCCCCAATACTCTAAAGAATCATAATAGGAGGAGTCAATTCCTAACAAATGAAACTGTGAACGGCTGAACTTACCCTGATAAGCTAAATTGTGGATTGTATAAACACGAAGGGGTGTACTTTTCTGGAAAAAACTTAATACCTCTGTATAAAGCCCAATCAAAGCGGTTTGCCAATCGTGCATATGGAAAACATCATATGATGTTGATGATGATAGATGTTTAATTGTTTCCAACACCCCACGACAAAAAAATACAAAACGAGCTAGGTTATCTCGATAATCTTTACCATTCTTCACATATAATTGCGAACGATGTCTAAAAAAATGATAATTATCAATAAAGTATATCGTAAGATCAGGTAAATCAGTTTTTAGCTTTATGGTTGTACCTTTATAACTTCGTGAACCGATTTTTATCTTGAATTCAAATTGAAGATTCGTTACCGGTAGTTCTTGACGTTCTATTTCTCGGTAATATGGAATAAAAACATCAATTTGGGTACCTATCGCTGATAAAGCTCGAGGGAGAGACCCAATTACATCAGCTAATCCCCCTGTCTTGATGTAAGGCACCATTTCACTTGCAAACATTGCGACTCTCATTCTTGTAACCTCAATATTATTAAACTTATTATTTTGGGCCACACTAAAGGTCTTTCATTTTGATCTTATCACCAGACACAATCATTGTTCTATTTGTATTAATTTTTGGTTTAATTCATTCAGTACTTGCACGAGATTTCGCTAAAGAAAAGTTACAGATTATCAGCAACTATCGCCGTTTTTATATTCTTGTTTCGTTATTAACCTTGGTACTATTAATCTTAATAGAATTCAACTTAGCTCGGCAAGGAACCAAGATTGAAGTAATCATAAAAAATCCTCCTATTGGAATTCTGTTTGTTTTTATTGGTGGATTCTTATTTATTGGAAGTATGCTTCAATTGCGTCTTTCTAAGGGATTAGAGAAAAACCAGCTTATTAAGACTGGATTTTTCGCTTTTAGTAGGCATCCAATTTATCTAGGGGGAATAATTTTACTAATAAGCATGGGATTATGTTTTATTAACAATTCTGTTCATATGTATTTTCTATTATCACTGGCACTTTATCTTTTCATCGGATCATTAATTGAAGATTATTATCTTCTTCGTAATGTTCCTGAATACCCTGAATACAAGAAGATTTGTGGAAAATACCTTCCTTGGAGAAAAAAACATATAATTTATTTTTTTCAAAACATATTACCAAAGAAAATAAAAGATTAAAGTTTATAATTATGAAGTGTTAAATATCATCGATTTTAAAGGAATCGTTCAAAAACAATTTCTAACCAACCAAGTCATTCGATGCCCTCCCACTGAAAGGAGTTGACTTCAAAATGGACATCGAAATCAAGCTTAAAGAGATAAGAAAACTAGAAAAGAAAAAAAAGTGGGAAGATGCCAGTAAGGCGGCGGTTGAGTTAGCTGAATACCATATTGAAAAGAAGAATTTCATTGAAGGTTTAAAATATTTTGAACAAGCAATTTCAGCTCTGCAAAAGGAAAAAAAAGCAGAAAAAATAATTGTACTATATCGAAAAATAATTGGGGCCGCTAGAAAAGGTAAAGCTAAAACGAGAAAAGAATTATTTCGTTATGCGGCAGCTGCAATTCCTTTGATTGAGGAATACATTCGAGTTTTAAAAGAGAGTAATCGCTATATTTCCAAACATGGGGCTATGACTCGATATTTTCTTGGAGAATGTCGTGAAATTGTTTCTGGTATCACACAACGAGATGATGAATTTATTAGAGCTGGGCATATATTTTTAGAAGTTGGGGAGAAGCTCACCAAAAGCAAAAAAACCGAAACCGAGGCAGACGAAGCTTTTGACAAGGCTCGTACAATATTCGATCTAATCAATAACAAAGAGGAGACGTTTAAAGCTCTTCTTCTAGAGGCCGAATTAAACGTTAGGAAATATCGTTTAGAGAGGGGATTTTTACTATTTGAAGATGCAAGGGGTATGTTTGATGATGATGATCATCAGGCAAATGTAGTAGATTTGGAGAAGGTAGTATATGCAGAAATGGGATTAGAACTTCTAAAAAATCATTTTACGGATGTAGAAAAACACGAAATCGCTGACATGCTTATTTCAAAATCGAGAGAAGCTCATTTATTAGCAAAATCTCTCGATGAAGTGTCTGAAATTCTCTTTGAAATTGGTAGAATAAATATTGCGAATAAGCAACTAATAAATGGATTCAAAGTTTTCGACGAAGCAATTACTAATTCTCAATTAGTCGGTGATGAGACCACTCCAAAGAAAATTATAGAGTATCTATTTCAAGAAGGAAAAAATCTTGCTGAGAATCTTCTTAAACCCTCCATATCACTTGAACCAACCATTGATCTTAGTAACCTCCCATTCGTGATATATTTTGATAAGATGGAGGAGATATGTAAAAAATTAGACAGAGGCCAAGAAATAGAAGAAGTAGCTTTATATATATGGCAATTAGGATTAGATTTACTAGAACAAAAAGCCATTCGTGATGATTTCCCCTTTATTGAGAAAGCAACGAATTATCTTATAAACAATAACCGTTTTGTTGGTATCAGTACGATTGGTGATGTTCTGGAAAAAAGACTGGAACATCTTACAGAAAAGAAAGAAATCACAGCATTCGAGAGTTTAAAAACATTTTTAGTAGATATATATACTCGAATCGATGATTATCAATCAGCAGGATTTTTAAATGTCAAGATCGCACAAGTTTATGCCTCATGGGGAAATTTTGAAAAACAAATTGCTTGTTTACGTGAAACATCAACGCTTTTTCAGAATGCTGATGAAGACACACTCAAAGCTTTTAGTGAAGCTCTCAATGAGCAGTTCATAACCTTACAAACGTATGTACCCGACTCAATTTATAATGAAGTTTTATATCTACTTGGTAATTCATACTTGCAACTCAAAGATGACGACAAGTATGATTCCTTATTTTCCAGTATTGCATTAAAGACCCTAGAAAATAATGACCCCTCTAAAGCCATGGAATTCCATCAACAAGATTATGAATTTCTTATAAGAACAAAAAATTACTCTCGTGCATTAGCAAGAATAGAAGAGTTCTTAAAAGCTCTTTTCTCGAAAGGACAACATAAATACGCAAAAGATCTCAGATCCAAACAAATACAATTATTGATAGAGACTAAATCTTCTCAAGAACAAGTCTTACAAACCATTAAAAGCCTAGAAGATCAAATTACAGAAGCACTAAGCCAAAAAGTGGATATTGCACTAGTGAATGGCCTATTCAATCATATTATAGAGCTATATGATTATTTAGGACTGAAAGAAGCACATGGGGATGCATTATTTGAAATGGCATCTCGCTTATTTGAATTGGAATATATTGACTCTGGATTTGAATATCTAAATAGGGCTTATGAGCAATTTAAGGTAGAAGATGCAATTGAGAAACATGGGCTTTTACTTGATTTTGCTTTCGAGAAAAAGAATTTTTACCAAGATCTTGCTGATCAAGAAACCGCTAATAGATTTCTGGATTTCCTGATCAGAAATCTCATCGAACTGAACCAGATTAAAGAAGCAGCAGAATTAATAATGAATCGTGCCATTCAGCTCATTCCAATAGATGAGGCTGAAGCGTTTAACCAATTTGAAGAAGCAAAAAAGTTAATATCCCAAGCACAGTCGTCAGAGGATATCTTACAATATTATCAAGATTATGGATCCGCTCTTTTAAAAGTAGGGAAAATTAACAAGGGTATGGAAGCTCTCGCCAAAGCAGAAGGGTCCACTTCTACAAATTCTCTAGCAATTGCAGATACATGCCTAACAGTAGCAAAAGATAGATTTACAGAAAAAGACTATGATGTTTATTTTATCCTTGTAGATCGAGCATTATCTATCTATACTGATTTAGAAATGTATCAAGAATCATCATCAATTGCTCTAGCTGAAGCTCGAAAATTGTGGAGCGTAAATAATCTACCCTACACAATGATTTATTTGGAACGAGCTTGGGCACCTTTAGCGATGACCTATGATGAAAAATTAGAAAAATCAATTCAACCAGTCTTACAAGTATCAGAAGAGTTTGTTACCGCTCTTTTTGAACAAAAGAGGTATGATGAAGCAAAGAACTTTCTAGAGTTTCAAGAACGAATCTATAGACAGTTAAACCTCACAGAAAAAGTTTTAGAGGTAGAGCGGAGAAAAATTGATGCTTTAATTGGACGGGGAAATCTCGATGGTGCTCTTTCCCAGGTTCTCGATATGGCTACTATTGGAATCGAAGAATCGAAATTCAAAGAAACAGTAGCCCTTCTAAAGGATTTATTGCCAGGTTTTATCACAACTTCCCCATTAAAAGCAAAAGATCTCCTCAAGATTTTCATCAACATCCTTCTGACAATGAAACCAACAGAATTAGCTACGAAGATCCTTTATGAATCACTAGATTATCATATAATTTTAATTACGGGATATAGAAATCAAATGGAATTATTTCAAGATCAAGTTGCCCTCTTTTTTAACGCCTTGACTGAGGTAGCAGAAGCAGAACAGGTTCTAGGCTATTTTATTATTCGCTTCAGTGAAGAAATGACCAAACTTAAAGATTATCATATTCTTTTCACGGTTTTAAATCAAAATATTCCCAATTTACAAGTGACTGATTCCACTAATAAAATGAAGATAGTAAATGAAATTAGTTCAATATTAGAGTATCATGACTTAGCCCCACACACAATCCTGAATGGATTGGAATTTATGAATGCATTAACCCAAAATATAGAAGTTGAGAATAGAGAGAATGTATCACGTACATTTTACAGGATTGGTATGAAAAATAAAAACCAGAAAGAAGTTTACGAGCAGGCTGTTCAATTAGCCCTTGAACAATCTAAATTAACCAAGAATGTTCCCCTAACCTTAGATTTAATCTATGGAATGATTGAAGAAGATTTGAAAACAGAGAATTACTTAAATGCATTAAGAAGACTAGATGAGGTTATAGAAAAATTAGATCAAGCTCCACTAGCAATGGCAAAAAAATTCGCTAAATTACTAGATGAGTATCAAATCAAATTAGCAAAAGAGAAAAAAAGGAAATGGACGGATCTTTTGGCTACTAAATATCAGATAATTCTTGATAGATTCTTAAATGAGTAAATTCACACTATAAAGCTGATATCTTCAGAGAATACTCTTGAAAATCTGCTTGAAACAATAAAAATATTTGGACGAAGTTAAAAAGAAAAAATAGTAACCAATAAAAATTAGCAAATGTAAAGTACTTTTAGATGTTTTGAAGGTTTATTCTTATGAGTGGTGATTATACGGCGTGGTTTTGCCAAGAAATGAAAAAACTGCTTGATTTGATAGCCAATCGCGCACATCAGACTAATCCTGCGGAGGTCAATAATCAAGTTGCGGAAATCCAACGCGGAGTAGAATATGGTACAAATAATCCTGGATCAATTGACAATTTGCTCCTCAAACTGGGTAGAAACTTTATTGATTCCTTTCAAGTTTACTTACGTCAAATGAAAGCTAGATCTCCTACAGGAATACCCCCTGGTGGCCAAGCAACATTACTTGCGGGAGTAGGTGATAGTCCAATAAGTGATGCAGGAACTACAAGTCAGCAATTCAGTGTAGATGAGTTAAAAGGAGCATTGAAATCACGAAAAAAAGAAAAAATCGTAAAAAAGATGAAAGGATCTTTAGATCTTTTGAAGGAATATGAAGATACTTAATTATATGCCTTTATCTTTTAAAACTTAATTTCAGATAATATATTATCTATTTGATCTGTTAGTTCCTTCAAGGTTCCATCGTTTATGATAATATAATTTACAGGAAGATTAGAGACTTGAATTTCGGTTAAATGATTTGACCATCTTTTCCAATCTAGATCAGAGATCTTTCTATTTCCACGGGTCTCAAGTCTTATTTTACGTATTTTAGAAGACGATTCAATTCTAATAAATTTGAAACCAAGAGGTTTAAGGTAGTCCACTTCGTTCATTCTTCGTATGTCATCGACTACTATTGATTCAGAAGATTCTTGTATCTTTTTAGTTAGGTATTTTATCCAGACATCATCATCAAATTCACGAAAAAATTTCCCCATTCCTTGGAGTAAATCCCGTGTAATTTCTAATTCTAACTCCTGTGCAATTTCTCTCATCTTACCAGAAAGTTGCATACGAATAAATCTATATTTTTTAACAATATATGCTGCTGCAGTAGATTTTCCACTTCCCATATGGCCTGTTATTCCAATAAGAAGCCGCATAGCTTATTCTACCTGTAAAAAAGTATCGTTATTCATTATAAATCCGGATGCCTCTGAGAATCAAGCTCATTAGAATCTGAATTTCCTTCATTTACATCAAAGTTATCCTCATCAGAGGCTAAGGATAAATCAATTGATTCGATTTTTCCTTCTTTCGGTTCATATGTGGCTACAGCTGGCCTTCGTGAAAGGATAATCTTTCGTATGACCCAACCAAGTCCGAAAATAAATCCAGCATAGAATGCAACTGATTCAACATATTCAAAGTACAGTACCGCACGAAAAAGAATTTCAACGAAACCTTGGCTTAAAAGGGGAGCGTCCGCGTATAATTCTGGTGTCGCTTCATGTAATTCATAGATATCACCAAGAATATTCGTAATTATCAATACAAAAGCTGTTGATATAAGAAGAAAAAAGATAGAAAGACGTTCTTTTACTCTAGGTGTCACAATAGTGATAGAAAGAAATTTGAAAGCAGCAGCTATAATAAAATAGAGAGGTAAGAGAAGAAACGGAACATACTTAAAGGTGGGCCATATAAGCATAAACCATTCTGACAATGGAAGCACCAACTCATCATAGATTAGATAAATTAAGGAAGGAATCTCAAGATCTATCTCAAGATTTAACTCTAACTCTAAGATTTGTAAGATACCACGCAAGCTGTTCCAAAATAATCCCAGCCACGCTGAAAACATAATCAGATATTTCATGATCACAGCAATCTTAGGAGGCGAACGAGCGATAACACGTCCAGTTCGTGCTACTTCAACTCCTTTGAAAATCGCTGTAAATATAGCAACAATTGCAAATCCCTCTGCAAATCCAACAATCACAGTAGCGATAAGAGTAATGAAAACAAAATCGAGCTGAAGTATATTTATAATATCAAAAGCACGGGTTATGAATACAACCCATAAATCGGTCTTATCCTCAAATAGGATATCCCAAATTGTCCATGATATAACTGGGAGTAAATAGAGAATTCCTATTAAGGGGATAATCAGCAGAAAATTTACACTTGTTATAAATGCAGTTACCTTAAGACCTCTCCATAAAATTAGGAAAATAAATTTTACTAATTGATAAATCCACCATAATATCATTCCAATGAGGATAATTCCAACAATTGGTGCAATAGGAGTAGCCAATAGATTGAAAAGAAATAATCCGAATATCGGTATCCCTAACCAGGCTAATATTTTGTAAAGTCTCTTATTCTCTTCTTCTTCATCTACTTCCTCTTTTCTAAAACGTGAAGTTACCCTATTTCTAGCTAGAGTTGTTAAAATGGATAGAAAAATCAATACAGAGAATGCAATTATTACCAAGAAGAAAAAATCGAAATAGATATTACGAGCAGTTTGGTAAAATTCCTTCCCCGTTCCTATTTTCTCAGTTAAACCAGGAATGTTAGCTTCAGAAGATACAAGCACCCATTCCATAGCAAGAACAGGGAGAAGCTCAAGATATGTTGGTTTTATATCCAAGACAGGATTTTCCTGATACAGAAACACATCTAGAAGTAAATAGATGGCTGAACAAAACGACAATGCCAATGCTGCAAAGAGGAAAAAACGAGCATTATACACCATTTCATTAGTTTCTTCATTACGTAAACCAAATTCTGTTGCCATATCGAATAATACAATCTTAGAAAAACCGATTAAAACGCAAAAAAAACATAGACTTGAAAGTACAACTGCAACTAAGTATGCTGGATCCTCAATTGTAGCAGATGAAAGATCAATCTCTTGGGAAACAAACATTACGCCGATAATTAATAGTGCTATTACTAGAAGACCTAGAATTTTATAGATCTGGCTTTTGAGGTATTCTTTCCATGGAATGCGAGACAACTCGGTTATAACAGAAGACATAGGGCTTAACTCCTTTAATAGAATTTCTCATCACTCTTTTACTTGATTTAAATGTGAATCGTTATAAATCTTAACTTCCTAAAATCAGTTTACAGAACATCAAACCATTATAGATGTACACTAAAGGCACTTTACGCTTAAAGTAATCAGTAGATTTTAAAATAATTTCTTTACTTCCTCCTCAAAAGAATTTTATAAGTGAAAACCTATGAACTATGACGATGAGAAGGCAAAATATCATCTTAAAATCATTGTTTGTGGCGCTGGAGCAGTGGGAAAAACATCAATTGTAAGACGTTATGTAGAAGACAAGTTTGAATTCAACTACTTGCTTACAATAGGTTTAGACCCAACCAATCGTCGAATTGAAATTGATGGATTTCTTGTTAATTTGGTTATTTTTGATGTGGCTGGCCAAAAACGCTTTCAAACGTTACGAGATATCTTTTTCAGGAAAGCTAATGGTGCTATTTTAGTTTTCGACCTTACACGACAAGAAACTGTTGATGAACTTTATGAATGGAAAGAACAGATAGACAAGCGCCTAGGGAAAAACCATATCCCGATGATTTTAATTGGTAATAAATCTGATCTTGAAGATATAATACAAATTGATTATAGTTATCTCGAAGATCAAGTTATTCCAGATTTTACACCAATTAAATATCTAGAAACTTCAGCGTATCAAGATAAAAATATACGTGAAACATTTTACTTTTTAACCAAAGAAATTCTAATACAACAAGGTATTATTTCATCTTAGAAATTAGAACCTAGTATAAAAGAACCCATGTTCTCCCCGTCCCATTTTCTTATGTAATCCTTGTGAAAAATCGCAAAGAATTTATTTCTGAGATAAATCGTCTTAATACTCTCGTAGATTTTACCCATCTGATAATTCTCTGAAAAATCCTCATAAATTATACTCTTCTACTCTTACATAGGCTTTATATGACAAGGATTTCAAAAACTAATAAGTAATGATTTATTTATACCTAAAAAATTGCTAAAGAATTTTAAAAGTCTATCTAGAGATTCTATTCACTAAAAAACCTTAATTACAGAAGCCCAAATTAGTAATGAATGAATCCGACAAAAATAATCTTTTTATATAATATTCATTAGAAAAGCACAAAAAAAAATCATTATATCAATTGTGTAAAAAATCCTTGAAAAATGGGTTTCTCTATTCTAAGGGCATCCCCTTCGCAATTTAATTCACATGCTCGACATTTCAGACAAATAGCAGGCTTTACAAGCTTTGCTTTGGTTTTATTGGTGTCAAACGTAAAACAACCTCGTGGACATACTTGTATACAGAACTGGCATCCTATACAACGTTCTATATTGAAATGTATTACCATGTTTGTTAACCTCCAATGATAAACGGTGTGACAATCAATCCAAGTATAATTACCAATGCTGCTCCAGTAAGGAGTATATAATCCTTTATAATAAAATCAGTCCCCCAAAAGGGCGTAAAACCATCAAAATCTGTACTGATAATTAAACCATATAGTAATAGTGTACCAAACCCTATAGCAAAATCCATGGTCGAACTTGTAAAAAATAAACCAGTAGATAATGGAACCAGAACGATAGAAAGGATAATCCCTTTGAAAAATCCCGAATTGAAAGGAACCACGGGATAAAGTACACCTATTAAACACCCGAAGAACCATATATATAATAGAAGGAATACTACATTTCTCTGTAACCACCAAGCCCATGGCTGCAGTAAAAAACCAAGAGGTTGAGCTAAAATTGCAATTCCTAATACTAGAGGTAGTAAGATTAAGGAAATGAAAACGTTATGAGAGATACTGTTCTCTAAACGTCTTTTAAGATTAAATTCAACTTGAGATATCTTTGCTGATTTTATTTGATCATTCTGCAAATACTCGCTTAAATCGTTAATATATACTGGACCGAATTTCGCTTCCCATTCAGCCTTTTTCAGTACAATATGATCAACTCCAGCAGCTGAAAGTTGTGGAAGTATTAACTGACGATGATTTATCGCTTCTGATAGATCGGTATCTTCTATTTGTTCAAGAATCTTCTCTGCAGTAAAATTACCCCCTACAGCGGAACACCAAACATTCACTCCTTCAGTATCAACTACTAACAACCAGGAATTAATGTTCTGTTTCTCTAAAGAAGACACAATCCTTTTGTAAGTAACAAAATAATTTGAAGTTACCAAAACAGGAGATTCTTCAGTTGGATTACCAATTGGATAAAGTCCAGGTTTAACGTTCAAGTTGAAACCGGGGAAGGCGATCCCTGCAATAACTATTGAAAACAATTCTTTGAGTACATCCAACATACTCATTATGATCACACATCTGGGTTTATTGAATATTATATTTTTAATTTACTCTCACTTAGCTTCCTTCTTGATAATAAATAAGGTAAGATGTCCATTTAGGTAATGTTTTTGATCAATGATGGAACCAAAAGTTGATAGAAGAGTTGTTATATCATGAATAGGATGTTTTGGAACTTTAACGAATGTTGTGGCTATTATGTAGGCAGGGAATCTCAGCAAATTGATAACTAAACGTTTGATTCTGCTTGTGGGGATTGATTCTGTGACAAGTATAAGTATACCATTTGTTTTCAAGCAGGAATGAAACTCATTAAGGGTTTTTTTAACCCCCTCGTAGTTTAATTCCGATAAAACCAGAGAACAGAGAATAATATCGAATAATTCGAGTTTTAGTGGTAGAGCAGTAATTGAAGATCTAACCAGACAAGGGAGGGATTTTCTTCCAAAAAATCTTTTTCGTGCTTGCTGAAGCATTTTTTCAGAGATATCAATACCAATATGATCTACCCAAGTAGCATCTGCTATTTCTATAAAACGACCAGTACCACAACCTGCATCAAGAAGAAACTGATTTTTATGCAAATAATTCTCTTTAATATATGTATAAATCCTACCACGGCGACCAAAAGTTAGAAAATTGATTAAACACTCATATTTATTTGGTGCCTTCTTTTCAGCTAATGTCATCAAAATTGTTGCCATTTTATTAATCAAAGAATGAAAAAATCCCTTTAGTAAATCAAGTTTTTGTCAAAAATAAGGGATCAAATCCTATTATTATAACAGGAGATCTATTAAAATCGTTACTCTATAAGCTAATTAGGCATTTTAAGCTTTAATTGTGCTACCATATTTTTCAACAATCATTCGGTAAAGAAACAATTCAATTCATGTCCCTTCAGCCAATTTTTCAGATGAAATTGAAACAGAACTTTAGAGGATGAGTTCAAGGTTTTTTGGCACGATTTTGTTCTTAGTTTCTCAAAAAAAGGAGAAAAAAGAATCCACATAAGGAAAAGAAGCACGCGAAGTAAAAAATCAATGAATACTGGCCTGGAGCTATCGCCAATAATATTCCATCAATAGAAGGCCCTAAAGCACCTACAAGATTAGCAACAAGCATTACCCAACCAAAAGCTCTTCCCTGTTGTGTTGAGTTTTTAGCTACAAGACTATTCGTCGAAGGCCAAAATAAGGCGTTCATTATTCCTAATAGGATATAAAGGAAGAGGAGAACCAGATTATCAAAAATTACAAACATAGATGCCAGAATTAATACTTGAAAAACTGCGGTAAACAAAAGAACAACCTTTTCTCCATATTTATCCCCAAAAAGTCCACCTACAACTTGTCCTGTTGATCCAAGAAGAGCTGATAGACCAATATATAAAGCAGCAACTGAAATTTCTATATCTTTTACTTCTGACAGGAATGGTGAAAGAATGAAATTGATCATTCCTCGTGTTAATGACATTACAGTTATAAAACTAAAAATAAGCAACAGCACGGAAAATTGCCCCTTATTCAAGAGGATTCTCTCAGTGGTTAATTTATCTTGAGAAATTGGTGTTAAAGATTCACTTTGAGATTCATGCCTTCCTACGAAGAACCAGAAGACTATTGCTAATATAAATAGTGGAAAAGACCAAAGTAAATAGATTGAACGCCACGATATTGAATCAATAAGGAAGTAGACTGATATTGGTCCTATTGAAGATCCTATACTACCGCCAATTCCATGCATTGCTAATATTTGAACATATTTAGGAGAATAGGAACGAGTATTTGGATCTTCAAAAGCAGTCGAAATCCAAGAAAGGCCAGCAGGATGATAGAGAGCGAGACCAAATCCCAGAAAAATTACACCAAATAACATTACAATAAATGACTCTCCCCATGAACCAATAAAAAAAGCCCCTAAAGCAGCAAAAATCAAACTAATTAACATCAACGTTCCTCTCCGATATTTATCTGCTAATCTCCCAAAAATAGGGGCGGGAAGGCCTGCTGCTAATGTTCCAATTGTTCCTAGTGACCCTAATCCAATCCAACTTAGTTCTCCCAAATTAGGAAACAGATCTTCTCCTATAAGAAGTAAAATTACAGGAAAAATAAAAAAAGGTATTTCTATACTACAATGAATAAGAATAGCAGAGACTAAGCTGATATTGGGAGTTATCTTTTCAGTTGTTTTTTCCATCAAATCAGTGCATCGACCCACATGTGCAGCAAGAATTCAGAATTTATGAGGCGAGAAATTGTGTCATTTATTAATCTTCAAGTTTTATAGAAGCAGCTCCACTTTGTCTTTCATAACTGACCATTGCTACCCCTATTGCACAAAAAATGCCTCCTATGAGGGCAAAAAACGATTGTTCTCCCAAAAAAATCCAAGCAAAAAGCAATGAAAATAATGGTATTAAAAACTGGATATTTCCAGCCTGTGTTGGCCCAAACTTTTGAACTAGCTGCAAATAAAGAGTGAATGCAACTGCTGCAGCGCCTACACCAATTACTACTAGTCCCCAAATACTCTCTAATGTATAGCTTTCAAATGAAGGAAGATATTCTGTTGATAAGGAAAGTATTAGCAAGATCATTGAAGCAATAAAAAGATTAAGAGCTGTAACCTCCTCTGAGTGACTTTCTTGAAAAAACCACCTTAATGATAGCGAATAACCAGCCCAAGCGACACCTGATAGAAAACCTAAAAGGTACCCAAGGATAAAATCCATCATAGGAATACTCTCTGTCTCTAAAGACGTTAAAAAGATAAAGCCAATGCCTATAGATGATATGACAAATCCTAAAGTTTTTTTACTGGAATATTTTTCATCTACGAATAGTAATGGGGCAAAAACATAAATTAGGACAGGATTAAAATTTAGAAGAACGGAAGAACTACCTCCAAGAATGAACAAAACCGAAAAGTTTTGGCCAATAATCATTAAGACTAGCCAAGATGAGCAAAATAAAATGGATTTAAAATGCTTTTTTAAGAGATGTTTCAAGTTCTCAAGCTTTTTTTGAAATCCTATAATCATTAATAAAGCAATAAATCCGAAAATATAACGGAGAAAGCCAAAATACAATCCTGGGAAAAAACTTTTCGTACCAACCCAAAGTTTTGATACTAAGGGCGGAGTTGACCAAAGTATTACAATAATAATTGCCTTTACGAAGAAATCTGGGTCAAATTTCTTTTCTGAGGAATGCATTAGCTTAAAACTCATCAGCGAAAGAAAGAATATAGAATTAGATCTTTGCTTAAGAATTCCTTTCGTAAATAGCCTTCAGGAAGAAATTCAAAATGGGCAATGATTTTACGCATTGGCACATTCCAGGGTCGTATATATATTTTCACCTTGAACCAGTCATTTTTTCGGGCCAAATCCAGACAAGCTTCAATTAATCTTGTACCAATGCCATTTCCTCTGTAGCTAGGATCCACAGCTAACATATGAATCTGTGCAGGTTGTTCTTTTGTCTCTGCTTGAATTAATGCAAAAGCAATGAGCTTATTATTTTCCTCTTCCACGAGAAGCACGACTTCTTCTTTTTCAATTCTCGAAGTTAGGAGTGACGGGGAAGGTAATTGCATTCCTTCTTCAATTTCATCTTTAAAGCAGATAGTCATTAATTCAATGACCTTGGAGATGTCTTCTTGTTTAGAAGTTCGCATTGCAATTCTTATTTTACTTTCTAATAATGATTTTAAAAATTTTGAGTCTCTCTGGATCCTTAAATTCGTAAGAATTTCTAAAAAAAACTAATAACCTTCTCTTATTTTTTCCACTATAGAAATAGTTTAAATAATGATAGTACCTAATTTATTGAAAACTTGAGGAGAGCTCAAAGCCTAGTTAAAACGTGACTATGTTATTGGAAGACTAATTATGCAATGTCCAAAATGTGGCACCGTAAATTCTGAAAGTGCCCAGTTTTGTATGGAATGTGGAACAGCATTTCCTAAACATAAATCAATGGACTTTTTCCACCCTAGTCCTTCTAGACATTGTCCAAAATGTGGAGTATCAAATCCAAAAGATGGAAACTTCTGTTTTGAATGTGGAACTTCTCTAGAAAGAGTTCCCCAACTTCAATCCCGTCAATGTCCAACCTGCGGAATTACATTAGATCCTTCTCGCCTTTTTTGTCCAAATTGTGGTCAATCTTTAATTGAAAAACCTCTAGATGCAAAGATAGACCAAGAACCTGTTCCATCTATAGAAAAACATATTGAATGTCCCGCTTGTGGGCAACTCACCACTGGAGATTATTGCAGGAACTGTGGATACAATTTAACAATACGAATGCATAAAAGACCCATTGATTGGTGGTACTGTGATCGTGATTCAGCAGTAATGACAGAAATTAACCCAAATTTACAAATTCCTGTATCTCGTACATCTCTTGATGCCTCTCTAGCTAAAGCGATAGAACAAAACATCCTCCAGCACCATGATCGTGAAAAAGCTCGCTCATTAGCCTTACAACTATTTGAAAGTGGGGGGAAAACTAATTTTGAAGTTTTATCTCAAGTACGCTGTCCTGTTTGTGGCCATCAATCACTAGCACCAACAACGCAACGACCTCGAAAAGTAGGTATAAGTTACCCCCGAGAAATAGCTTTAAATGTTAGTTCCATTTTGCAAAATGGGATACTTTACTTCCGAGCTTACCCTCAACTCATGTTGATTATTTTATGTGCAATTATAACTGATGGGGGATTAATTCTCTTAGGATTAAGTGCTGCATCTTACTATGATGTAAATTCTATGTTATTCAATTTGGCCTTACCTAGTGTGGCTATGGGAGGAGCTATTTCTTCTCTCACCACTCTAATCGTGATCTTTTTAGTATCTTATGTAGCTAATACTTTCTTTCAATGTTGGTATTATACGAGTCTTAAAGAAATTATACATGATAAAGAATCTCCCTTCAATATTGCCAACAGCTTCAAAAACAGCTTCACCTTTCTACCTCGAGCTGTGGCAGCTCAATTCGTGATCATGGGAATAATCTTATCTCTAGTAATTGGAATGTTTCTTGTTATTGTTGTATTGGGTGTAGGTTTGTCTTTAAGTAATTCTACTTCCTCATTCTTCATGTTCTTGATATTTGTTCTCGTTGCAATAATTGCCATATTTGGTCTTACTGTTCTCTTTATGGTTTTTTTTAGCTATGTTAATATGTCGATTGTTTTTGATTATAATAGTGGGGTTATACTTAGCCTTAAACGCTCTTGGAGGTTTACTCGACGATATTTCTGGACAACAGTAGGAATTCTCATTATTTTTTATATTGGCTCATCTGTACTAGTAAGTTTTTTAGGTACTTTTTTCTCACCTTTCTATGTTCTCCTGGGTTCTAGCCTCATATCTACATTAGTTTATACCATTTTCACTCGTTTAGTGGAAGCTTATAGATCTATAAGCTTGGGGTGGGCATATGATGGATTCAAACACACTATTGATTAACACAATCAATTGGAGAGATTATTATTTTTCCTGACAAATCAACAACCAACAATCAAACAATTCATTCTTCAAACTGGTCACCTCTCCTCCTTCGTACAATTAGCCTAACAGCTTTATCAAGTCTCATATCTCTTCTAATACTCTCATGGGTTACTCAGTGGGATCCGTTTCTTTGGACTTTGACTCAGTACTTAAGCCCTTTACTATTCTTAGGCATTTGGATTCCTTTTGCGGGTTCATTTCTCAATCTAGATCTAGAAGTCCAGTCACTCAAGAGAACAGGTCCTTCAATCCTATTTGCAAGTGTGTTGGTGGTTTTAGGTGCTTTATTACTGAACCAACGTTTACTTTTTGTGATTCTTAACGCGATTTCTAGTCTATTTGTGCTAGAGACAACCCTTACAAGCCAATTCGTTGTTAATGAGCTTATTGTAGGAATAATTCTCCCAGCAAACGAGGAAATTATGAAGATTCTCCCCATTATTGTGGTAGCTCGCGCCTCAATTATTTTTTTTAATCCAGAAAAGAGTGATCCCAGTTCAGAATATAAAACCCATCATTCTATAATGACCCTCCGACAGTTTGGATTCTATGGTATTGTAAGTGGGACAATTTTCACATTTTTGGAACTATTTCTTTACCAATGGCAATTAGTTGACTCCACTGAAGCAACTGAAGAGATATTTGTCCAGATATTGTTTCGTACTCTCGCTCCTGTTCACATTCTCACAACTTTCCTTATTACTCTTGGGATAGGTCTCTTTTTAATTCGAGTAGCAGAAAATACAAGTTATAGGACATCCATTCTCACGAGTACTGGGTACTTTATTGCAGGTTGGGCACTTCACTCCTTATGGAATACAATCAACATATTTTATGGAGTTTTTCGTCAGGATGCTGAATCTGAGCTTTATATGATTTTGACAATTTTCGGAATATTTATTTTCATCATGTTATTTACTGGAATAATCAGAATTTTCAAACCACTACCAAGAATATGTTCTCATTGTGGTTTAGAAGAAAAAGGTTATCATTTACATGATAAACATATAATTAAAACCTCTACATATCATAAAATCCTTCTTCCGCTATTTTCTTATATGAGTATAAACAAATTAAAAAAGAGTATTTCTTGCCCATTTTGCGCTAATCCACTTATATTGGGTACTTGTTCGTCCTGTGGAGCCAGCACTTTTGTCACCTGTCCCCAATGTAACGGATTCATTTCAGAAACTACCTCGGTCTGTCCACATTGTAATAAGAAAATAAATCCAGTAATAGAGCTGCAAACCAAGGCTTTTTCATGGCCAGAAACCTTTATTTTAGGAATTTCGTCACTAGCTAGTTTAGCCTTCTTAATTGCACCAATAAGTATTCTTGTTTTTGGCCAAATGGGTGAGTTGGGCTCATTAGTTAATCCAATTCTGCTATTTTACTTTCTAATAAGTCTTACTACTCTAATAAATGTTATAACCACGTTATTCTTTAATAGAACCGCTGGAATGTTAGTTCTATTCTGTTATTTTCTTTCATTGGCATTACTAATATTTATAATCGTAGGTGGATTTGTGATAATAAGTTTCATGAAAGGTCTCATTACTCAAGATACTCTAGGCTTGGGTCTTATATGTTTAGGAGCAGCTATCCTATTCTTCATCATATATCGCTTTATACACATTTTTATTTTTAACTACTCTCCAGTATTTCCTGAATACGAAATTGCCAATATTGGGGGATCTAATAACTCATCAAAGGAGGTTAATGACAACGCGAGCTAATACTTTGCTTCCATTCAGACGATTAACTAAACCTAGATCAGTAGATCCAGCAGGAAATATAAAAGTAGGTTTTTTTCTTTTATTCATAGGATTTAGCAGTCACATTCTCTTCTTTGAGGTTCTTGTTTTATTATTAAAATTGGAAACAACCTATATGCTAAGTTTTATACTTTTTGAAGTAACAGGGCTACCTGAAATAGATATATTAACCCCATTAATTATAATTTCACTTTCTCCTTTTTTACTAATATCTACAAATCCATTTTTATTTTTAATTAGTATAATTCCCTGGGTTTTTTCGGGATTTCTTACTGGACTTTTATTTGGCCCACAACACGGTCGAGCAATCGTATTTGCCCCACCTGTCTTTATGGGGAGTATAATAACGTTATGGTTTTTTCTTCTTTTTTCCATAGCAGGTTTAGGAGAATTAACCCCCTCTGTTGGGATATTACTCCTCAGTACCGTTATATTAATACTATCTGTGTTCTTAGTCTATGTAATTTTCCTGTTATCAATGGTAATAGCCATTCCAGCCTTAATAGGCTATACTTTTGGCAAAAACAAAACCTTATTTGCGATCTCCCCTAGGATTTTCATTGCTCAACCCGATCGTGAAGACCCTAGTAATACTCGTTGTCGGTTTTTAACCCCCCAAAACCATTGCAATGTAGCAGCTAGGGTTGGTGTGTTTTTCCCAAATATTTGTGATAATAAGTGGAATCAAGTCACATGTTCATATTATTTAAGACAAATCGCAGTTGAAAAAATGAACCAAAAATATCAACAAGGGGATTATATTGATGAAATTAAATAAAATTGCTCTGTTGGTACTCCTGTTAATCCTTCTTGGAAGTATTTTCTTAATTATTAGCAATGGGAGTAATAATATTCCTTATCAATCACAAAAGGAATACAGTGATGTTCCTTTAACAGATGACCCTACAACACAGCCGTTTCTCTTTCCTTTTGATTTTCAGTTTCCTTCGATTGATATTCCAATTATTGGTGGAGTTTTTGGACTTGGAGGAACTGGTCTATGGATTATTTTCTTTACATTCTTAGTGATGCTTCTTCTACTTGTTACATCATTAATCGTTTCCCAATTAAGGAAGACAAAAAGAGAAAAAGAAGAAGGGGCCAAGGATCTTCTTGAAACAGAGGATAGAGAACTTGAAATCCGACGTCAGACTCTTGGAAAACGAATCGAAGAGATAATTTATTTTCTCGAAACATGTTTGGACGGCCATTATAGTCAAGGAATCACAGAGGGGTTCGAACGACTTGATTCTGCTTTAAAAGAGTATTCAAAGATATCTCGTCCAGGGTGGTTGACACCCCGAGAATTTACTCTTCTAAAGATTCCCTATTTCAATCATGATGCAATGATAGCTGCTGTTGAGCAGTTTTACCGTATTACTTATGGCGAGAGAACAGCTAAGCGAAAAGAACTTGAAGAATTTATTCTATATTTCCAACAAATGATTGCTGATAAAGCAGTACTTAAATGGAAAGCTGATTCACCACCAATTCTAAAGGATGGTTAATTAATGAGAATACGATCTGAATACTTATTTGGCATTATTTTCCTTATTTTTGTAATTCTAATTGTACCTCCACTTCAAGCTGCACCATATACTATTGAAAATACTAATTGGGACGGTCTTTCTATATTTAAAACACTAATCAAGGAAAATAGTACTGCCACTGTGAGTGAATCGACAACTCCCCTTAGACTTCTCGGAAAAATCAATGCTGATTTAATTATCATCGTTGGAGGAAATTTACCTTATTTTACAGAAGAAAGTAATTTTCTACGGCAATTTGTGGAAAATGGAGGAGATGTAATCCTCTTCGAAGATCAAGGATATGCCCGTATTTTAACCTCTGCTTTCGGGATTTCGCTAGGAGGAACAGTAATTGACCAAGATTCTCATGATCGAAATCCTTTTTTACCTACAGTCAATCAATATAGTATTGGTATACCACAATCTGACTCTTCATTCTATAATATAGTACTCAATAAAGCCGTCAGAGTTCAAAAAAGTGCACTTCACATAATTAAAAACACAACATATTATCCTCTCTTTAGAACACGAATTGGTAGTACTTGGGAAGATAGAAATAATGATGGTAAATTCTATCGAAAAGGCGAGGCAGTAAATGACACATGTAATCTTGGAGGAATACTCAGTTTCGACAAAAATGGAGGACATTTTATTGTTATTGGAGATTCTGCATTTCCTACAAATGATTTGATAAATATAAAGGATAATTATTCATGGCTTTCAGAGCTAATATCTTACTTACTAGCTAATGGGGAAAGAAAAGTACTTTTTGATGAAAGTCGGAAACTTTGGATTCCTCCTACTGGAAAAGCTGCTATAGGAATGGTAGGGGTATTATTAATGGGAACATTCCATTCACCATTGATTGCAATCATTTCGCTGATTGTACTTGGAGGGATTATTGCAATGAAAAAGAACGACCAAATAAATAAAATAAGTAAAAATATTCAAAAATCTCTCCGACCACACAAAGACATAAAACCTATTGCTGCATTTTTACAATCGGAAGAGGAAGAGGAATTAGCGCGTTTAACAAAAAGAGGAACATACTCAAATCTTCATCGTGTCTTGTTAGCTGATGAGGTACGGCAAGTCATTCACAATATGCCTCCTTCAGTAAGGATTGAATATGAGAATTATCTGAGACAACGGTACATTGATATAAATATGTCAGAAAAGTTGATTAAGCAACTAGAAAAATATCGGAAATAAGAACATTAAAATGGAGAAAATAATAGTGGATCCAAATGAAATCAAAGGAATAGTCGATAATATAATCGAAGAAATCCATCAAAGGGTCGTCGGTCTTGACTATGCTGTTAAAAATATTTTAGCATGTTTTTTTGCTAATGGTCATGTATTACTTGAAGGTGTTCCAGGAATTGCGAAATCCATGATGGCTTATTCGCTTGCTGAAATTTTAGGGTTGGATTTTAAGCGTATTCAGTTTACTCCTGATCTCATGCCAGGGGATATTACAGGAGTCTCTGTTTTCAATATGAAAACCCAAGAATTCTCTTTTATCAAGGGACCTGTGTTTTCTAACATTATTTTATGTGATGAAATCAGCCGCGCACCTCCAAAAACACAATCAGCCATGTTGGAGGCAATGCAAGAACGTCAAGTCAGTCATGAGGGAATCACATATAGGTTACCTGAACCCTTTCTTGTGATCGCAACTCAAAATCCTATTGAACAGGCTGGAGTGTATCCGCTACCTGAAGCACAATTGGATCGGTTTCTCATACGTCAAATAATTGCTTATCCAAACAAGGCTGCTGAATTGGAAATGTTGCAACTAAAGCAAAAAGAGGATATGCTTCCTGAAAGAACACTTTCTAGTCCAGAAGAATTTCTTAAAATTCAGCAGTTTGTGAGGCAAGAAGTATTAGTGTCAGAAAAAATCATGGAATATGTAGTAGATCTCATCCGAACGACCAGGGAACATTATGGATTAACTTTGGGGGGATCTCCCCGAGCTTCAATATCCTTAATGACTGTAGCCCAAGCTCGTGCTGCTCTTTCTGGCCGTGATTATGTCGAACCAGATGATGTTAAACAATTATTTTTCTCAGTAGTAAACCACCGTTTAATCCTGTCGCCTGAAACGGAAATGGATAAAGTTCCAGTAATTCAGATAGTTGATAATATTATAAAATCAACTGAAGTTATCCTTTGATCAAATGAGGTTACAGCTTGGACTATCTTTCACATAAGAAAGAAATTACACCTCAAGGGCAAATTCTTCTAGTTTTGTCATTCATTGGCGGCATTATTGGTATGAATTTTGGCCTATCTTTTCTATGGATCCCCTCGTTTGCATTAATTTTGTATTTTCTTCCTTGCATTCGATTTCACTTCACAAGTTGTAATTTCTCAGTTTTTCGGGTTTTTTCGTCATCAACTGTCACCTTAGGTGGATTTCTACATTGTCGATTGCGGATAAAGAATTTACAAGATAGTCCTCTTATTTTAACATTCGAGAATCGTTACTCAAATGGAATCATTCTTGTAAAAGGTTGGACTCATCAAAGTGTTCACTTAGCTCCAGGAGAAAGTCGTAAATTTTCATTTATTTTCACTTTCTCAACACGAGGCTTCCATGAGTTTTTTCCTCTCTTGATTTATCGAGGGGATCCGTTAGGCTTATATCGAGATTCTTATGAGGTGGAGGAATCCGTCCAAATACGTGTTATTCCAGCTCGTCCATACATACGTTTAGATAAACAACAGAAGAAAAGAGTTAGAGATATTCTCACAGGTCACCATGCCTATCGAAGGCGAGGACAAGGTGATGAGTTCTTTTCTTTACGAGAATACATTCGTGGAGATGAACCTCGGAAGATCTACTGGAAAGGCAGCGCAAAACAAGGAAAATTAATTTCAAAAGAATTTACTGATGAGCTAGTTTTCAGGGTATTGGTTGCAATTGACATTAGTTGGACGATGCGATCCAGAAAACTTGAATTTGCCCTGACTACATTGTTGGAATTGGCAGAAATGGCAGCAATTACTCACGATGCTTTTGGATTTATCCTTTTTGATGAAAAGCCAAGGAGGTTCTTGAAACCTCTTAAAAGTCCACGATTATATGAAAAAACAGCAAGACTCACATTTGATCAGTCAGTTTCCAACAGTCGGACTCTTTTTGAAGCTATCATTCCATTCATCTTCTCCTTGAAAGGAACTCGTGGATTATTGGTTATAATAAGTGATACAGAAGGAATTTTAAATGAGAAGATAAAAGCTATCACTAAACTGGCCAAATTCGGCCATAAAATTATTTTTGTTGATTTACGTGGAGATAAATTTGGAGTTATTCATTCAAATCTCTCTATTGAACATCTAAATACCAAACAGAAACTTAAATATTTGAATATTGCACGAGAGAGAGTCACAAGAAAATATTCAAAACGAGAACAGAAAATTCGAGAAACTCTTGATCAACTAGGTGGTACATATCTCAAAGTCGATTCTCCTGATCAAAATCTCCTTATAATGCTTAAACAAGAATTTGGCCAAGACGAAACTTTTCCTCAATGGATGGTAAATCTATAATGAATTCACACAAAAACTCCACTTTAAGTCCTGAATTAATAGGGATTTGGATCTCTAGGGGATATTCGAGATATACACAAGCCTTATTACGCATTCTTTGGGCTTCTACTGGGTCTATTTTATTGATCATTTTTATAGAGATAATTAATCATCTAGGATTGGTTCCTGTTGCTGCATTTTTAATTTCTGGCGGAATAATTCTCAGTCTTGAATATTATACATCAAAAATCCCCCACATCACAATTCCCTTCAGTCAAGGAGTAATTATTGTATTAGCTGGTTATATTCAGTATTATACCCTTTTATCTCAACAAACAGGTTTCCTAGATAGTCCAAATATCCCCCTCCTTCCAGATTTACTTAGTATGATTTTAGGTATTGCCATTTTAATTAGGACTGTAACAGGAATCGAATTAATCCGACGTAATAAGGAAAACAAGAATGCACGGGTTCCTCTATCTGGATATTCAAGGGAAGCTCTTATCACATTTGAGACAAACCTTCATCTTGCTTCAAGCCAGATTCAGAAGGAATTTTCAGATAAACAACCTATATTTGCTATTAAGCAATTATTAACCTATATTTTTTTCAGTATCGGTCTTCTATTAATCCTATTGACACCACTATGGCTGAATTTATTATTGGATGTTGTAATATATCCGTATATTCTTCTAATCCCAGGAATTCTCGGTTCATTACTTATGGTGTTTTATTTCCCTCTAAAGTAAAGTTCTTGATTTCAAAAGAAGAAAAAGATTAAACTGGATTAAAAAAATAACCACTGTAAATACGGTTGTATAGACAGATCACCTTCGATGAATATTTCTTCAGGTACAGGAAGACAATACCGAATAGTGAGTTCATCTGATTCAAGAGATAATTTCGCCATGAAGAATCATAGGTTTTCCTTGGATTTACAACGCAAATTTCTCAAATACAACCTATTCTTGTTGCATCTTTTGAAGTTCTGAAAGGAGAATCTGATTTGTTTCTTCTAGATTGGACAATTTCTTAAAAACCTCGTTCCAAATTGGAGAAATTTCTTTAACGAGTCCGATCTCTGCTTTGTAGGTCCCCTTCTTATAATCCAACCAACCAAGAATTGCTGCCAATGGAAAATAGATACTTCCAAAGATCATAAAAAAAATTGAATATGATTTTAAAATCTCAGGGATAAAAAAGAGATTTTTGAAGAGTAAGTTATAAAAAATCAAAGTAAAATTCAACAGGGAAAAAGCTAGGGCAAACCAGGCATTATGACCTCGTAAAAAGTATTGTTTCAAACGGGCACCAGAATCGATCCCCTTTCGGGCTAATGGTTTAATTTTTATCATAGTATTATACCTCTATAAGTTCAACAGAAAATTTCTAGATTAATGTTAAAAACGAATCCGAATATATCAACCGATTTGGTTTTTAATCAATTAAGATATAATTAAGTATTTTATAAAACAAAATGTACTAATCCTTATAAAATCAGATCTTTAATACTATAACGGCATTGATTCCGAGTCAAAGATAGAAGGGTTTTTATATTAGAAAGTTCTTGATCTACTCGGAGAAAAAAGTGGAGAATTCAATCAGAAAACTGAGAATGATATTAGACCTGACTTTCACTTATGGCTCAGGTTTAATTTTCTTGTTGGGTATTATTTTCCTCCTCGTATTATTTTCTTAGAAAAATACCATAAAAATCGCACTTTCTCTGCAACACATCCCCTTTTTCTAGTAAAATACTCATAACCAATAAATTAATTCTCAATTAATAGTTTTCAATTTTATTTCAACCCCAAATTCCAAACTCTTACCTGAAACTTTGATTTTGGGAAATATTGATGTACCTTGGTAGACCTTTTCGAATCTAGTCTCGCTTTGTGGCATTGAAAACAAGGGAAACAGTATACAATCAACTGCTTTAGAAAAAACGAGTTCAATTGACACGCATTCTGATTCATTTTGATCTTTAATTTCAATTCTTCGGCATTTGATCTGATTTACCAACTTAGCCAGATCAAATGGTTCAGCATCTAGAGTACCAGTTGTTTTATAGGGGTAAGAGACTCCAATTATATTAATTTCAGGGGAGAAAAAGAGGGTTTTTGTTGGAATAGCATCTGAAAAAATGATATTATACTCAATAAAAATCGTGTTAGACTGCAAACAATATTTTTTTGAAATTTTTGTCTGTATAGCTATTTCTCCAAGCGAAATCTCCCCCTCACGTATAAGAGTCAGATTGTGGCTAACCTCTCGAGTGATTTTGTACATATTATTGGCAAAATCTCCTAAATCCCTATAAGTGTCATTTTGTAAAGAAGTACTGGAAACACTCGGAGAAAGAAAATGATCTTGAAATGACCATTTCTCAAAGCGATCATGTACGCTTCGCACTTTATCAATGTGGTATGGTTCATTCCGCCTAGTGAGAACATTAAGAAAATTATAACCCTTTTCTTTTATGTTTAATGAAAAAATACAACCACCAAATAAAGACGAGATGTAACATGAGACATATTTATTTTCTAAAATTCCGTCAGGTTGTCCATCTAGTAACACATCTTGAATTCTTGTCGTAAAGTCTTCAAGTCCCTCTCTATCACGAAGGTTATCTAAAAGATACTCAGCTTGGATAATATGCTTGTGAATTGAATGACGAAGAAAAAGATAATACACTCCACCAAATAATCCATGCCAATATGCATCGTTTGATTGAGAAGCCAAGACATTTTCCCAGATTTTCTTGAACTGATTTGGTGATAAATCAGGTAATGCTTTCTCCGTTTCTACTATTTTATTACGACAAACAAGCATTCTTTTATGCATGATATTTGCTTGAGAATATTTTATCAAGAAATTTTGCCAAATAGATCCAGTAGTAAAGGTTTGAATTTCCTTAGCTAATTCAGGCTTGATTTCCTTTCGATCTATTTTTTGATGTAAATTCTCCAATCGTTTCCGTAGGGGTGATGGTAATGACCAAATTGCCATTTTATCATAACTACTTGTTGGTAAATAGATAAGACCTCTCGGATGGTGTTTTCTTAAGTAATTACTAATTAGAACTGGCTTTATCCATTGTTTAGCTAGTATTGCCTCAAAGAATTTTCTCATCCAAGGAGTACCATCGTAACCATTTACATAACAAATATCATGAGTTGTTAGATCACCAGCAGACCAAAGACCCATTTTTTCCATGTCAGACATCATAACTATTATCGTTTCATGATATTTATCACAACCTTTCCTTATATACCGAATTGTTTCCTCAGGGGCTTTCCAAGGGATCAAATAGCGAATTTGCTGGTTAATAGGAAAGATAGTTATCAATTCTCCTTGATCTTCGGTTACATATGCGTAATATGTCTGTTTTTCGGAAAAACCCGTCTTACAAAAAAGATAATCATCAATGAATGTGAAATCTACCCCCATTTTAGCACAAATAGAAACCAAACTTGGGGTCCATACTCTTTCTGCTAACCAGATTCCTTTAGGGATAATATTATAATTTTCATACCACCAATCATTCATTAATAGGATTTGTCTTTCCTTATCTTTGTTTGGTAGAATAGCTAGGATTGGTTCAAAGAATCCCCCTCCGATAATTTCGATCTGCTGACGACGATAAAGAGTAACTATTTGCTCTAAATAATCAGGATGGTTTTCTTGAAGCCATATGAGAAGAGGACCAGAAATATGCAAGTTTGATTTAATTTTTGGATATTCATTAATCATTTGCAGCAATGGAAAATATGCTTTTTGATATGCCTCTTCAATTACCCATGGAAAGTTCCCAACAGGTTGATGTGCATGCCAAACTATGGGGAAAAAAACAGTGCCGTCTTTCCAGACTGACAAAATTAGACCTTCTTAGATCCTGAATCTTTAGAGAATTAAATTTCGTAATTGTTGAACCATTCCCTCTACTATACCAATTGTAGTAGCTGCCGAACATTCTGGATTGGCATCAACAAGTAATAACAGACCCTCACCAAGAATATAAACAAATATGTTTGAGACACCTGAAACAGCCAAAAAAAATGTTGGTTTTTCGAGGTGTGCTGCAAATGCTCCTCGAATAGCTCGCACTGCAGCTGGTAATATTTCTGCATCCATTTGATTTACAATGACTGCGCCAGTGAAAGATGACACACAAGCACCTCGGACTGCATCGTCACTGAGAACCCAAGCTTCAAGATGTTCTTCAACCTCCCGTTTCATGGATTCTGACATATAACGACTTTCACCTGCCATAACGGTTTGAATAGCTTCATTAAATTCCTCCTTTTCCACACCTGATATACGAATCGTTCTTTTACTGAGTTTATCGGCAAAATTTCCAAGAAAGAGTGTCATTAACGTTCTCAATTTAAATTCAATATCAAGTAATGAGGCAGAAGCGGAAGTAATTAGGGAAAACATTCCTTCTGGTCTATTAATCCCAGCAATACGCATTGATGCAAAATCGACGTGAAATAATTGGCCCTCCTCTATCGATTCTTCCTCTAATCCTTGTGAGATGGCAAAAGCTGAATCCAGAAGTACATGGATTTTTGCAGGAGTAAAAGCTTTTACAGTTTGTGAACCACGCAAATCTTTGCTGATAAGCAGTTTTCCTGAGGAATGAAAAACAAAGAATGCTAAAAAAGTCTCCAGCTCATCGAACGAGACCAATTTCTTACTCTCCTAGAATTAGCTGGCCCATCTGGACAAAAGCTTCTTGAACACGAGATCCTGTTTTCGCTGAAGTTGAAAAAAATTCTTGAGCATGGAAACGCTCTAGAATCTCTTCTTTACTAGCAGGCAATTTTCCTTCTGCAATATCTTCTTTATTACCAAGAACCATCACTTTGGCATTTGGACTTTGTTCGTTAATGTCTGCTCGCCATCGATCTAATTTTTCATATGTGGGGTTTGGTCTCGTTAAATCGAATACTAAGAATACTCCATGTGCCTTCTTCAAATACAGATGACGAAAATTAGTGAAACCTGATTGACCTGCAACGTCCCAAATCTGAAAAGTAAGCTCTCGCTCGTTGATGTTCACTGTTTTTGAGAGAAAATCTACTCCTAAAGTGATCTGATAACCTTCTTTGAAGAAATCATCAACATATCGTTTAATTAAGGAAGTTTTACCTACCTCTGGTTCTCCGACCAATAATAATTTGAAGGCGAACTTGCCTCCTTTAGCTTTCTTAGACAAAGTTTAGCAGCTCCAATGGTGGGATAACTTACTCGAGAGAATAGCTAATAATATCTTATAAGTATTCCTTATATGAATCATAAATTCCCTTTCTTCTTAACTTTGACCCCTGATATCCTTAAAAAGTAGTTTTAAGATTTCATATCTTATAGAAAAAAATTACCATTGGTTTGGATTGTCATTACTATAATTTCATGTGGAAGAAGAACGGAAGAATAAGGATGCCTGAATGGGAAATTAGTTTCAACTTACGTGCTGGTGACCGATTAGAACATTTTCAGTTCCTAGTCAATCCTGTTAAAGAAATGACCAAAGATTTTCCTAGTTTTCCCAAGGATAAATTTCTACGAGCATTAAGAACTCATAGTGAAGAAAACAGATATACGCTCCATTCTGGAGGAATTTCGGATCTGAAATTCAAACACACGTCTGATTATAATGAAAATCAAGAGATACATGTATTAATGCTCGTAATGGAGAAAATTGGGCCTATTTCGTTAATCTTTCGGCAAACATTCGAGTATCTAATCCTTGAAGGGATTGATTCACATTATAACTACATTGGAGGAGAGGCTCTCCTCAACGTCTTGATTCAGATAATAAAACCTGACTCTCCAGCAGTTAAGGGTCTTGGAAAAATAACTACGATCTATCATGCTTCTAATATCACCGAATTAACTAGAAAAGAGGCTTTTGTTTCTTTACTTGATAGCGTAGAAGGTCAAATAATTGTTTTTAGCTTAAGTATTATCTTACCAACTATATTAATCATTGTTCTACCTTTAGAAGTTTTAGATAGCATGATAGGCTATGTTATGACCCTAGTAACTATAGCAATTCTATGGTGCATTTACCCCCTTGCGAAAAGATCAACAAAGTATGCACCACTGTCTTTAATCTCCATTTTAACCAGTTACCTTATCATTGAAATATTCATCCATATTCATTTTATAAAAAGAGGAATAAACCCTTGGGGAATTTTCAACAATATTTCGCGCCAAAATTTAATAGGGATTTTGCAAAGCCAAGAATTAATCACGGAGCTTGGCACACAAGTTTTTTTAGGAATAGAATTACTTCAGATAGTTATTCCATTTATTGATATCATTTTCCTATTATTAATACCGTTCACCGTGGGAGTGGGACTTTCTGGATTTTTTATGATATTTGAACGAAAATGGAAGAGCGCTACAGTGTTTCGGGTACTTTTTGGAGCATTATTTCTCATCTCAATCATTACTATTCCTTTGGTATATCATGCACTTGGAAAAGGATCTGAGGGCACTCTCCACGCAAGTATTGGTCTTATAAAGACAGCAGAGATGTTTTCTCCAGAGTTCTTAGAGAATCTTGATGAAAACTACCTTCTTTTAGAAAGGTTAATTGCGCGGGCACAAGGAAATTTGACAAAAGCTGGTAATTCCTTTATACAATTCGGAGAAAATCCTCTAATAGCATATGTTTTACCTTATTTGATACCTGAAGTGGCAGGAATTCCCCTAGAAGATCTATCAGAAATATTAAAACTTACAACGGTACTAGCGGACACTGTACCCTACTTCTCTAACATTCTATGGGGTTATTATAATTTACAGACTGGATTTAATCAGACATTCGACATTCTATTACAATCAATTGAAGATTCCCCCCAAAAAGGCCTTGGAGCTGGTATTTTTCAGGAATATGATATATCAATGCAAGAAGCACTTCAAATAATGCAAAGAGGTGTGGGAAATCTCACTGTTGTTAAGGACCCGATATTAAATTTAATCAGGAAGATAAGCAAATTTAACTATTCTGTTTTTGCTGAAATGTCCGATCTTCTTTCAGAATTAGAGATTGGGTTACCAATTATCATTACTGTCATCTCTGGTGCCGTACCATGGATTAACAGTACCTATAAACTTACTTTAGCTCTTGATGAGCTTTATGAATTTAATTTTGCATCAGATACTCTTTCGGATGCAGAAAAAGATTACAATGAATCAAGAACTATGCGGGATGTCGATGTTGAAAGTTTGCCAGAAGGAGCACTAATCCCATTTCGTGATCTAGCTAATTTCAGCCTTAACTTGCATCAAGTAACAAAATATTTCTTATTTTCAATCAAAAACACCACGACTATGTTTCAAGCTTTAAACAATACACTAGTTCAAGTTCAAAAAATAAACTTCTCAGATTCAGCAAATATTAAAGATCCCCAGTGGATTAATATTGATAATGGACTTGATAACACTTCCCATTATTTAAGTGCAACACAAACAAGTTTAGACAATATGAGCTTAATCATCGAATCTCAGAAGCTCTTTCCGTTTGAGGAATTAGTTGTACTCAATAATTTACTCGATACTTTAGAGAATTTTACTCAATCCGCCTCTGAGCGAGTCGATATCGTTGATCAATATGTTTCAGCTTTAAATGGGACTCTTCGGGCTGTGAAATTCTTTTCCATGGGTTCCTACAGCTTAAATCAAACCTTAAGTGAAGCAGTGCAGCCAGAAGATGTTGATTCTGGAAAAGCGATAGCTAATTTTACCTTTTCTCAAATAGAATCAAATATGACAAATGAACTCTTGAATTCAGTTAGAGAAGGGCAACTCTTGAATGAGAGTGCAGTTAACAATTGGCAACAGTTAGTTAAAGGAAATATCACTGATAACCGTACAAATTCTATCTACATGAATGCTCAACGCTGCTTGGATTTGATTTCAGCTATAGAAGGTGTTCAAATTACGTTACAAGATGCCCAAGATGACCTTCAAAAGATTCTTGATAGAATGGAACAACTAGACGATAGATGGGATGTTTTTACCCAATGAGCTCTATTATTGGAAAGAAAATGTAGATTGATCTTCAAGATATGGTTTTGGATCCAAGTCCCATACGGATAAATCAAACTCCCCCCGAGTGGCTGCCAAATCTCGGAAGACAGTCCCTGCTTGACCATCCTTCCAGAATTCTTCCCCATATTCATCGATCATTTGATTAGTCCATTCTTTTGCTCGAATGCTTCCAAGCAAATATGAAGGCGCATAAAGATCATAATCAGGCATAATATGGTGTAGGAGCCAATAATCTCCTGGAATTTCCCAAAAGAATCGTTTTGTTAATTCCTGAAACCGACTTGAAGCCTGTTCAGAGGTATAATCCCGCTTCCAGAACTCTAGTTTCATAAGAGCGTTAGCAGAGTAAAAAACCAGAAAATAGAGGTTGATAAAATGCCTTCTATCAATGATCTCTTGAATAACCTCCTCAGACAATCCAAGCTCCTGTTGTAAGAACAGGGGATACTGTAATAACATTTCTATGAATATAGAAAAAGTTTCCGCAACACTCATGGGAATAAAGTATCTTTTCCAATAAGAAGCATCGGGATCTCCAGAGGTTCCATGGATAGCATGTCCAAACTCATGGAAGATACTACTAAAATCACTGAATGGAGAAACATGTTTATAAACCACTCTAACATCGTTAGGAATTTTTATCCCAAAACAGAACGCAGATGGGGATTTTTTCTCACGATCTTCACTATCAACTTTTATTTGAGCAAGATCATCTTCAAATCCCCAATTTGAAAGAAAACTCCCCACAACCTTCAAAGGATTCTTCTTTTCGAAATATTTGTTCAATGAAGAGTATATTCGCGCTTTGGCAACATAGAAATCATCAAAGTACTCGAAAGTCTCTTTATTGAGAATTTCTGGAGCGTAGTGGTCTGCAGCTATTAAAAATGGTTTTCTCGCGCCGTCTCCTAATGAAAATATAATGTTATTTAATTTATCATATGAGAGAAACTCTTTTTCTAAATATGCTTCGAGGGGTGAAGAACCATAAAGAGAATAAACTTGTCGGGAGATATTGAAACGTTTAATAATAGAGGGGGCAAGATCTAGTATTTTATTAACAAACTCATCAAATACTTTTTGACGATCGTTTGGATTGGAGGAAAGAGCATTGAATTGCCTCCAAGATCCCCAATTAACTGGCTTTTTATGAAGTTGGTAGGCTTTGGTCGAAATCAATGACATTCGTCTATCATAAATCTCTAAGGATAGAGGTAATTTACGGGCTTGCGCTATAGTATGAATAGAATTTAGATAAAAAGCCCTTGGTTCTTCATATGAGTTAAGGAACTCCGAACTTAACCCAACCAACGCTTCAGAGGCCGACTCCATAAGTTTCTTATCATACGGAAGACCTGCGGTTTGATTATACCTTTGTTCAAATAATTGAACGACATATTTCTCAAATTCAGCTCCAAGATCCTCAATACTACGAACAGGGGTACTCAATGTTTTCACCTGGAATCAATAAGTTTCTCCCAAGAGTAATGAATGAACATATAATCAACCTCATGAATTTTAGCTACAGGTTTTAAATTTTTAAGAAAGATTTTTGAGGTCTGAATAAAATTAAGATAGAAAAAAGAGATGATTAATGTGCAAACTTCTATTATGCAATTTACAGAAAGAGACCCAATTGAACTTCTAGGAATTGCATTTGTAGCAATAGGTATTATCTTGTTCCTTTCTTTTGGATTTCGCTTGTTATTTTCTTATAAACGAACGGAAAAAAAGCAAACATTATATCTTGCTTTAGAATTCATCTTCGGAGGACTAGGAATGTTCTTCCTGCTCGTAGAGCAGGTGATTCTAATGTTGTCTGTTGAAGTTATAGCTACTGCTCCAGATGTAATTACTGATCCGCCTATCCCTCCGATGCAGAGTTTTTTTCAGTATTCAGGTTTTGATGTATTTAGTGCAGGATGGGTTGGAGCAGCTTTAGCTTGGATTTCTTCTGGAATTGCAATCATAGCAGCAGTTTTTTTTGTAGTCTCATTTTTTCCTACCATGGGTAGGAAATATTTAATTCCTCCTATCATTCTTATATTAGTCTATTTAGCTCTGATAATTATCTCGCCTTTTCAGTGGAATTTTTCTGGTTCAGATTGGAGCCCTGAGCACGATCCTACGATAAACATTATCCTTTGGATCCTTTTCTTTATTCCTCTCTGGAGTGTCGCATTCCTCTTCCTATATCTAACCTTCAGTTTATTCCGTAGAGGTTCTCCTAGTTGGCGAAGATTGTGTTGGATATTTGTTAGTCAAACACTCCTATCAATTGCATTCACTATCGAGATTGTTAATCCATCAATGATAACAGAGTATTTGATTCCAGCTCTTATAGGTAGCGAAGGAGTTATCGCAACTATTTCCCGGTTTTTCCTAATGATCTATCCTATGTTAATGTGGATAGGTGTACTGACACCAAGTTGGGCTAAAGGTATGTTAGGGGTAACTACCTAATCCTCTCTTTTCATTAAGAGTCTGAGTGGATTATTCTATCCTTAGAGATCTCCCATCCAGTCTAAAAATCTCGCAGATACTCGTTGTAAAAGTAATTCACGTATTAAAGGATTCCGTTGAGCTCCAATCTCTGCAGCTACTTCAACTAATGATGAATCATACTTTTTTTGAATTTCATTTATTCTACTTTCTTTTTCAGCTTCTGGATATGAAAAAGCCTCCACTAACATACCAGCAACCTTTAAGAGTTTTTCAGTCGATTCTTTCACTATAGGAGTTGGATTATCTAGGTTTTTTCGCAGTTCTTTAATTAGATTCCTTGAATACTTGCAAGGTTCACCATTTTTAACCTGCTTTTTATCCATATCAATTAAAACTTCATTAGGATAATTTTTGACTAGATCTTTCCCTATACCAATGATATCAGCATATGCAGGGTCAATTATCTCTCTTGTAAAGCTCACTTTCCTCAAGTTCACATGTGGGACGAGCATATCCAAACTGTGAACCATTAAATCAATTATTATATCAGATCCACCAGTAACAAAAACAGACTTACTTCTAAATAGTGCTCCTAAAACACGATCTTCATTTTTTCGAACTTGAGAAAGAAAGAACTCTATACTCCCACCTTCTTTTTTTTCGGAATAAATTACTCTCTTCTCAATGATTTGTATTTCTGCAGTAGCCTCTCTTTCTGTTACCCGCCAATTGGTAAGAGCATTACCTAATTCCTTGGGAAAACTCAAAGCTCCAGTATAAACATAGTTCTGTTTGATTCTGTTAGCTAAGTCCTCAGCTTTAAACTTAAGGAATGGAACCTTATTGTAGAGGAAGACTTGCTGATCTAGAGGTAATATATAAGATAAAGAAGCAATACATGTGGGTTCCGAGGCATTTGCCTGACGAATTTGGAATAAAAGAATGAAACCTAGTTTATTCAACCCAGAAAAGGGAAGGATAGCCTCAGCAGATTCCAAGTCTGTAGTACTCATCATTGTTAAGGTCATTTGCGATCTACGGGCAATATGAGAGGCCTCTTCCTGACTAATTCCTCCTGAGAAAAATACTGGAACAGAAAGCCCTTTTTGTTTATCAAAAACGCTAAATAAAATACCTCTATCCATCAAGGTTAATTTTCCTCTCAGAATTGAAATCTATTCGAATTTTGAATATTTCCTTAAAATACTAGCTTTAATTCTAAACCAGAGTTCAGTTGATTTAAATCTTGCATCTTTTGAAAGTAAAGCAAAAAAGGAGTTTTTAAGAGTATTTGATTAGAAAATCGAGGATAAATAACCTAAAACTCTAGATTACATTCTTTTATTGGAACAAATCCTTTTCAAGAGAATTTACATAGAATCAAATTAAACTCCAGAAATCAATGATTTGTTGGGCATGTTCAGCAGTTCTTACTTTATCAAGACCTTCGTTTCCTCCAAAAATACCTTCGATTTTTCCATTTTCATCAATCAAAAAGGTAATTCTGGAAACACGGTTTCCACGTTTATAAGTACCAAATTTTTTAGCTAATTCAAGGTTTTCATCCATAAGGAGGGGAAAAGGGAGATTGTACCTGTCTATAAATTTCTGATGTGATTTGGAGGTACCACCTGAAGACCCAAACACTTTTATTCCTTTATTTAGAAATACCTGATAATTATCTCGGATGGAACACGCTTCTTTGGTGCAACCTGGAGTATTATCTTTAGGATAGAAGTATAGTACGTATTTATGCCCTTTTAAGGATTCAGAACTAATTATAACACCAGACTCCGTTTTTACTTTGAAACTAGGGGTATCATCACCAATTTTCAGCATTTTTTATACACCTAAGTATTTTTATTAAAACCAAATTAAAAAACTCTTGATATTTTTTCTTTATTCACAGTTAAAACAGAGTAAATTCTTAAGATTAGCGCTTTGATATTCAAAAAATCCAAAAATCGTTGAATTAACTACAATTATAAAGATGTGATACTTAGAATGAAAAAAAGAAAATACAGTACACCACTCGCAGAAGCAATACACATAGCTTATACGAGAGGTGAGGGTGATGAAGATTTAGAGTCACTTGTACTTGTTGACAATGATAACAATCCGATTGGTCGTTTTATGCCTAATGATGCTTTAATTTTTGCGAATATTAGAGGTGAACGAGAGGTTGAATTGACTCAAGCGCTTACATCCAAAAAATTTAGTCATTTTCAAACGGTGCCTCTCGATCTCTGTGTTACGACAATGATTCAATACCATCCTGATCTCCCTGTAAATATTGCATTTCCTCCTACAGCTAATCTTAACAATACATTGACAGAATTCCTCAGTGAACATGGGATGCGAGTATTAAAATGTGTTGAAAGTGAAAAGGCTATTCATTTAACTTATTTCTTTAATGGAAAACAACATACTCAATTCAACAACGAGGATCGCCTAATTATTCCTTCCCATGAAACAGAAAATTTAGCAACTTTTCCAGAAATGAAATCTCACGAAGTAGCCAGCGAGACTATCAAAGCAATGAAAAAAGGGAGATATAACTTAATTGTTACGAATCTATCTCCATGTGATGTCATGGGACATATTGAGAATAAATCTGTAGTTGGTAAGGCAATACGTACGGTTGATGAGGAACTAGGGAATATAGTAGGTTCAGCGATTATTTCTGGGTACACGGTTTTTGTAACGGCGGATCATGGAGTTGCAGAATCATGGCTTTATCCTGATGGAGCTATTGATACTGGGCATACTTCTAATCCAGTACCTTTTTTATTAATTTCTGAAAAGATTAATGAGCTGAAATTAAGAAGTGATGGTTCTCTGGTTGACATTGCTCCAACTATTTTAGAAATCATGGGATTAGAAAAACCACTGGAAATGGAAGGAAAAACTCTCCTGAAAGACACGATGCAATATAAGAGCCAAAGAGTTCTTCTTTTAATCTTAGATGGATGGGGATATAATCCGAATTCATATGGAAATTTATTCCTAGAATTTGGTACCCCAAATATGGACAATTTAAAAATTAAATACCCTTTTACAACTCTTATAGCCTCTGGGCCTCGTTTAGGTATGCCAGAAGGAACTGTTGGTAATAGTGAAATTGGTCACCTTCATATGGGGGTAGGGAGACGAGTAATTAGCGATCGTGTTAAGATATTTGAAGCCATTGATACAGGAGAATTTTTTCAGAATTCTGCTTTTCTAAAGGCTATAAACTATGCGAAGAATAATGAAACTTCATTGCATCTGCTAGGGATTATTAGCTTCTATAGTTCCCATGGCTCAATTAAATATCTTGAGGCACTCATGGAGCTTGCCAAAAGAAAGAAAGTTGAAAAAGTTTATTTACATGGAATGCTTGGCCGACGAGGTGAAAAACCTGAATCAGGAGCCCATTACGTAAATCAACTCGAACTTAAAGCCAAACAAATGGAAAATACGAAAGTAGTTTCCATCATTGGTCGTCATTGGGCACTTGATAGAGAAGAGAATTGGGATAGAATTGTAAAAACATATGAAATGTTAGTAAAGGGTAAGGGAAGACAGATAGAAGATATAAATTCTTGATAAACATTCTATCACGAATTATGATTCGATACTGTTTTGATGAAATTGGTAATTTGAAATAAAAGCTTTGGAATACTATTATATGAGTGAAGTGTGAGATTTGGAGAGGTGTTTCCCAAAATCATTGCTGATATAACTCTGTTTCCTTCATAAACTGCTAATACGGGTTTATTGAGATTTAAGGCTGTTGCTATTTCATAACCAACTCCTAAGCTGGGAATTGATACTTCAGCTATCATAATATCACATATTTGCAGCCAATTTATATCTTGGGTGAAAATCTCTGCATTAGACATTGAATTTTCAATTTCAATCACATTGGGTGAAGCAACATGATGAGTTAAAACTTCGTGGCCATTGCTTTGGAGATGGTCATAAATTAGTGCATAATTAGCCTGCAGCTCACGGCCTCCACGAATCGACGCGGATAGATAGATCTTCAATTAATCATCTCCTCTTTCTTTTTCGCATTAAGTAAAAGCTGACATAATTCTCGTACTTTCGTATCAGCCGTCTCTTGAGCTAATAAATTGAGTATTTTCATTAATTGCGCTTTTTCAACTAATACTATTTGATTTTTCTTACAAAAATCTTTTATCTGACGATCTAGAATAGGATTGGAATGTAAAAGAGCTGCAAGAATTTGGAAAACTGTATTATCTTTGCGGCCTTTTCTTAGAGCTTTAAGAGCCTTATTAGGAGATTTATGGAAGTTTCCAGAACGATAGACTGAAATAATTACAGGATACCAATCTTTGGCTCGTGTTTTCAGCCAATCCTGAATTTCCTTAATATCATTAATTCTTTCTTCCCAGTGCTTTTTAAATTGCTCATCAGGAAATCCTAACTCAGGCCACGCTTGAATCTTGGCCAATAATTCTACATATTCCTGGTAACGCGAAATTTGAGCCTCTCTCTCTCGGATACTAAATTCTAACGTCCCTAGAATAAACCCAGGAGAAAATTCTTTCAAGCTAGATTCAAGGCTTTCTGTAAATATAATTGCTTTACCTTGGTTTAGAATTTCACGATTTTTCTCTAATACTTGTTTAGATTTCATAGGAATTTCTTTTGGGTGGTGATCAAGATAATCTAACGCCCAAAAAAGGAACATAGCTTCAAGTTGAAACTTTGTAGAGCGTATAAAATTCGCTAGATCTTCTGGCTTTTCGTTAAGAAGAAGCGCTTTTACCTGTTCAAAATCAATTTTGGGATCAACCAAGTTCCTTCAAACCAAAATAACCAGAGAGAAGTAATCCTGAATAAAAAAAGAGAAAAAATGGTTGTATCTCAACCAAGTAACATTCGGTAGACATCTTTAGGATCATGTTCACCAGGAGCTCGGATTTTGAAGCGAATCTCAACCTTCTGTCCAGGTTGAACCTCATTATAAATCCATTTCATTGCCTTACCATCTTTCACAGAAGAATGCTCCTCAAATCCAACGGGTGGATCTTCCTTTGTATCAGACACTAATTCGAAACCCTTGGGCAAGAAATCACTTACTTCTACATTTTTGATAACAGCAGTACCCTCATTTTCACCTCGAATGACAATTTCATACTCATTCAGGGCCTCACTGGAAGTTGAACGCACCATCTTACCAATTTTTAATTTACGGCGTTCATGTATAACGGTGATTGGACCTGCTTCTGCTTCAGCTGTAACAGGTTTAACTGGGGGAAAAATATTTGCCAATACTGTGATATTTCCCAGAAATTCATCATCTGGTGTAGCAGTAGCGAAAAACGGATAAGTAATCAGGAGTTCTTCATCTTGTTTCAGTGTTCCAATATCCGAATATTCGAGACGTTCTATTGTTATAATCAAATTACCATCCGTCACTTCCAAATTATAATCATCGTCTGAAACCTGTTTAGCACCTTTTATAATCGAAATAACCTCTTTAGTTGGAGGTTCAAAGCCTTCTGGAATCTGATCTTGGAGTTGTAGATATTCAACATCTGTACTTCCAGTAGATCGAATAACATTTTCAGTTTTAACCTCTGTACGCCTATAAGAAGGTATTACAAGAGGTGAGAAAGACTTTGAGACTTCAATATCCATAAATCGTAGTGCATAACCAGGGAGAGTACATTCAGCTACTATCTCAGCATCATATAGATATTTTACTGATAAATCCAGTTCACGACCAAATTGAGGAATAACTCCATCTTCTTCGACAGTGATTGTCCATGGATCAAGACTGAATGTCTCACCAGGGTCAATAGACCGTTCCTCCTCAGGAAAATCACTGCCTAACCATTCTAGTCGAATATTTCCGTCTTCAAGAGGACCTTCATAAATCCTAACTTCCTTCAAATCCATCTCAAACTCGGAAGTGTTTTCTAATTCAAATTTACAGTCAAAATCACCAGGGTTCTCTTCCTGCTCATCGCGGGAGATAAATTGGAATACTGATGAAGAACCTGTAATTGTCTCTAGATTGATACCAGAAAGGCTTTTTTCAAAACATCTGTATGTAACAACCGTATCTCCAACCTTATATGGTTCTGCTGTGTCTTCTGGTAGTGTAACTCGCATTTCGCAACTAGCCTTCGTTGTAGAATTTGCTGGAATTTCATCAACTTTCCATTGAATGAATTCTCCTTCTTTATTGAATTCCCCATTTTCAGTTTGAAAATTTTCTACAATGGTAGAAGGATCAGAAATATGTTTTCTTAGAACTACTTCTGTTAAAGACCAATCAAATTCATTAGTCAGTTCGATTGTGAAATGTATTCCTGTTTCAGTACCTCGAGCGAAGGTAGGAGGGGATTCTGGCTTGTCTAGATCCCAAAACTCTTCTTTAATTTTTACTCGTGGTGCTTCTACTTGGAAATCAAACTTTACACCTTTTGTTTCCTGCGCTGAGAGCTCTTTGATTCCAAATGAGTTACCAAAGACCACGATTTCTTGATCTTCACTACGATCGAAGGTTACTTCGTCTACACCTTCTAGGAAGGCATCTATCGCCCAAATTCGATCATTTTTACCCATATTTGTGACACCGATTTCCCCCTTTCCTTGTAAAGATTCAATGGGTTCATCATTATCACCTATTAGATTGTTATCCTTATCAATTCGATAGGTTAATGTTTCCCGCAATTTAACATTAAGCCCAGCTTGTTTTGCTTCATGTTCTTCTAAGGCACGAAAATCCTCCCTAGCTCTTGCTGCATCTTCTTCCGAAAAATCAGTTTCAGGAAGAGGAGTTCCTGATTCTCGAATGGCTTTGGCAGCATCACTTGCCTTATTTCTAGTACCTCGATCCTTGTCGTTTTTCCCGACCCTTTCAAGAACTTCAACAGCCTCTGGGTCGTTTAACTTAACAAGAGAATCAATGGCTTCTTTTCGTACATCTTTTTCATCATCTTGTTCGATAACCTTAAGCAGTGCTCGAAGAGCAGCTTTTGTACGAGTATTTCCCAGTGCTTCTGCTGATTCTTTTCGCTTATTTTTATCACTACTTTCCAAATTTTTCATTACGGACATATTAATCCCTTCAACACTTATGTATGCGTATTAATTCCGTTTAAATCACAAATTTAATAGATTGGATCAATTATTCTTATGTTATAAATACTTAATAACCGCCATCAGCTACTAACAATCATTGAACCATAAATCCTTGATATTAGGTAACGAAGAATTTCATTATTAAAACCATTTTATCATAAAAAATATTAGCATTTATTTCCAAATTTAAAACGACAAAAAAACCTAAGTACTAATACTCGAATTTTATAAATTCGTTTTGTATTAATGAAAATGTCCAAGTAGTCCTTTCGCTTGTACTCGCCAAGTAGACAACCTTTTTTTAGAAAACCGTGTTTTTCTAGCTAATTCTTCCAATTCATATTCTACTAAGTCTTTTAGAGTTAATACACCAACGGTATTTAATCGTTGAGCTGTTTTAACCCCTACTCCTGAAATCGAGGTGAGCTGAGCACCATCAGCAGGGATTCGAGTTGGAGGGGTTATTCCATCGGGTTTTTGACTAATAAATATTGTAGCACTCTTTTTCCATTTATTATAAGTATTTTCACTAGTTGAATCCTCAAATAATGTAAAAGATGAATCTAATAGATCTTTTACAGTCATAATCCCTCGTTGATTTAATTTCTGAGCTGTTTTAACTCCAATCCCCTTGATACTAGTAACTGGTTGAGCAAAAGGGTCGATTGTTTCTGGTTCTATAACCTCGGGTAGAACTATAGATTTTCCTATAGAAGAAAGAACTTTAGATAAGCGAGACATCGACATCCTCAAGGTTTTTCTCAGAGCTTCTAAATCATCGAAGTTTTCAAGATCTAATTTTGAAGTGATTCCAAGTTTAGCTAGTCTCTCAACTGATTTTGATCCAATCCCTTTGATAGACAGTAAGTCACTTGGTGGGATTGTAACATCCTCATCAGGGCGTTCAACTTCCTTACTTATGAGAAATTCAGCATCTTGAAGCATATGTATCAATTTAGTATCACTTATCCGCATAACTTCAGCAAGAGAAACACGATCAGGATAATCTAAGAATTCTGAAATTGTAAAGACTTGGATTTTCACCAAGCGGGATGCGTAAGTCTTTCCAATTCCCTTTATCGCTATTACAGATATTTTACTTGCCAAAATTCGCACTTCAGGAACAGGGAGAGGAATCCCTTGCTCTTCTAAAAGTTCCAAGGGACTTGTAGCAGCAAAGAGCATAGGCGGATCAATTCTCTCCTTGTGTTCCACATAAAAATGCTGACCAAAGGTTTCAGTATCTGCCTCCACTTGAATCCGCCAAACACCGAGATGTTCATTACGGATTGTATGTGGGATTGGCCAATCAAGTATAATTCCCTTATTAGATCCTTTTCCATAACGGTTCAATCGGGAATTGTTCCGATGGTCTAAGACCTGTAAACGATAGTGATCTGGAATCTGTTCACCGAATTTCACATGGATGTTTATTCTTTCTCCTGGAACAAAGGCAAAAACATTATGCATGGGTTCCTTCGTTTTCCGAATGGAGATTGTAGACATAGTTATACACATTATAATATTTTCTTAATGGAGTTTGATCATTTATCTATCAAGATGATACTGTATGAATCTTAGATTTATGATAATTTTAATATTTAACACTCCTATAAATGTAACGCAAGTAGTAATTAAGATTACTACTTAATATGCTAAAACCTTTGATTCATCAGCTGAGAAAGAAATAAGCATTAAATAAACTAAATAATTTCAATCATGAGCTTTTTCATTGATCCATTAAAGAGGACATTCAAATTGTCATTTTTTTCTTGATTTGAATTTCTGTACAAGAATAATCAAGGTATAAACAAATCCAAACAAGAAAAAAGTTATTCCTACAATGTTGAAAATCAAAGCAACATTTGTTATTAATCGAATGTAGGGAGTATCTATGTTTTCTATAAAATCACTCATTATTAAGGTAATACTACTAAGAAAAAACAGTACCGCAATAACATAAATTCTTTCTTCTTTCTTCAAAAGCAAAATACAACACATCTAGAGGAAAAAATATCTTATTATAACAACTAATATCTAAAACCATTGGATTCATAATAAATAGCTTTGTTTCTATTACACTCACTATAAAGAATATCAGTAAATATATCAATATACAGCTATAAATAATCTCCCTACAAATATCCAACCAGGGGTAGGAAGGTTTATTACTAAATTTAAGAGCCTCTTATAATTTCAGAATCAAGTTGAACAAGAATTTGATGAATTTGAATCCAAACTTCATTGGGAGAAGCATCCCCATCAATTTGAAACCAGTTTTTTCTCTGTGTCACTGATTGCATTTTATATCTCATTTTCTTCAATCGTGATAAGCTTTCAAACATTTCCTGCTTCTCACCCCGTTTAGAGATTCTTTCTCTAGCAACTTCAGGGGTGACATCTAAAAAGAAAAAATACCGACTAGTAGGTAAAAAGCTTTCAAAAAAGTTATATCCGAAAAGAACTATTGGAGAAGGTAGATAACAAACTCCTAGAAGATAACGAGAGAAAATAATGACTTCTTCACCATTATGGCGATAAAATTTCAGCAGGGATCTGATAACATCAATGGCATAGAAAAATGCAGCTTTTAAATGGCCTTTCTTCCCTCCTTCCTTTAAAGCAGACTTTGCAAAGCGACCAAAAGGGTTATCGATTGAAGGATGACTCCTAATACGAACCTTCATTCCTTTATTAAAGTAATAGCGAGCAACTAGCTTTGCTTGGGTATCTTTACCACAACCATCACCACCATCTATCACAATAAATAATGGATTGGACTCTGGTATTCTGTTACTTTCCATTAGGAGTCATTGTGAAGATTAATCGCACTGATTTTTGAATATTTCTTCATAAAGATCGTCTTTTCTTTTGAGATGAAACATTATTTAAGTTCAAGAAAAACAACCAAATTAAGAAGAGAGACCGTTAATTTTGGAAAAAATCAGTACTTATAATTGTTTGAGGTAATCAAAAATCAGCTGATTCATTTTTACTTTATTTGAAGAGTGAAAATGTCACTCCTTTCCTCCTTAAGTCAATCCCAAAAATATTTGAAAGCATTCTTCAGTGTTCAAGTAAATAGGAAATTTTAGTGAACTAAATCTGTTCTGAATAATTTCAAAGAAATAAAATGTACATTATGAGGCAAATTAGTTGGTTAAAAAAGGAAAACAAAAGCCTAGTCCAGATACTGAAATTGTACGACGTACGCGTTACCCTAAAGGCGCTGAAGTTATTGGTGTTGTAATCCGTAATTTAGGTGCAAGAAGAATGGAAGTATTATGCTCTGATAGAGTAAAACGCACTGCACGTATCCCAGGACGATTCAGACGAGGGTATAGAATCACTGTGAACGATGTTGTCCTTGTTGAACCTTGGGCAGACCTGAAAGGAGACAAAGCAGATATTACTTATCGTTATAAGAAAAACGAAATCAGACCCCTAGCAAGAAGATTCTCTAAAGAACTTGAATCTCTTGACATTGAAATACCTAAAACAGAAGCAAAACCGCGACCATAACATTAGATTCAAGTGAAGACCCTCGATACTTATTTGAACTGGAAGAGGAGGGAAGAGATTCTTACAGGAAGCAAATCAATGAAATACATCAAAATTCTTGCTCATAGAGGATATCTTATCAATGGTGAACCTGGTAACTCCATCCCAGCTTTTCAAACGGCTATTCACCACGATGCAGATGGGTTTGAATTTGATGTTCATCTGACTTCTGATAACAAATTTATTTGCTACCACGATGACACTCTTGAAAAACTTGGACGGCCTTCTGATGCCATTAAAGATCTCTCATTCAAAGAATTGACTTCAATTGAGCTCTCAGAAGGGATAACTATTCCATCTCTTGAAGAAGTCTTTGATTTATTTGGGCAGAAAATCACTCTGAATATTGAGCTAAAATCACGAAAAAAAGGGGGGAATGAGCTTGTAGAATTGATCCATCAATTTAACCTTACAGACGATTTAACAAAACTGATTGTTTCTTCTTTCTTCCATACTCCTCTAAAAGAAATAAAAACACTTGATCCTGAAATTCCAACAGGTTTACTTTTTCGTTCCCCTATAAACCAAATTCAAGTAGCAAAGGAATTGAATTGTAATGCAATCCACCCACATTATGATATCATCTCTAAAAAGTGGATAAAGTTTCATTCTATTTGGCTTACTACTGTATTTCAAAATTTTTTTCTTCATAGATGCATTAAAAAAGCACAAAAACTCGGTTTGCTTGTTACTCCTTGGACAGTCAACGATGAGAAATATCTAATAGCAGCAATTCAAAGACAAGTGGATAACATAATTACGGATAATGTAGAACAAGCTATCAAGTTGAGAGAACAGTTTTCTTGGTAATAAAGATACTCCTGATCCATCCTGGTTCTTTTTTCCGATTTAAATCTATTATTTCTTAGATTTAACTGCGTATCACACAAATTTATAAACTTCAAAACCTAGTCCTGTTAGTGGAGCCATTTTAATTGAAATCAAGAAGTTCTTTTCGACATATAGCTCAATGTCTTCATCAACTAGTACGTAGTACACTTCCAGAAGAAGAATCAAAAGAAATTTATCGCTGTCTACGATGTGGTTGTGCTTTCAAGGTTGAAAAAATCTCATAAATGCATAATTATTTCAAGGAAATTAAGTTAAATTATGGTTTAAAGATAATATTATATATTTCATTTAAAGAACATCTTTCTTGGGGAGCTGAACAAAAAATATTTCTTTTTATGTAACATCAACCAATGATTCTATTTTTTCTATAGATTTTATCAAATCCTCCATACTATCAATGGTAAGAGTTATTGCATTTTGTGGACAAACAGCAACGCACCTCCCACACCCTCTACACATTTCATTAATTACAGCTCGCTTATCGATAATACTGATGGCATGAACAAAACAGCTTTCTATACAGGTACCACACCCAATACACGCGTCTCCCACTGTGACAGTTACACCAGGCATTTTGGTTACTTTTGAGGAAATTTTCTTTGATACATGTGGCAAGATTCGCCATAAACAACAACAATCGCAGCAATTGCACACAGTAAGAAGTTTATTACCTGGACTGATTTTAAGCCAAAAAGTATCAAGTTTGTTCCTCCCCACTAAATGGACTAATCCTGCTTCTCTGCACCTCTTTGCATGGTTTAATGCTTCTTCTTTACTCACTTTTCTTCCAAGCCTCGGATCGATCTTCATTGCGGCTTCCCCAAGAAATAAACATCCTAATTTTATTGGATATTTCTTACATGAAGAAGCAGAACGACAGATACACCAATCCATAATCCAATGATAATTTGCTGCTTTGATGAAATGCTCAAGAACACTTGATGGAACAACCATTTCTCCATGTCCTTCTATTTCTTTATCGATCTTGATTGTACTTACTTCATCCTTGGGCAAGTAGATGATATCATCATCCTGAAATAGCATATAATCCATTACTCTTCCAAGAAGTGGAAGCTTTGTGAACCTAGCAAAAATACTTCTAATTGGAAATCCTTTTTTCAACAACCAGATAAATAACCTTGATCGGGGCAAGAATTTAATCTCTCCTAGATCGATTCATGGCATATCTTACATAGATCATTAAGTTTCCCTTCCAAAGCTCCATTGTACGATTTCCTCACCATCATAGATGAATTTAGCCTCAACGATTTCCTGTGTTTCGAGTAATTTTGGAGTGAAAATTCTGTCTCCAGCCCACATCTTAGCATAAGGAATTTCTTTAATGGGAATCCATTGGAGTCTTCCTTCAGGGTTCTCAAAATTAAGTTTTTCGCTTACGTGAACATAATATAGAAATACTAACCAGTTAAATGCTGGGAGATCCTCAGTGATTTTATCTCGATGGATTTCATCAAAATAAATGTAGCCTCTAAATTCAACCTCTTGAGATAACAATGAGTAACCTGTTTCTTCTTCCAGCTCACGTAAAATACACTCAAGAGGAGTCTCGCCTGGCTCAAGACGCCCCCCAATACCTATGTATTTCCCTTCATGGAAATCATCCTCTTTTTTATTTCGAAAAAGTAAGAGAACTTCTTCATTGTTATAAACTATATATGCTAATGTAGCTAATTTGTGAGCAACCAATTTTTCCTACTCTCTAAGTAATTCTATTAAATGTATGTTGTGGTCGTTTGAGGAACATATCATCATCAAAATGTTAAGTTTCTTATTTTTACTATGAGAATGTTTGGTTAAATCAACTTATATTACAAGGGTATCGCGAAAAATATTTGTAAATTTTAAATTTATTCCTTCTATAATATAAATTCTTTTAGTAAGCATAAATCTGAACATTGGAGGTCAAACAACGAAATCTAGTGTTTCTCATGATGATTTAAGAATAAGAATTCGCCCTAGTACGATCGAAGATGCAGACAGATTTAACGAGATAGAAAAGGCCTGTTTTCCTAGTAAGTTACGCTATGGACCTTCCATTTTAGTTGCTCTTGTCTCTATGGCGTCTAATTACATTGTTTTAACAGTTCAGCTTGTAAAAGATAAGAAAATAATAGCTTTTGCGGTTGGAGAACAGGATGACGATGATAAAACCTTAGGACGAATTATTACAATCCAAGTAGATCCTCCTTATCAGGGAAAACAGATTGGAAGTAAATTATTATTAAAGCTAGAAAAGAGTCTTCAGTTGAATTATGAAGTTAAAAAATCTGAATTACAAGTCCATTATAAGAATGAGAGGGCCATCGAATTTTATCGGAAACATAATTATTATGTAAAAAAAAGGTTGCAAAACTACTATGATCGAAAAGAACATGCTTTTTTAATGGTCAAAACGTTTCCTTAACTTAAATAATGGCAGATTTAATAATTCCATCTATTGTTATTCAATTTAAGTATCGTAATATTCTTAATAATCTTCTTGAAAGATAGATAGCAGACTGGAAATGACTGAAAATTCTAATGATCATATTCTCATAGATATTAATGCTGAAGTGACAGCAAAAATAGATGTTTTGGTTGAAAAAGAGTTCTATCCAAATCGAGCTGATTTTATTGAAAAAGCGATACAAAATCAGCTGAATTTACATGATGCAACCTTTCAAGAGCTTGTTAAGACGAAAAATGTGATAATTGGTTGGGCAAATTATTCTGCAAAAGAATTGGAAGCAGTTGCGGCTAAAGGAAAAAAACTTGAGATAAAAGTACTTGGCGGTCTTTCATTCTCCGAGGATGTTACACCTGAATTAGTTGACCGAGCAATCGCTAAGATAAATCTTGCAGGAATTTTAAAGGCATCTAAGGAAATTCTACCTGCTATCAATGCCAGACGATTCACTATTCTCGGTAATAAATATGACGAATTTAAAAGATTACCTACAGGGGAAGATGATAATAAGGATAAGTAAACGAATTGTAAAAAATTCCAATTAAGACATTTCTTCCAGTACAGTAAATATTTTTGGTAGAATAAGTCCCGCTTTTCCTTGAATTGCTACATCAGCATAAATATTTAGAGGAGTAATCTCTCTATTAACAATGATCAATCCTGATCCAGTCTGAACTGCAAGTGATGGTAGGGCGGCAGCAGGATACACTGTTAAACTACTACCAATAACTATAACAAGATCAGCTGCCAGTATTTCTTCTCGTGATTGCTCTAACACATCATAAGGCAGCTGTTCGCCGAATAAAATGGTATTTGTTTTTATTAATCCGTTACATTGAGGACAGCGGGGAGGTATCAATCCTTGATCAAGCATTTCTTCAACTTCGCTAAAATGAAAGGTTTTATCACAGCTCAAGCAACGTGATGTTTGAGTTGTGCCATGAAGCTCCAGAACTTTGGTATTTCCAGCACGAGAGTGAAGAAAATCGACATTTTGAGTGATTACTGATTTGAGTTTGCCATACTTATGCTCAAGGGATGCTAAAGCATTATGTGCTGCATTAGGTTGAGCATCTATCACCATTTCTCTTAATTCCATATGCATGGTCCAATACTTTTCTGGATATGAAAGAAAGGTTGAATATGTTGCATACTCATTGGGATTGTATTTTTCCCAAAGTCCACCTGGGCTGCGAAAATCAGGTATCCCTGATTCAACACTTATTCCTGCCCCTGTAAAAGCAACAATATATTTGGATTTCTTGATCAGTTCCGCAGCTTGTTTTATCTTGTCTTCTTGGCTCAATTCTATACCTCAGGGGATATAGGTGTAAATAGCTAGGTCTACTCGTTCATCAGATTTCCCATAAATAGTAATGTAATCCACACGAGGAAGTTCATCACAATTTAGTGAAAATTCGTATTTTCCAATACTTTTTTGTTTAAAACGCTGTTTCTCAAACAGATTTATTACTACTTCTGCTTCTTCACATTTGTCCAACGTAACACTATTACAGAAGATTATGACAGGAGCCTCAGGAAGATAAGGCCCTTCTTGTCTGGAAGGAGTTTGAATCCACGCTCTTTGAGGATACTTCTGGGTAATATGACCCTTATAATGGATTCTAAATCCTAATGGGGAAGTTAAGTTAGATATGGTTAGTAACCTGATCTTGAAAACAGCAACGCTTGGAACAAGCAAATGTTTGAGTGTTCCAAAGGTAGCTTTGTGCTTATGAACACGCATATGGGTTTGTCCAATTGATATATTTATAGCATCAGAAAGAGGGATGAACTTGCTAGAACCTTCTCTGCTTCTAGACCACAAACCTCCCCCTAAATTAACCTGTGTAAGATGGTAAAGCTCTTTTTCAGTTATCGTAGAATTAATATCTTCCAGGTAATCCAAAGCTTTACGGATTTGTGATTTATCGAGCCGAGTCTGAGTGTCTTTAAGATTCTTTAAATATTGTGTACTATCATGAGGCACCCCACACATGGCTAGAATACGAATGTGGCTATCAGCTCCCGCAGTAAACTTTGTGAAGTATCGAGCCAATATCCCCCCAGTAGAATGGGTAATCATTGAGATCCTATGGGCATTAGTAATTTGCTTAATCTCATCTATAATCTGTGATAAAAAATCACCCGCAGCATGTAATTCTTTATACTCATTATCAACTGCAAACAATTTACGAAAACCATAATACCATAATTCACGAGCAAACCAATTGAAGATTGTGTGTGAAGATCTATAACCATGTACCAATAGAATTGGCTCATAAAAACGAGCCTCAGTGGTTGGAATGAATTCTCCAGTCTCATCATCTGAGAGATAGGAAAAACGCCAAAGTTTAAGATGCCTACAATGATCCATTTGAATCCAAAAATGATCGAGCTCTTTTAATCGTTCAGTTTCAGGGGTTACATCAACAAACCGTGGACGAGGAAACCTTTTAACCATGTTTGTCACATTTTCAACAATTGTATATACATGGGAGAACTCTTGTGAAATGATATTGAGGCTCAAGTGTTGTGGTTTAACCACTATGCCTTAAAGGCTATTTAATATTATTTGGTAAATGATAAGTACAAACCATATGGTTTTTAGTTCCATTGAGCAAAGCCTTATAATATATTGTATGAATTTAACAGGTACCTAATTAAGAAAAAAAGGAAGAAATTATTATGCGATATTGCCCATTTTGTGGTTCTGAAGTCGATGAAGATAGTCTCTACTGTCTGAATTGTGGGAAAAAATTACCAGAAAAACCCGCAAAAGGTGTCACAGCAGCTTGGGAAACCCCTCCAACTCAACCATATCCTAGCGCACCAGTTACATATCAGCCATTGTACCAACCAAGGCCGTATCATCCGGGCATGAAAGCGCCACTAGGCGAACGATGTATTGCATTGATCATTGATGATGTTATTAATCAATTCTGTTGTATTTATGATTTTATTAAGGATGGAATTCGGGAAGGACAATCCATTGGTAAGGGTCTTATGGGGTTGCGGGTTGTTGACTTTCAAACGGGTATGCCCGCTACTATCGGCCAATCTTTCATCCGTAATTGTTGTCCTGGTTGTATTGATGGATGTTGTTGCTATCTAGTTGCTTTAATAGATCAGGATGGACGTCGGATTGGGGACCAGGCAGCAGGAACAGTAGTTATTCTTGATCAATGAGCTATCACTTTTCCTCCTCTTATTTTTTTACGGGCTCCACTCCAAACTAGTTTTTATTGGGAAGATATGTAAGAATGAAGAAGATGTCTTTCACAAGAAAAGCTCTTCTTTCTCCCAAAAGAAATTCGAATTAACTACATTTTAACTATTTATTGACATTATAAAGCACAATACTAATAACAGCTGAAATTCCTTAAGCATCAAACCTTTATTGACCGAGAAATTATAATTAAGGGAAGAACTATGACAATAGAAACTGATATTACAAAAATGTTTGGAATTAAATATCCTATTATAGCAGCACCCATGGGTCCTTTCTACACTACGGATTTGACTATAGCAGTGTCTGAAGCAGGAGGTTTAGGTGTACTCTCACATGTTGGCTTATCAGACGCAGATCCTGTTGAAGAAATGAAGAAAAATATGCAAACAGTCGTTGAACATACCGATAAACCCTTTGGTTTTAACATCAGGACATCTCGAATGGAACCAAATGCTGAAATGCTTTGTTGGGAAATCCCAAAATTCATTATGGAAAATCAGAAGATCAGAGATCAGTGTGTATATGCATTGACTTCCGCAGGCTCAGCTAAGATTCTACCAAATACCCCACCTTATCAAAAGTTAAAAGAACAGTCAGAGATCAAGCATTTCCATGTTGCTCCTGCTCTGTGGTTAGCCGAAAAATGTGTTTCTGCAGGTGTTGACGGACTAGTGATCACTGGTGGTGAAGGAGGGGGACACCAGTCGTATGAGGGAGTGAGTACCCTTGTACTTCTTCAGCAAGTGCATCAAAAATACCCTGAGATACCAAAGATTGCTTGTGGTGGTTTTGCCACAGGAGAAGGATTAGCTGCTGCGTTATCACTTGGTGCTGGTGCGGTAGCCATGGGATCGAGGTTTATCGCATCAAAAGAAAGTGAGTTTCATAGCACATACAAAAATGTTGTTCCACCTGCTAGAGCTCAAGATACTATAATGGCAACAGGAGTTTTTGGTCCCATTAGGCTCTGGAAGAATAAATATGCTTCAGAACATAAGCCTATTACTAGTAAAGAAGAGAAACTAGCTCAAGAGGCTGCTTTTGATGTTGATGAAATAGCTAAGACTATCAGAGCTTACGAATTAGCCTACGAAGGCAACATCGACGATGGAGCTGTTCTCCTTGGGCAAACTATCGGTTTGATTGACAGCATTGAAAGTGTTACTGATATTCTAGAAAGAACCTTGAAAGATGCCGAGGCAGCTATCAGGAAAGCAGTAAGTCTAATAAAATAGCTGATTCTTCCCTCCCTTTTTTCTATAATATCTGGATTTTGATATTCATTGAAAAGCTCATCTGATGAAGAGCTAATCATTCAAAAGGAAAATACATTAAGAGCGTGGTTTACCCAAGGTCTTTCAGAAACGGATCGAATTATCGATGGATTTGATATCGGTTGGGGGGGTACAGCCCGTTGGACAACATCGCTCTTGGCTGAATACCTAAACCCCCACAAGAGCATTACAATCTTAGATGTAGCCTGTGGGTATGGAACCTTTTTAGTTGAACTCGGATGGCGTTTTCCTCAGGCTGAATTGATTGGACTGAATCTCGATTTTGATCCTCCTCACAGTAGCATTATTTCTTTGTTATCTCAAGGTGACGTAAAAGCTAATCTTATTTCAGCTGATGCATTACAGCTACCATTAATATCTGGGAAATTTGATTGCGTGTCGTGTTTCCTCGGACTACAAGATATTGCTATTACTCGCGGGAAAGAAAGCTTAGTAAAAGTTGTATCTGAACTCCTACGAACAGTTTCTCATCAAGGATTTTTAGCCCTTTTAGATAACTTCTCTAAAGAAGCTTTTGAAAAAATTCTCGTTCAACAGAGTTTTGGATATGAATTAGTGTTTCATGATTCTTTCAACCCAAATTGTCAGTGGTCCCGTGAAATAGGGATGAAAGCGGTTGAAATGTACGCTCAAGGTTATTTACAACAGGAACTAGACAGTAACAATCCCCCTGAGGACAGTGATAAAGCTTTAACTGATATTCGGAGGAAGATGTTGGCTGAACTTGAAAACCAGCTTGAATCTCAGGGTTACTATAATCCTTGGGGAACTATGCGTCTTGTTTTACTTCGCCGATTATAAGCAATCAACGAGAAATCATTGATTTCCCAGAATGTTTTTCAAAGATGGGAATAAATCCCCTATCGAATAAAATGACAATAGATGACGAACGTTTTAAGTTACTTACCCGTCAAGGTAGGTTTCATGATCTAATTAAAATGCTAGACGAAGAAATCCTCAAAGCTGAATCATACAAAAAGAAACTCTATTTAGAATACCAGCTAGCAGAGGCATATTATTCTATTCAGGATTCTAACAACGCCAAAAAGATAGTTGAAGGGCTTTTGCCAAAATTTCATGAACTTGGGAACCAATCAATGGTAGGTGATTCTGAAAACCTCTTGGGTAAGATTTATCGCTTACACCAACGATATTCTGAGGCACTAGTTCATTATCAAAACGCAGAAAAAGCATTCAAGCTTGCAAAAAACAATGAAGGGTTATCGAAAATATATCATAACCTCGGAAATGCCTATATTTTTCTCGAACGTTTCAAAGAAGCTCAAAAATTCCATTTGAAAGCCCTAAAAATTGCTCAATCAGAAGGAAAACAAGATGCAATTGGCAGCTCGCATTTAAATATTGGTAGTATGTATTTCCAGAATGGAGAGGTGGATCTTGCAATGTCTCATTTTGAGAAAGCACGAGATATATTCAAAGAAATCCAAGATATACCAAATCTTGCTGCAACCTACCACAATCTAGCGGAAAGTTATTTACTTAGAAGAGAATATATTAGCGCTCAGAAGAACAGCGCGAAAGCAGTATCACTATATGAGAAACTGCAAAATAATTTAGGCCAAAATTTGGCTCTTACAACGCAAGCACGTTCTGCAAAAGCAGCAGGATCGTTAGATGAGGCAATTAACATCTTCAACCAGATAATAAACCCAACTGATGAAATCCTTCTTGAGCTTGGCGAGTGCTATCTGAATCAGAACCAAACTGATAACGCCAAAAAAATCTTTGAGAAGATACTAGAGCTACCTACACGCACCTCACTCAGCGTCGGTTATTCTTTAGATTATTTAGCAAGGATTGCAATTAATGAGGAAGATTTTATTGAAGCTCGCAAGATTTTCACTCAATTGTTAGAGCTTCTTCTTAGTATGAAGCCTCAAGATCCTGACAGCATTGCTTCTACGCAAGGAAATTTAGGCTATATGTACTTGAAAATGGGGGATCCAAAGACCGCATGGGAATATTTAACCTTTGTAAGCGATTATTTCAAGAAAAGAAAAACCTGGGATGAAATGATCACATTAGGGAGTAATTATTGTAATGAATTTGTATTAACAAAAGAATATTCTCGCGCAATCAGAGTGATACAGGAATTTATCCTCCCAGCAGTGAAAAAATCAAAAGATACGATGCTAGAAAACCAATACCACTATGAAGTGGCTTTACTTTATCATTTAAAGGGTGAAACAGAAGAAGGTTTAGACTACTGGAATAAAATGCATAATAGAAAAATAACCTTTCAGAAATATTCTGCCCCATTTTTAGCTTCTATTCTTGATGAAAGTATTAAAAAAGAGCTCGAAAGACAACACCTCAGATTCTTAAAACAGCTGTTAATGCGTAAATAATAACGAGGACAACATAAGAAAATAATTTTAAGACATTAGGTCATTGAATTATGTCTGCTCGTAATCTCGAACGTAGAATACTTGGCCCTTATCGAATTTCTCATCATCCTTTTTGCGATCATTTTAAGGATCATATCTATATTATTAGAGGAACTAAGGTATGTCGGGGTTGTGTAATGCAATATTCAGGTATGATATTTACTTTTATTATTATAAGCATAGGATATCTCTTAGGATGGTGGTATGGTTTAACTGAAATTCAAGTAGGACTTGTTTTATATGCATTGGTTTTTCCCACAGTATTGACTGCTTTCTTGATTGAGAATCGCAAGATTAAGGACATTGCTCGGTTCTTATTAGGAATATCTTTTTCTTTGGCTTTTATTCAGTTCATCTTCACCCCAAACTGGCTAATTAAGGGGTGGATCTTATTAAATTTTATACCTGGCTATATTTATCTTAATCACAGACGAGCGAAGAGCAATAACGAAGTCTGCAATCAATGTGAAGAAAATGATAAAATGCCTTATTGTACAGGATTTCAAATCTATACTGATCGTGAAAAGATTTTTCTGGCCCAAGCTGTTCAAGGTGGCATTCATGACCCATTTGCCTTACAACCAGACAAACTTGAAGAATGAGTTCAAATTTTATTAAACTATAATCAATCAAGTTGATTAATCCTAAATTCAGGATAATTGATCTTGTACGATTTGAACAAGCGTAATGTTTTTTAGTTAAATCTTCGACATAATATGACATCCTCAAAGTTAAGGAAAATGTTTGGAGGTGACGTGAAAAATGTCAAGAACAGAAGCCCTGGTTCAAAGACAAGCACCATGCGCAGATCGTTGTGTAGCATATATAATAGACGGCATTATAACTAGCTGTCTTTCTATTGTCATTATTGGGGCATGTTATGGCCTATTTAAAGATGGTATAAGAGACGGTCAATCATTAGGTAAAGGGATGATGGGACTCAGAGTCGTTAATTTTACTACTGGGAACCCTGCAACATTAGGTAGTTCTTGCCTTCGAAATTTATGTTCTTGTTGTCCAATATTACTTCTATTTACAAAAGGCAGAAGAAGATTTGGAGACTTCATTGGTGGAACAATCGTCATTAAAGACAAATAATTCCCCCTTCCCTTTTTTTTCCTATCTTTTGTCAAAATATTTAACACATTTAATTAAAGAAAAGCTATTTTAACATTATTTATTCTCGGGATATTGCCCTACCAACAAAAACAAGCGTTAGAGCGATTAAAGCAATTATTAAAACAACAGTGGCAAAGAATGTTCCTTCATCAGGCGTTGGTTGCGACCATGCTAACAGGGCAACCAAAAGATTCAATCCTGAGAGGCATCCGAATAAAGCAGTTAAAAAATTAAGCCTTTTAGTAGTTCGTTTTTCCTGTTCGAGAGCCAAAAGATTCATCTTCCCCTGTATATAGGAAGTAGCTCCTTCGACAGAACGTTCAACTGATTTCGCGAAGTCTATCCATGAATTCATGAGATTAAGATTGAAATTTGAAAATAATCTCTGAATTAATGGTTCTGACAACAAAGGTACAATTGGGCTTAATTGCCCTTGCATTCTCGAAATAGCAGGTTTAAGCTTAAGAAATTGGGCTTGAATAGCCTGGGTACGATCTAATAATTCACTTAACTGAGTAACAGTTGACCTTGTAATAGTACGCATCTCTGCTGTTATCTCAGACAATTCTTCCAACATTTTTTGTAATGCAGGTTCAATCGTAAGCCACGCATTCACTAATCCCTTTTGCATTACTAGGGCTTCATTTACCTTCTGAAATAAAATAACAGGAATCTGATCATCTCCCATATGCACAAGGCATGTTTCAGGTTCATCTGATTTCTCATAATCTGGAGCCATAATATTAATCGTTAGATTATCTGCATTATCAAAGCGGAGGAAGTATGAGGCATAATATGAGGGGAAATTAGTGTACGCATTCTTTGAATGAGGATCAACATCGAATAATTCTAGAGGATCAATCTGATAGTTTTCTGTCAACCAAGTCTTAAGATCCTCAAATAAAGAATGAAGCTGAGAAAAAAGAGAAGCTCCTGCACGGGCAGGAAAACCAGCAAGACCGTATATGAGAGGATCGCGTAAAAAAGGGTCTTCATCATTAATATCACAGGGCCAATAAGTGTGTCTTATCGTCATAACCCAATCAATGTGCTTTTCAAACACAATATCGAGCGTCCTAGCTTTTTTCCACTCATATAAAATTCCTAATTGACTAATTGGAACCTTTTGCAATCGGAATGCTGATCGAATTACTTCTTCAGTGATTCTGAGCGGCACTACAATTTGAAATCCAGCCATGAATTGAGCTTGGTCTTTCCAATGAGCCAACATTGCTTCTGCACCATGTTCTAAAAATATATTGCAAGAGGGACAACAGCTATTTGACGTATGAACCCGTTGTGGGCATAGTTCTACTGAACCTAGAGAAGCAGCAACCTCACATCGGTCACAGCAGTTTAGAAAGTCAGGATCATTGGTAACAAGCATGGCGCCATGTTTACGGCACAGATTTTCAATCTCTGGGGTCATTCTACTCAACTATCAATATAATAATGAGTATAAGAGAAAAAGATTTTTCTTGAGAGAAGGATTGCTAGATACGATTTCTCATTCTTTTTTGTTTTTATATATTTTGAATTAGCTATTCTTTGAGGTTATTGTAGTAGTTTGAGAATTGCTCACTAAGAGTATAATTTCGTATGTTTTCGAAAATCCTACATCTAAAGTGGGAGATAATTAGAAAGGAGAATAATAGATTGAACTCATTGTTGGAAATTATAACCAACAATGAATCCTAATTAGAAATCACTTCTAGTGCAAGATTTAAATCGAATCCATTAATTAAAAAAGATTTTTTATCTTCCAAAGATTCAGAAAATAGTTCGTAAGCCAATGTTTCCGCTTTCACATATTCCCTGTACGATTCAATGCTTTTAAGTATTTCTAAGGAATTAGTTTCATATTTAACATTGATCCTCGTGTCTATATCAAGATTAGCTTCTTTCCTCAAACGTTGTATTACCCTGACTATCTCTCGTGCCATACCTTCCCGTTTTAATATTGGAGTCATCTCAGTTACGAGTAGTAAAGCTAAGTCATACTCTTTAGACTTTTGAAGGAGATATTTTTGATTTATTACCTCCTTAGTTAAATCTTGGATATATTTAAGCTCTTTAACATTTAATTCTTGCCTAAGGTATTCAAACAACTGTGTTGCGTACTTACTAGAGGTAAATAATTGATCTCCTATGATGATAGCCAACGATAGTGGTTGACGAAGTTTAGTTTGGGCTTTATTCCTCAATGATCGACCTAGTTCAACAATATTCTGATATTTTTGAAAAGATTCTAACACTTTTTCATGTGTGGAAGTGATATCTTTTTTCTTTGGAAGTGAACACAGATGAACACTTTCTGGTAACTGTTTATCAAATGGACGTCGGAGAAGTTGAAAGATGTGTTCGGATAAGAATGGCATAAAAGGAGCTAATAGATAGCTTATATTCATCAAAACTTCATATAATGTTGAATAGGCTGCATCTTTGTCGTCAGATGGATCTTTTTCTTTCCAAAATCTCCTTCGTGAACTCCGGATATACCAATTAGTAAGATCATTAAAGAATTCTTCAAGTAGAAGAGTGGGTTTTTTGCAATCCCAATTTGTTAAGCTCTCATGATAATTATTTATTAAATTAATCAGTCTAGTCAGAATCCATTGATCAAACACATTAGTAGAAGGTTGAGATAATTGAGAAGCTTCATTAACATCCAGAGCAGCGAAGTTTATAAAGAATCTAACCGCATTCCATAAAGGTACAAACTTACGTTGAATGTCATTGGCAATGGTGAATCCAAAACGTAGAAATGCATCTGATTTTTGCGTTGCATAATTCCATCTCATAATATCAGCGCCCATTTCTGAGAGAGCGTGATCAAAACTAATTGCGTTACCAGAAGATTTATGCATAGGTGCACCATTTTCATCTCTAACTTCCTCGTACACTACAACTGTCTTGAATGGCGCACATTCTTCCAATGTAACCGACATAAAGAGTTGTGAATAAAACCAAAGTCTAACTTGTTCGATCATTTCACAGACCATATCGGCAGGAAACCATTTTTCCCATTTTTTTCGATTTTTTTGATAATTAAGAGTAGAAAATGGGACTATCCCAGCATCTAACCAACAATCACCTACTTCAGAAATACGTTCAACTAATTTACAACAATTTGGACATGAAATTTTCACTTTGTCAATCCATGGACGATGTAGCTCGCTTAATTCTTCTACTTGCTGCGGATCTTCTGCTAATTCTTTTAATTCTTGAAGACTCCCAACCACTGTCACTTGTCCGCAACTGCAAACATAAAAAGGTAATGGCAATCCCCAATAACGCTTCCTAGAGATGCACCAATCACTCATATTTTCCAACCAATCATGCATTCGTTTTCCTGCATGTGCTGGTACCCAATGAACATCGTTATTGGCTTGTTGAAGTAGGGGTTGTATCTCATCACATGAAATGAACCACTCGGTCTCTAGGTTAAAAACTAACTCGGTTTTACACCGCCAACAGACGGGATATCGGTGTTCAACTGTTTCTATCTTATATAGAAAGCCATTTTCAGTAAGATGTTTAAAAACTGATGTAGCTGCTTCTTGTGTATTTAATCCACTAAGCTGATTTAAACCTTCAACAAGTTCCCCCCTATCATTGATAGGAGCAATGACATCTAGTTCATATTGTTGTCCTAATTCAAAATCTTCTGCACCACATCCAGGGGCGATATGAACTATTCCTGTTCCTTCATCGGAAGATACTTCTTTCCAAGGAATTAGTTTGTGCTTAACTCCTTTTTGGAGCGGAAGATCTGTGAAAGGAGCTTTATATTTCAAGTTTAATAAACTAAAACCTTTAATAGAGTTTAATACTGAAAATTCACGGCCCAAAACTTCAATCGAATCCTCTGCAAGATAAAATTCCTTATCATTCTTTTTAACAAGCACATAAGTTAAATCTGGGTGTACTGCTAAAGCAGTATTTGCTGTTAGTGTCCAAGGAGTTGTTGTCCAGACCAAGAAATAACGATTAGGTGTTCCTATGACAGGAAGCTGCAAGAACACCGAAGGATGTTTCACCAATCTATATGAATCCGCCATTTCATGAGCAGAAAGACTGGTACTACAGCGTGGACACCATGGCATCACTAAACGCGAACGATAAAGCCAATTCTTTTCATGACAGGTTTTTAGGAAGAACCAGATGTGCTCAATATTCTGATCAGTGTGAGTATAATAACTGTTGTCCCAATCCATCTGTTGACCAAGCTTTCTTGATTGTTGCGTTATAACCCTTGAATATTTATTTATGCGAGCTTTACATTGATTGATAAAAGCCTCTATACCCATTTTCATAATATCTTGTTTTGAATTTAATCCAAGTGCTTTTTCGACTTCTACTTCAACCCAGAGACCTTGTGTGTCAAAACCATTTTGGAACCGTTGATTATAACCCTGCATAGCCCAGTAACGTTGAAAAATATCTTTCAAGGTACGACCGCGAGCTGTGTGTACTCCCATAGGGTTATTTGCCGTGATAGGGCCATCAATGAAGCTAAATTGTTGGTTAGACCTTTGAAGCTTAGTTTTTAATTTCTGAAAAATCTTTTTCTTTTCCCAGAATTCAAGTGTGGTCTTTTCGACTGCTGCCCATTCAAGTTTCGCAGTCACAGGAACGAAGAGAGCATCATTCATCGCGTCTCTTCCTCCGATCTCGGAAATTTACATTTGGTAATATCTGGACTAACTCGAAGAGAGTATGTTTTGTCCAATTCTGTTCAATTTGTTTCTCATTCTCTTTCTTATTCTTTTTACCAAATTTTACGATCCATCCTGAAGTCACCTATAAAAAATCTGTAAATGTTTTCAAAAACTCATTAGAATAGTTCTTCCAGTAGAAAAAACTAAAAAATTTTACGATTTTGGAGTCTAGTATCCATTGGTTAGTAAAAAAGGAGTTGCAGACAAATTTCGTGATCCCACATGGATTTTCACTCCGAACGACATTCTTACCTCATAACGTTTAAACATTTCCCTTTAGGTTGAAAAGATAGTATAATTTGTAGTAAAAAATATCAAATAATATTTAGAATGATTATGGGACGAAATATAAAGAGATAGAATCTTTCGATGCAATACTTAACCAATTTAATATTTCCTTAACAAACTAATACTCTATATAGGAATTATTTATTATAGGGTTTATCCTCCCATAATGCATTCTGCTTTTTTATTTGGATAGATGAAAACTTGAATGTAAATGCAAAAAGTGAACAGAATCGGTTCTATCTCATAACTGTTGATCTATTGAAAGGATTCTCGATCTTTCCCATGATTTTTGGGCATTTTATTGGATGGTGGGATAATTCAATGGCTGTTAATTATGAGGAAAACGGCCTTCTCGTATCAATTATTATGATCTTAGGGTTGATGGTTTTCCCATGTTTTCTTTTCATCTATGGGTTCAATCAAGTTAATTCTTTTTTGAAACGAAGAGGAGATGTCTCAAATCGGCACAAGATTAGATCTCGTGCCATAAAACGAAGTATAATTTTCCTTATTTTCTTAGTTTTCACAATGATAATAATGGCATTTTCTAGAGGAGAACCAGAAAAAATGCTCAATTATATTTTTAATTGGCACCTGTTTCATCTTTTTGCTTTTTCTACACTCTTTTTCCTTCTTATGTGGGAACTCGCATGTTGGATTGAAGAGAAAATTAATGGTTACTGGAGTTCGCAACAATGTTTAACTATCATTCTATTATTAAATTTCATACTAGTTATCACCCTTTTCTTTTTATTCCATGATTATATGATAAAACAACCAGTGGGTTTTCCAGTACAATCTGAAATCAAAAGGATTATTGAATACGCTCTTCTTGATATTTCAACTAGTGGAGTGATTCCATGGCTTTCATTCCCGTTAGCTGGTGGCATTACTGCTTCCTTTCTCGATTTAAATAACATCCATAAAATTCGTGCTACTGAAAAATCAGTTATAATATTAAGTGCTAACTTAGCTTTCCTGGCCGTTGGGCTATTGTATTTAGCAGAAGAAAGATTTATCTCTCACGGGATAGGATATACGTCATCTTTTTCTCATATATTCATTTCAATTGGATTAATCGGTTTTGTTTTTATGATAATAGTTTTATTACTTGATATCAACCAAAAAATCCCTCGTAAATCTGCCATTAGACTATTCTATCCTATAATCATTGTCAGTAAGATTTCTCTAACTGTTTATCTGATTCATCCTGTTTTTGGAGTCCTCAATCCTTCACTTATCCCTTCTAAATTAGTGTTAATGTTACTAGCATCTCTTTACAGTCTATTTTTTGTAATTTTAGCTCATTTTTGGCAAAAGTGGGATTTCAAATATAGTTTTGAATGGATTATCAAAGAATTCTCTTGAGGAATTATATAGTGTTACTATAATCATTTTATTCATAGAAGAATTCCAGTAGATTAATTTCTTATTGGCTATTCTTTAAATAAAATTATTCTCTAAAGCACTTTAATAATAATACTGATCAGGTGTTGCCTTCTTATCTTAAAAGAGCTTAGAAATAATCCATCGATTTTCTAAAAAGATTTTTAGGAAAGATCAGATTAGAGGTTTTATGAGCTTCAGCTTTATTCTGATGAGATAATCATGGCAAATAATAATCCAGAAAAGTCAGAGTCGGATCCTGTACAGAAACTGGCCAATCGGAGCAAAAATCGTGTTAAGTTGGACGCTAAAAGACTTACTCAGTTGTGGATTAATGCTGAAAAAGAGATTAAAGAGGCATATTCTCAGGATTCTCTGAGAAAAAAGGAGGAATTCTCGAAAAGACGTAAGTGGAAAAGGATAACACCCCCAAATCCTAAGATCCTAGCTAAATGGTGGCAAGAGGCCGATAACCATATTCGATTAGCTCATCCTCACGAGAGCCTGAAGATTCGCCAGGAACTAACCGAAAAATACGTCCTTTCTCGACTTAAAAAGCATTTAGAGAAACAGAAACAGTATAAAGAACCTCATCCAGAGGAAAAACAGATCTCTGAATGGTATGATGAAGAATTATTAAAACTACGCGAGGAAATCCCTCACAAACCTTTGAAGGAACGGGAAAAAATCGCTTCCGCAATTGTAGAAGAGAAAATTAGACAATATAGAAAAACTATAAGACTAGATGAATTTCTTGATTAAATTTTAAAATAAGGTGTCTGGAAAAATAAATGTGATTTATGATGAGTAATCACCCCGAAATATCTAAAAAACTGGTATGCAAGGAATATTTAAGGCAACAGATTTATGTCGATCCAGATATCATCATTGACCGAATGAACACAATCAAATTTCAAGCACCAGGTTCAGGGAAAGTCATCAATGAAATGATTAGGATTTTTTGCTTTCATGCAGAAAAATATAAGTTTAAAACTGAACCAGCTCCATATATTGCCTTCATTGAGGATTTAGCTGAAGAATTAGGATTTGAAAGTCAAATTGCTGTTACTCATTTTCTCAAAAGATATAAAGATATGCAGAAAGGGAAGGTATTTGATCAATCGATTTATTTCATGACGGTACTTTCAAGTATTATTGAATCTTTTCAAAATAAAGTAATAAGTAGGCTTTCATTACGCTTGAAAAGAAAGTATACCAAAAAAACCAATAAAGAAATCGGAGATAAATTTGAAGTGTTATTTCAGAGTTCAAACTCGACATTTGGTCTATTAGTTAATATAGAGATCTTAAAAGAAATGGGGAGGCTCATTGGAGTTGAGATGGATCCAATAATGACGGACTCTTTCGAGGAGGAATTGATCACTGTTTTAGATAACATCTAATATTGTACAAAAGGACACCATATCATGACGTATCGTTTATATCTCAAGGATTGTTACATTCGTGATTTTAACGCAAAAATCGCGGAGATAACTCCGAAAGGAATCACATTAAATCAATCTGCCTTCTATCCTGAAGGAGGAGGACAGTTAGGAGACCGAGGAGTGATAGAATGGGAAGAAGGGGAAACTTCTGTAATTAATACTCATCAAAGGCAAGGGAAAATTATTCACGAATTAGAATCCATTGAAGGGTTGAATGAAGGAATGCAAATTAAAGGAAAACTCGATTGGTCTCGTAGATATCAGCAAATGCGCGCTCATACCGCACAACATTGTATCAGCCGTTTTTTTCAAGTCAATTATCAAGCTGAAACCGTCAGTAACCAGCTAAAAACGACATCAAATAGATTAGATCTCTCCCCTTTACATAAAATTCCTTCTAAAGAACTGAATAAGATTTCAAATAAGATTAATGACCTAATATCGACTAACATGCCTGTAATAATTTCTTTCCTCCCTCGTGACGAAGCAATTAGCTTTCTCAAAGAAAAAAAGTATCAAACACATTACCTTAACATGGTTCCAAAGTCTGTTCAAGAATTTCGGATTATATCTATTAATGATTATGATTGGGCTGCCTGTGCGGGAACCCACGTTAAGAATACATCTGAATGTGGCCATATTTCCTTGTATAAGACTGTAAATAAAGGAAAATTACGTGAAAGAGTGTATTATTCTTTAACCTAATGTGTAAATAATTACATTAATTGTTTTAAAGGGAATTATTCTTACCCGTAATTGCTTCAACATTAAATTACAGAATAAATAGGGCATTATCAACTAATGATTGAGCTTGATCAAAGTGCAAACTGTTTCAAATGGGATGTTTAATGTTGGTTTTGGGTGTCAAATTTCAAAAGACCAAATAGTACTAAATCCAGACCATGATTGGTTCCGTGAGAATCTTAAACCTTATTATATTATTACTAAGGACTATCAATATCTTTTTGGTTCAACTCAACCAGGAAGACGCCCAGATAGAGCATATTATATGGTTCCAGAAGGATATCGCCTTGGGAAGGGGCAAAAACCATTTGACCGTGAACGAGGAAAAAAACTCTATGAGGTTGTCCTTCGGTACCTAAAAGAAGAAAAAATACCAATCATAGTACAAGATGGCATTCAAGGGGAACATGGGTATGAAGTAGGACTTAGAGTAATCATTAGTGTCAAAAATATGCATAATGCTTACATTGGATGGTTCGGGAAGCTTATGATTTTCCCTCCAAAAGAGAACCAACACATTGATTGCTGGAATTTTGTGATTCAGGAAAATTTACCTTTGGAATATGTCAATGAGATCCGCAAATTCTTCCCCACTTTTGATCCAAAGGAACCCATTACTCTTTATGATTTTACTGAGATGGATCAAAACTGTCGGCGTGTTATGAGCTTGAGAGTCGATTATTTCGGTGGAGCTTATAAGAAACCCAATCTCACTTTAGTTTGGAATAAAGCCGAATCAGATGGCTATATATCTTATCATGCTGGAATGACTTTTGATAGGGTTATTAAAGGACTTTCTGGAACTGGAAAGACAACTTTAACTGTTGGGCCAAAATTAGAGCAAGATGATGCCTGTGTGGGCAAGTTAATTCGAAATTCTGAAACAAATAAGATTGAAAAAGTGCAATTAATTGGCTTAGAAGCAGCTTCGTATGCTAAATCTCAAGATCTAGGGCCAAAAAGTCCAGAATGGCCAGGCCTTATGAAATCCCGTGAAATTGACGAAAATGGTAACCGACCAGTTGTACTTGCTCAAAACATTGACTGTGAAAATGTTGAATATCATTTCAAGAAAATTAATGATTATACGGTGAAAATACCAGAAGTAAAACCAGAAGTAAAACAAGGTTCTTTGACATGTACTCAATATCATAGTTCTGGGACAACAAACGGTCGTTTCATTTTTCTTTTTTCTGAATTGAATAAAAATTGGGGAAAAAATGCCACCCCTCGTTATCTTAAAACAGTTGTCCTTTCTATGAAACGTTTCGACTTACTTGATCCAATGTTTCGTGTTACGGATCCAGTACTTGCCACAGCTCTTGATTCAGCAGTAGAATCAATTATTACTTCAGCTGTGGCAGAACAAAAACCAGGAACGCGTGTTCGTTCCTACGCTGCAACAGATTTCATGGCACGAGAACATTGTCACCAAGCATTATTGAAAATGGAAATGTATAGAGACCTTGGGCTAGGCCTTGATGGAAAATTAGTGTTCTTGGTGTCAAATGCGGGAGCTATTGGTGAACACGACATCAATGGGAACCAAATCCGCATTAAAGATAAGAATGGAGAATTTATCCCCAAGATTGACTCTAATACTGGAAAAATTTTGAAGAATGAATTAGGTGAGATCGTTTATCAAGGGCAGGGTGAAAAAATCACAGTTCAAGACACTAAGAAGCTGTTAGATCTCGGAGAACATAGGAAAATATCGAGTTGGATTCCCCATCCTGTATATAGCGATAGTATTCTACTACCTGATCCTAGGGAACTGGAAACAAAATGGGGAATGGAAAATTTCGGAAGACGCTTCAATCGTTTACGATATTACACTGTAGGCCAGTTCATTGATTTTACACTGAGAGATATCAACGAACGTACACAATTTCTTAAGGATTTATTCAAAGGACAGGAGTGTGGAGCAGAGTTAGATGAAGTTATTCACATATGGCAGAATTATAGAATTCCTGATCCTAAGACTATTGAAGATTACTATCGGAAATACTATTCGAGTTTCGGAAAATATTATTCGGATTTTTAAAGTATTCTACTATTTGGAGACTGTCCACTAAATAGAAAGAAAATCCCCCCTTTTCCTCATGGTAATTAGAGAGTTTTAAGAAGGCATTTCTACATCAGGAGAAACTACAATTCCTTTATCTGTTATTGAAAATGGGAAAATCCCCCGTTTATGGTTAATCCCTCGCATTTTTATTATTTCAATACCTCTTTGACGTTTAGCTCCTGTTCTTTCATTATAAAGTCTAATAATTCCAGCAGCTAGAAATTCTTCGACGCTGTATTCATCCGTTCCCTTAGATTCAACCACTGCAAGTGAAGTTACACCAAATCGTCGAATTACATCGAAAAATCTAAACATATTATATCGAATTTCGCGAATATCGTCAAAAAGGAGGGATATTATTGTCAATGGATCAATAACCATTCTTTTGGCTTCAATAGAATTAATAGCTTCTTTCAACTTTTTTGTCAGAGCTGGAAGATCTAATCTGTATTGTTGTAACGATAACTGCCCATCACCTAGTGCACGACCATAAGAAAAGTCCAGTAAAATAAATTTCTTCTCAGATTCAAGTTTCTGTAAATCATATCCGTAAGCCAGCTGTGTTAGATAGAGTTCTTTTTTAGACTCGTTAAATGAGCAAAATATTCCTGGTTCGTCATAATCTTCGATCCCTCGGACGAGAAATCCTACAGAAAGGCATGTCTTCCCTGCACCAGGCTCACCTGATAAGATGGTACTCCAACCCACAGGAATTCCACCACCAAGAAGCTTGTCGAGTCCTTTAATTCCAGTTTTGGTAAGAGGTAGTTCCATTGAATCACTTCTTTCTTGTTCATGAAATAGCAATATAGTATTTCATAATGATTTCATACATTATTGATATACAATTACTTATTTCTTTTAAAAATAGTTCGCTTTCTTTAATAGGATCAGTATTAAAGTTTTTTCTTCGATGTGAATCGTTTTTACATTGAAAAGAATTAATTTCTAGTTATTTATGCATGGTTGAAGCATTTATTAAAGCAATCTGGAGATCCATAACATTTGTCCCAGTGGGACCACTCAACAAAACAGATCCGCCTAATTCTTCAAAAAATTTACTTAGATTGTTTTCTTTTTGGAATTTCGCTAGCTTCAATCCTTTTTTATGAACAACTGAGATGGATTTATCATCAATCAAGGCTCCAGCATAAGGAGAATTACCATCGATTCCGTCTGTGCCAGCAGAGAGAAATGTAATATCAGGAGGGAAAGGTAAAGATAAAAATTCATCTAAAACTGCTCCCACAACCTCCTGATTTCTCCCACCAATACCCTTTCCATATACTTTCATTGTTGGTTCACCACCGCTGACAACTAGAAGAGGTTCTTGTGACCCCTCTGCTAGTCCGCAATAAATCCTAGCAAGTAAGCGCCCCAAACACCTAGCGTCTCCTTCTAATTTATCTGTTAGTAGAATAGCCTTTAAATCAAATCGCATTGCAGTTGAAATTATGTTCTTACAGGCCAGTTTATTTGATCCTAGTATATAAGTATCAACTCGTGAAAAAACTGGATCATCCTTCTTGAGTGTTTCAGGTATTATGCCTTCAATTCCTTGTTCAATTACTAATTTCACTGAAGCAGGAATTTCACCATCCCAAAGATGATACTGATCAAGTAGAAACTTGGAATCATGAAAAGTACTAGGATCAGGATAAAAATAACCAGAAGAGATACTTTCTAAATTATCCCCTACCACATCAGACAGAACTATTACTAGTATTTCTCCAGGAATCTGCATTGCTAGCTTCCCACCTTTAATTGTTGATATATGTTTTCTTACTACGTTTATCTCATGAATATTCATACCAGAATTAATCAATTGCTTGTTAAGAGCAATTAATTCATCAATAGTAATAGGAGATATCGGAGAAACCCAAATTGCGGACCCTCCTCCACTAATTAAGGCAATTACTAAATCCTCAGGTTTAATATTCTCGACCATTTCTAAGATTGATTTAGTATTAATAACATTAACCTCGGAAGGAAGAGGATGAGACGATTCGAGGCATTGGAGTTTCTTTAGCTTTATCTCCCTTTTTATTCCCTTAGAAACACAAATTGTGCCACGATAATCTAATTCCGTAAAAACTTTTTCTAGTGCTTCAGCCATCCGACCGATAGCCTTTCCTGCCCCTATAACCCAAATCTTTCTCTGGTCGATATTAAAATGTTGGTTTTTGATAATTAACTCCTTTTTTTCTGAATTGATGGTCAAATTATCATAAATAATCCGATAAGGATCAACAGCGTCTACTGCAGAACTAAAAAGTTTGAGTACAGTTTCTCTTGAGCTACGTAAGCTAGAAGAAGCGAAATTAATAATTTCCCCATAATTTTGAATTTTCATATGCAATCGCTTCTCATACCTAACATCGTCCATAACCTCCCCCTCCTGGTGTGTTGATAACTAGAGTTTCCCCCGCCTTGAAGTTAATTATAGCTCTTCCTGGAAGGACAATCTCTTCGTTATCCAATTTTCGTTTGATATTTAGTCCTTTTGCTCCATTAGAACCGCCAGCTAAACCATAAGGTGCGAGCTTTCTACGCTCCGTTTGCAGCGATACAACTGAATCCACTAAACATTCAATCTCTCGAATAAGCCCATCACCTCCTTTAACATATCCTCGACCACCAGAATCATTTCGAAAAGAATAACGTTTAACTCGGAGTGGATAAGCTAATTCTAATGCTTCAATTGGAGTATTGAGTGTATTTGTCATGTGAGAATGAACCCCAGGGATCCCCTGATAGTTTTTACTACTTCCTGTACCACCACCTATTGTTTCGTAATACGTGAATGCTTTTCCTGTTTGATCAAATCCTCCAATTGTAATATTGTTCATAGTTCCTTGAGATGCAGCAGGAATCTCTGGTATTGCTTGGGATAATGCTCCAAGCAGGATATCTACCAAACGTTGAGATGTTTCCACATTTCCAGATGAAACAGCTGCTGGAGGAGAAGGATCAAGTAAGCTTCCTTTCGGAATTTCAATGTCAATGTTACAGAATAACCCTGCATTTGTCATAATCGTTGGGTCAGTTAATGCTCTAAATACATAATAAACACATGAATAAACAACGCTTTTTGGAGCGTTTACATTCCCTATTTGTTGAGAATCAGTTCCGTTAAAAGAAACTTTGATTTTATCGTCAATTTTGGTAATAGCTACTTTTATTCTAACTAAATCGTCAGTTACGCCATTTGAATCAAGAAAATCTTCAAATTGAAACTTTCCCTCTGGAAAATTAGCTAATTGGGATTTAAATGACTTCTCGGAGAGATCCATTAATTCCTTGACAATATTAAAAAGTGAATCTTGTCCATATTTATCTGTCAGCTCCTCAAGACGTTCTTGTCCTCTTAAGAGAGATGCTCGCTGAGCTCGAAAATCTCCCAATCTTTCTTCCTGAACACGCACATTAGATAAAATTAGCTTCATAACATCTTTCACTTCTTTCCCCTGATCATAAAGCTTGATCGGAGGAATAACTAATCCTTCTTCAAAAAGTTCAGTAGATATACCTGGCATAGATCCTGGTGTGGAGCCACCTATATCGGCATGGTGCGCCCGATTATTCACAAAGAAACTTAACTTATTATTTATGAAAATAGGCATTAAAAAGGTCACATCTGGAAGATGAGTGCCTCCAGTATAAGGAGAGTTAAGAATAATGACATCACCTGGGTTCATAGCCTCAATAGGGAATTCTTGCAGAATAGCAGCTATTGATGAAAACATAGCACCAAGATGAACTGGAATGTGCTCTGCTTGTGCTAATAGTTCAGCGTTTCGATCAAATATAGCACATGAAAAGTCCAACCTTTCTTTACAATTAGGACTGAAAGATGCTCGTTGAAGAATTATCCCCATTTCCTCAGCAATATTTTCTAATGCCTTTTGAATAACACTTAAGGTTACAATGTCAGTCTTCATTACTGTCACCCCTTAGATATTCTCGAGAGAATTAAATGGCCGTCATTCTTAACTTCTGCTCTCCAACCAATATCAACTAATGTTGTAGAATCATTTTGTTCTATAACACTAGGCCCATCTACTACATTGTTGGCTTTTAATTTAGATTTTTGGTAAATATTAGCTTTAACCCAATTATTTTCCAAGAATATATCACGAGTCCCTGTTTGAGCATCTTCTGGATCAGTACCTCCGAATAATAAAGGAGAAAGCTCGAATTTTGGAAGAGGAACCATTGCAGCGACTCGAAGATTAACTATTTCACGAGGAGCTTGGGGAGAGGCGTACCCATATGCTTTTTTGTGGGCTTCATCGAAAGCATGTGAAGTAGCTTCAATCTTTCCGTAAAATGGTATAGTCAACTCATAGGATTGGCCTACTAGTCGAAGATCAAGGTTGCGGGCGATAATAACATCTTTCTTTGAAAAACCGTCTTCAACGCATAATTGAATCCCCTGTTGAACAAGAGATGTAAAAGCTGAATCAAGCTGCTCATTAGATATTTCATCCAAAGGTTCCAAGAGAGAGTGAGAGAGATCATGACGGATATCAGCAGTTAGGAGGCCATAAGCAGACCAGACTCCTGGATATGGAGGAATAACAACCTGCTTCAAAGATAAGCGATCTGCTAGAGAACATCCATGTAGAGGCCCTGCTCCTCCGAATGCCACTAAAACAAAATCACGACTATCATATCCACGTTCAGTAGAAACTTTACGAAGAGCCAAAGCCACATTGTTCTCAAAAATTTCAATAATCCCTGCAGCACATTCTTCGAGTGAAGAAAAATTGAGTTCATCAGCAAGAGGAGAGAGAACTCCTTTTGCCAATTTAGGATAAATTTCAATAGCTCCACCACAAAAATAATCAGGATTTAATAGGCCTCTGACCAAGTTTGCATCAGTAACAGTGGGTAATTTCCCCCCATTATTATAACAGGCTGGCCCTGGATCAGCTCCAGCGCTTTCTGGTCCAACAAGAAAAATTCCATGTTCATACTTAGCAATTGATCCTCCTCCTGCACCAATTGTTTGTACTGCTATGGATGGAAGATGAATAGGGTAACCTGCAATTTCATTTACATTGGATATTTCTATTTTTCCATTTACAATGCTTGCAACATCGGTAGAAGTCCCTCCAATATCCAAGGTGAGAGCATTTTTAATTTGGAGTTCATTACAAGAATAAAAACCTCCAAGTACTCCTCCAGCCAAACCTGAAAAAATCGTTTCAACAGAAGCTGCATTTTTAATTTGAGTAACTCCTCCTGTAGAGAGAAGAATAAGAGGAGGTACCATTATTCCTTTTTCATTAATTCTATGTAAAAAAGAATTGAAGTATTTTTTACATAAAGGCGCAATATAAGCATCTAGTACTGTTGTACTCGTTCTATCGTATTCACGAAATATAGGAAGAATTTGGCTTGAACGTGACACATTTATCGAAGGAAGTTGCTGTATAATTTTATTAGCGATTTTCATTTCATGTTGAGGATAAAAAAAAGAGAATAGGAGGGAGATAGCTACAGACTCAACTTTCGTTTCCTGTAGAGCGTTTACAATTCCCCCTAAATCATTGAGATCCAACGGTGTAAGTATTTCACCAGAAGCACTAATACGTTCTTTCACACCAAATCTTAGCTCTTTAGCAACAAGAGGTTTAACTCTTATAGGATAGAGTGAATAGAGATTCAAGCGGTTTTGACGACCAATTTCTATAATATCTGAGAAACCTTCGGTTGCAATCAATGCGGTCTTAGCTCCTTTATGTTCTAATATGGCATTTGTTGCAACGGTAGTTCCATGAACAACGACGTTTAGATTCTCTAATGTGGTTTTTAGTTTGGTTAATCCAACCTCCACTCCAATAGATTGATCATTAGGTGTACTGGAAACTTTTTCAAGGATAACAGAGTTACTTTCTGAATTAACAACGATTAAATCTGTGAAAGTACCACCTATGTCTATACCAAGACATTTCATTTGGAATTACCTAGATGAGATGGAATTTTTTACTGCTGTTTAAGTGAAATAGTCATAATAATATTTGCTTAATGCTACTTTATATTTGTAGAATTAAATAAAAGTCTACTCACAGGGTTGATCGCATATAATATATTACAAATGAACTCCTATTCAGTAAACCTATCAAGTTGAATAGGGTTATTCAAGTGGTAAAAATCAAAATTCTGTGCATTGGTGACTCACATACTGCAGGATTTCCACTCTTTGACCCAATATACGGAGGAGAGGTTCGAAGTTCTTATGAATACTGGTTCAACATTCTTCTGACCAATTGTTTTCCAGAGATTTCATTCCTCATTGATAATAAAGGCATTTGTGGACAAACATCAGGTGAAGTATTTCAACGTCTTAGAACCCACCTAACCAAGTCCAGCTATCATTTAGTTATTTTCTGGGGAGGGGCAAACGATATAGCTATAGGCTACTCTGTGAATGCAATTTGGAACAACTTATGGCGGGTATTTAAATTCACACAAGAAAATTCAACAGCATTGATACTCGTTACAATTCCACCAATGAATTGGCCTGAAACTAAAGAAATAATTCTGCAGCTGAATGAAAAAATACGATTTAAAAGTAGTTTTAAGACCTATATGTATTCTGATGTATATAACGCTTTAGTTCTAGAGGAACAGGGTATTTTAGATCCACTCTTTGATGCGGGTGATGGAGTTCATCTTTCAATTGATGGATATGAACAAGTAGGCCGAAAGGTTTTTAATACAGCCTCCCCATTCATCACGAACCTTTTGAAATAATTTCTATCGCTATTTAAGAGACAACAAACATCATTAAATCTTAAATTCGGGAAAACAAATCGATATTTAACGTGGTCTTTTTTGATATAGGGATAAAAAAAACTTTGGAGTTTAAAATCCTTAAGGGAGAAGACCATTGAAGTATATGAATTTACCCTTAAAATGGCAGTCTCGCTTTAGACGACGAATATGGTCAAAAACTCGACTCAATCACACAACAAATTGGAAAAAACATTTAATTTCGCTTTATATAATCCGATCTGATGGTATTTGTTTGTTCTCCCACCATTTTCAAATAGGTCTAATATCTCAAATTGAAACTCAATTAGTAGGAATGGGATTTACAGCTATCTCTCAAATGATGCAAGAAATTGTCGATTCATCATTAAGTTTGGAATTGATAGATCTTGGTCCGAAAAAGGTTTTAATTGAGGAATACGAGAATATTTTAGCCATTTTAATCGCTACAACAAACTCTGACTTCTTACGAGCTAAACTTAAAGAACTAGCGGATCATTTTGAAAAAATGTTTGAACTCCAGCAAAGAATAAGCGCCGAAACACGAGTGAGTTTGGAGGATTATGCGTTGACAGCAGAATTAGTTTCGATGGTTTTTCAAGATCAACCCACGCGTGTCTTAGAGATAATTCCCGTGATTTTCAAGTCAATTAGAAAAAATAAAACCACTAAATCTGGGCAAAAAACTCTTTCTACCATTTTACACAGTTACTAAAATCAGGAGTAATGGGATCGCTTCTATCATCAGATGGAAACCGAGTGCAGTTTCAAAATCACGTCGTACAAATAAATAAAACAGAGGGAGACTTCTGAATAGAACTGTTCTAAGAAGATATGGTAATACTGCTAACCAAAAAGTAATTGGATATAATAGTTCAACCTCAACAAATATTACAAAGATAATTGCTCCCCAACAACGATATTCTACTTTATCAAGAGGTCTAAACAGAATATAAGCTATTGGGATTAAGAATAATCGTGCCCAAACTTCTTCATTAAGTCCAAAACACAAAAAATTATACACTAGAGTAAACTCAGCAAGTGGCTCTCTTCTTGAAAACGCAACAAGTGGTTCCCACCAATAGAAATCGGTCCCCACATTGAAAGTAATAAGACTTACAGATGCTAAGCCCCAAGGAATCCCTAGAAAAAGCCCAACGCATAAGCTCCTTAATGCGGGATAGAAGTCTTTGTCCAATAGGTTCACTTGAATAAAACCAGTTTTCCTGATCAGGAATAATCCTGCATGAACAATAGAGAAAAAGCATATTAATAAAACTGAGGTTATAATCAAAACTCCCAAAGAAATATCCTCTGGAGGAATGACAGATTTATGAAAAATTACCCTCCAGATAGTCTCCCAAAAAACGAAACCAATAACCAAAATAATAGTTACTATAATCATCCAAGGATCAATCATTCGAGTTTTTAAAATAAAAAAACTAATAATTCCCACGGCGGTCAAACCTAGTATTAATGTTCCAATCAAGTCGATACTCTGCGACGGACCAAAGACTGCAACCAGAAAAATTATGATAGATGGTATTATTAGTGTTATCATTGGACTCTCTTTGAATGATTCATCAATGAATGGCCTTCTTATCCTCTGTTCAGATTGTTTTTCTAGGTAGTCTTCTGTCCATGGTTCCTTATTAAGCCAAAAGTAAGTTGAAATTATAATTATTAAAAGAATAACATAATTTATAAGGTTTGAATCAAGTCCGAACGAAAAGTTGGCTATAATAATGAAAACTGAACCAATAATTATTGCCAATATTACTATTAACTCTTCTTTCCAATTAGACATTTCCAATTTAGAGATCATGGAAGGCACCAGCGATATTTTCAAATCAGAGTTTTTGAATGAATCCTGGGGAAGGTTCGAAAAAGATTCCCTTCAACAATCCCTGTTCTATCGCTTGTTTTACAGAGCTAAAAGGAACTCCTTTCTCGTTTGCTATCTTATTGAGTGTCTCAAGTTTAATAGGTTTATCAGTAATGAACGACAAGACATCTGCCGCAGTTTCATTGGCCATTAAGAAATCTTTGAAATCCTGTTCCAAATTATCTGCATCTTCTTGGGAAATACTTTTCTTTTGCAATGATGTCTGTAGTAAATCTTGAAATATGGTTTTTGCATCCGAGGCTGATTCAAGATAGCACCTGATATGATAGAATTTGTGAGAAAAAAACTTGCGACCACCATCCAATTCAACTTGTGAGGGTTCAGCAACACGAAGAATTCCTTTTTCTATCTTTTTCTCACAGATTCTACAAGCTCCTCGCGAACTCTTCGAATACTCAAGAAAAGATTTACGTGTAGCAGCAGTTCTTTGAGGGCTATCAATAACCTCCTTTTTTCTTTTTTTCAGAGATTCGAAGATTTTCGCTTTATCCTCTGCATCTATTGTGGAAGACGAGTCCAAGAATTCCATTATTATGTCTATTTTATCTTGAGGAACACAGGCTACATGATAGAAACCATGAGAGGTGATTGTTTCGCCGTCTGGTTTAGTAAAAAGATAAGGAATACCAATCCGAAACTCATTTTTAATGATTTTTTGACGACAAGTCCTACAAGATGCTCTACTTGTCTTTGCAGGCTCAATTTTTAGTTTAATTTTCCCAGACATCAAGCTCACTTCTGGGTAGAATTAGTAATTCAACTAAAAGACCTCTCCTCTATCTTTCTTTTAAAACTTCCTTTTATTTCTTCTATTAACGGAAAAACCTACCTTATTTCTTAGAGGATATCGTGCCGAGAAGGTGCGAACCTTTCGCAAGGAAGGTTTATAAGGGTTAGTGTGTTAGGGTTTGGTAGGATCAAACTGAAAGATGTAGTTCCTACGGTGGCGCGTTGGGTAAAGATGTGTGTTCTGGAGATGCACCAGAATCGTTATACCTACTACATCCTAAGTAATCCTATCGGGCTCTTTAATCAAGGGAAGGCGAGTTGAACCTTCGGTTCACTCTTACCTTGCATAAATAGGATTACAGTAGGTGAGAGTTAATAGAATCGAGTATTACAAATAAAATCGCATTAATCAGTGGTAATAACAAGGGACTCCAAAATTTTGTGGAATTCATGAAAGAAAAATAAATCTAGTGCTCTTAATGCCTTCGCTTGACTTTTGTGAAAATGAAGAATGAGTTTCTGAGGCTGCAATAAATTCCTCTAAATTATTTGCAATGAAAGTTATCATTTCTTCCTTTAGGATGTCAAATTTTCCGTAAATCTCTGGAATAACATATGTAAAGAAGACAAAAATCTTGTCATAGCATTTAAAATGCCAGATGACCGAATCACGAAGTCGCTTGGCTCCTATTAAAGACATATTATCTCTGTATTTGCTTAATAGATACTCTTGTTTAATATAATTGGAAATAGAGGCTAATAAAGGATCTGAAATGTCTTCGTGAGTTTGACTTTTTGCAGTTGAGAATAAATAATTCCCATTTTCATCGTAAACGAGAATGAATGAGACAAATTCTTCTAGATCAGTTTTAATTTTACTTAAAATTTTCCAATATATTGAAGCATCTTCCCCCAATGGTCCCTCGATGGCTTTTTCGAAATTCTCTTCCAAACCTACATATTCAGGGTTTTCTAGGTTTGCTTGCATTGGAGAATAATGACTAAGTAAATTTGTTGGTAATTGTTGAAATTCAGGAGAAGTAGATATTGATACTAGCGATATCCCGTTTGGAGCCTTCGCATAATCGACATATAGTGGTTTATTTTCTTTTTTGGATATGTCTAAGAGAGTAGGTCTAACAATATCTTTCAATTGTATTATAGCTTCCAATAGGCCTGACATTAGAAGTATTCTCTCATTTTTTGGACTTACTTCTTGACTTTGACGAGTGTGTATTTCTCCTGATTTATTTATATGAATAGATCGAGTATAGACGGGGAGGCCACCCTCATCAGCAAGAATCACCATTAAATTACTTCCCCTTAAGGAGGATTGACAAACGAGAGGCTGATTCTCATTGGCTAGCTGGTCAAATGACAATCTTTTAGAATTTTCATTGGACAAATTCAATTCACATCATATAATAAAATAAACCCAATGATAAACCTATTCACAAAATAGTTCTTAAGATGAACTAGAGAATCTTTTCGAAGGTTAATATCCCCATCCTAAAAGTAGGCTTGTAAAAAGGATTTAAAAGAACCCTGACATTAAGATATTATCCCAACTTACCTCATTGAAAAGATAGAGGAATTCTTTAAATGTTAAAATCGGTTTTTTGAAATTAATATGATCATCAATAGCTATTCGTGGACAAGCTGTATCTACCCAAGCATCAACCCAAGTGATGTTGGCAAGATTCTCAAAATTGAGATTTTCCGCAATAACAGAGATTTTTGATCTATTATGATCGATTAATATCTTTTCGATCTTAGTTATTTGATCAGGATGATATTGGCCAAGTTTCGAACTCCCTAAAATTCCCCATACTTTTGCATTACGACCTTGGTTAATAATGTGAAGCCTCTTGCGAATTAATTTATTTCTCTCTTCATTTGGGAAGTATTGTATTTCACCTGTAAAGGGATTTAATTGTAAGATAGGGATTGATGTACAGAGGAGTAATCCATAAGTGTGAAAGTACCCAGCATGAAGGCTGATTATCCCATCAACTTCTTTCGGAAATCCTCTAATATTCTTAACATGGCATCCAAGTATTTGACCTTCTCCCTCACTATTATAATTTATTCCTATAGTATCTAAAAAGGTTTTTAATTCTTGTAAATTCCTCAAATGCTGAACTGTTGCTATTAAACCCACATTATTCCATTTTAATTCCTTTAATTTCTCAGATAATTTAGTAAAGTAAGAAGATATTCCAAACGTAACGAAAGCAGGAATTATTAATATTTCAAGGGATTTATTGATTATAGAATTGATTTTTTGCTTAAAGCCAAACTCATTATGCCCAAAGTGGATGAGTAATTCACATTCCAATTGAATAGCTAAATTGACAGCTAAATCGCATATTCCATAACTAGGATCACCCACTGCAATGATTTGAACATCAAGAGGTTCTAATGTTTCAAGTAACGTTTTAAGAGGAGTATCAAGTAACCCTTCAGGCATTTGGATTAGAATTTTTTTGTATCGCTTATCTAAGATTATTTGTGTGATTTTATCTAATTCTAGATTGTATAATTGACTCATTATGTCTCAACTATTCCATATGGGAGAATACTTTCCTCTATAGTGAAAGAATCAAATATTTCACACCATTAACACAAAAATGCAAAAGAATTTAAAAACTGTACATTTAATAGAAAAGTACTTTGCTTGAGACAATTCTTATTGACCAGGGGATAATCCAATCACAACGATTAAGTCTTTTATGTGTTCCTGACTACTTATTTTTTAGAACGCACTCTCATAGGCTTTATAGAGAGTTTAAAGGTATTCCACGATATTCCATAATAACTCGAAAGGTCACTGATCAGCTTGATACCGCCTTACATTATGATCACGCTTGTTCTCTAAAAACGCTTTTTATTGTTGACGGTTCAACAGCCTTAACAAATGCTCCCTTTTACTTTCAACTTGCAAAACAGTTAGACCTATCTATTGTTGGGACAAACTTGGATATTAATGAACTCCCCAAACTTAGGTATACTCCGACAAAAAGTATGAACTTTCAGAAATTTGAACCTCTCACTATTGTTAGTAGTGAAGTCCATTATCATGCTCCACTACATGAAAGTGGTTTGGAAAACAATGCCATAACTCTCCCTCCAACATTTAACCTCTTTACCCAACCAATTACTATAACCCAAAACACCATTGCAATAGGTTCTGTCAAAAACATAAATGATTTTTTTCCTATCAATTTTGATTTAATGAGAATTAATTTAGGAGATTTTGTCGAATACAATCAGCGTTTTCCAAAAACATCTGGAAGTAATGATAATACAAAAAAGAGCCGAAAACAGGCAATTCTTGAGGGGATAAATAGAATCATTAATGTATTCAATATTTCTGTTATACTTATTTCACTTTATAAACTCTCTAAATTTTTCGCATCATCAACAGATCCGATAAAACACCAAGTACAAGATATTTGTGACAATTGGAACTTCTCCGAGGCGATGCTTATAAATAATGAAAAAAGGAGAGTCTGGGAAAAGGAGCCAATGGAGAATTTAAAGGATTTGTTTGATGCCCAAGGTTATATTGTAATATTCAATCAAGAAAGAAGGCCAAAAACAGTTTCTCAAGTTAAATATTAAGATAATTCAGAAAAAGACTTCCTCATCGAAGGATGATGGATCAAAAAAGAGAATGAATCAAAAAGGAATTAGTTTTAAAAGTAGTAATAAAGAGTTAAAATAGTAGTATAATTTCGTACAAAATGGTGAAACAAGAATAGGGTGGCAGTTAAATGAGTGAAGAAACCTTTAAAATTGAAGAAATCATACCCATAATCGAGAAGGTTAAAAATACTATTGTCACAATGGAAAATGAGTTAGAAGAAAAACAAAAAGAGGCCGAAGATAAGGAAAAACTTTTAGCTGAACGAGAGGCAAAGTTGAATGAAGCCCAAATTCAGCAACAACAACTAGAATTTGAATATGCAAGCCTTGAAACCGAGTTCAAAAAAATATCTGGGCTTTTTGCAGAACTCTCGGAAAAAGAGGAAGCCTCACTTGATGTGAAGCAACTTCTTAGCATCTACATTGCTTTACTCGAGAAAGTGTTCGAGGGTAAACCCCATGCAAAGATCTTATACCTCTTACATGGAGATAAATCTGAAATGACTCGTCAAGAATTAGCAGCAGCTACAGGTTTTTCTCCTGCAATTGTTCTTCATTCATTACATGAGTTAAATAGAGCAGAACTAATCAAATATGATGAAGAACTAGCTACAGCTTCTCTTGTGAATAGAATATACTGAGTGGAATGTCTTTTATTTTAGTACTTGTAGTACTGATTCTCATTGAGGGAGGATGAAGCTTTTTTGATTGTGTCATCTACGTATTCTTATTCTTTAGAAAGTATTTGACGACATTTTTTACAAAAATGTGGATGAATTTCATTTGCTAATTGATGACTTTCTTATCACTCTTGAAATTGAAAAAGGGTATTCACCGAAGACTATTCGTGAATATTCTTATGATCTGAAAATGTTTGAACGGTTTAATGGTAGTAAACCAATTGAAACCACAACTACAACGGACTTACGACGATTCCTACTCCATCTTAAGCGAGATAAGGAGTATGCAGCAAGAAGCTTACACCGAAAAATCTGCGCATTGAGATCATTTTTTAAATTCTTGAAGAAAGAAGGTTTCATCACATTAAATCCAACTGATAATATAGAGTCCCCGAAAATCCCGAAATCTCTGCCTAAAACCATTACAATAGAAGAAACATTAAAGCTTCTGACTACTCCTGACAATCCACGAGACAAAGCAATTCTTTATCTGTTGTATGGAACAGGTATGCGAGTATCAGAGCTTAGTAATCTTAATATCAATCAACTAGATCTCAATGATAGAATAATTCATGTAGTTGGTGGAAAAGGTGGGAAAGATAGAATAATTCCTCTCCCTATTGGAATTATTGAACTCTTAACAGATTACATTAAAACTCGTCCAACTGATACAAAAAATCCTGCGTTCATATTGAACCGTTCAGGGAAGCGTTTAACCCCTCGTTCAATACAAAGGATTGTCAAAAAGTACAAAAAAGCAGCAAATCTATTAGAAAAGAAGGTAACCCCTCATACATTACGACATGCGTTTGCCACCCATCTTTTATCAAATGATGTTGATATCCGTGTAATCCAAGAACTTCTAGGCCATGCTTCACTTTCAACAACACAGCTTTATACACATGTTTCTTTAGAACATCTCAGAAAATCTTATGATTTAGGACATCCATTATCAAACCAACAAGTTTTTGATGGCTAAAGAAGTATCTCCTATAGTTTAACGACTATGTATGCGGAGTAGAGGAGGCTTCCTTATCATTGAAGTATAATCATTCCAATTCATACGCCTTCATAAAACAAATTCAAAAACAACAGCTTAGTATTATATGTTATATTTTATGGTATTTTTATCAGAAACGTCAAAAAACAGAACTAGCATTTTCTAGTGACCCTTTCCAATATATTTTCCGTTATGAAAATAAATATACTCTTATGGGAGAAAATGTTTGGCAATTTGAAAATAAAGTGCGGTGGTTTAAAACTAACCTTGTCTTAATATTTGAAAAAAAGAGATGGGGAGAAATAATACAACGTTTTGAGAATTTTCGGGATTTAGAGACGAATCAAAGAATTGATTCATACAATACATACCTATCTCTTAATCTTTCAAGAGATCTCTTTTCCTTTTCTAACCCCGATAATCAAATTATCCAAATTCCATCTCTAAAATACCCTCTCCCTAAGCGATACCGTCCTTATGGCGGTGGTTTAAGCTATGGACTGATTAAGAATAGAAATATTGTATGCTTTGCAGCAGCTCCTCACATTCTGTCCCAAGAAACCTTTTCTTTTGCTATATTACGAGGAATAGAAACAAAGATCATTGAGAGAAGGCAACATTATGCGTTGAAAACTGTTGGGGTTTTATGTAAAGAATTATTCTCCCGCTACAACTTGTCGAACATTTTTTTGTGGGTAGATGAAAAGAATAAGGCTGCTCGTAATTTGTATAAGAAATTAGGTTTTTTTGAAGAAGGAAAAACATATACTACTTATTGTGATTTGAAAAAGTAGATTATATCATTAGCAACTATTCAACTCAAGATAGGACATTTAGATCAGTTTTTTGACAAGAATATCACTTCTTTTACTGTTTTTTTTGTTGATGTTAAGGCATATTTGTAATCTTTTGTTTGTACTATAATATTTTTTTTGTAACTAAGTAATATCTTCTTTATTGTATCAATATCTGGAATACCAGGGTCTCTATAGGATATAATCATTTTATAATCTCGGAATTTCTCAATAGTTTTCTCAAATTCCTGTAAGACTTTTTTTGGACTTGTCCATCCGTTGTGTATTATTTTTAATCGCCTATGTTTTGATTCATAGTCAATCATACTTTCCCAACAATCATAATTACAAATACCCTCTAAGAAATGATAAAAATCCCGATAATCAATGCCAATCCCTTGAGAAGAAACATAAGGAGGATCAAGATAAACTAGATCGTAACCCTCATCTGGTAAAGGTAGATCTAAAATTGGATAATTAAAAGCTTTATTTACCCTTTGATTATCAAAAACGGCGTGATTCCCCTCTTTGATTGCTTTCAAAAACAATTGCTCAAATGGAGTGTCCCAAGTCTTTTTATTCCCGAAACTTCGTTCAACCTTATTTAAACGGAGATAAAGATTCTTTCTATGAAAAAGATTAAAGGGACGTTTCTGAATACAAGCTTGAAAAAGAGCGAAAAAACAAATGGCTTTTTCAAATTGGTTTTCAAGCCGAAAGATATTTTGTACTACAATATCTAATAGTTCATTCTCTTTATCAATATAATAAATATCTTGGAATTGATCCTGTATAGTAGTAAGATAAGAAAAACCTTTTTTTTTCTCAAAAAGCGACCTTACTTTTAATAGATCAAATTTTGTTGAATTATTCTCAATCAATGCTTTTCCAATATACCAATTTGAGGTAAGTATGTCATTATAAGTTACTTCTTTCCCCATTCTTTTAAACATATGACTGACTGCGCTTGTGCCTCCAAATGCATCTAGTACAGTGTCAAATTCAATATTATGAAATATAGGCTGAAACCAATCAAGTAATTTTAGTTTACTTCCCTGGTATCGAGTTTGTGGGAAAAGAACTTGCATTTTCATCATCTCGAAGGGAGACCACAAATAATTTTTCCCTCCTTCCCCCTCTATAGTGGCTTAGATTTTTTCAACTCGGTCAGTAAATCCTATATTAAGTTCCTCTAACTCTTTCAAGACTGGTTCATAAATATTCTTTTGTACAGGAATTATGACACCCTTATCGGTGATTTTACCTTCTAAAATCATATGAACACCTATTGCGCATGGTAAGCCAACTGTTCGTGACATTGAAGTGGGACCATCCTTAATTCCAAGATCAACCATGGTACTAGTGCGTTTTTCTTTACCTTCAGGCAATTCATATTTGAACTCGTGAACCATAATTAACATATCCCGTTCACCAGGCGAATATTGGAGATGAGTCTCCCATTGATGACACAAAGCATCAAGGGGTGATATCTTAGTAGAAGGTACTTGGTCATTCCCAAATAGTCCCATCCATTCAAAACGATGAATGATATCATCGGTCACCACAAGATTGAATTTTTTCATGAATTCTTCTTTAGAATCCGCATCCAAAGATACTCCTAGAAGTTTATTAGTAAGTTGGTTATAAGTGAATCCTGAAGGGAGTTCTAGTTCCTCTAAATCCATATATCCCGAGTCAGCAACCTTTTTAAGAGCACGACACCATCCTGTATTACGTAGAGTCCCCCGAAACATCGTCTTGGTCTCGGAAATCTCATAAATATTAATATAAGGTGTTGAATCACGATTAGGATAAGCTTCATAATCATCTTCTAAACCATCGACTGGATAAGGATAGTAATTGTCAAACAGCTCTTCACCAGGAATTTCTATTATTTTACCATCTTCTTTGTATTTTGCAGGATTACGGCCTGCCAGAATCACCCCACGAGGTGACCAAGATAATTTATATTTCCATGGTGTTGTTACAGCATCTGGGGCAGGTAATCCTCCGCAATATGATTTGAAGGAAAGAATTTTTCCTCCTCTTTCATGAACATCATCAATGATTTTTTTCGCTGACATATGGTCTATTCCTGGGTCAACACCTATTTCATTCAAAATTGTGATCCCTGCTTTCTTAGCGTCTTCATCTAATGCTCGCATTTCAGGACTAACATAAGAAGTGGTTACCATGTGTTTTTTGTATTTAATACAAGACTTGGCTACATGCACATGATAGATATAAGGTAACAAACTGACAACTAAATCGCTTTCCTTCACTAACTGATCTAACTCTTCTTCAGATGCCTTTGTGATATCAAATTCTTTTGCTATACCATTAGGATGATCTCCAATTAGATTTATAGCTTTACTCTTAGTACGACTTGCTACTGTGACTTGATAACCATGGTCTAATAAATAAGTTACAGGAGGCCCAGCAACCATTCCTGCGCCAAGAATCAAAACTTTTTTCAATTCTAATTACTCCTTACTAATTAATATAATTATTTTTAGGTTCATGGGGTTTCTATACGCCCTTAAAGGTATCAAATTCCTCAATATATTTATAGTTAGGTGTCAACTCTCCCAGATGAACAATGACTGCATTCTTGATTACTGGTGGTAAATCTAATTCAGAGAAAGGTTTTGAGTAATCAGCTTTTGCAATTATCGGTACATATGGCTTTAACGTCTCACTGAAACTAGTTGAGGATTCAACGGGTAATTCGCAAGGGAGATTATCCACAGCCATAATTGCCATTCCTATTCCCTTCAATCCAACAGTTCCTTCATCAGTAAAAGGATTATAGATAAATACTGGGTTATCAGGTTTTGTTGTCTGTAATGTGGCTTCAATGCCTCCTTCAATATCACAAGAAATGTCACCTATGATTTGGCACTGAATTTCTTCGTCAGATTCGAATTGAGACTTAAGGAATTTCTTAGTTATTAATCTGGGGTATTTATCACTCCAATAAATCGCATTTATGAGGATTGATATGTATGGGAAATATTGCTCGAAAATTCCTCTATATTTTGTTTTACCATGATCATAGTAATGTTGTAAGTTAAATTCACCTTCAATTGGTTCAACCATATGCTCCTCTTTAAATACGACTTTGTAAACGCAATTCGGGGAGAATTCTCCCCGATCAAAAAAATCTTTTAGTTCCATTGGGTCAATCTCTTCGACTGGCAAAAATTCTAACATGGATTGGGCGCCAGTTGACACATTTCCATAACCAGCAAAACCAATCACAAGAGGAACGAGTTCTTTTGGAAGTCCTTTTTCAATTATTTCTTCACCCACCTCAGATACAGCTTTTCTTGCACTATCTAGACTTTCGTATTCCCAAGTATGTTTGAGTTTCTGGAATGGATTTTCTACTTTTTTATTTAATTTCACTCTTTGGCCATATCCCCAAAGAATTTCAACCATCCCAGCTAAGCCAGCCCAATTTCCAAAAAAGATAAGACGAAATCCTTTTTCATTAACCACCTTTTCATAATCAATGAGAGTAGCCTTCCTCTCCATTATTTTTTTCAACATTGGCATATTGTGTTTCTGACCTTTTATTGTATGCGAAAAGAATATATAGGTTTTTGGAGATTTTTGAGCCTCAACGACTGGAAGTGGGATTTCTTTTATTGCAAAAATCACATTTGCTTCTTCAATGTCAGGGATCACTTTTACTCCAATTTCACGGTAGTATTCATCTTTGAAAGCCCGAATTGAAGAGGATTGTACAACAAAATCGATAGATTCTTTGTTAATTAACTCTTTCATATCATTAGGAACAATGGGGACTCTTCTTTCCCATACATTTTTATTTTCCAACCTAACACCCACTTTATTTTTCATTAAAACCACTTTCCAACTAGATTTACTTATTTTATAACCTGATGATTTTACAATAAATAGAAATTCCTCTTCTATGATATTTGTTTGAAATGATTATTTGATTTTTGAACTCCTCTAAATAAATCTTGTTATGATACATGTTCGGAAAATGTTGGATCCCCTCTCCTAAAAGAGATTAAGATACTTTACTAATAACAAAAAGTCATAGAACAAATAAAAGAAAAATAAAAAATATGGTATGAGATTTGTAAGAAAGAATGATTCAGGTTGAAATTACCAGCGAGTTCTCTCACGATCTCGTGAACGGCCCCTATCACCCGAAAAACCACGATCACCGCGATCACCGCGATCACCGCGATCTCCACGGTTGTATCCACCATAACTCCGGCGTGGCCTTCTTCTTCTGCGAGTATCCTCATGGACTTCTTCAGATCGGTCATTATCCATATCAACAGAATCAAGAGTAATTTTTTCATCTGTTTCTTCAAGAGAACCCCACTTTCCTAGCGCCAGACGCATATGTTCTTGGAAGACATTCACATAACCATTCTTAACCATATAAGTGTCTCCTTCATTGACTCGGTCAATTGTGTCGTCCCAGAGGGTAAGGATAATGGTACCTGTTGGATCCCCAATTTTTACATCAGCTAATGTATGTTCTTCATTTGTTTTTCGGGATGTAATTGTACGTGATTCACCTTTCTCAATAACAACGAATGTTACTTGAAGCTTTCGATCGAAAGGTGATAATTCACTAATTTTCTTTTCATTTAATTCAATATTACTGTCGTCTTGAGATTCGTTCATAATTTTCACGTGTGTTTTCTTTTCACGATGCTTAAAGCTTCGCTTGATAATCACATAAAAGAAGAATCAGGTTAAATCGAGTAAACTGATGCATATTCGAGCCTTTTGATGTGAATAAAAGCGTTTTTCGTGCAAATTACTTGAAAAAAAAAGAGAATTATTAACCTTTTTATTTTTGGTTGAATAAATCCACTAATATGATGGTGTTTTGTATTAAACCTGCCAATATTATTGAAGCTTCATAGAGAACAACTAATCAAATATAGTAACAAATTCAAGCCTGTTTAAGACTTCTCAAGAATAATACCAGAGAAAGTATAAAAATCTCTGGTGTAAAATAATATCGATAAACTAATTTATTTATTTTATAGCCAAAACTAGTGAGATTTTATGGTAGACTATGAAATTTTTGACAACCAGACGATCTACTATAAGAGTTCAGCCTCCGCTTCCCAAAATTACAGTTTTCACGCATCATCTCCTCGAAAATACAGCTGAACCAATATTTCCTGACGTAATAACCTTAAAAAGTAACAAGCAATACATTATAATGTGTCACATTGTCTGATTATGAGTTGAGAATCAGATAGCTAATATTAGAAGTTAATCTAACAAATCCACTGAGATTGTCAGGGTTCTCTTTAACAAAATGAAAAACAGAAATACTCTATAAAGATCAATCGAAAATTATCAAAAAAGGAGAGGCGTTAAGAAGTAAGAAGTTAGAATTTTCACTTTCACTGATCTCTCTCAGGTACAGAATTATAAGATTGCATCATCAATATATAAACAACTACAAGTACGCTGAAATATCAATTATAATTTCAAAAGTAAGATCGCTGACAATCTCACTTTTATTCTCTCAGGAAATTCAACCAGAGTGAAGTTCTCCTAATGATGGTCACACGAACAGAACAAATCTGGTTAAAACCGAATAAAACCCTCTCTTGGTTCTGTCATCTGTCAAAGAACCTCTACAACGAAGGAAATTACCAAATCCGTCAGGAGTTTTTCAAACATAACAAATGGATTCACTATCAATCCCTGTATCACATACTAAAAACCTCTAATAGCTATTGTCAGCTTCCTGCTCAGACTGCTCAACAGGTCTTGAAAATCCTTGATAGAAATTGGACGTCCTTTTTTAGAGCGATTAAAGAGTGGAGGAATAACAAATCAAAATTTAAAGCAAAGCCTAATCTCCCTCGATATAAACCGAAGAATGGGGAGTTTATGTTGGTTTTTACCAATCAACAGGTGAAATTAAAAGATAGAATCCTCCGATTTCCTAAGAGAGTCGGATTAGAAATAAAAACAAGACTTCCTGAGAATACTGACATTAGAGAAGTAAGAATAATTCCGAAAGGAGTCGGATATGTATTAGAAATTGTCTATATTAAAATATCTAATCTAAAGGCTTTGAATAAGAATAATATTATTGCAATTGACCTAGGGGTGCGCAACCTCGTAACTGGGGTCAATAACAATGGATTAAATCCATTTGTTATTAAAGGCGGGGTTGTTAAATCCATTAATCAATACTATAACAAAGAACGAGCGAGAATTCAATCAATATATGACCGACAGGGAATAAAAACAGGAAGAAAATTGTCAAAACTGACCAGTAAGCGCAATAAAAAACTTAATGACTATTTTCACAAGATTAGCAAGCGGATAATAAACTATTGTGTGGAAAATGACATCGGGACATTAATAATTGGGTATAATCCCAATTGGAAACAAAACTGTCAGATTGGTAAGAGGAATACCCAAAATTTTGTCACCTTACCTTTTTATAGACTTGTACATCAGCTTGAATATAAATCTGAGGAACAGGGGATAAAAATCATTAAACAAGAAGAAAATCATTCGAGTAAGTGTTCATTCTTAGATAATGAGCTAATAAAACATCATACAAGATATCTTGGAAAACGGATTACTAGAGGGTTGTTTAAATCCAAGAGAGGTATAATTATCAATGCTGATGTGAATGGAGCATTTAATATTCTTAAGAAAGCAGTCCCAAATGCTTTACTCGCTGATGGGATAGAGGCTGTCGGGTTACAGCCATCACGATGGAGATTAGCATCGGTGACGAGCTAGTTGATGACCTCAGGTGAATAAAAGTGATTTTTATTTCATCAGTTTTAATAACCTAAGAGTTCAGAAAATATCCTTAAAGAAAATTATTATCTGAGAAAGCTGGAATAAAATGGACTACTGAAAACTATTGCAATTCGAAATTTTTTGAATATTTAAGGTATTTAATTAATAATTACGTGCCCATATAATTCCTCTCTTTCAGATCTAAATTTTTTAATAAAGTGCTATGATTTCAATTTAAAAATTGTTTCACTGTCATGATATAATCAACAAATCCGACTATATTCAAAATAAACATCATAATAGTTCAAGGTAGTTACTAGAAAAATTTAAAGAAATCATAATGTAACAGGATTTATTCAATAGGAATATAAGTGTAAAGTAGATTAGGAACATTCATTCCAATTTTAAAATATCAAGAGAGGTGCGAATGAGATATTAAAACAGGAAAAAAAGTACCGCAATGAATAATCTTGTGCCATGTTGTACCACAGAGAGCAAAGATAGTAAAATCGTTAAATTTATAAATAGAGAGATTTTTTAGCTATACACTGTGAATGGTGATTTTATGCAGGAGTTGGAAGGATCTCAGATTGATGATCAGATATCTTCAGATAAAGTCAGGAATTCAGAATTTTGGACAAACAAACAACGTCAAATGAATCATATCCATTACACAGTTTCCTACCGCGGTTCTTTTAAACCTGAATTACCACATTTCTTTATATCGAAATATTTAGGGGATAATGGTAATTTAACAAAGTACTTCACTGATGACGAAGAAAAATTAGTGTTAGATCCTTTTGCAGGGCGAGGAACTACTATTATACAAGCAAACTTAATGGGTTATAATGCAATTGGTAATGATATAAATCCATTATTTGAAAAAATATGTTACCCTTTAACTCATCCGCCGAAAATAAATGAAATAGAAGAACGAATTCATGAAATAGATTACTTTAAAAAATCACTTGATGATTTTAATCTAGAAAAAAAAGAAGATTTGCTTCCTTTTTACCATTCATATACGTTAACACAACTGTTAAATCTCAAAGAATATTTAAGAACGCATCATGATGACATCGACAGGTTTATTGAGGTAATTGCTCTCTCTAGGCTCCATGGACATTCACCTGGGTTCTTTTCTGCATATTCATTCCCTCAAATATCAGTACCCCCCCAAAGGCAAAGAAAAATAAACCAAAAACACAGTTTACCTGTTGAAAAAAATATAGCTGAATTAATTTTGAGAAAAGCAAGAAGATCTCTGCGAGGAGATATATTTGAACTTGATACATTAAGAAAATATGGTAGGAATTCAATTTTTACTCATGATGACGCTCGAAACCTTCCAAAAGAATTCTATAAGGATTCTTTCGTTGATTTAATAATTACTTCTCCCCCATTTTTAGCTCAAGTAGATTACTTAGGGGATAACTGGTTAGAATTCTGGTTCTTAGACATAGATCCTGATTCATTTAAAGAAAATCTTGTAATGACCAATAGTATGGAAGTCTGGAAAGATTTCATTAGAAATTCACTAAAGGAAATGTATAGAGTTCTGAAAAACAAAGGAGTTGTAGTAATAGAAGTGGGAGATGTGAAATATAAACGGGAGAGAATAAATTTAGATGAAATAGTAGAAGATTTAGGTATAGAAGTAGGATTTTCAATAATTAAGAGATATATTCATTTGCAGAAATTTACCAAACTCTCAAATTGCTTTAATGTAAGGAACAATATAGATGGAGTAAATACACAGCGAATGGTTGCCTTTAAAAAGAAAGTATAGTGATTCTTTCCTAAATTCTTGCTTCTAGAGTCTTTTTGGAGCTTGCAGAGCATTCAATCTTTGTTGTAAGCTCAATGATAGAAAGGTTAATTAAACGTACTTCATTAGGATAGACGTTAGGAATATCTTCGGTTGATTCTAAATCATAAATAAAAACTAAACCTAAATGATACCCTGATTTTTCTACTTTAAGACCACGTGGTGAAAGATATAGATAACGTGGACTTGAACCAGTTGTAGATCTCATTGTTTTAATCGTTAAGTAACCGCTGTCAATCTCAAATCTTGGATAACCAGCCCATCCCAAGCTTTCTATAGAAAGCTTTGTCTGTGTTCGTATCCTATCCTCAATTTCTCTTTGAAACCAAGAAGAAATTTCTGTTCTTAAATTTGATTCAGGTTCAGGGTCAAACTCCTGACCCCCTTTATTTTGTATGTCATTGATAAGATTATTAGCAACATTTAATAGCTCATTTTTAAGATTAACACATTCTGTTTTTGTTAAATCAAATTCCCAAACTTTAAAATTTGTTAAAATCTCAATAATTTCTTTTACAGATAATTTTGTATATTTTTCATTGAATTCTTTTATCAGTTCTTTAAATCTTTTATTTCCCACATAAATCCCACCTTATGGATTTACTGCATATTTCTCTTAATAGCACCTATTTAATCCCTATAAAGTTTTCAATTATTGAATATAAAAGCATTAAGAGGATATACAATGAGTTTAGGTAGTTTCATCATCATCTTCATTCATTTCTAGGTTTAATTCAAGGAGTTTTTCTATTAAAAGTTCTTCTATTGTTTCCGTTTTTGAATCATCTAGTAATAATTCATCTAGTAGGAATATCCCTGCATTAACAAACCTTTGGGCTTCTGTATAGACTTCTTTCTCCTTTTTTGGATCTAAATAGGTGAGATCACTTTTATATGCAGTCACAATAAAATGTGGTAAATCTTTATAATATCTTTCCAATGCAATTCTACTTACTAATGGTTTATTACCTAAAGGCTCCTCTTTTTGCGTTTTTGCCTTATAACCGAAGGCTAATGCCCAAGCCCAAATCGTGGCATTGGTAGCTTTACTTTTAAATATTTCATGATTTGCTAAATTTAATACGATATCTTGAGCTCTTGATGGAAAACGTAAGTCTCTTGGTGCTTCTTCTATCTGTTGATTGGACATTTAAATACCTCTATTAAGAAATTTCTGTAGTACCTGAAATTTTATCATATTTTAGATTTATAATTTTATTGATAAATCGATCTAAACCTTTTTTAACAGCACCAGTGTACTCAGAAGGAGTTGCTAATATGGTTATTTGACTATTTTTTAAATATTTAGGAAGGTTTTGAGATATGTTCCGTCTAGCAGCTTCGCCTATTCTACCAAAAGGTGTATCAATTATAACAGGTAAATCGAATCCAGATACATCTCTCACAGCTGTGATAAATGCTAAGGCTAAGAAATTCTGTTCTCCTGCTGAAAGTGATCCTAGTGCTTCTTTCCCAAATTTTTTTATTGATAAACCACTCTCTGTTTCAAGTGAAATTGTATCAAAAGTGTTTTCATCTTTCCAATGAAACTCTCTAAAATAATCATTCATTTTTTTATTAACTTTCATCATTGTTTCTGATTCAATGTTAATTTTAGCTTTTTCTAAAATCTCTATTGCAGCATTAGTTAAATCACGTCTTTTAACACTTAATTTGTGCTTTTTTTGTTTATTTAATTCATTATTAATTTTAGTATCAACTTCTATTTCATTAGACTTAAATTGATCAATAGAGTGCTCTAACCGACCAATAGATCGTGTTAAATCGTAAATTCGTTTTTCTAAAGATTTACGCTGTGTTTCAAGTGCTTTTACGAACTCTTCAGGATTGTCTTTTAAAATCTCACTGATTTGTTTGCTTCTGAGAGTGTTTAAATTAATTTGATTTTGAATTGCACTTATTTCACTCCTTAATCTTTTCAGTCTTATTGATAAATTTTTATACTTAGTTTGTTGAACTAATATTTCTTTATATTTTGTTTGCGCTATTTGAATAAATTCTTGTGTAATGAGAGTTTTTAAAAGAAATTCTACTTCCTTTCTGTGTATACTGCCTTCTGTTAATTCCTGTTTACATATACATAAACCTTGTTCTAATAATTGCTTAACAAAAGTATCCTTAATATCAGGAGGAAATTCACCGATTTTTTCCTTATTATCTATTAGTTCTCGAACTTTTTTAAGAGCTGAATTACTTAGAAAAAAAGGACCTTCATACTGAGTATATTTTAAACGTTCTTCTTCAAGACTTGAGCGATTTTTATTCAGTGTCTTCCTCTGAGTTTCTAGCTCTTGTCTTTCATTAGCTAATTTTTGGATATCTTGACCTTTACATGTTTCGTATTCTCTATCAATCTTATTTTTTTCAGATTCAGCTAATGTTAAAGCCCTTTTATTTTCCATTATCTGAGATTGGGTTGTAGTTTTCTTACTTTCTAACATATCTCTTTCTTTTAATAAATATTCAAGATTAGGATTGTGCTTTGCTACTTCTTTTGCATAATCTTTTTTTACTTCTTTCAATTTCCGTATTGTCTCTTTAAGAATGTCAATTCGTGCTAATTTTTCAATTCCTTTTGCGACCGTATCGCTTACTGTTGATAGGAAATAGTTCTCTAACTGTTCTCCATCAAAAAGAAAGAAGTCAATTAAATCTTCAGGAATGTTTTGCCCAATAAAGATGTTTGGGTCAGTTAAAGATACAGGATTAGGATTATTTTTAGGTATTAAAACAGCAGTAAGCTTCTGCCCATCAATATCGCCATTGTAAATGGTAGATTCTCGTGTTATAATTAATTCATCATATTTCTTATTAGAATCTGCTAAATCAAAACTAATTTCTACCAATACTTGTTTAAGTTCGTTAGATGTTTCATTATCGAGTATTTGAGTAGGTATAGGAAGTTCATCGTAATCTGTGGTTTTCCGTTCCTTTCCATATAGACACCAAGAGATACTGTTTAGAAAGTTGGTCTTACCCTCTCCATTTTCACCAATTATAAGCGTGATATTCTTCCCCTCATTATTATTCTTAAATTCTAATTCTTGATGTCCTTTAAATTGACGATAATTTTCTAATACAATCTTTTTGATTCTCATACTATATTCATTCCTATTTTGGGATGAATCCTTCAATGACTTTCTTATAATGCTTCTTGTATGTTTTAGCATCAGTTGTTATTAATCTATGTTCTGTATTCAATATGTTTTCAAGAAATGTTTTCATTTTTATCAAATCAAGTCCAGCGAGATCTTCTTTGCTATACTTATCACAAACATCAATAACTTTGGAGATAATTGTTTTTAAACTTCTTATTTGATACAGGGACATGTATTTTCCTCTTATTCTCTTCTACTTATTCTATCTCTTATTTTTAATAGTGTTGAAGCTGAAATCTCGGGATTCCGTGATGTTTTTGTAAATTGAACATATCTTTGAAGCTCTCTACTATACATTTGACTAAAATCATTGTCAAAAGAAGAGCCTCGTGCAGGAATTACAATAAAATCATGAATACTAGCAAATTCTTTATCCCTATATGTTCTTAGAATTCTCCCTCGTCTTTGTATGAATTCCCTTGGATTCATTGTACTTGCCATTATTACTGCATTTTTAATGCCAGGGATATCTAAACCTTCATCAAGGCATTTAATTGCAACTAATACCTTAATGGTACCTGTGTTGAATTTGTTTAATATTAAGCTTCTTTCTTTTTCTGTTTCTTGTGCTGTATATCTTTGATGTTGATATATATCAAGCTCATTGAGCATATTTTGAACTTCATAAACCTGTTCTAGATCTCCACAATAGATTAATGTTTTTTCTAATTTGATTAATCCATTTGATATTAATTCTTTTAAGCGAGGAGATTTTTTTGATGCTTTACGGATAATTTTTGCCCTTTCTATGAGGTTCTTTTTGACATTATCTGGAACATTCTCCTCATCTAATAAATATGCCATATTTTTGATTCTAGATGAAATTCGGATATATTCTCTTGATTCTTCGATATTTAATTCAACGATATGAGGATAGTAATCATAAGGAACAAGATGTCCATCCTCAATTGCTTGTTTTAGAGAATACTGATAAATTATGTCATGAAAATAGTCTTTTATTGATGTACTCCCCTCTTCATCAAACCAACGTTCTGGAGTTGCACTCAATCCTAATCTAAATTTAAAAATGTCAATCATCCCTGCTTGTCTATTTCGAGCTCCAAAATTATGGACTTCATCCGCAATAATCATAGCATTATTACATTTTTTCAAGTAATTAAGGGATTTTGGAGTAGATAATTTATCATATGTCAATACAATGAAAGTTATATTATTAGAACCCCATAAATGAAAATTAACAGCTTTTCTCAACTTATCTATCCATTGATGATCAAGTTTCCATACATTTTGTCCGTATTCAGTTAAAATCTTTGTCCATTGATCAACAATTACAACATATGGACAAACAATAACAACTAATAGTGATTTCGTTAGTTTTTCATGCAATTCGATGGCAGCTTTAATTGCTGCAAGTGTTTTTCCACTTCCTGTAGACATCTGCCAAATACCATTATGATCCGCAATATGCCATATCTTGATAGCTTCTAGTTGGTGTTTCCAGAGATCTGGAAGAAGTTTCTCCTCTTTCTTAATACATACGCCTTTATACCATCGTAATAGACGTGCTTTCATTGATTCAATAGATTTAGGTGCCATATTAATTAGACGATCTTTCACTGCTTCTGGAACATCATATGTTTTTGCCCTTTTAAGAGAACCATCCCAATATTTTTTAAATTTGTTTAAATCTGCTTCAAGATATCCTTTTTGAACTTCTTCCCAGCTTTTGTATACCTTAAACTCTTCTATATTACCCATCCAGCCTGTTATGGATTCATTAATTGATCCACTAAAAGAAACACGTTCTCCAAAAGCATCTTTGAGAATACCAATCTTAGGATGAAACATGATATTAGACTTACCTGCTGGTATAACATTTCCTTTATTATCTACCATAACTATGATTTTTATTTCAAGTTTCTTACTCGCTACTAGCCATCCTAATGCAGCTATATGATCTTGAATTATTTCTTTTTCAATTGTATTCAAATCAGATAAGAGTTTTTTTGATAACACATTACTTAATTCTTCTCCTGATTGAATCGCTTCGATATCACAGGTTCGAAGTTTAGCATCAGCCACTAACTTCATTTTGCCATCATTAATAACTAGCCCTGCGATCCCTCTTGCTGCAATTAAAAGAGCACTAGAAGAAAATGAGCCAGTTACGCGGAGATATTCAACAGATCGTTCTAAAACTGGTTGAAAAAAACAAGAAACGATATTCTCATCTTCATCAGAATCATAAGAAAGCTTCAGGTCTAAGTCTCGGAAAGATTTTCTGTTTTTCAAAATTTTTCTCCATAGTTCCCCATTAATTAACTTTAAAAATTTGATAAAAAGAAGTTTTATTGACTTTTATAAATGTTCCTACGTAGAAGTGTTGGTTCTATATTATTACTAATGAATTAATAATGATTCATCTAATAATAGGAGAGATATTCAGAATTTATGTATTTAAGCTGAAATTCCGAACCTATTAATGTTATGACTTTATTCCTATAAGTTAATAAAAGATATATATTTGGTAAAAGTGAATTTAGTTATATTCTTTGAATCAATAATTGAAGAAATAAATTAATATTAAAATAATCAAGAGGGAAATTAATGATAATAATTAGATTATTAGTAAAAATAATAAAAATGAGTAATCTACATTTCTAGGAGGCAATATGGCATTGTGAGGAAATATGTCAAATGTCAATTTATGCTTCCAATTTCATTTTATACTTACAGCCTATTTTATTTTATGGTTCAAAACACATAACCTCTGGGAGAATATTTTTGTACTTGCTAAAGACAAGAAACAGTATCATATTAATCCAAAGGCAATAGGAATTCCATATGCTGATAAATCAAACATAGGAAGATACTCTGTTGAAGATCTGAGAGACGCAGGAAATATATGGTTAGTACCCTACTCCAAGACCACAGGAGCTACAATAAAAAAAGGCCATGAGGCACCTTTCCCAATAGAATTACCATATAAGTGTATCAAATTATCTGAGGGAGAAACAATTCTAGATCCATTTGCTGGAACAGGAAGTACTCTAGCAGCTTCACGAATACTGAAAAAGAAGGGATTTGGATATGAGAAGTTTCCCCGTAAAGAGATTATTCGTAAAAGAATCATGGAAAGTTCTTTCCAAGATTCTCTCCCTGTACTTATTCCCCATATGGAACTAGCAATTAATATTCTTACACATTATTGTAATAAGATTGAATATAATGATTTCAAAAAAGAAGGAACGCTAAAGCTCTCCCAAAAAGAAAAATCTGACTTGAATATTCTCAAAGATGTCTTAGATCGATTAGGACTTCAACTTCCCATTTTAGATTATTATTTTAATCAACAAGGAAAAAATCAGCTAGATAAAGAAAGTGTCAAGAAGACTGAGTCACTTACAAAGTTTCTAAAAAAAAGCTTCAATGATTAACATCTTTCACATTCCTAAGGTAAGACATCAACCAGGAGCTAATTATTCTTGAATGAGTCAATTCAAGTCAGGAATTATGCCTTCAAACAGAACTTGAAAGATATTATTCCATCTGGTAACTATTTAACGCACAATCTATACTCTTATCCCGCAAAATTCATCCCACACGTACCTTACTATGTTATATCAAAATTCACAAAAAAAGAAAATAGTATTGTATTGGATCCCTTTGCTGGAAGTAGTTCAACAGCAATTGAAGCCTTACACTTAGGTCATAATTCAATTTGCATTGATATCAATCCTCTTACAAATTTCCTCACTGAAGTAAAAACCCAACGAATAGCATTTAATTTGACTCAACAAACTCCAATGAAGTTAGATGGTTTCTTGGGAGCTGCTTATGACAAAAGAAACGAAAGAAAAATTAAAACCATTGATCTAAAGCTATTCATTGAAGAAATGCAAAAAAATGATGAAAGATTCTACCCTAAATGGAAAAATATTGATCATTGGTATCCTGAGGAGTTTAAACATATACTTGCGAAAATTTGGGGGTTTATTTATTCTAAAGAAGACAAATATCCAAAAAACCTTATGAATTTACTTAAATTAACTGCATTATATGTTTCTCGTTATTTGTCGTATGGAGCGCGTGATGTACCTAAATTATTCAGATCAAAACGGAGAATAGTACAAGTTGAAGAACTACGTAAAAAAGTAGAAATTAATCCTAATATTCCATATAATACCTTCCGCAAAACACTCCTTAATAATTTTAATCAAATGAAAGAATTTGCAAGAATTCTTGAAAAAAAGAACATTACTCCAAAATATGAATATGAAATCAGCTCTAGCAGTATTCGAAACAAGACGATTAATACTAGGAAAATCGTCTGTTTAGGCGATACGGATGTTTTATCCTACAATTTTCCTATTTATGAAGAATTTATTGATTTAATTATTACTTCTCCTCCATATATTTATGCTCAAGAGTATATCAGATCAACAAAGTTGGATCTCTATTGGATGAACCTAGTTGATGATGAGCGGGTGAGAGAACTTACGAAAAAAGAATTAGGTACTAAAAAAGACGCTGATATTGAATTAATCAAAACCAAATTGGGAAATATTGACTCTTTTAATTTAACAGCTGAAAATATTGAAAAAAATGAGAGAAAAAAATATGGTAAAGTTGGGAAATATACTCAACAGACCTATAATTATTTTTATGACATGTATTTGATTATTGAAAAACTAAGCAGCTATATTAAGCAAAATGGAACATTTGGTTTGTTTATTGGAAATCCAACTATCTTAGGATACCAAGTTCCTTGCCATAGAATTTTCTACGAAATATTCTCAGATCTGGGATTAAACATTATTGAATTTGGATATGACGAAATTGTCTCCCCTCGGCTGCTAAAAGGGCGACAAAATTTATCACCAGAGGGTATGAAAGCAGAGTGGTTGATTGTCGCTCAGAAATAATTGGTTCCCCTAATACGTTTTTAGGGGGAAATTAAATCATTGTCTACTGCAAAAGGCAACCGTTTATGAAATAGAATAGTCACAAAAAAGGATAATAATATTAATAGGAACATGAATGCGAAACCTGCGATTGGTGATTGAAACAGATCCAATAACGCACCAAAAATTGTGGGTGAAGTTGAACTAACCACTAATCCTAACGAAAATACAATTGAATAAAAAAAAGTCCTACTTTCTTGGGGTACAAGATCACTCATTAGGGCTTGGAGAGTTCCCCCAGCAAGGTAGAAACAAATAGCACATAATGAAAAGCCAAAAAGGATTGCCCATATCACAGAGAAGTTTTCAGTAAGAAAAATGAGAATTAAGATCGCAAGACTAGTTCCTACAGCAGACAATAAAATGATTTTCACCCGTCCATAAGAACCAGATTTATCACTGATATAAGCTCCGTAGATATCGCTCCCAGAACCCAATATTAGAATGAAACTGGTCATAACCCCAGCTTCAAAGGATTGGACACCATAGAAATCTCGTAGCAATGTAACAGTAAAAAAACTAATCAATCTATATACTCCTCCCCTTAGTGCGCTCATAATGATAACTAAACCTAATGTTACTAAAATCCAATTTTTAAATTCAATTCTTGAGGTATTGTTTGTCAGATTCTCCCGAACCTCATTATCATTATTATTTTGAATTAATGATGAATACTGGGGTATTAATTTTCGAATAATAAGCCAGATAGTCATAAAAATCAAGAGTGTAAAGCAACTAAAACCAAGTAAGGAGAATGTTTGCCTCCAGTCACCCAGTACAAAAATAGTGAGTCCAAGTGTTCCTAAGGGGGCGAGAGCAGTTCCAATTACACCAGCTGCATGATTCACTGCCATAGCTTTGCCTCTATTCTCCCCTCTAAAAGAATTTGCTGCCACTCCTAATCCTATAGGGTGAAAAGTAGTACATCCAAGTCCTAAGATAATATTTCCAATGAAAAGATAAAAGAAATCCAAAGAGATAGATATTATGAAACTAGAAAGACCAAATAGGAAGATACCGAGTAAAATAATATAAAATCCCAATCCAGCATTTCTTCCTAAATAACCAATCAATGGTGATGTAATTGCCATGATTAAAATGGGCAGAGATCCAAGTATCCCCATTTCTAAATAACTCATTGATATTTCCTGGGAAATAAGTATAAGCATTGCTGGAAATGCGTAAAGTTCAACGTGATGGATAAAATGAGCAAATGACATAAATGAGAGTAACTGTAATCGCACTGATGACATGAATAAAACTAGATGAAATCTTTCTATAAGTTTTACTCAATCATTATATTTTAAAGGACAAATCAAAGAAAACTGAAGCCCTTCTTTTGGTAAGATGTCGTTTATAGTTAATTTCCCATGAATTTCTCTAAGCAATACATCCGCAAGGTAAATTTCCATTAAAAATTCCGATTTTTTGGGTGATTTTGTTTTTTTTAGAAAAGTTCTCCCATCATCTGTGATAGTTAATTGTAGGCTCTTTTCGGAGGCTAATTCAATATCAATTGTAATTTCATTAGATGATCTCTCAAGAGAATTTTGTATTATCTGTTCAATGGCTATTATTAAGATTCTAGGACAACTGTAGAAGTTTGGATTTTTCACCTGCAAGTTAAAGTTGATTGTGCTACCTTTCGATTCAGCAAGAGGATTTATCAGTTCGTTCAATTCATTAATTAATTCTTCAATCGACACAAGTAAAAGAGGGTATTCAAAAATTGGCTTCAAGCTTTCAAAATCACTAATTTGGCGATTAAGCCGAATAACTTTTTCAATAATTCCGATTAACTTGTCCACTCGTTCGTTTTGCTCGGGTAATGAAGCTTGAAGTATATCTAACCAACCTCGTGTGAGAAGTAATTGTTCTGAAATCTCAGACATTATCATCTTGAGTAAAAATCCACGAGTATCAGCTAATCTATCACTTTCAAGATATCGATCAGTGATGTCAACACAAACAACGATTATTCCATTATAATTCGATTGAGAATCATAAAGTGGAGCAGTTGAAATTAAAAATGTTTTGTCACGGCCAAACTTTGCTTTTAATTTTATTTCATGATGTCTAAGCGGGATCTTCTCTCTGCCTATGATCTTAGCTTCAATTGATTTGAATTCTTCAGGATGAGTAACCTCAAAGAAATCTTTGTTTATAAGCTCTGTTTTGTGATACTTCAATATTCCGCATAGAACTGGATTTACAAATACAATTTTCCCATGTTTATCTAAGATCATAAGACCTTCGTGAATGTTTTCAATAAAAGCTCGATAGGTCGCTTCTGATTCTTTCAATTGTTTCATACTTAATTGCTCTTTAGTGATATCTTTGACGAGTCCAAGGATAATATTGAAGCGTCGAATGTCGAGAATTGTAAGATCAAGTGAGATAATATCCCTCCCGCGAGTGAAGGCTCGAACTTCACCTTGAAAATATCCTTTTTGTTCTAATGTGTTTAGAGGTAACTGAATATCCTGAGGAAGTAGGAAGTCCCAAAGAACTAAACCATTAACGTCTGTACTAGAATTGTAACCATGAATTTGGGCAAAAGCATTGTTAGAAGTAATGATTTTTGTTGTTTTACGGTCTAGTACGAATACTCCAGATGAAGAAATATTTTCGATAATTTCCTCTATAAAATTAATTACTTGCTCTTGAGGGTACAATTCATTGCGACCTAAAGTTTTTCCCCTCGCTGAAACACTTTTTTACTTGAATATTTTGTCTATCCATCTCTTTGGAGATTATTATGGAATAAGTTATTCAATATGGTGAAATATTAGTATTTTGAAGCTAAAAAGGTTATCTAGAGAATATTTCCGCAAATAACAAATGAAGACATATTCTAGAGAATTTCTCCGCACATTAAAAAATATATTTTCATTAAGAAGAGGTTATAATCGTCCCAAATCTTTTTCTAGTTCGATATAATAAACAGGAAGCTCGTTTTCTTGAATAATCCTTGCGCGGACACGAATAGGGGGGCCTTTTACTGATACCTGTTTATCAATAATCCCAGTTTGAGATAATCCATCGTAAATCTGCTTTAAGGTGTTTGCATCTACCACAATTCTGAATAAGGAGGTTAATACTATCCCTAAAAACGGTTTAAAGCGAAAAGGATTAATTGTTTGCTCAGTAACAAAGGATAGACTGGCTATTGAAGCTCCACTTAAGGTACGGACGCCACCTCGGAGGAATTTATAGAAACTATATACGATTCGCTGTTCTGAAACCTGAAAAACGGTAAATCCAGCTCCATCTACATCAAAGAATTCATCCTGCTGCCCTATCCCTGGCATACTCATCGCAGCTATCCGTTTAATCTCTTCTGGATACAAATTGTTAGGATAAATTGCTCGAATTACCGGCCCAGCTTTTTCATCGAATTCAGAGTACACTAAAGTGCCTTCGAATTCATTATTACTCATAAAAATTACTCCAAGTTTCTTTACGTATAGCAAAACTAATCTATCGGTTATTGTCTTCTTTTTTTCTGAATATTAATATCAATTTCAATTGACTTGATATGATTAACAATTCTATCTAATCTTTTTATCCTTTATTAAAATCCCATTGGGATTGAAGTTATTTTCTCAAGTTCAGCCTTAATTTCTGGCCTTAATCCCTCAATGTCGATACTTAAGAATCCTCTAACAATCATGTCTGTTGCTTCTTCCTCAGTCATACCCCGAGCCATTAAATAGTTAAGCTGTTCCTCACCAATTCGCCCAATGGATGCCTCATGTGACATCTCAAGATCGGGGCGATCGGCAACAAGTTCAGGAATGGCGTGAATTATCCCTTTGGCAAGTAGAAGCCCGTCACATTGCAAATGGGCTTTTATATTTGATGCTCGACCGTCAAGAATCCCCCGAGCAATAATTTTCCCTCCAATGGTAACAGATCGTGAAATAACTTCTGCTCGGGAACGATCGCCTTGAAGAACAACATGTCCGCCAATATCCATTGTTGAACCTGGATGACCGTACAAGATACTATTGTACCGCGCAGTAGCATCAGCCTCAATGTACGTAGTTGGAAAAAGTTGTACAGATTTTACTGGATCCATCACAATGTAATTGTTTGTAAAATTCCCTCCTTCTTTAACTGTGGTTACCGAACGTGGTCTTACCACAAAATCGTCTTCCCAATTATGGATCATAGTGAAAGTAAGTGAAGCTTTCTCTTCGACATAAAACTCAGATACCCCTACGTGGAGGCCAGCTTTAGCTGATGTTGCACAACCAGTAATAACGTGGATATCACTCTTTTCTTCTGCTATCACGATATTATGAACGTTCTGAGCACCAAAGTTTTGTGATATAAAAAGACATGACTGTAAGGGATATGTGATTTTAGCTCCGGCCTTTGCACGAATGAAGTATCCACGAGTCATGTGCAACTCGGTTTGAGACGTAAATTTATCAGTATCAATTGGAACATTTTTCCACCAGTAGTCTTTCAAACAATCACTATATTCCTCCCAAGCCTCATCAATAGGCAAAACTTCAACACCAGGATCATTACTTTTATGACAAATTGTATCAAAATCGTATTGTAAATAACTTCCAGATGTCCTATTATCATTATCTGAGAATCCTGCTTTTCGTAATAGTGTGATTTCGTCACGTGAGCTAAGTTCTGATGGATTGACAACAGGTTCGTGGACATTAATTTCTGGAAGTTTATAAGTACTTAAGTCAACATCAACTCCATATTTTGCTTTTTTTGAGATGGCACGACGTGCTCGTTGTTTAAGCTGGTCATTTGATATTTTTACCATTTACTCATCCCCCCACGAGTTTGAATTGCAGTTGATCTTCTAAGCGTTCATGACATCGGACACACTCAGGATATCCTAAATTCCTGATGTCCTCTAGTAATCGTGATGGGGTTCCAGTGCAACCTATATGACCATGACACATAACGTGAGCTCTATCAGTATGAATATAATCCAAAATGTGACCTGTGTGCGTAATAACAAGACCTGCTTTTTTCTTTGACCAAGGTTGTGATGGTGTACGGGGAGTGGTGCCTAACAACACATTAGTCATCCGACCAATCAGTTTCATGGCTTGAATATCAACCCCTGATTCAGGTTCATCTAAGAGGATGAAATCGGGATCTTGAAGAAGTAGTTGTAATAATTCAGATCTTTTTATTTCACCACCAGAAAAGTGTACATTAAGATCTCGATTAAGGAAATCTCTCATTTCGAGTTCTTTTGCTTTTTTACCAATCTCAGCTGTCGTTTCAATTCTTTGATGCACTAAAAATTCTGTTAGTTTACGTAATTTCAACCCAGGGATATTTGGTGGTCTTTGAAAGGAGATTCCTATCCCCATCTTGGCCCGGTCTGTGATAGACTTACCTATAATATCACTTCCTTTGAATAAAATCGAGCCATGGACAACACGGTATTGGGGGAAACCCATAATGGTCTGTATAAGTGTGGATTTTCCAGAACCATTTGGACCAAACAGTACATGGATTTCTCCTTCTGGTATATGTAGATTCAGATTCCTTAATATGATATTACCTGGTTCTTCTGTTATTTCAACTGTTAAGTTCTTTATTTTCAACATAATATTGTCCCTTCTTAGAAAGAGTGATCAAAACTCATTATAATAATGTTTTACTACTTTAATATGTTAAAAAACGTAGACTTAAGGTGATTATTTAGGTTATAATCCATATATTTCTTGAAGAAACAAATACTGTTCACATATCTATAGCTATTTTTCTGAATTAAGAACAGAAAAGTCCATGATAAAGTGTTTAACAGTCTCAAGATAAGATTAATAAGATAGTCGTAATAATTCTCGAGGTAAGTTCTTATAGCTCTTTTTTGTTATGGACAATCAAATCCACCTTTTATTGGAGGATTTTAAAATTTCCCTATTGAAGAGACTCTTCCGACGTTATTCGAAAAAGGAGGAAGAACCCTCTACTCCACTTAAAGAAGAATTGATAACATTTATTGGAGAAGCATATGCAGGAAAAACCACTATTTTACATCGTTTGAGAACAGGGGAATTCTATAGTAGTTTAGTAAGAACTATGGGATTAAATGTTGACTCTTTTGAGTATCGTAATGTCAAGTTCCAAGCATTTGACTTGGGTGGCCAAGAATCATTCCACATGATTTGGGGAGATTACTTACGTCTTTCTAATGCTGTAGTTTTTGTCGTAGATTGCTCCAATCCAAACAGTTTTAGGTCAAGTAAAGCAGCTCTTTATAATGCAATGCCTAGCATTCCCTCAAATGCTGTCCTTCTTATTGTAGCAAATAAAGCTGATATATCAGGTGTTGATCCCTATGTTACGCTTCTCAAACACTTTGACCTTTATGATATTCAACAAAAAGGCGAATTTCGTGCCATTAATATATTCCACATGTCAGCAAAGACGGGAATGAACTTTTATCAGGCCTTCGATTGGTTGATTGAAACATTAACAGGAGAAATTATTCTTCCTAATATTAATATTCACAACATTTGTATTTATAAAACAGATTCTGGTTTGCTAGTTGGAAGCAGTATAACTAATCAAGGTCTAACGCAATATGATCCTGCATTATTAACAAGTATGTTCTCAGCAGTAAATACTTTTGCCGAAGCATCCATGGGAGCTGGAGTAAGAGAAATACTCATGAAGCGAAGTAAGTCAGCAGGAGCAGATGAGATCTCAGATAATTATAAACTAGTTCGGGTTGAGGAAACAGACTTTTCTGTGATCCTCATTGTTAACGAGTCGGACTCCATGAGGAAAAGTATAAAGATAGGTAAAGATCTATTAGTGTGGACGAGATTAAAGATCCCAGAACCAGAGAACCTCATTGAGATGATCGAGGGGGAAGAAATTAAAACCTATTTAACTATGAAATTCCCAGAAGACATTGCAATGGTTAGTGCTTAAATTCACTCTCATTTCTCGTTAGAAGAGTCACACGTAATTAACGAGTATTCATTCTCTTGAACCACTTTTTATTCTGTTTATAGAGGTTCTTAAATTCTTTAAACAAACGATCATATAATAATCGATATTCTGGGTTTGGATAAAACTCTTTGTCAAAATAAATGAAATCCTTAATTTCTGCAGGATCATTTAATTCTTCCAGTGCCATTTTAGCTACTATGGCTGCCCCAATAGCTCCAGCAACTTGTGGCCACTTAACTCGCAAAATTCTTCTATTCATGATGTCTGCATAGATTTGACACCAAACATCCGATTTTGCTCCTCCACCTATAATATGTAGTGACTCCACAGGCGAATACATTTTTTCTACAATTTCTAAAGCCCATTTAGCATTAAACGCCACTCCCTCAAAAATAGATCGAAGTAAATGTCGGCGATTATGATCTAATGATACATTAATCAAGCCAGCTCGTACATGGTCATCATCCAACGGACATCGTTCCCCAAATAGCCACGGCATAAATAGCAAATGGGTTCCTCCTTTCCCTTTCGCTCCGGGTTCACATTGTGCAACTAATTCATCGAAGATCTCGTAAACTTGTTTCTTCTCTTTCTCTTGAAGCTCTTCTTTGAAGTAAAGAATGCTGTTTTTGACCCACTCTAAAGCAGCTCCCGCAATTTCTTGATGAGCGGTGATTAAATAAAATTGATCTGGAAAAGCACTGCCTGTACATCCTGTATAATGACTGATATCAACTTTCCTTTCGGAAACATGTCCTAAAACCCATCCACTGGTTCCAATTTGACAATGAAGCTCTCCTTCTAAGACTGCTCCCGATCCAATAGCTGCTGCTGGCATATCACCTATACCACAAACAATTTGTGTTTCTTTTGAGAGACCAAGAACATTAGCTGCTTCATCTGTCAAGTTACCAATAATATCCGTAGGTTTTCGAATTTCGGGGAGTCTATTCATGTCAATTTTGTAAGTTTTACAGAGAGATTTTGACCATTCATTAAGAGGTTTCCCGTCTTTTTTCCGAGTATCAACCAACCAATACAAATAAGCTAAATCTGTGCTGGTAACCATCTCCCCTGTTAAGCGAAAAATAATATAATCTTTAACATCCAAATATTTGTAACATTTTTCATATATTTCAGGATGTTTATCTCTTAACCATAAGATTTTAGGGATTTGATCTTTCCCAGTCAGACCTGGGGCGCCTCCTGTTATACGGAGAAACTTCAAAATCCGAAGGGGACTGTATCCAAGTACTCGTGGCCAGGGGTAGACTTTGTGTAAATATTCAGCTCCACGAGCATCTAACCAGATCATACAGTTCATTAAAGGAGAACCACGTTCATCTACAGGTAATAATCCTTGTGTTTGAGAACAGAAGGTCAATGCAGTAATTTCATCTTTTTGTGTTTGGGTTTTTTCGAGAACTGCTTTTGTTGTTGAAACTAGTATTCTCCACCAATCCTTTGGATCATGCTCAGCGTAACCTTGTTGCGGGTAAAGCGTGTTAAATTCTTCTACTGCAGAGTCAATTAATTTCATTTCGTTAGATACAAGAACAGCTTTAGTTGCTGTCGTTCCCAAATCATAAGCTAAGAATTTTTCAGCACTCAAACCTATCAATCCACTTTCAAGACGATTTTTGTTACATGTAATCTATAGCTTCAATGAGACTATTCTCAAATACTTCTAAAATATGATCAGAGTCCTCACGAGTGATAATTAATGGGGGTTTTATTTTTAGGATATTCCTAAAGAGTTTTCCACTATCTGAGGATATGGGGGCAGAATGACCAAAGATGACTCCCTGACTCATAGCCTCCTCAATGAGATCGGAGCATAAAGCATTAGCAGGTTCTTTAGTTTCAGGATCTTTGATGAGCTCAATTCCAATAAAAAGCCCTGGACACCTAATATCTCCAATAACATCATATTTTTTTTGCAATTGCTTTAATTTGGATGTTAGGTAATCACCCTGTTCACGAGTGTTTTTTAAAAGATCAGCTTTTTCAATATAGTTGAGAAACACCAAACCCGAGGCAAACATGAGCGGATTAGCACCGAAAGTCGTGTGTTCCTCTGCAGCATTGAATCCAATCAAATTATCTCTAGCAATTGTTACTCCCATTGGTAAACCACCACCAATTGCCTTTGTAAGACAAGTAATGTCAGGAATAACTCCATTATAGTAATCTGATGCAAACCAATAACCAATACGAGTAAAAACTTGTGATTCATCAAAAATTAAGAAGATATCATTCTTTTGAGTGAATTGTTGAAGTCCTTGAAGATATCTTTCAGGAGCAGGGATGTGACCACCTGGTGCTTGTAATGGCTCCATCAATATTCCACATACTTTGTCAACTGATCCATACTCAATCATATATTTTGCAAGTTCTAAACACTCTAAATGACAGGTTTTCTCACTCTCTTGGCCCATAGGACAACGATAACAATAAGGAAAAGGTATTTTAGAGACTTTATCAAAACCCCAAGGCCGAAAGCGCGTCACGCCAGCAAATCGAGTAGAAAGGGTCATAGTAGCTAGGGAACTACCATGATAACTTCGAGTAAAGGTATAGAAATGTTCTGCATCTGGTTTATTAATCATAGCTAAACGTAAAGCAGCTTCAACAGCTGCTCCGCCCCCCATTGCATTAACCGCGATCTTTTTTAGGTTTCCAGGGGTAATACTAGCCAATTTGTGAATGAATTTAATACGAGGAACAGTTGGAAAACCATAACGAACATGGGTCAACCGTTTTAATTGTTCCCCTACAGCAAACGCAACATCAGGATTGGCAAAGCCAATATTACATGTCCATGCTTGAGCCGTACAATCCAAAAATTCTTTCCCAGTATAATCTTTTAAGTAAGCTCCATGACCTTCAAGAAATAATTGATCATAGAAAGGTACTAAGCTTTTTTTATGAACCTCATCTATTTCATTATCAGTTATGTCTGTGATCCAAGATAATATTTCATCATCTTTGAAAAGTCGTTTTTGATGCTCCATTTTCATCATTCAGCCTTTAGGTTAGTTTATACTATAAAGAACTGTGATGGTTAAGAATTTTTCTAGATGCTCCTAGTTTCCCCTTACAAATGACATCTATGACTATATATCATGAAAAATACAATATAGAGATGATAATAATTCTTGATTCAAATCAAGAAAATTAATCAATAACTAGAAGAGAATAAAACAATCATTCACGGATTCGTTCTTTCATACTAAATGGAAGATCCCCATATTCTTCAGTTAATAGCTTCGTGAATCTAATTTTATATTTCTCTTTAGGTAATGGGTTAACTCGTTCAAAATACAATGTAGCTAGAGTTTTAACAGAGAATTTAACTGGATTCTGCTCTGTTATTTCCTTATTATTCACTTTCTCTCCATCGAGATCAATTGTAAAATCTTTAAACTTCTCTTTTTCTATTGATTCGCTTTTAATCTCCAGTTTTATTGGAGCGATAATAGTTGCATCACTTATAGTATTTTTCATTTGGAGTTGGAATCCACTCTCATTATTCTTGAACGATTTTTTTACAAATAACTGACGTAGTAAATCCTCGTTTACCATAATTTAATACTCCTTTGTGAAATATAAAGCATAGGAGGGTATTTCATACCTCCAATCATGAAATAGAAAATTATACTTTAAATTTATTGATAATATATTTTTTGAGAGCTATTATATCATGAAGATAATAGCCAGATATTTGGGAACATTTATGAGATTAATAATTAAAAATAAGACTCAAGATAATAATTCTGATTTATGGATAGATGAAAAGAGATGAAGAAGCATAACTGGGGAATTACTTTTATTTTGATATTTTGTTTGATTTCTGTTTTTTCGGCCACAAAGACCACAGAATCTTCAAATAGTAAATTATCTAGACCTCTAGAAACACCCCAAGCGACCTTTTCTATCGCTGATAGTGAGGGCCCCATTATTGGATTACCATCTTTAAATAACACGAATCCTAATAGTGATGAAGGTGTTGAGGTAACGTTTCCTATTGATGATATTGACGGTGTGCAAAATGCGACATTATTCTGGGAATATACTTTCAATAACAGTCAATATAATCACACGGTTTACAATACAATTAGCGATCGTGAAATTCGTTTAAGAAATACTGACTTTCCTAATCCTGTCTATATTTATCAGACTGGTGTAGAAAGCCCATCTATAACAAATTGGGTATATGGTGAATACATCTTTAATGAATCATGTGTTTCAGTGATAGATATAACAATCGAAGGAGATTTTCGTTCCAATTTAGTTTATGTCCTTATCCAAGCAAAGAATATTTCTACAGGCTTATGGCAAACTGTCCATGAGAATGGTGCTGATGGATATACGCAAACTCTACCAGGAAATGATGAAGATTATTATAGTAACGACCTTACACTTGGTTATAAAATCAGTGCGGTAACATATAATAGTGGTGGGGATCCTAATCCTCCTGAATTTGATACTCTTGACATTTGGCGAGAGGAAGTTGTGTGGGATATTCCTGCGGCAAACAAAGCTACTTTTGTAGACTATTATGTTAGAGCATTTGATGACCTTAACCAAAGTATTTTGTCGCCCACATACACCTTCCTCATGGATTATACCCCTTCTGTATCAATTATGGCGGTACCACCTGTTCTTAGTGCAAACGACGACTATATTCTTAATGTTTCAGTAATAGACCGAGATGGAACAGTAAACAAAAGCAGTGGTGTTGCTTATTATCAATTTGTTGGTGATACCAATTGGACTGCAATTAGTTTGAATCATCAATATAAAATACCAACTGTACCATATCCAACTCACTTTTTTAATGGTACAATTCCAGCTAGTAACCTTGGAAATGTTGAGACTTATTTGATTGTTAGGGTTAATGTTTCTGACATGGTAGAAGACAAAAAAGGACGCGAAGGGACTTCTGGAGATCGTTGGATTCGTATCGATAGCCTAGCCCCGAGAGTTAGCGATATATCGATCGATGGTGGGACTATTATTGAGAATGTTACGTTACCCACTTCACCAGTGTATATCGAAGCAGAATTCGTGGATGCAAGGGGAATTAAGTCAGTATTCATCTATTATTCCCTACCAAATGGAACAATACCAATCAAAAAGGAAATGACAAATTTATCATTCACGAGTCCCTATGATTCTCCTGTATGGTTTAATGTCACCTTACCTAAGTCAAACATAACTGCTTTTGTAGAGTACTTTTTCGAAACAGAAGACTTTTTTGGAAATAAAGGAAATACTTCGGTAAATTTCTATTATTCAGACGGATCAGGACCAGTATTAGATACTCTTTCCCTATATCCATCTGTTATTAGTAACTATACTAAAGTACTTGTCCTTTTCAATTCATCTGATTATTCTGGAACAATGCAATCAGTAGTTTGGTATAGTTTTGACAATCAAATATCTTGGATACCTATTGGGGCTAATCAAATTAATTATCAAGCCAATATGGACTCAGAAACTTTCACAGCAACTGATCTTCATTATATAAAAGATAACGCAATGAGTTATTTCCCTCTTGAAGTAATTCGAAGCATACCTGTAGATGAAGCAATATTAACGTTTGAAATAACTCATGAAATGCCCACTGATTTACGAATTTGGCTCAAATTAGACGATGGCAGACGATTCTTACTCTATGATCGTGAACCTGGTCCAAATACTTTTACCAGAAATATTGATCTTACAAATTTAGGCATTAACGAAAATGATTTCACTAAGGGGAATTTTACTCTGGAAATTCAAGATTTTTCAGATATCTATTCTGGGTCAATCTTAAATTTCGAAATTGAAATTAGGGATTATAAGTATCCACTTGGCTACCAATATTACGTAGAGATTCCAGCTTCAGTAAATGATACAATAGTGTTTTTCTATATCAATATGACGGATAATCTGTGGAATTCAGAAAACACCTCCCTCTATCAATACTATGCAGATGGTACCGCTCCAAATATAAATATGATACAACTTTCATCACCCATGAATCTTGCTGGAAAACATTATATTCGAGTATCTGCAAATATTATAGATCAAGGAGGTGTTTTTGGAGCAGATGCTTACTACAAATTTTCTGAGGACGATTATTGGGTTATAGGTACAATGTCTCTAAACAGTACATCAGGAAATTACTTCTTTGATGTTCCCATTTCCAGTGAAAATGGAACATTGTTTTATAAAGTCCGTGCTTTTGATCTTGCAGGACTTTCATCGGAAACAGCAGTATATTCAGTAAGTTACTCTCATGGTCTAGCTCCATTTATCGAAATTCAAGGAATTCCTTACCCATCCCCACTTGATATGGAAGGTAAAAATACAATCAGGATTTGGGCTAATGTTACAGATTTTGATGGACAAGTTGTCAACTGCACTATTGGTTACCGATTTACTGATGCTGATGAATGGAAATTTGAGGACATGGTTTATGATGAGGAGACAGGTTACTATTACTTCGATGTCAAAGTCAATACAAAGAGTGGTAATTTGACTTTCATCATCGTGGCTTCTGATAATCTGGACTTAACATCGGAAAGTGACCCCTATACAATTGAATTCGTTAATGCTGGTACCACTCCTGGACTTCCAACTGATCTTCTCCTCTTTGGAACTGTTTTAGCTGTTGGCGGAGGTGGATCAATAGCAGCAATTGTTTATTTATCTAAAAAGGGAAAACTCAAACTTCCTGAGAGATTTAGTAGAGGAGACTGAATGAGAAATTAAGAATTTTCTTAGTTTCCTCTTATTTTCTTTTTATGTTAAAAATCGATCTCTTTACCTGTAAAAACACACTCAACGATTTTCTCGAAATCCTCATAATCTAATGGTCGTGGATTTGAGAGAGATCCTGAATCATTCAACGCATATTCAATCAAGCTCTCACGATTTGTTTCATATTGTTCCTTAGTGACTTTCATATCTTGTAACGAAAGAGGTAGTTCGAATTTGATCAGTAGGTCTTTAAACGCGTTAATTAGCTTGGATGTTAATTCCTCATCAGAAGCTCCATTCATATCAACTAAACGAGCTAAATCAGCAATTCGTTGTGGCTCAGTATTCTTATTATACATTAAAGAATACCAACACATTGTCCCAATGCAAACTGAATGAGGAATTTTAAACACAGCTCCTATACTGTGGGCTAAGGAATGAGATAAGATAATTTGAGAATTACCAAAACCCCAGCCTGCCATGGTGGCGGCATTATGAAGTTTCTCAAGCGTTTCTGTATCTATTTCACCATTTCGGCCCTGTTTGATTGCAATTGGAAGGTTTTCCCACACGAGCTTAAAGGAATGTCTTAATAAAGCGTCTGAGAAGTCGTTCCGCCAATCAGAAAGGTAACCATCGATTGAATGACACAAAGCATCCATCCCAGTGCCTGCACGAAGAAGAAGAGGCATTGTTTTTGTAAAAATAGGATCGAGAATAATCACATCCCCAACGAGTTCACGATTAGCAAATGAAGCTTTACGATCAACTTTATCAGATTCATCAGTGAGAACCGCGGCCCAGGTAGCATCACTCCCTGTCCCACTCGTTGTAGGGATGTTAATTAATTTACATTTTGTTTTTTCTCTGAGATTTATAGCTCCAACTGGATCGAGCCCCTCGATTGCATCAAGGCCCTTATCGAAATCAGCCCAGATTGGCCACATCCCTTTAGCTGAATCAAGGACACTACCCCCACCCAACGCAATAATGACATCTGGCTGACTTTTAGCTAATATTTTGGCTCCTTTTTGGACAATCTGTAAAGTTGGTTCACCAAGGATTTCATCAAATACCGTTATCTTAGTATTATTCTTTTTCAGCTTTTCTTCGACTTTCTTGAGATGTAATTTCTTCATTGTAGGATCAGTTACAATGAAGACATGCTTAAAAGTCTGTTCAGTAAGATAATCTAAAGCATCTTCACCAAATATTACTTTACGCGGATTAGTAAAATCCCACATCTTTTAAGGCTCCCTTACGAGTGAAAAATGATCACGGATACTCTACATCTTCGATCTGTGTGCATTTGACAAGTTCCTGTGTGGCTTTCACAGCACGTAACATTTTAGCCATATTTTTGGGACTACATTGGACTTTGAATTTACGTTGAAGAACCCCCTTTAATGGATCCAGTGTCGTATCGAAAACCTTTAACCAATGGCCATATTTGCCGCCAAAAATATATGCTACGTTTTCTGGGGCAGGTTTTTCAGGAGTTACGTAATAAGCTCCTCGACATTTGCCATGCCACAGATCCACGTATACCCTTCGTTCCTCAGTAAAGGTACCTGTACCATCAGGAGTAAATATGAATACAAAATCTCCTTCCCAAGTAGCAGCTGCTTTTGCGTACGCTTCACTTCCGTTAAGTTTCTTCACAACAGCATCTAGCCACTCCTGTTCGCCGAATATGATTTTATCATTACCCATTTTATCATTCCTCCTAAATTGACCAATTAATTGTATTAGTTTGAGAATATTAGGACACGATTTAAGAGTTACTGTGAGTGCCTCACCCATTCTAAACTTTACAATAGCTAAATAAATTGAAGATAGAGAAAAAACTAAAAACCTAAATAATGAAACCAATTCAGTATTTTGGGGTATTTATAAAATGTATGGTTATATAGGTAAGATATTACGAGTGAACCTGTCAAATGGAACAATAACGGAAGAATTTCCTGATAATGATACTTTGAAAATGTTTCTAGGGGGAGCGGGACTAGCAACTAAATATCTCTTCGATGAAGTCAAAGCAGGAATCGATCCTCTGGGTCCTGAAAATAAACTTATTTTCATGACTGGCCCGATGACTGGTACTTCATCTCCTAGCACAGGACGATATTCAGTAGTTGCTAAATCTCCTCTTACAGGATTCTGGGGTCATGCGAACTCAGGAGGGTTTTGGGGGCGAGATCTCAAGAGATCAGGCTTTGATGGGGTTATTTTCGAGGGAGTCTCTGAAAAACCCGTCTATCTTGTAACTGATGAAGGAAAATTCGAACTAAAAGATGCTACGCATCTTTGGGGTAAAAACACCTCAGAAACAACAAGACTAATCAAAGAAGAGCTTGGAGAGAAGTTCAATGTCGCTTGTATAGGAATTGGAGGAGAAAATTTAGTCAAGTTCGCGGCAATAATGAATGATGCTAATGAAGCAAATTGGGGTCGGGCTGCTGGAAGATGTGGTTTAGGAGCAGTTATGGGATCTAAAAAGTTGAAAGCTGTCGCCTCACGGGGCACAGCAAAAATCAATGTTTCAGATCCAGCTAAATATAAAGAGGAGGCGAAGAAGCGGTTCGATTGGGTAAATCAGAGCTTGTTAAAAATATCCCTCGAAGTATTCGGAACAGCTGTAATGCTTGATCTTGTTAATGAAAAAGGTGGATTTCCTACCAGAAATTTTCAACTTGGGATGTTTAAGGAATCAGCGAAAATTAATGGTGAGGCGATTAATGATAACATACTCGTTGAAAGAAAACCATGTTTTGCATGTCCCATCCATTGTGGAAGGATCTCGGAAATTAAAACAGGACCATACTCTAGCAAGGGAGAAGGGCCAGAATATGAGTCACTATGCTCTCTTGGTAGTATGTGTGACATCGATAACCTAGAGGCAATCACATATGCTCACTTTCTATGCAATGAGTATGGTTTAGATTCGATATCTACAGGAGCAACAATTGCCTTTGCAATGGAGTGTGTTGAAAAGGGAATTCTATCTGATACTGATGGATTAGAGATTAGCTTTGGTGATGCAAATGTCATGCTTGAACTTGTTCATCGAATTGCTAAAAGAGAAGGAAAACTTGGAAATTTGTTAGCTGAAGGGACAAAGGTTATTTCTGAAAAATTGGGCCACGGATCCGAAAAATTTGCCATGCATGTTAAAGGTCTCGAATTACCAGCATATGATAGTAGATCAGCAAAGATAACAGGTGTAGGATTCGCTACTGCTAATCGTGGAGGAGACCATATGACTTCTTTCATTGAGGGACCTACCTTTTTGGCTCTACCATTCACTCTTGTTGATGGTGAACTAAGTGATGACCTAGAAGCAACTCCAGAGGATACTAGAATTCTCAAAGATTATGAGGATGCTTTTGGTGTATTTGACTCCATTGGTGGTTGTAAGTTCATGGGAATGGTACTTACAGGAGAGGACTGGGCAACATTAATTGCCACACTCTTCGGTTGGGAAGACTTCACTGAAAAGGATTTTCGAAAAACAGGTGAAAGAATTTTTAATCTTCAAAGAGCCTATAATATCAGAGAAGGGTTAACCAGAGCTGATGATACACTTCCAAAACGGTTATTAGAAGAACCAATGCCTGAGGGGCCCGCGAAAGGACATACGGTGGATCTGGAACCTCTTTTGGACGCTTATTACGCAAATCGAGGATGGAATAAAGATGGAATCCCAACTTCTGATAAACTTCAAGAATTAGGATTAGATTGGTTATCGAAAGAGATAAGCAAAGATTATTAATGGTAACCTAAGTTTTTAACATCTTTCGCAGCTGTTCACGTTGAAGTAAGGTAGTTTTTCTTAAAAACCGATAGTGTTTCGATTTACGGGAGGGGATAGGAATCCTCTCTAGAGGAGCAGCAAACGCTCGTTCTACTACATTAAAATAATACTTCTCTTCAATTAACATCAAAAAACGAATAGACCACATAATTTTGTCAACGATTTCTCTTGCCGTGGGAAAGAAGTCAGGATCAGATTCTTTCCACCCTTTAGAACGAGTATATTCTTTAAATATCAAGGGTTCCCCGATTCGAATGGATATATTAGCCTTAAATCTTGGTATGAATTGTCCAGATCTCAACGCCTCATACGCACCATGAAGATAGAACGGAATGATTGGGATTTTTCCATTGGTTTTCAAAATTATTCTTCCAACACCAGTACGACCTTCTTGCGCTAAATTATGAAAATCATGAAAAGGTGTACGCCCAATTCGCTTTCCTTGAGGAGAAATATATACCGCATAACCATGTTTCAAGAGTTTAATTGCGGTAGTTAGGGCAGGTTTTGGATTTTCTTTAAAAACGGGAAATGCACCAAGATAGCGAGTCAACCCAAAGAACTTATTTTCCATCATTGCTTTTCCAGATGCCATAAATGCTAAAAAGTCTCTTGAACCCTGGGGTTTTACGATTGCAGACCCAAATAAAACAGAATCAAGATGAGACTGATGATTTCCACAAAATATAACAGGTGTTCCCTCTGGGAGTTTGTTACTATGCTCTATACCATAAACATTAAACTTGAAGAAAAATCGGCTCCATAGGGGCACAAATGCTCTTATAAAACAATAAAAAGCTCTTTGAAGAAATGACCAATCCCTGAAAGAGGCTACATTGTACTTCATTTTACTCTTAAAGTATTATAGGAGTTAATTATAAATGTTTAGGGATTATTAATATTATAACCTCTATTAAGTTTTTGACGGTTTTTCCTCTGTATAGAATTGGTGAGAGTCTTGACTGAAAAAATGACATATGCTGATAAACCTTGGATAAAATCTTACAAGGTTGGACCGTATAAACTCCCAAAAACTATGAAACCCTATCCTAAAATTCCTGTAACTAAATTTCTTGATGATGCTGCAACAGATTATCCAGATAACATTGCATGTACATTCATTGCAGGAGAGTACAAAACAGATTTAACATACTCTGAGTTGAAGCTACAAGTAGATAAACTCGCAACAGCTCTTGATGGTTTAGGAGTGAAAAAAGGGGATAGAGTTGCGACCATTCTACCTTCTTGTCCTCAATTCATTATGGCTGATTATGCAATCATGAAACTTGGAGCGGTGCATGTTCCACTCAGTATCTTACATAAAGCTCCCGAAGTGCTATATGAATTAAAAGAATCTGGCACTGAAACCGTTATATGTTCCTTTAGACGTCTTGAAAGAATTGATGCAATTAAAGATGAGATTAAGTTAAAAAATGTGATCTATACACCAATCCCTTTATTTCCTGATTATTCAATCCCTGAAATGATAAAATTACCTGAAATTGTTAATCTACACCGATTTGAAGATTTAATCAAAAAAAGTGACAGTAATCCTCCAACAGTCGAAATCAATCCAATGGAGGATCTTGCATTACTCCCATTCACAGGGGGAACGACAGGGGTTCCAAAAGCAACTATGTTAACTCATTATAACATCACGACTAACGTGATTCAGTCAGTCCAGTGGATGATGCATCCTTTACGTGCAGGTATCAAAGGGAAAGCTGCTGCATTAATCTGTCTCCCCATCTTTCATCAGGCAGGGCATTTTTTGATGCATGCTGGAATTTCATGGGGATTGCGTGGCTTCTTAATTGATGGACGGGATCTATTATTAATAATGGATATAATCAATGAGCATCGTCCGTTCATTGTAGGCGGTGTACCAACACATTACATGTTACTACTTGACAATCCAAACCTAAAAAGGATACCCATTTTCTTCTTCTCTGGTGCAGCTGCTTTACCACATGATGTTGCAGAAAGGTGGGAAAAAAAAGTTGGGACTCCATTGAGCGAGGGATATGGTATGACAGAAGCATGCGCTGTTACTCATATGAATCCATCGGGCCTTTCTAAAGTCACTGGTTTTATGTCAAAAGCAAAGAGATCAGTGGGAGTCCCTGTTGCTGATACAGAGGTGAAAATTATCAATCTAGAGACAGGTGAAGAAGTCCCCTTTGGTGAACCAGGTGAACTGTGGATTCGTGGACCTCAAACTATGAGAGGCTACTGGCCAACAGTAGGTAAGGGGTTACAAGAAGGGGGCTGGTTAGCTACTGGTGATGTTGCGAAAATGGATGAGGATGGCTACTTTTACATTGTCGACCGCATAAAAGATATGATTAATGTCAGTGGAATGAAGGTCTACTCTCAAACTGTCGATGATGTATTGCATGGCCATCCTGCAGTTAGTGTTGCAGGTGTGATTGGAGTTCAGGATCCAGAACGTCCAGGTAGTGAGAGAGTTAAAGCATTCGTGGCTCTAAGAGATGATTATAGAGAGAAGATTACTTCTGATGACATACTTCAGTATTGCAAGGACAATCTCCCCTCATACGCTGTCCCAAAATATATTGAAGTTAGAGAATTGTTACCACTGACCCCAGTTATGAAACTTGATAAGAAAAGATTAAGAGAAGAAGAGAAGTCACAAAAACTATGAGATGCCTCATTTGACTGATATAACAGACCATCGTAGATTTATTCTGATAACAGTAAGATTCTTTGCATCTTTCAAACAAATTACAAACAAGCGTGAAAGAGAAATTAATATAGAGGAAGGAACAACCATCCAACAACTCTTAGAGATTTTATTTGATCAATATAGCGCATTAAAAGACAAAATTTTCGATGATAATAATGAGATTAGACAGTGGATACAAATTTTAAAAAATGGACGAAATATTAAATTCCTAAATGGTGTTGAAACTATATTAACAAATGGGGATATAATAGCTCTGTTTCCACCTGTAGCTGGGGGCGTTTAGATATCTATAGCGATAATTTGAGGAGAACAGGTCTTTTAATTTTCATACCGACAATTTCTTGGTTATGATATGTGTTTAGCAAGATGTTCAAAATCGAATCGGCCTTTATCTATCTCATAAAATCATAGAGGAACATGGTGGAAATTTATTCGTTAAGAGTGAAGGAACAGATAGTAGAATAGGGAGGGATGATAGAATTATCCTAAAAACAACTCTAATAAATCATTCTTGTTCTAGATAACATCCAATAAGGGAAATTAGAATTAATTTGACTATCTTTTTATAGTCAGCACGCCTTTTATCTCTAAATGCACATTTTTCAATTATGATATCTAAAAATAATTTGGTACGGATGTGTAATGGAAGATCATTGGAAAAAAACCGTATTAAAACACAATACTCTTTGAATTCATTACTAATTACCCAATAATAAACCAAACTAAGGTAAAAATATAAATGACTCTCAAGCATGCAATTACATTGGAATCCGAGGAAGGCCTTAAAGAACTCCTAGACTTTCTTCGTCAAACAGGTATTCATTTTTCCTCTGAATACGAAGAGAGAGTAAGTAAGAGGTTAAGAATCGTAGCAGAGATAAACGGTTTCAAGAATTACTTTGAATTACTAAATTTGTTAAATGTTGACTCACAAACTCGTATAAATCTATTTAATTGGTTAGAAAACGGGAAGGCTTACAATGAAACAGAAAATTCTTTCATTCCTTTAGTTAAGCGTTATAAAAATCAAGAAAAATACATAGATGCCTCAAAGAAGAAGAGAAAGAAGATAGTAAGTAAAATTAAAATTAATAAATGGGAGAAATCACAAACAGCTATTGAAAAAGAAGAAATTTGGTCTGAATCAGAAAAAGACTTGAAAAAACTACTAAACTTTTTTAGACGTAAGAAAGTAAATTTCGCATCTAAAGATGAAGTAAGAATAATTAAACGGTTAAGGCTAATAACAAAGAGACTTGGCCTCAAGAGTTTCTTAGAGTTGTTGAATTTGTTAAGTATTGATCCACAAACTCTTGAGGGTGTATTGAGCTGGTTGGAAAAAGGAAAAGTCTACAATGAAGAGGTAAATTCGTTCACCCCTCTCATAAGACGAGAGAATATTTTGAAAGACTCTTTTCCACAAAAAGAAACAAGAACTAAGAGGAAAAAAAAGAAACAAAGAGGGGGTTTTTTGAATTTTTTACCCTCAATTCCTGACCCACCTGATACAAGAAACCTTTCGTCAATCTATGACTTTTTGTCCAAAAATGATATTAATTTTGGGGCTTACAAAGAGAAGTACTTCCTAAGGCGCCTACATAGCCGAATGTTGAAAGTTGATGCGACTACTTATCAAGAGTACCAAGAAATTTTAGAAACTGATCCATCAGAAATTAGTTTGCTTATTGATAATCTATCTATAAATGTAACCCGGTTTTTTAGAGATAAGGATCTGTGGACTAAACTAAACACAGAAATCCTGCCAATAATTAGTTCAGATATATCTAAATCGATTCGTGTTTGGAGTGCTGGTTGTGCAATTGGTCCAGAACCCTACAGTATTGCTATACTCATGTTTGACAGATTCAAAAATTCTATTCTAGATAACCTTCAAATTTTAGCAACAGATATCCGTCAGGAATTTTTGGAACAGGCAAAAGCCGGAATATATTCGAAAGATCTATTAGAAGAAATGAATCCAGTAAAAATCCAAAAATATTTCAAGCCTCTGGGTAGTGAATTATTCCAACTATCTGTAAACATTCGAAATAAAGTTACGTTCAAATTTCATGATCTTAGAAAATCCCCTCCTTTCCGCAATTTAGATCTAATAATATGTCGCAATGTATTAATCTATTTTTCAAGAACCCAAAGTGAAAAACTTTTTCAGCGCTTTCATTCAGCACTAAATTCGAAAGGGTATCTTGTGCTGGGTAAATGCGAACTCGTTCCTATACCTGTAAGACATCTATTCACGGTTATTGACGCAAAAACTCGGATTTATCAGCGAAAGAAACTTGAAGATGTCATATAATTTTTCTCCTCAAAAGTCCATGAAAAAAAAGGTTTTTGTCACTATACAATGATTGGGAGTAAAAGAAAAAGAAGGGAAGGATAAATTAAAATCTTGTATCAGAAACTCCCCACGCCTCCATCGCTCGTACAAGCTCTGGGTATTCTTCTTCATGTTCTTCAACGTAATCTTCGAAGTCCTCACTTGCAGCAGCTAAATCCTTCATCCCAATATCGATAGCTTGACGGAAAGCTTTAGCTCCAGCAACAGGACCATCAGGATGAGCATGAATCCCTCCACCTGATCCAATCATTATATCTTTTCCAAGATCCTGCATAACTCTTATAACCATCCCAGGGGTAATTCCACCCGAAGGCATGGGTAGGCTTGGTTTTAAGTGATGCATCCGATAACGGTGAGCTTTTGCAATACCAAGATATTTTTCTTTTAAATAGGGAGCTTTTCCATAAGGTGCTGGATAAACAACAATATCAGCTCCAGCTAACCTAGCAAGCTTTCCCATTATTAGAAAAGATGAAACTCCTGAATATGGCGACTCATAAAAAGCTCCAGCGAAGTCCATATGAGCGAGAATTGGCAATTTGACTTCTTTATCTTCTGCTAACATCCTCAATGCAGGAAGCCCAACGACTAAATAATTCAGCATTAATGCGTTTCCTCCAACATCTTGGACAGCTAACGCGTTTTCCTTTAATTTTGTGATTTTATCGGTAATATTCACAGTATAAAGAGTTTCCTCTCCCGTTTCTTCCCGCACTTTGTCTACTGCTTCCATCATGATAGGAACTCTATCACTTATCTTATTATAATCCATATCAGCGATAAGTTCATCATCTTTGACAACATCACACCCACCTAAAGCAGCGGAATAAAATAACTGTGCTCCTACCTCTGGAGTCCAACCACTACATGGCTTGATCATATTATTTAATAGAGGACGATCTGGAACTTTAAGCAACTTTCGAATTCCTGTGATACCAAATTTCGGTCCTTTAAAATTCTTGATCCACTTTTTAGGAAATCGAAGATCCAATAATTTTAACTTCCCACCCATTGAAATGTTCCCAATGGTAGCTGTTAGCATGAGGCCAATCTGATCTGTTTGATTAATAGCAGGAAAAGCGATTTGGTAGATGTAATTACGTTCCTCAACGTTTTTAGGAACTTCAAACTCGTATGAGGGAACCTCATAAAGACCAATTACTTTAGCACCAAATTTTGATCGCAATTCAGGAGTGTTAGCAGGGACAGGTACCCAGGTACCAGTTGACTGCTCACAGGCAGCAGCTCTCCCTATAAACCAAGGATCCATCCTAGGTCCAAGTTGAACCATATAAGTACCAATAATGTATTCTTCAGGATTGATACCCTCTTGAAGAGCTTCTTCAATATGATCATACTGAGTAAAAATATCCTTAGACATGTTTTCAACACCAAGATAATAAGAGTTGGATAGGAAATTAAGGTTTTTCATTTGAGATGAATACTAGTGGAAAGTTTTATCAAATATTAAGTTCGTATCTACTGGTTATTAAACCTCATTTTGAATAAATCCTCTGCAGGTGTAAAAAAGTGTTCCGAAAGATCATAGGAGGAGTAGGGTTCTTAATCATTGTGTTCTTACTGTTAGGCTCAATTGAAGGCTTAATTTTTTATCAAACTCATCCGAATAATCTATCTCAGTTATCAGATCCAAGTATTGAATGTAATTCCGAAAAATACACTGAAAAAGAATCCCCAACAGAAGATTCTGTTAGTAATAACTTCAGATACACCCCCTTTGAGTACATGTATCCAGTAAATCCCAAAATTCGGCCGCCTCTCGCAAGTATTAAGTCAAGTGCTCCTACTAGCAAGAAAAGCGATGTTACGACTGGAACTGTCAAAATTGCGGTTTTACTGGTTGGTTTTAGTAATGTGAGCTTTGATAGCGCTCATAATTCAAATTATTACGCAAATCTCATTTTCAATCATAGTAATCCAAAGAGCGTTGCTAGCTATTATTGGGAGAATTCGTATGGACAATTGAATATAACGGGAGAAATAATTGGAGGAATCTACCTCTCCTCGCATACTAGTCGCTATTGGGGGGAAGATTCAGCATCAGGAAACGTTTTTCCACAGGTTGATGACAAGAATGACTACATCTATAATTTAGTCGTTGAAGGAGTTCAACTCGCTGATCCAAATGTTAATTTTACGAGGTTTGACGTAAACAGAGACAGTATCGTCGATTATCTACTAGTTGTTCATGCTGGAGACGCTCAGGAAAGCACTGGAGTTTCCAATCACATTTGGTCTCATCGTTGGAGTGTTCAAACAAAATGTGTTGTTGATAGAGTTGTAGTGAAAGATTATACAATGTGTGCTGAAACTTCTCCAATGGGAACTTTTGCCCATGAATTAGGGCACGCAATCGGGAATCTACCTGATTTATATGACACTGATTATTCTTCTGATGGAATTGGACGTTGGGGACTTATGGGAGCAGGAGCATGGAATTACAATGATACATTAGGCTCAGGAGAAAAACCTGGAGACACACCAGCCCATTTTTGTGCATGGTCGAAGATAAAAATGGGATGGCTTATACCTACTATTGTTACAACTAACCTATTTGGAAAAACTCTTCCAGCTATTGAGACATCAAATCATGATAGTGTAATGAAGATATTTTTATCAAATGATACAAATAGTGTGTCTCTGCGTGAGTATTTTTTAGTCTGTTTTCGCAATCAAACTGGCTTTGATAGTGCACTCCCAGGTTCAGGTATCCTTATTTGGCATATTGATGAATGTAACATTTATGAAGGGAATGATGGAGAAAAACGAAAACTTGTTGATTTGGAAGAGGCAGATGCTATCGACCCGATGGGCATTATATGGGAACAGCTTGACTATTATCATAGCCAGCCAGGAGGAGTTCAAAATCCTGATGATGAAGGGAATATTACTGACCCTTGGTCACCTGGAACGGTTTTCTCTTGGGGATCTGCTCCAAATAGTGATAGTAATGATGGTATAAAGACTTATATCAATATAAGTGTCAATACATTGAATGAAATCGATATTTCCGTTGCCTATGATCCATTTCCTTGGGATTATACATTATTTTTGATGGATCAAACAGCTATTAATATTAACGATGATGAACCTTCTATTATAGAACATAGCTCAGGCAGCTTCTCTGTAGTTTGGCAAACTAATAGAACGGGTGATTGGGACATCTATGGCTCCCAAACTGGGGATGCAGGCCAGACATGGAGTTCTGCAATTCCAATTACATCAAATTCGTCAGATGATTATAGTCCCTCACTAATTTATTGGTATCCTCCTGCATATTGGGCTCGCACATTTGTCCCAGACATAGTAAGTAGACCTATTCCTGCAGGAGATATAAGTTTAAATACTCAACCACCATTACACTACATTGTAGCATTTGTATCTGACCGAACTGGTAATCCTGAGATATTTATCACAATAAGTCCAGATTTTAAAAACAACTCATGGAGTCAACCAGTTCAAATAACAAATGATTCGGCTTATGATTTAGATCCGTGTTTAATTCAAACACCTAGTGGAGATTTGGGCTTATTCTGGGCTTCTAATCGGACTGGTAATTATGAAATCTACTTCATTGAAGAACCATGGAATACCTCAAATATTGTACAAGTCACTAATAATCTCGATTTAGATCGTGGTCCTTCTTATTGTCTTTCACAGAATAATACTCACCTGGTGGCATTTGAACGAAAAGTGGGGGGTACCTCTAACATTCACCTTCTTAGTTCAACAGATTTAACTTCGTGGATTTCCTCTTCGATTACATGTACAAATCCCTTGGTTGATTCAACTGAACCTTCACTTGTTGAACGTGAGGATGGATCATTATTAATCGCCTTCACTCAAACTTCTGGATCAAACGAGAAAATTTGTCAAGTTATTTCTTCTAATTGGATCAACTGGTCTCCTCATTTGGTTATGGGCATCCCCAAAAATGCTAGTAGTCCATCATTAATAGAAGCGAAGTGTGGGGCTTTATTCATGGCATATACAACGTATGATGTTAACCTTATCCCACATGTGTACTTAATTCATACTACTTTATGCTACCGTTTTGGTGTAGGGATAGATTATCCTCGTGATACTGGTACCTCATTTTTTAATCCATCTCATGTTGAACAAGGCTCAAACTGGGTCTTTACAGGAGAAATGCGATTAAATCTATCGGATGCAGCTATACCTGCTAATAATGCTTCAATAGTCGTCACGGATACTAGAAACACTTGGGACGAGAGTGATGATGAGATTATCTTTAATATCCAGTTAAAACAGGAAGACTATCCACAGTTTCTACCAATACTTGATCCAGTGATTGGTGTAGGAGCTTTCACTATTCCTTTAGATGAATTTCAAGTACATTTTGGAAAATTACCAACAGGAACCATTCTTCATTTTCGGATAGGTTGGTTTTATAAAGATTTTAATGAACAATCAAAAAACATAACAGGATCTATCTATATCGAATTATTAATTCCTCAGGATCATATCCAATTTGAAGGAAATATTCCAACTCCAACGACGGTTGATTATCCTTTATCAATTCAAGCACCAATTATCCAAGGATATGTTAATTATGGTGTTGAATCTGTAACTCTTGCATTATATGATACTGCAGATGAACCCCCACCCCTCCCTGAAAATGGTTTGCATTCTCAACCTCCATTTGGGAGTACTTCTAAAAGAAATATTGTGTCTTGTTCTCAAAAAGCTATCTCAAACGCCATTGTTACTCTGTATTCTCAACAAACCATTGTTTTTACTGAATTAACAAAAGTCAAAGGTGTTTGGACAACATATCTTCCGAATCTAAGAGACGATACAATTACCAGAGTTGTGGCTACCTCAAATGGAATATATCCCCGGAAAACTGCAGAACTCTTTGTCCAAAAATCTCCATGGGATACTAATCCTCCTCAATTAATTCATATTAAGCCAATTACGACTCAAACTGAAGAAATGCCAATTGTATTTTCAGAACAGATAACCGATGATCAAGGAGTCTATAATTACGGTATTGATAATACCTCTGTTACATTTTCTTATAATGTATTGAATAACCAAGAATCATGGATTGAGGTTTCATACTCCGCTAGTGATCCAAATTGGTCCAAAATCGGTAATATATACAATTACACCCTCAGTTTGAGCGAATCAGATGATCCGATATATATTACATACTACTGGTCAGCTAGTGACTTAGCATACCCAAGTAATCATGCCACTGATGGAAATCAAGAAACACCATATTATATAGGAATATATCAAAGGGAAACTGAAATTTATACGACTACAATCACTGATATTACTACAAAAACACTTCAAAATACAACGACTATTACAGTCCCCACTACTGTCTCTTTAAATGCTACTTCTGTTACTTCTACTACTAGTGCCACCACAAAACCAGGCCCAGCAATTGGATTCGAATTCTTGGTGATTATTGGGACACTTGGAACAACCATAGTTGTCTGTAGAAAGAAACGTCATTAATTTCAAGTCCCTCCTTTTTCTTTTAAAAAAGAAAGACCTATTTGGTTACTGTTGATATTTTAGAGGGTCAGGTATATCAGGAATGTCTGGAGTTGCTCTTGGTGAAAGCTTTCTTCGACATTCAACGCATATCCCACTAGGATGGGGACGCATCATCATTTTACCACATCTCTTACAAGGCCCAAGGACTTCTCCCAAATAATTTCATCTCCATCATGATTTCATGTTAACTCTGACAATCGATACTATAAATTTTCTCATTATTTATAGAAATCCGATTAAAATTATTTAGAGAATTGAAAATAACCTTTGTCAAAACGATTAATCTAACGGATCTATTTTGAAGTTTTTGTACTGGAAAATGATTTATCTGGTTTTTTGGTTTCCTTCCGCCAGCTTAAAAGTCTTGATTGTTCAAATAATTGGAATAGGAATAAACCAAGATAGCCCCCAAACACGACTCCACTAATAAAACATACCCCAAGTATTAATATAAAGATTTCAAGTGGAAGGGCGAAACCTAAGAAAGTGTTAAGTCGAATTACTATATTTGATACCGCTGCTAAACCAGCAGCTGATATTAATATGAGACTTTCTATTTTTAATGCTTTTGGGAGGATAGACAAACTGAAGTACACGATTTCAAACACCAATGCCTCCCCTATAGAAACATAAAGCACAATGATGCCAAGATGACTAGCTGAAAAAAGTTCAATAAACCCTTTGATTATCCCACACAGAATAACAGTTCCTACTTTTCGATCAGTTTGTAAAAAGACCAATACAAACCATAAGATATGCAATCCTGCAAATATCTGCCCCCCACCTTGAGGAAAACCGATTGCTAATCCAAATAATTTACCAAGATAGCCAATAAAAGAACTAAATACTCCTCCTAACGATGCAAACAGAGCTATAATAACTAGATCACTTGTTTCATAATAATACGTTGGTTTCTTCAATTTATTTTGGGGAGGGGGCTCCATATATGAACTCTCATCATACAGTTCAGTTAAAACTCTCAATCCTCGGGAATATCATATATTTTTAACTGTATGTTTCAGAGTTTTGTTTCATCATTTTTTCAGGTAGAAAACTCATAAAAAACTTCTCGATTTAGCTTAGGAGTAATTTCATATAGTTCAAAAACTATATCATCAATCTCTTTTTCGAGTAGTTCGATTTTTTGATTTAACCTTTCTAAATTCAAATTATTTTCTTGAAATCGTTGTTGTAAAGAATATTTCTTTTGATATTGAGATTGAAGGACTTTAGCTTTTTTAGCAAGCTGATTTGCTAAGATTACCTCTTTCTCAGTTAACGGTACTTTAATTGGAAGACGTAAAAACTTTTTCTGGGTGAAATGAGGAAAATCTTGACGATGAGGATCTGCAAATTCGATGAAAAAATATTTGGTAATTAATCGAGAATTCAACACTCCCATAATGTATTCTAAGCTGATAGAGATATTTTTCTTTAATTTAAAGAGATAAACAACTTGATTAACCCATCTGTTATCGTAATCTATTACAGTCCGAATTCCCTTTCCAGTTTTTCTAAGTAAAAGCTTAGAACCTTGATACAGAGTAGGATCTTTATAATTTATTCCAGTACGTGTAGGATCAATATATTTTTGATTCTGAATATAATATCTCTGAATGTGATGCCCTACGAGAAAAGGATAATCCCTCTCAGGGTGTTTAGGGTTATTAAACACTATAAAATCTGTTTTATCATATTCTGTTATTTCTTGTTGGCACTCTGGATTTGCACACTGCTTAGTTTTTATTCCATTTTTCACGAGACCAGGTGGGGAAGACCACCAACCACAGGATGAGCACTGGATGATTCTACCATTTTTATTAAGTTCTACTCCCCTAGCGTTCACAACAAAATCTCTTAAAGGTTTGACTTGGATTTTTTCATGACGAAAATCTTTCTCTATAGCCTCTCTAAATTCTTCATAGCCAATTGAAAAAATATTGAATTGATAATCAATATTCGAAAGGAAACGATTTTGGTGGCAAGAAACAGTAGGTAGAGAAGATAACGATTGGTGTCCTTCCTTAAGAAGCCTTTTTATTGGTGGAGGAATATACTGAACAATATCAAGATGATGATTAGGAGCCATTGATCCTTTTTCAGCAATAATAATCATACAAGGCTGAGTTATGCCAGGAAAAACATTTTCTCCGAGATTGATTATATTGTTTATTCTGCAGGAATTTAGTATTAATTTTCGTATATCACTATAATTCTCATTTAAAAGCAAAGTGTTTGGAATGACAAATCCCAAACGTCCCCCATCTCTTAAAGCGATCATGCTTCTTTCAATAAAAAGACTCCAAGAGTCTACCTGCTGGGTTCCCACGCTATAAAAACTTAGTAGTTTGGAAGAAAATAGAGTTGCTCCCCAAGGAGGATTCCCTAGTATTACGTCAAATCTTCCGTCTGTCTCTGGAAAAACAGTTTCCCAAGGCATTGGATTAATACGTGTAGAAATTTGGAAATCATCAGTTAATTTGATTCTTAAATTCTGCTTAATTCGTTTTTCAAGATCAGAGATTTCTCTTTTCTCTTTTTCGCTGGAAAATATCTCACTTCCGTTTATGAAGTGCTCTTTATACCGAAAGCGTAATTCTTCTAGTGAATAAACCTCACATTGATGCTCATAAGTTGCTGGAGGAATCAATGCGTTAAAAATCTTAAAATTTAAGTTGAAGTCTTGACAATTAAGGTTTTTTTGAGTCTCTGCAATCTGAGTTCTGTCAATGTCGATCCCATATAATTGGTTTGCAATAATAGACTTTCTAACTTGCGTTAAAGTTAATTCATTTGTCCTTTCAATCGATTCAAAATAGGATAACAAAGACTCTAAGGATCGTACAAGAAATATTCCTAATCCACATGCAGGATCAAGGATTTTTAATGAACAAATCCTATTATAACTGGAGCTTTTAAGGAAGCGACCAATCGTCTGATCAACAATGTAATTTACAATGTAATCTGGTGTATAATATTGGCCTAAAGTTTTGTTTTTTCCCCCAATTTGGTTTATCATTTTAGAAATTACACATCTATTCCCTATAATTAGATTGCGGAAAAAAAATAGAAGATATAGATTATGGGAGGGAAAACCACATGAAATAAAAAAAAGAGGGATAGGAGGGGGGTTTCAATCAAGCCTTCATGGCATGATATCTGTGTCTTTCAAAGTCTTTCTCTTCGCATGTCGTGCTATGTCTATAGCTCCCTTAGCTAGTGTGTAGCAATATGCTTCTAATTGCTTGTTTAAGTAGTCTACAGCGTCAGCTGATACTCGTGACGCGCCAGATTCTCGAATCACTCTTTCTACACGTGCTTTAGCAAACGCTCGAGATTTTGGGCCAGTGGGACTCATCTTAGGAGCACCAATCTTTGAAACAGCTAACTTGATATCATCAGATTGTACTGTCTTACGACCGGCAGTATTTGCCAGATTAATTGCTGTTTTTGATGCCTTCCCGCCAAATTCAGCACAAAGCTCGTCCATTCGCGCAATAGCCTTTGCAGATATTCTTTCCGCACCAGCGGACTTCATAATTGCTTCAATTCGTGCTTTTGCAAATGTTGCCATTTTCCTTTCACCTTTTCTACAGTTTTAACAATTTTTCGAATATATTTACATTTGGGCATTTCTACAGAATGAGTTTTGTAGAAAGTCTAGATCATTCAATCTTTCATCAGTTTAAAAGGTTTTACTTTCTAAATTGAAAATATGACTGTTGACGTGTTACTAGACAATTCATTCGCAACGGTAAAAATGCTATTGAAGTAGTACTTCCGATAACATGAAGTAAATTGACTTTATCTTTGATGGGTCTCTCTTCTAAAAAACATGGTTATCCCATGCTTTTATATCTCATCCTTTCTACGGTTTTACTTGAAATCTAAGGGAGAGGAAAGGATTTAATTCAAAAATCTCTAGTTTTTATATGAATCGGCCAGGAATATGCGTTACAAAAATGTTTATATACGCATTAACTCAAAGATTAATATTTTACTCATGTTGAACACAAATAGAGCTGCAACTAAGTAAGGTCAGTTCCTTTATAATTTTTCACAAACATTAAATACTCGTAATCAGAAAGTTCTGCTTTCATTCAGTGAATATATTCTAGGATGATATCAAAATTAATTTATTTTGATGTTAATCGTGTTTGGACACTCGATTTAGTATTTGACTATGGAATGATTTACTAGATAGGTGAACAAATGAAATTCTCGAATATTGATAAAGTGCTTTTCAGCGTTTTTGCAATCCTGATTGTAGGTTATGGATTTTTTAAAGAATCTCTTGATCCATTTCTATTAATAGTATTCATGCTTATCGGATTAGGGATTGCAATTCTAGCTTCTGAAAAAGCAGTTGGAGGAATGGAGATTCTGGGCAAAAAACTTGGCCTCACACCCTATGTGTCTGGTGTATTATCTAGTTTAGCCAGTAATACCCCAGAGTTAGCGATTGGTGCCTTCGCAATTTTAAGTGGGAAAGTTGAGTTCGCCATTGCGTTTATTATTATCGCCACTGGATTTAATATTCTCATGTTAGGAGTATTAATAATAATTGGCAATGTTAAGAGGAAAGCAGCAATTATAATCCCTGAGGAGGTTGTTGAAATTGAAGTACCAATTGTAAGAGTAGCAATTGTAATTGTCGGAGCCATTTTTGTATATGGAATTGTATTATTCGCTCTCGAAGTTTTTGAAATAGCGACCACCCCTCAGGGTGTTCATACTGTACCTTTCTTACCCTATGAAGCAAATGTCATCATGGTTGTTGTCTACCTATTTTATTTATTCTTCATTTTGAGACATAATCTTCAGAAAAAGGTACAAACAATTACTGAGCAACAAAAAGGAGAATCTCATATCACTGAACCCTCAATCAGTCGAAATTTTTTAATTAGTGTGTTAATTTTAGCTTTCGTTATGATCTTTTTTGCTGGTGAAATGATTTCTTCTTCTGTTGAACTCTTTCTTGAGCAATCTCACATGGTTGGGCTTGAGCTAAATGAATTCCAGCTTGCATTTTTCATTGGTGCTGCTGCCTCAATTCCAGAACATGCCATTGCCCTTCTTGCAGTAAAGCATGAAGGAGGGATTGAGCTAGGATTAGGAAATCTAATTGCAGGGAGTATGCAGAATCTTTTATTGATGACTGGATTAATATCTCTTTTCTCATTCATTGCATCGTTAATTGGAATAAGTGGTAATGACCCAAGGGGTATTCCACTTGTTCATGAAATTGCGGGAGAAGTTCCCATACCATTCCTTTTAGTTCAATTTGGTTTCGCTTGGTTACTATTATTTTTAATAAAGTCATCTATGACTGATGATAGACGCTTAGACATATATGAGGGGTTTACTATCACAGTTGCTCAATTATTTGTCTTTATTATTTTCCTACGTGGAATTCTAGCTTTTTGACATTTAGAATAGCAGAGAATATATTCTTCATTTAACTATAATTGGTTGAGAACGATCAGCAACTTTAGATTGAGCTAATTTTATAAGATCTAGAATAACAATCCCAATTATAACTACAATGAAGATTGTCACCCAATGTCCTAATGACAACGCTACAAAACCAAATATCTGTGCCAATGGTCTAACATACAAGATAAACAGATGAAGTATAAACGCACTAGAAACAGCTGCTAACAGGTATAAGTTATTAAAGGCGTTAGTGAGGAATATACTCTTTCCTTCAGGAGTCCTTGAGACAAAAACTTGGAATAATTCAAATACAACAGAGACAGTCAAAGCCAAAGTTCTAGCGAGTGCAAGTGTTTCAGGATTTTCTAGAGCAGCTGGATCGAATTGTAAGAAAAACAACATAGTTGCCAGAAAAGAAATAATCCCTGCAGCTAAAGAAAAGATTAGGATTTCCCCAAACATGTTACTTTTGCGTCCCCTAGGCTTTTGATTCATAACATCAGGATCTCCTGGATCAATTGAAAGAGCAAGGGCTGGAAGACCATCAGTGAGTAAATTGATCCATAAAATACCTAAAGCTAAATAAGGAGAGGGAAGGCCTAGTAAAACCGTTGCTGTGAAGACAACAAGTATCTCGTCAAAGTTAGAGCTTAGTAAATACCTAATAAACTTCTTCATATTATCATAGATGGTACGGCCTTCTTCTACAGCTGATACAATCGTAGCAAAATTATCGTCCATAAGTACCATGTCACTTGCTTCACGTGCCACGTCTGTACCAGTTATTCCCATTGCTACACCAATATCAGCCTTTTTTAAAGCTGGAGCATCGTTTACGCCATCACCTGTCATTGCAACAACTAAACCAAACTCATCTTGGAGTGTTTCTACGATTCTTCGCTTAATACTAGGAGAAGCACGTGCACACACGTCTAGATCTTTTAAAACTTCAATAAACTCTTCATCACTCATTGCTTCAAGTTCTGACGAAGTATGAGCCAAATAAAAAGCATCTTCATATGGTTTCAAATCCAAAGATTTAGCTATGGCTAAAGCGGTATCTAACTGGTCTCCAGTAATCATAATTATTCTAATTCCTGCATTTTTACACTTCATAATTGCTTCCTCCACTTCTAACCTTGGTGGATCTACCTGCCCTACTAATCCAATAAAGGTCATGTTTGTTTCAACAATATCTTCAGTAAAATCCGTTAAATCATTCGAAAGGTTTCTTTGAGCCAATCCTAATACACGAAAAGCGCGGCCTCCTAATTCTTTATTAGCTTCAGAAATTTCTTCACGTAGTTTATCATCGAGGGGCACCACAGAATCTCCTATGAGAATATGGGAACAATGATTCAAGACTATGAGAGGAGATCCTTTCATGAATGCCCAAGTTTCTTCCAAATTTGGTCTCTTTCTACTATAGACCATTGTCATACGTTTGCGATCACTATCAAAGAAAATTTCACCATCTTTTTTTAATTCGTACCCAGCTTCCCAGCGGTCCATGAATGCAGCTTTCATGGCTGCTACCACGAGAGCTCCTTCCGTTGGGTCTCCTTCACATGACCATTCATTTGTCTTTGATGAATAATTGATCGATGAGGTATTACATAATGCACCAGCTTTTAGAGATTGATATAGATCTGTATGTTCTTGTACATTCAATTTAACTTCCTTTTCCATGTGAATGAAATTTCCTCGTGGAAGATAACCAGTTCCAGTCACCTCGACAAACCCTAACGCTGGTGTCCAAATACGCTGAACAGTCATTTTATTCTGAGTAAGAGTTCCCGTTTTGTCTGTGCATATTACCTCGACTGAACCTAACGTTTCTACTGCAGGTAATTTTCTGATTACAGCTTTTTTTCGAGCCATTCGCTGTACCCCAATAGCTAATGTTAGTGTAATAGCGGCAGCTAATCCTTCAGGAACCGCCGAAACTGCAAGAGCAATCGCTGTTTCCACTACTTCAATCATATTTTCTTCAATTCTATCTAATTGAGCTAGTAGTACAATACAAACAACTACTAATACAATAATACCTAGAATCTTTCCTAATTTAGATAATTGAATTTGTAAAGGTGTTTCTTGTTCTTCAGTTTCGATTGTAGATTGTGCAATCTTCCCCATCTCAGTTTTCATACCGGTATTTACAACAATCGCTTTTCCTCTACCCTTAACAGTAGTAGTACCCATGAAAGCAGTATTGGTTCGATCTGCAATAGGAATCCTTTCATCACTGATAGGAGCTGTTGTCTTATTTACTGGTACTGACTCCCCAGTAAGAAGACCCTCCTCTACTCTGAGACGACTAGCTTCAATAATTCGTCCATCAGCAGCAATAGTCTCTCCCTCATACATCATTAAAATATCTCCAGGAACGAGATTTTGAACAACAATCCGATTTTCCTTACCATCCCGAATTACTAAGGTATCATCCCCAGTGAGCTCCTTCAGCTTTTCAAGAGCGGCTTCTGCACGATATTCCTGTATAAAACCCAAGACTCCATTTAATAATACTATAATTACAATAATCAATGCTTCAATGAATTCACCAAAAAGAATCGAAACCAAAGTTGCTCCCAGAAGTAATAAAACAATAAAATCCTTGAATTGGAGAAGAAACATTTTGAGAGGAGATACTTTTTCCCCGGATACTAATTCGTTTGGCCCATATTCTGTTAACCGTCTTTGAGCTTCTTCTGTAGATAACCCATTTTCAAGGTTTGTATTCAAATCTTTAGCAATAGTTTCAATACTTAATGAGTGAAATGAGCTCACCATAACCAATACCAACTGTAATTAATCATGATATCTCATAGATTTATATTAGTTGATTTTCAAGAATACTAAAGATACAAAATTCAAAGAATAAGTAAAATATCAAGGTGTTAGATATGGAAGAAGCTCGTATTAATACAGAAAAACGATCAGAACTCCTAGATATTACTCAGAATATTAATAACTTAATTCCTAAGGATATGAATTCAGGTATTTGTGTTATTTATGTCCCGCATACTACTGCAGGAATTATGATCAATGAGGGTGCCGACCCAAGTGTTCAAAAAGATATTCTCAATCAATTGGATCAGCTGATTCCTTGGGATCAACCTTTCTTTCGTCATTTAGAAGGTAATTCTGCTGCTCACATTAAAGCCTCATTAGTTGGAAATTCTGTCACTATTTTGGTGGAAAATAGTCATTTACAGTTAGGAACTTGGCAAAAAATCTTTTTTGCAGAATTTGATGGCCCACGTCGTAGGAGGGTATATATCACTTTTATCCACCAATGAAAAACAAGCTTCTGGAAATATTGGTTGAAATAATTAATTAGATATTGATTACTTTGTCAATGACCACTGAATGAGTTTAGTGGCTTGTAGCTAGCACTTCCCTCTGACTCAATAAGGCAATTGTTTCAGTTAGGGGGAGTACCGCTACATTAGGACTATTGACGGAAGCCCTCCCGATCAAGGCTTTACCAAAATCGGATAGGTTGCGAGCAGCATTAAGATCAGCATGGAGTGGGAAGTAGCATTCACGACAGCAAAAGTGGGATGAGGAAGGGCGATTAGTTTTCGAAATATAGCCACATCGTGAACATCTTTGAGAAGTGTGCCGTGGATTGACAAACATAATGGTCTTCCCAACTTTTTCGACTCGTTCAATAAGAAATTGCTCGAGTTGATAATAAGCCCAGTTGCCAAACTGACGACGAAGCTTTTTTGGTACATTTTTCTTCTTCTTACTGTGCTGCTTAAGACCATGAAGATTTTCTAATACAATACAAGAATATGGCATGTTACAAATCCATTTTGCTATCTTACGGTTCTCATCAGTCATAAACCGTCTTTCTCTGCCGCAAACTCGCTTTAATTTGCGTTTAGCGGATCGAGTGCCTTTTGACTGCAGCTTCTTTCGGAATAGTTGATATTTCCATTTGACCGCAAGGATGTGGTTGGTGGGATAAAAACTGTTATTCGAACAGACGGCAACTCGTTTGATACCTCGGTCAACTCCCAGGAAGGAGGATTGATTTTCCACAGGAACATCAGGCAACTTTATCGTAAAATACGCGATGATTTTTTTCCTTCTCTTGTTGTAATACAACGTCAAAGAGGTGATCCTCCCCTTAAGATACTGTTGAAAATATTTAGGAATGAATAATTGCAGCTTCTTCCGACCCACAAGAGTACTGATAGAAATTGTCCCACTTGCTAAAAATGGAGTGAATGTCCGTTGATTATATCGAACACCGCTGAAAGGTCTTTTAAGAGGTTTTTTATGCATGAATTTCTCCCTTTTGAGCATGTCCGAAGCCATGTCTCTAGCACATTGGATTAACGAAGATTGTAACTTGGGATACGTTGCACGCAAGTCATGATAAGAAATTTCATGGAGTCTGTTCTTATGATAGGTTTTTGTTGCCCACCCAATGTCGATTACTCGCTGGACAGCCTTATTATAAACCCTGATGGTTTCTAATAAGTCAGAGTCAGCTGGTAATGGACATTGAATAGTACGTTGCATTGCTGATTACTGACCTGTCATTGCAGTATTTAACTTTTGATTAAACCTTCTTCCAAGTATTTGTCTTTTCTTTTCTGATCATCTTGTTCCCTGTTTCACCTCTTCACTCTATTCCCCTTTATTCCCTAAGAGGGCTTGCTTCTATTATTGTAAAAGTTTTCTATCATAATTCCTCCTCCGTATGAATTCGGGATTTTCCTTGTAACTTTCTTATGAAAAGAAGCGAAACATTTTTTTGTCAAAGAACGATGAGAATTAAATCAGTATTACAAATTCTATAGATTTAAAAACGTTTTAGGATTGGAATTAATATGTCACTCCGCGAATTACTAACTGATGATACAGAAGAATTCCCAGTCAGTAAAACAATAAAGGTAGTTGCTGCTAAACGTCTAGCGAAAACCGCATCTTGGCTTAAAGCTGTTGTATTAGTAGAAACAGGTGGAGGAAAACACCAGATTCGACTATACGGTTGGCAAAAGAATAAAGCTGGTGAGTGGAAAGTTAGACAGAAGTTCAATATATCAAAAGGTTATTCAGATAAGCTTGCGCAAATATTCCAGGCGTTCAGCGAATTCAAAGAATCTTCATCTGAATGATTAACGAAAAGATAGTATTGCTACAACAAAATAAGGATGGTTTCTTTTTATGAAAGATTTAGTACAAATTCTGGCCACATTCGGTTATAATGAAGAAGAGACTGAACAAAACGAGATGGTACTTGATCTCATGGATGAATTGTGTAAAAAAGAGATTGAACCATATGCTCAAGAGATGAATGAAACAGGGTGCAGGTTTGACGTTGAAACAGGAAAAGTAACCTACCCAGAACAGTCGTATAAAATTCTACAAAAACTCAGGGAAAATGATTTACTGGGACTAGCAATTCCAGAAGAGTTCGAAGGAGTGGGATTATCTTTCACGTTGACCAACGCATGTTATGAGCGGATTTCACGTGCAGATGCAGGAACCTCGTTGCTCTTTGGCCTACAAAACTCGTCGTATGATGTCATTGAGACATTTGGTACAGATGAAGCTAAAGAATATTATCTACCTAAATTAGCAAGTGGTGAACTAATTGGTGGTCTTCTTTTCACAGAACCTGGTGCAGGTTCTGATTTAGGATCATTAAAAACAAAAGTTGTTGATGAAGGAGACCATTATGTCGTCAATGGAACGAAGAATTTCATATCAAATGCAGGTATTGCCAATACGTATCTCTTTCTAGGTTCTACCTCTCCAGAAAAAGCTTCCAGAGGACTAACTGCATTTATCATTGAGACTGAAAACAATCCAGGATTCAAGATAACACGAATAGAAGAGAAATTAGGCCTTCACAGCAATGCTACAGCCGAAGTTTTACTTGATGGGGCTGTTATTCCTAAAAGAAATGTTTTAGGGAAAATCGATCGTGGTTTTAGTGTCGTTTTATATGAATTATCAGCAGCAAGAATTGGGATTGGAGCTCAAGCAGTAGGTATTGCTGATGCAGCTTATCGAAAAGCAGCAACATATGTTAAGACCAGAAAGCAATTTGGAAAAACAATCGAAAGTTTTCAGGCCACCCAATGGAAAGTTGCAGATCTTTACACGAAAATCCACACCGCACGACTGGCCTACCTTTCAGCAGCTCGAATGAAAGATTTGAAACAAGACTTTTCTGAGTATGCATGCATTGCCAAGCTTTACGGATCAGAAATGGCTCAAGAAGTAACAAGTGAAGCACTCCAAATGCATGGTGGATATGGATATATCAAAGAATATGATGTCGAGCGTTATTATCGAGATGTTAGAATTACGCCCATCTATGAGGGTACGAATGAGGTACAGCGAATTGTGATTTCTCGTGCAGAAATGGGAAAAGATTATGCTCCAGAATAGGAAAAAACTTTCCAATTTTTCTTTTTTTCTTCTACTTTAGAATTAAAAAAGAAATCGTTAGATTTGATGTTTTAATAATGTTATCTGCAGCTATAGAAAGCGGAACTACTTGTAAATGGTACGGTAGAATAATTAAATTTCCTGGTACAATTGCAAAAGGTAACTCTAAGAGAGAATTGATACAGAATCTCGACTCGGAAGTTAATGAGTATATCTTATGGTTAAAACACTATAACGAAGAGATTTCAATATCTATTGATGAAAAAATTGTTATTAAAGAAGAAGTTTTTAATGTCGCAGACCTTGGGGAATCTGGAGGAACTGTAGCTCTTTTTGAATTCGATAAACTACCTGTTACATCAAAAAAATTAAACTATTACTTCAGATTAATGGATTTTTCTCGTCAGTCCTTATTAGAACTCATTAATAAAATACCTGTAGATAGACTATCGGAGCAGTTACCCCATGGTAAACGAACTACTACTCAAATACTGACGCATATTGCTAATGCTGAAGAGTGGTATAAATCTAGATTAGGAAAAGAAGCAGATATTTTATATGAAGAGTATGTTGGAATGCCTATTGATCGTCTAGACAAGAAACCTATTCTTGACCGACTTAAACATGTAAGAAAAGGTTGTATTTATGTACTGAAGAATCTGGGTATTCAAAAAGGAGCTAAAATCTTCACACGAGAATCTTATACAAACTACCCGAAAGAACAATGGTCCTTCAACAAAGTTTTACGACGTTTCATTGAACACGAACGAGAACATTTCTATTCGATTAGAAATTGGGTGAAAGAGAGTAAAAATAGTTTTTCAAACCCCTAGACTTAACAGCTTTTCAATCTACTTTTTTCTTCTTCAATTATAAACTGAAGATTTTTCTCATATATCTTGTAATCTGAAGAACTGAATAAAACAAAATGAACTTCTATAATAGAAGTTAATGGTAGATTCTCAATTACTGTTGAAAGAGCTATTTTTGAGGCTTGTTCAATCGGAAACCTATATACCCCTGTTGAAATAGACGGGAAAGCTATGGATTTAACTTCATATTCAGCTGCAAGAAGGAGAGAATTTCGATAACAATGTTTTAAAAGACTCTCCTCATTTTGATAACCTCCTCGCCAAATGGGCCCTGGTGTATGAATAACATACGTGGCCTTCATAAATCCCGCAGTTGTAATTCGAGCCTCTCCTGTTTTACACCCCTCAGGATATTTCTGGATACATTCCTGTAAGATTTCAGGCCCTCCTGCATTATGAATAGCCCCATCCACACCACCACCACCACGGAGGGATGTATTGGCTGCATTAACAATTACATCTGTTTCTTCTTTAGTAATATCCCCTTGAATCAAACGAATAACCGTTGATCCGATCTTTGTTTCCAGCACAATCTCCTCAAAGGTTGATATTAACAGCTTGATTTGATCAATCTGCTAATCTTGCTCGTCGTGATCCTTCATCGAACGAAATAATACCCATATCTCGGAAGTGGTGAATTATTTGCTGGACTGTATATGTTGCAATCCCAGTCATTGTTGCAAGATCATCAACAGTGACCTGTTCTAGACTCATTAAATGACTTAAAATTCTCCCAGACTCGCTTTCACTCAAAAATGTCTTTATGGCCTTTGCTGTTCCTAAGGATTGCTTTGAATCTTCCGCCATTGTTTGAATTTGAGTCTTTGCTCTATCAAGTTCGTAAGTTTTCATTTCATTTTCTTCTTTCAGACGTTTGAGTTCGAATTTTAGCTCTTCAGCTTCAATTTTCCTTTCTTGCAATTCCTCAATCAGATTATTCTTTTCTTTTAATTCTGATTCCAGTTGCTCAAGTTGAGATGTAGTTTTTTCTACTTCTTTACCTTTCTTCTCTATTTCTTCCTGCAGGGTGCCGATACGCTGTTGAGCTAAATTATCCCTTTCAAGAGCTAATTTTTCTTTTTCTTTTAATTGATTTACCAATTCTTCATATTTTTGGGTCATAATCTGTTCTTTTTCAACAGCAATATTTCTTCCTTGACGAAGCTCCTCTAATACAGTGACATATTTTTCTCGGAACTCCTCTATCTGTTCATTGACAGCAAAAGACCAATTACTTGAATTTTGATCAAGGTTTTCAAGTCGTGTACTGAGATCTAATATTTGATTATTTAGTTCTAACCCTAAAGTCTCCAGGGAACCCCGAACCTCATCAAGTGTCGTTTTAAACTCTTTAGAAGCCTGAGTTCGGATCTCTACGCTTCTGTTTTCTAATGTTTGAGATAGCTCGCTTTGACGGAGCGCGGATCCCTCCAGGTGTTTTTCAATCGCTGCAATCCTTGACGCCAACTCTTGAGAAACTTCATTTATTCGGGTTTCAGTATTGTTTAGCTTTTTGGTTAACTCTTCTTGTAATAATTCTAGCTCCGAAGGTTTTTTCTTTCTAAACATGTAAAACACTCCTTTTGGGAATAGATGTTATACTAGTTAAAAGGTTTCATATGATTTTTCCAGAATTCAATTATCACATGTACGATTTTTGTGATTCATACTAACCATGAGTACTCAAGATAAAATTCTTTCTATTTATGTGTCCAAAAAAAAACTAAGACACGCTTTTAAAATGCTTAATGAAAACCAAGAAATATTTGTAATTAGTTTTTTATTTATTGGCAACCTTTATGTTATCAATCAAGGAGTGAATGATTTAATTATTAGCTTTGAATATGAAATAGTAAGGATTAATGGTTATTTGAGAGTAGGAAAAGATAATTATTTAGTTGGATCTATCATCTTCGCATTTATAGTAAAAAATATATGAATTTTCAACACAAATGTGATCTAGCTGCTATGTGGCGTTATAAGAGTTGTTTTTATGCTCTAGAAACCACTTTGAAAGAAATATATTTCATACCTTCAATTGTACGAAGTTTCTTCATCAATATACGAATATTATTAACAGAATCACTAATGATCAAATTCTCTAAACATTCTCCTTTTTTTAAATGATAATGTGTTGAAAAGACTACATTCGAATGATGTTGTACTTCTAAGAACTTTTGAATTGTTTTTTGGTCATAATGGTCATAAACAACTGAAATTGTAACTGTAATGTCAGTATCACTCGCAGTAATGTTATTAAGAACCTCCTCTGATTCAAAAAAGCTTTGAAGTGCATCTCTTATCATTTGCGAGGTATTTTGATACCCAAATTCTTTTACTTTAGTGTTAATAAGATTTTTAAAACCCTGCTCACAAGAAAAAGTAATAGTCTCACGATTACCCTTCTGGTTCATCTTCAATCCTACCTATTATTACTTCTTTTTTGTTTTGATTCTTATTACGAGAGATTATCAGTTTTTATAAACTCTTGCTCCAGAAAATCATTAAAAGATGAAAAATCTCCTTTGATTTCCCCTTGTTTCATTAATATAATTCTATCAGCAATTCTCATAATATCAAAATCATGGGAAACTACAATAATTGTCTTATTCTTAGATATTGAGTGAATAATATCAAGCATACGAGGTTTGGTCCAGGGATCGATACCTGCGGTAGGTTCATCTAGCACAATGACATTGGGTTGCATTGCTAAGATACCAGCAAAAGCAACCTTCTTCTTTTCACCAAAGGAAAGATTAAATGTAATTCTCTCTCTCAAATGAGTAATTTGAACTTCTTCTAAAGCAGAATTGACTCGTTTCTCAATTTCTTCTTGGCTTAGTTGCATGTTTCTTGGCCCAAATGAAATATCATCACTTACTTTAGGAAAGAATATCTGTTCGTCAGGATTTTCAAAAACTAATCCAATAAGTTTTTGAATATCTCTTTTGTTCTTCTTTGTCACAAGTTTGCCAAAAACCCGTACTTGCCCATGTTTAGGAACAATTAATCCATTAAAGTGTTTCATAAGAGTCGTTTTACCAGATCCATTCGGGCCAGCAATGACTGTAAGATTATTTCTTTGGAAATTAACGGAAATATTCTTTAATACCAGCTTCTGTTTCTGTAAATATTTAAATGATAGATCTTTTACCTCAAGTATGGTTTCATCAGATTTACTAGAATTATTCTGGTCAGTAGCTAATGTACTCATATGAATTCCCTCAAAAAAGTAAATGGTGACATTTGTCCTATACTCATTGCTATAATTACTAGAATTAATATTATAATCAAAAAAATAACTCCACCTAAACTCCATGGTTGATGGGGATGTATTAATCTGCCAGAAAATCCTCGGGCTGAGAGAGTGGCAGACACATATTCTGCCCGTTTAAAGGATCGTGCTAATAAACCTGCAATAATATTACTGATAATCTTCATTGAGCTAAAATTCATTCGAAGCCTTTCTCCGTAGAGACGATTCGACCGAGCCTCAAGAATTCTTTCTAATTCTTCCTGCATAAGGGAAAAAAAACGATAGGTAAAGAAAGTTAAGCTTGTTAATAAATGGGGCATTTGTAGATCATTTAATCCATAAATAATTTCAAAAAAAGACTCTTCTGAATTAATGAGCATCAAAACAAATAGAACGATTAAGAGACTACGTAATCCAGAAAATATCATGAAAGAAAAATTATCATGAATTGTAGAATAGAATAAGCTTCTATAGATAATTGGCGAACGACTAAATGATAGAAACGAAATTAACGCTAATGAAACAATAATCGGGAGTGTTGCTAGACTTTGTTTGAAAAATAATAAACGAGGACGAAGAAGAATGAAAGAAAGAATGAAAATCAGTATAAACCATGATAGTTGATTCAGATCTACTATTAATGAACATGCAATAATGATAAAAAAAGTTGCGATGATTTTGCACCGTACATCAATTGGATATGCCAATTGATGGGTAGAGTGTTGTTCGTTTGTATAGGATTCTCTCAAATTCAATCCTTCAATACACAAAAAGAAGTAAAAAAACTAATATTAATATTCAGAGCTGATTTCTTTTGAATGACGTTGTTTAAGGATATAGTATGGAATGATAAAAATACAAAAGACAATAATAACTCCGATTAAACCAGAAACTATTGTAGAAAGAAATTCATTTCCAATAATTTGTTGAAGCACAGAACCATAAGCCCCATAATCAGTTAGAATCCCAAGATCAAATGAATTACCATCAGGGGCATTGTTCTGTTCTGCAGCACTTTCGAGACCATCTGGATTAGGATCCGCAAAAGGGGCTAAGAGTAAAAGTAATACAAGAATAGCAATAACACCAATGATATATTTCTGCTTGACATCCATTTTTATTACCTCTGAACTTCTACTAGCTGAGAAGGTTGTCTTTGTATACCAAGGAAAATATCCATTTCAATGGAATGGAAGTACAAAACAATCATACTAGTGATCAAACCTTCACCTATGCCTATTAACACATGATAGAAAACGATTGTTGGCAATGCCACAGATATGGGAATGGCTGCGGGGTAATTTATTAGAGGAATACCAAGTTCTAGAGCTGCGAAAAAAGAAGCAACAACAACAGAGAGAAAAGCTCCACAGAATATACCACCATAATAACGAAATTTGGCATCCTCAGGATTTTCCTTATCCATGAAAATACGAAGAACTGAATATCCTGTAAAAACTCCAACAATCCCCATGTTAAAGATATTGGGGCCTAAAGCAATGATTCCACCATCAGCAAAAAGTAATGCCTGAATCATGAGAACAACAGTAATTACTAAAACAGCAGCCCAAGGTCCTACAATAGCTGCAGCTAGAGTGCCACCTAGTAGATGGCCAGAAGTACCTCCCAAAATCGGAAAGTTTAACATTTGAGCTGCAAAAATCGTTCCCCCTATTACAGACATGTAAGCGATTCTCGTTTCATCAATATCACGTAGTTTACGTGAGGAGACAATTATAACAGCAATTGTTATAAGCCAAGTAACTATTATGAATGCAGGATCAACCCAACCATCTGGAATATGCATTGTCATTACACCTGAAGAATTTGTAATCCATATTAGTTAATTTGAGATATAAAGTGAAGAGATTTTACTCAACTCAAGAAAAAAGATTACCTATATATATGTCTTACAGATAATACTATTCTGTAACAATTATCATAGAACTGATTAAACAAGAAATAACAAAAGGAGGTGAAATAAACTTATGATCAATTTAAAGAAATTACAGTACTTTAGTAGAAATGATCTTTGTGTCTAATAATTTTAAGAGAAGGATCGAATAACAATTAATATTCCTTTTTTGTTGATATCTAACTCCAATATTTTCTTATAACAAATTATTAGAATCATTTAAACTGCTAATCATGAAATTTTAAAATTATCACTTCCACCTAGAAAGAGAGAAGCACTTAATTATTGTTGTTGAACTCTTGAAAAACTTGGAAATACATTAAAATTAAGAAAAATGTGATTTAAATGACATTATCAGATATCATTTCTCGGATTGAGGATAATTTTAACAAGAATCATCTTCCTGAAATACAAAAATTCCTTCAACAACCTTCTATCTCTGCTACAGGTGAAGGAGTAAAAGCAACATCAGAGATTTTATTAAGAAAGATTAAAGCACTTGGTGGTGAAGATGTTCATCTAGCGTACACAATGGGAGAAGAGTTTGGACACCCACAAGTTTATGGTGAAGTTTGGGCTGATAAAAAAAAGCCCACAGTCTTATTCTACAGTATGTATGATGTACAACCTGTGTATCCAGATAAATGGATTCTCAATGATAAGAAAATTGACCCATTTGGAGCAGAAATCCACGAATTTGAATGGTTTCCAGGTTTTTCTGGTAAGTGCTTATTAAATCGTGGAGTCACAAATCAAAAAGGACCTACAATGGCTGCTTTTAATGTTTTTGAGGAATTACTGAAAGAAGAGGGGGAATTACCAGTTAATATCATTTTCGCAATTGAAGGGGAAGAGGAGCTAGGCTCACCTCATATGAATCCTTTTATTAATGAATATGCTAAAAAACTTAAACAGAGTACTGCTGTTTATTTCCCAATGTTCTTTGAAATGTTTGATGGCTCCATTAAATTCTATCTTGGTGTCAGAGGATGTATCGAGGCCAAGATATGGTGTCGAGGAGGAGATTGGGGTGGGCCTGTTGGTCGGAACTTACATTCATCCAATTCGGGATTAGTGAAAAATCCAGTATTCAAATTAATGCAAGTCTTATTATCGATGAAAAATGATGATACCAATGAAATTCTAGTTCCAGGAATAATAGATGATCCCAATATCGTTGGCCCATCCGAGGAGGATGAGGAGATAATCAAGGAACTTTTAAAGAACTTAGATTTTAATAATTTAAAAAAGAATATGAGCGTAACTAGTTTTAGAGGAATAAATGGTGTAGAACTGACTGGTAAGCAAGCAATTGTTGAACAATTATTCAAACCAGGATTATCTGTCAATGGAATTGAAGGAGGGTATTATGGAGAAGGGGGGATGACTATCATTCCTCATGAGGCCCATGCAAACCTAGATATTCGTTTACCACCATTTCAGGAGATTGAATATGTGAAACAATGCTATCAAGCTTATATCAAAGAGCAATTTCCGATGGTCGAACTAGATCTTGGAGCTGGGTATGGCCCTGCAAAAATGTCACCGTCTCATCCTCTTATTCAAACTACAAAGTTAGTATATGAAGATTATGGAAAGAACCCTGTCTTTTATCCTCTTCTCGCAGGTTCGGCACCATTCTCAATGTTTCAATCTATTCTCAAACTTCCGTTCGTTTTTGGGGGATTATGTCATGGTGGTAGAGCTCATTCACCACTTGAATACGCGGTTGTCAAATCCAATGATCCCCATGTAGGAGGCATCCTTGAATTCGAAAAATTTGTCGCTAATCTATTTTTAGAATTTGCCCAGAAATTATGAATACTCCCTTCCATCAACTTTACTCAATTTGACCTATCGTTCTCTGCTAATTCTTCCGTTTGCGAGTGGTTGTCTTTTTATATAATTCTGCTAACTCATCTAATTCAAAATCATCTAGTAAATCTTTTTCACTTTTATCAAGACCAGGTTTTGTTTTTTCTTTATCTAACAGTGCATGTAATTCTTCCTGAAGATTACCTTTAACGAGTTCGGAACTTTGCAGTTTTTCACGCCCTTTTTGAGTAATCTGCCACACTTGTAAGTTTTGTACGTACTCAATCTCACCAACAGACACTAATTTGCGGAGGATTGCCATAATTTTATCTCTATCATACTCGACTTGCCCTGTACGGGAGATGATTTCTAGTTGGCCAAGTATCGATAAAAGTGGAAGGCCGTTTTCATGATCATCTAGCATATCAAGAATGTAAATGGTGAGAAACCTTGAAAACCGGTCTGGTAATGGATGTTCATCTTCTGTTAAGCGTTTATGTATCCAGATAAGGACTTGTGCAAAATACTGTGGCTCCTTCGCGGTTGTGGAGAAAATCCGATGTGGTCGATCAAGTCTATTAAGGATGTCTAACTTTTCGATAATGGTCGAAGGATGCACTCGAGCAATATCTTTTTTGTGAAAAAGAACAGCCAAAGGTTTACCCAATGATTGAGGATGATTTAGGATTTTCATGAATTCTGTTTCTGCATCCATAAAGCTACTCTCATCACTTCCATCAATGACAAATATGATAGCTTCCACATGATCAATATAATTCGAAACAAACCTTCTTACCTCCTTTCTCCCCCCAACTTCAGTTATATTAAATGTAATGTTCTTATCAATTGTGATTTCAGAAATGGTCTGGGCTGTAGAAGGTGCTCCTGCTATAAAAAGGCCTTTTTGAAAAGAATTAATGAGAGTAGACTTACCACTTTTTTCTAAACCATAAAGGAGGACTCGAATAACTGTTGTCAGTTTTTTTCCCCTTTTTCCAGGCAATTATCTAGACAACTCAATGTTGATTTTTCCTTTTTTTAGTTTTTCATCTACTTATGATGATTGCTAATCGTTTGAAATTCAGAAAGTTCATTTGTATTGAGGTTATTTTCTTACCTAATGGGCATGTTATATCCATAGTTCACTTTATCCCCTTTCAATTTTTACACCTTCAGAATAGATTTATGTTTAGAAAAAATTACCTGGTTTCTATTTTTATCAAGAATTTAGTAATTATGTGAGTTTCAAAAACAATTTAAAGAAAAAAACAATAGTAACTAACCAATCTTGATAAAATTTTAATTAAGAATTATTAAAAAAATAATGCATATGAAAAATGATTTGTTTTTCTGGATGAGGAGCTAATGAAATTCAATAAACATAAGATATCCAAATATTCACTCTGGATAATATTAATTCTAACAATTGCTCACTACAAATCTACTGGTAGTTTTGAATTATCAGACAGAATAATCGAAAAATATGGAATTACATCTCATTCATATGATGTGATCTCATCAACTCCATATAATAGAGAGAAAGAATCCTTAAGTGCTGTAAAAACAAATACTATAGAAATATCTAATCCAATAACCTACTCAGATACTATAAATTTAGATCAATTAGCAGATTGTCTTGCCATTGACCCAAAAACTGGTGATTATTACCTTTATTATCCTAGATCATATTGTGTAAAAACTTATGATAAGGATTTCAATTTCATTGGAACAATAGGAACTGAAGGAGAAGAGGGAACAGATAACGATCACTTTGGTAATTACGTGACAAATACTCCATTTGGAGGCCTTAAAGTAAGTAATGATGGCCGTTTATTCGTGAGTGATCCTCAGAATCAACGAGTTCAAGTATTCAATACAACTGACCGGTCTTATCTGACAACTATTAACTGCTCAACTTATATGCCTTATGGGGAATGCCCATTTGGACTCGATATTGGGATTGATGGTTCACTTTATGTAGCTATTTACAACGGACCAGTGCTGATTTTTGACAAGAACTTAACCTTCATTGATTCTATCTTCACGGCAAATAATATGCATACCACAGCTATTGATACTAAAGGCCGAATCTACTCTGGTCACGGTGATACATCTTATCATGAGATCCCTGTTTACAACATAACGACAAAAGCAATGCTGTATGGAATAACTTCCGTTGACGGAACAGATTTTTATAGACCAGTGATTGTACGAACTGATTACCGTGATAATCTCTATGTTGTTTGTGATTTTGAACACAGAGTTCAGATATTAAACAAAACTCATGGCCTTATTGGAACTATAGGCATACCAAACGAAAGCGGGAATGATAACGATCATCTTAATTGTCCGTTGGATGTGGCTTTCTACAAAGGACAAGTATACGTTCTCGATCATAATAATTATCGTATTCAAATATTCGCTATTTTCCAGACTCAAAAATCAATTAATATCAATAGTAACACCGATTTTAGGCAGCAGGCGGCAGGGAAAGCGTGGTTTGGCAATGGTACAGTTTCCAATCCATATTTAATTGAAGGATACATTATAACAGCAATAAATTCCAAACACTTGGTTTCTATCAGCAATACAGACGTCTATTTTCAAATTCGTGAATGCTTTTTCAATAATAAATATATATACGATAGTAGAGGTATTTCATTTGCTAATGTGACAAATTCTCTAATTACTGACAATACAATTTACAATGCTGCATCGGACGCTATATGGCTGGAGCAAGGATCTACTCATAATAATATTACCAATAATGTGATAACATATGTTGGATCTTATAGATCTGGAGGAGATGCAATTGGCATCTTACAATCCTCCAATAATAATATCTTTAACAATACAATTAACAAATACTCTGATGGAATCTATTTAGGCTATACCTCACTTAATCATATTTACAAGAATAAAATCGATGATTGCGATAGAGGTATAAGGGTTCATGCTGGAACTAATAATAATTCAATTTTGTATAATCAGGTGAGTCATTGTGAACAATGGGCAGTAGAGATGAATCCTTCTGCTTATGGAAATATTGTGATGTACAATAATTTCATTGATAACTTATTCATAGAATCTCAAGCTAGTGATTATAATGGAGATAATATCTTTAATTATAACTATTGGGATGATTGGACCAATCCTGACGAGAATTTTAACTATATCGTTGATCTCCCTTATCACATTTATGGCCCTGGAAATAACTCAGACCTCCACCCTCGAACCACTCCTGATTTCTTTTCTTTTATTGATCATGATCCTATTTACATTGATGATAATGAAGATTTTGTTACATTAGGTTTTGAAGGTAAAGGGACTAAGGATAATCCCTACATCATTGAAGGATGTTCCATTAATAGTTCAGAAACTTTAATAGAAATTTGGCACACTAATGTTCATTTTAAAATTCAAAAAAACTGGCTAAATGGAATAACCAAATTCTTTAATGGAATATATCTTTATAATGTTACCCATGGAACCATTGTCAATAATATCATACTCAATTGTAGTGCAGGTATTTATCAGGAATATTCCAAGGAAAATAATTTAATAAACAATCACATCATCAATTCTAATACTGGAATGGTACATACTTCAACTTCAGCTAATCTAATTGAAGGTAATAGAGTTCATGATTGCACTCAAACTGGAATTTATTTATTCAACACAAATTATACTATTATTTCGTATAATGCTATATTCAATAATAGTAATGCAGGGATTCATCTAGCCTCATGTAATAACAATACTATGTTTAATAATACCTTTAATGACAACGATGACTCTGGAGTTGAACTTGATTCAGCCAATAGCAATAATATTTTTAGCAATATTATTCAAAATGACGGTATTGGCATGATTCTACGATCTAGCAATAAAAATTACTTTTCCAAAAATATTATCTCCAGGAGTCTTTATTCTGGCATTGATGTGGGAACCTGTGCCAGTAATACGTTTTTAAATAATACACTCTTTGATAACAATGATAATGGGATTTTATTAGTAAATTCCATAAATAACAACTTAATTAACAATTCGATATTTCAAAATGATCGAGGAATACATCTCCATAACATTAACAATCAAGGAAATATCATTTCAGGTAATATTATCAAATATCACAATAGCTCTGGGATCATATTGGATTACCAAGCTGAAAATAATCAAATAACAGGGAACTATTTTATTGGAAATAATCAAGGTGGAAGACAAGCAGAAGACAATGGTGTTAATAATATCTTTTCATACAATTTCTGGGATGATTGGATTACTCCCGATGAAAATGCTGATAGGATAGTCGATAATCCATATCCAATCTCTGGTAATGCGGGAAATTTCGATAATTTTCCACTTGTTTTTGGTTTAGGTCACTACATCTCGCAACTTAATATAATCTCTCCCAAAGGAGGTGAAAAATTCCTACAAGGAGATATAATTTCGATTCAATGGTCCACCGCACTCTGTTCACATGGCCATTCAATTACTTACTCTATATACTATTCGCGTAATTCTGGTGAAACTTGGATTATACTAGCCTCAGAAGTGGTTGGAACTGAATTTTCATGGGATACGTATAATGTTGACCCAGGGACTCAGTTTCTTATCATGGTGGTCGCAGAATGCTCTGAAGGAAAAACAATAACAGAAGCTATTGGTCAAACCTTTGAAATTTATAGTGACACTGGAATAACCACTACTACTAGTACCAGTCAAAGAGAAACTGATATTCCTTCAATCCCAGTTCCAGTTAATGTCCCAGCAATCATCATGGGATTAAGTCTATTAGCTATCTTCAGAATCATTTTTCACAGCAAAAGTAAGGAATAATAACCATCAAATAACCAGAGAACATAATAATCTTAGGTTATTATATTTAGTTCAACACGATCTCTCTCCCTACAGACAATCTCATTTTTTTTGAAGGTATTAATTGTGAAATTTAGATTTTCGACAGCTGAAGAACAAGCTAAACAATTAGACTTACAAGATCCCTTAGCTGAGTTCCGTTCACGATTCTTTATCCCTGTAAATACAATCTATCTTGATGGAAATTCATTAGGCTTATTACCAAAAGATGCTGAAAAATGTCTTCTCAGGGTAATGAAGGAATGGAAAACATTAGGAATTCAAGGATGGTTTGAGGGGGAAAGACCATGGTGGCATTTTGGTGAAGACCTGGGGGCAATGGCCGCCCCTTTGGTTGGAGCTGAACCAATTGAAGTTGCTGCTACTGGCACAACAACTGTTAATCTTCATTCACTTGTGAGTACTTTTTATCATCCAAATGGAAAGAGAACTAAAATTCTGGCAGATGAACTTGATTTTCCTACTGACATTTATACTCTGAAAAGCCAGATAAAACTCAAGGGATTAGATCCTAATCAACATTTGGTTCTTGTACCTCCGAACGACCGTTTTTTCGATGAAGATACAATTGTTAAACACATGACTGATGATATTGCCCTAATCATGCTTCCATCAGCTCTTTATCGTAGTGGTCAATTACTCAATATGGCCTATTTAACAGAGGAAGCACATGAACGAGGAATCCCTATTGGTTTCGATTGTTGTCACTCCGTTGGAGCTGTACCTCACTACTTTGATGATTGGGGAGTAGACTTTGCTGTTTGGTGCAGTTATAAATATTTGAATTCAGGTCCAGGTGGTACAGCATTTCTATACATTAATAAGAAGCATTTTTATAAGGAACCAGGTCTTACAGGCTGGTTTGGATATGTGAAAGAAAAGCAATTCGATATGCTACTAGATTTCGAACATGCCAAATCAGCTGGAGGATGGCAGATGTCCAGCTCTAATATACTATGTTCTGCACCCATTGAAGGAGCATTAATGGTAACCTTAGAAGCAGGTATCCATAGAATTCGTGAGAAATCAATTAAAATGACCTCGTATTTGATTTATCTGATTGACAAACTTCTTACTGAAGATCCTTACAATTTTGAGGTAGGTACACCGCGTAATCCTGATCGTAGAACAGGTCATGTAGCAATCGAACATGATGAAGCATTTCGAATTTCTGAAGCTCTGAAAGCCCGTGGTGTTATCACTGATTTTCGTCCTCCTAATATTATCAGAGTTGCTCCTGTGGCTCTCTATAATACCTATCATGAAGTTTGGCGAATCGTGCAGTTTTTACAGGAAATTATCAATAAGCAGGAGTACCTTGAATATTCTAAATGACCAAAAAACGCTGGTTAAAGCTGAATGAGAAATCCACTTTCTCGAAAATTATCTTTCAAACTAATTTGGGAAAGTTACAAGTCAAAAGAAGTGGAATCTCGGCGATTAATCCTGCAAAAAGGTCGAATGGAATCTAGACTCCATATCATTCTCAAAGTACTTGCATTTTGTTATTTTTGGGATAGAAATCTGATTATAGAACCACGTTTTCCGTTTAATCGTTATAAACCTGATTTAATTTCTTGGCAGAAGTCTGAAATCCCCACAAAAGAGGAACTGATTCCAGATCTATGGATTGAGTGTAAAGCAGTCAACCTCAAGAAATTGATAAGGTTGAGTCATGCTTTTCCTCAAAGTTCTATTGTCTGGATGCACTCATTGCAGCCATTATCCAGAACGGTTAGAAATATTGAGTCTAAGAACGCAAAATATCGATTAGCTTTAAATCTTCACTTCATCGGCATTGAAACTGCACATAAAAATTGGATTCTTCTTGAAGAAAGCATGGAAAATAGACACATTCAATGGGTGGCGACTCAACCTATCAGAAATTCTATAATGATTGAAATTAAAAACATGAATGGATATCCAATTCCTTTTCAATTTCATGATCTTCTTACCACTATCAAAAAATAAATTTAGTAGAAACACATTGCTAAAGCGATTTTATGTCACAAATCCATATTCGGGCGTTGAAGGAAACAGATGCAAATTTTCTAAATCACCTTGATTCGCAGGTTAAATGGGGATTTAGCCAAAAACCACCAGATATATTTCTAGAATTTAGTAACTCTGCATATCTTGCAGAAGATTCTGTCCTTAAAGTTCCTTATGGAATAGTAGTAACCTATCATTATCCTCCTTCTACAGGATGGATTGGATTTCTAATCGTAGATGAAAAATATAGGGAAAAGGGAATTGGACGAACACTATTCTCAAAAGCTGTTGATCATTTACTAGAGATTGGATGTAAAGAAATCCTCTTAGATGCTGTTCCTGATGCTGTAAGTCTTTATGAAAGTTTTCGCTTTTCTAGGATTGAAAGGTCTTTACGATTAAAAATCTCGTTAAGCAATCTTTTAGAATCTACAATTTCCTCTCCACAAAGCTTTCATATGCGAAAAAAGCACATTAAAGACATAGGAAAATACGATCTGTCAATCTTTGGAGCAGAAAGGAAGAAAATCTTTGTAACCATGCTAAAAAACCCTAAAAGTGAAGGAGTAATATTCTTTCAGGATAAGATAGTGAAAGGATATGGATTCATCCGTTTTTCTAAAAGTTCATTTTCAATTGGTCCATTGTTGGCAAATAGCTCTGATGTTGCTTTTGATATAATAAGTAAATTAATTCAGATAGGTATTCTTCATTGTAAGAAATGTGAATGGATTCTCATTGGAATCACAGAGACTTCTAGTATTCCATTACAATTCTTTTATCATTTAGGCTTTAAAGAATATAATTACTCTATACGCATGCGATATGGTACTAATCAAAGGAAAAAACGAAAAACAAACCTCATTTATAGCATTGCTGCTCCTGCAATGGGTTGATTGGATTAGAATGTAATCTGTTTTACTAAAAATCATGGTGAAGGAAAATGAATAAACTACAAACCATTCAATTTTTAAAAAATAATCATCAAAAATTGGAGAAAGTTATTAACAGGTTAGAAGAGAACCAAATGGTTGAAGATATTATTTCAATAAAGTGGACAGTAAAAGATATTTTAGCTCATATCTCTGCTTGGAATTTAGAACTTATCAAAGCCATTGATGACCTTTTAAACAATCAAGAACCTTGGTTTACTAATGAGGAAGAATTAACAGAGGCAGAATTCAATGAACTTGAGACTGAAAAACGCAAAGCTTGGTCTTTAAATCAAGTATTAGAAGAATGGCAGAGTTCATTTGACGAATTAATCAGCAAGATTGAAAGTTTATCAAGTACTGAATGGGACTATCAAACAGCTTTTAAATGGGGGGGTGAAATGCCAGTTTCCGTTAATTCCTTGTTTGAGTACACATATAAAGGTGAAGGACATGAAGGTGGTCACGCAAAACAAATTAAAGACCATTATAGAAAGAAATGATCTCTCGAGGATTTACCAATTGATTATCCTTTACCAGTAATAAAATTGGTCTTTTTAATGAATAAGGAAGTACCTACAATACTTATTGCGTATAAGGAATAAATGATTGGTGATATCATAGAATAAGCTTCTAGCGTTATTAATCCTAAATCAATTGATAATATAGAAACATTAATGAAATAATGAAACATACTCGCTAAGAACAAACTTTGATTTGTATTGTTGAATGCCCATCCAATAACTATTGAATAGGCTATTATCTTTATTAAATACAAAACGAGGTTTGTATCAGTCCAAATTCCTGTTAACCACAACGGGAGATGCCACAATCCCCAAGCAAGGCCTACAATAATACTAGAAACCAATGGGGAATACTTTTGCTGTAGATGAGGTTGTAAGAATCCTCGCCAACCCAATTCTTCTCCTGTAGCTCCAGTAATAAGGGCAATAAGTATCATGAAAATGATGTAAAACCAGTTGATTTCAACTTGAGACGGAGCCCCACCAAAGAAATAATAAACTAAAATGATTAACACTGAGATAATAGCAGGTGAAAAACCAATTAAAAGCCAAATTGGACTTAATTGGTACTTTTTCCATCCTAGAAAAAGATTTTTTAGTCCTTCCTTATCTCTGAGAATGAAATACACCACTAAAAGAACTGCGATATTTGGAGTCCATGCACTAAGGATTTGTAATGGCTCAAATGGAATCCAGAAGTAAAGTAAGATAATGAACCAATGTGCAAAAAAACTTAGAGAGTAAAAAGCAATTATAGCTAATAAGATTGGTTTAGAATCTCCTAATGACTTTTGTGTTATCAAATTGCTGTCACTTGACATAAACAGACCCACTTAGTAATTGATTTCCAAAAAATCCTAAGTCATGTTTTACGAATTCATTTTTAAGATTAAATCTTCTGGCATAAAAACGGACAAAATCACTTTTTTTTTCTTGGCTATGAGGGTTAATAGATAGAATTTACTAATGAAAAGTTTGAAGAGGTTCAATCTTCGATGATATTAAGAGATGCATTATAATGGTATTTGAGATTATTGTGTTTAATGGCCTATTTTATACAACTAGTTGTACTATATATCTGTTGATTTTCATGATTACTTTCAATCCTCGAATATGGGGTTATCAGGATTATCCAGAGAAAATCAAGGAAAAAGTACCACCACAAACTCGAAGAGAAAGAATTATCGCGGGTTTGGTGGGCATACCCTGGTTATTGTTCCTTCTAGGTTATCCTTTGATTTCTACAATTTCCTTAAAAACTGAGTTTAATGGTGAAATTCCATACGAAATAGCATTTTTGAACATATTTTTCATGGTTTTTTCGTTTTTTCTAATTGATTTAGTAGTTCTAGATTGGTTAATTATAAGCAAAATTACCCCAAAGTTTGTAATCATTGAGGGTACCACTCCTGAAGATTATAAAGATTTTTCTCATCATTATAAAGGTCATCTTATTGCAGTTATTCCTCTAATTTTGATTTGTGTTGTATTTTCCGCAATTATTATATTTTTTTAGTACCTCTAATCACTTTCCTTATCAAAAGGGAGGATATTTATTCACATCTTTGATAGAGTATGTGTATAGTTCAACTTATCCTCGTTAATTGTAGTCGAATTATGGTTACTGACACATTTACCACAGGAGATAGTTATATGACAGATATGAATAACCTAATCTTTTTAATGTATATAATTTTCGGCATAGGCGTTTTTATTTTTGAATCATATAAGATCTGGAAGATGAATCCCGAGCAAATATAGTAATTGAAGCCTTCTGAAAAACCCTCAGACAAGAATTACTCCACGCTATCAACAATCAATGTACACATTATCCTTGAAAGAAGTCTTCTCTATGTCGTAAAATCATCATTTTGCGACATTAGATTAAAAAACTCTGAAATCTAGATTCTACTTTACTTGCTATATTCACCTTGAAGGGGAACATACAAGACTTTCTCGATTGATTTTTTTGTAATTTTTCCACCAACTCCTTTTTCAAGTAAAATGAGATCTTGGCCTCTTCCAGGTACCTCACAAGGTGTAATTAACTTCCCTCCTTCTTTAAGCTGATAAATAAGAGGAGGTGGAATCTGGATACAGGCTGCAGTTAAACATATTTTATCATATGGAGCATTCTGTAGATACCCTTTTCCTCCATCTCCCTCAATTAAAAATAAATTCAAGTATTTAAATTGAGAGACCCTTTTTTTGGCATATAGATATGTTTCATGATCTATTTCGATTGAGGTAACCAATCCATTTGGCCTAACTATTTCTGCAGCTAAAACTGCTCCATAGCCAGAACCCGTCCCCACTTCGAGAAATCTGTCACCAGGAGATAATCCAATTGCCTCATAAAACATTGGATACGAATGTGGACAGGATATCGTTGCTTTTCTTCCAGGAAGAGGAAACGGAAGTTCTTCGTAAGTATGATCTCGATATTGAAATGGAACAAATAATTCACGAGGGATTTTAAGTATTGCTTCCTCAATAACTTTTGATTTAAGAAAACCCCTTCTTTTCAAAGAAGCTATTTTTTTTCGTCTTTCGTGATTAAAATTCTCCTTAGTTTTTACTGATGGCTTGGGAGGAGGAATGATCCATCCGAACATTCGGCTTCAACCTTGTACATGAATAATAAAACTAAATTGAATAGTTAAATTATACAGGAATTACTCTCAAAATAAGCTTTTAACCTCTTTACCTGGTTCAAACCAATTAAAGATCATTCTTTCTTATTTTATTCTAGGAGAATTTACAAATGGGTTTATGCTTTGGTGTCAGACCCTTTGAGTTTCAAGACTTTATTGGGATGATACAAAAAGGACAAATAGATATAACCAGTGTAAACTATACTGATGTAGTAAAAAACAGCTTACAAGGCAATTTTCACCATTTTGAGATTACTGGTGATTTAGCATATGTTTTACCAGGACTTCTTCATAAGAATATAATAGATCAAATAAATGAGTTCAGATTAAGCAATAATTACACTTGTTCAGTCCACTTACCTCTTTGGTCAATCGAATTAGCATCACCCAATGTTCACATAAGAAAAGCCTCAATTGAATGCATTATTGAAACAATAGAATTGACTAGGCAATTAAATCCTATTTGTTGGATAATACACGCAACTGGAGCATTGATTTCAGAATTTTCACGAATCAATTTACCAAATTTTGTGAAATCATATTTATACAAACAATTTGCTTCAACTGCGCAAGAAAGTATAGAACAAATTCTTAGTCAGACAAATATTTCTTCACGGAAAATAGCTGTTGAGAATGTTGAATTTCCTTTCAGAGAAATGGAGGAATGTTTAGAAAATCTAGATTTAAGCGTGTGTTTTGATACTGGACATCTTCTAGCTGGTTATTCTGGAGAATGGGAGGGAGGAGTTGTAGAGTTTTTCGAATCATACAAAGATCGTATCATCGAATTACATCTTCACGATGGGAAGAAACCACGAATAGACCATAAACCTCTCGGTCAGTATGATCTTCCTGTCAAAGAGTTATTAACCAGTTTACTGGAGAATAGTTTTTCAGGTCCAATTGTTTTCGAAATAGACCTTGAGGATGTAAAAGAAGCGATAATTTATATACAGGAGAAAGTACCTGAAGCTATACTTTGATGAAAAAGGCAACTAATGGGATAAAAATAGAGGAAAAACCAATGGAACAGATTTCTGATCTTCTAAAAAGACACACTAGTTTTATAGTACTGATAACGATCATCTATTTTTTTTCAGCTATCACTGTTCTTATTATGCCAAAGGGGTTTGAGATTTCTCAACTGACTGATAGTTACATTCTCTTTGGTCCTTCTCTTTCAGCTATTATCTTATTATTAACCATTGGAGGATACCTTGTCTATCGCTATCTGATAAAACCGTCTCCTCGAAAGGAAAGTATGTATCAACTCATTTGGGGAGTGTCTTTCTTACTTTACAGTATTACTTTTATTGGTATGTGTATACAATCCCTTGGGTTCCAATTTGCTGATATGGATGATCCATTTATTTTTCTTCTTTGGCGAAATCCAATGATCTTGTGGGCCACTGGTATGTTCATTGGTACAATGATGTTGTTTACAGAAGATAAAAAGGTAATTTATATCCCAGCATTAATAATCCTCCTCGCTGGTGAATTTTGGTTCTCTTTTCGTCTTGTACTCTTTGTAGATGCAAATTCTATTGAACAAACCATGTATGGATTCCTATTTGGCGAATTTATTCCAGTATCAGTATTGATTGCTTATCTTTTCTATTCTTACGGGAAAAATTCTAAATTATCTTCCGCATGGATGCTGACAATTGGCTTTTCTCTATTATCCTTAACCTATGCAGCTTGGGCGCCATGGCATTTTTCAGATCTTCGATACATCTACTTTATTTGGTTTGACCTATTTCTTGTTTCATTAGCGTTTATATTGACTGGTTTTTTTGCATTACCAAAGGAGATAATGAGTAAATTAGAAACTGAAGAATATTAGCCTTGATTTTAGTTGTTTACTGCTCTAAAGATATCTCTTAATTGAATTAAAGCATTTTTAATTAATTGAAAGGGTCGTTCAAATGGAGGATTAAAATAGGGGTCTGGAACATTATCACTGATTCCTAAAGTAAATTCTAGTAATAGAAAGGTCTGTCCCCTAAATTTTTTGGGTATTCTTCGAATATGGTTTCTCTCCATAACTAATACAAGATCCGTATCATGAAACATGTTGGGATAATCAAGAAAATATCTTGGTGTGAATTCAGCAATTCTTTCAGCTGAAACACCTTCCCTTAACAGCATATCACGAGCTTCCATTGAGATAGAATAGTTGCGATATGTAACCCCACCTGATTTTATGCGTATTTTCTTCTTTAGCTTCAAGTCTTCTTCAATGAGGTGTTCAAAAAGCAGATGGGCATAGGGGCTTCGAATAATATTCCCTGAACAAATAAAAATAATATTGAAGCTATTTGCTTCTCTGAATTTCTGTAAAATAATTTTTTTTTGGTTTTCATACAAGGATTCAATTTTCCTATCAATTTCTTCTGACTCTCATGTGAATAGTAATCCTATCAGCTGAGTGAGCTGGGGATTAAGGGTTGGATGTATTTTGCTAAAGCTCTTAAGGAAAATTTCTCCAATCCGACCTGAAAATTCTGTTCAACCATTTTTTCCCTAAAGATTGGTTCTGTCAAGACTCTAATGGTTTCTTCTGCAGCTCTTTCCATTATTTCTGATGATACGCTTACTAAACCATCTTTGTCTTTATCAACTATATTAGAACCAAAGGAAATCGTTTTGAATCCTTCACACCCTATATCTGATTTATAAACATCATATTCATAAAGGATAATAGGTAATTTGGCTTTCACTGCTTCTAGGAATTGATTTCCCCAACCCTCGTGTAAGCTAGGATATGTAACTAGATCAGCATGGACATAACTATCCCAGAGCGAATATCTTTTTCTAGGAGTAGAGGTTCTTTCACTAGCAAAATACTCGTTACAAAAACTATATTTTATCTTAAATTTCCTCAACTTAGTTTCAAGTTTTTCTGCGTAATCAGTATCCTCAATAAGATTAGGGAGAATAAATATAATTTTGTTATTGAATTGTCTACCATTGTATAATGGTTTTTCTCGCAATTTACTGAGATTTTTTGGTTTATTTAGTTCATGTATCAGATCAATGGCCAATTCAATCCCTTTTCTTTTAACGACCCTCGTTGCTTGGAGTACAAGAATATCATTTTCCCCAACACCTATTTTTTCACGTAGATCTCTATTAAAGTTATCAATTTTCCAGGGGGGTTCAGAGAAATAAAAAACATTTGGTACAACTGTTGATTCTATGTTTTTTCTTTCTTTCAGTTGCTTTTGGGCTAAACGATTAATCACGACATGTTTTAAAAGAGGAAGATCTACTGGGGGAAAGAGATGATCTAAATACTGTTGTATTAATGGAATTGTTGGATTATATTTTCTACTTTCCCAATAAAAGTCGTGATTATGGCTCACACCATGCAATCTGTTACTATCAATTACTTGGTAGAGGGCGATTGTTGCAGAAATGTTTAGTGGTAAGCTGAATATATTATTAGGAATGATAAACTCAATTTTATGACGATCAATGAATTTTTGAAGCTTTAGTTTTGTTTTCTCAACTATTAATTGGATTTCCTTTTTAAAATCGTATGCGGTTTCATAATCAGATAATTCAATGAAAGCATTCTTAAATATCTTCAAGCTTGGTTCATAATCAAGCCCCAATTCTGGAATTTTGTAACCATCACTGGAACCTAAGGTTCCTGCAACGTAATAAACGTCATGGCCAGCATTTTCTAATATTATCTTCCATTTATCCATCTCTAGAGATACTCCGTCAAGCTCACCTACCCTAAAGTGTGCCATTCCAATCTGCATTTAGATCAACAAGCTCATTAGAGGATTTAATGGAGAATTAATTTATTTGTATATTAATAGTATGGTTGAATCTTTTTCACACAAAATAAGTTGCTTTTCATTCGTATTACTCCCAATCCACCAAATTAATACCCTTCTGGTAGATTCGTTAATTTTTACATAATCTTTTTAAAATCTTGAAAGGAAGTTTAGTACTACTCTTAAAGTTACTAAAAAGAAAAAGTTGTTAGCAACACTTCTCTATTTTTAAAGTAAATCTTTTTTAGTATCTAAAGAGAAGGTAAAAAAGAAATATTAGTAGGTAATTATGTATGAAAAAAAGAAAAACACTTCTAAGCCTAATAGTGGCCACAATGATGTTGGTATCATTGCTTTCTATGGTACCACAGACAAATGCAGCACCTACCAAAGATGAATTCGAAATTGTTGTACCATGGGGTTTGGATCATCCCCGAGGCAAGATCATCAAATCCATGATCACAAACCATTCTACGCTTGGAGACAAATACGATTATGTCTTTACTGCAGTAGGAGGTAGCCCCTCAGATCGGGATGCTTTAACAGCACGTTTCTTAGCAGCTGACTATCCTGAGCTTATCATAACAACACAAGATTGGTATACCGAATTTTCCTTGATGCCCATCTGGCATAATTTTGCTCCTATGATTGCAGGATGGACGGCAGCAGAAAGAACAGATATTCCTGCTGGTTGGTGGAGTATTTTAGACTTCAACAATGGTGACGGTACAGGTGATTATATCTTTGCCCTTCCTTTCTTTGGTCAATCCATTCTCCCTTATGTCAATACGGATATCTTTAAAGATGCAGGTCTAAATTACACTCATCCAGAAGAGGATCTCGAGGATGTCGACGAATTTCTAGCTGCTTGTGAGGCAATTGATACTGATGGTAATATCGCCTTTGCTATGGTTGGTGATGGTAGCTCGGATACCACTTACATGAACTATATGCTCGGTTCAACAGATAATTACATATCTGATCGTTTTGGAACAGCAACAGGTGTCCCAACAGTTATGGCATGGGGTGATAATGACGAATATGGACTGAATGGAACTCTAAGTGTTGAAGGATATGCGGCGTACCTCAAAATGAAAGGTGAAGGATGGGTTCAGCCAGAAGTTATGACATCTGGCGGTGGATATGCCAACTCTCTCTTTGGAAATGGTTCCGCAGGTATGGTCTTCTGTGGACCCTGGGGTACCAGTATCTTTGAGAACACTGCGAAAGTTGCTGGCGTCAAGCTTAACTTTACTGCTGTTCCCATGCCTGCCTGTTCTGATGGTGTTCGCTCCACTATCACTGGTGGAGGCATCACTTGGGTACCAAAACTATTAGACGCTACAATGAAAGCAGATGCTTTGACCCTTGCAGAATGGTTACTGGACGATGAAAACCAGATGAAGACTGTTGAGAACTGGCTTGGTGAATCCTGGCGGATCCCCGTCAAGAAAAGCTTAACAACTGACCCCTGGTTCAGTGCATTTCCCAACCGATCTAACTTTGTCACTCACATTGAATCACAGGAGTATGCTTATCCTTGGGGTAAACAACATCCCGAATGGATAGCCATCCATGAAAGTGTGTTAATGCCAGGTTACTATGACGCTCTATTGGCAATCAACTATGATGGTACTTACACTGATCAAAATTACATTGATGCTGCACAGGCTGCCCTTGACGATATGGCTCAAGAAATCGAAGATGATTATCTAAGGGGTTCTGTAACTATTCCATGGTTCCTTCATGAACCTGGAACTAAAACTGCAACTGCAACAGCAACAGTTCCAACAACGGTTCAAGAAACTGAAATTAAAACCACAGTATCAGTTGTAACCTCTGTTGTTAGTGCAAATGGCTTCGGTATCATTGCTGCAATAGCTGGTATTGGTTCCATCTTCTTCATTGCAAAAAAGAAACGAAAGAGATAGGTGTTAAACCGTTATACGGTTTAAGATCTCTTCAATTCTCCCTTCCTTTTTTTTACTCTTGTATCGAGCTTTCTTTTATCTCAAAAAGTAGCTTAATGATAATAAAATAGAGAATATAACTTATAAAAGTCTTACTTTCAGATTCTTAAAAGGTAATTATCATGGTGTTCTTAAAAGAGTCTCAATCTCGCTATCGGATAATTACATTAGTAAATGGTCTAGTTCCCCTGGCAATCATTCTTAGCCTCTATTTTTCAGAATCAATGGGGGTCTTTTTTTATGAATTAGCATCATGTGGGTATTTAATTTGTGGTTGGACTGAATTATTAATTTTATCAACATTTGTATCAGTGGTGCCTGGGGTTTCGACATGGACTCTTTTTTATGGATTAGATTTTGTAGGAAGTGCGGGGACAGCAATCCTTTTCATAAATGTACTTATATTGGTAGGGGGATTTTTTGCCATACTCGGTTCGTTTATAAGTTCAGAAGAGAAAAGTAATAAACACCGCTATTATTTGATAATTGCAAGCTTCCTAACGTTTCCATTAGGAATTCTAGCCATTTTCGTTCTTTTGAAATCTAAGCCAGATAAAGCCGAAAAAAGCCTTCAAGAGAGAATATTAACAGAAATAAAAAAGAATAAGTTACCTTATATGTTGATCATACCATTTATTATTTTCCTGATTTTTACATATCTGATTCCTATTTTTCGAGGATTTTACATAACATTCTTTGGTTACGAAGATCTTTCAAAAGCATTCACTCCTGTTGATTACTCCAAGGATCCTTTACTATGGACATTACACGCTATTCTAGGTGGTCTTCAACACCAAAGTCCAGAGTTTATTGGTCTTGATAATTTTTTCGAACTATTTTCACATACAACAAGAGCTGGTGCTTTTCAAAAGGCATTAAACAACAATGTCTTTTTTGTGATTATGTTTGTTCCAGGAACAGTCATCGTCTCATTATTACTAGCTATTCTTTTAAATAATAAGTTCTTAAAAGGAGAAGATAGTTATACAACAATATTTTATATGCCAGTTGTCACATCAATACTCGTTGTTTCAGTAATCTGGCTTAGGGTCGTATTTGATCCAGATAGCGGGTTATTAATCTTAATTTTCCAAATGATTGCCCCTATAGTAGAATTAGTTTATTTAGTGCTGAATCTCGTAACCTTAGGAATAATTCCGGCTGTTAAGGTTCCGAGTAGTGTTAATTGGCTCTCTGATAATTTGATGGAAAGTATTGCTCTAATGAGTATTTGGAGACGGGTGGGATTTGACGTATTAATCCTTTTAGCAGGTTTGAAATCTATACCAGACTCACTATATGAAGCAGCGGAGATTGATGGGCACGGGGGTTGGAGTAAATTCAAGAATATTACTATTCCAATGCTTAAAGGTCCTCTGGGTGTGGTTATCATCCTAGAAATAATTAATGGCTGGCTAGTATTTCAGGAACTTTATGGGCTAAATGTATCTGGTGCTGATAGAACCTTAGCAATTTACTTAATTTACAATTATGCAGATCCACAAATAATGACTTTTGCTTCTACTGTAGGATATTTTATCTTCGCAGTAAGCGCGTTCACTAGTTTGGTGCAACGTGTAGAAGCAAGGGGGGTTCTAAAACTTTTTTCTTTAACCTGTCTATTAAGTGTTTTATTTTCAATTCCAGGAATTCGTGAAAACAGAGACCCAAAGAGTTTAGGGTTTGCTGGGATACTTAGTTGGCTATCATACGATATTCTCTTTTTCATTATTGCTCTTGTTTGCCTTGCTTATTATTTAATTGTTTTTGTTATTAAAGAGAGAGAGATAGAATCTGATTTGATAGGATTACGGAATACAGGACTTTTTTCCTTATTTGTCTCAATATTCTTCATTCTGAACGGATACTCTACATATACGAAATCAGGATTTGGAACAAACCCAATTGGTGCATTTCCCTCATATATTTTTGGGGTTGTATTGATTATCGTTGGATTACTTATGTTTTTTGCAGATAAATTTGAATTTATGTTAAAGGGAAAACATGATTTCCAAGCATTAATGGCTTTTGGAGCTTTAAGTATCATGCTAGCTAATCTTGGATGGCTTTTTGCTATGCCTTTGGTTGCCCTTTTAAGCAACGAATTGGTATCTATTGTATTATCAGGTTTAGTTATGTTGTTGGATATTTTTGGTTTCTTCATCTTAGGTATTGGAATAATAAAACATGATCATGAAGATCAATTAGCGTGTAGGATTTCAGGTTTTTGTTTTATAGGGTGGGCAGTATTATCCTTAATTTGGAGATTCTTTTCTCCAATCCATACATTATTTCCTCAATTTGGAGCATTTGATATCAATCTGACACAGGTGACATATTATTTAGCTCTTTGGCTGATTGGTCAAGCGGTTCCCATTGATTTATTGATTATCGAACCCATACCAATATCGATTTCCTATATTTTCATCTTAAATGGAATCATTATGACAATAGGAACTTATTTTACAATTAAAATTCTGAATATTAATTCAAAATATATACTTAGCTTTGGAATTAGCAATTTTCTTGGGGTTATGCTGATTGCACTCCCAACAATTATAGGAGTAAAGCCAGGTGATCTCACTGACATTTTCTTTTTAACAATGCAATTAGGATTCCTTGTAAAGACGATTTTAGTTCCTATCTTAGGTGTTTTAACATTTTGGGATATTTTCAATCATTATAAAATAACCAATGATATAGAATCTCTCGAAAAGAAGAACACTGAACAAAGGAGTGTGATAGTATGACATATGGTGAGTCTGAAACTCAAGAAAAAAGAGAGACCGCAGTTAAAATCTATAATTTCCTTCATTTACATCAAAAATCATTTCTCATTGGAGCCTTTCTAGTCGCAATAATTCTACCTTTAATAATAGAATCAGTCATTTTTTACATATTAGCAATACCTGATAGCAGTATAAGTACCATTTTAGAAATCTTAGAAAGTAGTGTTAATAAATGGGAAGATGCTTTCTTTGTGGTCTCGAATGATGTAAGCTCCAATCAGGATCTTCTTGGTTATTCTTTATCGCTTGTTCAAAATGGTATTGGGAGGATTTATGATTTCTTGGAGAAAATGATATTTTTCTATCAGCAAATATTTAGTTTTAAATTTACAGTAATTAATAACACGGGGTATATTCTAACTGGGTTATTTCTTACAATCCCTGTATTAATGATTTGGATTTGTTTTCAACTATATTGTGCACTCAAAAATCAAACTTCTAATAATAAATCCGTGAAAAGCGTTTTATTTTCCTTAATTACACCTAGAAATCTCTTCATAATTATACTATTTTTCCCTTTCCCACGAGATTTTATTTGGATAACAGCAATTTTAACACTTTTAATCCTTGTTTTTTATTTATTGTCAAAATCATATGAATGGAGACTTTCTGAACCAAGACAAAATTTTTTCTTTGCAATTGCTTGGAAAAAAGCATTAGTAGTTCTCTTGTTCATTGTTATTCTTCTAATCACTATTAGTGGAATACTTGAGGTCATTCTTATTTGTATTCAATTTACACATAATTTTAATACGCGTCAAGCTTACATATCTGAGGAATTATTTGGTACACAAAAAATATTCTCCGAGACAGTATTTTCGAGACTTACAATAACTTCTTTCTTAGGAATTTCTCCAAATACAATTTTAATATCAATAATCATATGTGCTATCTTATTTACAGCTGTGTGGATCTATATGAATTGGTCCATGCACAAAAAAAGAATTACATCTACCCGAATAGTCATACAAAAGATATTCTTGGATCTGTGGAACCCACGAAGTATTTTTGGAATAGTCATCTCTATCGCGATTATCCTACCTATTTTTAATGCAATTTATTTACAGGGGGCAACTCGAGATATCACGTTTATTCTATTAAATTTCCCCTGGATTATTGGATTGATTTTCTTTGATCCTCTTCAGTTTTTTGGCATTTTGATCAATGCAACTAAAAGATCTTTTGATATAATAATAACTTCTAGCCGTGAAATAGTAAACGATATAGTTCCTATTAATCCTTCACAGCCAAGTATCTTTGGTAGTATTCAACCTTCCCTCTTCCTAGCCACAGTGATCTTTCTCATTATTTCAATTATTTTTACTCTCGGATTAATTCTTCTACAAAAACAAAAAGAAGGGGAGACTTGGAAAACGACTTTATTAAGTCACTATGCTCTTTTAGGATTCTTAATCCCCATCACGATGATTTCTGCACTTGTTCTATTCATCCTTGAACCTACAAACTTCTATACTATATATGGTAGTCATTATGAAATTGACACTGAATCATGGGGATCTTTTATATCTCTAACAACAATTGCTCTTTTTCTTATTGTTATTGGGTTCATTATAGGATGGAGTTATGTCCAAATATTCAGAAAAGGTAGAAGCAGCAGGATTACGCTAAAGGTTATTCTTATCAATACTCTAGCAATTTGTGTTGCAATTATTATGATTATTCCATTTGTATGGATGATAAAAAACAGTTTACAGACGAATACACAAAATATTAGGTCTGCAGAAGATCAAGGTTTAATTCCTGATCCTATGACTATTGCAAATTACGCACAACTTTTTGGCTTAATAGATCCGAGTTATGAAACGTTAGAATACCGAGTAATCACATGGTTATTTAATTCTCTAGTTACAGCGGTTACAGTAACTGTTTTTCTAGTTATTTTCTCAGCTATGGCAGGATATTGCTTAGCAAAAAGAGATTTCCTTGGAAGAAAAGCATTATTATCAATTACTGTGGGAATAATGTTAGTTCCATCATATGTCCAGGTCATCCCTTTATATTTGGAATTAAATCGATTAGGGTTTGTAGGGTCATTACTTGGGGTTATCTTACCTTTCTTGATTCAGCCATTCAGTGTTTTCTTATGTACTGAATTCATGCGTTCAATACCAGATGATTATCTGGATGCAGCTAGAGTCGATGGCTATTCTGAATTTCAGATCTTCTGGAAAGTAGTTTTACCACTTTCTATTCCAGTGATTTCTGTTATGACAATCATAAATTTCATAGGAAATTGGAATGCATTTTTATGGCCCTTATTACTTTTAGATCAAAGTAGGTACGCTCCTAATGTACGAACTCTACCACTTGGAATATATAGGATTAATGCTGAACTCCAAGAACAAATTGGAGTCGTATTAGCTCTTGCAACAATAATTGTAATCCCTATCTTCATTATCCTGTTTCTTGCTCAAGATTATATAAAACGAGGGGTTACCGTTGAAGGACTGAAAGGATAAATGTGATTTCTTATGGCACGAGTCATTATGGAAAATGTAGTTAAAAAATTTGGAGAAAATCTAGTTCTCGATAATATCAATATTGACATAAAAGATAAGGAATTAGTAGTTTTCGTTGGTCCCTCTGGTTGTGGTAAAACAACGGCGATGAGGTGTGTTGCTGGTCTCGAAGAGGTAACAAGTGGGACAGTCATAATTGGCGACAGAGTTGTTAATACTATTCCTCCTAAAGACCGAGATGTTGCAATGGTATTTCAAAACTATGCTTTATATCCTCATATGAATGTTTTTGATAACATTGCGTTCGGCCTACGAGCTAGAAAAGTACCAGTTGATAAAAATGACCCAAAATCAAAGCGAAGAAAACACTCTGGGAAAGAAATCACTGAAAAAGTAAAAGAAGCAACAGAAATTCTGCAAATCGAGAATTTACTTAAAAGAAAACCAACAGAGCTTAGTGGAGGACAAATGCAACGAGTTGCTATGGGGAGAGCAATAGTACGCGAACCACAAGTATTTTTGATGGATGAACCACTAAGTAACTTAGATGCGAAGTTACGCACTCATATGCGTACAGAACTAAAACGTCTTCAATTAGACCTTGGAGTCACTACAATCTATGTCACACATGACCAAGCAGAGGCTATGACATTAGGAGATCGCATTGCTGTAATGTATGATGGTATATTTCAACAAATAGGGACTCCAGAGGAAGTATATGACAACCCAGTTAATAAATTTGTAGCAGGTTTCATTGGATCTCCTCCAATGAATTTTATCCCTGGTAAACTTGAATTAGAAGGCTCTCCAGCTTTTATATCAGAAGCATTTAGTATTGGCCTTCCTGAAGTTATAAGAAATAGTGTAAAAAACAAAGCTACATCAACAGATAATCTAATCTTAGGGGTTCGTCCAGAGGATATTGAAGATAGAGAATTTGCCTTAAAAAAAATTGATGAAGCAATGATTGAAGGAAAGGTTCTAGTTCGTGAGAATTATGGCTCTGATATCTTTCTCAATCTACAAGCAGGTAATATATTCTTTAATGCAAGAGTAAATACAGGAACCAAAGCTAAGGTTGGTAATACTGTTAATCTTGTGTTAAATTTAGACAAAATTCACATATTTGACGGAGAAACAGAAAAAAACCTAACAATATAACCTTGAATAATATTATTTCCTTATCAGGCGTAATATTATATGAAAGATAGAATTGCCTGGATTCGATTAATCACTTATCTAGGTAATAGTATAATCCTTGTCACAGAAATCTACAGACTTATCCTCATATACCTGAGGTTTATAATATCAATTCCATCTCTGTTTTTCATTTTAGAGTTAATAATGCACTGGGCTCTACTAGGAGGATTCCTAAGTATTATCCTTGGGTTTCATGGCCTAAAGAAAAGTGATCCAGTGATTCTAAACCCAAAAGAATATTCTTTTTCTCTCCTGAATAAAATCATCTACATTGGCTGTTTTATTGTGATCATTCTTTTCATTCAGGTCTTACTCCCCCCAAGTAGTATTATTATAGGAGAATTTAAGACATATTTCCAATTACTAGTCAATATTCTTTGGATATGTTATTATTTATGTATCTGTCTCTGGATAATATCATTTTGGTCATTTAGTAACAAGAAAGAACCTAAAGAAATCGTTAACAATAGAATACTAGTTTTTCATTTGTGTTTAGGATCTCTAGTTGTCATATTGTCGATACTTAACTTCTTTTGGATCTTATTTTCTAATAACTCTCTATTTAACAATGATTTAGCTTATATAAGTTATATTATTGTTTTAGTTTTCTTTTTGGTTTTCCAAATAATCTTTTTTTATCGTGCAACTAAATTTTCTTTTGTTATTCACGGATGATTTTTTGAAAATAATCCAGAAATTTATCAAATTGAACATATCGATCGAATTCTGAAACGATTCTCTGGCGAGTATTATTACATAATCTCTGATAACTCTCTTGATTAGAGCATATCTCCTTAATTACTTCAGTAAGTTGATCCACGTCACCAGGTTCAATTAAATACCCATTCTCTCCATTATAAACAACTTCTGAAATACCTCCTATATTTGAGGCAATAACAGGTGTTTTCATTGCTAATGATTCAAGAATAACATTTGGTAATCCCTCTTTATACAAACTTGGAAGTATCAAAAGATCACTTCTCTCATAGATATTTACAACTTCTCTAGTAAAGGGAATAAAGGTGACAAAGTTTTCTAGTTCCATCTCAATGACTTTATTTTTCAAAAGAAGTTCATCGGGACCATCACCAACAATTAAAAGGTGGATCTTTGGGAACCCATTATGAATCAAATTCAGTAGTGCTTTCAATAACAATAGATGTCCTTTACGATGCTCTAGATATCCTATACTACAAATTATTGGAGTGGAATCTCTTAAAGGATACATCTTCTCAACTACCAATCTTCTTTCGCTATTAGGGGTGAAAGAATCTATATTTATTCCCTGATAGATGCAAGAAACCAGCTTTTCAGAAATGCTATACTTCTCTATAAGGTGTCTTCGCGCATATTCTGTAATTGTTACAATGAATGATGGAATAGATCGATCTGGAAGATAAAATTCTCTTTTGTATGTTGGTACAATGGTTCCTGTTTTCATAATTAATATTGTTTTCAAATTTGCTTTCTTGATACATTTAGCTGCAAAAATTGAACAATGGAAGTTGCCTCTTGGTGGATGAACAGTACATATAGCAACATCACAATCTCTTAGCGATTTTATCCAAATATTCATTAATTCACTGCTCTGTAAATCTGTTTCATGATAGTTATAATTCGATAGAAAAATAGGAAGTCCATTTTTCCTGCATTCGTCATCAAGCCAGCCTTTCCTGGGTGTCAATACAGTTATATCGATACCTTGATTGAGAAAATAAGTGATAGCTTCTAATACCCAAAGTTGGGTTCCCCCGTGTAATTTAGTGTCCTCGATAAAGCCTATATGCAAAGTAATCTCCTTCTTGGTGTAAAAAATTTGCATCTATAACTTGAAAGAAAACAAGAGTTTAAAGTAATCCTGTAAGGATCTTAATCTTTTAACCTTAATTTCTTCTGGTTTGATTTGTGATCATTGATCTAATGATTTTACTACGGTTATGACCCAAATCCCAGTGTAGCACAATTTCAAACTCAGTTTTTGGGACTAATACAGGCGTTGGTAATGTTCTAATAATCAAGAGAGATAATGTTTTTGAACCTAGTAAAATCAATTACTTTCTTCTTATAGCTTCATTAAGATCAATACATTTCATTAGTTCATAAGCTCATTAAGAAAGTATTTCTCAATTTTACTCCATAATAATTTGAAAAAGTCTTCGACTTCCTTCTTAATAACTTTTTGGCTATTATCTCAACTTCAGTAATATTAATTACTATAAAAAGAGATAAATGCACATGTAAAATTGGAAATAATAACATAGAATCGAAATAAAGTGTTGAATTTTTTGTTGTTAATACCAGAAAAATCTAAGAGATATCTTAACAAGAAACTATTGAAACTATATGGTAAAAAAGCAAGAGAAACTTATGATAGTCTTGTAAAAATCTTAGAAAAATATTCTGAAGAAGATTCGATGATCAAGGGGATAATGAAATCCACAACAGCTAAAATAAAGTTTACTGAAAATGATATTCTGTTAAATATTTATGCTAATTCGATCCAAGGTACCCAAGGTTCACCATTTCAAGCACTTTATCGTTTCAGTGAAAAATTTCTAAGTGGTCATATCAATGGAATTCATGTTTTACCTTTCTATTGTTGGGACACTGATCACGGCTTTTCTGTTCTTAATTATTATGAAGTTGATTCTAGAAATGGGTACTGGGAAGATTTTACTTCTTTGAGTGAAATTTTCGAAAAAATCATGGTGGATTGCGTAATTAATCACGGATCTATTGATAATCCCATTATTCAAAAAGCTCTAAGCGGTGATCAAGAATTCACGGATTTTGTTATTGTTTTTGATGATCATACTAAACCATCCCAAGAAAATTTACTCAAAATTACACGAGCACGACCCTCACCAGTTTTAACCCGTTATTATCTTATGACTGATAGGGATAATAGGACATGGGCAACTTTCAACAAACCCATAAAAAAAGGATCTTTAGTTTTACATTCTGGATGGGTATGGACAACTTTTAGCAGACCAAATCATCCTGATGGAACAATAGCTACAAGACAGATTGATTTTAATTTTGCGAATCCTAAGGTCTTTTTAGAATTTGTTAAAATAATATTATTTTATGTTTCTAAAGGCGCGCGTTGGATTCGACTCGATGCAATTGGTTATCTTTGGAAGAAGATTGGTACCTCATGTCTTCATCTACCAGAAACCCACATGCTTATTCAAATTTTTACTGAGATTTTTAAAATTCTTGACCATTTGCAAGTTGTTTTAATAGCTGAGGTAAATGAACCGCAAGAAAAGGCTTTGCAATACCTTGGTACCGAGGATACTGCAGAAGCAGACATGATATATCTTTTCACACATTATCCACTCGCTATTCATGCAGTTCTCACTGGTTCTGCAGAATATTACATGAATTGGATCCCTTCACTTGCTAATGCTAGGGGTCGATTGTTTATCAGTGTTTTAGGGACACATGATGGAATGGGAATGAAACCCATTGGAAAATGGCTCCCTGAAACCGAGAAGAAGAGATTACAAAGAATATTAGTCGAAAAACACGGCGCACTGCCCAATTATGCTATATTACCTGGGGGTGAGAAAATAATTTATGAATTGTGCGCTACACCATGGAATTTCGTTAATGAAATTAATACTGATGATCCATTATCTATCCAGATCGATAGATATTTAGCTGTTTTTGCCCTAGGATTATCTCTTAAAGGGGTTCCCTCAATCTACATTAACGGTTTATTAGGAATCCAAAATTATGAAGGGAAACTAGATGAAAATCGCACAATCAACAGGGAAATATTTGATGAAAATGAATTGAATGAAAGATTAAGTGATAGAAATTCTCGGATGTATCAAATCTTCTCAAGAATAATAAATTTAATAAAAATACGAGGAGATGAACAAGCATTTGACCCTAAAGGGGAGACGCGTGTTTTTCCTTTAAATAAAGCTGTTGTTTCTGTTCTTTTATCGTCTTTTAGTGGAGATGAGAAAATATTCATATTGATTAATGTTTCAGGAGAAGCTCAACCAGTTTCTATTAACATAGATAGACTAGAGATTAAACCTGCCACTGCAATCAAAGATATCATCACAAAACTTAGTTATGAAATCAATCAGCAAACAAGAAGCTTAGAAATAAACATGAAACCCTATCAAATCTGTTGGTTAAAGATTAATCAATAACCAAAATAAAAGTATAAAATCAATACATCACTCTAACCAAACGAAATCGATATGGGAGACAAAGATAATTGAATAAACCAGTCATTGTAGTTCCTAGTTATTGGAGGAAGGGACCATTTCAGGAGAAAGATTGCATTTATGATCATCCCACAGACCTCTCAAATCCAGAAGACACAATTTCTGAAACATTAAAGTCATTTGTGAGTATAAAGGGAGATTTTGATGTATTAGTGATTGGAGCCCCAACACGCTCAAGTATTGGAAAAGAAATGGATAAAGCAGTCTTGGAACTCATAGAAAATCTCAAATTACCATATAAAGTCTATTATTATGGTTTTGAAGAGTATATTACGCTAAAAGAGTATTTAACCTCACAATACTCTTCAAATATATTAAATCTTTTTTCAAATAGAGGTTATGGCAATATACGCAATCAATGTATTCTGATTCCTCATTTATTACAATATGATGTTGCAATTCTGATAGATGATGATGAAATTATTACTGATCAAAACTTTATTAACAAAGCAACTGAATTTATAGGTAAAAAATTTAACGATACTACTTTAGGGTTAATCCTAGGATTCTATAAAAATAAAGATAGTTCAATCTTTCTAGATGAAACAAAAGTTCCTTGGTGGGAGTTAGTTTGGAATAAAACAGAAATGATGAATAGATCTTTACAGATAATCGAATCGTCGAACTCTAATCGTCTAGTAGACACTCCGTTTGCACTAGGAGGAAATATGGTAATTCATAAAGATTGCTGGAGTAAAGTCCCTTTTGATCCTTTAATTTCACGTGGGGAGGATATGGATTATCTTAGGAATGTAAAGTTGTTGGGATTTGATGCAAAATTAGATAAGAGTCTTTTTATAATTCACAAACCTCCAAAGACTCAAACTTCCTACCTAGATAAACTCAAACAAGATATCTTTAGATTTCTTTATGCAAGTGCTAAGCTTGAAGGTTTTGGGATAAACCCCGAAGATTATGATCCTTATCCAGGATTTTTCTTAAAACAAACAGAAGGAAAAGCTCTATTGACCGAACTACTCCATCACATCTTTCATAATTACGAGAAAATAATAACTGCAAGAAACACAGAAGAATTCTTTAGCAAAATACAAGAAATGCAATCAATCTTCGACGATGCATCTAAATTTGCAAAGAAAAACTCTAATTTCTACAACAATTTCCAAAAAAAATGGGAGGAATTCATGAATAACCTTCAATCAGACTTACATATTGAAATAGTGAAAACTATTTAGTATTGTGGAGATTATTCGAATCCTAGTCCCTTTCCTTGAGATTAACTTATATTATGAAGGATGAAGATCAGTTTCAGTAAGAAATGAAATATCAATCAATGCTTTAAACAGGCCAACAAATAATCCAAAGAATGTGCATATCAACACGGAATATCTGATCGTTGTCTCATTAACTATCATCTCTGGTGGAAAAAGGAACCCCAACGGAATGAGAATGATACTCAAAATAAAGAGTATAATGATACATACAAGATCAAATCCAAGTACGCATCCACCGACTAGTAAGGTTTTCCTAAAGGCTATTTTCCAAGTAACATCCAACTTCTCAATCTTTTTTTGAATTGAAGACATTTTCGTTCCCCTAAGGAATTTAACACTAAATGTTATAAAGATGTGGCTTGATTAGAAAGAATTCAAAAAGAAATTGACTATGAAAACAATAAAGCTATTTTAATATACTTTACTAGAGCTTATTCATATAGAAAATAAAACTTCAGACAATCAATCAATTGAAAAATCCTTTCAAATAGAAAGTGAGAGTATTATTGTTGAATGAAGTAGTAAATGAGGATAAAACTTCAAACGACGAAGAGAAAGCACAACGACCTTCTTGTAAATACTGTGGTAATGAGATACCTTATATCTCTAAATATTGCCCAATATGTGGGGAACAACTTTTCTAACAACATATCTTTCTGTGATCTATAAAGGATTTAAACTGAAAAAAACTTTGCTTCCATTGATTTATCTTGGGTAAACATTATTGGCATATTTTTTTTGACTTACATGGAGTATTAGCTGACGTTAATGCCGTAAACAAGAATTACCAAAATTATTTGATAAAAATTCTGACCCCAACAGGGATATCCCTAAATGAAGTTAAAGAGATTCATGAAAAAGGTTTTAAAAAGTGGATTACAGACATAACACATCTCTTTAATGAGTTTGAGGAGTGGGAAAACGATGAAACCAGTTTAGAAGCCTTCATGAGAAATTATAAACTAATAGACTGGAAATGGGAAGAATTTATTCTCGATTTTGTACCATTGAAACATAAGAAATCCATTAGACCACTTTTAAACACATCACTAGTCGAATATGAAGCCCTTGTGAATGGCCCTTATCCTATTCTCTATCCCGAAGTAAATCCTTTACTAAAAGAATTAAAAAAGATAAAAGATCTATTTCTGCATATTGCCTCCTCTGCTTCTTCAGAGCACGTTAAAGGTGCTGTTGATCTTCATAATTTGAGAAATTTCTTTATAAATTTAATTGGTTATGATACTGTCAGAGCCCCGAAAAAAGCAAGTTCAGGAATATACTTCAAAAGCATGCTTGAAATCACAGATGCAAATCCTAGTAGATCCATCTTTGTAGGTGACTCCAAGGAGGAAGCAAATCTTGCTAGTAAATTCGGAATGGAGTATATAATGGTATGGAGAGACTTTCACTCTGAAGAATCAAGGAATATGGGTTTTCGGATAATTGATAACTTAACAGCTTTACTCCCTATCATCAAGGAGTTAATAGTTTGAAGAAAAAAAATTTCCTTTTCTTAGAAGTTTAAGAATATACTCCAGACTGCATCGACTGCCATGTGGACTAAAGCAGCAGGCACAATTTTCTGGGTTTTCCAATACGTCCAGCCGTATGCAAACCCAGCGAAGCTAGCAAAGAAAATATATCTAATATCTTCGAAATGAGCCCAACCAAAGAGAATGGAGCTTAAGACCAAGGCTGTTATTATAGGATCTTTAGTTTTAGAGACAAGTAAAAAGCCAAAAATTCCGAGAATTATAGCAATCATAAAATAGAGTGCTTCTAAGGGAACATTTTGCACGAGAGGCCATACTTGCCCTTCCGCATCTCCCAGAGGCTCAGCTAAGGAGCCAATAATTTCTTTGAGAGGGGAAAATAGAGGAATCCAGCTCAAAGCATCTATTATATCATCAATCCAAGGTGTGATGATAATTAAACCAATTAAACCCAAGATTCCCCCATATAACCAGCTATTAGCCACATTACCATTTTCAAGCTTCTCTGCAATAAGGTTGAAGATGAACCCCCGAAAAAACATTTCTTCTATTAGCGCTGTACCAAGGAATATTAGAATAAATGTTAAGATAATATCAACTAAAGAAACAGGTAATTCTGCTGTAAGATTCATTACTTTTTCTAAGATTATGTCAGGAGGAGCTAAGAAATAGCTAATTATCCCTAAAGGAAGTATTATGAGAACAAGTATTCCATTAGCTTTACCAGCAATAAGAAGATCCTCTTTTGATAATGAAAAAGTCAAACCCATATCATGAAAACGGACAAATATTAAAGCATAAATGAATGCAAACAATGCTAAGAGAGTATCAAAGGGAATATCCCCCAATTCTACTTTTCCTAGGAGATCATCGACCAGTCCAAATTCGATTGGAAGCCAGACCCACAATCCAGCAAGTACATCAATATAAGAGAGTCCATCTCTAGTTTGATTAGAAAAAGAGAGGTATAATAATGTGGGGGTAAGAATGAAAAAAAAACCTGAAATAACTTGAACTAAACTCGTTAAAAAATCTGGGGATGTAGGAACAATAAATCGATAAATAGCAAAAATGATAAATACGGAAAAAGGTGGGATAAGTCTACGTTCTGTTGTTGAAAAAAGTAATCTTCCAAACTCAACAATTTTAGGTGTGAAAATATATAAGAAGAATCCTCCTAGTAAGAGTAAGAAAAGCGATCCAAATAGAAACTGTTCACCTGGAAGATTCAATTCCTGAACGAAAAACATTGAAAAAAGTAGAAATAGAAAACATGTTCCTATGATAAAATCAGACGTTTTAATTATTTCTTTCCAGTTCTCTGAAAAATGACTCACGGTTTAATCGCCTAAATACTTGTGGAAAATATTCTATAATATTATGTTTTATCTTATAATTTCTCATATGATCCTCAAGTTTATAATAAAAAAATTAAGGATAAGTGCCTGAAAATAACTTAACAGATGAAACCCATAATTTACAAAGACTTTCTTCATAGATTAGAGTTATCCTAAGTCTATTCAAGAAAGCTTGAAAACCATTTTTCCATGATTCTATAAAACATTCCTTAAAAAAGAGGCTACTCTTATTATAATCACAACCTAAAATCTTATTTTTTCTAAATATCACAATAAAAAGGTTTAATAGGAGATTAAATATGAAAATAAAAAGAATTCAGCTTTTAGCTGTTAGTGTGGCGCTTGTTACAATGATACTGATGAATCAATCAAGTATTACAAATGCAACATGGCAAGCGCCAAAAAAAGTAGCTGAAGATACCTTAGTTGGCTCCAATGATTTTTTTAGTGAAGGACTTGAACTAGTTGCAGCAGAAGGCAGCGCACTGATTGCTCAATATTACCAATGGGATGGCCAAAAAACTTTTCCCTTGAACCCTTCAGACCCAGAGTATAACAACCTTGATGTCCTTTATATAATTAGTTCAAACCAAGAGAACTGGAGAGATTATTGGCCACGATCCATCTGGGAATTCCGAGACGGCGCAACGGTCGTCTTTCAGTTCTCTCAAGGGCTTACAGATTCTCTTACTGATGCTGAAGAGATTATTACGGAGCTGGAATCATGGATGGGAACTACACTTGATATCCTGTACGGAGCAGAAGCAGCTGGTAGTACAACCCTCTTCTATTGGGGATATATGTCAGCCCAAAACCACTCAGATTTTATCATTGACAAATTTTATGATGTTTTAAGTACAGGCGGATATACTAATTTCATTACAAACGATGTCTTGGCTAGTGCGCCAGTTTCAGTGGTAGGCACTGGTTTAGCTAGATCTCCAACACATCCAGATTCTGATCCATTTGCACCGCTTGGGGTTGCAGCTTTTATACTTGAAGATGGAATCTCAATTAATGGTGATGATGTCCATAATATGTCAATTTCGTCTGCATTCGATTTTTCAGGACCTATTCGGCCTAACCCAGATAGCCTATACAGTAAAATTGAATTCAAATTACCATATGTTGCAAATGTATATGATTCCTATCCTGCAACTGACAATTTATATCCAGAGCTTACACAGAAATTCGAATGGACCTTAAAAGCAGGTAACTGGATTGATGTTAAACATGATGATATCTATGTTACTTATGACATGGCTGTTGAGGAATTAGAGACTTTTCCACAAATTACTGCAGAATTAGATGTCAATGCAACTGATTTACTCTCACCTACAGATCCAATTATGAACTATACAATTGAAATGACCAATACTGGAGATGAAAAAGCATATAATGTAGAATTTGCATGGGATTTGGGGGAAAAACCTGAACCACATTATATCAATGTCTTTGATTCTGAAAATTTTTATTTTGATCCTACAGTTAAGAGATTCTATAATCATAGTAGTGGTCTATTAGTGGAGGATTTTGCTCTTTCCCTATATCATCATAATGCAACGTTGGAGTTCAATATAAGTCAAGAAATTACTGGTTGGTTTATGCATAAGGAAAATGATTCAGTAGTACAGGTAATTACTGGTTGGAATGAGACAACAGGAATCCATAACATTGATTTAAGGGCTGTTTATGATGTTGTATACACGAACAAATCCTTCATGAATTTTAAACACTCACCTAATCTTATGAATACAACCCTTGAAAATGGTAATTTCGCCTTATACGGTTCGATTGATGAACTTGATATTGGTTCTTCCACAAATTTCTGGTGGGCTATTGATGATCTTCCCGCAGAGGATGACACTTACCTTATACTAGCGCAAGAACTCACAAATCAAGATTGGAGAAACAATGGTGAGACTACATTCTATATGCAGAATATAACTCACTATGATAATACTGGGAACTTTTTACAAGAAAAAACTGGAAAATATATCACAAACATTAAAGACTGGATAATTTGGGAAATGGTTGAAAATCAATCACTAGATCTACGTTTTCCTTCACTTAATCCAGAATTTACCCCTGGAGTAATGTTTCGATTTGAAGATAGTACATCACGTGAATTTTTTGGTTGGTCAAACGGATTAATTGTCCAGTTATACGATGATGAAGCTCTTTTGAAGACTGTGATTTCATTAAATTCTACTATTTTTGAAATCGATGAGACTGCTGAAATTAATGTGACTATTGAAAATATTGGCAAAGCTACTGCATCTAATGTTCAGGTACAAGGTTTCCACGCTCAGCTTGGTCCTGATTGGAAATTAAGACAAATAGAGGAATTTTCTGGAGAAGAAACAGTTGGGACAGGAACTATCGCTCCTGGTCAAATGGTAACACACACCTTCACCAGAAATGTATCCACTTTCCTTGGGATCCATCCAGTAGGGGTTGTAGTTGATTATACTACAGAGGAAAGCGAAGGATATGATGGAGCTTTCAATGCGACTGATATTCAAAATATCGGTTCAAATTTAATAGTAGCAATAGTACTACCAAAACCTGATAAAGCTGGTCAAGATGAACCAAGTTACCCTACACCAATTGTCAATGTATCGGTTTCATGGACAGATGAAAATGGTGGTGACATAGAAAACGGGGATCTCATTGAAATTAGAACGGAAGTCAAAAACCTTGGTGACGAAGCTACTACAATCAAACTGTTCTCGTATTTTCCCACGAGAATGGCTAGCATAGATGTATATGCACAGTATTACGATGGCAAGAATTTCAAGGTTACTGATATTTCAGGCAATATTTTAACTGGTTATGACGAAGGATTCGCTATGGATCACCCCGATTGGCCAATTACCGTAGCTGCAGTTGCAGGATTACATCTAGCACCCAGTGCATCAATCATCTTTTATTACAAACTCACTGTAACTGATGCAAAGTCTTTAATTGTACCACCTGTTGCTGTAGAATACGATAGTCGATATCCTATGGCAGGAACTTCAGGTATAGAAGGTTCTAGTGAAGAAGGTGAAGAAACAAGTCCTATAGCTGTTGAGATACCTATCTCTACAAAAATCCATTCAGAATTCTCAAACATTAAAATGAGCATTCAAGCGGAAGATTCCAGTGGTTCCAGTTGGACTTCTTACAGCAGCTCATCTCTTCTTTCAGCTTACGCAGCTGTCACACCTCCTGAAGAATCTAGTGAACCAACTAGCACTTCAGGTCCTCCAACCTCGTCAACTAGTGGCGTGGATGGCTTTACAACCCTGACAAGCTTCATAAATGAGAATATGAGGCTCATGATTGTTGTATTAGCCATTCCTATCGTAGTGTTGACCGTTCGGGAACTCAAACGAAGCAGAAAATAGATTACTTCAATATAGTTTTCCCACCCAACCCTCTTTCTTTTTTTCCATTAATAACTGTTATTTATCCTTAAAAATTAGAATTATTTTTTAAAGGATTAACTTTTATTATTTGATTACCATGTCTAAACAACCTGATGAGAATCTCACAGACATATTTAAAGCTCTTTCTCATCCTTTGCGACAGGACATAATTTCTATTCTTGCAGAACGACAACAAATGGAAGGCATAGGATTTACCGCCCTTCAGAACGAGTTAAACCAAGATCAATCTCGCTCAAAACCTGTTCAAGTCGGAACTATATATCACCATATTGGTTTACTTGGTGATCTAGTCAATCAAAGTGAAGAATCTAAATCTTGGATACTTTCTGAAAGGGGGTGGTTCGCCTTCAATCTTTTAAAATCGAGTCAAGACCGAAATCAGTTCCTTACTCGAGGAGATCTCAAACGAGCTTCCCCTTTTTCGATTGTTTGGCAGATTTTTGCCCCTCCTAGACTTTTTTTCTTTGCAAAAAAATCGATCGCCCTATTCTTTGGCTGGCAGATACTCTTCTTTTTACTCTTCGCATTCATTACTGCTCAAGCTGATCTAGTTCTAATTTTTGTGTTTTATTCCACTTCGAATACTCAAAAGGATGTTTTGTTAAGCTTAAGTAGTATTATGTTATCTTGGTCTATTTTCACCTTATTAGTGTTAGTACTATCTAAACAACTCTTACGTAAAAAACGCTTAACTCTAGAAGACATTGTAACAATTGCTATCTTTCTAGGCATATCTTTACTTCCATTAGGATTACTTCCTCTTCTCGTGATAGTTAATGTTATTAATTTAACTCAATCTTTCATCCCACTAGCTCTAGCGATATTACTTCAATTTTGGGTGATTTTCCTAGCCGCTCGTGCAATATCAGTACAATTTTTTGTAAGGATGGAACGAGCAGGAATTATCAGTCTGATTTCGATTTATATTATGGTTTTATTAGGAGTGCTTCTCTCCCCGATCTTAGGATTCTAAACTCTCTGGAAAATTAGCTATCTCAATTCTAGGTAACGTTATCTCAAATCGGGTACCCTGGGTATAATCATCCACTACTCGATTGGTAACGGTGATCTCCCCTTCAAACTTCTCCAATATTGTTTTAACAATATAAAGACCTAATCCTGATCCTTTTTTGCTTGAACGTGCTCGAAAAAACCTTTGGAATAATTTCTCTTTAAGAGAATCAGGAATACCTTCTCCATGATCAATAACCTCAACTTTCCATTTTCTCGCTCCCTGAACTTCATCAATGAGAATTTCAATTCGTTTCACAGGATTAGGATCTGCAAATACTGCATTCTGGAGAAGATTGAGTAAACAATTATCAAGAATAGTTGTTCCTTGTACAAAACTTGGTTTCTTCGCGAAAGAAGTCTTTATTTCAATTTGTTCTTCAGGAAACATTGAGGTCAACGCGGTGATAGATCGTTGAACAACACCAACTAAGTCAATAGGTGTGTAATCCCCATCCTGTAAATTTTTGATTTGAGAAAGCAATTTAACTTGATCAATCACCATTTGAGCACGCAGAAGGCTTTGTAACGCAGTTTGAAGAAAGAATTGGGAATCCTCATCGTTCTTATCTATAACTGACTTCAATTCCTCTAAACAACTATAAGTTATCATTGTCTGACTTGAGACATCATGAATCAAAAGATCAAGGGAGAACTCGAGATCTTTACGCGCCTCCTCAAGCTGTTGAATTACTTCTTGTGTATGTTGTTTCTCAACCATATGAATATCACGGCTGAAAGAGTTTTAAAATACCTTGAATAAATCAACTAATTATTAACGATCATTTAGGAGTATCCTTAGGAACCAGCTGATATTCAACGGAAAATATATGTCTGCTTCTTGAGGAAAACTGTAATTTAACTGAAATAAACACAAAGATCTAGGTTATATTTTGGTTTTGCTACGATGAATCAAAGAGACAGCTATTTTATTCCCTTGTATTTCATCTTTAACCAATCCTTCAAGCAGAGGGAGAATACCATCCCCAGTGGAAGTGTTTGTTTCATAGATTATTTTACTGGAAATACGAAACTTTCGAGCGAGGTATTTTCTTATGTTTGATATCCTGCTAATATCACGCATATTTGCAGCAACTACAAAAGGACGATCCCAGAAGTTACGTATCTCTTGTAATAGCCCCTCGCTTTTTCTTATCCGTTCTGAATCGGAGCTATCGACAAAAAAGATGTAACCGTCAGATTCACTACTGAATCTCCACCATTGGGAGTGAAAAGCATAACCAAGATCAATTAATTGTATTTGAGGTAAATCATTTGTTGGATTGATTCTAATAATATCTAAAATCTGCGTTGGGTTGTAAGTTTTGAATCCAGCAAGTGGAAGATCTTCCTTAAAGTAATTAAGAAAAGTACTTTTACCTGAACGACTTAATCCTAGAAGGGCGATTTTTAGTTCTGCATTCGAATCGTCTACCGTTTTTACAATTGAATTGCATAAATCTTGAAAATGTTTTGTTGAAACGATGTCTTTTAGAGTTGGAATATTCTCATATAGATAATTCTCTAAAAGGTTTAGAAATCGTATCAGTTTTTGATAAGACGTATCGATTGTGGCAATTGAAACCAACATTAAATCATTCGTTGTTTCACGAAAAACTATTAAGTTGCCATTAACGACTAACCCTTGAATCCATCCTTGTAGTGCTTCTTCTCGTGCTAGTCTTCCAAGAAGTGGAACTAATTTATTAAATCGTTGATCATTAGAAATAGGGAGGGTCGAATTTAACTCTATATTATTTTTGTCAAAGACTTTGACCGAAAGGAGAGTCATTTAGAGGACCCCGATTAAAGGCATAGAATTGTAGATTCTTGGAAAGAGTATCTTTTTTCAAAAATAATAAAGTTATATTTCTTAAAAAAGTCACCTGAACATTTTCTCCGGATTTTAATAATCATCTTCAATTTTTTGGAACTGAAGTATGAAAGGAGTAATAATTGTGAAAACATCCAATCCCTAATTGTACATAGAAGTGACCCGACAAAAATAATGAAAAGATAAAAGATGAGAGGAGGAATTTAATTCGTTGTAATAAAGGAATAAAAAGAGGAGAGAGGAAAATTAAGATGTATTAAATCATTTTTACCATTGTATTAATTGTTCTACTACCTATGAGTAATTGTACGTTTCGTGTTCCACCCACAACTTCTGCAATCTCTGAAACACCTTGAATTAAAGGCATCTTAGTTTGATCTGTAACACCTGTGCCACCCATTGCGTGCATACACTCATATGTTAGTTCATGGACAAGATGCGCTGCCTGTTCTTTCACTTGTGAGGCCATTGCAACAAAAGGATTCATAAATGGACTAATACCCTCGAGCTCATCTCTTTTAGCGTCATAAGCTTCTGCTAATTTCAACAAAGCCATTGTTATCGACATTAAGCGAGAATGATATTTTGCTATAACGCTCATCCCAACTGCTTGGTGAAGTAGAATCTTAGTAGTTCCAGGTGGAGTTCCAAATTGTCTTCTCACAGTTGAGTAAAGCGAAGCTAATGCAAAAGCTCCCCACATTTGGCCTACATTGGTTGCAGCGATACCAATTCTTTCAGGAACTAATCCTTCAAATAGAATATGATATCCTTCACCAGGACCCCCAGTCATATAATCTTCGGGAATAAAAGAATCCTCGAAAATTGTCTTCCCAATATGAACCTTGCTTACTGAAGGAATCCCTAACCTTTCTGCTTTAAATCCTCTATCCCATTCTTTATGAGAAATGCCCTGGACCATTGTACCACGTGGATCCTCCTCATTTAACACAGCATAAACAGCAACCATATCAGCTTTCGGTGAATTTGTCGTATAACACTTGATTCCATCAATAGTATATCCACCATCAACCTTTTCTGCTTTCACAGTCATATTGACGGCATCAGATCCTCGATTTGGTTCTGTAATTCCAATACATCCTATCTTAGTACCATCAAATAAACCCTGAAGGTCTTTCAAGAGATTCTCTCGATCATTATGATGGTGAGCAATAGGATTAATACAAAGACTAGAGGCGCCCAATGCCATGTTAAATTGAGGATTAAAGATATCCATTGTCCAACAGCGGAGAAGTTCAGCTTTCAGACCAATTTCCAGGTCGTTTCGGTGTGGATATTCGTTACTGCGATTAATTAACGCATGTTTGCCTGCCCATGGGAACCAATCATAATAATCAGCGTTATTATGTCCATAGATCCCCCCAATTTTCTCTTCCTGCTCTAGACAAAGCTGCTGAATCTCTTCAATGTAATTTTTATCTTTATCATTAAGCAACATCATCATGTTGTTATTAAACACACCATACTGGTTTTTTAAACTCATCATATCTAGTATTTCGTCTTCGAGTAACTGGATTTTCATAGTTCTTTCCCTACTTACTGGTTATTTTCAATTTGAATGGTCAAGTTCCCTCAAAGCGTATTTTGCTTTAAAAAGCCTAAGTCTGATTTTTTAAGTACAACTACAATTAAAGCTAAGTACTTGATGATAATGGTGTCAGAATAACAAATTTTAGATAATTCAACAAAATGATCTCTTAATAGAATCTATTGGTATAAATATTATAGAAAAAGGAGTATGTCATCATTGACAAGTAAATGGGATCTTTCTTTTTTGTACAAAGGATTTAACGATCCAAAGATTGATGAAGACTTGAATCAGGCAAAAAAAATCGCTGATGATTTGAGAAAATATCGTGGGAAAATAAAAACAGGTGAAATCTTTCCAAAAGAGTTGTTCGAATTATTCCAACAAGAGGAGAAAGCTGAAACACTAGTTTCAAAAGCAGGAGGATATGGAGCTCTACTTTTTTATCAGGAAACGACGAATGAAGATCATAAGGCTCTTTATGCTAAGATGCAACAACAAGCTGTAGAGATTGAGAAAAAATTGTTGTGGATAACATTAGAATTAAATGAACTGGATGAGAACCAAATCCAAAAATTTCTACAAGATCCACTATTAACCAATTATCACCATTATATCATAGTTAAGCGATTAAACAAACCTTATGTACTATCAGAACCAGTGGAACAGGTTCTGCTGCAGAAATCATTGGTTGGACGGGATGCTTGGTTTAAATTCTTCCAAGAATATACTGCAGCGTTTGAATTCGAACTAGAGATCGAAGGAGAAGTGAGAAAATTATCCCCAGGAGAAATCTATCCATTGATTCGAGACCCAAACCCCGAAACGCGAGTGCAGGTGTTTAAAACGTATTATCGAAAATACGCGGAGGAGTCAATCGCTATCAGCCATTGCTTTAATAATATTTGGAAAAATCACGGCCAAAATGTAGAATTAAGGAAATACCCTTCAACAATGACTCCTGCGCATATTAGGAACCAGACTGACGAGAAAATCGTCCAAACAATGATGGATATCATTAAAAAGAATTACTCTTTGGTCCAAGAATATTATAAAAGCAAAGCGAGATTAATGGGGCAAGGTGATAAAATCAAAGGCTCAGATCTCTATGCTCCTCTTGGTAAAGCAATAAAATACACCTGGGAGGAAGCTAAACAAATGGTACTGAATGCTTACAGTGAATTTGATCCTGAGATTGGTGAAATGGCGAAAGGGTTTTTTGATCGTAATTTAATTGACTCGGAAGTGAGGAAGGCGAAAAGGTTTGGTGCCTTTTGTATGGGTATTGCGCCTGGAATAGATCCTGTCATTCACATGTCGTTTGATGGCACACCTGAAGGGGTTGGAACCTTAGCTCATGAGATGGGCCATGGTCTTCACGATATGTTTAGTGGACGGAAACAAACTCTTTTGAATTATAATCCACCCCTTGTTGCTGCAGAAACAGCATCAGTTTTTGGGGAGCAGATTCTTATTGATAAAATGTTAAAGACAATGACTGATGAGGAAGCAAAGTTAAAAATCCTTTCCAGTCAGTTAGAAGATGCTATCGTGACTATTCCCCGTCAAACCATGTATGTTTTGTGGGAGAAAGAATGTCATGAAAAGGGAGCAAAAGAGAATTTATCTCCTAAACAGATGTCCGATATCTGGGATAAATATGTTAAAGATACTTATGGTGATGCAGTAGATTTTCTTCCCGAACAGAGCTGGAATTGGGCAACTATTCCACATTTTTTAGATCCTCGGGTCTTTTACTGTTACGCATATTCCTTTGGTATGCTTTTTGTATTGGGCCTCTACCAAAAATACCTGGAAGAAGGAGAATCATTTATCCCGAAATATAAGCAAATTCTTGAAGTTGGTGGATCGCAATTTCCGGTTGATTTAGCTGCGTCAGTAGGATTAGACATTACCCAACCAGAGTTTTGGCAGGCAGGATTCGATTATCTTCAGACACTCTTAGAAGAATTTCAAATGATAGTTGAAACCCGAACTTAATCTATAAGAAGTCCATAATCCTTTATGGATACATTTTTGAGATTCTTGATCCTAATAGTTTCGGAGGATTTTATAATTTCATGAAATCTCAAGGAAACACTGATTTTGATATGAAATTATCTGGCCATGTACCGCTCTTATGGAAAAGAAAGGTCAGAAATCTTATCAAAAAAGACCCTCAACGAGCGTTAGTCGGTTTCTTTGAGAATTTCAAACAGGGAAATGACATTAAGAAGATGTCTTATGGCCTTGAGCAATTACTCCCACAAAGCCTTCAATTAATACTCTCTTCTTTTGAAAAGTTAGATCAAGAGGAAACATATGCTTTCTTCGAATTAATCTCAACTCCTGAATTTTTACAACATCTTTCTTCTTTAAATCAAGATGAACAAGTATTAATCTTAAATCAAATCTATACAAACTGGAATTCTGATTTAAACCAAGAACCAATCCGCTTGATTCTGAATCAACTCGATCCAAGCAATATAGAACTCCTTTATACTAAAATAAGCAATGAAAGTACTAAACTTAGTTGTTCACCCTCTATTGAAATTATCCAACTATGGGGAATTGATGTTTATCCAAATGTTTTACAGCTTTATTTAAAAACCCCAATTAATGATGTCGGGTCATTATTCAAAAAACTCTCTCCTAAACACCGAGTTCAAGTCTTTAATACCATTAGTAATCTATCACAAGTTCAATTCAAAAACCTATTACAAATAACATCTCCAACAGAAGAAGAGATCAACTTTCTTTTTGCATTACATTCTTCCTTGACTCAAAAATCGAAGGATTTATTTTTAAGTTGGCTTGTTAAGCAGCCTCCTTCTCAAGATCTCATTCTTTGCGCTTATCAAAAGCAAAAGACAGAGGAGAATCTCTCATTTGTTGTGAATTACTTCATAAATTGTACTAAAAAGAAAATCTATCCTATACCTGATATTATTATCTCAACATTGAACTTTAGGGAATTTGCAATCGCACACGAAATCCTAAAGAGAATGGATGAAAGTAAGGATCAAGAACCCATTGAAATTCTGATTTTATGCTTAAAAAAACTCCAAGATCGAGTAGCACAGTATTTGGATTTCTTTAATTCCGAATTCCAAACTTATGAATCAAGTAAAACTAAATTGTTGTTACTATTTTATCTTGAAAGTGATTATAAATCTCATCACCGATTATTACTGCCCTTTCTCAAGGTAGCAACGGCAAAAAAATGGAAAATGATGATAAACACAATAATAGATACAAAAATTCTAGCTTCTTCAAATCGAATTTCTGATATCTTTGATAGTTCTAGCGTAAGAATTAAGCAAAAAATTGGAACTTACATTATAGAACAATCTTGGATTCCCCAATTGACATTTCTTTTTCAAGACTTTGAAATATTTCGGTCTGCCTTAATTTATTCCAGAGAATTGTCTATAACCACACAAGTTCTCTTAGAACCTTTTCTACAACATCATATGTCAGAGAACTTTGAAACTATTGTTCGATTAGGAAAGAAAATTACCTTCCCTCAGTTAGCCTTCGCATCAAAGATGGATCCTTCCCGCTTGAAGTCGTTTTTAACTAGCATTGGATCAAACAAGGAACTAATACATTTTTGGGAAGAATTATTTCTATTGTGTTCAAAAGATGCTCTCCAGGTTGTATTGGAAGATTTCCTACTGAAAACAAAGAAAACAAAAGATTATTTGATTCCTCTTCTGAAAAAACTTATAGATTTAGAACTCCAGCAGTTCTGGATTTATTTTAATAAAATTGCATCTCAAGATATTTTGCGACTTGAACCAGTTTTGATACATGCATTTGATCTTAGTATTCCAATAATTGGTGATGTCTTATCTCATTTGCCAGATAAACATTTGACTTTCATTATTGAGCATATCCTCCCTCAATTTACCTCCTCAGGATCGAAAATATTATACTCTCTTTTAACATTACACACAGAGATTCAATATGAAGTGATTCAAAGAGCTATTTTAGAAACAATCAAGTTTAATCCTGAAGAGATGTTAATTATTGTTTTAATTCGTTGTTCAAACTTGATCAATAACATTGAATTCAGTGATTTTGCATCTAACTTATACAATAATATTTTCTCCTTGTATTCATTAGCTTCTCTCAAGGTTGTTGATAGCTATAAATTAACTAATCTGATATCTTCAACAAAAATATTTTTATCATCATTACCTGCCAAAGAAGTTGAAAATGTTCTTTTAACGGTGTTAAATATTCTTGAATCTAATATTTTAAATCCCATAATTGTTGACTATCTTGTTCAACAGTCAAGAAAAAGAAAAGGAGACTCTTCTCTGTTTTATCAGCTATTCTCGAATTATGAAAAAGAAACCTACTCAATTGAAGGAGAAAATGTTCTAAGAGGTTTTATTCAAAACATAGTCGGAAAATCTTCTGATTATGACATATTCATTTTTTCAACCTTTAACCAAAAACCTCGTTGTCAATCACTTTTGCTTCCAATCTTCTTTGCACACACATCACAACACGTTATTGAAAGAATTCTTCTCGATCCAACCGTCAAATCACTTGAAAAAAACACACTCAAAGCAATAACCAAACATTTCGAGGCTCATCCTCCTGAAAAGCCTGAAGAATACTTTTTTACTCTGTATAGAAAGGTTCGCGGTGAAGAAGAAGTTCAACGATCAGTTTTACCACTTTTGGGGGAATATTGTTCGTGGCAAAATCTATCATTACTCATGGAACTCCCAGAGAAGGATAAGTACCAAAAAGAGTATCAAAAAGCCCTAGTTAAATTCGCCTCAAGATTTGATATTCAATCACCAAAAGCTCTACATCAAATCTGGGTATCGGGTTTGAAAGATGTATATACTCGTCTGAAAGAACCTGAAACCCTGTTACAAAGCCAGTGTCCACAATGTGGAAATCCAATTCTGGAGAAACAAAAGAATTGTGGATTTTGTAGTCAGCGACTTACTTGTATCATATGCCGAAAATCAGTTGTTCAACTGCAAATTGAAGAGGAGGTTGTTCAATGCCCTCAATGTTCAAGTTTCTTCCATCGACAGCACTTACTTGAAAGTGTCAAAATAAAAAGCAATTGTCCTGTGTGTAATGTGTCACTAAGAGAAACAGAAGTAGATTCTCTACCTGTATTCACTTTTTTCTTTCGATAACTAAAAAAATAGCCAAGGGAAGACCAACTAATGACCAAGCCGAAAGAGAAGAAAAAAAAATCTAAGAAAAAGGATTCTAAAAAGCTAATTGTAACTAAAAATGAATTCTTAAGATTACGGCCCGTTGTCAGCCCGTTTGTGCAGCAAAAGAGAAAAACAGACGAAGATCTGCTGTTAAAAATCGATTTACGTGAATTGAAAAAGAGAAGCCTCCTCAAAAGAATAGCTCCAACTCCTGATAGTAAAAAAATTCTTCTCGACAAATTAGGAAAAGATGTCTTTCTTTTATGTGATGGAAAGCACAAAGTCAAAGATATTATTAAAGAATTTCAGGCTAAATACCGCTTAACTCAGACGGAAACTGAAATTGCAGTCCAGAAGTATTTAATGAGTTTGACAGAACGTCATCTTATTGGATTTATGATACCTGAAGAAATTGTGAAGAATAAACAATTATCTGGAGAGGCAATTGAAAAAGTTGTCATTGAATGAATCCAGATTTATCTTGAGAGACTGGTTTTGGATCATCTTTTATATAAAGGACAATAAATTTCCATTTTATTCCTCTTTAAATTAATAAGAAATAAATGATGTGCAAATGATTCTGATTTCAAATCAATTTCGAAGAGTTCTTCTTTTTTGTCTATTAATCCTAACTATAACAATTATAGTAGACATTAAACTCATTAAAAGTCCTCCAGCTAATGATATCAAGAGGTTGACTAATAATTCTCCTTTGTTATCGTCTATTAAGGAACCAATATCAAATTCACGAGAACTTATAGACTTTAATTATTTTGGTGACCAAATTACTGCTAGATACTTCAACAATATTAAAAATCATATAGGCAATTTTTCTGGTTTCGGAAGTCGTGTTACGGGTTATACGGGATATGAACAAGCAACTAATTATATCCAAAATTTCTTCATAAAACAAAATTTAACACAGGTACAAACCCTTTCGTATCCTCTCCTAATTCCGTATGATCGTGAGACAAGAATTACTCTTAAGGGGGAAAATTTTACAGCTCATGCTTTTATACCTAATTCTGCTCATGCTTGCAAAATTCCCTCTAATGGTTTATCTGGTACTTTAATTTATGGTGGCTTGGGAGAATACGCAGATTTAGATGGCAAAAAGATTGAAGATTCAATTGTAGTTCTTGAATTCAATACTTGGAGCAATTGGATCAATGTGGCAAGTCTTGGAGCTCAAGCTGTCATTTTCTTACCACCAAAAGAACCTGATCGCTTTGAAGCTGCAGAGAAATCCATCGATATCCCCCTTTTCTTCCCCCGAATTTATATTAATAACACAATCTCTGCTGAAACCATAAGAAAGCTAAGTAATGATAGGAATCATACTATCACACTTTTTTCAGACGTAAAATGGGTGTACAGTGAAGCAAAAAATATCATGGGAATTTTACCTGGATTGGATGATGAAATCATAATTATATCTGCACATTATGATTCTTTTTCTGTAGTTCCTGCTATTGCTCCTGGTGCAGATGAAGCTTGTGGTATTGCGACTTTACTTGAACTTGTTCGCGTCATGAGAGATGAAAATATCACCCCCCAAAAAACAATAATGTTTTTAGCCCTCTCTGGTCATAATCAGGCTGCAGCAGGAGCAAGGGAATTTGTCTATCAAAATTATGAAATTTTAAATGCCAAAAAAGGGATTAAACTTTTTCTATCCCTTGATCTTTCAGCATCAAATAATAAAATCGCAATTAATCCCTATGGGTCCCTTTATAAGTATAATCTTAGATTTACCTCTGGAAACAACCTTTACACGAGGTTAAGAAATATTGCTGAAGATTTTCTGAGTGAATATGCCTCAAATATTCGTAAGGCTACTGGTTATTTGTTTAATGTTGAATCATATGTTAATTTGCAATATTTTGATGATATCGTGTCAATGAGCCCCATTGGGGATCATGAACCATTTATTGCCTCGAATGTATTAGGATTATCGCTTTCTACTATAGAATCTGATCGTTTAGTTATTAACACCCCATTAGACCTGGTTAATTATCTTCAACTTGATATGCTTAAATCGCAAGTTGTATACTCAATTTGTGCTATAGTACAGTTAGTCAGTTCTGAGAAAAATCTCGGAGATTATCTTGATTTAGCTCATAGAGAATTCTCGTTGAAATCCTCGACATTTGTTGGATTTGGTAATATTGAAGGTTATTGTAAAGAATATAATGAGACAACAGGACGGTTAACTAACGTAGCTAATACTGTAATTCGGGTAACCTCACGTGACCCAACTACAGGTATCCAAGGAATATGTTCTTATTATACCAAAGCTGATAAAAATGGATATTATCAAGTAAGAGGAGTCTCTTCTTCACGCCCTGATAATCCTCTTGAATTCTCTGTAGAAGCTTACATTTTTGATTTTGAAGGGAAATTGATAGGAGCGAATAATTTAGGCTCATATGGCCAAGCTTTTAAAAGAACGAAGCAATTAATCAGTAAAGAAACAACAATTAATCCAATGATATTTAATTGTGGCACAATTAGTATTTTTGGAGTATCACATCCTTATTTTCAATATTCTTCGGCAGAGTTTCTCAATTACAAAGTTCTACATCCTGAAACCCAGATACAGCATTTTTCACATGGTTATTTAAGTACAAAATCCGCTAGTCTCGTATTTGTCTCTCCAAATACACCAGCAATATTAATTGGAGAATTTCCAGACGGAGTACAAGGAGTTTATGCAACAAATTCTAGTACAGATATATTACAGGGATGGGGATTTCAGGTTCAAGAAGGTGAATTCAAAAATCTAGGTTTTTCAGCATTCATTACTTCTGAAGATATTCTATCCTTAACACAAGCATACATTGACCTTTATAAATCCTATAGTATTTATAATGATCAAGTTGAAAGAACCTTCCAGAGAACATTAACACTTATTGAGTCTGCAATTCATCTAAAACAAGAGTTTGGATATTCAAAAGCTATTGAAACAATAATTGAGGCTCGAACCTGTTCATATAGTGCCCTTAATCAAGCTAAAAACGAAATTATGGGAGCAATGTCAGCAGCGCTTCTTTTTGCCTTTTTATTCATTCCGTTTTCGTTTATATTGTCTCAGCTTCTTTTTAATTTTAATTCATGGGTTAAGCAGGTTCTTATAACATGTTCGATCTATTCCCTAACGTTTAGCATTTTCTACTTAATTCATCCAGGGTTTCAGATCGCTCCTCATCTTATTATTACCCTTATAGGCATTATTAATGTTGTCTCTGTTCTCATTGTAGTTTATTTTTTCTCTCATGGAAGCCTTGATTTCCTTAGAAGACAGCGTACAAGAATGTTAGGTCCCCATTTTATGGACACAAGTTATACGTCAGCAATTTCTATTGCTTTTAAAACTGGGATCTCTAGAATGAAGAAACATAAATATCAAACAACTATCACTCTTTTAAGTATTTGTCTGTTAACTTTTGCATTAACTCTATTAACGTCTGCAAGTGCTCTTTTTAAGAATAATATTCTTGTTTTAGGATTACCTATTTTTATAGCAATACTACTAATGATAAATACCTCAGTTACTGTTGTATACTCATCAAAGAGAGAGATTTCTATATTCACATCATTAGGGGTTACCCCAACCCATATTATATCCCTATTCTTAGTAGAATTTCTTGTATCTGCCATTATAGGATCTGTAATTGGTTATTTGGGAGGAGTAACTTTCATTAGAATAGTTTCAACAATTGGGCTTATTCCAAAAACGTTACCCATCAATTATTCCTCTGGGGCTGTTGTTACTACTTTAGCTTTTAGCATGGTTGGAATGTTCTTGAGTATAATCTATCCACTAAAAATATCTAGTCGAATGTCTGTACCCTCTCTTAAAAGAACCTGGGTATTGACTACAGTACCAGTAGAAGATGGAACAAAATGGAATATACCGTTACCAGTTGTTACGGCTAGTGAACAAGAAGCTGAAGGAATTATCGTATTTCTAATGGAATTTTTCGTAATATTCAAATCCGAGAGTGTGGGAGGCCCATTTTTTGTGAATAATATTGATATAAAAAACTTCAAAGGAAAGGCAAAGCTTATAACTGCTACTGTTACTCTAGCGCCATTTGATATGGGAATAAAGCAAACTATGAAATTTTTCACCTTTTTTGATAGAAAACAAGATCATTGGACGTTTGAGATTGAATTAGTCCGCTTGGAGGGCGTATTAATAGCATGGGAAGCCTCAGTCAAACGATTTATAGGCAATATTAGAAAGCAGTTACTTATTTGGAAAAGTCTCTCTGAAGAAGAGAAAGTAGTAAAGATTGAACGATTTCAACAAGAATTCTCATAAATATTTCATTAAATCCTTTGAATAATGAGTTAAAAATTAAAAGCATGTGATTTATTTGGCTAACGAACCGAAGATTGTTGTAATTGGAGCAGGAAGTACAAATTTTTGTTTTGTAACGTTAAAAGACATAGTAGAAGAGGAAAAACTTCAAAATGCAACGCTCTGTATGGTTGATACTAATGAGCGTAACTTAAATCTGGTTTCATCTTTGGCTAAGGTGCTAAAAACCCGCTATCAATCTAAAATAGAATTGATCGCTGATATGAATCGAGAAAAGGTATTAGAGGACGCTGATTTTGTGATATTGTCCATTGGGGTTGATCGTGAGCAAACGTGGGAAACTGATTTCGAGATAGCAAAAAAATTTGATATTTGGCATTACGCAGAAAATGGCGGCCCAGGAGCTTTTGGTCATACAGCTAGAAACCTCGCTGTTGTTATGCCAATACTGTATGACATTCATGATTTGGCATCAAACACATGGCTAATAAATTTCACAAATCCATTATCCAAAATTCACTACGCAGCAAAAGACTATGCAAAAGTGAATTGTGTAAGCTTTTGCCATCAGTACTGGTATGGCTTTTACATCTTGGGACACATACTTACTGATGATTTAGGAATTTGTAAGGATGCAAATTTATCATATCTTGACTATCGAAACAAAGCTTTGAAGGAATATAACGTCTTAGCAGCAGGGTTGAATCACTTTACTTGGATGTTAGAGGTACGAAGAAAGTCAAATGGTGAAGATCTCTATCCATTAATCCGACAAAAAATAGACAAATTACCACCCACTTATGAAGCTTTGACAAGGCATATTTTTAAAATATTTAAACTTCTCCCTGTTCCAGGTGAGACCCATCTTTCTGAATATCTTCCATATACTGCCCAAAAAGAAAACTGGGAGAAATATAATCTTTATCCCTTCAATTTTGATGAAAATAGGCAAAATAAAGTCAAAAATTGGCAACTAATAAAAGAAATAATTGAGGGGAAACTCCAAGTTGAGATATTAAAGCCAGATCAGGCTGAAAGAATTGCAAATTTAATTACAGAAATATATACAGATGCTTCTGCCTTTGAACCTGCATTGAATATTGAAAATAATGGAGCAATAGCAAATCTACCGACGGATGCGGTAGTTGAAGTTCCATGTTTAGTGAATAAAAAGGGAGGCTTAGGTATCTGTGTCGGTAAACTACCAGAAGCAATCGCAACTTTATGCAACAATGAAATTTCGATTGCAAAATTAATTACTAAAGCATCAGTTGAAGGAGATAAAGAAGCTGGGATTCAAGCATTCGCATTAGATCCAATGATAAACGATCTTGATTTAGCAGAAAAGTTATTTCATGAATATTTAGAGACATTTAAGGATGTTCTCCCCCAATTTACCGATTTGTGAGTTATTACATTATTATTCAAATTTCATAAAGGTTCTCTCGAATCAGTTAAACATAAATTGACCAATTCATCTATTTTAGCAGTACCAACACACATGACTTTATCAGCACCACCCCAGTATAATTTCAGAGTACCATCATCTTCAGGAACAGCCCCACAGGTAAAAACCACGTTATGTACATACCCAGTCACTTCCCAAGGATCTTCAGGCTGTAGAATCCATTGATCACCTACACCCAAAACTATAGCAGGATCATCCAACTTATGTAGAGCGACTCCTAAACGATAAACGGATCCATCCATAGTAGGGAAAACTCCATGATAGATACTCAACCATCCTTCTTCTGTGCGGATTGGAGGAGCACCAGGACCGATTTTCATTTCATCCCAATGATACATAACTGGTTTCATTACAATACGGGAATCCCCCCAATACTTCAAATCAGAAGAGAAACTTATCCAAATCGACCAGGGACTAATATCTGAATGAGGTCTATCTAATTTTACATATCTTCCATTGATCTTTTCAGGGAATAAAACAGTGTTCCGATAATCTGCTTGAGTAATAAAAGCGATCCTTTTTACTGACTCAAAATCCTGAGTTTTTGCTAGCCCTATACGAACGCCATGTCTTGAATAAGCACTGTAAGTAATGTAATGAGTATCTTCTATGAAAGTGATGCGAGGATCTTCAACTCCAAATTCCTCATATTCTTTGAAAATCCCGTTGTCAGCAGGGATCATAAAAGGTTCTTCTCTAGACGTAAAATTAAATCCATCTTGGCTCTCAGCAATACCAATGATGGACCTCCCATTTTTACGATGCGAGCGGAATAACATTATATATCTAGAATCATGTTTTACGACACCTGCATTATGCACTGTCTCAACAGCATAGGGAATATCATTTACTGTTAATATTGGATTCTTTTCATAACGCTTTACAAAATCTCGTTTCATATTGCAATCCCTTCAAAGCTTTAATTTGAGAAATCAATCCTTCATTCAAACTGAGAGTTAGATTAACAGAGAAAATGTATACATAACATTTAAATTTCTTAATTCGATCTAATTGTAAGTTTAACCATCTTTTCTATCTTACTGCGTGTTTTTGTTGAAGGCTTATCTTTCATATAGAAAATTAAGCAATAAATATCATTCTTCTCTTGATTAGACCATAAATAAGTATCGAAATATTTCTTGCCAATTAGAGCTTTTTTCTTGGATCTTTGAATACTTCGCCAAACTACTATCTTTTTCTTGTAATAAAGTCTTTTGAATTCTACGGGAAGATATCGCGATGGTATTCCTGGAAGATTTTCCTTATAGTACTCCCTGAACCATTTAGGCATCTCATCTGGATTGAAGATTTTTTGATCAGCTAATCCAATACGGTAAGCAAAGAGATCTAGTGTTTCATCTCTAAGATGGAGAAAAGTCAGTCCAATCAAGAACTCTCTTTTGATTAAGTTGCTATTTAGAAATGGAGTGTGGATTTGGAGGTTTGGAGCTGACCAGATCGAGAATATACTCTCTGGATGGCAATTGATGTTTGCCATTATCTCCCTAATTCGAGGCTTTTCTTCCGATTTTTTTGATGTGAGAAACTGAGAAGTACAAATTATTAATCGTTCTGTTTTATTACAGATCCAAACCATTAAATAGCCTTGAACTTTTTCCTTTTCTAATTCCCAGTATATATATTTTGCATTATGTCCATTTATTTTCTGTGATCCTTCAGTTTTTCTTTTGATTTTTCTATATGACTTTTTTAACGATTTAAAATAATCCTCAATAACTGTACTAATTTTGGGAGCTTTCTTGTCAAGCTTAGCCCAACTTAACTCCATTTTTTTTTCTTTAGAATCTCGAAAACCAAAATAACCAGTTTTTTCTTGAGACTTTTTCCTGTCTTTTTTTTCAAAAAACATAAACCAATTATTTGGAACTTTAACCAGAATATGCTGCCAACCAAGCGTCTGATATTTCATCTTAATTCCATCAAGAAAACTAAAATCATTTAAAATTCTTTTCGTTAAACCGTAGTGAGGTATTCAAGATTTGTATATGAAAGTAGCTCGGTTTGAAAGTCCTTTCAACATTAAAATAAGACAATGCAAAACTCCAACGATAGGAGATAATGATCTACTAATTAATGTAGCTTATTGTGGAATTTGTGGAACAGACATTCACATTTATGAAGGTCAACTACCTTTTGTCACGTTCCCAATTGTTCCCGGACACGAATTTTCGGGAACAATAAAAGCTATGGGAGCCAAAGTATCTAATTTTGCGATAGGAGAGAAAGTAACAGTCAATCCAAACCTCTCATGCAAAGATCATGGTTATAGTTTCGATGAGTATTGTTATTATTGCAAGAAAAATCGTCCTCATTTCTGTATTAATTGGGAGGCTATTGGAGTGACAAGGAACGGTGGTTTTTCGGAATTCGTTGTTTGTCCTAGCACTTCTGCATATAAAGTACCCCATAATGTATCTCTATCAGAAGCAGCTTTTGTGGAACCAATAGCTTGTTGTTTACATGGTCTTCAAAAAGTAAATATAAATTCTGAAAACACAGTGTTGGTTATCGGGGCGGGACCAATTGGGTTATTGATGGTGTCCCTAATTAAATCATTATATTGCGCAAAAATCATCGTAAGTGAACCTAATCATTCTCGTAGACGTCTGGCAACCCAACTTGGTGCAGATATTACGGTTGATCCAACAGATGAAGTCTTAGAAGATGTAGTAAAAAGAGAAACAGAGAATTTTGGGGTCGATGTGTCGATAGAGGCAGTTGGATTGACAAAAACCTCACTTGAAGCAATAAAATGTTTAAACAAATGTGGAAAAGCTTTATTATTCGGTGTTTCAAAACATGGAGACACAATTAAGTTAAATCTCTTTGAATTGTACAGTAAAGAGCTATCGTTATATGGTAGTTTTACCAATCCATATGAAAACGACAAGGCTCTTAAAATTCTAGAGAATAAGGCAATTCCAGTTTCAACATTAATTTCACACACGCTTCCAATTGATAAGTTGGAAGAAGGACTAAATTTAATAAAAAACAAAACACTAGACGCGAAAAAGATACTTATACGGATTAAAGAATAAGTTAAAAACAAAATTCCAAAATTAGATTATCTCAAAAATATAAAGGATTTATAATTTAAAACAACAGAAAAGGTGTAAACTCTGACAGATCAGGTAATCCAATGTCCCTGTGGGCAATTTATAGAAGATTATAGTCAATATCAATTACTTTATCTTAAGAAGGAGATGGAAGAGATTGATATTCTCTGCCCAAACGATTTTTGTTATCTTAGAGAACTCGGATTCTTAAAATTTTCAATTGATAATTCGGGACACATAAAATTAAATATAGGCCGATTTTACGCACCATATGTAACTTGGAATGCCACACGGATGTCAGAAGAGACGATAGTCAAAACATTAAAACAACATCTTATTGAGATCACTGAGAAACATGTTTCTTGGGAAAAAGTGAAAGAAGACTTTCTAAAGAAAAAGACTAAACAAACTTCAAAGGAGGCTTGAAATTGAGTCTAGATCTGCCTGAACCCGAATTTCCATTCTTGGATGTTTTGTATCTATCGTTTTCTAATATCCGGCGAAGATTTTTCCGTTCTATTATCACTGCTTTAGGAGTAATTCTAGGAATTGCGTTTATGGCAGCTCTTCTTACTAACTCTCTTACATTAGGGTTAATGGAAGAAGAATCTGAAGTAGAAGCCTACCAATACTGGTTAGTCGGAATATCATTAGTAGTTTGTTTTGGTGGTATAACTAATAGCATGTTGATGGCAGTTAATGAGAGAGTTAAAGAAATAGGCGTATATAAATGTATTGGAGGGTTGGATACTCATATAATACGATTATTCATTGTAGAAGCTCTTCTTCTGGGCATTCTAGGAGGATCTATAGGAGGCATTGTGGGTATAAGCATAGGAATAGCTATAAACCTTAATCGTTTTACTTGGGATCAAATATCCTCTGTTCTATTGCTAAACAGTTTTTCACTTGTTCTTTTGTTTGTTTTTTGTTTAGGAATCTCAATGGTTTTAACAGCACTAGCAACATACCTTCCAGCTCGAAGAGCAGCGAATTTATCCCCAGCAGAAGCCTTAAGATATGAAAATTGAACTGTGTTGGTATTTATGAGTCTTGAAGAATATGTCGTTGAAATCACTGATGTATTTAAGGAGTATTCATTGGGGAAGGTTGTAATTCCAGCTCTTCAAGGAATTTCCTTCAAAATAAAACGAGAGGAATATGTTTCTATAATGGGACCCTCAGGGAGTGGAAAAAGTACACTTTTTAATGTGATCGGAGGGTTAGACATAGTTACAAGTGGAGAAATATTTATTGACCAAGTAGACATAGCAGAGCTAGATGCTTATGAATTAGCTTGGCTTCGTAATCGTAAAATTGGATATATCTTTCAAACTTTTAACTTACTGTTAGCATTCACCGCTCAAGAAAATGTTGAGACTCCTATGGTATTTGCGGGAGTACCAAGAGAAGAAAGAAGAAAAAGGTCAAGAGAGATTTTGAGACTAGTGGGTCTAGAGCATAGAGCAAAAAACAAACCAGGTCAACTTTCAGGTGGACAACAACAAAGAGTAGCAATAGCACGAGCACTAGCAAACAATCCGGCAATTGTTCTTGCAGATGAACCGACTGGAAACTTGGATTTAGCAACCGGTTTAGAAATCATTGGATTACTAAAGAAACTAAATGTAGAAGAAGGAACAACAATCGTTACCGCAACACATGATTTGAAAATGATTAATATTAGTGATAGAATCATATGGATCCGTGATGGGAAAGTGGATAGGATTGAAGATCGTGCGGATGTCCATATTAGCTTAAAATCATGAAGTGGTGATACAGATGGCAGAGGAAATTACTATAAGATTGGAGGATGTCTGGAAGACATACATCATAGGAACTGAGGAAGTCAATGCGTTACAGGGTGTTTCATTAGATATTCCCCAAGGTGAATTTCACGTAATTATGGGGCCTTCTGGATCAGGGAAAACTACGTTTCTAAACATGGTTGGAGCGTTAGATGTTCCCTCAAAAGGAGAAGTTTATTTTGAGAATGTTCCACTTTCGAGTTTAAATAAAAAACAATTAGCATCATTACGATCGTATAAAATTGGTTTTATTTTCCAAACTTTTAATCTTGTACCAGTCATAACTGCTCTTGAAAATGTTCAACTACCATTAATATTTCAGAAATATCCGAGAGAGGAAAGAAGAAAAAGAGCAGAAGAAATACTCAAACGAGTCGGCTTGGGTGATCGAATGCAACATACACCAGATGAACTTTCTGGTGGACAACAACAACGTGTGGCAATAGCACGAGCTTTAGCGGGAGAGCCAAGCCTTATCCTCGCTGATGAACCTACAGGTAATTTGGACCTATCGACTGGTTTTCACATTGTAGAATTGTTGAGAGAATTAAGTCAAGAAACTGGTATCACTGTAATTAATAGTACACACGACTTAAAGCTTATCGATATCGCTGATAGAATTTCTTGGTTAAGAGATGGGGAAATTACTCGAACTCAAAAACGATTAGATGTCTTTATCACTGAAGACGATGTACATATACCCCAATAATTACAAAGATAAGAAATTTATGTATTAATGATCTGAAAAACAGAAAAATTAAAAAAACTAGATTATTAAGAAAGAGTTAATCGCTGCTGATACTAGTGAGGTTAAAAAAATGGAAATAACAGATATTCTAGCTGCTATTTTTGTTGTTCTTGCATTAGTTATAGCAATATTCAGTACTAACATACGAAACGCGCTTAATAATGATTTACTTCTATTCATCATCGAAGCGGGCCTATTAATAGGAGTCATTGCGCTTGCTGTTATTGGTCAGACAATTTCAAGAAGCTAGATGAAGATTATTCAATCTTAATTACTCTTAATTCTCCACTCTTTAACTTAATTTTCACCTCTTTGTACTTCAGGCTTTTAACGTTTATAATGGTTAAAATTTTGTTATTTTCAAAAGAAATTATTTTCATTTCTTTTTTACTGCTTTGAATCCTTTGAAATGAAATGTTGCAGGTCACATCTTCTTTTAAAGGATTAAAAACGATGAAATTTTGTTCATCTGGAGGAAAATTCTCCATTTCATCGAAATCGAACACATCAAGGTTCAAGACCATAATTTCTTTGTTATCACATTTAGCTAATGCCTCAAAGATCAGATACAAGAAAATCACTTCCCCAGCTCCGTATATTTCTCTTCCCAAAACTCCTGAACATTTTCCTTTTGGAAAAATTTCTTGTGACCTTGAAAAGTGAGGAGGTGTTTCCAACATTTCTAGATCTTCAAATGGAATATACGGACAAGTAGTCGCTCTTCGGGGAGGATAGATGAATTCTGTAGGTAAAACGTCTGAAAAATAATAAAAACTATTGATTCTTATTAAGTTGAAGAATTTAAACAACCCCCTGGGTATGAGGTTATTATTACCTGTGTTAATCGCTATTTTCAGAAATGAAAGCCAAGGATAGATCGACTCAAGGTTTTCCTTCATTGCTGGGTAACGAATACCAACACAGGCCATTATTAAACCTAAAATGCTACGTTTCCCCTTCCAATCAAACGAATTATCTTCATACCAATAAAACATTCGTAGTTCGTCAAGAATTAGGCATTTAGAAAAGTCTAAATACTTCTTGTTATTGGTTATTCGATACAATTCAGCAAAACCAGCCACCCCATAAGCGAGTTCCAAGGGCTCCCAGAATAATTCATCTGGGGAAAAACACATGAGTTTATTTGCTACTTTTTTTGCTTCTTGAAGATATTGTTTATCGTTAAAGAAAGAAAACGCCTCAATCAATATATAGAGATATATCCCTAGGCAAGCATAATTCTTTGCAATCATCTTCCAAGAAATGTCCTTTTCCCCAAGCTTTTTAATTAATAGTTGCTTCCTCCTCGGATTAGTAGTTAGCACTTTTCCCAAGGGATTGAGTGTATAGGGATCATAGAATGCTGTAATCTCGTAATTATGGTTTTTAACAAATAATTTTGTAAGATTAACCATTTCTTTAAACACTAGAAGAAATGTGGGACATTTTTCAATCATCGGTAATAAGCGAATTAGCCATCCAAATCGTAAAATAGGTTCAAATAGGTACCAGGAGTCCCCAATTGTTAATTCCGCTGGTTTAATGATTTTAAAATCACCAGATTCATCAATTTCGATGTTATTATATAGAATGTTTAATTTTGGATCAATAAAATTACTTAGAGATTTACATGTCCGTTTTACATGTTCTTCTTGATTTTCATCCTTATGTAATTGCAAATATAGAATCCAAGGAGGTAGAATATCAAGTAGAGTCATCGTCTCAAAAAAGTGTTTCTTAGCATGAATCTCCCTACGTTTCAATTCAGCTCTATCCATTACATAAGCATGATATTTTGGCGATCTAGGGCCAACCCAACAATAATTCTCCTTCATGAGATCATCTATGCATCTTGAACTGAATTCAGTCCACGTAAGATCGTTTCTAGGATATGGTACACTCCCAGGGATGAGTCTCATGCATTTAGTAACTAAGGACTCAACTGCTTCCCATTTACTGGGCTTTTTCTGTCTATAACGGAGAGAAAGATAGGAATCAAAAACCATTCTAAAATTTTTGGGGATTTGGATAGCAGATTCAAGAGGAATTCTATGAAGAAGCCCAAATGAACCATTTCTTTGGAAACCACACTCATAAATCGAAAATCTTTCTATATTTTCTGGTGACATCCATTCCATTTGAGAAAAATCAACAAAGAAAAAGGTTTCAACTCCTGATTGAGGATTCCAAATATATGCAGCAGGCATATCATTCGATTTCCATTCATTAGTAGGAGGAGTATGCCGTGTGGGTTGGTTGATAGATATTATTTCTTTAGAATCCGTAATTTTGGGAATTAATGACAATTGGATCTCTGGCCCTCGTTTGATGAATGTTGTATCTTTTTTGGCTATTAAGGTTGTGTGAAAGTGGAACCATGGATAGAGAGCTTCATTTGCAGATATGTTGGTAGAAATAGAAAAGCTTTCTGAGAGAGATTTGGAAACCTTAATCTTTGATGAAGATAATTTAATTAATTCAGAAGCATGGAGATCTGTCTGGTTTTCTAAAGTTAAAAGGGGAATTTCAAGACTTTTTATCCATTTTTTATCTTTCTTAATTGATAATGAAATAATATATGAGTTTTCCACCTTTTTTAATGATACTTTTTGATCTCGAACTATCAAATCATATTCGTTGGGTATGTTCATCATAGATCGCCATTAAGCACAATTTAAATCGAAATTCACTGGTTCGTACAAAAAATTCTTAAAACGGAAATTGTATCGAGATTCCCGAAGTTAGAACAATTTTTTATGACTTGAGCAATTCATTTTCCACGATTATTGAAGTTATTGTAATATTAAGTTGAGTCTTCCTGCAAAAAATTTAATAAAACAAACTTTTGAAAAGCACTAACTACTTTTTCTTATACATTAAAAAGTATTATTTGGCTTGTGATTCGAATGTGTCCAGAAACTGAAGAAAATGAGGAGTTAGACAAGGTACGTTCAGGACTCACGGTTAGATCATTGATAATTAGCTTGAGTATTTTACTTCTTTGGGGTTTAATGAGTATATTCAGTGCAAATTTTGGTGAAGCACCTGATATTTTTATTGAAGAAATGTCAATCTTATTTCCATTCTTTCTATTAATTTTTGGACTTCAAGCTCTTGAAAGGATTCGAATCAGAGGATTAAAACTTACTCGACAAGAATTGACTTTTATCTGGGCTATGCTGGTTGTTGGTATCCCTATTACTGCGGGTGGATTTCTTGCAGGTAGGTTGTTATTGAATGCAATGTATCCTTTAAGAGGTGAACCCCCACCTCCCACTGATTGGGCTCCTCCTTTTTGGGGACCAACTTCATCGACTGAATATTATAGATCGTTTGAAGGGGGAGGATTCCCTGATTACAGTCAATGGTTAATTCCATTACTTTTCTGGGGAATTACTAGTATCGCTTGGGCATTTATGTGTCTTTTCTTAATTCAAATTTTTAGAAAACCTTGGGTAGACGTTGAGAGACTTGCATTTCCACTAGCTCAACCAGTTCTGGAACTATTGGAAGCACCACTAGCTCAACCTGATGAGAAAAGAAAACGTTATGTTTTTCTTGCAATAGGCGCCTTGATTGCAATATTTTGGTCTTCTCTTGAGTTTCTACGAGTTGTTTACCCAGACTGGGGTGATATTTTCAAAGATGTAGATATATTCGGGATAGTACCAGGCAAAGCATGGAATATAAAGATTGATTTTGGCGAGGTGTTTGGGTTAAGCGCCTTTTTACCCAATGCATATCTTTTAGCTCGACCTGAGCCAGCGATGGTCGCAGCTTTTCTCCTAGTCTCATTAAATGTTTTACTTTCTGCATTGGTCTTTTATCTATTATTTTGGGTTTTAATCCCAGTTTTTGAGACTGAAATTGGTTTGATTGCACCTCCAACAGGAGCAGTTGCATCTATCCCAGATATTGACCTAGGATTTGCACGAGTCGGGGGAATATCTCTTTTTACATTTGGAGAATTTGGGATGCTTTTTGGAGTGGCTATTTGGGCAATTATTTTACAAAGAAGGTATCTATGGCGATCAATTAAAGCAATCTGGGATCCAAGTATAATTGATGAAAGTGGAGAGCCAATACCTTATAGAACTGCTTGGATTGGTATGATAGTGTGTGCTATAATTTTCTTGGGGAGTTTATTAATAAGTGGTGCACACATAATAGGAGGAATTTATGCAGTAATCTTTCTAATGATAGGTTACATAGCAGGCGCTAGACTTAGAGCAGAAACAGCAGGTATGGGCATTGGACACCCTGGATATTTACATCTCCACGCGCAGCATACAATTAGAGTAATTATAGGAGTAGATGACGAGGGAAAGCCACTGGACCCGAAAGGATTTTATATTACGGCAATGTGGGTTCAATTCTTCCAAAGAGATTCAGCACCAGCATCACCAGCAGTATCCTCATTAGAATCATACAATATTGCTAGAGTAACCAAAACTCGTGCACGAGACATATTTATTAGCCATTCTATTGGTATAATCTCAATAATTTTGTTATGTTTAATAGTGTGGCCAATCTTTACTTATTATTATGGGCTTGAAAATGAGTGGTCAGCAGAAGATGTTGCTGGAGCCTACTTTCATTACACTGACCAAGCATATGCCCTAGCTCGGGGTAGTTTTTGGGATCACCAAAGTTATGACATTAATATATGGGGACAAGCAATAATGGGAATGGTTTTTGCTATTGGATTGAATATACTTCGATTATCAAGGCCATGGCTGCCTCTAAATCCTGTAGCTGCACCTATACTTTTAAGTCTTAGAGGTGGATATTGGTGGTTTCCGATATTAATTGCCTATCTTATTAAATATACAACAGTAAGAATCGGTGGAACTAAAGCTTACACTTCATATCTCTTACCTGCGGCTGTAGGGTACCTAATTGGTACAGCTGGTATATGGGGATATACTCTAGTGGCAATAATGATTCCTGCACTCTTTCCAGGACTGTTATTTGATCCGCTAATTGAATTTATTTACTATTATGGCATTATTTTATTAGTTTGGTTCATATCAATAGTCGCAATTATTCTTTTCATAATTCGGGGTATAATCAGAAGATGAATCATAAGGTGTACAGCAATGAGACAAATTAAGATACTCATCTTTTTTTTTTTCCTTCATTCTAATCTCTACTACTTTATTTACACTGTATAATACTGGAATCACACACCGAATCGACTCTGAAAATCAAATAGCTAAGCTCACAAGTGTTTCACCATCAAATAGCAACATATTAACAAGTATCAATGATTTTCCAGGATTCAAGCAATTAAGTGAGCAAATTAATGAAACATACTTTGATAATATTCTGAGTCATATCCATAATTTTTCTAGTTTTGGGAGCCGTGTTACAGGGTATTCTGGGTATAAGCAATCTATTAACTATATTCAGAATTTCTTTATTAGTCAAGGTTTGGTAAACGTATCTACCATTCCATACTCCCTATTAGTTCCGTTAGATCTTGGTACAAAGATAGAAATCAATGGACAAAATTATACAGCACATAGTTTCACACCAAATTCTGTTCACGCATGTAAAATTCCCTCTACTGGATTATCTGGGAGCTTAATCTATGGAGGATTAGGTTCCTATTCGGAAATGGATCGTAAAATAATAGATGGCTCAATTGTTGTGCTTGAATTTAACTCTCAAGATAATTGGATAAAAGCAGCCAGTTTAGGAGCAAAAGGAGTCATTTTCTTACCACCAAATAACACTGATCGATTTGAAGCTGAAGTTAAATCCATCGATATTCCCCTCAATTTTCCCCGTATTTATATTAATGATACTACGACAGCAAAGATCATCAAACAGATAAGTAAGCAAACAAACCAAATGGCCACCATATATTCCAACATAGAGTGGACTTTAGTTTATGCAGAGAATGTAATGGGGTTATTACCTGGTTTGGATGATGATATCATAATTATTTCTGCTCATTTTGATTCATCTTCTGTAGTTCCAGCTGTTGCCCCTGGGGCTGACGAAGCTTGTGGTATTGCTACATTGTTTGAACTTATTCGTATTATGAAAGACAATAACATTGTTCCGCAAAAAACAATCATGTTTTTGGCACTTTCTGGTCATAATCAAGCAGCAGCAGGAGCAAGGGAATTTGTCTATCAGAATTATAAATTATTGAATGTTGATTCTGGAATTAAACTCTTCATTTCTCTAGATCTCTCTGTTACAAATAATAAAATTGGAATAAATCCATATGGTTATTTATACCAGTTTAAATTGCAATATACTACTGTAAATCGGTTGATTGAACGTATTCAAGATGTAGGTGAGGGCTTTCTACAGAGTTATTCAACAACTATTCAAGAGGAAACAGGATTTTCTTTTGAAGTGAAATCTTACTGCAACAGACAAGAGTTTAAAGATATCGCTCCAATAACTTTTCTAGGTGATCAAGAGCCATTTGTTGCTTCGAATGTGATAGGACTCTCTCTGTTTACTACGGAATCACATCGATTACGATTCAATACTCCCATTGATTTCCCTAAATATACACAATCAGAAAAAGAACATCTAAAATCCCAGGTTATCTACTCTATATGCGCATTATCTAAGTTAGTTATTGAAGAGGCCCTTGGTGAGAAGCTTGATCTTCAAAATAAAGATTTTTCGTTAAGACATGGCAGTCATGTTGGTTTTGGAATCATTGAAGGTCATTGTAAAGAATATAATGAAACCATAGCATGGCTTACGAATGTTCCTAATGCACTTATTCGTGTGAGATCGCGTAACCTCAGGGATGATACCTATGGGGAATATTCATACATTACGAAAGCTGATGACGAAGGATTTTATCAGGTCAGAGGGGTCTCTTCATCTCAACCTGATTATCCACTACAATTTGTTGTGGAAGCTTTTGTATTTGATTCTAAAGGCCAATTAATCAAATCAATTAATCTTGGCCCACGAGGGCAGTACTTTAGAAGTGCAAATCGACTCACTAGTCGAACAATAACGATCAACCCCACTGTCTTTGATTGCGGTACAGTCACATTTTTTGAAGTTCTTCACCCTTATACCCAAGTGGCTTCAGCTGAATTATTGAACTACCAGATTATAGATCCAGATACTCGAACCCCTTTCTTTTCATACGGTTATACAGGTTTGAGATCAGTTAGTTTAGTATTTCTCGCACCTAATACCTCATCTGTTATGGTAGGCCGATTTCCTGATGGTGTCATCGGGATTTATGCAACAAATTCTAGTGTAGACACATTACGAGGAAATGGATACAAAGTCAAAGGAGGCGAAACCAAAAATCTTGGAATATCAGCTTATACTACTGCTCGAGATTTCCAATCTATGACAAAAACCTACATAGACTTGTATACATCATATAATATATACGATGCTTTAGCTGATGATGCTTATTCAAGAGCAAATAGCCTCATAAAAACAGCAAATGACTTGAAAAACAATTTAAAATATTCAGAGTCAATCGTTTTAATCAAAGAAGTACAAACATGGTCATATGATGCATTTAAGCAAGCTAGAAAAGTTATTGAAGATGGGACTTCTACTACAATATTTTTTGCTATTCTACTTATCCCATTTGCCTTTGCTTTATCCTCCTTACTTTTTAATTTTGAAAGTGGTATTAAACGTATTTCGGCTGCTAGTATTATATATGGAATAACCTTTGGTTTTTTCTACCTAATACATCCTGGGATGCATCTTTCAAAGAATATAGCAATTATAATTCTAGGAGTGATTGCTTTAATTTTCGTTTTTCCTGCATTGTACATGATATATCAAGAAGGATATGACTTTTTAAAGAGTCTACGCATTAAATTAGTAGGAGCTCATTTTGTTGACACTTCTCGGACATCCACTATCCTTATTGCTATGAGTACAGGTATTTCAAGGATGAAGAAACGAAAAGGAAGAACAATTATTGCTCTTTCAGGTATAGTCCTCATAACCTTCTCATTAACTCTCTTTACATCTGCAAGCACTCAAGTAGGCGTCTATTCCAGTGGAATAAACAGAGAAACTCCTTATAATGGAGTTTATTTTAGAACGAAAGATTGGAATTCCCCGCTTTCAAATCAATTACTTGAAACTCTCGAAGTTCAAAATGGTAATATTTCCATGATTTCTTCGCGATGGTGGCTCTATCCTACTTCAGATGAACCAAATGGATACGTTAATATCGCATCTACAAAGAGTGACCTTAATTGGCAAGGATCAGCTATATTAGGATTAACCCCTGAAGAACCCAATTTTCAACCCATCATACCAATACTTTCAGCTGGAAGATGGTTTAATAATTCAAACAATATGGAATGCATTCTCTTTGACTCCATAAGTGATAAATTGGATGTCTCCATTAATGACACAGTAAGTTGGACTGGGATTGAGTTCAAGGTTATAGGTATAATTGATGCCAATGAATTTGATAAGCTCAAAGATTTTGATGACGAGGAAATAACACCAAAAAACAATCTTGTACCTTCTCCTAGTGCTCACTTACGAGCAGATGAAACCTTCATTCTTCCAGCGCAAACTGCTAAGTCATTTGGTGCAGCACTGTATTCAATTTCCATTTTAATAGATCATTCAGCAGCTTTAGAACTCGCAGACACGACTTCTACTACTTATGGCCGGTTTCTGGAGATTAGAGTAGGTTACGAAAATGAAGTATCTTTACATAGAAGAATAACTCAAAGCCTCGGTCAAGGATTTGTTGAATTAGGAATTCCTTTGGGTATCGCAGTCCTCCTCATGATAAATACTTCAATAAGTACTGTCTATGAATCAAGGAAAGAAATAAATACGTTTACTTCATTAGGTTTAGCTCCATTCCACATCGCTGGTCTTTTCCTAGCAGAATTTTTAGTCTACGCAATAATTGGTTCTGTAATCGGATATTTAGGTGGTATTACTTCTGCTGTTGTACTTTCAGCTTTAGGAATATTTCCTGAATCATTAGCAATTAATTACTCCTCTGGATCCGTAGTAAATGCATTAAGTTTTGGAATTATTGGTATTCTTCTTAGTACGGTATATCCTCTTAGAATTTCTGCGAAAATGTCAGTTCCTTCTGTAAGGAGAGCATGGGAGCTTACAACATCTCCTGAGGAGAGCGGAGAGAACTGGAATATTCCTCTCCCATTTGTTGCAAGCACAGAACAGGAATCTGAAGGTATCCTTGAGTTTTTAAGGGAATTCTTTGAAATTTATGAATCTGAAAGCGTTGGCGGGACTTTCTTTGCTCAAAATATCACTTTAAAAGAAACAAACGTTGAAAGAAAAGAAAAACACCTATCAGCAGTGGTAACCCTTGCTCCATTTGACATGGGATTAAAACAGACTTTTGACTTATTTACGTATCTTGATGAGATCAAATATAGATGGGTCTTCGAGATTAATCTTAAACGTTTAGAGGGAATATTATCAGCTTGGGAAACATCAGTCAGACGCTTTATCGATAGTATTCGAAAGCAACTACTTATTTGGAGAAATCTTTCCAAAGATGAGAAGGCATTAAAGGCTGAACAATATAGATCAAAATCAGTAAAATAATAGTGAGGAAATAGGCATGGTAGGTGACAATGATAGCCCTAATAGCAATTCTGAGGAGATTATATCAACAGAAGAATATAGCTCTGGATTAACATGGCGAGTTGGCCTCGCAATCGTTTATTCAGCTATAATAATTCAACCAGCTGCAATATATTTGTACTTCATTACCACAAATTGGTGGTACATTGGAGCGATAAGTACTACAACTATTGTTCTTTTTGCTGTACTTGCTAAATACTCTGATAATCCCCTGTCAAAGCAAGAAGTCTTTATCATGATCAATGTTACAACAACGGCTGCGGGTATGGAGGCAATTGTCGCGTTAGTCTATAATTATTATCTAAAGCATCATCCTATCACTCAGTCAACAATAATAAACGGTTCAAGATTAACCGATTTAATTCCTGATTGGTTTGCACCAGATTTTTTTGGTCCAATTCAAACGTTATTTGTCCCTGTATTCATCCTCCCTCTTGCTTTAATAATACTAAGTGCATTTTTAGCCAAAGCTACAGACATTTCACTAGGTATAATATTCAATTATCTCTATACTAAAGTCGAAGTTTTGCCATTTCCAACTGCAGAAGTAGAAGCAGAGAGAGCAAAGAGCCTCACATGGGAAGATAAGAGAAAATTACAGGTTTTCTCAATAAGCGCTTTTATCGCAAGTATAATTGGATTTATTCTATACTTTTTTCCACTAGTTTTTGGATTTACGATTATTCCAATTCCTTGGTTTGACTTTAACCAAGCAATTGAAGGAATTCTACCAGGTGGATCCTTTGGAATTGCAGTAGATCTTATCTACTTTGGATTCGGTTTTATATTGCCTATGCATATCGTGATTAGTATTTTAATAGGTTCCATCTTTATTAGTCTAATTGGAAATCCATTACTAGTAGCTACGGGCAATTTTCCACGATGGGAAAAAGGTTTATCTCTTATTGACACCTTTAATTATTCTCAACTTGATTTTTGGCTTCCATGGGGTATTTCTTTCTTAATTTGTGCCTCATTAATCCCAGTCTTGCGTAATCCAAGAATATTTGTTAGAACGTTAAAAGATCTAAGAAAATTGAGCCAGGGAAAAGGAGAAGAGATTGAGGAAGGGTCTCCTCGGTTGAGTATTTTACTTAGTTTCTTCCTTCTCGGTACAATTGGTTCTGTCGTAATTGCAGTTTTACTCGTTCCTGATCTTTCTTTACAATTCATAATTATTTTACTTATTCTGACTGTTGGATGGAGTTTTTTTGGTTCCCTAGCAATGGCTTATGCACTTGGAATAACTGCAAATCTCCCGAATATACTCTACATTAAAGAATCAGCGTTTGTTTTTGCTAATGCTCCAGTAGGTGGAGCCATTTGGTTTGTCCCCTCATTAGTTATATCACAAGGAGGAGCTAGTTGGGTTGCAACATTTAAAACCTCTGATTTAACGTTTACAAAACGGGGAAGCTTAATTAAGGCACACATTGGAGCCTCACTTGTAGCTTGGTTTGTAGGCATATTTTGGGTTTCTGCTCTTTTATCAGTCGCTCAAGTACCCTCTGTCATCTTTCCTGTCCCATTTTGGCCTTTAGATGTAGGAAGAACAATTGCTTTCGTTTCAAATCCCTCAGTAGTTCTCAATCCTGTTGTTTTAGGTGTTGTCTTTATTATAACCCTAATCCTTTATCTAATTGAATGGTTTACACCTATACCTATATCCGTCATATCTATAGCAGTAGGTACAACCAATCTGTATGCAATTCCGTATGCATTTACAACTTTCTTAGGAGCCTTAGTTGCAAGATTACTGAAAAACAGAATGGAATATTGGGAAACCGATCGTGCAATAATAGTGGCTGGTTTTGGAACTGGACTAGGGATTGTTATCTCATTAGCCACATTCATATCATTAATTATGAATACTATCGCCTTACCCTATTAAAAAAAAATAATTACAGCCTTCTTTTCTGTATGTCGGTATTTCTATGTATATGCAGGGAAATAGTTTCTAAACCTTCAATAATTGTATCCAAAACTTTATAGTACTTACCTTTAGAGGTAATAGCTCCAAGATACTTCTCTAAATTAATATTCCATATTAGTTCAGTAGGATGATGAAATACTTTATAAAATTCCGAAGTATACTCTTTCAAGTCTCTTGTAACAATTGGCTGTGAGAATAATGTTATTAATAAACTATCAGGAATAATAGTTGAGAATAATTTCTGAAGGACACTATCCTGATTAAGAATCTCAGCCAATGCATTGTCTATAATTAAGTCTGGGATTTCAGCCTTTAAATGTTTTAAAAGGGGATTTGAAATAAAATGGAATTTTTTCCTAATGAAACCAATACGAGAAATTTGACATTCATGACCTTTTAATTTCTGGAATAGGGGAATATCTTTATCCGAAAAGTTAATTTGATCTAATATGGTGATAGCTACGATAAATTGCCATGATCTATCAGCAGAGACCCACAATTGTTTAGGTTTAATTAGTAAATAATTGAAATGATATTCCTCTTTAGGAATTAATAAACTGCCGCCTACATCTGAAAGCTCCCATTCTCCGTACTTCTTTAAATATTTTGCAAACGGGGGAAGTAGCATATCAGTGTAAGATTTTACCATCTTTGTTCATTTTTATTAATATTTTAGTTTTAGTTATTATTACATTTGGACTGTATTTTATAAGATTTAGTAAATTTCTGTAGTTGTTTCACTGATGTTTCACTTTATGTTATTTTTAGAGCGTTAGACTTCTTTTATCAGGAGAATATGATGTATCCAAAAAATTCTTCATTTAGATCTAAAAATACAATTCATTCTGCATTTTCTATTGATTTGATAAGTAAGATTCCTTTTTTAAGGTGCGAGAAATTTTAAATCAATGTACTTATAACAATTAAATCAAAGTTTAAAGGGTCGTTATCAAATGAAAAAAAGAGTATTTTTGTTAATAGTTGTATTCCTATTTCTAAGTGTTCAAATTATAACTTCTAGTAAAGCACCACAGATAAATACATATCAAGATATACTAAAATCACAAAGTACAGAAACTAATGCAGTAGAAATAATGGTAATGGTTAACTTGACGTGTATTGCACCTAGTGGTCATGATCTGCCAGGAAACACCCCTATAGTTGTTAATCTATCTACTATTGCAAAAGTAATTCCTGAAACAGTTGATGCTTTCGGAATGAAAACAACTGATAAGGCTGATGATATAAAATGGGATTCAGCTTATGTTACTTATAATAACGACCTGATACCAGCTCAAGTTGATGATATAGATATCTATAAAGGCTACTCCGATGGAGATGAGTTGGTTTTCGAACTACCAGAAGATATTGCACTCACTAACGAAAATAATATTACTTTTTCAATATTTTTTGGCACAAAAGGATTAGATCTACCACCTCCCTATTTTCCTGAGACTTGTGATGTCTATATTTACCCAAAAATAGATGAAATTAACGAAAGATACCCTGATATGTTAGGTCCCAAAGATGGTGCCTATTATATGGAAAATGGAATCATTCAAGCATGCGCATTAGTGGAGGCTGCTTGGAGTAGTGGTGGATTATACGAATTATCAGTTCTAGATGACCAAGGTGAATCCCAATGGGATGCAATAAAACAAAGATATAAAGTATCATTTGATATGTGGAAATGGTCACGTTTCGCATTAATTGAGCAATTTATTTCAAAAAATCAATTTGCCACAACTTTTCCCTTTAAATTAGAACATTTTATCTCTGGACCCGTTCGTGCACAATTCCAAATGCAGTCTAAATCTGATTACGGGAAAAGTGGCACTCCATGGGGTAATATTCCAAACGTATATGGTCTTGTAACGTATGACCTTTATGCGAACCAACCTTATCTTGATTATACACTTGAAATCGTCGGACCTGATGCAAACAAGCATCCCTCACTAGTTATTCAGTATCAAAATCGTGAGTGGGGTGGAAAACCAGGAAGCCCATATAAATCCATTTACGTACCAGGCCAAGGCTGGCTGGAGCGTAATCCAAATGACATACTAACTCATAAAGTTTTAGAAGCAGGTTTCAATCAATCATGGTATCTTGAAGGATTATATGGAAACCAGAAAATACTTCCCTCATCATTTGCTGGGCCTGATGATGACCAACTTGGATATGGATTTATCTTTGATGATACAGGTTTTGCCAATATCACCTGGGATGCGGGTTCAGAAGCTGTTCTTAGCTGGTATGACGCCTGTGAATTCCCCTTTCGTACGCGATACTGTCCTTATGATGTTAGCATCTTAGCGGGACAAGATAGAATAAGCTATGTGAAAGATCAATATCAAGCATGGCTGCGACCTGATCCTGAATTTTCACTTACTGCTTCTCTTGTTACCCCAGCTGAGATCCCCTTTGATTATATTTTCATTACAAAACCTGATATTATATTTGATAATGTCACAGATCTTCTACAAATAGTAAATATTAGTGCTTATTCAACGGTACTAACAGATTTTCTCACTGGGACTACCCCAGACGTTAGTGCGACCTACAAGGTGTTGACAGAAAGAAAACAGATAGAAACAGGTATAAGTGGGAGTTTAACTTGGAAAGATAGCAGTGAAACATGGGAAGCTTTAGATGTAGATGTGAGCTCGATCAATTTAAATGAATCACATGTTGTTGTTGCTTATTTTACGGTCAATGACATTTCCGGTCGAAGTGCTATTTCGGAACACTTCATTGAGGGCATACTGCCGGATCTCACAGGACCAATCATCTCTGATGTAACTAGAAGCCCAGCTGATGTTGTACGATTTACTGATTCTGTGAATGTTACTGCTTCTGTGGAGGATGAGGAAGGAGAGGTAACTTTAGTTTACCTTTTTTATTCAAACGGAAGTACGTGGTATAATCTTACAATGAATCAAAGTTTTGGGTTCTATAGAGGCACGATTCCACCTCAGAAATCTGCCACAACGGTTAAATTCAAAATAGGGGCATATGATGATGCCCCTCTCGCAAATTATAATGAATCCGAAATATTCGAGTATTTTGTTTCAATAGAATATATACAAGGACAAGGATTACTCCCACTTATAGGAATTTCTGGAATAATAGTTGTAGCAATCGTCATTGCGTTAAAAAGTGGAGCCTTACATCGAGAGAAGTATGACCAAGTTGAATGAAATTTCATCTTAAATTATTCCATTTTATCCTATTAATCATATAAGTGAAGTAAGAATAGAGTACTCCATTCATCACCGGTTTTTTCGAATAATAGAAGAATTATTTCAGTTTTCATGATAAACACTTTTTCATATCACCCCATGTTTGGATCGAAGTACGTTATCTTTAAAAGGACAATTTCTGACTTCGAATAAAATGTTAGAAAAATACTTCTGAAGTATATATTCTGACCCAGAAAGAGAAAACGCTAAAATATAGCTCTATATATATATATTGAGGTATCAATATGATAAAGAAAAGAACATTGTTTTTGACTCTAAGTTTGTTTGTTCTATTATTCCTAATGAATTCGATGACATCACTTAAAGCGACACCTCCACAATTACGAATATCTGCAGCCACAAAAGTAGCAACGATTACTGTAACTGGTGGATCTGGAGGTCTAGTGGCAAAGACCCCAATTATTATTGATGAATCAGAGTTTGATGCCTATTCAATAGCTCTAGCAACAGCTATTGTTAAAGATGGAACTACAGAGTTGAAGACTCAATATGATTCAGAACTCGGAGAACTCGTATTTCAAATACCAAGTGCAATTGCAGCAGATGGAACCAAGACATTTGATTTATATGGAGAAGCAACAGGTACAACTAATGGTCAAACAACGACAATTAAAGCAGCTGAAGGGAATTATAGTGAAACATATAGTGATTGGTTACCATCCTCACTCACAGACAATGGATGGATGATTAACGCCACTCATATGTCCCCAAACGTTGTTAATGTTGGTAATGTTGTCTGGGTAGAAACAGATTGGGTAATTTTATGCTTCCAACTACAAGCACAATGGAGACAGGGTTCTCTTAAACATATATACCTAAAAGATGAAGGCTGGGATCTCCAAATGGCTAAATTCAATGCCTCTCAACATTGGCAATTTACTTGGAGTGGTTGGCCCAGTGACCATAATTATGGCTGGGAAAAAGAGTACGATAACGGATATGGTCTGGATGATGCCACAATTGTTAAAGCTGGACCAGTACGAGCTGTAGTACAAACAGTCAGCTCAACTGGATGGCGTAGTCCTTGGGGCGCCCCCTACTACAATCTTAATCAAAGCTTAACATGGTGTATCTATAACGACTTCACTGGTTGGTCTCAGCACTTTGAGTTGACAAGCGACAATACTACTCTTCTAAATCAGGCGTTTACAAACTTCACAAAGATCAATTATGGAGAACCAATGCAATGGCAACATAAACTACGCGATCAGGGTTTCCAGGGTGGTGGTTATAACTTATCCGCAGGATGGCCCCACAACTTCACCAATATTTATACTCCTGGACAACCCATTGGCTATAGAGGAGCTGGTATGACGCTCTCTAGCTTAAATGTCTCCTTATTAACCGAACCTTACCTGGGCATGTACAATTCGTCTGGATATGGATATATGTACCACTGGGGAACTCCTGTCGAAAATGTTACACAAATAAACTGGTCTGGTGAAGAAGTCGCCATTCATAGCTCACTCAATGCTTTCCCCGAAGAAGGACTTATGCGCTATTGTGCGCCTTTCAGTAATTATGCAGGAAACATCACGGAACACATAGATGCAGAAAATGATCGCTGGACAGCAACCTATACGATATCAACTGCTGCTCATGTCCCTGAAACTACTCCTACTGCAACTAAAACCGCAACTAAAACCGCAACTGCAACTAAAACCGCAACTAAGACAAAAACCAAAACTAAAACCACAACCACAACTGGCGGTGCGCCTGGATTTGGCCTCCTCACCTCAATCATAGTTGTTGCTGCTGCAGCAGCAATAGTCCATCGAAGAAGGAAATAATAAAACCCTTCCATTTTTTTCCCCTTTTTTTTTCTAACAAGATTTGAAGAAACTATTTAGATTGAAAATAGGTCTTTAATCCATACAAGATAAATGATATGATAACTGATGATAACTACAATAGCTTCAACATTTCTTTACGTGAATATATAATTAGACTAAAAAAAACTAGAATCAGGAAAATACTAGGAAACGAGCTAGTTTTTGTTTGTATTGTGGTTTTGGTTATTGAACTTTGTTTCGTTTCAGTAAGAGTCGTTGATGTATCAGTTGTTGAAGACGAGGTATTGGTTGTTGTAGAAGCTGCTGAAGACGTTGTTAATGAACTAGTTTCTATTATTATTGGTTTATAATCGACCGTTACATTATTAATGAGTGTTCTAGTTCCATTGTAGCTCAATATACCGTCAGTAGGGGCTACAACCACCACGGCGGCTGAATCTGCAGGAAGGTGAAAAGAAGCCAGATTTGAGACGTTTGTTACTAAGAAACTCTCGGTAACTGTATCATATAGATTCATCGCTTCTGAGCCAACGTTGATTTCTACCGTTTTATAAACATCATAAGGATTGTAGTAAAGATATGTAGGATAAGCCTCATTATGGTAATAATCAGTTACTAGACAATCTAATTGTAAGATTTTCTCATCATTTGTAGGAGTAATAATTCCACCGAAAATACCCACATGAGAACTTCCATAAAGACCTAGATTCGTTGGGCCCCACCCAAGCCTGATAGCATCACCTGTAGCGAAGGGGCTTTTATCATCCCATGTTCTACGGAGCCCCTCATAAGCAATACAATAATTCGTATCATACGCTTCTATCCAGTCCTCACAGTCTTGGTGATCCGCATCTAGACCATTTCCATAAAATAATCTAGCAGCATTTGCAGCATTTAACACATATTTTCCTATAGCTCGTGCATAACGATCATCATATCTTACTACAGGTACCAAAGCACCTACATTTTCGAAGGTTCCCATTGCAAAAGCATATCCGTAATTGTCTGTTATACTACCGTGCAAACCATGAACATCGTAACCACCCCAATTCTGAGCAATAACACCCCAACCAGGTCTACTATCAGCAGGTCCAAAGCACCAATTGATGATCTTACTAATATCGTAAGCTCTCCCAAGTTCTGCATTCATTCGTGCTATGATATGGGCGCCGTATGGAAGTAGAATCTCATAGAGGGGATTAAAAGAAATTCCATCTAAGAAATGGACACACCACTCGGCAGCAACTAAATATTTAGGATCTCCATACTTCAAATAGGCAATATATTCTAACCAAGCAATAGCTGCTGCTGCATCAGGTTCTCTATGTTCTCCATTGTATACAGGTTCCATTGTATCGAAGTCAAAAGCAGTGTACCGGAAATTAGGAACTTTCCAAGGATCAACACTACCACCCATGCCAACACATGCATCATACCATCTATCGGCAACTGTGCGAACTTCGTTATGAAAATCGCCTGTTTCTGGATAGAAGTATGCTAATTGATAGAATAACAAATTAGGGAAGAGTTCATACCAAAAGGTTTTACCTGCCCAATCATATCTTCTATTTAAATAGATATATTGTTCAGTATCGAGATTGTACCAGTTCTCACACATTTCAACCCAATTATACCCACTTTGGTTACTCTTGTCAATTCCAACGAGGGTAGCGCTCAGTACCGCAGCCATACAGTTAATTGCCTCGTCAGCCATTGATCTACCAACGTGAGAAGGCATACTGAATGTATCACGATCAAAGTTTGTGTGACTAGTATCCCAGCTGATTAGTGGTAGATATTCACCTGTTTTACTGAAGTTGAAGACAAGTGCGTCATAATCTCGAGCTACTTGATTCCAGTCTCTCATGTGAAACGGTTCGGGGAGATTTGGCATCAAGTTAACCCTTTTAATTTGACCTGGTATCGTTAATGCACCAGAAATTTTATTGTTAGTAATTAATACTGACGGAATTATGATTCCTGAACCTAGAATAATCAATAAAACTAATAATATCGATGTAACACCCACCACTTTACTATATGTTCTGTTCTGTCTTTTAAATACTCGCATTATCATCCACATCTTTTAACGAAATCCAAATATTATTGTACTTTCTTTTTCTTTCAAGGACATCTTTCTGTTCAAGTTGGTCAAGAGCTTTAAAAAAATAGAGATTAGCTAGTTGAGATTTTTTTTTTAACTCGAACAACGATAAGGACTTATTTTCCTTAACAAGAATTTCATGTATAATTCTTTGATTTCTTTGTTGAAACTCTTCAAAAACGGACATAGTGCTCCTCTTAAAACAACTATCATTTTAGGTTGTTATTTTATAAAGAATTAAGGAGTTTTACTTTGTCTATAGTAGCAACACCAATGCATTTGTCAGCAGCACCATAATACACAAAATACTGCTTATTTTTTTCAACAACACCACAAGTAAAAGTGACGTTTGGAACATCGCCTACTCTTTCGTATTCTTCTTCTGGAGTAAGGATTGGATCATCAAGGATACCAACAATTTTGCTTGGATTTTCTAGATCTAATATCATCACACCAAGGTTGTAATGAAGATCTTTGTCTACTCCATGATAAAACTCTACCCATCCCTGATCTGTCTTTATAGGCGGTGCACCAGCTCCCACTTTGAAGTCTTGCCACGTATTGTCTATTGGACTGAATAACTTTTCATGGTCAGTCCACTTTTTCATATCTTCTGAATAAGCGATCCACATATGCGGTTCAGGAGCTCTGTGGATCAGAACATATCTATTGTTGATTTTTTCTGGAAATAGAACCCCATCTTTATCACGATATTCATTAATAATTGTTCCATGCCGTATAAAAGTCTTAAAATCAGAGGTGGACGCAATGCCTATATGAAAATCCACGTCTCCTTTAGGGACAGGAGTTCTGACCGCTGTATAAGCAATATAGTATTTTCCTTCCAGAAAGGTGATTCGAGGATCTTCCACTCCATATCTTTCAAAATCTTCTTCAGGTATCATTACTGGTTCATCGTAAGTTTCAAAGTTGAAGCCATCCTTACTTCGTGCTAAACCCAGAGTAGAAATATATGTGTCATAGTCTCCAATCGCACGATATAGTAAGAGTATCTCATCTCCAAAGGTTGTTGCAGCACAATTGAATACTCCTCCTTTCTCCCAATTATGATTCGGATTAGGTTTGATAATAGGATTTTTCTCAAAACGTTTTAACTGAATCATGAAAAACACTTCTTTTAGTGAAAAATGGATCTATTTTCTTCTTTGCTTATTGAGTTCTTATATTTTTAGTGGAATATAATTATTATAATATTCCAGATTTTTATTTCCTTTTAGAAGTAATTGCATACACTATAACTAGTGCTAATACGAGCGTTGAAATCCCGATGTAACCCAAAATTAACATATTTTCTTCAAAAAAGCTAAGATCGGTGCTTTCCGATGTAGCAATTTCGATTGTTGGTAATGTCCAAGTAGCAGGGATATCAACTAAAGATAAATACGCTGATCCTTGTGCAGGTAAGTCTATACTAAAAGTTTCTTCAGGATTATACCTACCAATTAGAGTTCCATTTGAATACAGATCAAATTGTTCTGGAAGATGTTTTAAGGCGAAAGACAAGGATCTTTGTTCATTATATGGATTAAAAATTATAAAAACCCGCTCCTCGGGAGGAGGAGGGTAATTTTGATCAAAAATGTTTAAATTGATTATCAAGGAATTAGCATCTTCTGCTTCTGCTAGGGCTTCAAACATTAAATAATTCCAAAGCGTCTCACCTGCTCCATAGATTTCCTTACCATTATAACCTGCTTTCATTGGATCAGGGTCGTACGATCCTCTGGAAGCGTGATAATCTATATCTTCATATGGGATATATTGGAGAGTTACGGGTCCATAATCACGTTCGTAGGCATCAGGGATATTTGGACTGAAGAAATAAAAATTCTTTATTCGATTAAGATTAAGAATTTTAAGTGGCTCTATAACCTTAAACTTGGGTTTAAAATAAAGGTTCCTTAGGAAATCCATCCAGAACATAATTGCTTCAATATTTTCTTTATATGCTGGAGCATTAATCCCTCCTTTACCTATTTCTTTTGGATTGGCATATGGTGAGTGCATTCCATCTCGCCAATCTTCTGGTAACCATAAACTGGGTTCAGGATTAAATCCAAATTGCCAATTGATAGTTCCGTTATTGTAGTAAAGGACTTGTTCTTCAGCATAAAACAGATCTATAGCAAGTTGAGGATAATCGATAGCTGGAGTAATTTCATCATAATATTGAGTCATTCTAGCTGCAGCTGCTACACCAGCAGCGACTTCTTGCGGTTCATACATTACATTATATGGAGGTTCAACTGCCCTCATTGCAATTAATGCCTTTTGAGCTTCTGAAAGATATGTCTTATTTCCTGTTAATTCAAAAGCATCTATTAAGCTATATGCCATTAATCCAGCTGTACAATAATTAATATTGAGATTTGTTGTTGTTTGTTCTTTTGTTTCAACATCTACAAATTGGGGAAAAAGATAATCGAAATTATCCGCCATTTCAAGAGCGCTTGAGAGGGAACCAAAATATGGCTCGTTAAGTTCTGTAGCATTACTGATAAGATATAAGTGACCCCATTTTAATACTGAATTCTCCATGAAATACCAAGAGTCGTGTTTTGTCTCATGTGGCCGATTGGTTGATTGTTTATAGGTTTCTGAATAATATTTTGGCAGATCAGTAATAAATTCGTCAAGTTCTGTCTGTCTAGTTGTGTTTGGATGCAATTGCAGGTATCTATAAAGAGGCCAAATGACATCCATTGTCGACATTAACTCCACGGTCTCTCGTGTCCAATCTTCTCCCCCCCAACCGTCTGCTCCTTTCACATAAGGTCTAAAGCCTTTTATGCCTGTTGATGGCTCATAAAACCAACTTTGATCGAATGTTAAGAGATCTTTAACACATTTTTCCGCATAATCGGTCCAATTTGTCGCATCAATGGGAAAGTTAGCATAAGTAGGTAAAGCTGCAATTGCAGCGGTACTCGTATCGATCATATCGTCCCAGTACAAATCCCCCTCTAAGCTTCTAGGCACCTGTTTCTGCTTAGTAATAGTAAGTGAATTTGGGAAAGAAAAGATGACTAATGATATTAATAACACTGTTATATTGTTATACCTTCGTTTTTGCATTTATAATGAATCTCCAAGCCAAAATCTAAATTAGAAAGAACTGATCTGACATTATCAATCTTCCTTTGAGATAATTAACAATAAAAAGAATTGTATTTGTTTTTTCATTCTATTCTCTGTAAAAGTTTTTTCAATCTATCAATCGAATCTGATAATCCTCCTGACCGATTTCTACTTAGCCATATCTTTTTATGCTGCATGATTAATTGATGTAACTTCTTATGTAGTTTATTTCTCTTCTCTTCAGGTATTTTTCTCAAAGGTTCTTTAATTCCGATTTCTAATCGGGCAATACCAAGGTCGCAAGAGAATTTTAAGATGTCCGCAGCCCATTGAAATTCTTGTTTTACTAATTCTGCATCCTCTCTTTCCATATTAACGAAATCTAATGACTTAATTGTCTTATCAATAAATATGTGTGCTTTCTGTAGTTCCTCAATACTTATATTTTCGAGAACCAACTCAGAAAATTCATTATTAGAAAAAATGAGAATTAAAAATAGGGAAGAATTATTAGGAGGATTGAATCCAATTTTCGTATATGCACTTCCTAAATCACATGCGATTTTTCCAATAATCCCTTCTTTGTCCTGAAATACATGTATGTTAAGTAATTCAGGAATAATCACCTTTTCTTTTAGTATTTCAGCGCTTTTCACGTTCCATGCGATTCCTGCACCAATTAAAAAACCCAAATAACAGAAAGGTAATGGTTGGAGATGTCCATGATCACCCCAATCAGTGATAAGGTAACCCATTGCATTATTCTTCAATCCGTTGATCCCAGCATTACTTAAATTAGCTAATGCATTGTCAAATCGGCCAGTAATGCTATTCCAACTACTAGTTCCAGGACAAACATAATAAGATAATCCAAGATTATTCATTACTTGTGTTTGCATGTTAAAAGGATGATCTGCTTTGTAACCCCATATTAAAGGTATTACATCTTTAGGTAAATATTGAATTAGCTCAGGATGTTCGAAGATAATATCAGCCCAAAATTGCATTTTTTTCCCTTGTTTCTTTACTAAATCATAAATTTTCAAAAGAAACTCTAGATATACAACGCCTTTTCCTTTTTCTTTGCAAATTTCTGCAGAGCGACATTCTCCTAGATCAAAAGTCTCATCAAGACCCACATTAAAGTAATCACTTGTAAAGTGGGGTAAAAGTTGATTATAAAGATCGTGAAGAAAATCGATTACTTGTGGATCAATAGGATTCAAGGAAAAAGGTTCCTTTTTGGGACTGAAGGGATGTTCAACACCTTCAGGACATTCTGCAAGATCACGGTAGGGATCATGGATCAACCACCGATGAAGATGACCAAAACTATTCTGGTTAGGAATTAATTCGATATAATGTTCTCTACAAAACTCATCCAAGATTAAAATTTCCTCACCAGTAAAAGGGCTAGCATCTTTCCAAACGATTTCATGACCAGAATATGCAAAGGTGTGCTCCATATAAAGCTGTAATTGATTCATCTTGAATTTTGCTAACATGTCAATTAGACCAAATAGGGTTTCCATTGTTGGAACTTTATCCCTACTTACATCCAACATTACTCCTCGAGACGGAAAATCAGGCCAATCTCCAATTTCTAAGCAAGGTATTTCTTTGTGATTTGAGAGTTCTAGAATTTGTAAAAAAGTAAGAATCCCGTAAAAAAGGCCTTGTTTATCATATCCAGTCAAATTAATTGATTTTTCATTTATTATTAATTCATAGCTTTCAGGGTGCTTGAGTACTGATTTATTAACGATGAGACTAATAAAAATCGTGTTTGTTTTGGGTAAATTTGTCTTTGATGCAGTAATCGTTGAGTTTATACCTTTTTTATCTAATTCTTTTTGTAAATTTTGAGCGTGAGAAAAGATTATTTTTGATTGATTATTTATTACTATCCAAATATCTTTAGGTAGAGCTAGATATTCCTTTTTTATTGTTAATTGCTTTGGTGATGGAAAAAGGTATTCTAATTTATTCATCATGGTATTTATCTCCAGATCTTTGTATTTTGTATGAATAATTACTCAATCTCCTGAATTATTATACATCATAGAAACTTTAACTTAGCGTTTTAATTTTTCTATGTTGAGCTTCTCTTCAAGTAAATCTAAAAAACTGTACTGAGCAATCTGTGCAAATTGAAACAAGAATGAATACCTAGTCTTAAACAGATGGTATTACATTAAATTGATAACATACTTTTCAATCTTTATTAGAATGAATCCACATTCAAGCTGTTTTTACAACCTTATCAATTCGAACAGTATTCATGGTGTTCATATTAAATGAAACAAATAGATTTATCTGGGATTTGGAATTGCACTCAAAAAAGCACTAAAAAAACTATTCCAATCAAGATTCCTGGAGATAACCATAAGGCTCTATTAGATGCGGGAATAATTCTCCATCCATATGAAGGACTGAATGAGCTTGATATACAATGGGTGGGTAAAGAAGATTGGATTTTCTCGCGATCATTCACCGTTGCCAAATATATTTTATCGGAAAAGGAAATCTTCTTACATATTGACAGTTTAGACACAATTGCAGATATAAAAATCAATAATAATCCTATTAAAAGTTCTGATAACATGTTTATTAGAACTAGATGTGATATAACTGATTCTCTTGTCGAAGGGAAAAATGAAATAACGATATTCTTTACCTCTGCAGAGAAAATCGCTGAGGAGCGTTCTAAAAATCTCCCTTACGAAATTCCTCATACATTGAGTCCTGTTTACTCAGAACATAGAAATCTAGTAAGAAAGGTTCAATGTCATTCTGGATGGGATTGGGGCCCTTGTATGATGGTTACTGGAATTTATGGCGATGTTTACATTGGTACTCACAGTAAAGGACGTATAGATTATGTGTACACCAGAATTACGAAATTGAAAGAGAAGGAAAATATATGGCAAATATCTGTAACTGTTGAATTGCACTCTCCTATAGAATCTGAATCAGAAATTATTAGAATAGATATGAATGAGCTAGATATATCTGAATCTACTATAGTGACATTAAAAAAGGGAAAGAATGAAATAACCCTGAATTTACTCATTTCAAATCCAAAGCTATGGTGGCCTTTTGGATATGGAGAACAGCATCTTTATAATTTAACTGTAACCACTCCTGATGATACATTATCAAAACGAATAGGTTTCCGTCAACTTGAAGTAATCACAGAAGATGATAATATTGGCAGAAGTATGGTTTTTCGTGTAAATCAAAGAGAGATTTTTTGCAAGGGAGCGAATTGGATACCAATAGATGCTATGCCTTCTCTCCAAAGCCCTGATCGATATGAAAAATTATTATCTGATGTCATTGAAGCAAATATGAACATGATTCGAGTATGGGGTGGAGGTCAATATGAATCAGAAATCTTTTACAACCTTTGTGATGAAAAAGGGATACTTATTTGGCAAGATTTCATGTTTTCCTGTAGTCTTTACCCTTCTGACCCTGAATTCCTCACTAATGTTGAAAAAGAAGTCACTCACCAAGTTAAACGCCTAAAAGATCATCCATGTATTGCAATCTGGTGTGGTGACAATGAAAACGTTGGTGCTCTCAACTGGTTTGCTGTTTCCATGCTAAATAGAGAACGATATCTTAATGATTATATTAAACTCAATAAAACAATTGAGAAAGTTGTTAAAAAGTTAGATCCAGACCGAAAATGGTGGCCAAGCTCACCTTGTGCGGGGGAAGATGATTACTCTGACAATTGGCATGATGATTCCAAAGGTGACATGCATTATTGGAGTGTATGGCATGAAGGAAAACCTTTTGAAGCCTATTATGAGGTGACACCTCGATTTTGTTCGGAATTTGGATTTCAATCCTTTCCTTCTCTTGAGACGGTAAAATCTTATGCTCCAGAAGATCAGTGGGATGTCACTTCTGGAGTAATGGAACATCATCAAAGGAGTATCAATGGGAATGAAATCATAACAAAAACTCTCGCACAGTATTTCAAAAAGCCCACTAATTTTGAAGAATGGCTATATTTAAGTCAAGTCGGCCAAGCTTATGCAATAAAAACAGCTGTGGAGTACTGGAGAAGTAAACGCCCTATCTGTATGGGTATTCTCTATTGGCAACTCAATGATCTATGGCCTGTCGCATCTTGGTCTTCAATTGAATATAATGGAAAATGGAAGCTTCTTCACTATGCTGCAAAGAAATTCTACCAACCAATCCATGTAGCAGCATATAGTAAGGATGGTTATTCAACATTAGAAATTTGGGGTATGAATGATACTAATAAATCTTATGAGATTTTACTAGATATGAATTTCATTGATTTTTCAGGCAATATTTCACAAAAAGAACAACTTTCAATAAAACTAAATTCTGAAACTGCTAAGCAGATCAGGATACTTAACCTAAAGAATGATCTCCCATTCAGTAGGGAAAAAGGATTTTTATATCTTAAAGCTAAAACTCCTTCTGTATTTCTTGAAAACACATTCTTTTTTATCCAACCGAAATACTGTGAGCTTAAGCCTGCAAACATCACTTTTGAGATTGACACTAATCAATCATCCATTTTTTTGATTAAATTAGCAACTGACAAACCAGCATTCTTTGTCACCTTAGATTTTTTTGAAATAAAAGGAAAATTTAGTGACAATTGCTTCACAATAATTCCAGGTCAAAGAAAAACAGTAATCTTTTATCCTGAACCTGAATGTATAATAAAGCCAAAAGAAGTACAAAAAGCCCTAAAGATTTTTCATTTGAAGCCAGACTAAATTCAGCTCTCAGCATACCAATAGATCTATTCTTTTTTCCAATTTTAGTTATATAGTATTGACTCGAATAAATTCGATAAGCTCATCTATGTGAGAATAAGCAACACAAATTACTGTGTCAGCTGCCCCATAATAGATAGCAACACGCCCAGTAGAAGCATCAGTTAATGCTGCACAAGGAAAAACAACATTTGGTACATCTCCCACGCATTCGTAAAGCCTTTGGGGGGAAAGAAAATATGGCCCAGTCCGATATTTTACCTTCCATGGTTGGTTAATATCAAGTATAGCGGCTCCTGCACTATAAACAAAACCGTTACATGATGTTAATACACCATGATAAATCATAAGCCACCCCTCAGAAGTTTCAATGGGAGTAGGACCAGCCCCAATTTTTGTCGATTGCCAACCAAGATTTGGTGACATTACATGACGATGATGACCCCAATGAATCATATCAGGGCTTTCACTGTAGAAAATATCACCCCAAGGGGTATGTCCTCTATCACTGGGTCGACTCAACATTGTATATCTATCATTAATTTTCCTAGGAAATAAGACACCATTTCGATTATAAGGTAAAAAAGCGTTTTCTAATTGATAAAATTCTTCAAAATCATAAGTAAATGCCACACCAATGGTCGGACCATAATACCAATTGCACCAAGTCACATAAAATCGATCCTCTATCCAGCAAACTCGTGGATCATATCCGTAAACAAAAGTAGCTATATCAGAATTTTCGGAAATAAAGGAGATTGGTTCATTATCGATTTCCCAGCCGATACCATCCTTACTCCTTCCTTTGTGAAGCCGCATATTCCGATACTTATCATCACACCTAAAAATCCCTGCAAACTCACCTTGAAATGGAACAACAGCACTATTGAAAATACTGTTAGAAGAAGGTATTAAATCCCGTGGAATTATAGGATTTTGTTTTGAACGCCAAACCACATCTTTACAATCTTCTGGCTTATCTTCCCAAGGGATATTTGGTAGAGGTTCACCTATAATCTTAATATTTTCCATCTTTACTTACACCAATCATTCAGTCATGAATTTTCTATTATTGAATAAATTATTGAGCTATATAGAAAGTTTCACCAAACTTAGCTAGTTTTTATTCGAGGATCAATAAATCCATATGTAATATCGATTAAAAAATTACCAAGGATAGCAATAATTAAAATAACAATGGTTACACCCATAATAAGGGGATAGTCACGTGCATAAATAGCCTTAAGATAGAGGTTACCGATTCCTGGCCATAAAAAGACATATTCTACTATCAATGTCTCCCCAATGAGTTCGTTTAGTCTTAAGTTCAACAGTGTAAATTGAGGTAAAATTGCATTTCTTTGTGCGTATTTTCTCAGTGTCTTTTTCCTGAATCCCAAATGTCCGGCATAACTTATGTAAGATGAATCTATTTCATGAAGAGTCATGGCTCGCATACCTACTGCCCAACTTCCTGCATGCACAAGTAGCAATGTTATGAATGGCGCCAGGTAATGGCGTAAAAGATCAATAAAGTAATCAAGACGAAAACCAGGAATCATTTGAGGACTTGATGCCCCAGGATGACTAAGTAAGATATTGTTTCCAACAACAAAATAAACAAAGATGATTAATCCCAACCAATAAAACGGTGCGGATCGAAGAATAAGCAATATAAAATATGTCATTTCGTTGGCTCTGCCTTTCAAGTATGCTGATTTGCTCCCAATCCAATTACCCAAGAAAAAACTAATGAATAATATTGGGATCGCAAGAACAAGAGAATAGAAGAGAGGATGAATTATTACTTCTGAAACTCTCATAGGATAATAGGAAATGGATGGTCCTAAATCCAGTTGAATTAAGTTCAACCAAAAAGATAGGTATTGTTCTTCTATTGGCTTATATAGCTCAAAAAAGTAAATCATGTAAAAATCATTTGTGTCAACCATCAGCCTCGGGATAATAAAAGCGATAGTAAGGGCAATGAATAGTGCTATCAAGTAAAATACAGCTTTCTTTATAAAGAATTTTACATAAGCATGACTGAAACTTTTTGTTCCCTTCAAATCTCCGTTAACCATCCTTCTTATAACTATCATTCTATATTTAATATTGATAGAAGCGAATATATTCTACGAACTTTCTTCAAAATAGATTATTTCTAAAATCTTCTTTAATTCAAATTTCAGGCTCAAAGTCATCCAAATATTTAAAATTACTTTGTAGGAAGAAGTAATCTATTCTTTTTAAATCATCTTAGTTTTTTCTTTCTGCAAAAAAAGCACTCGAAACTTGAAGATTATGTGGGAAGTATCTAGAATATGACCAGCATATTGGAAAATCAAACAATTATTCAAATAGGGATAATTGTGAAAGATATTGAACAAACATCATTGATCTATTCAAAGTTATTTGGAATAGAAAAACCTCAATGGTTTTGGACAGAACCTTTTGATATAGCGAAGACAGAATATAAAGGAAATCCAACACCAACCAGAGCAAAATTAGCTTTCATAAAGCTAAAAAACTTAGAGATAGAACTCATTGAACCAGATGACAACCCTAGTACATGGAAAGAGCATTTAGATACCAGAGGTGAGGGAGTCCATCATATAGCATTCATAATAGATGGAATGAATCAGAAGGTTCTCGATCTAAATGAAATTGATATGCCTCTAATTCAGAGAGGAGAGTATACAGGGGGTCGGTATGCCTATATCGATTCTTTAAAAGGTTTGAAAGTGATGATTGAGCTACTTGAGCATGATAATGGTTAATTAAAAGTGTGTAAAATCCTATTAAAACTTTAGACAATCTTTAACTTCAATCTTCACAAATTACTGTAAGTTCAAGTATATTGTTTTCGTATAATTAGATTATTATAAATATAAATTCTTCTTTCTCATGATTTCCAGTTAATAACATTGATGATCATCTTTTGGAAGACTTTTTTAGCAATTTGTTCTTCCCCATGTCCTAACGCCGTATAAAAAACAGTTCCTAACCCGTATGATTTCGTCCATGCAATAGGACGGAGAAATCCCTGATAATCACATACCACAAGAATTTCGAGAGGAGGATACATTTCCATCAAATATAATTCATCAATGAGTGTGAAATCTGATACCCCCTGCATAATGGGGTGATCAGGGTTAACTACTTGAAAACGATACTCTTCTCCTAAAGGAGGATGAGTCAAGAATCTAGCCCCAAGCATTCGTAAATAAGCTTTAGAATTTTGAAAGGAACAAGAAGCACCATGGACGCCAATGAATGTTTTAGGTCCTCCAGTTTCTCCCCAGGGTGAGCCAATTATGGCATTTAAAAGACCATTTTCTTGTTCTGATGTTAATTCTCTTCCTGTCGTGTAACAGACAATAACTTGAAACTTCTTGATATTTTGAGGTAAGAAAAAGTCTAGATCTTCCGTTAATGTCACCTTAAAGCCAACTTCTTCTAAAAAATCTTTGAAAATTGGTCCCATTACCGAGAAATCGTGAAATTCTGTTTCTAAGCCTCCAATAACTAAAATATTAACATCATTCACTGTTCTCCTCTCATAATACTTAGTACGGACAATAATCAGTATTTTTATGGATTATTTCTAGGAAATCTATTCAAGATATTTTTGCAGCCATTTTATACTTTCAGCAATGAATTCCTCTAATTGCTCATTATGGAATAAGTGGTCTGCATTTTTTACTAAATGGAGTTTATGATTAACTGTTGAAGGTATTTGACCTACTGCTTTTACAGATAGTTCTGCCTTAACTGCACTATCAATTTCTCCATGAATAATCAATGAAGGTATGTTTAATTTTTGAAGATTTTCATTAGTAGTGATTTCTTTTAATTCATGAATGAAATCTTCCTCAATATATATTTCTGGGGGAGTAGCAGAAGGTAATTTAAAGGGAAAATGACTGTAATGTGACTTATTCGTGATTTGCTCCAAGTAGAATGCAGGAGCCCAAAAGATAGCAGTTCGTACAGGAATATTTGCTATAAGAGCTGTTAATCCTCCAAAACTTAATCCGATAGTGGCAAATTTAGTGTAATTTAACCTTTCTGCCCAATGAAAAATATCTTCCAAATCACTGACCTGTTTCGATAATAAAACTGGCTCTCTCTTATTTTCCCCTGAACCTGAAAAATCAAAGATTATGGCATCATATCCTATTTTATTCAATTTTTTTGCTGTTTTTGGGAATCGTCCCCACTCATACTTGTCTCCTGTAAAACCATGACACAAAATTACTAATGGAGGTTTTTCTGTTGTTTTGACTGATGTTTCATATAGAATCGAAATTAATTCCCCTCCTTTTCTTTTTGGAATCTTTATTTTCTTTTCTGGAATTGTGATCTCACCCTATTCATTAAGTTTCGTCTCTATTGAAAATCTTTGCTTTAATTACTGACAAAAAGGATCAATAGTTCCTACTGAAGTATGATAAAACGCAATTTATGGATACATATTTATATATCATTTTTAGTTTGTTTATTTTCTGGATAGAATAAGTATTATTGATCAACTCTCCTCTCCTCAGGAATCTAAGGTTTTACGAATGAATCTTGATTTTAATTAACCATTTCGCTAAAAATAGCATTAAATTAGTATAAAGTATGAAGAATTGTGGGTTAAAAATGGATATTATAATAAGGTTGATGAATAATCAAACCTTTTTACTTTCAAAATTTGATTTTTTAGAATTTAATGAAGAAACGAAAAAAGAAATAGATTTAAGAAAACTAGCAATAAAAATCTTCAATATAGTCAACATCTTTGGTCCCAAAGCCATTGTCCTTGAATGCGAGGACAAAGCTTTACAATCTTATCTCATAGATTCTTTGAGTTCCTGTCTTCAAGAGGAATTTACATTTGAAAAGTTAGGTGGAGGAGTTCAAATTTTAACCTCCCTTCCTTTTTACAGTGAGGAGCCAATTTCTTTAACATCAAAAATAAAAAAGCTTGGCCAATTTGAAAATCAAATAGGGTTAGGTGTTGAAGTTGGGGGAAAAACAATTAATGGAGTATGCATCGATGGTAATGGAAACATCATAAGACGATCAAAAAGAAACATAAGAAAAAGTAAAGGCTATAGATCTGTAATCAATCTCATTATTGATTTAATAAAAGAATTACTCGAGTCCTTAAATCCTGATAAAATTAAAAGTGTTGGAATCGGTATCCCTGGCGGAATTGGCCCCATTCTTGTCCGAAGAATGATAATAATGGGAGATTTCCATGATATCAACCTCAGGGCTGAAATAGAAAATGCTATTGGTCATCCTACCTTTATTGAAAATGATGCTAACGTCATTGCTCTAGGAGAGAAAGAAATTTCAAGGATTGAAGGAGATTTCTTCACCCTTACACTCGGTGAGAGCGTTGGAGGAGGTATTATCATAAATGATCGTATAATTCATGGCGAAAACTACTTTGCCGGTGAATTAGGACATATAATTATTGATTACTCCCCAGATGCATCTGTTTGTGGTTGCGGGAATAAGGGCTGTTTTGAAGCGAAGATGGCAAAAATTACTGCTTTTACAAAAGAGAACTTGGATGAGATGGCAAAAGACGTAGCTAAAGCTATTAAGGTCATCGTTAATCTAACAAATATTAACCAAGTGCTTATTGGGAGTAGTATTACGAAATTTGGATATAATTTTTATGAAGCCATACGAGATAATTTAAAAACTCGTTTTATTCCAAAAATAACCCCTGTTCAGGTTTATGAATCCTCATTAGAGAAATTTCCTGAAACTGAGCGCAAATTTGTAGGTGCAATCGGTGCAGCTATTATGGGGATGCAAAAAGTAGGAGAAATATCAGAAAAAGTTGTTGTAGTTGTCAAAGATAGCGATAATGAAATGGGAATAGCAGCAGCTCAAATAATAGCAGAACAAATACGAAGAAAACCGAATATGGTGTTGGGATTAGCAACTGGAAGTACTCCTATCAGTATGTACAAAGAATTAGTACGGATGCATAAAGAAGAAAACTTAGACTTCTCACAGGTTTCAACTTTCAATCTTGATGAATATTATCCGATAAAAAAGGAAGATAGTCAAAGCTATTACACTTTCATGAATTATTGGCTATTTGACCATGTAAATATCAATCCTCAGAATATTCATGTCCCTAATGGGGATATTCCTAAAGACGATCTTGAATCATACTGTGAGCATTTTGAACAGTTGATATCTAAGGCTGGAGGCATCGACATTCAGATTTTAGGCATTGGGGAAAGTTTTTTTACTGATAAGAGAGAAATTCAAGGAGGCCATATCGGATTTAACGAAGCTGGTTCAGATTTTTCTTCACGTACGAGAAAAATAGTATTAGCAGAGAAAACCCGAGTAGATAATGCGCGATTTTTTCAAAGAATCGAGGAAGTCCCTCGCTATGCGATTACTATGGGGATAGGGACAATCTTGGAAGCTAAGAGAATAATTATGCTAGCTTCAGGAGAGCATAAAGCTCTCATAATTAAAGAAGCTGTTGAAGGAAGAATTACCCCCTCTATACCAGCCTCTGCATTACAAGCCCACGCTAATACTACTTTCCTAATCGAAAAAGGCGCAGCATCCAATTTAAGTCGAATGTCCATCCCATGGTTATTCTTTGATATGGATTGGACGAATGAAAGCACTAAAACAAAAACTGATGAAATTAAGATTGATGAGGCGTTGATTTGGCTTTCATTAACCACCAAAAGACCATTGACTCAACTCGATTTACAAGATTTTCATAACAATTTTCTTTCAGATCTCCTTCAGCTTTACAATTACAATGTTCCTAGTTTAACCACCGAGGTAATAGACAGGATTACCAATAAAATTGTCTATAAAGAAAAGCTTCCGAGACGTAAAAAGATACTAATCATCTCTTGTAGGCCTGGTGACGATGGTGTTATTGCTGACATTGTTAGAGCTTTAATTAGTAATCATAATAAAGTAAAAATTGTAAATATGGTTAGTGGTAACATTAATGTGAAGAATTCTGATGTAATCGATTATTGTGAACAGAACATTTTTGAGAAATCAATTAAGGAACGTATCTTAAATAATACCATTGATATGATTGATTTATTGCAGCTAAAGACTCTTGTTAGGAAATCTGAGTCAATAGATATGCATGCATATATGGGGATCTCATCTGAAAATCAAATTTTCTTGAATTTGCCATTCTATGAAACTAGAACAATCGAAAAAATCATTGAAATCTCTGACGATGATATTATACCATTAATTTCCGTTTTAGACAAAGAACAACCAGATATAATTCTTATTCTAGGAGGAATAACTGATCCCCATGGACTTAAAGCAAGAATTGTAGAAATATTCGAATTAGCATTAAATAGATCTAAGATCCAAAAAGTAGATTTATGGTATTATAAGACGACTATGGAGGAGTTTTCGGTTGCTAAGGGAGATTTAATTATTCCTTTTTCTGAAAAAGAAATGGATCTGAAAGCAATAGCAATTCAACGATTAAATAGTCAACAGGTGGTTGATTTCCTTATTATTCCTGGATTTGACCCACGACCGCTTTGGGAACGTATTAAAGAGCGGAATCAAAGAGTTGGACACATCCTTAGAACAATTGGTTTAGTTCCTGATGAATATATTTACGCTTCAATTTGTCAGGTTTCTCAATATATCAAAGAGAGCTCTAAGTAATAATAAAATTGTTTTTACGGAGTAAGACAACATTGAGTAAAAAAATTATCTTGAATAAAGAATGGAAAATGCAATCTTCTGGAAATTTATCAAAGTTTGGTGAAGTGATTTCCACTACTGATTTCATACCAGAAGATTGGTATACTGTTGATGTTCCGACAACTGTCATAAATGGTCTTATTTTAAATGATGAATTCGATTTTAAAGATCCTTATTACGGATTAAATCTGAAATCAATACCAGGACACAAAGCACATATTACTCAACAGAATTATGAAAGCCGATATATGCCTGAAGACAGCCCTTTTAGAAAATCATGGTGGTTTAGAAAAGAGTTTTTACTAGAAAGGAAGAATGGTAATGAGGAAACTTGGATAGCTTTTGATGGTATTAATTATTCAGCAAATATTTGGATAAATGGAAAACGGATTGCTGGTTCAGATCATATAATTGGAACATATCGACGTTATGATTTTCATGTTACTCCTTTTGTGGATCTCGGAAAAAAGAACATAATTGCACTAGAGGTTTTTTCGCCTAATCCTGATGATCTTGGAATAAGTTTTGTAGACTGGAACCCTTTACCTCCTGATGATGACATGGGTATTTGGCATCCAGTATATGTTTATATGACAGGCCCAGTTGCATTAAAGTATCCATTTGTGAAAAGCAAATTGAACATTGAAACTTTAAAAGAAGCTGAATTACTAATCAGTGTTGAACTGCATAATACACAAAAAAACCAAGTAGAAGCTATCGTGGAAGGAAAAATTGGGGAAATAACTTTTCAAAAGGAATTATTCCTATCTTCGTATGAAAAAAAGGAATTCATTTTCTCTTGTGTGGATTTTCCCCAACTTCTAATAAAAGATCCACGTATTTGGTGGCCTTATCAACTTGGTTCGCCAGAGTTATATAAGCTGGATCTAATAGTCAAAGTGAACGATGAAATCTCTGATGAAAAAGTAATAAATTTTGGAATAAGAGATGTAAAGTCTTCTATCAATGAATATGGTTCATGTGTATTCACTATCAATGGACAGAATATTCTCATCCGTGGTGGAGGTTGGACATGTGATATGATGCTTCACCAATCGAAAGAACGAGACGAAATTGATATTTCCTTTTTAAAGAATCTCAATATGAACACTTTACGACTTGAAGGTAAATTAGGATCAGATTATTTTTGGGAAAAATGTGATAGAGAAGGAATACTCGTTTTAGCAGGATGGGTCTGTTGTAGTCATTGGGAAAAGTGGAATAACTGGAAAAAAGGAGATTTAAGGGTTGCAAAAAAGTCTTTAGACTCTCAGATTCGTCGTCTTCGTAATCATCCAAGCTTGATAGCATGGTTATATGGGAGTGACTTCCCACCACCCGAATTTGTTGAGAAAGTTTATCTTGACGTATTAAAAGAACACAATGAACTTCCAATAATTTCAAGTGCGACAGCTGCACCTTCAGTAATTCTTGGAGAAACAGGAGTAAAGATGTCAGGGCCTTACACTTATGTACCACCTATCTATTGGTATACTAAAGGAAAACCAGGTTTTGCTGAGAGCTTTAATACTGAAACAGGGCCTGATGTGTGTATTCCTCCTTATGAGAGTTTGATGAAGATGTTACCTGAAAATCAGTTGTATATAGGCAGCGAAGGTTGGAATTATCATGCAGGACTTGGTTCTTTCAAAAATACAGAAATAATAGAAGAAACAATTTCTAAAAGGTATGGTAAACCAAAGGATATTGAAGATTTTACACGAACCTCCCAAGTTCTTGGTTACGAATGTTGGCGAGCAATGTTTGAGGCATACGGGCAAAATTTTCCTAAAGCAACAGGTGTTATAGGTTGGATGTATAATAGTGCGTGGCCAAGCTTAATTTGGCAATTATTTGACTATTATTTTAATCCTAATGGTGCATTCTATGGTTCAAAGAAAGCCTGTGAACTCATTCATATCCAATATTCATATAGTGATGCATCAGTCTGGGTTATTAACGGAACACTTAATAAAAAGGAAAATCTAACCGTAACAGTGAATCTATTTAATATTGATCTAGAAAAAAAGTATTCCTTTTCAAAAAAGGTGAATATTAATGGGAATGATAGAAAAAAAACTCTAACTGTTCCTAAAATAGAGGGATTATCTTCAGTATATTTTATTCAACTCCTCCTTGAGGATGGTTCAATTGTACTTAGTGAAAATTTCTACTGGCTTTCATTAAAAAACGATTTGTTTGAGGACAAAGATGAATGGTATTACAGTCCAGTTAAAGAACATGCAGATATGAGTAGTTTAAGAGATCTCCTCGATGCAGAAATAAAATGTGATTTTAGTATTATCGAAAAAAAGAATGTGTACGAAATTTCTTTACGTATCACAAATATTTCCGATGTAATTGCATTTTTCCTAAGATATTATTTAATTGAGGAAGAAACAAATCAATTTCTCACCCCTGTATATTGGGAGGATAACTGTATAAGTATTCTTCCTTCAGAGACAAGAGAAATTACAGGAGTTTTTCCAAAGAATACCATAACCAGTAAAGTAAATGTTCAAATTGATGGTTGGAACTGCAGGCAAACATTGCGGTCGGAAAAAGGTATTAACTAAAATTACTAGTCAGAAGATTTTTCATTCTTAATGTGTCTCAATACTTGTGATATCATCTGCTATAGCATTAAAATAAGGACCCCTTCTCTCACCAATTCAATGGATTAGCATCAAAGTTAACAAAGATTTGTTCATCAATTTTCCAATCCAATAAAATTGTCTTGGCTACATTATTTGCTGCTTCTAATGGGGTAATTGGGGCTTCAGATCCTCCCATATCTGAACTGAACCATCCAGGATGAATAGCTAATATCTTTACTCCATCTTTCTTATATCGATTATGGAGTAACTTTGACATCATATTCAACGCTGCTTTACTCATACAATAACCATATTCACTTTCACGCCATGTTTGGTTACTAATCGATCCAGCTTCTGATGAAATATTAACTATCATTTTTTTTTGGCTGTTCTTCACTAATGGAATAAAAAATTTGATCACTTTCAAGGGTGCAATAGAATTGACTTCAAAAGTTTGACTAATGGCCTCAAAATCCGTTTTTTCAAGAATAGGGCGATGGTTTTCTAAGTGAATGGCTGCATTGTTAATTAGAATATCAATGGAGGATGTAATATTTTTAATCTTTAAAAAAGCAGCTCGGATGTCATTTTCTTCAGTTACATTAACTCTAAACAAGATTATATTGTCATTAAACTTAGTTTTTAGTTCCTTTAAACCATTACTCATAGAGCGATAAAGAGCAAACACAATGTTTCCATTTTCAATGAGTATTTTAGTAAGAGCAAAACCTAAGCCCCTATTTGCTCCTGTAATCAGGATATTTCTTTTCATGATTTAACTCCAATGAATTAGTTATTGATCTTATTGAACTGGTTAATTTCATAGAAAGTTGTCAATTTGAGAATTCTAGAGCATGTTCAATAGCCCAAATGCTTAATGGCCGCATATACATACTTGCCCGATAATTACCTGTGACATCCCAGGCTTCAGGCGTACGGTACCAATATCCTCTGTTATAAGTGCTATTAGTGTTATAGACAACATTATATATTCCCCACGCTGTATTCCATGCTTCATCTATCATTCCACGGTGAATCATAAATGCGGTAAGGGCATAAGTTGTACCTGTCCATACTTCTTGAGATTGTTCACTAGTTTTGTCAATGTCACCATCAGGTCGCATACCATTAACAGCTCCCATTTGCCCATCAGCAAATTTAAGAACATTATAGTTGTAGATTTTTTGTAAGGCCGATAAAATATGATTTTCGGAGACTATAGGCTCCAAATCTGTGGCGTCACAATACCATTGACCGCCTAATTGATCAGCCATTATACTGTCAGAATAAGATCCCTCACTTGCATCATAGTTATAATACTCTCCATTCCAGAGTTTATCCTCATATGAAGCTTTTCCTCTTACTAACCAACTCGTATACAGATTTACGTTATCTGTATCTCCAATTATTATTCCCATTTTAATCGCTGCCTCTAAAGCTGCTAACCACAAACCAGCACAATAAGCACTTTCATTTGACATCTTCCATTCATCATAGGTCTGGTCTGGAACCCCTTCATTTTCAGGTAAATGATCTCCATCGGTATCATAATTGTGTAAATAATCTAGTGCCATAACAACAGATGTCCAACCATCCTCCACTAATGTAGTATCATTGGTAAAGAAATAATCACGATAAAGTTGTAAGACGAATTTTGAGTTCATATCTTTCCACATATTGGAATCACGCCACCGATAAGAATTGACAATGAACCAGGGATCTTCATAACCAATATCATGAGGGCAGCTTCCAGGAACTTTACGTGGACCAGTCTCATCAGTAGCCCATATTGTCGTAATTGTTGGGTCATCTATAGGTACAGCTGCAATAAAATCTCTGATTGCTTGTTTTTGCAACTCAGGCCATAGCTGAATTAATGAAAAAGAGGCATAATAAAGAACATCAAAGGTATTATACATACTATAGTCAAAACACTCAAGAAAACCAAATCGGCCAATCCCTTCTTCAAGAGGCCCTTCACTAACAAGACCATTTTCCCAAAACGTACCTCCATCAACTAAATAGTATAACTCGTTGAATAAAGCTGTCTTATACCAATTAGGCCGACTTTCGTCTTCTAGAATTGGTTGTTGCCAAGAATCAATGGCTTCTTCCCAATTTGTATAATTAGCTAAAGCTTCAGAGGCAATGGCTAATGCATTTCTTCCAGTAGTTCCAAAAAAACGAGTGTACCGTTTATACCATTGCCTATTCCAGTCAAATTCAGTTATGGGGAAGTCCCAAGCAAGAATAAAGGGGATTATTTGCTGCTCACTAGGATCTAATTCTAATGTAACCGATAAAGCTGCACCAATATCTTCTAATATGTCCGCATGATCAGTATTGTTAATGTTGTCTAATTTACCATCTGTTGCGAAATCTTGCCAAACATCAGAACCTCCACTACTTACAGAAAAGCATGAACGATAGCTGATAGTCCAATTGGGGCTATTCTGTGTTACCAAAGCGAATGAGCCATCCCATTCTTCCTCTACCGTCTCTTTATCGCGAGTAAGGATAATTCCAGTCATATTTTTGTCATCAGAGGTGAAGGCGTAGTTATACTTATCCATAAGTGGATGATCAGTATTACAAATTGACCCTACAAGGTTCTGCCATGTGAACATCAATCCTACGATTATTGACTCATTTGTTGGATTCTCAACGGCCCATTCAAATACTCCAACAGGATAGCTACTTTCTTTGTAATTTTTCGGGATAATAGGCGAGAACTGTTTTTGCAGCAAGTTCACAGGTAGCTCTTTCCAATTGTAATCATACCATGCTTTAGGAAATAATCCATAATATGTCCCTGCGCCGACTGGCATATCCCAATTCCATTTTAGGTCTGTGTCTGATTCCTTTAACGATGAAAGAACATGTGCATCAGATTCATCTTTTTGGGACACAAAAACAGAGAACTGATTTGCATCTATTGTTTCAAATTTATGTTTCCCAATTTCTAGATGCCAACGAGCGAAATCTCCACGATAGGTTCGGCCAATGCTTCCTGCACCTAAACCTCCAAGTGGTACTCCGCCCCATTCTTTATCATCTATGATCCAATAACTAGTTTTCGGCTTCCCAGTTTGACTGTAAGGAACTCCAATTCCTCGTGACCATGCCACCTTAGGTATGGTACTAGGAATAGATACTGGCCCCTCTGGTGAGCTAGGCTGATATAAAGTTAACAAAACCACGCCAATAGCGCTTATTAGTAATAATATTGTGATTATGCCAGCTATTATTATATTTCTTATCATAGATTAGTTCTTCCTTTGAATATATTTAGCTTATAATTCCTTTAATTGTAACTTTTTTCTTTCTTATAAATGAAAACGGAATGATATTCCCTTCAATCGGTTGACCATCGACTTCAAGTATAATCGAATTCCCCTCACCAGTACGTTCAAGAGAAATGCTGTAATCCACCCCACGGAAGGTACGTGTTGCTTTAAAGCTGGACCAGGATTTTGGAATGATGGGTACGATCTGTAATCCAGTATAGGTAGGTCGAATCCCAAGAATCCAATTTGTAATGGCAATATAATTCCAAGCAGCGGTACCAGTTAGCCAAGAATTCTTAGCTTCCCCGAAATTTGGGGCATCTCGCCCAGCGATCATCTGAGCATATACATATGGTTCACAACGATGTAGTTCACTAATGTCTTCCCTGACAGAAGGATTAATTCGCATGTAATAATCATATGCCTTATCTCCGTGCCCGATTATTGATTCAGAAATCATTATCCACGGATTTGTATGACAAAAAATACTCGCGTTTTCTTTATACCCTGGAGGATATGACGAAATTTCTCCTAAATGTAAATAATACTGCGAATAGGGAGGTTGATGGAGCATGATACCATGTGGTGTAGCTAATAGTTTCTCCACAGCAGTTAGCGCCTTTTCCGCTCTGCCATCATTAAGCCCTATTCCAGCTAAGATGCAGAATCCCTGAGGTTCGACGAAAATCTGCCCCTCTTTGGACTCATGTGACCCCACCTCATTCCCAAAGTCGTCGTAGGCGCGTAGGAACCAGTCTCCATCCCAACCATATTTGTTAACAGCCTTCTTCATCTTTTCAATCCAAGTGAGATATTCTGTTACCTCCTCCTCCAAATCACATTCTTGGAGAATCTCAACTAATTCTTTTGCTGCAAGTACGAACAGCCCTGCAATAAATATTGATTCGGCTACTTTTCCATCTTTGTTTGTTGTTGTCTGAAAAGACTGGTCTGGTTCTTCAGAAAAACAGTTCAGATTCAAACAATCATTCCAGTCTGCGCGGCCAATAAGTGGTAACTCATGAGGTCCCAACCGTTTCTGTGTATAAGAAAGACTTCTCTTTAAATGGTCTAAAAGCTTTTCTTCTGTTCCAGGTTGATTTTCATATACTACAAGTTCATCGAGTATATTAAAATCACCTGTTTCCTTCAGATATGAGGCTACACTCAAAATTAGCCAGAGGGGGTCATCATTGAAATTACTACCAATGTCATCATTGCCTCGTTTTGTAAGAGGTTGATATTGGTGATATGCACCACCTGTTTTCAATTGCGTGGCAGCTAAATCCAAAATACGTTCCCGTGCTCGTTCAGGGACCATATGGATAAAACCTAACAAATCTTGATTAGAATCACGAAATCCTATACCACGTCCGATTCCAGACTCAAAGAATGAGGCTGATCGTGACAAATTAAAAGTGACCATACACTGATAGGCGTTCCAAATATTAACCATCCTATTTGTATGAATGTCGGGCGTTTCAACTTGGAATTTTTCTAATAAGCTATTCCAATATGAATTAAGGTTGTTAAAGGCCCTTTCCACATTATACTTATCCAAATATTTAGCGATGATTTTTTTTACGGTTTTTTTATTGATCGTCTGTGATCCAGGTGGATCAAACTTTTTGTTATGAGGATTCTCGTGGTACCCGAGTATGAAGATGATTTGCTTTGTTTCATTGGGATCTAGAGAAATCTTAACATGATGTGATCCTATTGGTGCCCAACCATGAGCTTCAGAATTATAAGAATGACCTCTTTCTACTACCACAGGTTTTTCCCAACTCCGATAAGATCCTAGAAAGTCGTCACGCTTAGTATCGAATCCTTCTAGAGGTTCTGAACATGCGAAATACGCAAAATGATTTCTTCGTTCACGATATTCTGTTTTGTGATATATTATGTTATTTTCAATCTCTACCTCCCCAGTATTATAATTTCGTTGGAAGTTGGTAAAATCATCCAAAGCATCCCACAAACAAAATTCAATACAGGAAAAAATTGACAGATTTACTTGCCTCTCCTGCTGGTTTTTTAATGAAAGTTGCCAAATTTCTAGATTCTCACTTAAAGGGACAAAATATCGTGTTGTTGCTTCAATCTTATTGTACGTGGAACCGATGATAGAATATCCTAGCCCGTGACGACAAGTGAAATTCTCCAAATTGTTACGAGTGGGTTGCCATGAAGGAGACCAAAATTCTGTTGTTTTGTTATCTCGTAAATAAATGTATCGTCCACCAGAATCCAAAGGAACATTATTATAACGATATCGAGTTATACGTCTTGTTTTTGCATCTTGATAAAATGAATATCCCCCTGCGGTATTAGAGATAATTCCAAAATATTTTTCGCAGCCTAAATAGTTAATCCAAGGCAATGGAGTATCAGGTTGAGCAATGACATACTCTCTAAGATCATCATCAAAATAACCGTACCGCATGTGTTTATCTTCCTCAATTTCTCTTTTTTTCTCTTATTGAATTATCAAAGTTTATGTGTAATCTGATATAATCACCTAGTGAAATTTGCATTAAATATCGTTTTTTTTCTCCTAATTTCAAACATATTATCGTTTAATCATGTAAAAGATATAAAGAAAGACTTGAAACTTGGTTAATTAAATTATTTTTCTTATAAATTGTAAAAACAATATAGAATAAAGGGTTATTTACATGATTGAAGTATATAAGGATCCAACATATGCATTAAATACAAGAACAAAGGATTTATTATCGAGAATGACGATTGAAGAAAAAGTAGGTCAGATGTGTCAACTTGATCTCAGTCACGATCCTAAAATCTGGATAAAAGAAAGAAATATTGGTTCATATCTTAATGTGAAATGGAAAGATACTCAAATCCTTCAAAAAATGGCTTTAGAAACACGGCTTGGTATCCCTCTTATTTTTGGAATCGACGCGGTACATGGACATTGCTTTCATGATGGAGCAACAGTATTTCCAACGCAATTAGCAATGTCCTGCAGTTGGAATCCTGATTTATTAGAAGAGGTAGCTCGGATAACAGCAAAAGAAGTGATATACACAGGTATTCACTGGACTTTTTCTCCTATTCTCTGTATTGGACGAGACCCTCGTTGGGGTCGTATTGATGAAACTTTTGGAGAAGATCCCTTTCTTATAGGAAAATTAGCTTCAGCAATGGTTAGGGGTTATCAGGGGAGGAACTTATCTGATCCCGAAAGCATTCTCGCCTGTCCAAAACATTTTGTAGCTTATGGTGAAACAATTGGAGGGAGGGACTCTGCAGAAGCAGAAATCTCAAGGAGAAAATTGAAAGATATCTTTTTACCACCATTTAAGGAAGTAGTGGAGTCTGGTTGTGGTTCCATTATGGCAGGTTATCACTCAATAGATGGAACACCCTGCTCTGCAAATTCATGGTTATTAAGAGATGTATTAAAAACAGAATGGGGATTTAAAGGTTTCATTTTGACTGATTGGGCTAATGTAACTTGGTTGCATGAATCACAATTTGTTTCTCCTACATTAGCCAATGCGGCTGAAATTGCTCTTCTTGCTGGAAATGATATGATAATGTCAACCCCTGAATTTTATGATATCATAATCAAAGGAGTTAGAGAGGGTCACATTGATGAAAAACTCATTGATGATGCCTGTTCGCGAATCTTGAAAATTAAATTCCGCCTAGGTCTCTTTGAACAAAAAGGATACCCTATCACTGATCTAAATCCCAAAATTATTGGGTGTACGTTACATAAAAAGAAAGCTTTAGAAGCAGCACTTCAGTCATTAGTCTTATTAAAAAATAACAATGATCTTCTTCCTCTAAATGAAAATTTAGGTAAGATTGCAGTATTAGGACCTAATGCAGATAATTCTATAGCTCAACTTGGCGACTGGTCCTTTGGAAAAGTTTTAAATTGGCCTCCAAAAGATAAAGATATTATAAATGGCCATAAAGCCAACACAGTTACTATTCTTGAAGGGATAAAAGCACGAGTTAAAGATAAGAGTTCTATATTGTATGCTAAGGGTTGTGATATATTAAACCCAGAAATAAAAGATATACAAAAAGCCACTTTTGTAGCTCAGGAAGCTGATGTAGCAGTAGTAGTTGTAGGGGATAGCCTTAGTTTAGTTGGAGAACATAAGGATCGAGCTTCTCTTGATCTTACAGGTGCACAAAATGAACTCTTAAAAGCTGTTAAAACGACAGGAACCCCTTTAGTTGTAGTTCTTATAAATGGAAAACCCTTAACAATTCCATGGGTAGCAAAAAATGCTGATGCAATTCTTGAAGCATGGAATCCTGGGAATGAAGGAGGAAATGCAGTTGCTGCTGTACTTTTCGGGGATTATAATCCTTGTGGTAAGCTGACGATAAGCTTTCCTCTACATATTGGGCAGTTGCCTGTTTTTTATAATCAGCTGCCTGGGTGGCATGGAGGTAAATATGTAGACTTGGAGGCTGACCCTCTCTATCCATTTGGCTTTGGGTTATCTTATACTTCCTTTGAATATAAAAATCTTAGTTTATCAAAAACTAAATTGCAAAAAGATGAAATTTTGTATGTTTCCATGGATATTAAAAATACAGGGCATCGTAAAGGAGTCGAAATTGTACAACTTTATGTAAATGATAAATATAGCTCTGTAACAACTCCAATTAAGGAATTAAAAGGCTTTAAACGTGTTGACATACAACCTGGAGAAGAAAAACACGTTAAAATAGTATTACCCATATCTACATTGTCATTGATTAATTCTGAAGGCGTAGAATGTGTTGAATCTGGAGAATTTGAAATTATGGTTGGTTGGTCATCAAGGGTTGAGGATCTTTTCAAGAAGACTATTGTTGTTTATTAAGAATGTACGTAATTTCTTTTTTGTAACTTCTATTAATTTTCTATCAATCCACATTGATCAGATTAAACTGCTTATTTATGTCCAAAAAAGCTTAGGCAATTTCTTATTTTAACATCATATTTAGTACTACAGTAAGAATACGATAAAAATGAATTATAATTCAATATGATATATATTTAACATGGTAAAATACCCTCTAAGTTCACACCTCTTGAAATAAGATCACATGTATTCATGATATGTATCCAAACATTTTACATGCCAGAAAAGATTTTAAATTGAAGAAGAAAATGATGTCGGTTTACTGAAATCCTATTTTTTTTCAGTAAAAAAAATGAAAGAAGGAATATGACTTTGAAACACAAAACTAGAATTAATATACTAGTATTTCTTATTTTCCTATCTATGTTAGCCTTTCCTTTCAATTCTACAGCGCAAGGCAAAACAGCGGTGCCCGCAGCTACTACTGTAGATTATACCACAGGATTCAACGTGAAACTAGGTGACTGGCCTATTCTGACTGTGTATGGTTGGAGTGATTCGATGATGCAGAGCACATTACTATCAACTTACTTCACTGATCTGGGAATTTCGACGACTCCAGCATTCATTGAGTATGGAACTTATGTCAATGATTTCAATGCAATGGACTTCGAACTCATGAATTTCTGTATGGGATTTGGTCCAGCTAATCGACCATTCGCCGCATATGGTGCATTCACAGGTCAGGCAGGTCAATGGGCCAACTATACAGGATGGTACAGCCCAGAATTTGTGAACCTTCGGACTCAATGGGAAACTATTGACCCAACGAATACCACAGGAGAGCAAGCAATCGCCTCTAAACTACAGGAAATTATAGCAAGTGAGATGCCATCTATTCCTATGTTTCCAAATGGATATTGGTATTCGTTTAATAAGAAGTATTGGGAGAATTGGCCCACTAAAACAAATAACTGGATCCATGTAAGTGCACCCTGGAATACTGGTGGTGCTGGAGTGATGATGATGTATTTACTCAACCTTACATCAACTGGAACACCTGCACCAATTACAGGACAAGGTGCCTCAACTGACGCAGTAGTAATGCCAGCACGAGATGAGATTATTTGGTCTAGCGGTTATTGGCAAGGCCCCACGGGTTGGAATCCATTCTTTTGGGAAGAAGCATTTGGATCCTTTATCATGTACCAACCACTTTTTGACATGAATTACGAGAAAGGTGAACTGATGCCAATATTAGGCGAAAGCATGGTCTGGAAAGATGAGGGGTCGTGTCTCGAGATTACACTTCGAGATGAAGCAGAATGGTCTGATGGTACTCCTGTAAATAGTCAAGATGTTAACTACACATACAACTACCTACTTGCTCCCTTTAGGTTTGGAGATTTCTCAACGCGAGTAAACAAGACGGTGATTGTAGACGATAAAACAATCCAATTCTATATGAACCCAAAATACAACTACAGCCAAATTATTTGGGATGGCTTTATTGGATACAATAAAATCGGCCCAGCACACGTATGGGAAGAGCTTGTCCCATGGTGGCGAGATGTAGGATTCGCTCAAGATTGGGGCGGTTGGGAACTGCAGGAATTCAAAAACAAATGGCTGGAAGATATTACGCTACCAAACGATACTAAAATTCCATTCCCAGCGGAATGGAAGGTTTGTTCTGGACCATACCATCCTTACTTCGTCTCCGATACCTTCGATAGGCACATTTACATAAGAGACGATGATTGGTGGGGTAACGATGTCTGGCAAGCGCCAGAAGCCAAGTATATGGGGCAACTACATTATGCTACCAATTTCGCGGTGAATCAAGCGTATGCAGCTGATGAGATCGATTGGTTTGGTGGGTATTATCCCCGTATTTGGGAGCTCATAGCTGATAATCCAAATATTGATACTTGGACTGAAGGTGCTGAACCCTATTTCCTCCCGATTTCTGGAATGGTTGAAGTAGTTCCAAACCACCTCAGATATCCGTTTAACGAGTATTGGTTAAGGGAAGCATTAGCATACGCCATCAATTATTACGACATGTCTGAAGTCTCTTGTAGTGGTTACCTAGAGAGAGCTCGCATGGGCTACCTTGACGATAGAAGCCCAACACAAGCATACCTTTACGATAGTGCAGTTGAAACGAAGTATCATATCGATTATAACCTAACGAAAGCAATAGAAATCTTAGAAGAATATTGTTTCAAACATACTGATGGAGCATGGTACACAAAAGATGTTCCTGAAGAATATCAATCCATGCTTGGACACGATGGTAACCCACTTAAAGACGAACTTGGAGTTGAAGAAACATCGGAGACTACTGCTACTAAGACCGCTACCAAAACCGCTACCAAAACCGCTACAAAAACCGCTACAAAGACCAAAACTAAAACCAAAACTTCAACAAGTCAAGCTGGTCCTGGTTTCGAGATTCTCGTTATTGCTACAGCAGCATTTTGCATGACATTAGCCTATAAACGACGAAGACGAACATAGGAATAAAGCCTCTCCCCCCTTTCTTTTTTTCCCTTTTTTTAATAAAATTAAATCTCATGATAATTCACCTCAAATTTGTAAGTAAAATTTACTTTAACCCAATTAAAGGAGTTAATGTTATCATCATGCCACTTTTTTTGATGTGTAAAGAATATAATTGTAATGGAACAATGAAAAGACTTTTAAAACCGCAAATAAGAAAGTGGAGGCGATAGATAGTTATCAGATCATCTTTTCGTTCTTTACTTATGTTCTAACAGGAATGTGACTGAATAAGTGTACTTACTCATCCCTTAATCATTATTCAAGATAAAACAAATTTCCTTGGATAGCGAAAACTCTTAAGAAAAAAAAGAAAAATTAACCCAAAAAGTGATTATAATTCCTTAGATGAGATATAAAATTATAGGTGAGAAATTTGTCTTCTTCAGTAGAGCAAATAACAGAGATAAAAGAGAAAAAAAATGTATTACTAAGAATAAAAAGCACTTTTTCCCATTCTTATGCCAAATTCATAATGAAAAAAGCTGGTTTTTATCTACTTGTGATTTTTTGTGCCCTTACACTCACATTCCTCATTCCTAGGTTAATGCCTGGTGATCCTACTGACAGACTACTTCGGCCTCCTCCGAATGTCAGTGACCCTAAACAGCTGGAACAATACTATAAGATGAAAGACCTTATAATAGCCTATTATGGTCTTGATAAACCTATATTCCCTGATCAATTTGTGGAATTCTGGGATCATATGTTCCATTTGGATTTGGGAACCTCTTATAGTCTTTATCCAGTTTCTGTTGTGGACGCCATGATACCACGGATTTGGATGACACTCATCCTCGTGATTCCAGTATTATTCATTAGTTTCTTCCTGGGTAATTGGATTGGAGGTAAAGCAGCCTTTGGAAGTTTAGAAAAAGGATATTCAGCCCAATTAGCTGACTTAGTATACTATGTGAATATGATCCTGCAATCTGCTCCCTTCTACTGGCTTGCTTTAATCGTTTATCTGTATTTCGTGATCGAGCTGAGAAAGCAAGGTGTTACTATTTTCCCAATTAATCACCCAGGAGGAGTGGGTCCAGAAATGATCCCAAGTGTCTCAATTGAATATTTCATTGAGCTTTTACGTCATTATGCGTTACCTTTTATCACATTACTTGTTACTTTTACTGGTGGTTGGGCAACAGGTATGCGAGCTATGACTCTTTATGAAATGGAATCAGAATATTTGTTATATTCTGAGCAAATGGGATTTAGGAAAAAGAAGTTACAATCATATGCCCAAAGGAACGCCATTTTACCTCAATTTACTGGATTAAATTTAAGATTTAATGATTTAGTAGGTGCGACTATATTAACTGAAGCCATTTTCGGTTGGCCTGGTCTTGGTTCCATGCAATTAAACGCAATCATGATGCTGGATTTTCCATTAATAATTGGCACTTTTATAATTACTTTGGTTATTGTGGTCTTTGGTAATTTTATCGTTGATATTACATATGGATTTATAGATCCTCGCATAAGAACTGGTCATGGAGGTTGAATATATGTTGGATTTGATAAAACAAAATCGAGTATTCGCTTTTGCAATAGCTAGTTTTATCCTCATAATTGGCTTTGGATTTATAGTACCATACTTTACTAGAGATCCACTGGATCCTATTTTGGATAGGTTTGGAACTAGAGTCATTTTTCGACCCCCATCACCAAATTATATCCTGGGAACTGATGATTGGGGAAGAGATGTCTTTGCTCAACTTGCTCATGCCACACGTAATTCTTTAGAAATCGGTTTTGTTACAGGAATCATGGTTGCAATAATTGGTGTTACTATTGGAACTGCTGCAGGCTATTTAGGAGGTTGGATTGATGAAATACTTATGTTTCTTACTAATGTCGTTCTTGTTTTTCCTGTCTTTCCAATGTTATTAGTTCTCTCAGCTCATCTAGAAGAAAGATCTATGTTCATGGTTGCAGCAATTCTTGCTATTACAGGTTGGCCTTGGGTAGCAAGAGCTTTAAGAGCCCAGGTTCTCAGCTTAAAGGAAAGAGAATTTGTGAATTTATCACGAGTCTCAGGGATGAGTAATATAAGAATAGCTTTAGCAGAAATTTTACCAAACATGCTTGCTTATATTGGATTGGTCATAGCAATAGTTACTGGCGGAGCTATTGTCGCTGAAGCAGGAATTAGCATGTTAGGCCTGGGTCCAAATCCTCTAGTAAACCCTACATTGGGAGGAATGCTCTATTGGGTCATTCAGAACGAATCGATAAGATCTAATTACTATTGGTTGTATTTTCCCCCAGGGATCATTTTGACCTACTTTTTTGTTGACCTTTACATTTTACATAGGCATATGGACGAATTGTTCAATCCTAGATTGAGAAGGCGATAACTAAATGTCTGACTTACTCTTGGACGTAAAAAACCTAAAAGGTTATTATAAGGGTGTTTTTGGTGTTGTTCATGGAGTAGATGATGTTACATTTACGCTTGAAAAAGGGGAAATTGTTGGTCTTGCTGGAGAATCAGGTTGTGGCAAATCCACTTTAGCTGAACTCATTACAGGAACCCCCAGACCCCTCTTACATTATGAAGAGGGCACGGTTATTGTTGATGGATTTAATATTTATGAAATTAACAAGGAAGACTTGAGAACAGAGGTAAAGTGCAAGCGGATGTCATATGTCCCCCAAGCATCATTAGAATCTTTAAATCCCGTGAAAAAGATAAAGAATTTCATCATGGATGTGGTACGAGAACGAACTGGTAAAAAAGGAGAAAAGAAGAAAATTCAAAAGCTTGCAGCAGACCATTTTGCCAGAGTTGGCCTAGATAAAGATGTTCTTAATCGCTATCCCCATGAACTTAGTGGTGGGATGAAGCAGCGGGTTGTAATTGCGATTTCTACTTTATGGAATCCAACACTTTTAATTATTGACGAACCAACAAGTGCTCTTGATGTCACCTCACAAAAACGTATGGTAAAAATGCTATCGGAAGTAAAAAAGGAAGGGATTATTCAAAGCATCTTATTTGTCTCCCATGATATCGCTACTCTCAGACAAATATGTGATAGAATCATCATCATGTATTGTGGTGAAATTGTCGAAACAGGAAAGATGGGAGATATAATCAATAATCCACTTCATCCCTATACGAAGGGATTAATTTCATCCATTGTTTCATTTAATCCAGACGGTACTCGTCCAGCTGAATTGAAAAGCATTCCAGGAGAACAACCTGACTTAAGGAACCCTCCATCTGGTTGCCGATTCCACCCAAGGTGTTATAGTGCTGGCACCCACTGCAAAGAGTATGAACCCCCAATCTATACCCCATCTGGTAAAGATCATCAAGTGAAATGCTGGTTATTCAAATAATCGAATTGGTGTTCTCATGACCGCAAATGAATTGCTTCTAAAAGTTGACAAATTAACAAAAATATATTCATCTGGTCTATTAAGGACAATCCAAGTGATTGGAGCAAAAAATGTATCTTTTAATATTAAAAGAGGTGAAATTATTTCTCTTGTAGGTGAGAGCGGAAGTGGAAAATCGACAACAGCCAATATGATCTTGAAGCTAATCAAACCAACAAGTGGACATATTTTTCTTAATGATAAAGATATTTTTTTAATTAAAAATAGAAAAGAATACTATAAAAGAGTACAAGTGATATTTCAAGATCCATATTCCTCCTTTAACTTAGTATACAAAATTGATCGTATGTTAAACCAAGCTTTTAACCTTCTCGACACTCATTTCTCTAAAGCCACAAAACAGGAAATTATTGAAGATACTTTGGCGCAAATAGGTCTAAATGCAGATGAAGTTTTAGGCAGGTACCCTCATCAACTTAGTGGAGGGCAGCTACAACGATTTCTCTTAGCAAGAGTCTTAATTATCCGACCTGACTTGTTAATTGCTGATGAACCAACTAGTATGATTGATGCCTCGTCACGAGCAGGGATCCTGAATCTTCTTGAAGATTTAAAGGACGATACAGGTTTATCTGTGCTGTTCATTACACATGATATTGCTCAAGCACAATACATATCCAGCAAGGTTTGTGTGATGAAAAACGGGGAAATTATTGAAAAAGGTCTATGTGAGAAAGTTTTTGCTCATCCACAACATCAATATACAAGAGATTTACTGGCGAGTATACCTGATCTGCATAATAAATGGGGGGATATATAGAGCAATATAGGATTTAAAAACGAAGAATTAAAATTGGGTAAAAAAGTTGAAAAACCGAAATTTAGCTTATATGATTATTTTTATTGGAATAATCATGAGTATTGGAATAATACAAATTAGATGTGTAAAGGCAGTAAGAGCAAACAGAAATGTCAAAAGGATTGGAAAATTTGATGACGGAGGCAAAGGTTTTGGTGTTTTTGTGAACAATTCTATCGCTTACTTAGCTGATGGTTATGAAGGATTAGATACTGTAAACATTAGCATCCCGGAGGAGGCGTACAAATTAGGAAAGTATAATGATTATGCTGGCCAATCCAGAAGTGTTTATGTAAGTGGCGCTTATGCGTATGTAGCTGAAGGTGAACGGTATGGTTTAGAGATTCTCGATGTATCCGATCCTACTAAACCCATCCAAGTAGGAGAATATAATGAATTTGATGGTGAAGCTAGAGATGTTGTTGTTATTAATTCTTATGCCTTTCTCGCTGATTTTAAGAATGGAGTTAAAATTATTAATGTAACTGATCCGACCAATCCGACAAAAGTTGGACAATACGACGATGGTGGTGAGGCTTGTGGAATATATATTAATAAAACACTTGCTTATATTGCAGATGGAAACGATGGCCTTGAGATCTTAAATATAAGTGATCCACTTAATCCAGTGGAAATAGGCCAGTGCTATGATGATAGTGGCAGAGCTACTGGGATTTTTGTCAGTGGTTCTTATGCGTTTGTGGCTGATTTTGACAATGGGCTTGAGATCATTAATATAAGTGACCCAACTAATCCAATTGAAGTCGGGGAATGCTATGATGATAGTGGATTAGCTAATTCCGTATTCGTTGAAGGTTCCCTTGCTTATATCGCTGATAATCAAGATGGACTAGAAGTGATTGATGTCAGTAATGTCACTAATCCTGTTGAAATAGGTCAATTCTATGAAGAATATGGCCTTGTCGGCATGGCAATGGATGTTGTTGTTTACAACTCCTTTATTTATGTAGCTCATGGATCACAAGGATTAGAAATTCTGAAGTTTGAAACATATTCCCCTCCCCCAGATATTATCCCATTTGTCGTTGTTGGAGCTGTAGTGATTGGTGTAGGAGTTTGGTTTTTCAAAGGAAAAAAAGAGGAATAGATTCTGGAAAGAATCTATTTTACTTGTTTCATGTTTCTACAGACGTTTTTGCGGAGAATAACAACCATCAGTGTGAATGCAATTAGTGAAATCGTACATTCCAATCCTGGAGTTCCATTAGCGGCATTTGAATTACTAGATTCGGGAGCTTCCCATAGAGAAGCTTCATCAGGATAATAATCCCAATAAGAGACGCCGCTTGTTAAGGTTTCTTTATAGACTGAAGTTGTATCAACTGATGTCCAAGACCAAACCTCAATATCCCAATTGCCAGAATTTGAGAGTATATCCCAAGAAGAAATATCGCTTTTCCAAGAGAGACTTTTACTATCAGTGTCTATAGTGGGTTTATCAACACCATTTGATACACCACCAGTTTCATTTTTCCAAACATACCAAGAGGCTGATGATACTGTAGTAGAAGTTATTCCCCCCACTCTAAACCAAGCTGCGCCAGGAATCATATCACCCATAGTTCTTCCACCCTCAAAGTCAATCCAGATTTCATAAATATGTGAACCATCAATAATAGGTGTGTCTTGGCATTTCAGGGTTACTGCTATCTTATTTTCATTGTCAACAGCTTCAACAGAAAGAGATACAATATCAATCTCATTTTTAAAGTCACCTATTTTGTAATTATAGTCTGAACCATCCCAACTGATCATCTCAACATCATCTGTATCATCATTTGCTATATCCGCGTTTGGTAATGATTTTATGGGTATCAATAAGACGAGTACCAGTCCACAAGTAAGAAATGGAATTATTCTTAATTTTTTACGCATTATTAGTCTGACTCCTGTTACTTAAACGTTTTTGACAAAGCGCCCTCACAATGAATTTAGTTTATTATATGAATTTTCCTCTATTATTTGATCTGTCACACATTTTCTATATTTTAATAGATGAATTCAGAACGATTCAAAGGAGGGAGTTTTGTCCTATCCCATCTCAATATTAATTGTATGTTTTTTCCCTACTTCTAATATTGATAATTGATTGCTTTCTAGTGTTTTTTTCCCAATATTCACCTTTTTTACCCCTTTAGACACATGGTTTGGATTTTCAACCTTTATATCATACGTTGCATCCCTAAAACGTCGGATAACACGGAAATTAGTCCATTCATTAGGAATACATGGATCTACCTTCAAACCATGAAATGTTGGTTGTATTCCAAGAATTGATTCCATGACAACCTTCATTGACCACGCTGCTGTTCCTGTAAGCCAGGAATTTTTCGCTAATCCGAATTTTGGATGGTTTTTTCCAGCAATCATCTGTGAATAGACATAAGGTTCAGCTTTATGAATCTCTCCCATCCTGTTCTTCGTAGGTGGGGCAATTTTCTTGTAATATTCATAAGCTCGCCCCCCTCTTCCTAACTTACACTCAGCAATGATCAACCACGGATTAGTATGGCAGAATATTGAAGCATTTTCTTTTAATCCAGGAGAAAAAGTAGTTATTCCACCCAATTCTGGATAATACTCGGTAAAAGGAGGGGCAAGAAGCATGACCCCGTATTCCGTGTCAAGATGCTTTTTTACAGAGTCTAGACATTGATAAGCTCTGTCTTTGGTGGCAACATCACTGATAATAGCCCAAGTTTGAGTATTGAGGAAGATTTTTCCTTCCTTACATTTTGAACTTCCTACAGGTTCACCAACATCAGTAAAAGCTCTAATATACCATTCTCCATCCCATGCTACCTCGTTTACATGATTTCGTATTTCACTAGCCAGATTATTAAATGTTCTGGAATCCTGTTCATTCTCATATTCTTTTGTAAGTGCTGCTAAATCTAATAGAGCTTTATGAAATTGCATTGCTACCCAAACGCTTTCACCAGCATTATTTGGGCCAGGGAGGCTAAAAGGATCATTCCAATCTGCGGTACCTATCAATGGCATACCATGTTTTCCCATGTTATTTTGGGTGAATTCAATTGCCCTTTTGAGATGGTCGTACAAAGAAGCATTAGATCCTTCAATAAATGATATTTCTTCATCTAAGATAGATATATCTCCAGTTTCTTTGATGTATTCAGAAACAGCTAAAATCAACCATAAATGGTCATCACTAAAGAATTTCATGCTTTTCTTAGTGTATTCAGGAAAAGCACCTTTACCAGAGAGAGGGAAATATAAATGATAGACTTTACCACTTTCAAACTGGTTTTTAGCTAGATCTAGGAGTCGTTGACGGACTTTTTTTGGGAGAACATAATTAATTGCCATTGCATCTTGGCTACAATCTCTAAATCCCATTCCTCTACCTATACCTGTTTCATATAAAGACACATATCGCGACCAGTCAAATGTGACTTTACATTGATAGGGATTCCAGATATTAACCATTAAATTAAGTTCATTATCAGGAGTGTCTACTACAAGGGCTTCTAGGTGATTAATCCAAGAATTTGCTAATTTTTTAAGCGCAGATTGTACCTTTAATTGGTCTATATATTTCTGAACATATTCTTTCGCTTCAGCTTCTTCATTACTAACGCCTAGAATGAATATAATATTTCTTTCCTCGTGAGGATCAATAGTTAAGGCATTACAAGTAGCAGCAATAGGATTTCCACCAAAGGCTTGAGAATTAAAACACGAACCTCTTTCTACACCTAGAGGATTAATTTCTGACCTGTATTGACCAATAAAAACTTCTCGGTCGCAGTCGTAACTGCTTATATCTCCATTTGATGAAAAAAAGGCATATCCAGTACTCCTATCAAAAAAAGAGTAATAAATAATGCCATCCTTGAATTTTGCTTCAGCCACGTTTTGGATATACTGAAGATCATTTTGATCTCCTAACGCTCTCCATAAACAGAACTCTGCATAAGAAAAAATACTCAAGTTCTTTCTTTCAGATCTTGTATTTTTCAATGACAACATCCATATTTCTAAGTTCTCTTTTAAGGGAACAAAATAAATGATTTCACTTTCAATTCCCATAAACGATGATTTGACTTTAGTATATCCCAAGCCATGTCGGCATTCATAACTATCCAGATCCCTAGGTACTGGTTGCCAAGTAGGAGACCAATATTGAGAAGTTTCATTATCTCTGATATAGATATACCTTCCAGGCCTATCCATTGGTAAATTATTATATCTATATCTTAATAATCTTCGATCTCTTGGATCTATATGGAAACTATACCCTCCACCAGTGTTCGAAACCATAGCACAATATTGACTATTACTTAAATAATTAATCCAAGGAGTAGGGGTGTCTGGTCTCGTGATCACATATTCTTTTGTATCTTGTGAAAAATATCCATACTTCAAACTATTCACCTACAAAGATGAAAATCATTGCTTCATCTTAAAAATTATATCTCTGCTAATTATTACTAAGTTGTAGCTACTGAAGATTTTGAAGTTATTTCTTCTTGTAATTATCTATATATAGCTCAATACTGACATTCTCACTCGTTTAGCCAGTTTTAGGCTTAGAAGAAGAAAGAGGGATTCATCAGAATGTTAAAGACTAAGATCGCTTGATTCTTTTATTACTATTGAATATAATTAAGAAGGAAATTGTAATTATTAAGGCTTGGAAATCATAGCCTGGTGAAGATTTTGAAGTAGTAGATGTAGATGAGATTGAAACTATAACGGAGTCGCTAGTAGTAGAAATTCCATCAGAGAAAACGATAGTATAATCATATGTTCCAATTGTAGAAGTGTCAATAATGATGATGATCGGGGTACCATTCTCCCAGATCTCGTCAGGTTGACTAATTAGGCTTCCATTCCTATAAATATTATATGTTCCTGTAGAATTATTATTGTCAGTAATAATCCATGAAATATTTGCTTCTTCATTTTGAATTACATTAATATCTTTAGGAGAGGTACTTATGGGAGGAAATGGATTAATTCCTCCTCCGAAATATTCTTCAAATACATAAGCTGCTTCTTTAGCGGTTCGATTTTCAGTGAAAATTCCCCAGTGAGGCCCAACGGCACCTTCCTGGTTAATCTTCCATGCCTCATCAAAAGCTTCAAATAAATAACTCTTTATGTCATTTTGAATGAGGAGAGGGAGTAGATCCTCAAAATATTGTTTCTGAGCTTCCTCAGAGCAATCAGCTCTTCCACTACTAGGCCACCCAGCTTCAGCGAGAATGACTTCTTTGTCTGGATAAGCATTCTGTACACTCTTAAAAACCTGTATTGTATATGTTGCGGCAATTTCAAGCGGTATTGCCTCCCAAAATGGATAGACATGTGTGAACAATACATCACACGCATCAGCAAGATTTGGGTGGTCTAACCATATATTCCACGGTTCAGCTGTAGTTACAGGAGTAGATGTTTCACTTTTTACTAATGAAATATAATCTAGCAATTTATTTTCAGTCATACCCCCCCCTCTCAAGAGCGCTTCGTTCCCCACAATTAATAATGAGGAGATATTGGCGACATCAAGAGCAGATTTGATCTCAAAAGAATTTTGAAAATGTTGTTGTATAGTATTGTTGGGTTCCAGCCAAATTCCGGTAGCACAATTGATTCCTAGCTCATGAGCTACCTCACAGATCAAATCTTGATCATAATTCATGCCATAGGTTCGTATATCTGTTACATTCAAACGTTTTAATATTTCCAGATCCTCTTGGATATTATCTAAAATTATATATTCATTTGGAGGCCCAAGGTATCGAAAGGCACCATAACTCAATCCATGGAATTTCAACGATGAATCTTTTTGAGTTAATCTGATCTTATCCTGAATCTTTTCATTTAAAACTTGAATCTCAAATTTTTGACCATTATCAGCAAGAATTATGTGTGTGAAGGAACTTATAACAATTAAAGCTAATATTACAAAAATAAATCTTTTAGATTTCATTGTTTCCATCCTTTAAAACTGATAAAATTCCTATTAATGATTTGAATTATTTTAGTTATTATTTTAATTTTTTAGCCATGATAAAATTTACACTTGATAAGATGAATTCTGATAAACACGAACATAATCTACAATCATTCTTTGGGGGAATATTGAATCATCAACTCCTTTTTGTCCCCCCCAAGTTCCTCCAACCGCAATATTCAATATGAAATAGAATTCTTGATCAAATGGCCATACACTGAAATGCATGAAAGTAGTATTATCTTCATTTTTATATGTAAAATAATTTTTCTTGTCTACATAAAAATCAATTCTATCTGGGAACCATTCAATCGCATAGACATGAAAACTCGTTTCACAATCAGTCACATTTATGTTGCCTCCCTTTTGGTTACCGTTAACCCAATTATATGCACTACAGTGTATAGTCCCATAAGTAATTCCTGGGGTAAATCCAACATATTCCATGATATCCATTTCTCCACTATTAGGCCACGATCCATATTTCCCCTCCTTGGGCATCATCCAAAAAGCCGGCCAAATTCCTCTACCAGAAGGTAATTTTATGCGTGCTTCAAAACGACCATAAGTCCAGTTTCCTTTGTACCGTGTCGTAATTCTTGCTGAAGTATATCCAAATCCAGTGTAATCTTTACGAGCTTCTATTATAAGGACATCATTCTCTACTCGAGAGTTATTTATATTTTTAACATATGCTTGTTCTTCATCATTTACCCATCCAGGTCCATGTAATTCAAAGTTCCATTTATTTTCATCTGGGAGTCCAGAATAATCAAATTCATCAGACCAAACTAGTTTTTCCCAAGAATGAGGCGAATTTGGTTTAAAACGATCATTGTTAGTATCTATCATATTGATGAAATTAATTAGTATGAGACCGACCAATACAACCGCTATTGGAATCGCTATAACAATTAATCTATTAATTTCCATGGATTTTCCCTTTCATTAAATATCAAAGCTGAAAAATATTAAAACAATTCGTTGAAAAACAACTGATGAAAAGAGGCATGAATGATGGGAAAGGTGCTGGAAATAGCAAAAATGATTGATCACTCATTACTTCATCCTACTTTAACTGATGAAGAATTAGAATTAGGTTGCCAACTAGCAAGAAAATTGAATGTGGCTTCAGTTTGCATTAAACCTTATGCAGTTAAATTGGCAGTAGAGAAGTTAAAAGATTCTGATGTTGCTGTTGGTACCGTGATTGGGTTTCCACATGGAAATAGCAAAATAGATGTCAAAATTTTTGAAGCAGAACAAGCTTGTAAAGACGGTGCCATAGAACTAGATGTAGTAGTAAATATCGGTAAAGTACTGAGTGAAGATTGGGAATACATTGAAAAAGAAATCGGAGCCATTATCACTGTTTCCAAAAAGTACAATACTATTGTTAAAATCATTTTTGAGAATGACCTTTTATCTGATGATCACTATAAGATTAAACTTTGTGAGATCTGTAGTAAATTCAATGTGGATTATATTAAAACCTCAACTGGATATGGTTTCGTTAAAGGAGAAAATGGAAAGTATTCATATAAAGGAGCTACAGATCATGATCTTAAGTTAATGAGAGATCACTCTTCTAAGGAAGTCAAAATAAAAGCTGCAGGAGGAGTACGAACACTTAATGATGTTTTAAGAGTTAAAGAAATTGGAGTAACAAGAATTGGTGCAACAGCAACTGAGATCATTATTAAGGAAGCAAAAATCAAATTTAAAGATTAAAGAGTCTGTGAAAAACCTCAAAATGAGTTTAGTAAATATTATACTCATTTATCACTTTTTCATTTCTCAATTTAAAATCTATCAGATAAAAGATAATATATCAATCAATTTAAGTTTAAACTTATCAACGAAGTTTATTTAATTCTAGTTAATTAACTACCTCAATAATCCTATTCAAAATATCTTAATTTAATGTTATTTAAGGATGATATACTAAATGCTTCTTTTAAATATCAGAAATACTAGTATCTTAATACTCTTTATTCTAGGGATTAATTGCATATTTACGATTGGATATGCCCACAATGATTCTTCTGTAAATAATTTAGAGCCAAAAAATTACTTACAAGGAGTTAATTTAGGGAATGCTCTTGAAGCACCAAGAGAAGGAGCCTGGGGGGTCACTTTAAAAGAATTTTATTTCCAATCGATTAAAGAAGCGGGATTCAGTCTTATCCGTATCCCAATTAGATGGAATGCTCACGCAAAAGTAGCAGCTCCTTATACGATAGAAACAGAATTCTTCAATCGTATTGACTGGGCTGTTAACCACTCCCTATCTCGTGGTCTTGTCACAATAATAAATATCCATCACTATGAAGCTCTTATGACGAATCCTCAAGCCCATAAAGAGCGCTTCCTTGCTTTGTGGCATCAAATTTCTACTCATTATCAGAATTACTCTGAAAACCTATATTTTGAGTTACTTAATGAGCCTACTTATGATCTTAATGGCTCCCTTTGGAACCAATATCTCCAAGAAGCCATTGAAATAGTCAGAGAATTAAATCCTCAAAGAACAATCATTATTGGCCCCACAAACTGGAACAATATCTATGATCTTAGTATGTTATCTCTTCCTGAAGATGATCACAATATTCTTGTCACATTCCACTATTATTCACCATTTCATTTCACTCATCAGGATGCAAAATGGGTTTCTGGAAGTGATCAATGGAGTGGAACGACTTGGAACGGAACAGATTCTGAAAAAGCAGCCATCAGACAAGATTTAGATTACGCTGCTCAATGGGCTAAGGATCACAATAGACCTCTTTTATTGGGTGAGTTTGGTGCATATCAAGAGGCAGATATGGACTCAAGAGTTCGTTGGACCGATTTTGTTGCAAGAGAGGCTGAAAAACGAAATATTTCTTGGGCTTACTGGGAGTTCTGTTCAGGTTTTGGAATATTCAAGCTTGGTAATAATAAATGGAGAATAGAACTATTACAAGCGTTATTACCAGAAAGCCCAATTCTACCCACTACTAAGTCTAAAAGTACATCCAGTATTCTAACCACTTCTAAGAGTTCTTCCATTTCCATGACTAGTACTACTGATTCTACCATGAATACCACGAATAATACTGGATTTTTATTCTCTTTAATCACTGTACTTTTTAGTACCATCATTTATCGAAAAAGAAAATAGTAATTCTTTTCTTTCTTATTCATGAATTTTAGGAAGAATATTCATTATACTTAGGAATATTTATATATCATAAAGGAAAAGAGAAATCCCATAACGTAGTGGTGAAAGTTGAGTGAAAAAACCATTGGATCAGATCTTCTCGGATCGCTTACCGAAATAGCCGAGATTACGAAAGCAATTAGTCACGAAAAGAGATTAAAAATTCTAATCTTAGTGATGGACGAAGCTCAAGACTTCTCTTCATTACTAGCGAAGACAGAATTGCAAAAAACAGCTTTATCGAATCACTTATCCAAAATGCTACAATTCAACTTAATAAAACGGGTTGAACGAGGAAAGTATCTAATTACCACTGATGGTCTTAAACTACTCACTTTGATTACGTCTTTTTATCACGAAGCAAGCGTGAAACAGGAACTAGAGAGAAAAAAACTCATTCATCGCTATACACACAGAAGGATGAAAAAAATGGAAAAAAAAATAAACATCGAACCAACATACCAACCCTGTTGGATTTCATATTTAGGTTCCGTATCTGGGGTGATGAAAGCTTTAGGGAAAGAAGAACATGACCTAGTAAACACTGGAGGTTATACTGGATATGCTTTTGCTTTACCAAATGTTTCCAAGGATTCAACCTGCCCGTCTGGTCCTACTGCATTAGGAAAAATGTGGCAAGAAATCATGAAAGGAACAGGTGTTCTGGGATATAATATTAAACAATATGATGATCCCAGTTGTTATCCTAAACAAGAAGGACATATCACTCCAGAAGATCGAGATAGAGCTAATAAGCTCTTTCAAAGGATTAAAACAGCTATTGATCAAAACAATCCAGTTGTTCTCTGGGGGTTACCAATCCCCGAATATGGAATAGTAACTGGTTATCAAGAAAGTTCATATTTGGTAAGTACTTTTCGTAGTTTAATTAACCAACCTGATGATCCTGTTGCATTTGACGCCCTTCAAGCACCTGGAGGCCTTCATGCAGTCATTTTTGAGAATCAATTAAGTAAAGTTACAATGTCCGATGATCGGGATGCCCTCCAAAGAGCAATCACTCTAGCTGAAGGGCAATTAGCAGAAGATAATTATGTAGCTGGAGTCCTTGCTTACGAAACATGGGCTAATGTATTGGAAACTGCTCCACAAGAGAAAGTCTTATATCACGGAAATTCTTATAATAATGAGTGCACATTAGAAGCAAAAGATCTATCTGCTGCCTTCCTCGGACGATTAGCGGAGAAATATAATACTGAACCATTTTCTAGCTATTTAAAAGAAGCTGCAGAGAAATTCGGCAAAATAGTAGAGCTGCTGAAATCTTTCCAGAAAATCTTTCCTTTCGCTTTTGAAGGTGATCTATCGGAAGAAAAACGACTTGAGGGAGCAAAGATTCTCCGTGAAGTCATTCCCCACGAAAGACAAACCCTCACTTTAATGAAAAAAGCGCTGGAATCTTGGACTGAATAGCTTATTATCCACTTTTTCTTTTTTATTATCAATATCATTTTGGAAAATTTTTTTCGAAGATTGTCCCTATAAATTTCGAATAATTGATTTGAGGAATGATGGATCTGTTAATATATCCGTACTATCAATGAATTCATTAACGGTGCCAATAGGGTACTTTATTGCATTTAGAGGAGCAGATATTGTCTTTTCAAGTTCGTTTACAATAAAGTGAGTATCGATCACGGTTTGTGGTCGTTTGTGGTAAGACTGGGGTTTTAAATTGAGAGGGGGAGTAATTTTCAATCTATTCTGTTTCTCAAGGAGAATGAGGTATGTTTCGCAAAGATATTCTTCCCTTTTCTTCCATTCTTTCTCCTCTAAGATTTTATGCAGTAAGGGCTCTAACTCTTTGCTGAGGGGGAGTTTTTTGAATACTAATCCAATCCATTTAGCATAGGGAATGTATTGCTTGGATATTACAAAAGCTATCATTATAATATATCGTATAAGCCGTGATGCTTCAATTTGTGACCCTAAATCATCACCAACAATACCAGTTCTTCCCACAAAAGCAATTTCCTGATCAATATGCTTCCACAAGCTCATCAACTTGAATTTCCAAACATTTTCAGGATAATATTGGAGTTTTTTTCGTGCTTCTGTTAAATCCCCTACATCATCATAAAAGACCCTTCCCGAGGTAAATTCCAGTAATTTCTGCTCTGGTAACATTAACCAAACTTTTTGAGTGAGATTTAAATTGGAAATGCCTAGATTCTTCTTAAGATATGATTTAACGTTGTGAATCTCAACTCTATGATTAATCGAACCTTTAGAGGTGGGAATTAACATTTGAGTCATATTATCTTGAGGATCAGGTTCACTCCAATTAGTTGAAAACCCTAGAAACTCAGGTGGAAGATTGTCTCGAAATATACTATCGAGTTTCCTAGTGTAACTTTGGTAATCCTCTTCATGTAAAAAAAGGAGTAATCTTGGACCCCAATGATGATCCCTTGATATATTATCATCATATCCAAGTACTTCAGAACCTGGGCCTATTAATGCTGCCGCATATCTTAGTTCGGGGAAATATTGGTTAATAAGATCCTTTATTATTTCTTTGTAAAATAATTCTGATAGTTGTAGCCCAGAAATATCCTTTTGGGACACCATGGTTACACTTAATTCTATTTAATTAAAAAATGCTTTGTTATTTTACACATATTTGTTGGAAAGTCTTTTATTCACTTAAGATTATCGCTCCATTCATAAAAGGACTTCTTAGCACAATCCAGTCCAGTTAATTCTTGTAATTACCAACTCATTGGGCGTGCATTGGTGTCGACATATATCGGATCTTCAATAACCCAATCTAAAAAGAGAATAGCTGCAACACGTGAAGCAGCTTGTTCAGGGGTGAGAGGAGCATCAGAACCTCCCATCTCAGATGAAAACCACCCAGGAGCGATAGCTAAGACTTTGATTTTCTCTTTTTTTAAGCGATTTTGTAATATTTGTGAAAACATATTCATAGCTGCTTTCGCCATGGTATACCCATATTCACTCTCTCTATATTGATTACTTATGGAACCTGCCTCTGATGAAATATTGATAATTAGCTTTCTTTTCTGGCTTTTACGTATGAAAGGCAGAAAGTGTTTAATTACTTTCATTGTTCCAAGGACATTAGTTTCTATTGTTTTACTGATCACAGTGAAATCAAGTTCATCAATATCAGGTTTATTTCTCTCTAGATAGATGGCTGCCGAATTAATCAGGATATCAATGGTAGAGGTGAGGCGGGCTACTTCCTTCGTAGCCTGCATAAGCTCTTCTTCGTTGGTGACATCCACTGAAAAAAGATGGAGAGTGTTCTGGAACTTTGTCTTTAGATGTTCTAGTTCAGGAGTAAGATTAATATCAAAAGCATAAATTGTATGATCCTCATCCCTCTCGAGTAAGCTTTTTGTTAAGGCAAAACCAAGTCCCTTCCCTGCTCCTGTAATTAGGATTGTCATCTGTTTTTGAATAAGTGATCTTTTTCTCTCAGTTTCGTGTTTTATCTTAGCATAAAAAAGATATTCATCCTTACCTGGAATTAGTTCAACAGTTTGTCCATTGATTATTGCTTCCCCTTGTAGAATATTATTGGGAATAGAAATACTGCTATTTTCTATCTTAGTATCATAATGAATCTGATCACCTGGTTTTACGGGAGGAGCAGGAATTCCTCTCAATCGACTTCTAATTTGCTGTTGTGCTATAACTGTTCCTCGAATTGCCTTTGCCAGCTCTCTTTCAAATTCTTCAGCATTTTCAAACCCAATGGTGGTCAAGAATTTCTCTTTATCCACTGAAACGAGTACTTCTTGTAATTTTTTCCATTCATCCATTCCCATTCGATGAAATTTCATCCCAGAGAGGCTTATTTCACGCCTATTCGTATCCTTTGCTTTCATGGTTCCTGTTCTTTGCTGTGAACGTTGTCGGCCCTTAGAGTTTTGATCCCATTTTTGCCATTTCTTAGATTTTGTTTGTTTAATAAGCATCTCATGCTTGTTTAAATGAAAAAGAAAGATTCCTGTTTTACTTTCTAAATCTAGACTGAATGGAAGCCGAAAAATTAAATCACCTTTAGAAAAAATTATCTGTTCATTCGCTTTCCGTATCGTGATTCTTTGGTTGATCTCATAATACTCATTGAAAGTAGAAATAGTCTCCATTGAAGCCATTCCTTGAACCTCCTCGAGTACTTGAGGAACAAGGGTTTTACCTTCTTGGACACGGCTTTCAATAACTCCACTTGACAAAAGTAATTTCGTTGTACTTGTACTAAAGGACATAATTGCCATAAAAATGGCAAAACCAATTAAACCTAGTACAACTAGATTATGAAGATCCATTTGATCAAGTAAGATAAAGATAATAGTTAATAAAATCCATTTTATGGCTTCTAAAGGACCTGAGAACAGGGATCCGAGCAATTTGATCGGGTTTAGGATAATATCAAGATAATCTAACTTTACAAGACGATAATAATAGAATACTACTAAATTAAAATAACCAATGAATAGAAAAAGCCCAACAGTAACCTCTGATAAGAATTGAAGTTCACGTAAGCCAGTTAAAAAGAGGAGTATTACTGTTAATTTCCATACATTTAGTAAGAGATTACTATAGAAAGGAGGGAGGTTAAAGATTATTTCTTGGGAATGTTTTTTAGGTGAAATGAGAAACCAGACGAGAAAAATAATTGCTAAATAGAGAACCATTATTTCATTAACTTGAAGATCAAGACCAAGGTCATCAAGAATAGCATTTTTTTGTCCATAAATTCCAAAACAAATAATCCATGCTACAAGAAATCCCATAATTCCCCCCTCTAATTCTAAGGCATTTTTCTTTCGAGCGATTATACGGGATGTAATCGTGGTTAAAAGATTCAATCCTCCCATAACAAGGAAGATTAGGGGATTTTGTTGTGAAATAGTTATAATTATCCATCCTAAGGCAAATAAAATCCCTAGTGTGGTTAACCATTTGGGTTTAATTTTCAGGGGTTGATCAAGACTAGGATTAGAAGTGATTCTTTCTACCAAGGCCAGTTCCTCTTACATAAGAGAGGAAAAACATGTGTGTTTTAATAACTCCGATAGTGGAATACTAAAAAATAGAGAAAATTCACTTATTGAGATAAAATCTTTTTCTCCTATAGGTTATGAAAAGATTGTGATTCCCTATTACGCTTATTCCATTGCTTTCCTTTTCATTTCTGCTGGCATTTTCTCAATAGAATAACGTAATGACACTCGGGGCATTGTACTTTTATTTGCCAATACATAATGGAAAACTTCCTCCCTGAATTTATTACTGGCTTCTTTTAACATCCACCCATATCCTTTGAGAACATAGATATTGGGATCATTGAGTAAAGTACTCGCTACCTCAAAACAATGATCAAGATATTTTTCTCTCCTTAAGGCATAAATGAATGATACTGCAGCTGCACGTCTGACCCAGGGATTCGATGATTGAGTCCATTGTTTTACTTTAGGTATGAATTCAGGGTAGTGCAGAAGAAAATCCCCCATAGTTCTTGTACAAAATGAGTCACAGCTTCCCCAACTAGTGATATATGTTTTAATCCAAGATTCTAGAACGTTAAAATGACTGGGTTCATATTGCTTTTTAACCTTAAAACTCCAATCTGTTGCAATGAGCCTCAACTCAGTAACTTTTTCAGAATATAGATGTTCACAGACTTTAAACACGGCATTTACGTCTTTTATTCCTTTTCCTCTCAATTCTTTCCAGTATGGGGATGCAACCTTACGAACAGCGGGAATACGAATTCCCAATCGTTTGTATCCATATTCATCTATTGTTTCATGAATAGCTCCGTAAAAAAATTCTTTATTGACTTTTTTTAAATCAGTAAGCACTCTTGTTGTCAAATCATTAAGATAAGAAGCACTTACTCCTTTCAAGGGATATAACCTTCATTGTCATTTTTATGTAATTTCGTTTAAAATATTAATGTTGAGACCACCTCATCAGCACAACTAAACCAATTGTGACTTATGATGATCTTTAATGATAGAAAAATCAAGAATATTGTAGAACATTTTGATGTTGGACACCTTCACAAGGTAATAACAAGGCTCGATAGTGGATTTCAAAGTGATAATTACCATATTCGAACAGATAAAGGAGACTATATTCTTCGGCTTATCTATGATTCAGTCAAAAATATAGAATATATCATGGAAATTTATGATTATTTCGCTGATCATGGTATTAAAACATCAAAACCAGTAAAAACTAAGGAAGGGACATTCAGTCTTTTATATGAAAATAATGTCGTAGTTGTCCAATCTTTTATAGCTGGCTCTTATTATGAATCGTTAGATAAAATAGATTCAGTACTTCCATTCTATGGTAGAGAATTAGGTAAGTTCCATCAAGTATCCCTTAAAATGGTAGAAGAAAAAGGTGAAAAGAGGCTTTCAGCTAAACAATGGGACTCAATTTTATACGTTAAAGCCAGTAGAGACTACTTACCAAACAATGACTATATAAAACAACAATATGAATTATGGGAAAGAGACATTGGTTTTTTTCCTGAAGATCAGCTTACCAAGGCGGTCATTCACGGCGATGTAGGGCCTAAAGATTTCTTCTTTAAGGATGGGAATTTTATGGGAATAATTGACTTTAATGCTGCTCATTTAGATTTCCTCCTCTTTGATATAGCTCCTATGATGATGTATTCTGATTTATACAAACCTGAACGAAAAAAACACTATAATACTTTTATTACTGCTTATCTAGAGGAGGCACCCATAACAATAGAGGAATTAAAATGGTTACACCTCGTACTCAGAACTAGATGGTTATTACAAATACTTTATCATCAATCTAGATACGAGGAGGGAATAACGCAAGGATTGGAAACTGGAAAAGTAGAAGAAAATTTAATTGGGGTGCGAGATGGGGAAAATTTTCTGAAAATAACAAATAAAACTTCCAAAGATTCCTATGCTATTATTGAGTAGAAAGCTGATTCATGATTTCTGCATGAGCTGATATAATGTCTAAGGTTGAATTATCCTTGTTATAAACCGAATACCAACCAGGGGTCTCATGAGGTGGATCGCCAATCCATTTATCACCTGGTCTAGATTGTCCCGCCCATGCCCAAAAATTACTACCGACAAGACGACCTCCAGAGGCTGCAGAATTATACACTTCATCATAGACTGCTAAATAAAATGTATCACGATATATTGTACTTGAATCTGGGTTATAAATGTCCTGATAAGAACTCCAATCGCGAGCAAGTCCAAATTCCTCCACTACTAGAGGTTTGTTCAATGAATTAGCAATCGCTAGATTATTTTGTAAATAACTAAGGGATTTGGATTCAGCACTTTCATAAGTCCAAGGAGAATCTGGAGAATACCATCCCCAGTTTTGTGGCCAAACATGGACAGTTAAATAATTAATGAACGAAATATCGTGGACTCCACTATAATTTAAACCATCCCATTCATGATCCCCCTCACATCCAGTAGTGACCATGTGGTTTGGATCCAATGATTTTATGTATTCTGCAGTATCAGAGCTCCATTTTATAGGAAAATTACGTGGTTCATTGGCAAGTTCCCAGGAGAAGATTGTAGGATCCTCATAATACTTTAATCCAGTATAAGGATTTGTATGGTTGATAATTGTTTGAATATGATTCTTATACCATGTTTGACATTCCTCATAATTGTAAAATCGCGATGAATACGTAATGAAAGTATTCCAATCATTTTCAGGAGGGTATGGAATGGAAGAATTTTCATACCAAGAAACATATTGGGCCATTCCTCCTGACCATTGCCAATAATTGTTGAGAACCATTACAGCTTTCATTCTCCTTAATTTGATCTGTTTTAAAAGATAATCCAAACCATCAAGAACAGATGCATCATATTCACCAGGGGAAATAAGTAAGGCTGGAGTAATTCGATAAGGTTCTGAATTTGGCCCTTCTGAAGTAGCCATAATTCGCAGATTTGTCACTCCCAGCTGCTTTAACGAATCTAACTCGAGATTGAGACGAGTTCGGTTTCCATTAGGCCCATCTATCGCTAAAATCATTCCTTGCCAAAAATTAGCACCAGCAAAATAATATTTACTTCTATTAACTACAAATTGATTATTATAGACCGATACAAAAAGTGAGTTTGGGATATCATTCTCATTAGAATCTTGTTGAGGGTTTATTAATTCAAAAAGGAGTCCAAGACTTATTATCGTAATACAAATAGCTACAATAATTATAAATGATATAAAATAGATCATACGATGATTTATTTTTGCAGAATTCATCAATAATATCCAAACAATGAATGTATTAAACTAATCGTATGTTAAATTAATAAAAACCTAGATTGATACTAATTCTTACTAATACATGATCTAGAGATTTTCCTTCCTTTCCTACTATCCATAGATGGTAGGTTCGTCAAGACGTTCAATTTTAAAAATAACTGGTCTAAAACCATCGCTGCAACATGCAATTGAGGTTTTCTCATCTTTCATCCAACCAGAATACATTGTACCTTCAACAGTCTGAGCAATTACTGTTTTATAAATATCATTCCAAGCCCAAGGACAAAAACCTTCAGGAGGCTTAAAAGGGTCGATAATGAATTCTTGTCCTTCAGTAAAAACTTCACATGGTTTAATGTCGCCAGTTGCGTATTCATTAATTAAATCTTTTAACAATGTCTTTTTTAACACAGTAATTTTCACTTTTTTCATGAGATTCACCTTTGAAATAACAATAAAATTTATTTTGAATGTCTTCCAGATTTTCAACCCATAAATAGTTTTGACTTATAATTAATCACTTGAAAACCAAATAGATTCAAAAAATTAATTTCATTCGTGATTTAGAGTTATAAAATACTTTCTTTTTTTTTCACCAACAATGATGGACTAAAGGACGAATATATTCATTATAGATCTGTTCTACTCCGTTCATTTGTCTCTCGGTTAATGGGGCAAGATTAGCCGCTTTAACATTCATTTCAACGTGAGAGACTTTGCTAGCTCCTGGGATAACACAACTTACTTCATCAAACATTAATATCCAACGAAGAGCATAGAGAGCTAGATTTTCTGGGTCAGGAAAAAGATCCTTTAGGTTTTCAACGGCTGTCAGTCCCATATTATAGTCAACTCCTGAGAATGTTTCTCCCTTATCAAATGCTTGACCGTCTCTATTGAAAAATCTATGATCATTTTTATTAAATACAGTATGTTTGGTGAACTTTCCTGTAAGTAAACCGCTAGCTAGGGGGACCCTAGCAATTATACCAACATTTCTCTTCTTTGCTTCTTTAAAAACCTTTTCTGCAGGCTTCAAACGAAATATATTGAAGATGATCTGAACTGTGGCAACATTTGAGAACTCCATTGCCTTTAATGCTTCTTCTACCTTTTCAACACTGACTCCATAGTGATGGATTTTTCCTTCTTCTTTCAAAGTATCTAATAACTCAAAGACCTCTAAATTATTGTAAACCTCTGGAGGAGGGCAATGGAGTTGAAGAAGATCAATTCTATCGGCCTGAAGTCTTTTTTTACTATTTTCAATAAAATTCCTTATATTTTCTTCATTGTAACCTTCTGCTATGTGAGGGTTTAACAATCTGCCGCTTTTTGTTGCAACATAGACTTTCTCATTCGTACTGTTTAACACTTGACCAATTGATTTCTCACTTTGGCCAGCTTTTTCGCCATATACATCTGCTGTGTCAATAAAGTTGATTCCTAAAGCAATCGCTTTGTTTAATATTATTTCCGCGTTTTTATAATCAAAAGGCTCTCCCCATCTTCCCCCTACTTGCCACGTTCCTAAACTAACTTCAGAGACTTTATATCCAGTTTTACCAAGTCTTCTATATTTCATAATAATAATCACTTTACTTCTATTCAAAGGAACTCAAGAGTCACATTAAATTAATTATTCCAATGTTTTATTGAATAAAATGATCCTAAAACAGGATATCTAGTAAACTTAAAAATTTGTTTCATAAAGCCAAGACCATTTTAAATCCGAGTTTAACTAGAAAAAAACAATGCTTCTAATCACTTTATTTCAATAATCTTTTTTAGATTTAACTAAATCTATGTTATGGGATGCTAATGTATGGTTCAAAGACTGAAGATCCTATAGTGAAATATTATGATGAAACAGTGGGTACAAGTGGAAGATATGAAATGGAATGGTATCTTACAAAAGCTCATTCTTTCGGAGACCCAATTCTTGATATTGCCTGTGGAACTGGGAGAATGTCCATACTACTTGCAAAAGAAGGACACGATGTTGTTGCGTTTGACCGATCGGAAGGAATGCTTACTCGCTTCCATGAAAAACTTTCAAGAGAACCTATCGAAATTAAGAATAGAGTGCAGATTTTTCAACAAAATATGGATAATTTTTCTTTTAAAGAAAAGTTTAACACAATTATTTGTGTTGATAGTTTTTTTCATAATTTATCTGAGCAAGAAGCATTAAAGTGCTTAAAATGTGTCTCCCAACATCTAACTTCGCAAGGAAGATTTCTTTTCAATGTACCAAATCCAAATCAAGAATTCTTACAGAAATGTCTGGAATCTCAAGGGAAAATTTGGAATATTAGAAACAAATATCCATTAGGAAATTCAGGAAAAACAATTAAAGTTGAAGATGCATCAGCTGCGGATATACAAGCACAATTGATATTCACAAAGCTTCGATTTACGTGTTTTGATTCTGAAGGTAACATTATTGAAAGAACTGAATCAAGTTGGACAACTCGATATATGTACGAAGACCAATACCTCACCTTAATTGAAGCAAGCGGACTAGAGGTAGAATTAATTGTTGGAACTTATCAAAACGAACCAGTTTCACCCACATCCCAATTAATTTTCCAATTAAAATTAAAATGACGATAATTCCGTAGATTTTTATCTAAGACTGGTTGGGGTTTAAAGAATGAACCAATGCTTGGTTTTTTTGTAATAGTAGATAGAATTTTGAGTACTATAGCCCTAAATCCGAAAGATTTTTTAGGTGTCAGTTATAGAGGGCGAATGTGTTAACAAATGCACACTAATGGGAGGTACTCTCAATTGCTAGTAAATATTAGCATAAAGATAGAGTTGATAAGATGATAAACGACATTAGTTGTGCCAGATAGAGCTTAAAAGGATTAAATCTGCTGATATAAATGAAGAAAAGTATTCAATTAGATAACAAGACGTTAGAAATTCTCAATGCGTTCAAGAAACACCCTCAACAATCACTTGATGAAGTAATTTCCGATTTAATTTCTGATTTAAACGATACTCTTACGAATAATATCCTTTTTGACTCTCTTATGGATCATCTTCCAGCTTCAGTGTACTTTAAAGATCGTGAAGGACGTCATCTAAAGGTATGCAAAACCACACAGAAAGATTATAATGAAATATATTGCAAAAGATTCGGACTAGAACCTCAAGACATGATAGGAAAGACAGATGAAGAATTATATAAGCCAGAGCTTGCAAAAAGAACCTTTAAAGATGATCTTTACGTTATAGAATCGGAAAATGCTATTATTAATCGTGAGGAGCATACACCACCTGATGGGAGATATTTCTCGACAACAAAAGCGCCTATATTTAATAAGAAAGGTTATGTGACTGGACTAGTTGGGATTACCTACGAAATTACAGCTCTAAAAGTTACAGAACAACAGCTAAAAAAAACAACTAAAGCGTTACGAAACTTAAGTGAATCTTTAATGGTAATTAATACTATTTTAAGACATGATATTCTGAATTATTTAACACAGGTTATTGGATTTTTAGATTTATATAAAAAAGAGAGAGATGAATTCTATTTAGAGCGTGTTTATAATCCCGTTCAAAGAGCTGTTAGTCTTATAAATAAATTGGGAGAACTTGAGAAACTGATTATTCAAAAGGAGCCATTAAAACCACATGATCTTCGTGAAATATCAGAAATTATTGTGAAGAATCTCTCATCTCCAACAGTTAAATTTAATATTGTTGGGCAGGGGGTTGTTCTTGCAGATCAAGCCTTATATTCAGTCATTGAAAATTTAGTCGGAAATGCTCTTATTCACGCCCAGACAGAATCCATTGAATTAATAATTAATGAAACAGAGGATAATTACTACGAGCTAAAAGTTATTGATTACGGTGTAGGGATAAAAGATCAAATAAAAGAAAAATTATTCCAACCAGGTCAGAAATTTGGCAGGAAAGGAGGGACTGGGTATGGTCTCTATGTTGTTAAGAAAATTATAGAACGTTATGAGGGAGAAATCAAAGTAGAAGATAACCTACCAAGGGGTACAATTTTTTCTGTAAAACTAAAGAAAGCAAATTCTAAGGATAAAAAAGTTAGGGATATAATTGAAGAATAATCATTCAATTTTTATTAAACAAATTGTTGAATACTCAGCGTGGATATGTGAAAAGCTTTGTAAAAAGCTTGAAAATACTTCTGACGAGAAATTCAACCAAGATATAGGGCCAAAATTCGTTAACGATACTAGATGTCCAACATCATCGTTAAGATCCATAATTGAACACTGTATGATTGGTTTGGAATATGGTAGGCATATTATCAGATCTTTAGCTTGGAATGAAGAGGATATAATCCAGAATTTCCGCTTATTTACAAAAGAACAGCTACTAGAACAATGGTTAAGGCAATTTATCGAATTTAAACAACTATTGGCAGATCATATTGGAAAAACTGTAATATTTAATGATGAGGAAATATATCTTGGCAGTGATTTCTTTTTTGCTTTTTTCAACCACTTAACGTACCATTCTGGCCAGTTTATGATCGCTCTGAAGATCGTTGGTGAGGAGACTATTGATCTTGATTATATGACCTTTTTAAAGGAAATTGGTAGCAAGGATTTTATCAGAAATCTCTCCACAGAATCTTGAAAGAACAAGTGTTGAATCTACTTAGTAGTAATAATTTATCCAGGCATTATTGTGCTAATTTACCAAACTAAAATTGCCATTAATTAAAATTTTATAATAGAAACCTAAGATCTATTTTTTTCAAAATACATGGAGCTATGTTTAATGGGAACCATATATAATATTGTAGAAAAGAGAATGCCACATCTTATTCTTGAAGGAACCTCTTATGAGATAGGTAAAAGGATTGGGAACCTTTTAAAAAATAAGTATAAAGGGTTCGCATCATTTCTCACCTCAGGAAATCTCAATCCTCAAAAACTTGGTTTTAATAATTTTCAAGAGATGCAGGAATTGTATGAAGAAAGCTGTCCAGGAATTACTGATGAAATACATGGCTTTGCTGACAGTTTAAATGTGCAGACAAATAAAATCATTTATTATGGCTTTCCGTTCTCACTTCAACAAAATTGCAGTCATATGGTTGCACTACCATCTATTACAACCAAAAATCATGTTCTTGTTGGGAGGAGCTATGAGTGGAATCATAATGAGGAAGATTTAATCCTTTTTACTACAAAAATCAGGAATAAAAGGGTTCATATTGGATTTTCAAATCTACTTTTAGGTCGTTATGAAGGTTTTAACTCTGATGGTCTTTGTATAACGTCTTCAGGGGGAGGAGCATATAATGCACCTATTAAGAATAAAAAGGGTGTATTTTTTTCTCTTGCTGTCAGATCTCTTTTAGAAAATTGTGGAACAGTAGAAGCAGGGGTCGATTTATTACAAGAATTACCAGTTTTCTCCTCATCAAATTTCATCCTAGCCGATAAACAAGGAAAAGCAGCGCTAATAGAGTGTTTAGATAGTGAATATAGCATAAAACAAATAAATGGTGAAACACAATCATATTTAATTTCAACTAATCATTATACTTTACCTGAAAAGATAAAATATAACAAATATGTTAATAATTGGCTTTTACCAAATTCAAAAACACGTTATGAAAGAATCAAATCAGAATTTAGCGCTGATATGCCTTCAATAAGTCAAGATACGATGAAGAACATTTTATCGAAGGAAATACCAAATGGAGTTTGTGCTTATTACCATAAGGATTGTTTTGGGACTTTATGGTCAATGATCTTTGATTTAACAGAAGGAACAGTAGAAATAAGTTTTGGTCCACCCTCACATAATAAATGGAATGTATTCAATTTTGAGACATTGGAAAACATAGAAGGTTATTTAGCGCAATTTCCAGAGAGTCTCATTGAATGAGTAACAGATTTGAGTTGTAACAACAAAATAGGAATTCATAAGTATAAGGACAGTATGATAGCGTGAAGTATGGAATCAATATAATCTGTTTTATTGGTCAAACCCAAAAGAAGGGAATTGAATTTCATATTGAATGTGCAGAGGCAGCTGAAGATGCAGGATGGGATGGTTTTTTCATCTGGGATCATATTTGGGGCTTTTGGGATAATCACACATTGAAAGTTTTAGATCCTTGGATTATCTTGTCTGCTGTTGCAGCAAGAACTGAAAAAATAAAAATTGGCCCTATGGTAACACCTTTGGCACGTAGGAGACCATGGAAAGTGGCGAGAGAAGCTGTCACTTTGGATCACTTATCAGGTGGTCGATTGATACTTGGAGTTGGATTAGGGGGTACATTTGAGGAGTTTGGCCTCTTCAATGAACCAGTAGAGCCAAGAATCAGAGCTGAAAAACTTGATGAGGGGTTAGAGATACTTACAGGGTTATGGGGAGGGAAATCCTTCTCCTATGATGGTAAATATTATAATATCAAAGAGGTAACATTTATTCCCAAACCAATCCAGAACCCAAGAATCCCCATTTGGGTTGCAGGATATTGGCCAAACAAATTACCTTTTTATCGTGCAGCAAGGTATGATGGGGTTGTTCCTGCAGCAGAGTTTGGTGTTGATTTTGGTCCTGACAAACTAGAAGATGTATTAAATATCATTAGGAAGAAGAGAGGCAATCTTGAAGGTTTTGAAGTCGTGGGTGGAGGTTCAACAACTGGTATTGATACATCAAAAGATACTGATATCGTTCAACCATGGATTGAAGCTGGGGCAACCTGGTTTATGGAACACATCAATGATTGGATTGGTACAGAAGAAGAGCTTCTCACACGTATTCAAAGAGGCCCTCCCGATGTTGTTTAAACAATAACGTTTATTGGTAGCTGATTCTGGTGTTGGATTCTGTAGCTTTGGTGAAATATGAGAATAATATAAGAAAGACTCTAGAGACTGGTATTGGGCTTATTGATGGTTTTCAGAATTTGAAATCGCCCGTCCTAATCAAACCGAATATTTGTACGCAGATAGATAAGACTGGTTTTGCAGTAAATGATGTTCAGGTAGTTGAAGTGTTAATAAAACTGATTCTTAAAGAAAACCAAGATTTATCTATTAAAATTGTGGAATCAGACAGTATAAGCAAGTTTGCTGATGAAGCTTACATCAAATTCGGTTATAGTAATTTAGAAAAAAAAATGCAAATGTCTGGTTTTGATGTATCATTAATTAATCTCACTCATTCCCCAACGGTTGAAATCAATTTTGAAGGAAGTTATTTTACGAATCCCAAGTTACCTGAGATTCTTCTTGGTTCAAAGTTTTTAATTTCTTTAGCTGTTGCAAAAACTCATTTTTTGACTTTCTTAACTGGAACCTTGAAGAATCTTTTTGGTCTACTCCCTAGAAAGGATCAATCATTCTATCATCCCCATATTAATGATGTTATTGTTGACATAAATAGGATAATTCAACCTAGTCTCTGTATTGTTGATGCTAGAGTAGGTCTTGAGGGTTGGGCGGGGCCAAAATCAAGACGTTTAGATAGATTCATAATAGGAAGGAAGCCTGTGTCAACAGATGCCACCATGGCTAGGATTATGGGTTTTAAACCAGGGGAAGTTCTTCACTTGGTCGAAGCAGAGAAGTATGATCTAGGTTCCCTGACTCCTACTGTTATTGGAGAGAAGATTGAAACCTCAATAGTGAAATTCAATCCACCATAAATTTGTTATTGGATATAGAAATGATATGAATTATTAAAGTTACATCGAAATACACATTGTAAAACAAACAGATTATGAAAAAATTAGGTAGATTGTTTCATCTGGACTTGAGTAGGAATACTTGACAACTTACATTTTTTCATGGGTTTAAAATTGTGTTTTTCTAAAACTGTAGCTTTATGTTTTCTTTCCATAATCTTATCGAAAGATCTTCTCTTCATTCTATATTCACGTACTAATTCTAAATGAATTAAGGTTGTTACCATTTTTTATCCCTATTTTTAATATTATTCAATTTTTGTTCAATTATTTTTATTATATTATTCAGGAATTATTGAATATAATTTGTTTATAAACTTTATGATTGTTGAAAATTAGTCAAAATTTATTCAATTATTTTTGAAAAAATATTCACAAATCTTATATAATAATTAGTGATTTTGCATTAATTGAATTTCATCATGAAATCTACTAATAATGATGATTTAGCTCAAGATTTCCCTCTTGGTTCACTAGAAAGTATCATCGATCTTTTAAAAGCTACTGCACATGATACACGTTTACAAATTTTAGTCTATTTATCCAATTCTGAAAAATCCCTTCCTTATTTACACGAGCATATTAAAGCTAAGTTTGCTAGCAAAGGAAAAGTAAGTAAAACTGCACTTGCTCATCATCTAAATCAACTTATAGACACAGGATTAGTTGAAAAAACGGCCCGAGGAATGTATAGCCTTACTGAATACGGTTTAGTTTACATTAAACAGATGAGAACAGTTTTAGAAACATATAGCGAGAGAAATCAAATTATTTCCGAACCTGAAAAGCAGAAGGAATTCACATATGTATCAGATTATCTTAAAACAAGTTCTGAAACTTCAAAAAATATGGTTAGTGGGAATCCTCTGTATCAGAGTGGATGGAATTCTTATATCTCTTCTGTTTCCGGAGTACTAGAATCTCTTGGTGTTAATGATGACTATATTCAATTGAGTGGACGTTCAGCATATTGTTTTATATTTAAAGTATCCATAGGGGCCATATCTTTCTTGGGAGAAGGAATATTATCTGATAAGGCATGGGAGGAGATTTACAAGGGAACTGAAAGTTTTGGGTGGAAAATTAATGAGTGGAAGTCTGAACGAGTATATCCCCACCTGTGGAACATAACTGGAGAAGATTTTGAGACAGCAAAAGAGATGTTTTATCGTATTCGCTTTATAATTGATGAGTATGATACTCCAGTAGTTTTATGGGGTCTTCGTGTTCCCAGTTTTGGTATTGTCAAGGGTTACGACGATGATAGTTATATTGTAAGCACTTATTATCGTAAAGAAGCTCTTAATGACACACCAGTAAGATATGACTCTATTTATGCTCATGGATCTTTTAAATTTCTTTATTTTACTAAAAGTGAGGGTATCAAATCTGTGGAGGAAGAGGATAAAACATCCATCACACGAGCTATCAATATGGCTAAAGGAGTAAATGTTACACCTGAAAATACTGTACTTGGGTATAAATACATTTCAGGACCAGAGGCTTACAGTGAGTTTGCAGACATTCTTTTGAATTTTGACACATCATTACCTGAAATTGCTACTGGATTTCATGGTAGATTTTATCAAGACGCAAAAGCAGTTGCTATGGAATACCTTGAACGACTGGCGCGTAAATATACTAGTTTGCCTCAAGGAGAGTTATTACTCAATGCTAGTAAACAATACCGTGTGATAAAAAGCATTTTTGAAGAATTTATGGTTCTTTTCCCTTATTTTGACATTAAATCTAATAAATCTAAAAAAAGAATAACTGAAGAGAAGAGGAAGAAGGGAGCTGATCTTTTATTAAAAGCAAAGGATTATGAAGAATCTGGCATTAAATATTTAGAACAAGCTGCTAAACAATGGAGATCTTCTTCAAGATAATCAATTATTCAACTCTTATTTGGCTTACAAGATTTTATATTGGTTATCTTTAAAAAATTTAACAGTTTACCATTAATTCACATGAAATCTGAATTAATTGAATTGAAAATTGCCCTAGAGAACGAATTGGATAATATCTTAGAATATTGGATGAAATATTCTTTAGATAATGAATATGGGGGATTCTACGGCAGGATTGATCATCATAACCAAGTTATTCCCAAATCTTCAAAGAGTTGTATACTCAATACTCGTATTCTTTGGACATTTTCTGCTGCTTATAATTTTTTGAAAAAAAAAGAATTACTCGAAGTCGCCATTAGAGCCTATAATTATATTCTAAATCATTTTTTTGATCACGAATATGGAGGCCTTTATTGGGAAGTTGACTATCTGGGTAATCCACTAGATATGCGTAAACAGATTTATGCACAAGCTTTCGGAATTTATGGGTTTTCAGAATATTATAAGGCCTGTGGAGATATAGATAGTCTTCGTCATGCACAAGAGCTTTTTTGGTTGATAGAAAAATATAGTCTTGACCCAAAAAATAACGGTTACATTGAAGCGTTAGATAAAAAATGGCAACCGTTGCTAGATATGCGACTAAGCAAAAAAGATATTAACGAACCAAAATCAATGAATACCCATTTACATATTCTAGAAGCTTACACAAATTTATATTATGTCTGGAAGGAAAAATCACTTAATAAGCAGATTGAAAACTTATTATGGATTTTTCTCAATAAAATAATCGACCAGAAATCTCATCATTTTCAGTTATTTTTTGATTTAAGTTGGACAGTAAAATCCTCAATAATTTCATTTGGTCATGATATTGAAGGATCATGGTTACTAACTGAAGCTACTGAAGCATTAGGAAATGAGAAATTATTGAAAGAGATAAATGACGTCGTCATAAAGCTGGTTGATAGAACTGTAAAGGAAGGAACAGATAAAAGTAGTTCTCTCTTCTATGAAAATGATAATAAAACTGGAGAAATGGACTTTGATAAGCACTGGTGGTGTCAAGCTGAAGCAATGATCGGATTAGTGAACGCCTGGCAGATAACAGGAAATCAACAATATTTGAAGAATGCTACTGATATCTGGGATTATATTACACAATTCATTATTAATACTGAACATGGAGAATGGAACGCCGTGATTGATAAATTCGACCATATTATCACTACAGGGGATAGAGTTGGATTCTGGAAAGGCCCCTATCATAATACAAGGGCTTGTATAGAGGTTATTAATCGTGTAGGTTAGCGGAAATTACCGCGATCACTTCAATCTCAATCGTTATTCCCTCGATTGGGGAAAGAGCTTGAATCGTAACGCGAGTAGGTTCATATCCAACCTTGAAAAATTCTCGATACACTTGATCCATCTTATTAAATTCATTAGCATCTTTCATAAAGATGGTAACTCTCACGACATTATCCATTGAAGTCCCCGAAGATTCTAATAAAAATTTTACATTTTGTAATGCTTTCCGTGTTTGCTGCTCAATCGTTCCAGGGATAATATCACCTGTTTTCAGATCACAAGATAATTGGCTAGAAAGAAATAATAAATCCCCAGCCTTAACAATATGATTAAATGGACTTTTTGGCCTCTTAATGCCATCAATAGTGATGATTTCTTTTTGCATTCATTAATCCACCAGTTATATCTAATAATTTATGCAAGTTAAGACATCTATAATAACTTATTAAAATCAGATCATTTAATTGAAAAAAAAGGTGATGAATGATGCAGAAATTAGAAAATGCAAAGGGTCAATTGCATTATGCATTGAACATGGCAATGAAGACATTAGATAAAGCAATTTTATTAATTCCCGATAAAAAACTCAATTGGAAACCTATTGATGATGCAATGACTGCAGCTGAACTCGGTATTCATGTTTACCAAGGCTCATTAACCTTAACAGCTGGGACTTTGAAAGGCGAGTTCAACAATGAGGATTACAATATTATTCCCTTTGACCCCCAAAAAATAAACTCTTCAAAAGAAATTGTAGAGTATGGAGCGAATGTTAAGCAATTTATTCAAGAAACGGTTGAAAAATTAACGGAGGAAGACATGGATAAGCAAATTACCTACAACTGCTGGGGTGGTGTTAAAATGGGAGGATTTGAGTCATTATCAACGATCCTTGAGGAAACTATTCATCACCGAGGACAATTATGCCTATATTTACGCATGATGGGAATTAAGCCTCCCTTCATTTACGATTTTAGTTGATCTAGCAAAAATTATATTGTTTCAACAAATCAATTCAATAATCAGATTTAGTATATCCTCTGTTAGGGATTTAAAATGAATTCAAAAATAATTACTGTGACTGGTGAAATCCCATCAAAGGAAATGGGTTTTACTCTACCACATGAACATATATTAGTAGATTTTATTGGTGCTGAAGAAACAGGAAAGCATAGATACAATCCTGATGAAGTCATTAACATCATGTTTCCATATCTACTAGACATCCAAAAACTCGGTGTAACAACTTTTATTGATTGTACACCAATGTTTCTAGCAAGAGATGTTAAGATCCTAAAAGAATTGGCAAATAAAACTAATTTGAACATTCTTACAAATACAGGCTTATATGGTAGAGATCCATATATTCCAAAATATACTTATATACAATCCATTGAAGAATTAGCAAATCAATGGATTCGAGAAGCAAAAGAGGGAATAGAGGACACAGTAATAAAACCAGGTTTCATAAAAACAGCTGTAGATGGGGGAGAATTCACTGAAATCGAGAAGAAACTCATTGAAGTAGCTGCAGTAGTATCCAATGAAACAAATCTTACAATAGCGACTCATACATGTTTTGGAGAGAAAGCACTACAAATCCTGAACGTTCTTAAGGATTATGATGTTAAGCCACAGAAATGGATTTTTGTCCATGCAAACATCGAAGAGAAAATAGAACTCATTTTACAGGTTGCCGAACAGGGAGCATGGATAGAACTTGATGGAGTTGGACAAGAAGGTCAGGATGAAAAGATACTTCGTATATTAAATATATTAATTGATCAAGAGTATCAAGATCAAATCCTATTGTCCCAAGATGCAGGTTGTTATTTTGTAGGAGAACCTAATGGGGGCGAAATAAGACCTTTTAGTCATTTCATCACCAAGTTCATACCTATGTTGCGTAACAGTGGAATTCAAGACGATTTGATTCAGAAATTTACTATCAATAACCCTGCAGCTGCTTTTTCGATATAGTAATCAGCTATTAGTTGGTCTAAAAAGAATAAAACAACATCACTTTTTGGAATCCTATGCACTTTAATCATCATAAGCAAATTATATACAAGCTTAAACAACATTTCATGGACGATCCGAATGTTCATGCACTTATCATCAACGGCTCTGTTGCTCGGGGGTCAGCTGGCCCTGAATCAGATGTTGATTTCGTTTTAGTGGTATCAGAAGAAGAGTATGAAAATAGAGAACATAATAACAAAATCCATTTTAGTTGCAATTCGTTTTGTATTCCTCCTTGTATAGCTGTAAATGGATCAGCAAAGACTGTAGAAATGCTGAAATGGCTTGCTAATAACGGTTCTGATGTCGCCAGGTATGCTTTTGTTCAAGCAAACATCATTTTCTCAAAGCTATCAGACCTCAATAGAATATTAGAGCAAATTACTGTATTCCCCACTCATGATATCACTGAAAAATTAGAGAGCTTTTACAGCCAGGTCAAAATGCATTATTCCTATCTTGAATATGGACATTATAGTCAAAATACTTATGTTTTGTACCAAACAGCAGTACTACTAGCATTATTTGGAGGGAGAATGATCTTAACTCATAATAATATGTTTTATCCTGGTCGAAAGTGGTTTATGACACAATTAGAGGAAGCAAAACAAAAACCTAAAGATTTTATTTATTTTACGAAGGAATTATTGCAGTATCCCAATTTAACAAACGCGAAAGAATTTTGTGATATATTACTCAATTTCAGGGACTGGCCAAAGCCACCTGAAGGATGGTTTAACCGTTTTGAAAAGGATATGAAAAAGCATCGTTGGAATGCAATTGATTAGACTACTACCCAGCTGTTGATGCTAATATTTCCAAGAGTAGCCTAACAGAAAAACCAATTACCAACATCACAAAACCATACCCAAAGCAGATGAGGAACACAGGTAAGAACGCATCAGATTGTGTTACATCCAAGATGAGATTTGTAGGAAAGTAAGATAAAACTGCAGCTCCAATAACAGCAATTAAAATTGAACCACCAATAAAAATTATTATTTCTACAATTGTTAATGGTTCATCTTTGGGATCTATTTCGGTTTCTTGGGTACCATCCGTTATTTTTGGTGTTTTATCATTATCGTTCATAAGAATCATCGCAAGGAAACCCACTACTTTAGTGGTGGGAGGAATTACGAGTAATAGGGAGAGAGGTGGTTCTCACACCGTTAGACGAGTAACCATACTCTCGGAATTAATTAAATTGATATTGATTTTAAATTTTCCTAGTTATTGTTTGAAAGCGGTCTAAAACCTTTTTAAATGTGTTTTATGGACAAAACAATTGGCATCCCTGAGATCCATCTTATTGTATAAGGCAATAAGGTAAGGCACTCACCTATTTGTAGGTGAGAGAGACGGTTGAAGCGATCTTGTCAAGCGATGCACTTTACACCTATCGCATAATGGTATATCCGTTTTGCGGAGGCTGTCCGTCAATCAGCCTAATGTAGCGGTACTCTACCCCTGTAGTTGCTAGCTACAAGCCAGCGAATTGATTCGGTGGTAATTGACATCTACTATTCATCCTGCCTTTTTTCTTTTTCTCATTATTTTAATTCTAGGTAAATGATTTGGAAATATAGTATTAAGTGATTATCATTTCTATTAAGTTCTTTAATAACCATTCTGTGCTACAAAGTTTGTTCGATATTTTTTAGGATGTATGAAATTGTGGAAATAAGAGAGATAAATCATGATCTACAAAGAAAATCTTGAACTGGCGCTAGAAAATGTTGGACGTTATGAACAATACAAATTTATAAGAGCGTGGGGGATTGTCAGTATAATCGTAGGGTTGACAAGGTTTTTCTTGGCCTTTATCATCGAAATTTTCTTAACCTGGTTTGTTATTCGTGATCTGTTTAATTTTTCAAGATCTGGTGCAATTTTTTTGGGATTCTTGAAATCGTTCATTCAAGTTTTTACTCTCATTTTATTAGCTATCATATTCTTCTATAGCTATATTTCTGTAAGAAAGACCATTTTTACAGAAAATCAACTAATTTCTCAACGAATAATTAATCTTGGTTTAGCTTTGATAATTTTATATTTATTTGTATTTGTTTTCAGAATTCCTGGGAGTACATATCGAATAGACTTCATAGGTGTCCTTCTTTGTTATTTTTTGCTTAATAGAAGAACAGAAAATGATTTTAAGGAATTATTATATCAAGGAATTACCCTTTTCCTTGTTCTAGCTTTTAATTTTGTCTGGCAATTTATTTACATCCTCACTTTTTTGAATTTCAATATTGATATGCCACGTAGTTCAAACGATTTAGCCATTCCAGTCTTTATGCTCTCTTATTTTATTATAAATTTCGCTATAGCTGCGATTTATGTTGGAACTGGATATTTGTTAATAAAAAAGGCATCGAGAGTTTTGGAAGGAGAAAATGATTCTTCAAGGGTTTGAAATGACAGAATTGAACAAAATACCTGAGGAATTCGAGATTTTCATTCCAACAGTCCGTTTAACTATAATGATTCTACTTTATAATCACCAGAAAGTTACTTTTACTGAACTTCAAAGACTTCTAAATCTAACACCAGGAAATCTTGATCATCACCTAAAAAAATTAGAAAACAGCAACTCTATCAGGATGTACAAAAAAATTTTTCCGCAGCGCCCGTTAACTGTTATCGAAATCACAGAAACAGGAAAAAAATCATTTCATGAGTATATTACAATCCTTAAAGGAATATTGAACCAGATTGATACGAATCAATAATCTTATTTTAGCTATCTGATGGGTTAAAAGAAAAACACAAATTAAAATACCATATTTCTCTATCACTAAATTGTAAACGTGATTTCACAGTATTTTCTTTATCTTTTCAGCTCTATCATGTAATCCACGTCTTAAGGTCTGTTCTAATAAGACTTCTAATGGTGGGGCTTTTATACTATAATTTTTCCAGTTGATTAATTGTAATTGTTTCTCTGCCAAAAAACCAAAATCTTTCTGTATCTGTAAACTTTCATCCTCGAAGACTCCTCCAATCCATTCTATTCTACTGTGTAAGAAAGCTCTCCCAAACCATTTACAGAACCAATCCTTCGTGTCGGCCACAGGTTCATAAACGTAATCATCTAGAAGTATCCCCAATTTTAACGCACTTTCATGATCAGTGACCAAATCAATATCACGCGGAATAATTTTCGCACCATATAAGGCTAAAGCGCAACTCCCGGTTACCCACCAGTGGAGCGATTCCGATTCTATCAATTCTAAAAAGGCCAATAATGCTTTTTCCCAAGGAATTAGAATCTCATTAGCTGCTTGTTTAAGCATTTCTTCTGCAATTTCTTTGAATCGCTCAAAATACTTTTCTAGATGTGGAATATCTTTAGGAAAACTTCTTCCAAACCCCTCCTCCAATTCAGGATATTGCAATTTTCTTAGAACTGTTCTGTAATTCTCATTAGATGTATTAATTAGAAATACTACTTCTACGCCTTTCTCTTTCCAATCAATTTCCAAAGACATAATAACTCACAATGTTAATAGTATTAAAGATTATTTCCATTATGGGGGAGCTCTATAATTAGATTTTAAGATAAATTATGGTGGTGGCCCATTCCTCACTATCTGTTGAATATTCTTTGAGGAACCTCGACCAGGATAAATGCACTCAACTATCCATGTCACCCCCGCATCTATATAATCGTATATCCACTGATTTTCCTCTTTTTTAGCTGATGTAACGACAGGGTGTATCACATCAAAAGGTTCTGAGGTTTTTCGATGTAGTTTAATGTATTTAATGATTTCTTTGATGTCATCTGTCCACAATGGTTCCTCAAATCCTTCTCTAATAGGAAAAATCCCATTAAATTTTGCTGCTCGTCGAAATGGCTTTTTATTTGGCCAAGTACCCCCAACCCAGATAGGAATTGGTTTTTGTACTGGTTTGGGAATGAATTTAACCTCGTTTATCTGAAAGAACTGGCCTTGATAAGAGAATGGCTCACCAGTCCATAGTCCTGTCAAGATATCAAGCCCTTCATCTAATTTCTTCCCACGAACTTGAGGGTCATCATCTTCACCAAAATCACGGAATTCAGTATCCACTCCTAACCCAATTCCTAAGATTAACCTTCCATTGGACAATCGATCTAATGAAACTGTTTCTCTAGCGACTTTCCATGGTCTTCTTCGCGCTAATGCAGTTACGGTTGTCCCAATTCTAAGCTCTTTTGTTTTTGTGGCTATCCCTGCCAAGGTTATCCATGGATCAAGTATTGGATTAGCACTGTCTTTATTTAGATGCATATGATCCCAGATGAAAAAACCATCCCAATTACTCTCCTCTGCTAGTATTGATAGTTCCAAATAATCTTGAGGGTCTGTAAAGACTCCATGATTAGCAATATAAACACCAAACTTTACATCAGAACCCATTCAAGCCACCTACAAATTATATAATGAAAAAAAAACAATGTATATTTATACATGGTTATATCAACTGATGATTGATTTAAATTCATAGATAAAATCTCTTTTATTTGGGATCATGCGTTCAGATATTCTGGATCATAAGGGGAGGAGTGATAAGAACTGATATTCTTTAAGTATAGCTTGGGAAGAATTTTTATAATCTTGGAATGCAAGAAAAGGAGATATAACCTCTAAAAAATAATTCTGAAGAAACAACAATGAAACAACTATCCTTGGTACTAGTATTACTGGTACTTGTATTAGGATTGAATAACTGGATTATAAAGCCAAAGATTCAAATAAATGATAAAGGGTTTGTCCCCAATACCTTAAGAAATCAATCTAAATTCATAAGCGCTTCAATTCAAGACCCCCCTGCAGCATTTTTGACAGGAACCTACAGTGATCGCGGAGTGGATATAGATGGAGATGGGAAGTTCAACCAACTGGTTATCGATGTAGAGATCAATGTCACCTCTACAGGATCCTATTCCTTATATCTCGAAATAAATTCAACGAAAAACGATATTACCTTTAGCGGAGGAAGTTGGGAGTACTGTAACGTTGGGATCCAAATATTGTCTGTATCTATTCATGTTGATGTAGGATTGATTTATTGCTACCGAGTAAACACCTCTTACGTTGTAGATTATATCAGACTTGAAAATTCGGATCATAACATTCTGGATTGGGTATATACTCCTCATACCACTCGTATCTACAACTATACAGAGTTTGATCCCCCTACAGCATTCTTAACAGGAACCTACAGTGATCGCGGAGTGGATACAGATGGAGATGGGAAGTTCAACCAACTGGTTATCGATATAGAGATCAATGTCACCTCAGCAGGATCCTATTACCTAGATCTCGAACTAAGCTCCACGAACGGTAATATTACCTTATATGGAGAAAGTTGGGAGTACTGTAACGTTGGGATCCACACAATGTCTGTATCTATTCATGTTAAGGTAGGGTTGATTTATTACTACCGACTAAACACCTCTTACGTGGTAGATTATATTACATTCGAAGATTGGACACGTTTTAACATCTTAGGTCGGATTTATACACCTCATACCACTCGTATCTACAACTACACCGAGTTTAATCCCCCTGTAGCTTTCTTAACAGGAACCTACAGTGATCGCGGAGTGGATACAGATGGAGATGGGAAGTTCAACAAACTGGTTATCGATGTAGAGATCAATGTCATTTCAGCAGATTTCTATAACTTAGATCTCGAACTAAGCTCCACGAACGGTGATATTACCTTATTGGGGGGGAATGAGGAATACTATAACGTCGGAACCCATATAGTGTCTGTATTCATCAATGTTACATTTTCCACAGTTTATTCCCACCAACTGAACACTTCATACGTGATTGCTTGGGCTAGACTTTATTGGGATAGAAACCCCATCTTTGAAGTTTCTACCCCTTATACCACCCGTGTCTACAACTACACAGAATTTGACTTAAATTTAGCACTCCTGACTGGAAATTACTACGATTATGGTGTAGATTTAGATGCTGATGGGAGATTTGACGAACTAGTTATTGATGTAGAAATTGATTTTATAGAAGCAGGAAGATATACAGTAGAAATCAATTTAGGCAATATTAATTTGGGAACCCAGTTTCATGAAGTTACTAGCAGTTACTGGACAGAGGGCATAAAAAATGTCTCCCTTTCTATAGATGCTTATATTTTATATCCTAGTATCCCTAGCAGCTCTCAGTATATTTTGGAAATTATAAATATTTATGATGAAAACAATAATCTCAGGGATCAATCTTATCACTATTCCACATTAAGCCATTATTATACCGAATTTGACATTCATCAGATCACAATTAACGGAAATAACAACTTTAGTACTTTAATAAGGGATGAAAACTGGCCTGGAGATGGAACCTCATCAAATCCCTATGTTATTGAGGGCCTTACACTTAACGGCCCTAACTCAATTGCTTTGATCAGTATTTGGAATACAGATGCATATTTTATTATAAATAATTGTACTTTAAATGGAGGGGCAATCGGAATATTATTAACCAATGTTACAAATGCATATATTTCTAATAGTCTAATCCAAAATAATAATAGAGGTATTTATCTTAATCTTTCTAATAATAATCTTATAGCTGACAATACAATTACCATAAACAAATATGGGATCCTTCTAGGATCTGATCTTTTACATTTACCTCCCTCCACTGTCAATAACAATACTATAATCAACAATACAATATACAATAATGTAGAGAGTGGTGTTTGGATGTCATTTGAGTCAAGTAGTAATTTAGTAAAATGGAATGATTTCAAAGACAATGGTCAAACAATAGAATATCAAGCCAATGATAGTGGGGTGGATAATATTTTTTCCTTTAATTATTGGTATGATTGGACGAAGAATGAACCATATCCGATTCTCGGGCAATCAGGAAATTATGACCTAAATCCACTTACTGATCCTCATCATTTATCAAAACCAAGGATTCTTTTCCCCAATTGGGGAGAAACACTGACGAATACCATCATAATTGATTGGATCCCCGCTACAGATGATTTAGGGCATGAACTTACCTATTCAGTTTATTACTCCTCGGATAATGGAAGTTCGTGGAAATTACTTGGCACTGAGTTGTCGACAACGAGCTTTCGATGGGATGTTCGCAATGTCTCTGCAGGATCTACTTTTTTAGTGAAGGTTATTGCTTGGGATGCTTTTGGATTCTTTACTATGGATATTTCCGATCAACCTTTTACTATCCAGACCCCTCGACAAGAACAACCTCCTTCCACCTTACCCTTTAGATTAGTCCTCTTATTGCTGTTAGGTTCTTTTCTCTTTATTATCATTCAAAAGAAGGCTAAATAGAATACAGTTTCAATATCCAAATACTTACATTCAAAAAACTGGTTTTAAAGTATTGATAGTAAAGGATTTGTTTCTTTGAAAAGATTCTGTATTTGTACAAATTTGATAGATAATCAACAGGAGGAAGAACCCCACTTCAAAACTTCCCAGAATTAAAAATACCACAGGATGGACTTGAAATAGTTCTGGTTGGATAAAAGGAAGGAAAAGATAATTATAACTTAAGCGATTCTCTAAAATATTAACACTCACTGAAGAGAGGGTAAAAAGGATTATTTGTATAATAGAATGCATTAAAATTAATCCAAAAAACACTCCTTGCCCTTTCAAACCATTTTCCCTTCGCCAAAAAATGTCCTGCTTCAAAGAATGGTGAGTATTCAAACCACGCAGTATGAGGAAACCCCAAACTTGCTGAAATAATATAATTTCTACTGAAATAATGAGTATATAAAGACAAACATTAAAAGTAGAATCAATGTTAAATTGCTCAAGTAATGGAATTAGAAATATCCACGTGAAGAGTATTTGAATTATGAACAGGATAAAACATATTGTATTTCCAACAATACCCCAAAAACCACTTAGTAATACTTTTTTGATTAAATTTCTGGGAAGGGATTTATGTATAAGATAATAGCTGATGGGGCCAATCATAGTTAGGCTGACAATATAGAAGAAAGGATTAATGAGTACAAGAGGATTCGCATAATCACCATTAAAATTTCCTTTTTCCAGTAAAGCAACCAAAAAATATAATATTAAATCGAAAGGAATTAAACCCCACATAAGTAAAAATTCATCAACAACATAATTGAAGGTTAAAATCACCATTAAGCTCAGAAATACAACTTTTAGTTGATGAGAGCGATCCCTAACGAATTCCCACAGTGTCACAGAAATACTGTCTAATTCTTTTTTCATAGGTCTTCTAGAAATGATGTTTACTACATTTTTTCCACTTGAACGATAAGCAGGTAATAATGGACTTCCTAAGGTGATGAGAAAAGAGAGAAAGAGCCACAAAACAACTTGATGTAATTGAAATTCAACTCCAATAGGGATAGAGGATGATATGTATCGTGCTAAAAGGAAAGTACAGAGTAAACCATCCAATACACCGATGAAAATGGACGTCAAGCCCAGAGTTATTGATTCAATCATAAAAACTCCAAACACTCCTCGTTTATGCAATCCTAGACTCCTCATGATCCCAATTTCTCGTTCCATTCGATATGTGGACACAAGAATGCAAATAAATTGAGCAAATCCAGCTAATATAAACGATTCTATAAATAACACCTGAAAAATAGCAGATTGAAATATTAAGCTCCTCTCAATGGCTTGAGTATAGAATGTGACTTCTATAAGCTCTTTGAAATGAGGAAAAATCTCAACAATAGCATTCCGCACCTTATGAACATCTCCCTCAATCTCAAAAACGAACCATTTTGCGAGAGTAGAATTGAAGAACTCCTGAAATCTATTAGTTGATATATAGAGATATTCTCCGTCTCCTAAAAATATATTGGATTTGATTACAGCAGAAATCGTTACATTTACTGTATTATTATTAGCAATTTTCATTCTAACATTTGATCCAAGTGGTACAAGGAGCTTCTGTAAGAGGAGATCTGATACTAAAGCATAAGTGTCATTATTTATGTGAGAGCTAACCGATTGGTTAAGCCAATGATATGAAGGATATTCAATTATAGAATCAAGAACTTCTTCAGCAAAATAGGCGTATTTTTCGGGATCGACTCCAAAGACATAACTATCAGTTTTTTCTATCTTGGTTCTTGCTTCCTGTATAAATGATGAATGTGTAATATTTTGATCCTGATCAAATTGGTTTATAAGTGTAATAGAAGGGAGTTGGTTGTCCCAACTTTCAGCTACTAAATCGATGCTTTCCCATTGTTCTTGAAAATATATAGGAACCCCTTTTATCAAACCTGCACTTACTAGACCAACAACAATAATGAAAGCGAGAGCTAAAGCTAATGTCATTATTGTAAATAATGATTTCTGAAATTCTCTTGCTATATTTCTCATGGATATTGTACGAGTAATAGTTCCAATCAAAAATAATAGTTTAAATGCCACTTTTGGCAGAAAAACTAGAATTCCAACTTCTATTAGTAATGTCCCAATAAAAATTAACATTATTACAATAAAATGCATTGATAAGATTTCAAATTCCAAGAAACGAGAAGGGCCTACATGCATTTGTAATAAGAACCCTGTTATTGCCAAAAGAACTCCCACACTAATAGTATATTTCCAATAAGAAAAGATATTCACTGAAGATCGTCCACTACGCATATGTGAGTGTATATTTTGTACAACTGGCATGGACAGTGCTAAAAAGAGGGGGTAAAATCCAGAGATTAGAGCAACAATTATTCCAGAGGCAAATGTAGCAATCAGGGATGATGACTGTAAAGATAGGGCTTGAAAATTCAATGTGGGGTAGAAATTTTGCATCAACCCTACGAGTAAGTATGCGAACCAAGTACCTATAAACATACCGAAAATTGTTCCAATGGTTGAATAAATCAAAATTTCTATAGCAATTGAACAAAGTAGTTGTGTTGAATCCTGACCAACAGCACGTAAAATCCCAAACTCTCTAGAGCGATCACGAATAGAGATGGCAAGGATATTTGTAATAAAAAGAAATTCTACGATAAAAGAAACAATTATTACTAGATTCATTGCATTTTGATAAGTATGAATGCCTATCGCCTTAATCTCAGAAATATCCTTTTTAAAAACTAAAAAATCCATTCCCAATTCGTCTTTGATGTTTTCTCCAGTTTTTTTAATATTTAAAAGATCTTTACATGAAATATCAATCTTTGCATTCAGGAGAGAGGCTTGTTGCGAATCTGGTATAACCTCAAGTAAATTTTCTATATCCACAAGTATGAAATAACATCCAGCGTTATTTCCAAAGAATGATAAATCACTCATTACCCCTCCAATAGTAAATTGTTTTGGTATTAATCCTAGCTCTGGAGGTGTAATGAATGTGTCACCAACATTAAATCCAGAATATTCTAATAGCCTTTGAGACACAATCACGGTATCTCTAGAGACTTCTCTTTTCCCCTTAGTTATATTTAAGAAATTAAAATCAGGATGAGTTTTTGAGTCAATACCATACACTAAGGTATTAGATCCAGGTAATTCTTCACTTAATATTTGAGTACTATATAGGGCATATACAGGACTGGCCCTTGATACTCCTGATATAGATTGAATATCCTTCGCTAGAGACCTAAGAGTGGATAAGTTGGCCCATTTTGTGGGAATGACAGATATATCAGTAAGATTCTGATTTCTGTTGTCAAGGATGAAATCATCGTAAAGAGTATCAACAGAAATAACAATTCCTGTTTCCAATGCTATCGTCAGTAGAATTCCAAGTATTATCAATGTACTTCTATATTTTGAACAAATTACGTTCTTTTTTGCTAGATTAAAAGGTATCCAGACTTGTTGGATACCATTACGAAAGAATTTCCCAACTACACTCTTCATTGAAGAGAACTCACCCTCAGTATTATCGTAATTTAACGAATAAATGTATTTCTATACCCTATAAGCCGAAAATTAACATTAAAATTGTAAAGCAAAGTTAGTAAACAAAAAAATGAGAGAACTGATATATTTTTTTTCATAAACATAAGTAATACTTGGTAGTTCGAATACAGCAGTTTTCATTTGATTTTTGTCTTTTAAACTCAACATAATAATCATGAATGAAAGCACATTAATCCACTTCTACAACAATATGGTGAATAGAATCATCTTCTAGCTCTTCCAAATGTTTTCTTAGAATGAGAACATGGTTCTTAGTTCTTAAGAAATCAACTTTCTTTTGATTTAGAATCACATTCTTGATTGAGTAATCGCCAAAATCTTTTCGATTTACATTCCTAATCGTGATTTGGATTTTCTTCGCTGCAAACTGTGTATTGATATAGGTGGTTCCATTGTCTCTAAATTGAGAAGACAACAACATAGGGTCTAGTAGGAGGTCACCTAATTCTCCTCGTATTCCGAACACTCTAGTCACTAGAGTGAGAATTAACCAACTAGCTGAGCCAGTGAGATAGTGATACATCCCTCTTCCTTTTGGATTGATATATTCAGGGATCCCTGGATAGATTTTTGACTTGGGAAAATTAATACAATGATGAAATATTGTATCTAAGACTTGAAATCCTTCATGAGCCATTCTTCTTTTGTAGAATGCATTAGCATACATAACAGCCATATGGGAGAACATGGCTCCATTTTCTTTATGTCCATATGCAAAACCAAAGCATCGACCCATTTTTGGTAATATTTCATGGAAATTGGTATTCAACCTTACCCCTCCAACATTTTCATCCCAAAGATAATTTTTCACTGAAGAGATTACTTCTTTCACTTGCTCATCAGTTGCTATTCCACCCATCAAAGGAAAAACTTGACCTGTAAGGGTCATTCTTACCCCCCTAGGGTGATCTCCCTCTAGTCTCTTTCCATCATCATCATAATATCCGTTAAACCAACTATAACCCTCTCTATTTTTGATCCATTCATCTGTGCGAATATGGTTAGCAATCCAGTTTCCTTTCCTTTCTAAATCTGAAATCACGTCATCAATATTGATTTTCTCCTTGTTCCCTGACACTGAATGAGAGCAGCTTTTGTAGAATCGATCAAGGATTTCTCGCTTTTGTTGAGGAGAAGAATAATCTATTGATGTATTTAATGTATCTAAAAGGGTCTTTAGTTCGATAGCAAGCTCAACAACTTCTATTCCTCTTTTAACCTTAAGAGCTTTCAAAAGATGAGTTAATTCTATGAAATTACTTCCATAAAAAGCAGTAAAAGCAACTGTTTCGCCTTTTTCTCTTGCCATGTCAAGGCCATCATTCCAATCGGCACCTTCTAGTAGAACATTATTGTGCTTACCGACATTGAAAAAAGATGAAAGATGTTGTATTAATATATGTTCAAGTATTGATCCCTTATATGTTGACTCGTTTTCAGTGAAAAGTTTTGTTCCTTGTTTTGGATTCCATTTCTGATCATGAGCCCTACAACGGTTTATATGTCTGTCTTTAAAATAGACTTGACCTTCTAAAAGGAATTCTAAATCTCCGCTTTGATCAATGTATAATTTTGTTGTCATAAATGGCCAAGTTCCATGATCACTCCAAGTTCGGGGAATATCATTCCTATCAGCTTTAAATTCACCAAGTTCAGTTCCGACAATTGTTGCATTACTCCCATCAAATCTAATTCCTGCAAAATTGTTCAAGAGAATATTTCGTACAGTTTTGGGTTCCATTAACAATAAGGCAAGGCAATCTTGCCAGAGGTCTCTCCAACCACGGCCTCCACGTCCATAATCATGATGGGGGAGAAACGAACACCCAAAAATTCTTCTAAGAATTGGTTGTAATGTTACCCACTTCAACCATCTGTCAAATATAATGTCAGTTGTCTTAAAACGAAGGCTAAGCTTTTCTTTCCAGTGGTTTTTAGTTTCATTCAAGGTTTTCCTAAATTTATTTTTAGAAAGGAAGACTAAATCCCTTGTAAAATCTTCATCTGTAGTGATACTAAGAACAATTTTGTATGATACTGTGGTTCCCTTTGAAAGAGAAATTGTATTGAACCTAAGCGCTCCAATCGCTTCATATCCCTCAAGATATTGATCAGAAGTTAAATAATTTTGTGAATTACATACAATTGCCTTTGGCCAATCTAATGTTCCGCCTTCTCCGATAAAATCCTCAAGAAGAGGAAAAAATCCTAATGGAGAGCAATCTTCATTATCAACTCCAAAAATCCCATAAGAAACTTCATTTTTCTTATGACCACGTTCATCAAAAGTAAATGTTGGTTTGACAGTAATTCCAAATTCACTCGTATAGATTCTATGTAATAAACTTGTTACATGTCTATGATCGCGTAAATTATCAGCAGATCGGCAAAATAATGGAATTCCAGAGGTTGGAGTAATTATGAGTTCTTCTGTTCCAATATTTGTTATTTTTATTTCCATTAACTCTACTGTTCTGCTTTCTGACGGAATAAAATTCAAAATTTCAGCTTGAATTCCATATTTATGGTTTTTCCTGATAATTTTGTGCCACAGAAAACCAGCTTCTAGCGTTACTGTTTCATCATCATTAATGAATTTTAGATTTCGTTGGTAAGATGAATTTCCTGAAACTGACCAAACTCCCTTATTTTCAATAAAAAGCCAGAAATTACGATTATTTTTAACATTATGTAAATCCTCAATCGAAACTGGAGCAAGAAGATAGTTATTGTGCCCAATTTTGATGTCACCGTGTAATTCAGGTGTAATTGAAGACATCATTCCCGATTCATTTACTAATGGAAAATAGAGGTGATTTATTCTGTCAGGGAAATCTAACTGGAAATCTCCATCTTCATTGATAAAATTCCACTCCGTAATGCCATATCTCTTCTTCATATTCCATCACAGATCATTTTCAGTCTGTTTTATCATTTCATCTTTCTTTTAACCGTTCCTTGATACCTATGCTTTTATTGCTTACAATAAAAGCAGATCATTCCTGATTCATAAAGTCGGGCCCAGAAGCACTAGGTCTTACCGATTCTCCACAAGCGTTTAAAGTCTCCGAGGAACTCACGGCGACTAAATGATCAGAGGGATTGAATAACGTCTGAATAATGGGACCATACCAATGATAGTAATTGACCAAATTACGAGCAGCATTCAAATCACGATCAATTCTAAGGCCACATAATGGGCACACGTATGTTCTATCTTTAAGCTTCAAACCAGTGTGATAGCATAAACAATTGGAACAAAGCTTAGACGAGGGAAAGAAACGATTAACAATGACAAGTTGTGAACCATACCAGGAGGTTTTATACTGAAGTAGGCGCTGAAACTCGCCATGAGCCAAATCCTGCCAATATTTGGATTGCTTTTTATTCATCGATAGACCTTTTACATGCAAATCCTCTACTATTAACACGCTGTGGTTTTTAGCTAGTGTTAATGAAATTTTATGTAAAAAATCGTGTCGAGAATCGGTAATCCGTTTGTAAAACCGAGCTAATTTAAGGGCTGATTTTTGACGGTTCTTCGAGCCATATTTTTTTCGTGAATGAGCTTTTGATAGCCGCCGAAGCTTTTTTAACCGACGCAAAAGGAATTTGGGGGTAGGAAGTGGCATCCCATTGGAGAGGACCCCAAACCGCGATAGACCCGCATCTAGGCCTAAGATTTCTCCTTGAATTGGGTGCGGATCAGGCCGAGTCTCTTCTACCGTAGCTGAGACATACCACCTATCAGCGGTACGAGAAACAGTCACATTCAAAATCCGCCCATTAACAGGAATGGCTGGCCTTTCCTCTAGTCGCAATTTGCCTAATCGAGGTAAACGGATTAGTTTCAGCTTTGGATAGAACCGAATTACCCCAGTCAACCGAAAGCTGTCTTTACTTTTGTTTTTTTTCTTGAATTGAGGAAAACCAACTTTTCTTCCTTTTTTCCGCCCATTGACAAAATTTTTAAACGCCTGGTCCAGATCACGTAATGCCTCTTGGGGAATGCATTTACTATAGTTGTACATCCAGCTAAAAGTCGTCTTTTTCAAACGGTTGATCTCTTTATGTTGTTTCATGGCATCAGTAAACCGTTCACTACCAGTGTTGTGTTTATATTGTGCCAACCGTTGAGCTAAACCCCAATTCCAGCTAAAACGAGACGTACCAGCACATTGATTGAGTAAAGTGCGTTCTTTATTGTTAACTCGTAGCGCGTATTTGTACCCTCGTTTTATTAGCATTTCTCTACCGCCTTCATTGCTCGTCTCGCACGGAGGCGTGCAGATCGTCGGCCATACAACTGGCCACAAAAAGAAGTCAAAACATCCCACATGTCTTGTACCAGGTCATCTGTACATTCCTCTTCAATCAATATGAGAATTTTTCACCCAGTAGCCCGTAACGCGGTTTCAAGATAATCATAACCGAAGCATGTCAACCTATCTGTGTGTTCTGAAATGATGAGTGCCAGTTGCGGATTTTGTAATACTTTCAGTAGGTATTTTTCGCTTACCATTCAATGCTGACCCTATTTCTTTGATTTCTTTAAGTACAGGATAGTTATTAGCTACTGCAAAGTCTCTCAGCCTGTTCAGCTGTCTGTCCAAATCTTCTTTTTGATCCCTTGACGATACTCGTGCATATAAC
>JBHLMN010000030.1:0-49867 GCA_048938105.1 Promethearchaeota archaeon
CGTGCAGGGTGTAAGTCCCATCATCCAAGCTTCGCTGGGTAGCGGGTGTCCACGTCTGGTTATCCACGTCGACCCCTACAATATAGTACCAATAATATGTCGCATCCCCAGAAAGGGAAATAGATATCATATCATTCGGATAAGTCGTGGCGATAGGTGAATCAATGGTAACAGTAGGAGGGATGGTATCCACATTGAAGATGACAGTAGCTTTACCAACGTTTCCCAATACGTCTACGGCGTCGATTGTTATATTATGACTTCCCTCGGAGAGGGTTGATATGATTGTTCCACTGGGGAGAGCTGTCGTGTTTGCTTCATCATCAATATATATGGTCACCGTACTATCGGAGACACTATAGATTAAAGTGACGCTATTCTGTCTATATGTTGTTTCGGTCGGACTTGTGATGTCTATTCGAATGTATCCAAGAATCAGGTAGGTCTGGCCTGCTGTCTCCGAGGGGTTAAGACCAATTCCGCCTTCCTTATTACCATACGCCCCGATCAAAATGTCATCATAGCCATCATTATTGACGTCGCCCGTGCCAGCCACGGACCATCCCGAGTAATCATCACTGTTTTCCCCAATAAAAGAGGCACTGGCCGCGGACAAGTCGAGGTCCATCTGCCAGTCAGTAGTGGGCCGACCGAGGATCAGATAGGTCTGACCCGCCCTATATCCGCCTTCCCCATTCCAAGTTGCCCCAATCAGAATGTCATCATAACCATCCTTATTGACATCACCTATTCCTGTCACGGAAGTTCCTGAGTGATCATCACTGTCTTCCCCAATAAAAGAGGCACTGGCCGCGGACAAGTCGAGGTCCATCTGCCAGTTAGCAGTTGGCCGACCGAGGATCAGATAGGTCTGGCCCGCAAGATCTCCACCATCATCATCACCAATCGCTCCAATCAGAATGTCATTATAGCCATCCTTATTGACGTCACCTGCTCCAGCCACGGACCACCCCGACTCATCACCCCAGTCTTCCCCAATAAAAGAGGCACTGGCCGCGGACAAGTCGAGGTCCATCTGCCAGTTAGCAGTTGGCCGACCGAGGATCAGGTAGGTTTGACCCGAAAGCCATCCGCCTTCACTATTACCAGGCGCCCCAATTAGAATGTCATCATAGCCATCATTATTGACGTCACCCGCGCCAGCTACGGAAGTTCCCGACTGATCATCCCAGCCTTCCCCAAGAAAAGAAGCACTGGCCGCGGACAGGTCGAGGTCCATCTGCCAGTTAGCAGTTGGCCGACCGAGGATCAGATAGGTCTGGCCCGCCATAGTTCCACTTTCGTTATTATAAGGCGCCCCAATCAGAATGTCATCATAACCATCATTATTGACATCCCCCGCACCTGCCACGGACCATCCCGACTTATCACCATAGTATTCATCCATACCTTCCCCAATAAAAGAGGCATTAGCCTCGGACAAGTCGAGAGCCATTTGCCAGTCAGTAGTGGGCCGACCGAGGATCAGATAGGTCTGGCCCGCAAGATCTCCACCATCATCATCGCCAATCGCTCCAATCAGAATGTCATCATAACCATCCTTATTGACGTCCCCCGCACCTGCCACGGACCATCCCGAGTTATCGCTACGGTTTTCCCCGATAAAAGAGGCGTCGGCCTCGGACAAGTTGAGGTCCATCTGCCAGTCAGTAGTGGGCCGACCGAGGATCAGATAGGTCTGACCTGCTCCCCTTTTCCCTTCACTCTTCTCTTTCGCAGGCGCCCCAATCAGAATATCATCATAACCATCATTATTGACGTCCCCCGCACCTGCCACAGAATAACCCGATAAATCATGACGATTCGAATCAGTAATAGCTTCCCCGATAAAAGAGGCATTGGCCTTTGACAAATTTGTATCCATGCCCCATTGCCCAACAGAAAATTGAGGTAAATTGGGAGTGTTTTCATTAATTAAGACAATTTCCTCTTCTTGTGGTTCAATAATCGGGTCGATGGTCATGGGTGGGTTGGTACTCATTCTTATCATAAGTAAAATTACTATCATACCTGTTATTATAATTATTTTAGGAATAATTATTTCTTTTCCAATCTTTTTTCTCAACAAATCTACTCACCTACCTTTGTTCCAACTTATTTGTAGAAATTAGGAAGATGATTATACTAGCTCTTCACTTATAAAAAACTTTTTAGTACACATTCACATCAAATCCCCCTTTTTATCAAATCTGCCATTATAATGTTGTAAATGAGAATTATTACAAAGAGATCATCTCTCCTATGTTTTAAGAAAGAATAATAATTAGAGAGGTTATTTCTGTCAAAATACTATTGTATCAATATGAATCAAAGCCAAAGATGATGATAGAACAAGCAAATTAGGACAATTATTATATAGATATTGTAGTTACAAGCGGATGATGTCTTATTTCAAATTACTGGCAAGAAAAAGGAAGATTTGTTAAATGCGAGATGTTGCTATTATTGGTGTGGGAATGGGGAGACGTTGGGGACGTTATGATGGGTCTCTCATTGAAATGATGGCAGAAGCGTCTCTTGACGCTATTGAAGATGCAGATACAGACCAAATAGATGCTGTATTTATTGCTAATATGGGAGCTGGCCGAATTAATAATCAAACTGCTTTAGCTTCCGCTTTAATTGACTATCTGAACCTTTACCCTGCTGTTGGTGCATCAATTGAAAATGGGCCAGCATCAGGCGGAACAGCTGCTCGTATTGGTTTTATGGCGATTGCTTCAGGGATTCATGACTGCGTAATGGTAACTGGTGGAGAAAAAATGCGGGTAGCCCCTGCACCAGTCATTACTGATTTTATATCCACTATGTCGCATCCTGAGGCTGAATATATATATGGAATTACTTTTCCTTCTCTTGGCGCAATGTTAGCTCGTATATATTTTGATAAATATGGAGTTACATCAGAGGATTTAGCTCGAATCGCGATTAAGAATCACAAAAACGGTTTGATGAATCCTTATGCTCATATACACCAAAAAATTACTATGGAAGGCATTCTCACCTCTCGAGAAGCCAAACTCAATAATCCCATGATTGCTGATCCCCTTCATCTATATGATGTGTGTCCTGTAACTGATGGAGCAGCTTCAATTATATTGTGTTCTATGGACAAAGCGAATGAATTGTCCAAGAAACCTCTTATCAAGTTTGCGGGAACAGGCCAAGGTATGGATACAATGGCGGTACATGAGCGTAAAGATCCAACTTTTCTTAAAGCAGTGAGAGATGCTTCAAAACAAGCGTTTTCAATGGCTGGGTTGAAGAAAGAGGATATAGGCTTTGCAGAAATACACAACGCGTTTGAAATATTAGAGTTAGCTGAATTGGAGTCTGCAGGATTCTTTGAACGTGGTAAAGCTCATCTTGCTGTACGCAATGGGGAAACTGAAATCACAGGTCGCTTTCCTGTAAATCCTTCAGGGGGGTTGAAGGCTCGTGGGCACCCTGTAGGAGCAACGGGAGTAGCACAGCTTTGTGAGTTAGTTTGGCATCTTAGAGGAGAAGCAGGGGAACGCCAGATTCCTAATAACCCTGAACATGCGTATGCCGTAAATTTCGGTGGATTTGGCAATAATGTAGTTGCTACCATTTTATCAAGGGTCTAAAGGTGAAAATAATGGTTGAAAAAGCACCAATTGGATATAAATGTTTGAATTGTGGAGAAGTTCATTATCCCAAACATGGTCGTTGTCTTCAATGCAAACAGCGGGATTTTGAAGAAGTAGAACTTCCTTCTGAAGGTTCTCTTATTAATTATACTATTTTGAAAGCTCCACCTACAGGTATAGAAAAATCTTCACTCATACTAGGCATCATCGATCTTGGAGAAGTCCGTTATACAGGCCAGCTGGAACTTGAACCTAAAGATATCAAGCTGGGAATGAAACTCAAGGCTGTTTGGAGTAAAGTTCGTGTAATTAATGGAAAACAAGTTTTTGGTTTTGTTTGGACGCAAATTTAAAGTATATTTGAAATAAAAAACAATTGCCTTAATTAATTGGAAGAAAGGAATGAAATGAAACATTATCATATTAATTTATCTAAAGAAGATTTAGAGGGAGCTCAACATATGTTTATTGTTGGTGACCCAGCAAGGACAGAATCAATCGCTAAACACTTGAAAGATCCTCAGGAAATTGCTTTCAACCGTGAGTATAGGACATTTATCGCTTACATTGATGAAAGTCCTGTGGTTATTTCCAGCATGGGAATCGGTGGCCCATCAACTGCTATTGGGTTGGAAGAATTTGGAAGGTGCGGAATAAATACAACTATCCGCGTAGGAACGTCTGGAATTTTAAATCCTAAAGTTAAATTAGGAGATATTGTATCTGCAATTGGTGCTATTCGTGATGAGGGTACAACAAAGCAATATTTGCCTCTCGAATTTCCTGCAGTAGCTCACCCTGATGTTGTTCTAGCATTACGACAAGGAGCGTTCAGTCTGGATCTTCAAGATCGTTTTCATGAAGGAATAGTACATTCCAAAGATGCTTTCTGGATGGAGGAACCAGAAATGATTCCTGCAAAAAAAGATACTATTGAAAGATGGGAGATTTGGAAAAGAGGAAAGACTCTTATAACCGAAATGGAAGTTTCAACCTTATTTGTTTTAGGAAGTATCAGAGGTTGGAGAACTGGGGGAATATTAGCAGCTATTGGTGACTTTAAAACTGGAGAATTGATACTGGATAAAAAAGCAGGACACATCGAGTCAATTCAGACAGCTATTGCTGGAATGAAACTACTATTGTAATTAATATAGAAGACTGAGTTAGGAGTCTTTTTTTTCTCTTTTTTTACCTTTTTTATAAATGACAATCATAGAACTAATTAGGAAGACAGTAATTAGAGCGATAATAATAACTTCTGGAATATTCAAGAAAGGATTTGTTACACTCCCTTGTGAAATTGTTTCCCATCCTAATGAAATATCAGACTCATGGGGCCACTGATTTGGGGCCATCTCAGATTTATCCCAATCTTTTGATTGTTCTGAGTAATAAACTATGTACTGAAGTTGCCCCTGTACTGATTCTCCGCGATTTAATGAAAATTTGGCTGCTGAAGGGACTTGTAATTGTATTAAAACATGAATTTTTGAATCAACAGTCACGAGATCATCAATATCGCATTTTAAATCGCTTTTGATTATTTCTTCGGAGGAAGTAAATCTAAGACCGACTGCTATTGAATAATAGCCATCTAAATTTGAACCAAAAGCGTTAACTTTCAAATTGATTTTGTAAGTGTATGTTGTATCAACTAAAAGGTTGATAGAATATGAGGAGATAGTAATTTCTAATTGAGATCCGTCTGATTGTGTCCAAATTTTTGAATAAGCCGAATTTGCAACAGAATGGCTGAAGAAAGGTAATATGAGTAAGAAAATGAATGAAATCACTAATAATAGGCTCTGTCTACTCATGTTTGACACAATATTATCAGATTGATTAGAATCATATAATTTTAACTGAAAATAAAGTTCAGAGTTGTGATAATATTTCATAATATACTTGACATTTAATACGAATTTGTTTTAACTGTTCATTAGTTAAACATTGAACTGAAAAAAAAGCAGAGGATGTTAAAATCTCTCTAAATGTCTCAGCTATCTCTTCCTCCTTTGTGAGAATGAATTGGGTTAATTTCTCTGCTGATTGATGGAAAACTACTAAGTAAGCAGAGCCTATTCCTTTAATTTGAAAAGCTTTAGTTAAAGCGAAAATCTCAACTTCGTCCCAAATTAAAGGTAAAAAATTCCATTCAACTTCCTCAAGATCTACAGGATCTTTCGTTGCAAGAATCTTTAAGAGTAAGTTCCAAGTCTGAATTTCTGAATGCCATGTAGACCCTGACCAAAGAATTGTAGGATTCAGTTTGTTGTGTTCTATAATCCCGAAAAATAACCCTAAATTATGATCAGGTGTATCTTCAGATATCATCGCTTTCTTAATCCACGATTTATTCCTCTAAAATTAACAATGGAGGTTGAATCATTTTGATATGGTTTTTGAAGCTTTGAAGCATTGTATCTTTGTTCCATTGAAAGAGTATTATGATACTTCAAAAACTCTTTTATTTACTAATTGTGAATTATACTACACCTTTCTATAATAACCCTATCAATTAGCAAGTATAATATAGATGATAAAATTATTGAATAGAATTCAGTGGTTAAAATGCCGATTCCGCGTGACTTATATAAACAAGGAGCAGTTTTAGCTCTATCAATTGTAGGACTCTTTCTCTTAATCATTATTTTTTCAACCCCAATAATGGGAATGTTTGCTCTTGGTCCAATTGTGTCTCCTGGAGGAATTTATGGTGCCTCAACAGGATCTAAGTATTCTTCTGAGACAATTACACTAGAAGGGATTGATAATAGCGTGACTATTATCCGAGACAACTGGGGTATCCCTCATATTTATGCTAAGACTCAAAAAGATGCTGCTTTTGCATTAGGTTACTGCCATGCCTATGATCGAATGTTTCAGATGGAAATGACCGTTCGGACTGGAATGGGATTGATGTCAGAAGTTATGGGGAATAGTTCTCTTGAGGATGATATTTGGTATGAAACAATCGGGATTGAAAAAGCTGCACAGGAAATGTTGGACACATTTGAAATAGAACGTGAATCTGATTTAATTCTCGATGCGATGTTAAATATCTTAGATGCTTACTGTGAAGGGGTGAATTACGAAATTGAACACAGAATACAGACTAAAACGTTACCAATCGAATTTCAACTCTTGAATTTCGAACCCACCCCATGGACACCGCTTAAGATTTTTGTATATAACCGCTTAATGAGTTTAATGTTAACTTATTCAAACTATGATTTACATGCTACCATATTAAGGGATGAATTGTTCAATGGTGACTTAATTGCGATGGAAGAGGTATTTCCACTTAACCAGACGTTTTATCAAATTCCAGTTGTACCCGATTATGGTGAATATCCGCTTCCTTCAGTTTGTAAAAATAAGAATGAAATTATAGTTCAGAGTGGGGACATTGAAACCCGTTATTCAGCAATTAAGAATATTTTAGACCGTACTCCTGAAAGTGTGAAATATTTTCAACAATCATGGATAGGATCAAATAATTGGGTAGCAAATGGTACAAAAACAAAGAGCGGATACCCCATTCTTTGTAATGATATGCATCTAAGTATTGATCTCCCTCACATCTGGTATGAAGCCCATCTCGTTGCGACAGAAGATGATTGGAATATTTTTGGCTATACGCTAACAGGTACACCAGTTGTAGTTGTTGGTTACAACACACATATAGCGTGGGGTTTTACTAACGTTGGACCAGATGGAGTAGACTGGTACGAATATGTGTGGAATAATAAAGGCGAATATTGGAATGGTTCAAAGTGGTTGCTTCCAATAGAAAGGAAAGTCACTATTCCTGTAAAGGGAATTGGAAATCACACAGCTACAATCAAATACACACAGGAAGGAGTGATTATGGATGAAGAAAAGGGAAAATCACTGATAGCTATGAGGTGGACAGCTACAGAAGAACCAACCTATGAAATCAAGGCATTATATGGTGCAAATAAAGCCAAGAATTGGGCGGAATTTAATGAATCAATGCAATGGTTCCATGATCCACCTCAGAATGTTGTTTTTGCTGATTCCAAAGGTACCATTGCTTTGAGACCAACAGGGAGGTACGTAAAGAGAAATTTTACAGAAGGTCAGCTTGCTCGATTTGTCCAAAATGGCTCTGATCCTAAAGTCAATAAGGATTGGGAATATATTCCTTTCCATGATCTTCCTTATTCAAAAGATCCCCCACAGTGTTATCTAGCTTCTGCCAATCAAAAATCCACAGGTCCTGAATATCAATATTATATAAGTAGCACCCAAGCTGCAGGATATCGCGGGAGAAGTATCAATCGCTGGTTGAGTGAGGCTGCTGATGGATCTATCGATGTTGATTTTATGAAAGACGCTCAATGTGGTGATAGGGGTATATTTGATACTTGTTCCGAAGCTTTTACTCCGTTCTTTATTACTGCAATTGAAAATACAGGAGAAACACTTTCAACCACAGCAACAGCTGCATTTGCTGAATTAAAATCATGGAGTGAGAGTGATGAGAAGTATCTCATGAAACATGAACTTATAGGTCCGACAATTTTTTATGAAACCTTTTCCCGGTTCAAAGATCTTGTGTGGAACGATGAATATGAGGAAGCTGAAATACTGGGTGTGGCATCAAAACCTCAAGATAATACGTTAGAATATCTTGTACGTACAAATCCAGATTCAGATTGGTTTGACAATAAGACAACTGCTGCGGTTGAAGACAGGGATGATATAATGGTTGAAGCATTTATCCAAGCTGTGAAATACTTAGAAGGTGAATTTGGTTCTGAAGCAGATGACAACTGGAACTGGGGTGAATATCATCGAATGTATTTCAACCACCTAGGAGGAATTCCATCGTTAGGAAAAGGATCACATCCTCATGATGGTTCAGGTTACACACTTCTAGCAGCAGGTGGTCGTCGAGTAGGGGGTGGCCCCAGTGAACGAATGGTCGTTGATTTTGGTAATATTACTGAAAGTTGGAGTGTTATCCCAGGCGGAGTCAGCGGTAATCCAGCTAGTTCCCATTATGCTGATCAAGCTCTTGAATTATGGATGAAAGGAGAATATCACCTAATGTTAATCGAATATAAAACTGTTGCGGAATTCCCCAAGGAGTACCTTGAAGCCATAGTGGTTCTAAAGCCAAAGTAAGGTGAAGAAAATGAGCGAAACTACTCTTGAATTTGATATTCGCAGAATATTGCAATATCCACGATCAATTGCATTTATCATAGCCTTAATCGGTGTGATAGTTATTGACCTTACTATTGCTTCTTCCTTACCCTTTTGGTTAATTCCATTAATTTTCGGAATAATTGGTGGAATCATCATTGGATCTGCATCTGCTGGTTTATTTACTGGACTAGGAACGTTAGCTGGACGAGTTGTATCCATTTTAATCATGACTCTTACAACACCTGGATTAATGGAAACACTAAATTATTTTCTGGCAGCTATAGGGGATGTTTTAGGAGCCCCTCTACCTCCAGGTTCTGTCGTAATAATTTTACTATCTAGCATCATTTGTGGATTGTTCGGATTGCTCGGAGGTCTTATAGGTGGATCAGCGACAGAAATTACTAAGATTCTATTAGAGGAGAGAAAAGAAGGAGATTGATTCTCTTTTCTCGTTCTATTTTCTTAAATTTCCACTCAAATCTGGATTAAGTCAGATAAAAAGAGAGACTGCAATATGTCTGATATTAAAAGTTCTATCATTCAAAGGATAGAGAAACTAGGGGCGAAATATCTCATTCTTAAATTCACAGGTGCGGACGGGAATTTAAAGGGGGTTGAAATGTCAAAACATTCTTTTGCCAAAGCTGATCAAGTCGGGGTTGATGGTAGTAGTATCGGTTTCTTACGGACTAAACAATCAGATATGATTATTGTTCCTGATCCTAGCACAGTAACTTTGGTACCTTGGCAAGACAATACAGCCTGTGTATTTTGTGATTTACGAAGTACTGACACTCACGAACGAATTGCAGCTGATCCAAGAGGTATTCTTGCCAAAGTTAACGCAGAATTATATAATGAGTTTCAAGCAACCTATTTTGCGAGGCCAGAAATGGAATTTTATTTACTGACGCCCGATCTCAAACCTGCGGACTCTGCAACTTATATGGTTCTCCCCCCGAGAGATAAAGGATATTTCTTACGGAAAATGATTGTAGAAACCCTAGATCGAGTAAATATTCCATTTAAAACATTTCATTCAGAAGTTGGACCTGGCCAACATGAAATCGAGTTTGAATCATTACCAGCGATTCAAGCTGCTGACAGTGTGCAATACTTCAAGCAAATCGCTAAAATGGTAGCACTAAATCATAGTGAGTGGATTGTGTCTTTCATACCTAAACCATTTATTGATGAAGCAGGGAATGGGCTGCACATCCATCAAATGGTCAGATCTTCTGCTGCTGATCTATTCAAAGGTGATGAAAATGAATTATCTGAATTCGCACTTCATTTTATTGCTGGTCAACTTAAATATGCGAGCGAAATTACAGCCATAACCAATCCTATTGTAAATTCCTATAGGCGTTTAGTTCCTGGAAAAGAAGCTCCAGTATATAAAACATGGGGGATTGCAAATCGTACCGCTCTGATTCGTGTACCTGGTTACGAAGCTGGAAGGTTAGAATATCGTGCACCAGATGCTGCCACAAACATTTATTTTACCTTAGCTTTTCTTCTTAAAGCTGGTCTAGAGGGTGTAAGAAGGAGACTAGAACCACCTGAAGAAGTGAATTTCGATGCGGATGTACTAAGTTTACAACAACTAGAGGAAAAGGGAGTAGAGTTATTACCTCGGACTCTTTATAATGCTTTGATGGAATTCAAGCAAAGTATGTTAGCAAAAGAGATCCTTGGAACAGCACTTCATCAGGAATACTATGAAGCACGAATGAACGAATGGCTTGACTTTAAAAGAGAATATAGCTTTGAAAAAGAAGAAATCACACCTTGGGAATTTTCTCGATATATTGATTGTTAGTCTCTTTAAACATCAAGATACCGATCCCAATCCCAATCAGTGACTTGTGTGGAATATTGAAGCCATTCATCTCTCTTCAACTGGAAAAAATTCTTGCAGATATGATCACCAAGCGCATCACAAAGTAGTTTATCTTTTTCAAGAAAAGAAAGAGCCTCGTAGAGATTTCCAGGAAGAGTTCTTATATTCAATTCTTGTCTTTCCTTTTGTGATAATTTGTAAATATTCCTTTTGATTGGTGGGGGTAGTTTAAGTTCACGTTCGACTCCATCCATCCCTGCAGTTATAATAGAAATAAGAGCAAGGTATGGATTGCAACTCGGATCAGGACAACGGTATTCAAAACGTGCAAGTCGAGAATCATTAAACATTGGAATACGAATAAGTGCTGAGCGATTTAATAGTCCCCAAGAAACATAAACTGGTGCTTCGTAGCCTGGAACTAACCTCTTATAGGAGTTTACAGTTGGTGCTACTAAAACTGTCATCGCTTGGGCATGTTCTAATATCCCAGCCATAAAATACTCAGCTATGGATGAAACCTTGTTCGGTTTTGAATCTGAAAATAGGTTTTTCTCACCTTCCCATAATGAAATGTGATGATGCATTCCATTCCCTGCTTCATCAATAAATGGTTTAGGCATAAATGTCGCTGTATAGCCTGATTTAGCGGCCAATGCCCTAATGATTGCTTTATAAGTAACTATAATGTCAGCTATTCGAAGGACTTCTTCATATCCGATTTCTATTTCATACTGTCCTGGTCCTACTTCATGATGGTGAACCTTGGGTTTGATTAAGGCTTTTGTTAAGCATTGAGAAAATCGTTTAACGGTTCCTTCCACATTGGCACTTGGAAAGATATCTGCATATTGTCCTTGGTCTGTAGGGACATTATCTTTGAAAAGGTAGAATTCTGGTTCTGGCCCAACCTTGAGGGTTAGACCTTTTGCTGTTAAATGTTTCTTAATTATACTCCGTAACTGAGAGCGGGTATCTCCAACGAAAATTGAACCATTTTGTCGAATATCACACATTACTGCTAATTTTGGTTCATCTGTGTAAGGTAATTCAAATAAACTGTCTGGAATAGGTAATAAATGCAAATCAGACTTTTCTAGTGATGTGAAACCTGCAACAGAACTACCATCAATGTTTATTCCCTCTGAAAAGACAGGATCAGAAGTTGCAGTGCTAATTTCTTCAACTGTGATTGGGAGGCTCATAGCCTTTAATGTTCCGTGAATGTCCACAAATCTGATTTCGAGCATGTTAAACATTTCGGGTTTACTCCTGGTTTCAACCAATTATAGGTATTTCCATACCTTTATTTCTCTTAACTCTGATATAATTGATTTAGTTAAAAATTATCTAAAAAATCTCGTTAAAAGAATAGCTTTTTATTTTCATTCAATACTATATAAGTTCTTTTACATTTTCTTCTGTTTCTTCTAAGATTTCTGATTCATTAAGGGTTAAAACCTGCCGATTATGGCATAATAGGGTTCCATTTACTATTAAGGAATGTACATCGCTTCCATTGGCAGCATAAACGATGTTAGAGATTATATTGTGCATAGGTTTAAGATGAGGGGATTGAAAATTAAGGATAACAAGATCAGCTTGATTATTCTCCTTAATTAATGATTCTGGGTGGAAATTTCGCCTGAAAGACCAACAAGTATCTTCAAGCACCTGTTCAGCTGGATAGAGAGCTGGATCCCATCTTGAAGCAGAAATCACATTAGCAGCCTCTCGCATTTCACGCCATAGATCTAAGGTGTTATTGGAAGCTGCTCCATCTGTACCAAGAGCAACCAGCGCACCAGCAGTTCGTAGTTCTGGTATAGGAGTAATTCCCCCATACGCTAATTTTTGGGATGATACAGGACACCATCCAACTGTTGCTTGATGTTTTCCTAGTATTTCGACTTCTCTTTGGGTAATCCAAGTGCAATGAGCCAATATTTCCTTTGTTTCATCTCTAAAAAATCCGATTTGTTCAAGCCTCTCTACAGGAGGGACACTAAATTTATCCTCTGAATCCATGACTTCTTTTCGTGTTTCAGAAGCATGAATCATGAGAGGAATTTGCTGGGTTTCTGCTAAATCTGCTGCTTTTAGAATAATTTCTTCGGAAACAGTTGCTTGACTGTGTGGTGCAATTGCTGCATTAAGAAGAGTAGATCCTTTGGCCAATTTAATCACTTTATTGAACTCTGTTATTTGAAATTCATACCCTCCTTGATCAACAAAAGCACTTGGCAGAAGTCCAGCACCAAGCCAGCCTCGGATTCCCGCTTCTTCAAGTACTTTACCAATCGAACTTTCATGAAAATAAAAATCTGCAGCAGCCCCTGTTCCAGCCTTGATCATTTCCAGGCATGCTAATTTTGTCCCTAACGTTATCCACTTAGCATCAAATTTACCTTCTATTTTCCAAATATCTTGGAGCCAATTCATTAATGTCTTATTGTCAGAGTATCCTCTTAATAATGACATAGGAAGATGAGCGTGACTATTGATTGGAGGTGGTAGAACAACTAGAGATTTCCCACTAATGATTACTTCAGGATCAGGTAATTGAGCATTAGGTGCAATATTACTTATAATATTGTCTTCTACAACAATATTTGCTCGGAAAATCTTTGTAGAATCAGGTTCTGGGATAATTAGTACATCTTGCAGTAATAAATCCATAGTAAGTGCTCTCCTCAATTGTAAAGTTGTCAAAAGGATCTATATGATAAGAAGTTCGATATCCTTGTTGATTTTGAGAATCATAAGATTGGAAGCATTTTTTCCTTATCAAAGATGAAAATTCTTTGATATAAATCTTAAAAGATTTAAATTAAGCTCAGTATCTAAAAAAACATCCTTTTAAAGCTATAGCTAATACATTTATCTATTATAATTCTGGTATTGGTTATATAGTTTTTATTGGCGGTGATATTATTACAGATATAGCATTACAAGGAAAGATCGTGGATTTGAAAACTGCAGTTGAAGAAACTGTAGAAGAGAAATTTCAAACTGAATCGCTAAAAAAACAGATTGAAAAGGCAGGATTGAGGAAAAAAGGTTTCATGATGCCTTTGGATGCTGCGGATGTGACCGAAAGGGATTTCTATTTAGCTAAACAATTCATGCCTGAGATCCAGCTGTCAGGTATTGAATTACGGTCAGAGCGTAAATCTAAAGCTTGGGGAGGTTCTTATTTTCGAGTTCTGGAAGGTACTGAAGAAGATGATTTGCGGTGTATTCAATGGATTTATGTCTGGACCAAACAAAGGTTCTTCATTTCTCTGTGGATGACAGTTCTCCCCTTATTCGTACTTGGGTTATTGGGAACTTTAATATACTCTTATCTCTCTTTCAGCCATGCAATTCTCTCTGTAGTACTTATTGGTGGAATCTTTTTCCTTCTAGGTGCACGAGCGTTGTATGCAGCACTAAAAGGGTTAACTAAAGGAACATACTTTTTTAGTAATGGACAACTCTTCATTATCTTTGGAGTGATATTTTGGGCGCTTTTAGGGGAAATTTATATCAGTAAAGGCTCACAGAGAGAAGATATAATTGAGGGAGCTGAAGCATTTCATCCTCCGATTCCTGGTGAAGAGATAATTGAACCTATACTAAAAGAAACCTTACAGTTATCTTGGATTAGCACGCTTTTCTTTATCGCAGCGATTATTGCATTAGTTCTTTGGAAGTGGGAGCCCCCTTCTTTTACCCACGCTACCCACGACATGGATTGGGCCCCTTTTTTCATTTATATCCGAGGTAAAGGAAATGAATGGCAGTTAGAGAAGGTCAGGTACGATAATTTTCATTACTTTGCAGAAACATTATCGTATGAACAGTTAAGAAAGAAAAATGCTGTAACAAAAGATCAGCGACCACGTTTTGAGATCCCCAATTTCTGGCACAGTTTTAGGCCCAATGGAGGATTTAATGATTGGTTCACTGTCTTATTTGGTTTTCTTATTCTGGTAATTTCTTTGTTATTAGCTGCAATCTCATTCCTCGGTACCTCTGATAATTCTCTGATAACGCATGAAATCGTTCGATTCGTACTGATTCCGCTTCTGTTATTTTTTGGTGCATATTTAGTTTTCGCCCGTTGGCCTACGGATATTGTCAGTAAGAAGATCAAATTCTCTGATGCAACTTATCATCTAACTGAGAATCGGTTACGCATTTTTTGGAATTTGAGAGGAGAAGAACCTGCATTGAAAGTCCGATCAAAACTTCAAGATCCTTTCATGGATGACGAGGATTTTGGGACATTTCGAGATGATCTTGAACAGATTGTGTTTTACAATCTTCTTCCCAAACTCAGAGAACTCGAACAAAAAGAGTTCTTCCAGAGGTTATGAAGGATTACTCTTTATTTTTCTTTTCTTTTTCATGTATAAAAATTCAAAAAATGATTTTTTGGTGTTAATTTTTGAGGTTTCTTTGTGAATTTTTATGAAGATGAGATTGCTAGTTTCGTCAAAGCAAGGCCACGGTCAGAGGAGTTATGGAAGAGATCCATAACCAAAATTCCAGGCGGTGTTTCGCATAATATCCGAAATTTAGGTCTTCCAGCAATCGGGGCTTTTCCTGTATTTATTAAGTCTGGACATGATGCCTATTTAATTGACATTGACAATATTGAATACATTGATTACTGGCAAGGCCACTACTCGATGCTCCTCGGGCATAATCATCCTGTTATTCAACAAACCATTAAGGATAAATTAGAAGCAGGATGGCATTTTGGGACTGTAACAGAAGATCAGGTTAAGTTAGCAGAAACCCTCATTAATGATAATCCAAGTCTAGATGAGGTCAGGTTTAGTTCTAGTGGTACTGAGTCAACCATGTACGCCACTCGTCTTGCACGAGCATATACAGGGAAACCATTAATAGCAAAGGCGAAAATGGGATGGCATGGTTATGCAGATACGCTTTTGTATAATGTAAAGGCACCTTTTCGCGGCAAAGAAGGACCTGGAATTCTTCCAGATGACCAAGCTGGGATTATGACATTTGAGGTGAATGATGATGCAACAGAGGACTTAATCCAAAAGAATGCCCATAATTTAGCAGCAGTGATAATTGAACCAGTATTAGGTGGTGGTGGAGGTTTTCCAGTGAATATCGAGTTTCTAAAAATGATTAGAGAATTAACAGAGAAGTTAGGTATTTTATTAATCTTTGATGAAATTATCACAGGATATAGATTCTCCTATGGATTATTCCAAAATAAATTGAAAGTTTTTCCAGATCTAACTACTATGGGTAAAATTGTTGGGGGAGGTTTATCAATTGGAGCAGTTGGAGGAATGAAAGAGATTTTAGAACAGGCAAACCCACAGTTGAATAACAGGGTTTGGACTGGTGGAGGTACTTTTTCAGCCCATCCTCTCAGCATGGCAGCTGGTTTAAAGACATTAGAAATTCTGAGGAAGTCTAATCAGGACTACAATCATATCAATCAAGCTGGTACAAAGTTTTTGGCTGAAATAAATCAGTTTTTCACAGACGAGAAATTAAGCTTTAATGCTACTGGATATAAATCCTTTATTACTATCCATATTTTATCAGAATACGTTGAAGATCCCTCCCCGTATGATATTGTTCATTTAACAGATAAAAAACGTGAAGCTTTACTACAATTAGCACTATTGAATAGAAATATCAGCGGAATGCACGGTATCGGAGCTTTTTCTTTTGTGCATACTACCCAACATATTAGTCAAACACAAGAAGCTCTTGAAGAAATTGCATCCTCAATCTCTAAGACGAAGGTGTAATTAAAGAAATCGTTCCAGATTGGCTATGACATTTCTAGGTGCTTTAACATTAAAGAAATCAAGTCTCTTTTCGAAATTAAGCCAATCTTATTAGTCTTTTCTGCAATTCGTAAAGCTGCACGTGAGAATCCCATGGAGGAGATTATTAATACCTGATTGAGTTCAGGACATGTATGGAGTAGGTCTTTAGTTTTACAGATCTGCCCAACTCCCACGATTCTTTTCCAATCGCAAACGGTGACTCCAATGTACTCTGATTTTGAGTCTATTCGCGTTAAAATGTAAGATAATTGTGAATCAGCTAGAGGATGGGTTAATATTTGCATTGGATGATGTGTGACAAAACCAATAGATTCAAAAACGGTTACTACAAGATCAAGAAGTGGTTTAGTGTACATGATTTAATCACTGATTGATTTTTGTTTAGGATTACAAAGAAATTGAAGTTTTTAATTTTCCATAATACCTAAATAAGATAAACTCAATGAAAACCAAAATGAGACAGATTCTATAAGAGAAAAGAGAAATAATAACGGCATAAACCTACAATTCGTCAGATTTGCCGACATAAATAATTTTGAGAAATTTTTTTATTCTAGATTACCATTTAACTGATTTCTTATGTTCAGAAGGTTTTTTATAGGATTTCAACTCGTTTTTGTAATAAGGATACTAATTCGCCACGTGACATCAGCCCAATTCCTACTTTATCTGCAAGGCGTTTGGCTGAGTATGAAAATCCCATAGAAGAGATGATTAAAACCCGAGAAAGATCTGGGCATGCTTGGAGCAGCTCCTCTGCTTTATGTATTTGACCAACACCGACAACTCGTTTCCAATCACGAATTATCACCCCAACCAATTCTGATTTTTGTTTCAAGCGTTTTATAACGTAAGATAAGCGTGAGTCAGCTAGTGGATGTTTAAGTACTTGCATAGGATGGAGGGTGACGAACTCTAAGGCCTCAAACACAGTTAAAACCAGATCATTTAGCGGCTTGTTGATGAAATCAGCTTGCATGGTTCTATCTCAATGTAGTTTGGTGTATAAAGCGTATATAAGACAGGATTTTTTGTTTTTCCACTTCATATAAATATTCTTCCAAAGATAAGATAGTAGGTACTACCCAGTAGGTACTATCCAGTGGGTACTACCCTAAAAAGATAGGTTTAATGGCTAATCCCATAATTATAATAATAAGCCGACTTTATTCTTTTTTTCACATATCTATCCGACAAAAATCAGTTTGCCTTATTTACTAGGAATAGATGCAATATGTATTTTCAAGAAATCTTTCATATAAAAGTGAGTAGAGTATGGAATAATTAGATATAAAATAAATTATTCAGCCAATTCAAGTGAGATTATTAATGATTTTAACTATGAAAGCCCCTGGAAGAATTGTATTATTTGGGGAACACCAAGATTACCTGGGACTTCCTGTCATTCCTGCCGCAGTAGACTTATTTATGACAATAACAGGGGAGAAAACTAATTCAAGACAATATCATATAGAGTTACCAGATATACAAGATATTCAGTCTTTTCTTGCTACTAATACGAGGTACAAATTTCCTCGTGATTATTTACGCTCTGGAGTGAAAGTATTACAAGAAAATGAAATTATCCCTCATGATCAAGGTGTTTCTGCAAGAGTCACAAGTGATATACCAATGCAGGCTGGATTGTCCTCCTCTAGTGCATTATGCGTAATTTGGATTTCATTTCTTGCTGAACTCTTTGATAACCCGCTATCTCAAATGGAAATCACCAGATTTGCCCATCAAGCGGAGGTACTGGAATTTAATGAGCCTGGTGGAATGCAAGATCACATGGTGATCTCACATGGGTATGTAAACTATGAAGAATTTGATCCAATTAAATGTACTCGTCTTTTAACTGAATTACCTGGAATCGTGATAGGAAATTCTCTTGAAAAGAAAGATACCCTTAATACTTTAGCAACTATTAAAAATGGAGTGAGAAGAGGCTTAAGATACTTACAGGTATCAAAGGTACGAGAATTAACGATTAAAGATGTTAAAGAACTAAATCCTATTGGAGGGGAATTAGATGAGTTCTCCCTTAATGCATTAAAATCAGCAGTTATTAATTACGAATTAACAAGGAAAGCACATTTAGAGTTCAAAAAATCTAGTTGGAATGAGGAATATATTGGAACTCTCATGAATCGACATCATACTTCCCTCCGAGACCATTTGAATGTGAGTACTCCTAAAATTGAGGTCATGATTAAAGCAGCAATGAATGCTGGTGCCTTAGGTTGTAAAATCACGGGATCAGGGAATGGTGGATGTATGATTGCTCTCTGTCCAGGACACGAGGAAGAAGTAAGCCGATCTATACAAAAACAAGGAGCAGAAGTACATATCGCTAGAGTTGTTTCAGGGGTCTCTAAAGTTATTAAATAATCTGTGTAGAGTGAATAAGGCAATGGAAAAAGAATTAGAACAAAAGATTTGTATTGCTTTAGCTCCATTAAAAGATAAATCAGGGATTGTTGCTTTTTCTGGGGGAGTAGATAGTACTGTTGCAGCAAGACTCTTTCAAAAAGTATGTAAGAAAATGAAGCTAGTAACAGTTATTTCTGAATGGATTTCCAGCTCAGAAGTTGAGGATGCTAAAGCAATTGCCCAAGATTTGAAAATTCCTCATGAAATTATTCAAATCTCTCTTGGAAAGGAGACACATCTCTGGAAAAATCCCCCAGATCGCTGTTTTCATTGTAAATTGCTCGTCTTTTCTCATCTTTTGGATTATGCTAAGCATCACGGATACGATTTAGTGCTTGATGGTACTAATGCTTCAGATGTTAAGGGACATAGACCTGGTTTGAAAGCTCTCGAAAAATTAGAAATTCAAAGTCCATTATTGCAAGGAGAAATAACCAAGGAGGAAGTTAGACGAATAGCTAAGCACTACAAATTACCAGTGGCGAAAAAACCCGCGATGGCGTGTCTAGCATCTCGTATTCCTTATGGTGAAGAAATAACCCGAGAAAAGCTCAATAGAGTGGCCCAAGGAGAAAAAATATTACGTAATTTTGGATTTTCTAACCAATTGCGGCTTCGTGACCATGATTCTATTGCTCGAATTGAAATTAATCAAAAAGATTTTCCGATACTATTAGAAAAGAACATACTTGTTCAAATTGTAGATGAATTGCGAGCTTTAGGGTATTCTTATATTACATTAGACTTAGAAGGGTATCGTCCTTCAATACCTAAAGAACCATCAGAAAAGTAATGTGGTTTGACTCTAAATGATCGTTGAAAGAAAAAAATTTCCGTTTAAATGGATGTTGAGTATTATAGAAGCTTTAGAAAACGAAAAATCACTTTCATCATTGCAGATTGCGAGAGCTGTTAAGGTTTGTATTCCAGATGCGAGGGAGGTAACTCAGATGCTTCAGTATCTAACTTCTTTTGGGAAAATTATATCTAATCAGAATGGGAAATGGGAAGTCACCCTAAAGGGAGAAGATCCTGCTCCTCCCTCAAAGGAATTTCGCTTCAAATACATTATAACATTAACAGAAATTATCAAAATTCTTCATAGAAGTAATCGAAGTGCTTCAGAATTAGCACAGAAGACATCTCAAGAAATCGATGATATTGAAGAGGCGTTAGAATTTCTAGCTTTAATCACAGAAAAGGGTCAAGTTCATTTAACGAAAAGTGGTACTTCAGACCAGTGGAGTCTAAGGTCATGGTTAGAGTTCCTTTGAAAACTTAGGGCTAATATGAAAGATTCCTTTGATATTCTTTGATTTCATTAATCAATTCTGTTCTTTACGTATAGAAATTACTAGAATGCCAATGAATAATGTCACAACTATGATATTTGGAAATGATCCTTTTTTTGAAGTAGTATCAGTAGAGGTTGACGTATTAGTATCAGTAGAGGTTGACGTTGAAGTACCAGTAGGGGTTGACGTTGAAGTACCAGTAGGGGTTGATGTTGAAGTACCAGTAGGGGTTGATGTTGGAGTAGTAGTAGGGATTGATGTTGGAGTAGTAGTAGGGATTGATGTTGGAGTAGTAGTAGGGGTTGATGTTGGAGTAGTAGTAGGGGTTGATGTAGTAATAGTAGTAGTGGTTTCTGGTAAAACAATGCTCACCTCATTGGAAAACTCACTTTCACCTATGCTATTGATAGCGGTGACCACATAGTAGTAAGTATTACCTGCAAGGACTGTAGTATCCGTATAATTTAGTTCATTTGTAGTAGCAATATTGCTATATGGACCCCCACTGATAGATGAACGATAAATGATATATTCTGTAATAGTGTAACCACTGTCAGTTAGAGGAAGAGTCCAATTTAGAATCATTTGGGTCGTATCAGATGTTAAACTCAGATTTAGAGGAGGGCTAGGTGTGCCAGGAATTAGCGTAACCTCATTTGAATTACTACTCTCTCCTTTATTGTTCTCTGCAGTAACAAAATAGAAGTATCTAGCACCATTGATGACATTTGTATCGAAGAACCCAGTAGTCGAACTATTCATTCCTATCATAGTATAGTTACTCGTATTGGTCTGAGAGCGGTAAACATTAAACCTAAAGATATTTAGATTTCCATCATCTAGAGGGGAACTCCAATTTAACGTTATTGACTCATTACCAGGAGTGGCAATCAAATTTAGGGGAGGACTGGGAACATTATATTCCAGAAATATTGTTGATGAAAAACCCTGGGTAGTAGCGACTGCTGTAAAATCGTCTGCATCACTATAAGCCCAAAAAAGAGAAATATTTACTCCAACGGTGATAGGATTATCGTACACATCTTGGGTATTTAGCTTGCGGCTGAACTCAAGAGTGGTCCAATATTTTCCTGTAATCTTTTCTTCACTCATATTAAAGGATAGTATATCATTGGTTCCGCCGAAAATAGTGTCATTATAATGCGTAGTAGAAGTATTGGCATAATCATCACGGATCCCATGGCCAAAAGTATCACTGTAATATCCAATTATAATATCAGCCTCCGTCATATTTGAACTCGATACAGGATCAATACCAATAGCAACCCAACCCGCTGTTTTTCCCTCAAGAGCCATAAAAATATCGGAACCATCTATCGTATAATAAAATTTAAAGTCAGCATCAAGGGATAGGGAAACATCATACTCTGCAGCTGAGACAACGCCGTCATGTACAACATTATTACCTTCCGTTGTACGTAGGTCTAACTGAAATTCCTCCGTAAATGAATCTGACGAATCGGTGTAATGAACAGTGGAAAAATGATGGCAAAAACAAATTGAAATCACTATTAGAATAAATATTACTATAGATTTTTTCATAATCTAGATCACTATTCGAAATAAATACATACTTTTTTTTAAAGCCTTCTTTTCACAGGAGGATGTCACATAACGATATTTTTTTTATAGATAGAGAAAAACTAGTAAAGGAATAAGAAGTTATCATTGCTTACATCTATTCTTATCCTAAATATACAAAAGGTTTATGTCTAGACAGAAACTAATTTTCTGGATTAGCGAGATCAGAGTAGTTGGATATTTTTTCCATCAAAGGAGATCATTCCCCGAATAGCGAGCATTTTAAGGATTGGGACGATCTCATTTTCATTACGATTAAGCAATAAGCACAATCTATCGGTCGTCATCGTAGGATTAAACTTTAAGATGGAAATAATAGCTTCGATAGCTTCTGATGATTCGGAAACACGTTCTGTAGCTGTTCGTGGGCTACTTACACTAGTACTAAGATGACCAAAGATTGTTTGGAAAATAATTATTCGATTGAGACACTCCTCAAAAACAAAAGTCAAAGCTTCATTTCGAGTAACAATGTGATTTCCAAAAGCTAAATCTCCTGCTGAAGCCATTTCCACCAGCTTTTTGGTTGCCAGAAGTGCTTGGTTTGACATAAAGTCAATATAATATAATCCTCCAAATTCAGATAAAGATTGAGCTAAATCCAGTGATTTGGAAGCTGTGCGTTGTAACGACAATTCTTCGTCTCTCAGAAGGAAAGCATGACGAATATTACCCTTAACGAGCTTTTTTAATCTTCGCAGGCTCTGAAAAACAGTCGCAGAATGTTCAGAATTATTGATTTCAATGCCTACAGATGCTGGCCCTCTAGGGGTCTGATAAGTGAAAACCAAATCAAGTCCTTTTTCATCTTTTTCGATAAGTTGGCGGTCGATTCTAACATTGAGAATTGTTAAACCATAAACAGGTATTTGCCGTTCAATGGAAGTGTTGAGGATATCATACAAAACCCCTTTTAAAAAATCCCGACGAACTGGATGAGGAAACGCCCAGATCTCTTGTTCAAACTCCCTAGCATACTGACTCCATTTCTTCTCTAAAAATCCTATCATCTCGCTTGGTGTAGTTATCACTTTGGATGGGGAGATAGATGTAGTTTCCATGGATTTTGTAGGGGAAACTGCCGTTAAAGTGCTGATAGTTGGTTTTGGTGTTGTTTTATCGACATCTGGGAATAATTCTGCTAGCGCGTCCAATTCCTCAGGTTTCAGATCAATAATTGATTTGGTACTTTCTTCAGAGAGGTCAGCTGAAGCGATAACTTGGTCTGGAGTCATCGGTGGTACTCCAGCTACAGCTACAGCCTGTTTCTTTGCATCCGTAGCGATGTCAGATGCTGTTAATTTACGAATATATCCTCGATCTTTGAATTCGTTTAGTCTATCCCGTAAATGACGAAGAAATAGTCGTGGATTTCCATTAGTATTTTGATTTGCTATTGTGATGTATTCTTCTGTAAAAGGATATGTAGGAAATGGAGGGGTTACACCTGAGTCACGAAATACTGTATCTATTCTAGCTTTAGCTAGTAATGGAGCTGTTTCAGCTGTCAATCGTTCGAGTGATGTGATATAATCTATTCGCTGACGTGAATATTCTGGAACCTCTTCGACAATGGATTCTTTCCACACAATAGACTGAACCATTGCCAGAACAAGGAGATGTTTACATTGGTTATACAGGTTAGTTAGTGAATCGAAAAGAAGTTGTATGCCATTATCTCGTTTGAAACGGATATAAATTGACTCTAATTGGTCAAAACTTAATAAAATTGGTTTTTGGGCAAGTGTGGAAATAGTTTGAATTATTGATAAGGCTCTATTTTCCGAGTTGATGGAATGAGGGACATCTAATCGTTCAAGATCAGCCTCAGATACTTCTATACCAGAAAGCCATTTAAATGCGGTTGGTCGGATCGTTGGATTCAATGTGTGAAAAAGAACTTCTAGGAATTGGATATCAATATCAGGATGAATACTTGCAAGGTAATTAATAGCCATTTTTCTTAGATTGGTCGAGTAAAATTTTTCTGGCTTGAAAGTAAAAATCTTCATAGGATCCTGGTTAAAAGATTCAGCGAGGCTACTTGCCACAGGATTGTCAGGTAATCCGTCAGATAACGCACGAGAAACGATTTCACCAATGAATTGTTCAAGTGGGCTATATTTTTCCCCTTCCCCTTTCTTACGAAGGCTTATCATGATCTCTTGGAGAATATGTCCATAGATGCGTTGAAGATCTCCAAATGGCCTTATAGAGATAAAAAGATAATCTCTCTCTTCAGCAATTCGCCTTAAACGAGCTAAAATATGTGTTTTTCCAACTCCCGCGTCTCCCAAGATCATACACATACCTGATCGGCCTGTTGATCGTACTTCATCTAATGTTTCAAGAACAACGCGACTAGCTTTTCGATTTATCTCTGTGACATCGATTACTTCGGCCTGCCAAGGATCACCTACTGAAGTAGATCGAAATGGATTCACTTTCCCTAAGATAATTGCATCATACATCTCGGCCAAGTAAAAGCCCTCACTTCATTTCTCAAGTTATTAAAGAATATTAATAAAATACTTCATTTTAGGTTAATTCTTAATTTTTGTTTATTAAGCACATATGTTAGGATAACAACATCGACACAATACCAAGAGTCCTTATTTTGTGCTAATTAACTAATTAGATCTTCAATTGTTTGTAAATATGTTTTTAACTCATTTAAAGTTCGATCACCCATATGGGCAATCCTGAAATTCTTTTCCTTAAACTTTCCATAGCCAGTCGCAAATAAGTACCCTTTTTTCATTAAATCTGATTTGAGTTTGGGAACATCAAGCCCTAAGCTATTCACACAGGTCACAGTGTTTGATGCTACCGATTTGTCTGCGAATAAAGTGAGGCCTCTGTCTTTTACCCATTTTCTGGCATACCCACCCATTTCTGTGTGTTTGGCCCATCTGTTTTCAATTCCTTCTTCATCAACTATTTTGTGGAGCTGATACTGAAGTTGATAGTAAATCGGGATCACAGGAGTGGCTGGTTGCATCCCACCTCGATCATGATATTTTTTCAAATCTAGAAAGTCGAAGTACAACCCACGATTAGGGACTGTTTTAGCCATTTCCAATGCTGCATCTGATACTGAAGCAACAGCTAAACCAGGTGAAAGAGCCATACATTTTTGCAACCCAAATAGGTAAACATCAATTTCCCAATCATCAATCCGAGCTTCAATACCTCCGGCACATGATACAGCATCAACAAGAAATAAACAATTATGATCTTTAATTATCTTATACAGATCTTTTAGAGGAGTTGTAACACCCGTGGAGGTCTCGTTTTGGGTTATACAGACTGCATCGTACTCTTTCTCATCCAGTTTTTCTTTTAATTGTTGAGGTGAAACTGCTTTCCCCCATTCAACACCAATTGTGTCAGCTTGTTTTCCATTCGCTAAAGCAATTTTATGCCAACGTTCTGCAAAGGCTCCATTAATGACATTTAACACACCTTTTTTATTTACACAGTTTCGAATAGCTCCTTCCATTAGTCCTGTGGAAGAAGATGTAGACATAATAATTTGATTGTTAGTAAAAAGCATTTTCTGTAAGTAGGTAACGATGTCTTGATGTAATTCTCCCATGGTCTCACTTCGATGAGCTATCATGGGTAGAGCTAGTTTTTGTCTGCACTCTTTTGATACATTAACAGGTCCAGGTATAAACAAATCCAGAAAGTCTTTTTCGTTAATCATAATGAAAGTCTCCAGAAAAGATGGTCGTGAAGGATAGAGTTTTCTCAGAGGATAAATCTTTGGGTTGGATATAATTTGATACTTCTGTAATCCATAAGGTCAAAGAAAAATCTTCTCTTTTTATTGATCATAAACCTAATTTATTAACATCATTTGCGATATTTCATTAGCTTTCATGGACACGAAACGTTTTTAAGGACTAATTCTTTCCTCACTGGGAATAATGTTGATCTTTAAGCTGACATTATTGACATCGATGGCGTTGGGCTAAGGAAGCATATATAGGAGGAGATAAATGGTAATGGCTGGACAACAACTAGAAGAAACTATTGAGAAATTAAAAAAAGCAGAAAAATCGGCCTCAGTTGTCAATAGAAACCGAAATTCCTCTGAAAAGAAAGTGGAGGGTAAAGATAAGATCGAAGAGGAGTATAAAAGACGGAAAAGAGAGGCAGCTAAAAAGCTTGAAGCAGGATTGTTGGAGTTAAAGAAGAAACAAAAAAACATATGATGCGTTTAAGTTTTGATCAATAATTATTTCAATCTTCTTTTTTGATTTTCTGATAATTTTTATTTTTATAAGGTAATTGAAAACATATAAAAAAAAGATTTTGGTTGTTGGGGATTTTAATTCAAGTAATTTCCAAAATAACTCATTTCTCAAATTATCTGATTGACATAAAAATAAGATTTTATAATTAGAGCACAATTGACTGACATGCGATTTGATACTCATGATTGTTGCGAAATCCCAGCAATTCTATTTAATTAGCGTTTTATGTCTTATGATAATTCTACCTCTTCACAATATGCCTCAAGAAAGTTCAGACACAACTTTTCAGAACATAAATTTCTCTCCTCAAATAGTTGGTCAAGAACCCTCGAAGGTTAACTTATTATTTTCTTATAACCCTTCTGAAAAAAATCTTATTACTCAGGTTTTGAATCAATTTAATCCGTTGTATTTACACTTATATCGTAATTTCCCTATTGGATTTGTAACTTATCAAGAGAATACTCTTCCTATAATTCAGAAAACTTATCCTAATATTTATTCACGGTTAAAAATCTCTCAGCAATCCCAAGTCATTCCTTCAATCGAAGAATTCAAACCCCAGAAGATGAGCGGGACTCAACAATCTAGTTATGTTCCCCCCTCAGAAATTATCAATGCTGGTACTCTCTGGAATAAAGGATTCGATGGGAAGAATGTAAAAATAGCAATCATTGACTCAGGAATCGACGGGGACCCAGCCCAGGGGGATTTTGAGGGAAGGATTATATATGAAGAGTCATTTATTAAGGCAGAGTATGGATTTAGTTCCGGCTCTGAAGAAGACGCTCGGGATTACCATGGACATGGTACCCATGTAGCTGGTATTGCAGCTGGGGCTGGTTCAACATATAGGGGTATCGCATATAATGCTGATTTAGTAAATCTAAAAGCAGCAGACATGTCAGGCTATTCTACTAAAGAAGCAATGCTAGCAGCTCTCGATGAAGCAATCGCTCAATCTGTTCATGTTATCTCAATTTCTATTGGCTTTGAAAAATCATCTCCTTGGGGTTCTGGAGATGAATTAACACAAGCAGTTGATAGTGCAGTGGACGCTGGGATAACTGTGGTCATCGCAGCTGGTAATGAGGGGTCTAATGACGAATTAGCATCCATAGGGTCTCCAGGGTCAGCTCGTAAAGCTATTACAGTAGGTGCAACAAATGGGAGTTACAATGTGGCATCGTTTTCAAGTCGAGGCCCCTCTTTTGATTTTAAAGTAGATCCTGATGTTGTTGCACCTGGTGTACAAATTATTGCTCCCTTAGCTCATGGTTGTATAATAGAGTTAGCATATGAATCTCTTGTTGGTGTTGAATTAGGAGATTATGTTAGTCTTTCAGGAACGAGTATGGCGACACCAGTTGTTAGTGGAGCAGTTGCATTACTGAAACAACAGTACACTATAGCAACTCCCGCAGCTATTCGTGCTGCTCTCCAGGAATCTGCTGTTGATATGAATGAGGATCTCTACACTCAAGGGAGTGGGTTGATAAATGTTGGAAGAGCTTCTGAATTACTTAAAAGTACAGAACAATCTAATGGTTTCACTTTAATCTCATCTTTACCAAAAGCAAAGAGTGATAAGCCTATTGAATTTGCTGAACGCGTTGCTTTTCCTGGAGACAAAACTCAAATGGATATTTCATTTATGACTGGAATTGGGGGTACTATTTCTTGGGATATTTCTGAATCAATTGCAAAGTTTATTGAGTTTAATTTATCTTCACAAGTACAATCTTCTGCAGGGTATTTTGATAGATCATTAAACCTAACCATTCCATTGAATACTGCCCCAGGCACCTATCATGGAAACATTAGTTATACTTTTCAAGGCATTAAACATGTGATTCCGCTTGTTTTCACCATAAACAACCCCAATTCGAAGATTTATTGGGATACATATTATACTGGTAAGGATGATTCCCCATTTTTTAATTATAGAGCTTTAGATGATTTACTTACGACCAATTTACATTTTGATATGAATGAGTATGAGAATACCATAACTTGGGAAAACCTGTCACAAAATAATATATTGGTACTTACTGACCTAGAATACCCCTTAAGTGAGGAAGAACTCACCACTATATTCAAATTTCACAATCAAGGTGGATCCATTCTCTTAGTAACCTCTGCTTTTCCATATTTCAATTTAGATGCCTATTCACGCCTTTCAGCAGATTTGAGTATTCCTGTAAATTTCACTGATCGGTTGGATCTAGTGAACTACACAGACAATGGAAGAAATCGGAAAGCTATTCCGTTATCTTCCCAGGGAGTAGATATTTATTGGGAGGAAGGAAATCCATTATTTGAAGAAGTAAACCAAATTCCATTCAAGATGGGTACTGCTTTTACAAGCAATCAAAACGATCTCACTTTAAAGTATCAAGCCTGGGTTAAGGATCAATCCTATCTGGTGGCAGCAGCATTTGAGCCAATTGAAAAAGGGAAGGTTTTAATCTTAGGAAGTGAACTTTGGCTTTATTCCTCATTCATTTCGACTGATGATGGTCAGAATTTTGTAAGGAATATTTTTGAATGGTTAAAACCTGAAAACGGATTAATAATTAATTCCCAAATTTCCCCTAATCATCAGCTAGAGATTTCAGGATATTATTCTTCAGAGTCACCTCTTTCAGTAGAAATTAAATTATCGAACGGGAGTACTCTTCTGGAGAGTTCATTGCTTTATAATGCTACATTACAACATCATCATTTAGTTATTCCTCTAGGAGAACCAACAAATCAAACGATATCAATATCTATCAAGAATGGACAAGTAACATTGAAGGAATTCGTTTTTTTTGATTTTAATGATCTTCCTGAAGTTGAAGAAATACAAATAGTTTTTTCTGCCTCTTCTGACGTGATTTTACCATCTTGGGTTAGTGAAGACTCATATGACTTTGTTATAGATGAAGGAATAGAAATTTTCATTAATCATTCCGTTTCTAGTGAGGTACAATCGACTCTCTTGATTTCTAATCAGCTTGAAGACACCCTTGACGTAATTAATCCCCCTCTCGAGAGTTTGGAGGAGATAGTTAATGAAACTGTATTATCTCTTGATTCTAATACCCAACAATCTCTTTATTGGCCTGTCCCAGCTAATTTTTCAACAGGATATTATTCATACGAAATACAAGTTTGGGTTGAAAAAAATGACTACACGGTTTTAATAAATACTAAGCGAGGATTTTTCATCATTTCTGATCCTGAACCAACATTCAATGCACAGAGTGCAATTAAAGGGCAAACCATTGAGTACTACAGAGATATTGAATCTTCAGCGGACATTCCAACTTGGAACCCTGGTGAAACTATTGAATTAAGGCTAATAGGGCAAGATATTAACAGTTATGAGTTCACGGTGTATGTACAGTTGATACATTATTACCTGTGGTTAGTTGACAGAACAGTTTTGGATTACTTCGAAATACCTCGATCTACGTTAAACAAAAGTGAAAATATCGGATCATTTGTTATTCCTAATCGTCCAATTCCTTTACCAGGTGAAGAGTATGAGTTAGAGATTAATAATCAACTATATATCTTCTTGATCTTCCTACGTGACGCACAAGGAAATTATGATATTGAAGCAATTTTCTTTATCATTGGTACTTCTTTTTACTTCGACATTGATCCATTTTTCCTCGTTCTTTTCGGAATTCTTGCCTTAGCTGTTGTTGTGGGTATTGTTATTTTAATCCAAAAAAGAGCTAGCCATCGAACATATCCTTATTCAGTTGTTGGTCCATACTCGACTCAATATCAACCCTCAGGTTCCGAAAAATCCCCATTAATAAGGAAATATTGCCACAATTGTGGTGCACTTGTTGTTCCAGAGGCAAAGTTTTGTAGTACGTGTGGAACCAATTTGTCATTTAAAGATACTCTAGAATGAACACTTCAAAATAAAAAATTCCCCAAACTGTCTTCTAGTACTAAATCGAACAGAAATATATTGTCTTTTTCTCCTTGTCTTTTTGTCCTACATACCCCATATCCTGAAGAGTACGTAGGTTCTTTTTTATATCTTTTTTAGTCTCTCCGCTCTCTTTTGCAATGTCTACGATTGTTCCTTCTTCTAAAGAAACTATCGCGAGAGCTGTTCTGTGAAGAAGTGGCGGTAGATTGAAAATCTCACCTGTAGTTAGTTTCTTACTTGGTTTTATTGATTTGGATTCATCCGTAATTGTTTCTGTTTGGATAATTTCACGAATAGTATCTTGAAATGGTGCAAAAATACTGAGATTTGAATCCCAGTCCATTAAAACTTCACCGTATTGTTTGATAAATCGAAATCCCAACATTTGAATTATATCTTCAGGAGTTTTAGGGACGTCAGTTACGAGTACAAGCCGAAAAAAACCAAAAGATCTTATATGATAAGAAAGCCCTTCAATTTCAATGCTTTGCATCTCCGAATCATCTTGTGTCATTTCACTGGTCAAGTTTTGTAATGCGGTAAGTAATCCGCCGAATAAGATCGCATTTGGAATATTCTCGTCGCATTGAAAGTTCTCAGATAGGATTGTCCGGCCATCCTCCGCTATAACATAAATTGCATATACAATCGTATTATTTCACCTTTTCAAATAATACCTAAGAAAATGTACTAAAATGTTTTGAAATTATATTTTCTTCTTGACATTGTAAAACCCAGATAAACATAATATCGGAAGAAAACTTCATAATTAGTAAAAATTCCTTAATTATCTTTATTATTTTATTTCGTTCTTTCTTATGATTGTTTTTCCCATTTCTCTACCAATAGTCGCGCTTTTTCAGCATACTGTTGAATCTCTTCCTCCTTACAATAGAGTTTTTTATAGACCAGATATCTCATGTATCCCACCCACTTTTTATGGCTTTTCAAATGCATGAAATGTCATATTCAAACTGTGATTTCAGATCGTGCAAAAATAGATTGTTTTTTTCTTCACTTTTTTTGTTCCTATAAATCCCCTTTTCTTCAAAGTAGCCAAATTCTTTTTTATAACGTCTGCTTCCTCTCCACTTTCTAATGCAATGTCATTAATCGTTCCCTCCTCTAATGAAACCAGTGCTAAAGCAGTTGATTGTAAATGATGAGGCAATCCAAAGATTTCACCCGTGTTCAGCCTTTTTTTAGGTTTTATTGATTTAGATTCGTCATACCCAACTAATTGTTTCATAACTTCTTGAATTGTTATCTTAAATGGACTAAAGACGTTCAAATCAAATTCCGTTTCTGTTAATATATCTCCATACTCATTTATAAATCGTAACCCAAGTGTTTGCATGATATCTTCTGGAGTTTTGGGTACATTAGTGACTAGTACAATCCTGATAAGCCCAAATGAGCGGATATGGTAGGATAATCCTTCGATTTCAATGCTTTTCATTTGTGAATTTTGTTGTGTCATCTCAGTTGTAACTTGTTGAAGTGCTGTAAGTAATCCTCCAAGTATAACTTCATTAGGAATATCCTCAGCTGACTGAAAATTTTCTGATAGAATTGTTTTACCTTCTTCTGTTAATACATATACAGCATATATGATCGTGTTATTCCACCTCTCCAAATAATGTTGGGATCAAATCAATGAGAGTCGTAGAAAAAACATGATCGGGTTGTTCTAAAGTATAGATAATTCTTGAAGCCTCAAGACCTTGCAAACCTTTAACCGCTTCTTGGAATTCTATATTCTGAAGTTCAAAGTCTGTTGGAATCCACCCAAGAAATTCTACTATTTTATCACCAATATCTGCAGTAAACCGCTTTTCAATCAGTTTTTGGATTTCTTTTTTCTTCGTATTACTTTCAATAGCCTCTTTGGGAATAAGATTAGCTAATACCAAAGATCTGTTTTTTAATTGTTTAAACAAACCAGCGATCATTTGTGAGGTACCAAAGATGTCTGCATTACTCAATTTTACAATAAAAAGACTTGAATCTGTTGCAAGCATGACATTGACAGTTGAATAACCTGTTCCTGGAGAACAGTCGACAACCATGTACTCGATTTCATAAGGCTTTTCTTTAAACCCTTTTTTGAGTTTAATTAGATTTTGAAGCATTTTGATTGAGGTTTTTTGATCAATACGGATAAGATTTTGGATTGATTCGGGTGTAGGATCCGCATAACCTACCCAAAGCTTTCCTGATAAATTAAGCAAAGAGGAAACATCATGTAAACAATTATCCATGGTTTCATTACCCAGTAAGTATTCGTTAAGCCAACTGATCTCTGGGTCCTTTCGAAAAAAAGTCATTATACTTGGTCCATGAAAATCGTTATCTAACAAGCAAACCCTCTTACCTATTTTAGCTAAGTGGACTGCTATATTCACGGCAATACTGGTTTTTCCCACACCACCTTTATGAGACAGAATTGCTAGACTTCTCAATGACACATTAGCCACCATATCTAAATCTTTTAAACCTTGTATTATTTAACAGGTACTTTTTATTGTTTTCTTCTGAGTCCGTTATTGCCTAGATATATTTGAGTAATTAGTAAGTAGAACCGTGACAATGTAATTTCAATTCATTTAAAAATCAAACTTATTTTTATTTTCGAATAATATCATGATATTGTTTAAGTATTCGTCACTCAACTATTTTCCTATTTTTTTTACAATAGGAGTTGCTACTAGATTTATGAATGAGTTAACGATCATTAACCTAGATTTCTTGGGTTAATAATTTCAATTAAGTAAAAAAAATTATATAAGTGTTGTTGAAAGAAAATAATTCAACGTACATTTTCTAGAAGTCAACATTATAGCCATCGTTGCTTTACTATACTTGATTTTTTATTCTAAGATTTTAGGAGGAAAATTATCATATAAATTATTCAATAATGCTTCTAAGAGTTTTGTTGCAACACTCTTGTCAAGTGGGAAGTTGTCATTGCCACATTTAGGTGATTGGACACAACTGGGACAACCATTCTGACATTCACAATCTTTAATTAGATCTAAAACATTCTTGAGAAGAATGTCACACTTATCAAAAAGTTGTTCAGAGATACCAATTCCTCCAGGGAATCCGTCATAAATAAACACCTTCGCTTTCCCATCCACAGGATAACTAGGATAGGAAGTTCCACCTATATCCCAACGATCACACATGGCATACATTGGAGACAATGCAATTGTTGCATGTTCCATAGCATGAATCCCCCCAGGAAAATCAAGTGTATCATCTCGAATACGCTTGACAATTTCTTGCGGGATTTCAATCCAAAGAGCTTTCGTTTGAAACTCTAGAGTAGGTAAATCCAGTGGTAAGATCTCTAGAACTTCATCAAAAGATTTTTTTCGATATGAATGATATATCTCGGTGACTTTCACTTCCCCGAAGAAAAGAGGAAATCCTAAGTCTTTGCTTGTGAGTGTCTTTAATATTGTTACCTCTGACACACTCATTGCTTCTGTATAGTAATCAACTTCGATGGGAGAAACGAATGCTTTCTTTTTTGATAGGTTTAAGCTTTCAACGAAATAAGTTTCCCCTTGATGGATGAGGATGGCTCCTTCATGCGCTTCACGATAAGCTTGCGGGATACTCATTGTTTCTAAGATCTTTCTTTGTACCAACACTTCAATACTATCCATAAATGCCGTATTAAGGCTAACTACTGAAGCTGGCCTTCTAGGAGAACTGCTAGTCAACCCAGCGGGAACTATTTTTACTAGGTTTTCTTCTCGTAACTCTTGGGCTATATTTTTCCCATCTTCACCCCAAATTTGCTGAATTTCGTCAATTGTTAAGGGAATTTCAGCTGCAGCGCAAAGTATATGTCCTTTCAGAATATAGGGGTTTTTAAGATCAATAATAGCATTTTCAGGATTTTTCCCTAAGAAATAGTCAGGATGTTTACCAAGAAATTGTTGGAGTGGATCTTCAAAAAGAACTAAGGTTGCTAATGATGGTCGAAGAGTTCTCCCGACACGGCCAATTTGTTGCCAAGTGGAAATTATTGTACCTGGAAAACCTGATAGGATAACAGCGTCTAAATTCCCAATATCTATTCCCACTTCTAGCGCGTTAGTAGAAACAACAGCTTGAATCTCACGATTACGTAATTTATTTTCAATTTCACGACGTTCTAGGGGGCGATAACCTGCTCGATAAGACATTACTTTGTTATAATCTAGATCAAGGTTTCTAAGATCTTGTTTGGTCCACATTGATATAAGCTCAGCCATCCGCCGAGACAGCGTGAAACAAAGCGTTTGATAATTCATTTTAAGGTGTTGAAATAATAGATCGCGGGTCTCTTGGTGAGGTGAACGCTTCTTTAGCTTGAATCGGTCAATAAAGGGAGGATTCCATAATACAAGGTGCTTAGCTCCGTACTCCGCCCCATCATCACTTATAATTTCTACTGATTGTCCAATGAGTTTAGTAACGAATTCTTTAGGATTATTTATAGTAGCAGAAGAGAGAATGTATTGTGGTGTGGATCCATAGTGGTCAATAATTCGATTTAATCGTCGAAGCAGTTGAGCGACATTGGATCCAAAAACTCCTCTATACTGGTGCGCTTCGTCTATTACAATAAATCTTAAATTTCTGAAAAATCTATCCCATTTATGATGCCAGTCTAGATATTGATGTAGTGCATACGGATTAGAGATTATCACATGAGCATAATTCCGAATTCTAGGTCTTTGTTCTGAGGGAGTATCCCCATCGTAAATATAGGGACGTAATCTTCCCTTGAGTATTTCATTTAATTCTTCAAGTTTTTTCAATTGATCATTTGCGAGAGCTTTCATTGGATATAGGAATAATGCAGTCACTGCGCGCTTTCGTGCGATAGTATTTGCTATAAAAAGTGAAAAAATCAATGTTTTCCCTGATGCAGTGGGAGTCGTTATTACTACATTTTTTCCTCTGTGAATGGCATTTAAAGCGGCAGCTTGATGGGAATATAATGATAGTTGATTACTTTCTAACCAATCGTTCAATTCTGGTTCTAATTCAAAATCAAGAGTTCCGTAATTTGCGGACCTGGCTGGAATCGTTGTTTTAAATATCATCTGTTGCCTATAAGAGGAGTTTACTTCAATCTCGTGGAGAAACTGTTCAATTTTCATACTAGTTCACAAAGATATTGTCTCTTCTCCCTTTATAGACCGACCATAACTATCCCGAGTAATGTTTATAGAATGGGGGAATTGGTCTGCAACTTCTTGGAGATGAGTAATTAAAATGATTTTAAAGCGATGTGTAAGTTGAAGGAGTTTTCTAACAAATGCCTGTTGTGCTTCTAAGGTGTCAAGTGAACCCAAATCTCCCTCATCAATAAATAAGGTCTTTTTGCTAGTGCTAGTAGTTCTCTCAACTTGTCCGAGTTCAGAAATTTCCTCACTTATAGCCAATCGTAATGCTGCATTTATTTGTGTTCTTTCCCCGCCTGAAAACGTTGCGACATCACGAATACCGTCTGGAACCTTTATTAATATTTCAAATCCCATCCCTTGTCTCCCAGCTTCGACTTTTTGTAGTTGAATGTGAGAGAATCTATTATTGGTCAATTCAGCTAATATGAAAGAAGCACGTCTTCCTAATCTTGGTAATACTTTATTGATAGCATAAAATGGTGCACCCTTGGTATGAAAAACCTCATTCTTCAGTTTTTCAAAGATCTCTTCTTCTTTTACTAGTAAATCGATCTCCTTCTCCAATTCTTCAACTTCAGGTTTAAGTTGTTCTAGTTCTTTGACCATCTGAGAGAGATTTTTCATTCGTTCCACTAATACAGTTATTGTTTTATCAAGTATTCTTTCTTCTTTCTTCTTTTTCTCTATTTCCGTTATTGAATTATCATACTCTTTCTTGAACGATGGAAAACCTTTTAGTTCAATGTGGTAATCTTGAATTTCTGTTTCTATTTCCTTCATTTGTTTTTTAATAATAGTAACCTTAGAGGTAGGATCAACTTGACCTTCGGCTATGCGTTTGATTTCTTCATATTTTTCTTGTATTTTTTGATTGGATTTCTGTTTATCTTGCAGAGTGATCAGTTGATGCCTTTTTTCAGGAGAAAAATCAAGTTTCTCTAATTTCTTTCTCTCCATAAGCAGTTCTTTTTCATCAACTTCTGTTTCTTCTTTCAGTCGATTTTCGAGCTCATTTACTTCCTCTTCAAGTTCTGTAATTCGTTGAGTAATTTCTGAAAGAATAAAAGAATCCTTATTGATCTTTTCTTTTTCTATTTGTAATACATTTAGATCTTTTCTAGCTTGTAGTTGTTCATCACGCAATCCTTTCAGGATTCTTTCAGGTAAGTTCCATGATTGCTCTAAAGATATCCTTTGAATCCGTTCTAACAGCCTCCCTTCTTGATTGAGAAGGTTAAAAGCTGTTTCGTGATCAATGGTAGTACTTAAATTCTTTGTTCTATCCTGTTCCTTTTTGAGTCGAATTAGCTTCTTTTGTAATTCTTTTTTTAGAGTTTTTTCTCTTCTGGTCTTTTTAATCTCCAAAGTCTCTAAATGCTTCTCTATTAGTTCATAATCCTTTTTAATATTCTCTAATTCTCGTAATTCTTCCTCCAGATTCTTTAATTCTTTTATTATGGTTTCCAATTCTAATAATTGCTTCCGAATATTTTTATATTGGCCTAATTCGGTGTTTGCTTCCGAATAATCCCTTAGCTTGGCTTTTAATCGTGCCTGTGCATTTTTTTCCGTTGTCTGTAATGATAGATATTTCTCTAATTTTAATTGTTGGTCTTGCTCTTTTTCCATTAATTCTTCAATAGTTTGAATTAGAGTGTTATGTTTCTTTTCATTGGAATCTATTTGAGGTTTTAACTCTGCTAATTCGGTTTTCAAGTGCTCTATCTTTGATATCTCATTCTTTTTCACCTTTAACTCCCCCATTTTTTGATTTTTCTCGTTCATCACTTCTTGCAATCGTTTCTGTGTGTCTTTAATCGCTTTCTCAAAAATATCCAATCGAAATAAGTTTTGTAGAGTTTTTAATCGTTCTGTGGATGATTTTGAACCAAGAGCTTTCATTTCATCCTGACGAATGATTGTTGAGTTCACAAATGACTGATAATTCATTCCAAGAATTGTTGATCGGATTTTCTCATTTAATTCGGGAATTTTTCCTGGTACGCGTTTACCATCGATGAAGAGTTCAACGTAACTCTTGCCCTGATTATCTCGTCCACGCTTAACTCTAAAAGCATTATGTCCTGTTTTAAAATGGCAAACAACTCTACCATTTTTCTTGCAAATATCTTCGATCTTTACATTCATTAAATCCAATCGTGAGCTCTTACCAAAGAGGGCAAATGTAAGAGCATCTAGAATTGTGGTCTTTCCAGAGCCAGTTTGCCCTGCGATTACAATATATGGGGCCTGAAAATCAAACTCTGTGGGTGTGTGGTAGTTCATGAACCTATAAAGCTCAATTTTTTGGAGATCAAATCCTAACCCCATTCGTGCTTGAGTACTCATTTAGCTTCCTCCACCTTTGATATAGCAGCATCTAGGATTTCTAAACCCTTTTCACGGAGTTCTTTAATGTAAGGATAGTCGGTATATTGTTCTGATACAAATTCAGCAAACAGGACTAATGGATCTAGGATTAAATCTGAAGACACAATTTCCCTCACTTTTTCTGAAGTGCTCCAATTAATTTCATAATAGAAGGTTCTTTCTTCTAGGGTTTGATGAATTCGGGGTAGAATGACACGCTTTTTAAGCAAGGAGGAAATTTGAATGTCAATACGTACAAGTGCATCCTCGAGGTTTTGAGGGAGGTGCTTTAAGATGAAATCAGTTGGATTTTGGGTGTCTTGAGGAACTTCAATGTACTTCCTTAATAATGAACGAGGATTATTTGAAACAAAATCTAATTTTTTGTTATTTGTATCATAAACATAAAACCCTTTATCCTCTGTTGTTTCCCCAAAATCCACTCGCTCTAAAGATCCAGGAACTAGTAGTTTACCATCAAAGAGTACTTGAGTGGTATGAATATGACCGAAGATTGCAAGATCAATCTCTTTTAACGGGAGCATATCTTTCTTGAAGATGAATTCATGTGGAAGTTGATCAGGATAAGGAATTATCCCAATCCTTGATCCTTTTACATAGAAATGTCCTACGATGATTTTTACCTTTGTGTCCAGTTCTTGTACTTCATGTTTGATCCAATCACGAAATAGCTGCTGACTACGAATCATATGTTGGCCTCGTTCGATCTCTTCCCCAATCTGTTCCTCAGCATATGCTATAGCTTGAGTAGCTGTCATGTAGGGGAGAAGAACGAATCCAATCTCCTCTTCTGTGTTTCGGGCTATAATTTTTTGCGATTGAGGCCATCTGGCTGCAATGCTATTAGGAATAATTGAGATCTCACCAAAAGGAGATCCTTTTTCAAAAATCTGAGGTGAGTCATGATTTCCTCCCACCAAAACGATTGGAATTCTATAATTAAGTAATGGTTGCCAAATTTTTTCCCTCACTTGTCTTAAAAGAGTTGGCCCAATTGACACTCGGTCATATAAATCCCCAGAAATAACAAAAATATCTATTTGTTCTTTTATTGAATATTCAACAACACGAGCTAATGCTTCAATGAAATCCATTGTACGGTCGCTTATCCCTGTCCGTAGATTCACACGATAAGGATATCTAATACCTATGTGAACATCAGACACAAATAGGATTTTTGCCATATTAGATCAGCAGGTTATTTTGGCTTAAATAGGTCACTCTTTTCTTCATCAGACATTTCTTGTAGTTTTTGCTTTAAGCGGGTGCCCGTATGTGTAACTTTCCATTTATCGGTCATAGTCTGGTCATTGTATTCTAGGACATCCATAGCTGTGGGTGCTTTAATTGCATCCCCAAACATTAGAACAGTTCGTGGTGGCATTGCTTTCACAATTGCACGCCAAGCTGCAGGATCCACAGGGCCTGAAAGAGCCCCTGTGATATCTTTCGGATCATTTAAAGAAAGAATAAAACGATTTGCCAACTGAGATAAAATTTCAGGATCAATTCTCGAAGGACGTTGATCAACCATAGCTAATACAAGTTTAAACTTTCTCATTTCTCGGGCTAAACGATCAAAAATTGTACCTCTTGAAATTATTGGATCAAGAAACTTGTGAGCTTCTTCAAGTAAGACAACTAAATGAGGATACTCTGTCATATCAACCATCTCACTATATGCTTGATATAAACGTCTTGAAAGAATATTAGCTACAAATAAGTATGCAAAGAAATCCGCTCCATATTTTCCAAAATCAATTACAATAGATTGGCCAGTTTTGAGATAAGTTAAAATTTTGTTCAAAGTTCCCTTTCCTGGCCGAACAATGAATTCAAGACGCTCTAATCGTGCAATACGTCTGCCTAAAGCGCTTAAAGTGCCACGAGTTGCTTGGTATGTTTCAGGATCAGCAAGAGGAGCATTTGAAATCGCTTCTATCAATGTTTGCCCAGCTTTAAGTCTATTTATTTCGTATATTGCGTCTTTCATAGCAGGACTAAGATCTTGGAACGCAACAATTAGATCCTGTGGTGTGATCTCGTCTTCTCCTAAGTATAAAACTTCATCAAGGCCCTGACTTGTTTTTGGGTCCAGTCCAAGTAAAGTGATTTTATCTTCATAAAAGAATTTGAGTCCAGCTGATTGGTCAGCACGACTTCGCCAACCATATTCAGATTGCATATCAAAAACTAAAATTTGAGCGACTCCAAGGTGAAGAATATTTCCTAGAATAATTTTATTGAGAAAAGTCTTTCCAGAGTGGGTTCGACCAAAGATGCCAAAAGGTACTTGAACCAAATTCTGGAAATCAATCGGGATCTCGAATCCCTCAACACCTCGCAATGTTCCCACTGTTTCTGAATTTTCTGGAAGATCAGTTTGATAAACTCTATTCACATCTTCCTCATTAGCGAAACGACCAGATGAGAAATATGGAGGGAGGGTTTCAAATGAAAACGTTTTATTCGTTTCTTTCTCTATCATCTGGACACATTGTAATTCTGCTGTACTATAGAAGGCACGTCCGCGAGCAGTTTCAATGGAGGTCATAGGGATTGTACTTCGTAATTTCTCAGCATTCGCTAACATTGTTACTGCATTACTTGTAGGGAAGGAGATATCAGCAATGATACAAAAGAAGTCATACTTATTACCTTCAACAACTGCAGGGTACCCTATTCTTACTTCCTCACTATCAGTTTTCAGTTTCAATTGAATTGCGGAGCTTACAGCTCCTGAAATCACTTCCCCAAGCATCCCATTAGAGCTTGTGGAGTTATTTCTTTCTTCCATCTTCTTCTTCTCCTTGTTCATTCAACGAGTGATATCATCTAAATGTCGATGAAAGGGGTCTCTTTCTATTCGTTCATGGATTATGAGATATTGAAGTAATTCATCTTCGATACCAAGAGCAGAAGCAGCTTCTACCAATTCATGATTATACATATCTGGAACTCTTCGAACTAATGCTGCAATGTTATGAGCATCAACTAAAGGAAATGGGTATCCAGGAAAACTATCTATCATCGAATAATATGCTAAATGGGAGAGAATCGTTTCAATTTCTTGGTGCTTCTGGAGCACGACATCCACTCTGAAGCTTTTTATAGGTTTAGAATGAAGTTTTGCCAAAAATGTCTTTCCTAATGGAGGATAAACCTGTTTCCCTTTAGGTACCTCCTGAATTTCGGTGTATAACATTCGTGGATCATTTTCAGTCAATCGTTTAACTAATGCTTCATCAGTAAGGTCGGAACTGAGGCGTCTTGTTGTGTTTCGTTTCGATACACCAATAAGAATATTATTGTTCTCAACACAGGCTTCTCTTAAGTTTCCAGCAGCATCTTCGATCGGTTTTATTTGAGCTATTGTCAAAGCGCCATCCATTGCAATCATAGAATTTGAATATTTCAAGGCCCAATCTTCAGCTAGCTTATATTCTTCGAACTCCCTTAATTGACTTAAAATTCCTTGAGCGGTTGGGCTTCTTCCTAAAACGTTTTTAATCTCTTGATGGAGAGCTTTAACATCTTGATCATAGTTTAACATCTCAAGATTGTTTGGCGCAATCAGAGCGGGGATATCCTTATGGTCATGATCAACTAATATTAAAGATTTTGATTGAGCATGATATTCATATACTACTACTGCTGCTCGAATGACGGCAATTCTTGCATCAACATCGGGGTTATACCAGATCCACCGATTTGAACCATCAATAGCCACCATTTTTGGGGGGATATCTTGATACATAAATTCACGAAAAGAAAATGATGGATTCTTCTTTGCTTCTTTTATTGCTTGCCTTTGTGTTGCTTGGATCTGTTTTAAGAATTGTTGAAAATGTTTTTTCATTAATATTAACCCCTAATTTGTGATAATCCCCAATTTAAATTATAGATTATGAGGATAATTCACTTATAAGACATTTGTACTGTTAAAGCTTTTATTTCTTAATACCGCAGGAATCAAAATTATTACCCCTTATTTTTCGAAGTGAGTCGTTGTAGAGCTTTTGAAATTCATGTAATCTCAAAAAACAAGACGTGATGGATTAAAGTGCTAGCTTTTGACCTTAAAGATAATGATAGACTGATTTAGGAGCTCTTCGCCCTCTGGATTGATAGTAATTGAATTCTAATCGTGTTTAAAGCAAGGATTTTTATTATTAGATATTTACTCATTAAAAAAAGACTACATTTCTCTAGTCCATCATGTGATCTTCAATGATTGAAAATAAACAGCGACTACAACTTGAAAAAGAGTTCAATAAAGGAACAATCCCTTTTGCAATAGATAGAAGCAAATACCGAAGATTTTCTGAGAGGGACACGATTTTTGCTAGAGTAGTATGGGATGAATCTTATTCATCTCATATGCGTCCTATAACAGAACGTGCATCCCAAAAAGTAGGTAAGAAAGGATATAGTCGTATGGGTTATGCTGCTCAAGAAGCATCCTGGACAATATATGATTATTTTTATGGAGCCTTTGATTGGAAGAGTGCTGGAGGAGACAGTGATAAGAAGATTCTTCCCACGCAGCTGTTAAATGTTTTACCCAAACTTGAATCAACTGACATCAAAATGAACACACAGCTAATTAAACGAATAGGTCAAGTATTTGGTGCATGCAAAGTAGGAATCGCTGAGCTTGACCCTGACCTTCCATTTATCTATACACACAATCGAATAAACGAACCAATTAATTTTCCCAAAGAAATGAAATATGCTATTGTAATGCTGATCGAGATGGACTATCACGCGTTAAAAACATCACCAGCTCTCCCAGCAAGTATTACAACTGGAAATGGGTATTCACGAATGGCGTTTACCATCGCTTGTATGGCTGAATCTTTACGAAAATTAGGCTATCAGGCAATTCCTGCAGGTAATGACACAGGATTGTCCGTACCATTGGCTGTTAAAGCAGGTCTTGGACAATTTGGGCGTAATGGTCTCTTAATCACCCCCAAGTATGGGCAGAGGGTACGAATATGTAAAGTTTTGACTGATTTACCATTGATCCCAGATAAACCGATAGATTTCGGCGTTACCCAGTTTTGTAGAGTGTGTAAAAAATGTGCAAAGGCCTGCCCATCACAGTCCATATCTTATGAAACGGATCCCACTTGGGAAACTCCTTGGGATACTATCTCAAATAATAATGGAACCTATAAATGGTATGTTAACGTGGACACTTGTTATGATTATTGGGTAAAAAATTCCGCTGATTGCTCAAATTGCATTCGAGTTTGCCCTTTTACTAAACCCCCAGCTATAAGTCACGATATAGCACGATTTTTTATTAAACATTTTCGATTTTTAGATCGAATGTGGGTATGGATGGATGGCCTTATGGCAAAATTCCCCTGGTGGCGTTATGGAAGAAAAGACGATCCAGAGAAGTTTTGGCGGTCCAAACGATACCTAGGGAAAAAGATGTAGATATTATATGATAAAAAGGGTCGAAACTATATGAAAGTTTTATTTGCCCTTCGGGTTTCTCCAGAGATGAAAGACTATTATCGGGAACAACTATCAGAAGAGATAGATCTTATTTTTCCTACTGAAATAAATGATGAAATCTTATTATCAATCGCTCCAGACGTAGAGGTTCTTGTAGCTTACAAATTATCCTCTGTATTTATGGAAAAAGCAGAGAAGTTGAAACATATTCAGGTTCCTTGGACTGGTTCGGAAACTCTAGATTTTGAGCTTTTACGTAAATATCCACACATTACAGTCTCAAACTCACATTCTAACTCACTAGCAATAGCTGAACATGCTGTTTCCCTATTAGTATCAGCAGCGAAAAGAATTTCTTATCGTGACTCAAGGATGAGAGAAGGAGATTGGTCTCCTCGTTATAATGATGTGAACTCTTATTGGATTACTGGAAAAATCTTAGGAATAATTGGTTATGGAGCAATAGGTAAAAAAGTAGGTAAAATTCTAAAAGATGGATTCGAGATGAAAGTTTATGCAATTAAAAGAGATCCCCACAGAGTTGAAAATAGGAATCAATGTGATTTTATTGGAGGGCCAGACGATATTCCTTATGTTTTAAAAGAATCTGATTTTATTCTTATTGCATTGCCACTGACCAGAGAAACAGAGGGTCTTATTGGGAAGAATGAACTTCAACAGATGAAAGAAAGAGTTATAATTTGTAATATTTCTCGGGGTTCAATAATTGATGAGCAGAGTCTCTATGACTACCTTAAAGAAAATAAAAATGCAATTGCAGCTTTAGATGTGTGGTACAACTACCCCCAAGATCGTAAAAATCCTACTGATGTGTTTCAAAATCATTCTTTTGAAGAATTGGATAATATCGTGATGAGTCCACATTCAGCATTTAAAGTGGTTGAAAGGGAAGCAGTTTTTGCTGGAGACATTATTACAAATATTTCATTGATTGCAGGGGGTAAAGAACCAATAAATCAAATTAACTTGGATTTAGAGTATTAAGAATCCAGCAAGATTGTTTTTCCTAGCTATCCACATACTCTAAGTAAGAATAAGGAAAATAAAACCATTTTAATAATAATTTGGTTAATTTGGATTTTCTTTAATGCTGAATCTCTTAGTAATATGATTTTTTATAAGGAATGGTTCAGAAACAATTAATAAGGTAAACATTGTTAGAGTTATAAATCTATAGTTCTTTCAATTTGTTGATAAGAGTGATGAATTACCAATGAAAACGAATTTTAAGCCTATTATGATTATAATTATCATATCATTATTATCGATACCTAGTGTACCATTCCAAATAAATGAATCAAAATCGCAAACAAACACGCTTGCAACTCTATCCTCACCCCAAGTGAGTGAATTGATTGAGATCAATGGGAATGTTGATTTTGATCAACAAGCAACTACGAAAGGATGGCCTGGCAATGGTACAGCGACCTCTCCCTATATCATTGATGGTTATTCATATAACTTAGGTGGGAGTCTAGACGAAGCGGGTGCTCTAATCCAAAATACTGATAGACACTTCATCATGAGAAATTGTTATTGGCATGCCCCAAAGGCGTGGTCAGAAAATTCGGGAGGCTTTAAATTCGTAAATGTGACCAATGGCCACATTGAATCTTCATTGGTAATTGGGGCACCAGAGGGTCTGATGTATTTCGATGGAACTTCATATTACCCCACACAGTGGGCAGCATGGTTAGAGGATTGTATTAATTGTACGATAGACGATCTCACGGTTAACGCTTATTATAATACAAACCTTCACCCCTTGTTTTTTGGGAATCGAGTTAAGATATAGTCATGGCATCAATATAACCAATTGTGCTATTGAAGCATACATTGGTATTAGAACTTATGATTGCACCTATCTTACCATTTTAGATAATGATCTTACTGGACCTCAAAGTACTGGTTATCCATTGGCAGATTTCACTCTAGGGGTTCAATTTACAGAAACTATTTATAGTACTCTGTCCGGTAATACGATCTACAACTCCGCTGATATGGGTGTTTGGTTTCTATCCTCCAGCAATAATAATACAATATCTGACAATACTATTTATGATTGTACAAATTATGGTGTGACGATGACTAGTACCAACTATACTACGCTATCTGGAAATACTTTTTACAATTGCGGACTTGAGGGGATTCATTTGGATACAGCCAAAAATGGCACATTCCAGAGTAATATTGTTTACAATAATCAAGTTGGTATGGGATTTATTGGATCCATAAACAATACAATTTCCGACAACACTGTTTATGACTGTGGTGTTGGCATTATATTGGAAGGCTGTAATAACAATACTGTTTCAGATAATACTATCTCTGATATTACTGCTTCTCATGGCATTAGACTATATACCTGTCATAATAATACAGTTTCAAATAATACAATCTATAATATTTTTATTTCTGATGGCCTGTTGTTGGGTAACGGTTGTAATGATAATACAGTTTCAGATAATACTATCTATGACATAGCATTGAGAGGGATGTATCTACCGGTTAATAACCTCCGTAATACGTTTTCTGGAAATACGATCTACAATTGCTCGGTTCAAGGTATTTTTGCGGGAGTAAACTGTAGTAATAGTACGTTTTCTGGGAATACGATCTATAATTGCGCAACTGAAGGTATTTTTCTAGTAGATTCCAGTTTTACTAATCTAAGTTGGAATAAAATCTTTAACAACACGCATTATGGTGTGGCTATTTTCTCAACAGGTGTTCCATCTAGTAACAACCAAGTAACCTGGAATTATTTCCTGGGTAATAATCCTGGGGGAACCTCTCAAGCTTATGATGATCAATTAAATAATATTTTTGCCTATAACTACTGGGATGATCACACTGGCCCCGATAATGGACCTGATGGGATTGTAGATACTCCATATGGAATTGATGGAGGATCTAATGAGGATTTATCTCCACGTATGTCTCCAATACCTCTAGTTACAATTGATTCCCCAATTATTTCATCCTATACTATACCTACAATCTCTGTGCAGTTATCTGGAAATGCTCTTCATTACTGGTACTACATTGAGGGGGCCGATATCCAAAATCAAACGTGGATCGATAACCTAAATCGAACGTTAATGGATGGTACCTACACTCTTCATGTTTTCGGAAATGATACACTTGGATATACTGCTCATACTATGGTTACCTTCACAATTGAATTTCTTTCCGTTATTTCTCCACTCACTCAGGATTATGCAACAGACACGATCACTGTGTTATTGGCTGGAAATGCGCTTCATTATTGGTATTATGTTGATAGTATAGACCCTGTGAATCAAACATGGACGAAAAGTGTGAATCGAACATTACCCGATGGATCTTATACTCTTCATGCTTATGGGAATGACACACAGGGTACAATTATTCATTTAACTAGAGATTTCTTTCTGGATGCAAATCCTCCAGATATCGAGATTATCTCCCCAATTAATCCAGTATACACTCAAAATACCATCACATTGACTTATTTTATATCGGATGTGACAGAAACAATTGTAACTATCTATATTGACAATGTAGCTAACACAACAGCTATCCCCAGTGGGAGAACTAGCACTTTCCCAGATGGGAATTACAATCTCACTATCATTGCGGTAGATCAACTTGGACACGTTGGAAAAAACAGTATTATCTTTACTGTGGATGCTACTCCTCCTACAGTTAACATTGATTCTCCGACTGCGATATCCTATACTACCAAAACTATCCCTGTGACTCTTTCAGGGGATGCAGAGGCTTATTGGTATTATATTGAAGGAGTAGATGAATCGAATCAGACTTGGACATCAATGGTATCACGGAGTTTAACAGATGGGACTTATACACTCCATGCTTATGGTAATGATTCAGTAGGTAATATTGCACATACTACCCTCATCTTTACCATAGATACAAGTCCCTCCACAAGTTCGACAACCCAAGAAACAACCACGACTAAGCTTATCACTACTACTACCACAACCGAAGAAGCAGGGTCTTTCCCAAGTTTTCTCACAGTGCTAGCCTTTATTACGACTCTCGTGGTAGTTGTTCGCCGACGTCAGAAGACCTAAGAGTTTTCTCGCTCTTTTTTTGACCTAGATGGATTTACGTCAAAATCGAGACTCGTTGGTTGAAGCGATGTTAGAATATATTTTTAATTCGAGAAAATACAGAGGTTAGAAAAAGGCTTAATAATCTTCAAAGAGGGGTATACTAAGTTTTTACAGAAGTAGATTTTACTCTTTGTATGATCTCACTGCTGTTTTAATTAATTGGAGTAGATTTAATTTTGAAAAAAAAAGGAACTCAGCTTATTCTACCCTTAATCTTATTATTATTGGTCATAATCCCCTTTCAAAAACATGAGAATACACTTAATAATCCGCAACCAGGTACCAGAGAACCTATGAAGGAGAGAACGCCAGGTGAGAGAAGATCTGAACGAGTAGAGCCCCAACTGTCTATTAATAAAAACACTGAACACCAAAAGTACAATCGAATCACCATTCTTAATGACAGTGCCTTCGGCCCTATTGGTTACAACTTTCCTGGTACTGGAACTGCTAATGATCCGTACCTGATTGAAGGATACAACATCACAGATTCTTCGGGAACATTAATCCACATTGAGAATACTATAGTCTGTTTCATCATACAAGACTGCATCTTGGACGGGATCAGTAAAGCTCATAAAGGTATTTATTTACATAATGTCACACAAGGAACCATTTTCAATAATGTCCTGAGGAATAATTATCAGAGTTGTTACTTATATGATTCCGACTACAACAATACTATTGAGAACAATTGGATAAGTAACACTGCCGATGTTGCTATTGGTCTCTCTAATTCAAGAAACAATGGTGTTTTTGATAATGAAATCCAAAATAGTCATCGTGGGATTTATGTAGCTCCTTATTCACCATACTCCCAAATTTTTCGTAATACTATTACAGATGTCCTTTCTGATGGAGTCTATATTGGGTCGGATAGCTCTCATAGTGATGTAATAAACAACACACTCTCTAATATAGGGGGAAATGGGGTAGTTTTATCATGGTGGACTAGAAACCATGAAATCAGAGGAAATCTCATCTCAAACACTTCTGGGGCAGGTATTGTGCTATCAAGTACCAATTATGGGGGTGGGGCTATCATATCAAATAATAATATTCTGAATAGCAAACATCAGGGGATCCTATTTGCTGGCAGTAATAGCGGTGTTCCCATCACTCGCAATACGATTGTCAATTGTGCAGGCTATGGGATCCAATTTAACACTAGTTCCGATAATAACGAGGTAACCTGGAACACCTTCCTCCATAACAATGGGGGTGGTACTCAAGCTTATGACAATGGGACAAATAATGTCTTCGAGTATAATCACTGGAATGATCATGTTGGACCTGACACGGACACGGATGGCTTTGTCGACTCTGGATATTCTATTGTTAATGGGAACACTGACCTCCATCCCCGTGTTGCCCCCATCTGGATCAATGATAACAGTGATTTCATGGATTTCGCTCTATCAGGTAATGGCACAGAAGATAATCCCTACAAGATCAAAGGGCATCACTTCATAAGTAATAAAAGTGTGTTAATCGCAATTTACAATACTACTGCCTATTTTGTGATTGAAAACTGCCACTTAGATGGAATCAATGAGGTTCATACAGGCATTTTCTTGTACAATGTCACATCGGGGACAATGTCACATAACATCTTAAGTAATAATGTACAATGTTGTTACCTATATCGTTCCCACTATAACATTATTGAGAATAATTGGTTGAGTAACACCTCCAGTACCTCTATTGTTCTCACCTATTCAGGACACAATGGAATATTCGATAATGAAATCCACAATAGTGGAGGGCATGGGATTGATGTTAGTCCTTATTCAGGTTCCAACCAAATTTTTCGCAATACCATTATAGATATCGCCTTGAATGGAGTCCATTTTAAGTCGGATAGCTCGCATGGTGATGCAATAAACAACACTCTGTCTAATATAGAGGGGTATGGTGTGAATGTAGAATGGAACACAATACACCATGAAATCATAGGAAATCTCATTTCAAACACTTCTCTGGCAGGTATTAGGCTAGCAAGTACTGGAGCGGCTGGAGGATATCGGCACGGGGCTACTATCTCAAATAATACGATCTTAAACAGTAAACAACAAGGGATTCAGTTAATAGGAGAAAATTATGATGTTCCCATCACTCGGAATACGATCTTCAATTGTACAGGTTATGGCTTAGAAATTAATACTAATAGCGATGATAACGAAGTGAAATGGAACAACTTCTTCCATAATAATGGCGGGGGGACGCAAGCATTTGATAACGGGACAAATAATGTCTTCGAATACAACCACTGGAATGATTATGTTGGCCCTGACGTGGATACTGATGGCTTTGTAGATTCAAATTATCAAATCAATGGTGGATTAGGGGCATTAAAGTTCACTGGTTCTGATGTCACTTATTTTTATTTATTTGATCCAATCACTTTTGCTTCCGATGCTATCACAGTGGAATTGTGGATGAAGTGGTCTGGCTGGTCTTTTTTTGCTTGGAATAGTTCTAATTTGATCTCTTATTATACGGATGGTCAACATTATGCTTTCTTAATGGGATATAATGATTCTGCTGATGAATTTATGATATATGTTGCAGATGGTGCCCTAAGTACTGGCTGTTCACTCAGTGAGAATACATGGACTCATTTAGTAGTTACTTGGCGTAGTTCCGATGGGGAAACA
>JBHLMN010000041.1:0-12085 GCA_048938105.1 Promethearchaeota archaeon
ATCTCATCTAAGGCTAAATCTATTAATAATCTTCTAGCCTTATTTATCTTCTCTTTATTTATCATATTCTAAATTTACTGGAATAATTATAATATCCTCTTTTTATCTTAAATGGCTTTTCAGGACGGTTGAAATAACAGTCAGGACAATATATCAAAATCATAGGATCATTCCAAAATTCTTGTGCCTGTTTTTCTGTAAGAGAAGGATTAATTTGCCAAAATTCTTCAAAGGTAAGGGATTTCTTACAATCATCACATTTTTTTTCTCTTATCGTGTGCTGTATCATTTATGAATATCACCATTTAGGTATTTAAAATATCTAGACTGAGCAGTTTTTTAAGAATAGTAGAATCTCCATTTTAACCGATTAATCTGACATATAGCCAATATTCAGATTCACTATTTTTTCTTTATATATATTTATTAGTACACTAACCCAATGATACTTCAAGAATCAACGAGATGAAGGGATTAGAATGGATTATTCAGAAACCTTTTTAGAAATGCTTCAGTTTCTTCAACTTACCTATCAAAAGTTCCCAAAGTTTATGATAGAAATCATGGCGGAAAATTATAGCATTCCTCGTAAAGAAATTAAACCACTTATACATAAATTTAGAAAAGAGGGAATTTTACTTATATTGAAAAATGAGGGCTACACGTTTACCTTAAATGGAGTTTAAAATTTTTCATATTTACCGTCTTTAATCTTTTTTTTATCTCCAGCTTTCTCTTTGGGAATAATAACGTTTAAACTTCGGGTAAAAGTGGTTTGAGCTGTCTTTCTTTTTAGGTTCCTTTTATCTTTGAAATTATCTACGAACCCTTTTGATTCATTTGATTCTTTATCCTTTCCTTGTGGTGCAAAAAATTGCTGGGCATTAATAAATTGAAATCCGCATCGTTCAGCAAACGTTTGATCGGTTTTCATATCTCCGACCATAATACATTGAGAAGGATCAAGGTGATACTTTTCAATAAATTGAACTCCCAAGTATTCAACCATACCAACGATACTGATTACTATTTTTTTGCTGTGCGAGATGTTCAGGATAATCCAGTCCTAATGATGTTGAAAATTTATCATCCCCTCATGAATTTTGAATTGGTTTCGCATTCTGAAGCCCAGAGAAGTGAATTATTTGATTTTGAACATCTCGCTTTTCTTAAAAGGAAAGATCCTCCCCTCTGTGAAGCTTAAGACCACGACTCCCACTTATATCATAGAACCTTTTCAGGTAGGAGTCGCTTTTTAAAAGTATACTAAAACCTTCTCTCATCCTTAGATAGTCCAGTCCAGTAAAATGATAAGAAAAAGAAAAAATTATAATTAAGTATTTTTTATTCTAATTTTTTTAATTAGCATTATTGAGATAATTCCTAATAAACCTAAAATGTAAAGAATATTATATCCCAGAATACTTTCCTCTTTAAGTCTAGGATAATCATTAGGATCTAATGGATCTGTTCCTCTCTCTACTTCATCTCCATCATTCCATCCATCACCATCTGTGTCTTGTAAATGAGGATTTGTATTATGTAAAAATTCTTGATAGTTAGTTAACCCATCATTATCAGGATCAAGAGAAGAGTCGTCATGAAATAGGTCTAATCCATATTGATATTCATAGCCATCATACATCCCATCACCATCAGTATCTGGATTGTTTGCATAAGTTCCTAGTAAATATTCTTGAATATTTAATAGGCCATCATTGTCAAGGTCAAGCAAGGAATCATCATATAATGGATTTAGACCATTATTTACTTCGTATCCATCCAACATTCCATCAAAATCAGTGTCATTCAATCTTGGATCTGTAATACCATAAAATTCTTCATAATCAGTCAACCCATCAAAATCGGTATCTATTTCCCTTGGGTTAATTCCTTCTCTTATTTCTAGAATATCTGGTAATCCATCACCATCGTAATCACCATAGATTTCTTGAAAGATGATAATATCATAACCTTCGATCTCTGCGAAAATCTCATAACCAGTTATGGTCTTGTTTTCCTCTAGTTGGATTGAGCCTGAATAAAATTCGAATCCCGAATAGGTAAGAGTAGATAAAGTCAGATCTTCTACTTTCATTACTATGTTATCGGTGACAGAACAAATACTTATAGTTAAAGAATTTAGCAAACCATGCCCATACAAATAAAATGAATAATTAAGATAATTACCAGATACATCTAATGATAGAGATCCAAAAGTAGGATATAATACGGATTCACCTGAAATCTGATCAGATTCTTGTGGATGAGAATCACCTCCAGAATATTGATAAGTATTGGTGTAGACAAAAGGATATTGCTCCTCCAATGATATAACGCCATCACCATTTGAATCAACAGCACTGCCAAATGAATTAAGGAAGAAGTAAGTAAAAATTCCATGAGCGAATGTTGGTGTCTCATAACATAATTCATCATCCATGCAGGAAGTCATAATATATCTTCCTGTAGCCTGACATTCTGCAATCATACCTCCACTGTAACAACAATCAATAATGATATATTTCTCTGAACATGGTAAGTTATCAAGCCTGTATTCTAGAACATAATCAAAATAACAATGAGACGGATTAAAGGGATTAATAGAATCATAAGGACACAAATATTCTCCCCAGTCGATATGATCTCCTCCATGTCCGGAAAAGAAGAAGAAAAATACATCTTCTGGATTTATTCGCCAATATATATATGAAAAAGCATTATTTATATTACTATTTGTAGCATTAGAATCTACCAAAAAAATAATATTTTCTGAATTATAATTGCATTCAGATGTTAGAAAGTTATAGATCGATTCTGCGTCATCTCTACTGTAATCCAAATCGTAATCAGTGCCAGGATAATCTTCTACTCCAATTACAATAGCATATGCGTTTCTGGGGACAAGGACGTTATAATCCTTAACAACAATAACTTCATCATAAGCAGTATTACCCAAGGAATCGTTTACATAGAATCTAATCAGAACTGATCCATTTTCACAAAAATCCCATGCTACTTGATCTATTCTGCCAAAAGTATCGGAAACAGTATAATTATCCCCGGAATTTAAGGAATACCATATACTATCTACACTCTCCTCGTCTACGGTAATGTCATAAAATAGGTTTAATGTATAATTTCCATAGATTTGATACTGAATCGGTAAATTTATACTAATAGTTGGACTAACGGTATCTTTATTAACAGATACACTTTTTTCTAATTTTATGACTGATAAATAATCAGCATAAAATGTTATTTTAACAACGCCATCATTTAGCAAATCCCATGCCGTCTCATTAATCTTGCCTATTGGATTCGTAATAGAGTAATTTCGACCATCATTTAGAGAGTATTTCATCTCATATAATCCCCAATCTAGGAGTGAGATGTTATAGTAAGGCGCAATTGAGCCAAAATATTGGTCTGCAAAAGGTTCATTGATATCAATAGCAAGGTACTTCATGACATAGACTACATTATGAGCAGTGTTCCCTACTGAGTTATTTGCATAAAATGTAATTTTAATACTACTACTCTCATATAAATCCCATCCCAATTGATCGATCTTACCCGTATTGCCTATGAAAAAAAAGGGACCTGATTCATTTAAGAAATACCAAGATGTATCTAAATCAACATCATAGATAGAGATGTTAAAATCTGGTGAATTAGCTCCAAAAATCTGATTATTTAACGGATCATAAATAGTAATCAAAGGCAAATTAATATCTTTCTGAACTATGACTTCACTCATACCGATATTGCTAGATGAGTCATTAACATAGAACTTAATTGAAACCGTCCCATTACTGCATGATTCCCAAGCAGATTGATTTATAACTCCTTGAGTGGTAGTAAATGAATAATTCATTCCATCATTTAATGAATAATAACATTGATTTAATATCCCTATATATATTTTCATAGCAATATTGTATTCTGGCGCATTTATCCCATAAAACTTATTCTGAGAAGGAGTATTAATAGAAATACGAGGGGGAGGATTATATTTTAAGAGAAATATTTCATCTTTCCATTCAGGAGCTTCCAGTTGACCAGTAAGATATATACTTCCCTCTGAATCGAACGCAACTCCACTAGCCCAATCATCTCCAGAGCCACCCCAAGTAATATTCCATAAATAATTCCCCGAACTATTAAACTTTACCACTACTGCATCATTATACGCATCTCCTGCAACATAAATATTGCCAAATGAATCTCTTGCTAAATATTCTCCCCCAGTAGAGCCGTCCAACCATGTTTTAACCCATAACTGATCCCCATTGCTATTATACTTAGCTAAGAATATCCTAGAGGTATAATATCTGTAAGCAGTACCAGTGACATAAATATCACCATTATTGTCAATGATGGTAGATGTTGCCCATGTAGAGTCTTCTACTCTCAAATCCCATGTACGACTCCATTCCGTACCACCAGTAGAATTGAATTTTACTATAACCATTTCTAGATTAGATAAATAGTTAGACCCAACAACATAAATATTGTCAAGAGTATCAAGTGCAACATCAAAACCTCGATTTAGCTGATTGTTGCCCCAGGTTTGATTCCATAGTTGGGTACCTGACTTATCAAATTTAACCACACATATATCAAAATCACCTGCTCCAAAACTACGAGTCTCCCCCGTAATGACTAAATTCTCTGAAGAATCTAATGCTATAGAACTACCAGATTCAATATTACTACCTCCCCATGTTATATTCCATATCAGCGAACCCAAATGGTCGAACTTAAGAAGACAAATATCACTGCTACCTACTGAGTAACTATTGGTACTCCCTACAACATATACATTACCTTCTGAATCAGTAATAACATCATGAGCTAAATCCCGTTCAGGCCCTCCCCAACTAATATTCCACTGCTTCACTCCATACTTATTAAACTTAAATAAAAACATATCATAATTATCTACATTTGTATAGAAACCTGCATAATATATATTATCATTCTTATCTACTGATATGCCCACTGAACAATCATTCATTTCAGTTTCCCAAGTAAAATTCCACTCAGGTTCTACTGGATCATGAAAAGCTGATGTAGATGGTTCTTTATAGTCCTGATCTAATAAATTGAATTTTCTTGGCGGGATATAAATGTTAAAGAGCAACAAAATAAAAAGAAGAAATAATATCTTTCTAATTTTCATAAATTTAAACATCAATTTAAGGTAAATTTTGTCTTATGTTATAAATTATTATTATTATATATTTAAATCTAATAGACCAAAAACTATATTCATTAAGCATATAGCCATGCAAATAAATAAATATTCTCAATCAACTTTTATATTTCTCTAACTTATCTTTTGGAACTTCTACTATCTCTCCTGTATCGGTTTCAAGATATTCTTTAGTCCTATCATCATCGCTGTAAAAGGTAAAGTGTGCCTTAATTGCCACATCCATATCATCGGTATAAAATTCGGCATAATCGTCCCCGATCCCACTATCGGGATTCAATTTAACTCCCATTACTTTCCATTCTTTAAACATCTCCGCTAACCCTTCAAACGTCTTAATAAAATCGTCAATAGAACCAGCGTTTGAAGTAATCCACTTGTTCCGCCAAGAGGAAACATATCTAATTTTTCCCATAGATTTTACCTCATAGTTATTGTTTTAAAAATAAATAGTAATCGTTCCTTAAAAAGAAAAAGAAAATGTGCTCTTCTTCTTTTTTTTTCTCTTTTTCTTTAAATAAATTAAGTGAGATAGACTTATGATTCTAATTATACATCGAAATTTGAATGATTTAAAATCTTTCCTTTTGGAGTAAAAAATTTATGGGCATTAACAAATTGAAACCCGCACCGTTCAGCAAAGGTTTGATCGGTTTTCATATCTCCGACCATAATACATTGCGACGGATCAAGGTTATATTTTTCAATAAATTGAACTCCCATACCCGGTATTGGCTTTCTGCAATAACATACTTGAGGATATGCCTGATGAGGACAAAATAAATAATCAAGATTTATTCCAAGCATTTCATGAGTATTTTCAAAACATTGTTCTGCCTGTTCGAGGGTAAAGACTCCTCTGACAATAAAGGATTGATTGGACACTCCCAATAAAAGATAACCTTTCTCTTGGTAATTTTTTAAGACTTTTGTTCTATTAGGGAGAATTTCAATATCTTCGGGAGTAACAGGATACTTTTCACCAGATTTGGTCTTTCGAATGGTTCCATCGTAATCTAAAAGAATGGCTTTATTCGTATAAATCTCTTTATCCATTTTTCGCGTGAATGGTACTTTTTCGACTTCCTGAAATCCCTCTTGGAGTGTTGGTTTCTCAAACGCTTTTCGGTACCGATAAATCGCCGCAGGAGAATAGATACCGATATCTTTGGATACTTTTATTTCTTCAGGCGGTAATAATTTTCCATATGTATCAATCATTCTCTTGGAAGCATTATAGAGCGCATCTCCCACCTCTATATCAATCCATTTACATTCAATCTTAAAATTATTATTATGAGCCCATTTAACAACAGAACTTCGTGATTTTATTGTAGGATAGGTATTATCCATAATAAATTTGTTAACCTTCTCACTTTTATACAACCGATCTAAATGGTTTACTAGTCCGTCTAAAGATCCCCCCATTTCATCTCGATTTAATCGATGATACCCTTGCTTTTCATATTCTTTTGCAATTACTGTTTTTCCAGACGCAGGATATCCCATAATTACCAAAATTCTATTTTCCATGGATCATCAGCCAATTTTAGTTTTGATAGATATGAATGATAAACAGATATTATAATTAAAAACTTAAGAGGCAAAATAATTATTAGACATTCCAAGTGGTTAACTTTCTCTACTATCCTTTGAGCTATATAAATTCCATCCTCTCTTTAAAGTTCCTGTAGTTCCAACCATCTCACTTTTAACCAAGTCATCATAGATCTCCCACATTTGATCCTTGTCATTGGTAATACGCATTTGACGGTTTAGTGGATCTTTTCGCTTTCTGCTATAATCTAGATGATAAATAACATATTCTGGATATTCATTGCTAAGACTACTCTTATTGGTTTTCCAAGCCATAAATTTGCGAACCATATCATCGCCTCTCTCATAGACCACCCGAGCTAATAACGTCGATTTTTCTAATTCTATTTCAGGAACAGCCGAGATTTCTGGTACTTCGACCATTTCAGTTAATTGACTTATTCTCACATCGCTAATATTATCAACACTTTTATCCTCTCGGATGGGATTCCCTTCAACAAATCGAGGGGAGATTAAGGCAACAAACGGTTCAAGTTTCACTAAGACCCACTTCTTCTCCTGATCATCATAGTGCAATACATTCTGATAGATCGGTTCCATATTTCTATCTGTTAAAATGTCGAGATAATCAATTTGAGCTACAACTTCTGGCTTGACCATCTGATAGACACGTCCATCACTACGAGTAGGGGCTAAAAAACCTTCTGATTTTACAACTGTGAATTTTCTCCATAACTCCCTGCGTTGATCGTCAGTTAGACCTCCGCCTACACGAGTAAGGATATGATACATACCATTTGGCTTGCGTAGTGCGACTAATGTCGAGGCTACTTGATCTTTAGATAAGCGTGTTCCAGGTCTTCCGGCTGAAATTCCAATAATAGCGACGTCAATAGTATGTACAGGTTTAATTTTATAGCCCGCTCCTTCAGTACGCACCACGATCCCTTCATGTCCGTTTTTAACTACATGCTCCTCATAATATTCCTGCAGTTCTTTAGTCTCTTTGATTAACTTCGATACAACCAAACTTGCTCTTCCTGATTCAGAAAAAAGAGATTTTAACTTATCAAATCGTTCCTTAAAGGGTTTTTCTAACCAACTCTGACCATTCAGCTCGATAAGGTCAAAAATTTTAAATCCAATACGGTCCAAATCTTCTTTACTTTGAGGGTTTCGACAGTAATGAATTAAATCATAGACTCGCAAACGTGCATTAAAATCAAGAGGATCAGTAGTAGTGCCGCACAATTCTCCTCCTATAATTACGGATTTAATCTTTTTCTTTTTCATAATAGCATTCAGATCTTCATTTACAGGAAGTCCTGTATAAATCCGATGTGTAGGCGAATTACTGAAAAAAGAATCATCATCTGCTTCATTATAATAAAAAATATTATATTCTCCATCCACTTTTACACTAGCATACAATTCTTCTCCTGTAATCTTGGGAATTTTTTCAACTCGCCAAGGAATTAACCGTTGACATACAGTTTTCTTATAATTATCAACTTTCTGAATCAATTCCATATAAGGTAGTGTGTTTGGTTTTCCTCGTATATAGGAACCAAAGGAATTTTCAATCAGGTCTTCGGATAAATTAATCTTCTTCTTCACCTACGTCTGGAATTAAGGATTCTGGGAGCTTCAATTCCTGATCAGATAGATGAAGAATTAAAGCATATTTGTCATCTTTCACACGTCCTTCAAGAAATGCTCTCGGAAATTTTCTCCCCCCATCATACAATACTAATGGTTCTCTTTTTTTCGTTTCGGGATTAAAAGTATCAATACGGGCAAATTTATTCTCCTTTTGCAGTCTTTCAGCGAGTTCATACAGAAATTTGTAGGTTACCCCATTATTATGAACAATATAGTAACTCTTACGAAAGACATAGGTTAGCATTAACATATGTGTATCTACTAACTCATCGGTGATTTTTACTGGAAGTTCAGTATTAATATTTCCTATGGTACGTAGATGAGGTCTTTCTTTTATAGAACCATCTGCAAGGTGTAACACATCAAACATAGTATAATTATAAACGGGGTCATAGTGCTCCCCAACGGTTATCCGATTAGTCTTTTTTACTTTTTTTCCAGCTAGTTCAGTATCAATATCAATATCAGATTCTTTCAAGTGGCTAGCGAGATTTTCTTTTTCCAACAAAATTTCATCCCGTAGATCTACATCAAACTTTATGTATCGCTGATAGGTTGCTCTTTCACCCTCAGGAGATACATGATACTGCTTTTGAGGTCGATGAGTGGGAATTAGTTCCAGTTCAGCATCAATATTTTCATGGGCTAAATGAATCTTCACCTTCTAATCACCTCACCATATCTCAAAGGCAATTTCCTCTTCCAATTCTTCTTCTATATCACTATAAAGAATCTCACTGGGGCTAACCATGATAGGTTCAGCATACTCTCCAATTGCTACATATAATACTTCATTTTTAGGAAGAAGAATTGCATCTCTGGGGGTTGCGGTATCATAATACGCATACGTGAATCGATATAACTTTCCCTGTTCTAAGAGCTTTTCACATACGGAATATAAGCGATTTAGATCGCTTGTCTGTTCCGAAGTGAGGATATAGGTTCGTTCAATTACATAACCAAAATAATCATCTATCGAGATTGTCTTGGACAATTTAACTGGTTCCTTATATATGGATCGAGTAATAGGAATTGCTTTATCTTCAGAATCTACTAATAAGGTCTTGGATAAATAAGTGCCATTAATATCAATATAATTTGCTCCAATTCCCTTATAGGGAAGAATTTGAGTACCATCTAGGGTAAGATTTGCCTGTTGATAAACCGTACCATCCTCACCGCGTTTTTCAACGATACTCTTTCCATATAAATCATCCCTTGAGAATGTTTTTAGGATCACAGGGATCTCTACATCTTTATAGCGTAACGTTAATACCCTTGCCATTTTGCCTTATACTAAATTTATTGTAGACTATAGATAAAATAGAAGATTGCATTTTTAAATGTTTAATTTTTTCGTATGAAATTTTATAATTTTCACAAAATTTAAAGAAAAAATTCCTTTTCTGATCGCATTTTGAGAGTAAAATTCCCCATAGTCTATCAATATCATAATTAGTATTCCTATACTATTGGCATTCTATCCATTGTAGCAATTTTTATAAGAAGAAAACGAAGGAATTCTTAAATTTTTTTTTATACTATTAATCCTTTCGTTTCAGTTTTAACTACTAGTGCCTAATAGATTCCCATCCCAACACACCTATTTAAATCTTTACAATCCTATAATTCACTAATCTCGTACTGTTTATTACTCTGAATTTCTACGAAATATTTTAGTACAATTGCGTAATATATTGAAGGGGATCGTAATGTGGGTTGAGATATCTTAGCGCTCTATTTATAGATGTAAAGATATCACAAACCATACCATCACAGCATTGAAAAACAATGGGGGTAAAATATTTGTTTTTTCCCTGAATAGTATTATGCATTGTACTATCAATTATAGCTTTCACCAATAGCTAAATCCTTAAGATTCTCTATACTTCATCATTAATCTGCCAATTCTTTTTTGATGGATGCGAGGAATAGGATTAGAAGCACTACATAATTCAGAGGAAATACCAAAAACCACGCTAACCTGTATGAAATTTGAAATAGTGCAATAAAAATAACAATGGCTATAGGGAAATCTAGCCAACCCCACTTATTTTCGATTAAGTAGATGCTATAAACTACTAAAAAAACACCAAATATATATACTGGAGTAACCAAAGTTGTATATAATCCGGTCCAGCCTCCTAAAAACCTAGTTCCTAAATCCCACCACATTACCAGACAAGAGATTCCAATAATGATTGTACCAACCACAAAAATTATTATGCTTCTCTTTTTTACAAGTTCTATATTCCATCTCTGTTTTGGAGATATTGAAAAGCAAATTCCACCAATAATACAAGCTATACCTATATAAATATATATGTATGCATAGAAATGTATATAAAAAAATCCCAAAAGATCTAATACTATTCCTACTATAATAAGAGCTAAACCAGCAATTTTACGATTTTCCTTCAAATCTGAAAGTTTACTTAAAATTTTTCTTAATTCTTTTTTGTACTAATATGTAAAAAATTGTTGCTGATATATATTAATATTGTCTTTTCCTGGACATCAGATTCACCATCTTCAAACACATGATCTCATTTTCAGATGTGTTTAAAAACCTCTATTAGGACTATTGTATAAGTGTATAGCCAAGTACCTAATACTTACGGTAACATCAGACAAGAAAGAGGATTTCGCCAAAACTGTAAAATCTTCGTGCTTTTCTTCAAAAAACTCCTACACCCTATCCTCTTTTATTCAAGCTTAACACTACGTAAAATATTAATAAAGAATTTTGAGCATAAATTTACCCCCCATTTAACTGTGATGCCCCAGCCAATGAAAAAACCTTATAGGTTATATGAGGAGGGCTTAAAGGTGTTAAATTAGTGGAAAAATTAGGAATTATCCCAAACAGACCCAAACGGGTTATTATATTTGTAGACCATGCCAATATTTTCTATAATTTGCAAAAAAGAGATATTCGAATCGATTATCAAAAACTGAGACAGATTGTGAGTAGAGACTCACATTTAGTGGGAGCTTTTGTATACCTTGGAGTGCCTGATAAGATCCCTATTGAAAAAGAAAATTTTATGAGATATATTGAAAAAGCAGGATATACCATCCAAAAAAGACCATTGAGCATGTTATCAGATGGTTCAACTAAACAAAAAAGAATTGATATTTTTATCTATAAAGATATGGTGGAGTTGGCAGAGGAAGATGCCTATGATAAAGCGGTGTTATTATCGGGAGATGGTGATTTTGTGGATGCGATAAAGCAACTAAAAGTGTTGAAAAAAAGGTTCGAAATATGGAGCTTTTGCAAATCCCTCTCCAAATTACTACGGAAAGAAGCAGGAGAGGACAATATCCACTATATCGATGACATTCTTGGTGAAATTAGCCAGAAGAAAAAAGAGGAAGAATAAATTTTATGCCCCTAAAATATTCGTGGTTATACTTTAGAGTAAGATGTGATTTCAGATTTCAAGTACAACTAATTTATTGAGAGATGCGAGAAGGATGCTGGCAATTTTTCTTTTCTTTAAATCCCCTTCCTTCTTTAAAAGCATTCTTTCTCGTTTTCTCTCTTATTTTTATTTTTTACCCTTTAAATGAAAAAAGTGCCCTTTAAATAGTGAGGAGAAAAACAAAAAGTAATAGTTTGATCACTATTTTTCTCTATTTTTT
>JBHLMN010000055.1:0-3001 GCA_048938105.1 Promethearchaeota archaeon
AATAAAGTGTAGATTATCCACCACTGCGGCCTGGTGTTTACGAAGATTTGGGTTCGGTTTTTGGGTTTGTTTCACCAAAATCAGGCGGGTTTTGGGTGTTTTTTTCGTTTTTTGATGATTTTTAACTGCTTTTGATGTATTCTATCCTCAACGCGAGAATTGCTTCAAGAGATGTGCTTATATGCCTTGTGCACCTATGACTTTTGTATTTTTTTAATCAATATTTGACCGGCCGGATACACCAAATATTTGAATGGCGCCTTAAAATATTACAGAACAAGAATAATTTATTAGATTATTTAAATTGAAGAGAGAAAAGAAGTGACGGTTGATAGAGTGTCGATGAAACGCTGGGTAGTAGAAGCGCTTAAGGATTTAGGTGGTAAGGGAACTATATTGGATATATGTAAAAAGGTTTGGGAAAAACATGGTGATGAAATCAGTGTTTCTGGTGATATTTTTTACAAATGGCAATATGAAATTCGCTGGTCAGGCGATATTCTCCGTAAAGAAGGTGTGCTTCGACCAGTTAATCAATCTGCATATGGTGTGTGGGAACTAGAATGATTACTAGAGCCAATTATTTTTATGGAAAGATATTATAAAAAATCTTAACTGGAGGTAATTTCTGGGACAAGCATTTCCTGAAAAATCATTATAAATATGGCATTAAGGACATACGAAGAAATCATTAACAATTTTTCATGCCCAACTCTTGTGCTGGCTGGACCAGGTACAGGCAAGACACATCTATTAGCTGATAGAATTACTAGGTTGCTAAAAAATGGAATTAATAAAGAAAAAATAACCGTTCTTACATACACCACAGATGCAAATCAGAATATGATAGAAACGCTCACTGACCAGACTGGACATTTCAAGCTAAATTTTAATGAGCTTCCAAATATAAGCACAGTGCATTCTCTAGGTTTGACAATCGTGAAAGAAGATCCACACTCAGTTGATCTCCTCAAAACAGACTTAGAAGTTCAGGAAAATGAAAAAGTTAGGCGTTTAATTTATCGAGATGCTGCTTTAATACTGGGTTTGAAAGAAGAATCGAGTGAAGAAGCACGTGGATGTAAGCAATATGGAGATTGTAACAAAGATCCAGAGAGAGAAAGCTGTAGAATATGTATAAAATATTGGGAAATAATGTCTAAGTGTAATCGTGTTGATTTCGATGATCAAATTCTTTTTGCCTGCCGAATACTTGAAAAGAGTCAAAAGATACAAAAAAAGTACCAAACGCAAGCTGAACATTTGCTCATCGATGAATATCAAGATATAAACACAGCTCAATTTAGACTTATAGAATTGCTGAGTAGAGAAAATAGAAAAGGACTTTTCGTTGTCGGTGATGATGCTCAAAGTATTTATTCTTTCCGTGGCGGTGATCCAAAATTTATTCTTCGCTTTCAAGAAGATTTTCCGGGTTCAGAAACTGGGGAGCTTAATGTTAGTCGAAGGTGTCATGAAAATATAATGAATGATGCATTTACCGTTTTAAAGAAATACTATACGGATTGGTATAGCGAGCCTACTCTGCAATATAATGTTGAATGTGGGGATCAGCCATATATATACAAAGTTCCAAGTGAAGTTACGGAAGCAAGAAAAGTCGCAAATATTGCAAAGTCGGCAATCCAAGAAAAGAAGGATGTTTTAATTCTGGCTCCTAAAAAAGATTTCTTCCCACTTATTATAAAAGAATTGTCCAAACGTGGTCTTTATTCTGATTGTCAAATTAGTTTTTTGCCAAAGCGCGTAGAAATAGCTAATAGATTTTTATCTTGGGTTGAATCACCAAATAACAATTTTTTGACAAGGTTAGTAATCGAAGACTTAATAGACTTTGGTTTTGCGAAAATACCTGGAGCAAACAAAAAGAAATTAAAAAGTAAAAAATCTCTTGATAAGAGAATTTCTGAAGAAATAGCAATTGCGGGAATATGGGAATTAGTTAATAAAAAGAAAGACTTTTTTAATGCTTTACAACAAATGGAAAAATCTAACTCAACTGTAATTAAGATCCGGAGTGGTCTCAATAGTTTATTAACATCATATAATGACCATGATAAAGATCCTGGCGAATTTGTAAAACAACTGTCATTTGTTTCTGGTATTTGGTCTGATCCCCTTAAATTGTCTCAAGATATAAATGACGTAGTAAGATTACTTGATTCTCAAATACCTGTTATTACTGGAACTGTACAATTAAGAACTATGAGAAAGGCAAAAGGATTACAAGCTGCTATTGTGATTATTGTTGGTTTAGAGAATGACATTATTCCTGATAGTAATAGTGAGATTGTAGAACAAGCTAGATTATTTTATGTTTCTATGACTAGAGCCAAGGAAAGCTTGTATTTATTTCATTCATATAGAAGGCCGAGGGGGATTTCTTATGGAGAAGAATGGACTGATAAGCAGAGATCTGATTTCCTTGATGCTCTTGGTAGAGAGAGTGAATGGAAAGGATAGAAAAAACTAAATAATTTAGAAGTGGGAAGATAGAATTTAGCCCTTCGTCTGAAGCTCATCCTTCCCATTCGGCTACGCTCAGGGCAGGCTATTTCGCTCAGGATGAAGGAGGGGAGAGGATTAGAGAATTAGAGATTGGAAGGCCTATTTTTTTAGATCTGAACACATGTAATTTTGTGTGCCAGATTTAGCTACCGCCCCTTCGTGTCTCCACTACGTTCGTTTAGCTCACTCCGGTCGAAATGACCGAGAGTGAGTTCTGGATTTTAAATGTGGTCTTTGTTAGTATGTGCTTTTAGTCTTGGTGTGGCTTGTTAGACGGGGCACGCGAACCGACACATAAAAAACTAAAACATGGGGATAGCGGGATGAGTCTGCAGGAGCTATAATACGGGTATTGGAGTGACTAATGATTCTTATGAGGTAACCGGATAAACAACAGCCGGGCTTAAATAATGAGGAATTTTTTGTATGAAATATAAGAATGTACTTTGTTTATATCCATATTTCAGGGAAA
>JBHLMN010000016.1:0-147198 GCA_048938105.1 Promethearchaeota archaeon
TTGCGGGGGTCTCCCAGCCAGGTCAAAGGAGCTAGGTTCAGGTCCTAGTCGCGTAGGCGTTCGTGGGTTCAAATCCCACTCCCCGCATAATCATTGGCACTAAGAAAGCCGAGGTAGCCAAGCTCGGAATAAGGCGCTAGACTCGAGTTAGAATTTCTCTCTCAGAGAAATCTAGTGTGCTTTGCACGCGTGGGTTCAAACTTCAAGGAAGTGGGTTCTCTGATTGAAAATCCCACCCTCGGCGCTTTTTTTGTGCAAAAACAGTAGAATTAATTTTAGAAACGGAAATTATTGTATTTCATCTCTTTTTTTTCATTCAATTGCTTTCTACTCATTATCCAATAATTATTTTTACATGAATTTATGAAAATAACTATGATTCTGAGAGCAAAATAATTAAGTTGAAAGCAGAGTAGGCGTACCTTTGCTGATTTAATAAAATAGATAGTCATATAATTATTCTCATCCGAAAAAGCAGATTGAGACAACATAGTATCTATTTGGACTAAATATCTTGATTAGAATAGTAATCTACCTTTCAATCATATATAGGTGACACTCTGTGGACATTGATAAAGCAATTTCAGAAATTCAAGAAAAATTTGGAGTTGTCGGGCGAGAAAGTTCACTTCGGAAGCTCATATTAGGTAAAACAGCAGGAAAACATATTATCATAGAGGGTCCTGTTGGAGTGGGTAAAACAACTCTAGCTCATGCAGTAGCTGCATACTTCGACCAAGGCTTCATTCGTATAGATGGTGATGAACGTTATACTGAAAGCAAATTAGTTGGCCATTTTGAACCTCCATTAGTTGTAGAAAAAGGATGGGTATGGGATGCCTTTGTTCCAGGTCCATTGACGCTGGCAATGAAAAATGGATCAATCCTGTTTATCAACGAAGCCAATCGATTAATAGAGGGCACTCAAAATGTCTTACTTCCTTCCATGGATGAAGGATTACTTATTTTACCTAAGCTAGGCGTTATTAGGGCAAATGATGGTTTTCTTGTTGTAGCAACACAGAATCCAGAGTCATATATTGGTACTACTGTCCTATCAGAGGCATTAAAAGACCGATTTGTCTGGATTAAATTAGAGTATCAAGGTTATGAAGAAGAGCTCGATATTGTAGAACAGAAAGCAATTATTGGGACGGAAGATAGATTAATTTCAGAAACAGCCACAAAAATAACTAGAGCAACTCGCAACCACCCTGAAATACGACGGGGTTCCTCAATTCGTGGCGCAATTGATCTAGCAAAAATATTGAATCTAGTGAAGAGCTTAAATCTAGAAACTGTTTCTGAAATGTCTATTATGACTCTCGCTACTAAAATTGAACTAGAAGATGGGGTTGAGAGGCCCATCGAAGATATTATTCATGAGATAGTCGAAGCAATTCTTTCAGGAGACGAAGACCGTTTTTTATAAGTAAATCCCGGGAGACCTCTCGGGATTACAACAAAAATATTCGCCTCTTTGGTCGATTGAAGTTGGAGGATCTTGCAGAAGCTGCTATTGCTGCAGGGGATACTCTCCCAAGACTAGACAAATTAGATCTTGCTAGCATTGAACGTTTAACTGAATCAGCCATTGAACATGAGAATCTTCCTGCATTGATGTCTCTAGCTAAAATCAATAAATATGCTGTTTCAAATACGTTAAACACTGATCGATTAGTCTCTTTAGGCCGTGTTGCTGGATCAGGGGGTATTTATACTCCTCGCCTCTATTTTGTCATGAGAGGTACCCTTGATCTTAAACGTAGAAAGATCTTGAAACGACTAACACGAACATCCATATTAAAATTATCACTTCGAATTGCTTCAGAAGGCTTAAGAGGAGACTTACCCGTCCGAGGTGAATATCAACCTGAAAGCGATTTTGACTTAGATGCGACCATGGATCAGTTATTGGAAAAATATCCAACTGGTATTCCCACTTTGAGGAGAAGTGATATCGTCGGTATTGAACGGCGTGAAAGGAAAAAGAATGGAGTACTTATTCTTGATGCTAGTGGATCAATGATGGGGGAGCGGAATATTAATGCAGCTTTATCTGCTGCGGTTATGGCTTATTCAATGCGAAAAGATCAGTTTGGGGTCATTGCTTTTAATACGAAAGCTTTCTTGATTAAGGGAATCAAAGATGACCTTACAATAAAGGAAATTATGGATAAAATTTTAGATTTAGAAGCAGTGGGGTATACCAATATTGAAGATGGCTTAAGAATGGGGGCACTTCAATTACAGGGCTTAAAAACACGATTTAAATGGGCCATTTTACTAACTGATGGAGCCTATAATAAAGGGGATGACCCAAGGTACTTGTGTAGGAAATTTGAAAAGCTGCACATTATCAATCTCCCAGGAGGAAAGAAATGGGGAGAGCGTGTATGTAAAGATTTAGCAAGGCTTGGAGGTGGGCGATATGTTGTTGTTAGAAGTTACCATGAAGTTCCCAGGGCACTGATGAAGATTCTTAGAACTCCTTGGTGAGAACCTGTTGTAACCGATCGGGATAATTAGTGAGTATCCCATCCACTCCTAAATGCTTCACCCTTTTCATTTCATCGGGTTCATCAGCATAAAAGTAGAACACTCTAATGTCATTCTTATGGCATTTATTCAAAAAAGAAGGTTCAAGTGCTGATGGACGTATTTGAGCAGTTTTTAGATCTAACTCTTTCAACAACCTGAAATATTCATTCGGTGTTCGCTCCTTTTGCAATAATGCGTAATCAATATTTGGTTCTTTTTCTTGTAATCTGCTAATGTTTTCAATATATCTAGCTGTTATTACAGTTTTATCTTCTATTTTGTATTTCTTAACTGTGTTGATGATCTCATTTTCAAACCAATCCGAGTTCTGGTCATAAAACTTCAATTCAATGTTATATTGGATATTTGAGTATGATGATTTTTCTAACACCTCTGAGAGTGTGGGGATTTTCTCTCCTTTAAATTTTTGATCGAACCAGCTCCCTGCATCTAAAGACCTTAGATAATCAACTGTTAGGTCTGGTATCTTTCCTTTACCATTAGTTGTTCTTTCTATCCCATTACGATCATGGTATACAATGAGCTGAGAATCTTTAGAAGGTTGAACATCAAATTCTATCATGTCAGCAAAGATTATACCCTGTTCGAAACATGCAAGAGTATTTTCAGGAGCTAAACCTGCGCCTCCCCGATGAGCTATGTTTAAGACCATTTTTATCACTGATTATTTCTAAAAACCTCTAATGATTAAAATATAATTTCTCCAAAATTATTTGAAAAATCATATGGTAAGAAATAAAATAACCTGGTAAGAAAATCATATCATGATTTATTCCCACCCCTACCTTTCCTTCCACTGGAAACTTTCTTTTAATAATAATTTAGAGTCTTACCATATGAATTTATAGTCTATCATAATATGAAGAAATCTTGACAATAAGAACAATAATTTTCGTAATTACATATTAAAATGCTTTATTTTTCATTAAGAATATAATTTACATCAAACTGATCTTGTATTTTAGTTTTTGTCGTATTTGTTTCCCATTTAAAATATACCCTTTTTACAGTTAAGTAGTTCCAGATGTTCCATAGGAAATCAACGGGTAAGGGGTTCCGACTTTATTCAAAAAATATAGTGATATACATTTTAGAGAAAAAACAGCTGATAAAGAGGAATCATTACTTATGGATAAAAGTTTTTTATCATATTAAAATTTCAGTATAGTTTATAAAAGACCTTAGGTCTTCCTTTTGACTTCCTAGGGGTTGAATATTTTACTACAACTTTTTTTAACATCAATCTGTTCAATGCGTCATATATGGTCGTTCTTGGAATCCCTGTTTTTTTACATAAATCCATACGTGTCGAGGGTTGAATTTCTGATAGAGCTCCTAGTATTATTCGATCTGTTTCATTAGTAATTTTAACATCAGATAAAGTAGAATGTGTTAGATTTTCTCTCTCTTTTTTTGAAGATAAGGAGTTATGAAGATATTGAGTCATAAGTTATCACTAGTGTCTTTAAACTACTTTGATTCAATATTACTAATGGCCATATTTAAGATTTTCAGTATAATATCAATGTCAAAGATAATAGAAACATCATGAAATAGTATTTAAGAAAAACAGTCAAAAACAAATCCAATCTTGATTAAAGAGATCATTTATTCACATGTTAAAGCCTTTATAGGAAGATAAATCGACAAACCTATTCATTTAACTTCAATACCATACCATAATTTTCACCGGAAGTGTAGGTCTTAATTATTCTAAATTATTTTTTTTTGAAGATAAAAGAAAAATTGATAAGATTTATATATTTAATGGATTTTATCTTAAACATTGACTTATCTATCAAAATAAATAAAGTATTCTTTAAAATAAAGGTAATTCACAATAACTAATATCACCCCTTTATTTCCATTGGAACTTTTTTATGGAAATCTATGAAAAATAATTCTCATCTTTCACATCCAAAAGGAATTAATAAACGAAACAGTTGTGTTAGAAATTAATAAATAGTCAAAAAAAGTAATTTCTTCTTATGTTATTGTATTATAATCAGGGTACTGGTATTTGAGTGAAACCAAAGTAAATTTTTATATTCACGATTAACCTTATATTATAAATTATCAAGAGAAAAAGCATTTACATGTTTATCAAATTATTAGTAAAAGTCAAAGTTGATAGTTAGAGATGTTATAGAGATATAGATTAAACTTTATTAAAGTGAAAGTGCGGATACTAATTGTGAAAGAATTGAGGTAAAAAATCGAACTCGAAAGTAATTCATCATATATTATTCGAAATCAAGGTTATTATTATGCGTGAAACTGGTTCAAAAATCACTGCGAACAATGATAAAATCACTATAGCTTTTGATAGGAAAATAAGGTTGGGTCCTTTACATACACTTGTCGAGGGGTATTTACAATTAACTAGAGACCAACAAAAACAGATTGATTATCTAATGGAATCATTTTTGATGGAAAATGAGATACAAGAAGAATACACCAGAAAAGAGACGAATATCTCACCGATTCTTTCACTAAATGATTTAAAAACTAAGAAAGAACGTATTCTTATAATTGTTAGAAATAGAGCAAATCCTAACTATCTAACTGCACGAGAAATCCAGGAGTTATATCAACATTATGTGAGGGAAATAATTGGGATTTCTACAATTCAAACGAATTTAAATCGCTTAGTTGATATAGGATTGGTTGAACGTCAAGAAGGCGCTAATCCCATTGAATACAGAATTAATCCAAAGAAAGTTCACGAAATACCAAAAATGTTAATGTAACTCAAATCTTCTCTTCTAATCCTCTTTCTCAAAAGAGTTCTTTAACCTGTTCTGTTAAATTCCAATCCTAGTTCTTTAAAAATAAATAGATCACGATCTACTTTAAAATAAATCGGAAAAGTAGAATTAAAACATCTTTTTCATAGAACAACACTTCTCAAATTCTTTTCTAATGATTTTACTTTGTAATATGCCTTTTTTTCACAACATAATTCCTAGATATTTTCGAATTTTATATTATTATTCTCTGAGATGTGATGTAGAAAACCAATCGGTGGTTTTTATGTCCAATAACCAAGTTATAAAAATCAGTGAGAAAAGGGGTCAAACTCCTTCAGAATTGAAACCTACAATAGATAAGCCTGCTATAGTTCACGAGTTAGATCGAAATGTTTTGGAAATTCTGAAAAATGAAGGACCAGTCACTAGAACGAGACTAGTGTCTATCACAGGTATAGCCCGTTCTACATTGTACGACAGTTTATTACGTTTAATCTTAAAAGGTTATGTCGCAAGGTTTTCTGAAGAACGTAGACAAAGAGGCCGCCCTAAAGTATATTACAAAGTAGCACATTAAGAATAATTTTCAGTATTAATTATAACAAATAATCATATGGTAAGATTTTTTTTGAATTACAAGAAGAAAATGTTATGCCCTCAGTAATTGCGAAATGGCAAAAATGTGGTAAATCCAACTGTAGATGTAGTGAGGGAATGTTACATGGCCCCTATTTTTGGCTCGTAGCATATGTCTCTAAGAAATCGAATGATAAGAGAAAAGGAAAATATTTGTGGCGATATCTTGGTAAAAATCCAGTAGATGCCTGGAAGAAGATTGAAAAGCTTAATAACAGATTTAGTGAGAAGTATGATCTTCAAGATTTGAATATTAAAATTCGAAAATTACTGAAGGATAGGGAGGAAAAAAGTGATTTCAAAACAGTTGAAAAAGTTTTAACAATAGAAGATACCATTATGGATGAGTAATGAACTTTTCTCATATTAAAGAAGGTAAAGATAAGTATAATTGACAAATCTAACAGTTTTTAATCAATGATAGACAGATGAGACAATTTATAAGTCTTATTTTCCAAAGCAAAATCTAATCAGAAGTCTTAAATTGATTATTATCATGATACCATGGTGTTTACCTAACTTTTATTCACTAGAAATAATGGTATTTCCTGTCTAAACATATTGATTATTCTGAAGTATGTATTAATCTAACTGTTTCGGCTTTCTTATTTCGAGTGGAAATACAGGTAATGCTATTGGAACGAATAATTTTGAACTTAAGTGGTGAGAGGTTTACTATTGAATCAATATGAAGATTCTGATATAACACTTGATGAAATATTCGAAGGATATCTTAAGTCACCTAAATTGGTCAAACGACGCGATGTTCTTGATAGTTCTTTTGTACCTGAGAATCTTCCTCATCGTACTGAACAAATCAAACAATTAGGGTATATTTTAGCTTCTGTTCTCCGTGGAGCAAAACCTAGTAATATATTATGCTTTGGTAAAACGGGAACGGGAAAAACTGCAGTCTCTAAGTATGTATTGAACATATTAGGCAAGAAAGCACCTCAACATGGACTCCGGATAGAAGTGGCTTATTTAAATTGCAATACTGTAGATACAAATTATCGTGTTTTTGCTGATTTATGCAATACATTAGGTATCGAAGTGCCTTTTACAGGTCTTGCAACTGATGAAGTATTTACTCGATTTAAACAAGGTTTAGATCAACGTGATTCTTTATTCATAGTCGTCCTTGACGAAATTGATAGTTTAATAAAAAAATCTGGTAACGAGACACTTTATAATTTAACACGAATAAATTCAGATCTAAGTCGTGCAAAGGTTAGTCTGATTGGAATATCCAACGATTTGAAATTTAAAGAATATTTAGATCCTCGAGTATTATCTTCTCTATCTGAGGAAGAGCTTGTTTTCAAACCATATGAAGCTCCTGAGATAACTGATATATTGATTGAGAGAGCAGAATTAGCTTTTCAAGATCAAATATTATCTGAAGGAGTTATCAACATGATAGCAGCCATAGCAGCTCAAGAACATGGTGATGCTCGACGGGCGATCGATCTTTTACGAGTCTCAGCAGAAACAGCCGAGCGAGAGGGTGCTGATAAAATTAACCAAACACATGTTAAGAAAGCCCAAGGTGCGATAGAAAGGAATACTATAACTGAAGTAATTAGTACTTTACCTTTACAATCAAAAATGGTCATTTTATCTATCCATTTGTTAGAGAATATCATTGACAATTCGAATACTGTTTCTACTGGAGATGTCTATGAAGAATATTCTCGCTTATGTAAAGAGATGGGAATGGATTCTTTGACCCAGAGACGTGTTGGTGATCTTATAAATGAGCTAGATGCTCTTGGAATAATTAGTGCTCGAGTTGTATCACGAGGAAGGCATGGTAGAACAAAGGAAATTCACTTTAGTATTCCAAAATCGTTACTAGAATCTACTTTGAAAGAAGACAAAATGATATCAGGAAAAATCAACTGGTAGGCGTGCAAGATCCTTAAAGCATTAATAGCTTTCACAAGGGCTTTAGATCTATCATTTCTACATTTCCTGAGACAGTGTCAAGAACATAAACTATTCCGATCGAAACATCTCCTCCTATGTGAAACTCTTTTTCGTGTTTTCGTTGAAATGTTCCGCAAGTGATAATTTTTACGCCTTTATACTCCTCAAAATGTGCTTGGTGGAAATGACCTGAGACAACCACTTCAGGCATCTCATCTATGACTAAATAATCCTTTTTAAAAGGAGCTAAGGGATAAAATGACCCATATTCAGGACAAAGATGTCGATACTCCAAAAGGTGTTTAATCCCTGCAATTGGGTTGAATTGTTCTTGTTGGGATTGTTGATAAAGAGTATAATTACCTTGCCCGTGAAACACTAACAAGTTCAAATTCTCTACGGATAAACGTACAGGATTACCATAGCTGGTCAGATTTGGCAAAGCTAGAAGTGGTTTTCCAATCTTTTTGTCTATCGCTGGTTGAGGAAGGGCTGTATGTGTTGCGTCATGTTCTCCAGGAATAACAATAATTTGTATGTGCGCTGGAATTTCCATTAGCGATGTTGCTAGGTTTTCATATTGTATTTGGATGGAATGAGCCGAGATTTGGTCTTTTTGATCTGAAAAATGCCCCACTCCATCTACAAGATCCCCTGCGATTATAATACAATCAATTTCTGAAGCGATATTCTCATATAATGGATTTAAATCCTTCAAAGTTAAAAATTTTATTAATTTAGCAAATACACTTCTTGAAAAATATTTTGAACCAAAATGTATGTCAGCGATGAATAGAATTTTACGAGATTCAGAGGTAGGTTTGAATTTTATTGGTGAAAACCCTGGTCTTATGATATTTTTTCCCCAAAAAGCCGTTATATCCCCCCCTTTAAAATTCTTTGGTAACACACCTGATATACCAATTACAGTATCTCTGAGAATCTCTCGATATTTAGGAAAACTCTCACTATCCTGAACCATTACGCAATTAGTTATTATTTCGCTTTCTGGATCCTCCAGTTGGATAACAAACTTATTTGTATGAAGGACTCGAGTATCTTGAACCATCCCAATGATAATTCCAGTTTTAATAAGTGGAATTTCTTCTACTGAGAGATTTCTTTTTAATATCGCCTCAGAGTGATTGAGGTTTCTCTTAAGAATATTAGAAAGCTGTTCATAACGATCCTGAAATAATTGTCTAAAAGCAGGAATATCTGGTTTATCAGCTGTTCGTTCAGGGATATCAGTCTTTACTGTGATATGTGAAGTAAGCTTTCGAATTGAAGGAGTAATGGGTTCTTTTTTCTGGATTCGTTCAATTTGTTTAGTTTTTTCTTTAATTTCTTCTTTAATGGGTTGAGAAGACTGATCAAGCGGTTCTAGGTATTCTTCTACCGTTTTTAGGTTGACTACAGGAATGTCTTTGGGGATCCTTGCAACTTTTTTTTTCAGAGCTTCTTCTGATGCATTTTTTTGTAATAAATAATCCAAAGTGTCTTCTGTAACATTGAAGTTATGTTCTAAGAAGATTTTAATAAGATCTATTCTTTCCAATACAATTTAAACCCCAAAAACATCTGATAGGCACAATGATGGTATATGGAGATAAAATCTTTGATATTATCAAATTTCTTTAAACATCATGTAATTTAAGAATATTTTACTAAAAAAGATAGCGCTCTATTTTCAAGCGAAATTACTCATTTTTCATTCTCTTTGAGAAAATATAATATTGATTTTATTTTGGAGGGAATAAATTTGCTAAGTGAATAGAAAATATAATCAATAACCCCATATAGATTTTATGGTTTACTATTAATAGAAACGGTACGACAACTATACTGTCAGTCTGGTTGATTTACATCTTTAAGATATAAACGAATTTAAGGTGTAATAGCTCCTGGGGGAATAATTTCCCATTTAATTCGCCAAATGTATATCCATTTGTGTGTTGTTCTATAAGCAAGCTCATAATAATTCGCATACTCTGTGTAAGCATCAGAAAAACCTTTTGTTGTAGGAGCATTTTCAGTTATTGGAGCGTATGATTTAATTCGTTCGAAAGATTCGGTTGAGACACCTGCTTCATCTGAGGCTCCTCCTCCAGTAAACAATGACCAAAATACTGAGTCATAAAACTTGTTGACATAGCCTTGAATATATTGACCTCTCGAATCGTACTCAAGGTAATCATCTGGATCTATTTGGATGATATTACCATTGGCGGCTCCAATGCGAATAAACCAAGGGACTTTCCCAAGGTCAGAATCAAGTTGATACCATCCATCAGAGACCAAAAGGACAATATAGGTTACATCGTATATTTTTGCAATTTTTAAAGAGTCTGGAGGATTGAGAACCAATAAACATCCAATATTACCAATTTTTGTCTTATTACCTGTAGAATTATCCACTAAAATCGTGGTATTTGAATTTCCACTTATCCAGTATCCATAATCCCACCAAGATGCTGTCACATCCGTTGGTCCTGTGTGATAATCTAACCATGCTATTGCTTCCTGCCAGTCCTTTCCTAGAATAACCTGTTGTCCTGTATATACAGGGGTAAGTATTGAAGGAGCTTGTGTTGTTTTAATAGATGCATCCACAGCTGTACCAACAGAATATAATAAAAAAAGGCCTATGAATAAGAAAGCGATTGCAGTTTGTTCATTTGATAGGGGTTGTGTAAAGCGAGTTTTACGGCGACTTAGTGCGAATCGTTCTTGGAATGCTAATACAAAAGGTAATAAAGTTTGGTCGATGGCTTTTGCTGCTAATAATGAAATAGCTGGAGCCAATATCAGAGCTAATCTTACCATAGAACCAGCGAAATATATTGCTGTAATACCGAATAATAAGAGGAGTATATTCCTTTCAGTTGGTTTTTCATAGAGGTAATAGATACATAATGGTATTAAAAAAACTAATATTCCAACATTTCTGAAGAATGTAGCCCAAGTTACAATTTGATGTTCACTAACTGATTTTAAAATAGGAGCTTCATCTCGGAATACTGGTAAAAGAACTGTTACAAATTTTGATGATATATTAGTTAGTTGGCCTGCTAATAATAATACTATGAATATTAAAACTGTAGCGACTCCAATAAAAGGAATAAGTGTTTTAAAGCGAGTTTGTATTTGTGTTGTGTCATAAAAGGTATTAATATAACGATAAATTTCTGCTAGGGTTAACAAACCAAGGACACCTAGACAAGTTAAAGCGTCCGTTGCTAGGATTGATTTTGGCCCATTTCTCGGGATTAATGTCATGATAAAGAAGCCTACAAGAATTGTTCCCCCGTACGAAAGAAATAATCTTTCTGAATGTTTTTTAAGAAGCAACATGACAAATGCGTGAATTGCTATCAAGTTAAAAGCGTAAGTCGAAGCACCCCACGATCCAGATAAGATTCCAAGGCAAATTCCTGATATTATTGTTGTAATAACTGACCCAGTCCGTAAGGATCGCGCATAGAAATACAATGCAAGGACAAGGAAAAGAATTCCCAGTGATTCATTGTCAAAGAACCCTACTACAGTTCGTTGTAAGTGACCAGCTGAAATTGCTAGTAAGAGTGCAGCAAGTAGACCAACTTTTTTATTTCCAAGCTCTTTACCTAGAAAATAGATTGCTACACAGGTTAAGGCTCCAAACAGAGCGGGTTGATAATAACAAACAACCAATAATGGAATATCGAGGCCCAAAAATACTGTTATTTGATATAAAAGGACCGCTGAAAGAGGTGTTCCAATGTATAACCCTCGTCCCCAGAATCGTCCTTCAGGGTACCATGTTTGATTATCGACCCAGCTTAAAAATTGAGCAAGACCATGTTCTTGAATATATACTGCAGCACGGTATTGTGCGAAGGGATCATTAGCTGTAAGGATAATTTCGTATGGTCTAATGACTGAGAATATTCTAACAAGGTAAGCTAAAATGAAAATCAAAATGATAGCAGAATAGTTGAGAAGCATTTCTTTGTTAATCGTTGTTATAGCAGTATTATAGCGATTTCTGAGGTCATCTAAGATTTTGTCTATGAAGATAGGCATATTTCTGTTTCACCTTGGCAGTTCTCTACTGGACAGTTGGTATCCATGAGAAAAATAGTTTTTTATTTTAAAACGACTTACTTGCTTAACGAACGGCACTCTTTTACAAGATTTTATTTGTGTAATGTAATACAATATTTTAATTGTTTCATGAAATCTTCAACGATTTATGGTGTCAATAATGACAAAACAACCAATAGATATAGATATAGAGTTATTTGAGCTCATGTTTCCAGGAAAACTCATAGGAAAAGCCGTTATTGATGCAAATGCACGTATGATTGGGGTTATTCGTAATATTAGAATTCAAATCCCCTCACCAACTATTAGTTTGACTGTTAAGGGTCTTGATACCGAATTTAGTGTTAAGTCAGAAGATATTCAAGCAATTGGTAACGTTGTACAATTGAATGTTGTTATAAAACATTCTGAACCAGTTGAAGTAAATGATATAATGAAGTTAAGGAATGAAATACAAGAAGAACTAATCCACTTTTTTTCGTTATTAAAATAATAATTGAAGGAAGTAAGAATTAACGTCTTAATAGGCATTATTAATAGGGGAACTTGAAATGAAATTTTTTAGATGTTCTCTTGACCTTTTGTAGACATATAAAACAAGAAAAATGGTTTCTAATTTCTATTCCCTTTGAAGCTATATAATCATGATTTTGATAATAAACGTCTATAATGAAAAAAAAGCAATCTTATCAACTTACAATGAAAAACATTTAATTAATTGTTGGATTTCTTGTTTTAAGCCATTAGAATATTTTTAGGGAAAATTATGGTAAATAGGAGTCGTCTGACATCTTGGTTGATGCATTTAAGAGGTAGACGTGGTAAGCAGGTTATTAACCATACTGTAAAAATGTTTCGTTTCCATATGACACCCTTTTCTCAATTATTACAAAGGATCTTTGAAACACTTGCTGAATATGATGCTAAATTCACGTTTCCACTTGTGGCAGCAACAGCTCAGTCAAACACTTCATTAGTTGAATATTTAAAGTTATTTCCCCATGAAATAGCTATTCATGGATATAAGCATGTAAAATATCCGTTTCTATCACCTAAACAGCAGGTAATTGAATTAACGAAGGCTATCAATATCTTCAAGGAATTAAAAATTCCTTATCAAGGTTTTAGAGCACCATACAATTCATATTCAGAAACTACAATGGAATTAGTAGAGAGATTTGGATTTAAATGGGATGGAGGAATAGGATATCGTCGGGAGTATAGACATGGACATAAATTCTTCCAAATTAAATTAAAAAATGGAAAAATGTCGTCTTATACCTGTATTCCTTTATGTGAGTGGTCTGATGACCGGATGATCGATAAATACAAACTTTCAGTAGAAAAAATGGCTAAAATCTTGATATTTCACTTAGAAAAAGCCCGCAAGGTCAATGGCCTTGTTATGTACGATCTTCATCCAATAAGGATTGGACAAAAAAAGTACATTCGGAGTTTAAGTGAGTTACTCCTTCATGCAAGGAAAATTGGCGCGTGGGTACCCACAATTTCGGAAGCAATAGACTATTGGTCAAAAAACCAGCGATGGAAAAGGGATGCACCTGTATGTTGCCTTCTTACGGGGGATATAGATAATTTCACATTTTTTGATTATATGAGAAGAACTTGATTATGAGGTTGATTTTAATTGACAAATTGGTCGATTGGTATTGATATCATTGAAATTCAACGATTTAGAATGTTCCTTCCTTCGAAACATTCTCGTTTTTATGAACGTGTCTTTAGTGAATATGAGTTTCAATACTGTATTGATTTTTCTGACCCTTATCCTCATTTTGCGGGGATTTTTGCTGCAAAAGAGGCAATCTTTAAAGCATTAAATAAGCTATTACCAATAAAGCTTACTCAAATTTCAATCAGACATGATAAAAATGGGAGACCTATAGTTTCATCTAGAGATGATTTATTGTCTCTTCCTACGGCTAATAAATGGTTGAATAACAATCATAATCTTGAAGTTCAAGTCAGCATAGCACACACCAATGAGCTGGCTATAGCATGGGCGGTAGCATTTTCACGAGTATCTGATTTTGAATTATTGGAGAATTTAAGTGAAGTTATAGTTGAATTTAAACAAGGGGTTTATGATGAATTACTCAAGTATCGATGTATTTCGTAAACAGAATGATTTACTTGAATTGATTCGTAAAGAATCAACTCATAGAAACTATTGGAATGTGTACAAGCGAATTAAGAAGTTAGATTTTTCAAATGTAGAAATACCCTCTCACCAACGTATAAACATCGCATTATTGAGTTCTTTCACTATTGACCCATTGGCAATTTATCTTGATATTGATTGTCGTTTAAAAGGCCTTTTTCCAGAAATTTACATTGCTCCATTTAATCGGTTTCACGAAGAGGTAATTAATGAAAATAGTGACCTATACAAATCTCAACCAGATGTGGTTATATTTTTTGTAGAGGTTGAATCATTATTAGATGAAATGTTCAGGTTTAAATTTCCTCAAATGAAAACAGAAAATAAGAATGTTGAATTAGATAGAGTTATTCATAATATTAGTCAAATCTTGACATTATTCAATCGAAGGAGTGAATCGCTAGTCCTTTTCAGTAATTTTATATTACCTCCATTTTCTCCCTTTGGAATCCTGGATAATAAACAAGAAATTGGATTCAAGCGTTTTTATCAATTATTAAACATACGACTGGAGAAATCATATAGAAATAACAAACAAATATTCATATTTGATCTCAATGAAGTTGCTAGCAATTACGGCAAAGATAATTACAAGAATTATCCAATGTATTATCGAGGCTCATTTCTATTCAAAGAATCTTTCATACCACATATTTCTTACGAGTTGATGGGGTACATTAATGCACTAAAATCGAAGAATAGGAAATGTATTGTTCTTGATTTAGATGGAACTCTTTGGGGTGGTATTATTGGGGAAGATGAGCTCGATGGAATTAAACTTAATGTTACTTATCCTGGCATTGAATTTCTGGACTTTCAACGTTCTCTCCTTAGCTTGAACAATAGGGGGATAATTTTGGCTGTAAACAGCAAGAATAATCCCGAGGATGCTCTTGAGGTTTTCCAAAAACATCCCTTTATGCTTATAAAAGAAAAAAATCTAGCTGCTCACCGTATTAATTGGAATGATAAAGTAAAAAACCTTATTGAATTGAGTAAGGAAATTAACATTGGATTAGATAGTATGGTTTTTTTTGATGACAATCCGATAGAACGTGAACGTGTGAGGACATCCTTACCTGAAGTTCACGTTGTCGAGCTGCCTTCTAATCCTGCTTTGTTTCGACAAGCTTTAGAAAAATTAAATGACTTTAATACGTTATCACTGACTAGAGAGGATCTTAACCGTAGCGAAATGTATTACGCAAGACGAAAACGCCAGGTTCTCGAACAACAAGTACAATCTGTTGAGGAATTTATCAAGTCGTTGAACATTGTAGCAAAAATTCGATATGCTGATGATTCAGTACTTCCACGTGTCACAAGTCTTCTGAATCGGACAAATCAATTTAATTTAACAACTAGGCGGTATACTGAAGCAGAGATCCGTCAAATGCATTCTGACAGAGAAGGACATCTCTTTTACACCCTAGAAGTCCATGATAAATTTGGACATGAAGGAACCGTTGGTGTCGCGATTGTTAAAGTAAAATCTGCAGAAACATATCTAATAGATAGTTTTCTTATGAGTTGTAGGGTAATCGGTAGAAAAATCGAAACTACATTTCTATATAAAATAATAAAGGATGTTCAAAATAAAAAAGTCAAAAATCTAGAAGCTGAATACATTCCCTCAAAGAAAAACTCATTAGTAAAGGATTTTTATCCAAAACATAGCTTTAAGTTAGTAGAAAAGCGAAATGATGGATATACACGATGGGTACTCCAGCCTCTTGATTCCAAGGTAATCTATCCTGAATACATTCAGGTAGTTGAAGAATGATGACGAAAGTTCAAGAAATTTATGAAGATATTATTTGTAAGATCCTTCTATTGGAAAGAGATATGATAAGCAATGATATTTCCCAAGAAAGTCTCGAAATCTGGGATTCAATGACTCATCTTGCTTTGGTATCTGAATTGGAACAGGCTTTTGATATTTTTCTCTCCGATGATGACATCTTGGAGATAAAAACAATTGGTGATATAAAAAAAATTCTTGATAAGTATGGAATTAAAGTCATGTGAGACAATACCAATATATGTAATCATTTTTTTTCTTCTTTCTTCTTAAGTTTCCCTTTTTTGGGCCTCGGTAATTCAGAAATTATTCGTGCTGGATTACCAGCAGCGATTCTAAAGTCAGGGATTGCACGATTAACAACAGCTCCAGAAGCTACAATTGATCCTTCGCCAATTATTGCTCCTGGAAGGATGATTGCCCCTGATCCAATCCATGCACCACGTTTGATATGCACTGGTTTTGGTTGCTGTTTAAAGATACCAGTTTGCTGGTGATAAGGGCTTCCTCCAGAATGAGCCAAAATCAAAGCTAAGGGCCCAATACTAGCATCATCTTCAACTGTGATCAAGTGTGGATATTGACTATCAATAAAGACTAGATTTCCTATGTACACACGCCTCCCAATGTTCACACCACATCTACGCCACACACTAGCCCTAAATTGGTATATAGGGGCAATCCAGGCTAAAATACGGAGAATTCTTCCCAAAATTCGTCCCAATTACAATCACCAACCAGTTAAGAGTTTATACTCAAAGAATTGATATTTAGTAAATCAAATAAAGTTTTGAGTTTAATCCTTAAGAATTCAGTTATTAATTTCTTATTATTACTTAATTCTTGCGATTTTAGTAATTAAGTTGAGTAATAAATCCATTATTTCAAGAATAGTTTTTATTTCTTCAAAATCTTCACAGTCTGCAAGCTTTTGAGTCATATAGTTTAATTTTCCAGTTAAAATGTCTTGTGTCATTTCGCGGGTTTCTGAAAATGAGTAAGCATGTTCAATTTCTTTTACTTCGTCTTCAGAACTCACAAATACAGCTTTTCTGCCACATTTTGGGCAAAATGTATTCTCATTCTTCTTAAATAGAGGAACTTTACAATCTGGACAAGATTCTGTTAACATTGTAGCTCCTGAAAGTAATAGAGTACTCATCTGCTTAATATCAGATGAGGAATCTTTCTCTTTATTCGACATTGGAGATAAGACCTTTGTACTATTTAGATTTTGATTGCATATGAATTGGTATGAATAATTCCTTCTTCCTCAAGGTTAGGTTTTAATGTAAGAATGATTTTAACATTGTGCATTTCTTTCAAGTCTGGAATAAATTCTTTTAAATTATTAGGAATATGAATTTTTGTTACTGATGCTTTCAAAGAGAGACCTCGATCTTGTTTTACTTTCCAGATAAAGGAATTTAACTCTATTAGTTCATATGTTCGAGGATCTTCATTACCACTATTTTTTTTTGATTTTGGTAATAGTTCGTGATGGATACTACCTGAAGGCTGGTAAAGATTTCTATATATGCTTTCGGTAACAAATGGTGTTATTGGGGCTAGTAATTTTAATACAGCTTGAAGTATTTGATGAAGACAATAATGTACACTTTGTCTTTCATCACTTATTTCATTCTGTTTATATGCACGGGATTTTACCAGTTCTATATAATGAGGAGCAAAAATATTCCAAACCCAGTTGTAGATATTTTCAGCTGGAATAGAAAAATCAAGCTTCTCATAACCCTCTCTACAACGGTGTATTAAAGCATCCAGACTATTAAGAATCCATTGGTCTGTTGTAGATAATGATTTAGGGGGATTCTCGATGGGAAAAGTCGAAATAAATCTAGCAATATTCCATAATTTTGTTATAAATTTCGCATTACCATCAAGCTTGGATACAGAAAAACGAATATCGGAACCATGGCTTCCTTGTAAACAAGATGTTAATCTTAGGCTATCAGCACCATAATAAAGATTTGATTTTATTTTCTTCATAATTTTTGATGTTTTTTCCATTTCTGCTATAATTTTCAGACTATTTTTATCAGGCCTTAATAATTTTGGAGTATTTTCAGGTAAGATTGGAGGTTGTAAAAACAGGAGGGGATCGATAGTATTTCCAAGACTTTTCGACATTTTTCCCCCATAAGGATCTCGTACAAGACCAGAAATCCATACTTGTTTAAATGCAGGCTTTTCAAAGAGATGGTATGCACGGAGAAGAGTATAATAAAGCCAAGTTCTTACAATTTCTTTTCCTTGAGGTCGGATTGAACATGGGAAATTCTCTGAAAAGAATTTTCCGTTATTATCTTCAAAGAAAATATTTCCATAATTACAGGCAATTAATTCCGATATAGATGAATCAAACCAAGTATCAAAGGTTCTGTCTTCACCAATTGCTTCTTTAAGAGAACTCCCACATTGATAACAAGTCGATATTGGTGCTTTTTCCTTCCATGCCTCGATATATCGCGTTAATTGATTTTCATGTGGTACATTAGGGGTATTACATTTAGGGCAATACCATATCGGAATGGAAGTTCCATAAAATCTTCTGCGACTAATAGCCCAATCCATGGTTATTGATCTTATCCAGTTGTTAAGAATGATTCTACTAGATTGTGGATAAAATTTCATCTGATCTATAATTTTTTCAAGTTCTGGTAGAACTCCTAGTTGTTGTAAATAATACTCATCCATAGCAATGATTTCAATAGGTGTTTTTGATCTCCAACATATAGGTACTCGACGGCTTGTGGGCCCTGAATTTATTAAAAACCCATTTTTTTCTAGATCTTTCAATATTGCGGCTTGTGCTTTCTCTATTGTTTGTTTTTGATATTTTCCTGCTACTTCATTGGTATATCCATCTGCGTCAATCATCGTTCTCGGGAAAATCACCCCAAATTCTCGAAGAATTTTCACATCAGATTTATCACCATAAGCACAAATCATCATGATCCCTGTTCCGTATTTTGGATTCGCTTCAGGATGAACTTCAATAGGAACAGTTTTTTCAAATAGTGGAGTAATAGCACTTTTTCCTTTTAAATGGGAATATCTTGCGTCAGAAGGGTGAAAGATTATTAGTTCACATGTTGGGATCAACTCTGGACGTGTTGTTGCAATAATAATAGTTTCCTCAGATTCTTTTATGTTGAATTTTATATAATAAAGATAAGAATCATCTTCACGGTATTCTATCTCTGCATCCGCAATTGTGGTTCCACAATCGATGCACCAATTATTTGGTCGTGTTGCTCTCAATATTTTTCCTTCATGCCAAGCCTTACAAAATGTTTGTTGGGTGTTAAAACGGTATTGAGGAGAATCTGTTTGGTAATAGATTTCAGGAGAACCATAAAACGCGTTACAAGACAATCCCATCCATTTCATGACTTGTATTGTATTCTCTTCCGCTTTATCGAGTTCTCTTTTACATATTTGAAGGAACTCTTCACGATCTATCTTATGCATGGATTTTCCTATTTTCTTTTCAACTTTCACTTCCACTGGAAGACCATTACGATCAACACAAGCAGGGAAAATAACATTATAACCTAACATACGGTGATATCGTGCTATCATGTCTATCTGGGCATAATGAATAGCGAAACCAATGTGAGCTCGTCCAGAAACGTAAGGAGGGGGGGTATCAATAATGTATACAGGTTTCGTTGTGTCAGGGATATATCTGAAAATATCTTTATCAGCCCAGAATTTAATAATTTCTCGTTCGTTAATTGTTTTCCATCTTTTCTGTTTAAGTTTTGGTTCGAGTCTCATATTTTATTCGTCCATATAGTAGGTGTTACATGATTCATAATTTTGATTTTCCCCACAAAGGGGAAAAAATGTAATAATCAAAATATAGAAATTATTGGCATGGAATGAACCATTTATTTCATTAAGGGAAAAGAGACAGAGAAATATACGGTGATAATGTTGTTTTGGACTAGCTGGAGAAGCTAGAAGAATTAACAAAATGATCCCAGCTGGATAACACCACATATCACCCATTTGAATTGATTTAAGAAACCCTTTTTAAACTTTAATTTAGAGTAAATACTGGCATTAATATCAGTCGTATTCTAATTATTTTCATCAATTATCAAATATTAGATTGTATAACCAATCATTAATTGCATGGTCTTCTAAATTGCTTAAGTTTAACCTATGATAATTCCATTTGAGAGAATTGTTTTATGACTCCTGACATTCTAGCGGAAGAACAGCTTAAGTTAGAATTAATCCGTGTTCTGACGAAGTTTTTCTTGAAACAAATAGAAGAACTGGTGAGAAATCACACAGGAGCCTTTTTTCCAGTTGAAAAAATAGAAAATGTGACTTTGGGGAAGAGGTTGGGAAGAAGAAAAGAATTACAATTGATGACTGTCGAAGTTGTGGATACATTACAAAACAGAAAATATAAAATTGATCTTGCGTTTAAATTCCTTTCAGATCCAGAAACAGCAGCAAAAGAAGGTAATGGGGCCGTATGGCTAGGAGAAGTCTTAAAAAACAATATTAAGGTTCGAACACCTCAATTACTACATTTTTCTCATGAAAATTCCTTATTAATTTATGAAGGTCTTAGAGAACCGCGAGAGTTCTTTGATAGTGAACTTGATCAACCACAGAAGTTTTTTTTGGCAGGAATGGCGTTACCATATATTCATGGGATTTTTAAACATAAAGTATTTGTTGACAGATATTTACATCTGATTTCTGAGGTGGTTAAAGGATTAAATGTGGCCCCAGGGGATAAAGATGAGCTTTTTTCTCTTTTTAAAGAAGAATTTCGTCGTATTGGACTAAGTGATGCAGGTGCAAATTGTTTTGGGGATTATCACCCTGGAAATATAATGTTCAAGGAGGGAAAAACATTAACAAGTAATACTGGAGATTTAAAAATTGACCGAACTGATATATTTTTGATAGATCCTGCATATTTAGATAAGGCGGGAAACGTTGATCGTGCGGAGGATATCGGAACTTTTTTCTCTAAATTTGCTTATAACGACTTTTATCTCTCTCAATCGTTTGACAAAACAGTGAATGATTTTGAACTCATATGTAAGGGATATGATTACACAATCTCTAGAAATGGTATCACCCTGGAAGAATTTTATCCTGATGGGACATCTTTTGATTTCCATATAGCTCTTGGGATTCTAATAGATACAATGTTTAAAATTCGAGATCCAAAGTTCATCAATCCTCAAGGTAGGATTCAAACAAGCATAGAAGCAGTAAAGCATATTTTGAAAAAAAAACCCTTTGAAATTTAGATTATTCACCAAAATTCTTCTATTCATTATTTTCCATGAAATTCAGATCAATAGAGTTTACACTTAAGAGATTTTATTCAAATATAAGAGAAAAGGGTTGTATATGTGAAAAAATTCCTTTGTAGATGAAAGATTTTCATATTAATTCTTTGCTGCATTTATCGAGTGTTTGGTTGATGTAACATCAAATTTAAATTCACACAAATTTCGTTTTAACTGCCTTCCTTACTGAGCTCAGCTGGTGTCTGTCAAGGTAGTTCATAAAAAGATGGGATAGATAGTTTTTTCGGTGAGATTCACTTAAGGTTAGTTTAAAAAGGTCAATAGTTCACATTTCAACGAAATCAAGGGTAACTAGTTCAATTTTATAAGTACCATCATTTTTTCATGAGAGAATAATAAGAAGACAGAAGAAGGAGTATTTGTTATGGAGCAAATCACCAATAATGATAAATGGGAAGTCCTTAAATCCATGTATCATGAATTTGGACTTGTAAGACAGCATCTTTATTCTTTTAATGAATTTGTAGAAAAAAAATTGAATGAAATTGTCCAGGAACGACCAAAAATCGAACCGGACATTGAGGGCTTTTATGTAAAGCTAGAAGGTATTGATGTAGGAGAACCTTCAGTAAGAGAAGCAGATGGCTCTGAACGAACCATATATCCCATGGAAGCTCGTATAAGAAATTTAATATATTCCTCTCCTTTGAATTTAAAAATGAGACCTGTTTATGTAGATGCAGGTATTGAAAAGGAAGAAGAGGTTGTAACAGCATATATTGGACGATTACCAATAATGTTGAAATCCAAGTCATGTTTGTTGTTTAATTTAAGTCGGGATGAATTGACAAGGTTAGGGGAGGATCCAGAGGATCCAGGTGGTTATTTCATTATCAATGGTTCAGAACGAGTAATTGTAACACAGGAATATTTAGTTTCTAACCGAGTTCTAGTTGATAAAGGACGTAAAGGTTCATCAACAACTGCAGTGGCAAAAGTTTTTAGTACTGTTGCAGGATTTCGTTCTTTGGTTTCCGTTCAACGTCGGAAAGATGGTAGGCTGCTAGTTAACTTCTTTAGTGTTCCACGACCATTACCTCTTGCTGTTCTCATTAAAGCTTTGGGTGTAACAATTGATCGAAATATTGCTAATCTAGTCACTAATGAACCAGAACTAATTCAAGAGCTTTTACCAACCCTTCGTGAGGCAGCGGAGATAGTAGACCAAGAAGAAGCTCTAGATTTCATTGGTAAAAGAGTCGCTGTAGGTCAGACTAGACAATATCGTATATTACGTGCAAAACAAGTATTAGACAACTATTTATTGCCTCATGTGGGTAAAGATGAAAGTTTTCGGCATCAAAAGGCCTTATATCTAGCACAAATGGCTTTAAAGGTTATTGAACTTAACCTTGGCCGTATTGATCAAGATGATAAAGATCATTACGCTAATAAACGACTTAAATTAGCAGGAGAGATGCTTACTAGTCTCTTTAGAGTTGCATTCCATTCATTATACCGTGATATCAAATATCAATTAGAAAAAGGAGCGAGAAGGGGGAAATTACCCAATTTAAGGGTCGCTATGAGAGCTGATGTTATTACTGAACGAATTCGACATGCTCTTGCAACAGGAAACTGGGTTGGAGGTAAAGCAGGAGTTTCACAGCTCCTAGATCGTACAAATTATATGTCAACTTACAGTCATCTTCGCCGAGTCATTAGTCCTTTGATTCGAAGTCAAGCTCATTTTGAGGCAAGAGATTTACATGCTACACATTGGGGTAAAATATGCCCTAATGAGACCCCAGAAGGTCCTAACTGTGGTTTGGTTAAAAACCTCGCTATGCAGGCCTATATATCTATTGGTACAAGTGAGGAACCTGTACGTGATTTTATATTCCAGAATTGTGCTGTTAAACCAGTTACAGAAGTTATAGATCATCAGGGTGTTCATATTCTTCTAAATGGTAATCTAATTGCTACAACACGTCTACCTGAGGAAACATTTAGCTTAATTCGTGAAGCTAGAAGATCTTCTAAGCTTCATCATGAAATTAACTTGGCTTTTTTCGAAGAAAATAGGATAATTTCAATAAATACAGATGGGGGACGTGTTCGAAGACCCTTGATAATTTTAGATCGAGAAACAGAAGGAATAAATCAATTTGCTAAACCCCGTTTAAAACAAATTCATATTGATAAATTAAGAAAAGGAGATATTAAGTTCTCTGATCTACTTAAAGAAGGAGTTATCGAATTTCTCGATGCAGAAGAAGAGGAAAATGCTTACATTGCCATGACTTTGGAAGAAATTCAACCTGAACACACTCATGTAGAAATTTCTCCATCTGCTATATTAGGTATTTGTGCATCAATTATTCCCTACGCAGAACACAACCAATCTCCACGAAATACATATGAGGCTGGAATGACAAAACAAGCTCTAGGTTTATATGCCTCAAATTTTTATTTTCGGACTGATAGGCGATCACATATTTTACAGGCACCACAAATCCCATTAGTTGGTAGTAAATCGATGGATGTTATTGGGTTCAACGATCGTCCTGCTGGCCAGAATTTTATAGTAGCTATCTTGAGTTTTCAGGGATATAATATCGAGGATGCAATTATCCTAAATCGTGCTAGTATTGAACGAGGTCTCGCCCGAAGTCATTTTTTCCGATCATATGTTGGTGAGGAAAAAAAGTACCTTGGAGGACAAGAGGATAGATTTGAAACTCCTCAAAAAGGAGTTCGTGGGTATCGTGCAAAAGAAGTCTATCGTCATTTAAGTGAAGTTGACGGAATAATTGAGCCCGAAATTGAAGTAGGAGGAGGTGATATCTTAGTAGGTCGTACTTCAAGGCCAAGGTTTTTGGAAGAATACATTGAATTGGAATCTTTAGAATCTTCAACACCTCAAAGGCGTGAAACTAGTATTGCAATTCGCCATGGAGAAAAAGGAATAGTAGATGGAGTGATATTAACAGAAACCTCTGAAGGGAGTACTCTAGTAAAAATCAAAGTAAGAGATCAAAGAATTCCGGAGTTAGGAGATAAATTTGCTTCCCGTCATGGCCAAAAAGGGATTATTGGACATATTGTCCCTCAAAGAGATATGCCATTTACAGAAAGCGGAATCGTTCCTGATCTAATAATAAATCCCCATGCTATTCCAAGTCGAATGACATTAGGACAGATAATTGAGTGTATGAGCGCAATTGTTGCATGCTATGAAGGACGACAAATAGATGCAACGTTATTTGAAGCTCCAGATCCTGAAGATATTGCACGTAAACTTCGTGACTTAGGTTTTCATCCATATGCTGAGTCAGTTATGTATGATGGAATGACTGGACAGAAACTTCCAGCAAGAATTTTTATTGGTCCTACTTACTATCAGAAACTACATCATCTAGTAGCAGATAAGATTCATGCCCGAGCGAGGGGACCAATTCAAATATTAACACGACAACCTACAGAGGGGAGAGCCCGGGAAGGAGGTTTGAGATTTGGAGAAATGGAACGCGACTGTTTAATCGGTCATGGTGCTGCACTTTTGCTAAAAGAGAGATTATTGGAAGAATCTGACAAAACAGAGATTTTTATTTGTGAAAAATGTGGACTGATAGCTACTTGGGATCGTAAAAAAGACCAAACATATTGTAATGTATGTGGAAATGTTGATACAGGAATTTTCAAGATTGCTATTTCTTACGCATTTAAACTACTTCTTCAAGAGCTAATGTCTCTTACGATCAAACCTCAGCTTATCTTAACCGATTCAACTCACTGAGTAAAGTGAAAGAAAAATGTCAATAGACAGTAGTAGAATAGGAACAGCAAGTTTCTATAAAAGAGCAATTCGAATACTAAAATTGGCGAAAAAACCAGACAGATCAGAAGTTTTCTTGGTCATCAAGATTACTACTGCTGGGATGGCAATCCTTGGGTTAATAGCTTACATCATTCGACTTGTGCTTTATGGAGTAATACTTCAAAACCAAATGTAATTGATATCTGGAACAATATAGCACCTTGGTTATTTCACTCGAGAACGTGATTAGATTGCTTGAAAAAGTTGGGATCTATTGTTTTAAGGTTAAAAAGGGGCAGGAGTTCAATGCAGCAGAAGCAGTCGCTTCTCGTGCAGAAATAAATCAACTAGATGTAAAAACTGTTTTAGTAACAGAGATCCAAGGGTATATTTTCATAGAAGGGGATGTTCAAGATATAACTCAAGCTGTTGATGGTGCTCATTATATCGGTAAACAATTGGGACGTGTTCCAGTTTCAGAATTAGAGGGACACCTTATTCCAACACCTGTTATTGAAGGATTAAAAACAAACGACATAGTTGAGATTGTTGATGGTCCCTTTAAAGGTAGTCGTGCTAAAATCTCTTCAATTTATCAAGCTCGGGAAGAAATTACTGTTGATTTACTGACAAGTAGTGTCACCATACCAATTGTCCTTCATGCAGATTCAGTTAAACTAGTTCAACCAAGTGAAGAAGAACAGGATGAAGATTCTGATTTCTGAACTATATTCTATTCCCTTATATATAGAATAATAAACCCAAGACAGTTTTTCAAACGTTTGATTTCAATTTCTTTCTTTTTTGGTCTTCAGATAACTTATTAATATTGACAAAAAAAGCCCACGTGCTTGATGCATAAAACAAGAGTCTCTGAATCAAAAGATTTGACTGAGAGGAAAAAACCTCAAAGGTGACTATGATGGCAATATCTGCAATTCGATCAGAAAAAGGACAAAATAAGAAGAAGGAACAAATTGATACAATAATTAACCTAGCAGAGCAAAACTCAGTTATAGGTTTGGTTAATTTAAGTGGAATAAGTTCAAAAGCCCTTCAAGATATTCGCTCTTCAATGCGGTCAGGAGAAGTCGCTGCAACATTGAAAGTAGCAAAAAATACCTTAAAAACGTTAGCATTAGAAAACGTTGATAAACCTGGTATTGTAAAACTTATTCCGTATATAAACGGCTCTTGTGCAATGATATTTACAAACGTAAACCCATTCAAACTTCAAAAGTTTTTAAATCAAAACCAAGTTCCTGCTCCTGCAAAAACTGGTCAAATATCGCCTGTTGATGTGTTTGTTTCCGAAGGTGTCACTAATTTGGATCCAGGACCAATCATAGGTGAACTTAGTTCAATTGGATTACAAACAAGAATTGAGAAAGGAAAAATAAGGATTATAAAAACAGCTAAAGTTCTCTCAGTAGGAGAAACTGTATCTGAAGCGCATGCTACAGTACTTTCTCGTTTAGGGATTCAACCATTTAAAATAGGTTTAAAACTCAGCACGGTTTTAGAAAACCAGGAAATTATAGATGGAAGTATTCTCGATGTAGATGAGGTTAGAATGATTGCAGATCTGCAACGAGCCTATATGGATGCCTTATCTTTAGCAATCAACCCTAAACTTGCGTATTACTCTGCTGCGTCAATTCCATTTTTATTAAAAACAGCTATTTCCCAGGCAATGGCTTTATCTATAGATTGTGGTTATATCACTGATAAAACAATCGATTTTTTCCTTACTAAAACTGTAAAACAGGCCCAGTTATTAAAAGAAGAAGTCCTAAAGCATGATTCAGGATTAGAGTTTTCATAGTGTTAGCTAGCTGATGGTAGTTCACTAAAACTACCTTTATCTCTATATTCTTTGATCCTGTAGCTAATAGAGGAGGTTAGAAGAATACAGTATCTTTCAAAAATGATTACTAATAGTAAATACCACTTATTTTTTCTAAAAATTAGTAGGTCTTAATTTATTAGTTGGTTGATATAATTTTCTGGTTGGAATAGTTCGAAATCTGTATATTTTTGACCTGTTCCGAGAAAAAGAACTGGAACTCCTCCTGTAATATAAGTGACGGAAATTAAAGCCCCACCACGAGCATCAGCATCCATTTTTGCAAGAATTATCCCATTTAAGGGAATTTCTTTGTGAAAATCTTTCGCTTGCTTAGTTGCATCATTCCCAGCTAACGCATCCACAACTAATATTGTATAGTCTGGCTTTGTAACTCGATGAATCTTCTTCATTTCTTCCATTAAATCCTGATTTACAGCCATTCGTCCAGAAGTATCGATTATAACGGCATCTGCATATCTTGCTTTTGCATGGGCAATAGCATCATAAGCGACAGCTGCAGAATCACTACCATATTTTCCCCTAATTAATTTGACACCAATTTTTTCAGCGTGAACTTTTAATTGTTCTTGTGCTCCTGAACGAAATGTATCACTAGCTGCAAGTACTACATGATACCCTTTATTCTTTAATAGATAAGCCAATTTAGCAATAGAAGTTGTTTTACCAGTTCCATTTATACCTAAGAATAAGAAAATGAGAGGAGACTTTTCACTTGTTTGACTTGAAGTTTTCTTATGATTTTCCAAGACCTCAAGAAGATCTATTGCTTTCTTCGGAGTAATAATCTCAAGAATAATTGGTTTTGCGAAAACAGGAATCATTTTTGAGAGATCACTGAATCTTTTTGCACGCCTTCCTAGCATTTTTATTCTAAGTTCCTTAGAAATCTGTTTAGCTACTGTTAGAGAAACATCATTCGATATAAGAAGTAATTCGAATTCACGAATAGCTTTTTTAATATTATTATCATTAATTTCATAGGTAGAAACTTTTCCAAGAAATTTTTGTACTCCTTTTTTTAGGGATGACAATCTTTACGATAACCTCCAAAAAATGCTTAGTTCACCCATTATTATATGTGTTCAAATCCCTTGAGATATATTTAAAAAAGTTCTATTACAAAATTTGGTATTTTTGGGCGATTTCTAGTAATTCTTGTCTATGAAGATTCAATTTTTGAGATAATTGTGAGTGTTGCTCTTGGAGTTGATTTATACTCTTCTCTAAGTTTTCAACTTGAGATTTATTCCTATCTTTTGAGTCTTCAAGTTCTGTCAGAAGAGTCACTCCTGATCCTAGAGATATATATGTCTTCTGGGGGTCTTCAATAGCGCATAGAATGAGATTTGAACCTCCAATAGGTATTAAAATTTTATCCCCAGGTTTTTTTGATTTTAGTTCATTTTGAGTTTTAATGGCATCATTTAATGAACTGATGACTCTGTAAATAAGACTCATCTGTTGTTCTATTGCACTCACATTAGCCTGTAGTTGGTCAATTTCTACTTGAATGTTTCTTACTTGGTTTAAAACTTCATCAGGTATAGTTGAATTAGACATCCATCAATCCTCATAAGGAATCTTGAAATCAGTGGAGACTAGTTTTTGGATAAAGGGATCAGTAATTTCTTTTGGGGAAATCTCATCAATCGAAATGATCCGAATTTGGCGTCTTTTAAGACGATTTCGACTTCCGAATTCTGAAAAAAGCTTATCTTTAGCCTGCTCTTCAGTTATAGCACATAATTCTTTGGAAAAAGGGGTTGTTTCCCGTCTTTGCTTAAAAAAACCCGAAATTCTAAATATCTTAACAGATATATCACTTTTCATGTTGTTTCACCCCTTGTAGGTGATTTGTTTTCAATTTAATTCGATTTTGAACATTCTTTAAATTAATTCGCAATTCACTTGAGTAATCTTTGCGTTTCATTGAGAAAAACAGCGTGTTATTTCCATAATCTCAATACCTGTTGTTTCTCGCCCAATAAGTATCCCTTTTGTGTTTCCGACTATTCCAGAAGCCACAAATTCCGAACCTTTATTTACACTCCCAACTCCTACTTGTTGTAGGTGAAGTATTTCTTTTATTTCCGAAATTTCTTCTTCATTTGCGAGTGGTGTAAACAACCCTCCATTATTAGTAACAAATGCAAGACTTCCTACTAAGTCTGAGTTAGCAATTTGTCTTGCTTCTAGTGGTATATTTAAAGTGTCAGATATTTCTTTTCTAATTGTTGGAGGAATAATAGGAGAGATTAAACCACCATAATCATTCGCAAGAACAACATTACCAAATGCAAAGAATTCAGAAGATTGATAGATTGGTAGACCTGCTGACTTCATTTCGTTTTTTACTTCTGGACTAATCACACTTGAAACAACATTTCCAAAAGAATTTCCTATAGCTAAAGAACCTATAATATTGTCTGATACTTGAGTCATTTCAACTTTTAAGATGCGTCGGACCAGATTTTTGATATATAAAGGAGTATTGTTTGGTAGAAATGCCCTATTTTCCGTACAAAGCATTTTGACACCAATATGAATACTCCCAAGGAAGTCAATGAATTCAATTTCCATGTTCAAGACTCACATGAATTAAAGAAGCATAAGGATTAAAAAAAAGATAAAAAAGCGTTTATTATCCGAGATATACAGTTACAATATCATCCTCAGTTTTTACTGCACGAATTCTTATTTTTCTTGGTGGATGTTGGATCCCACGAGCCCACATAAACTCATTCACTTCGGGGTCAATAATTACTGTTTCACAGCGAAGATGACGTCTGATAAAAGCTCTAAGGTGCCGTATTGCTCTAGGAGTTCTCCTAGGGCGAGGGATTCGACGACCATAAACTATTTTGCTGAATGGAATCGTATAAATCCTTTCTTCTATTATTGAGTCAGATGAGGCTTCGCTCATTAAGTTCTCCTTCTATTCTTAAGGTTTTATTTTTGTAGAACGCCACCGTCTTTTTTTCGGATGAGTAGTTACTTTTCGTGAGGTTTTCATAATTACCCAAGTTGGAACGGTCTGGTTTGAAACCATTTTTTTCCCAAGACGAAGTTTTTTTGCATGAGGTTTATGTCGTGCCATCTGGTAATCTCCTTACTTTCTCTAAATTTTCTCGGAGGGCCCCATTGTGGTTTTAAAGCTGACTGATTTAATCTGTACAGCTCCTTTGGGAAGTTTCACAATTAAAGCTTGTAAAATGGTGCTTGCATTATCCGCTAAGACTTTATCAGCTTGATTAGCTTTTCCAATCTTCGCGTTGACTACAGGAGTTGATTTTAATCTCATTTTTACTGTACGATTGTATCTTTCCACAAATTTATCAATATCAACACGAGGTGGTATTGGTTTAGGCATCTTTCCTCTTGGTCCTAAAATTTTTCCGAGAAATTTTGCAACAATAGGCATTAACTGTGGCTCTGCGAGAAAAAATGAGAATTCATTTGCTAGTTTTTTTGCATTTTTAGGTTCTTTCGCTAGGCTTTCGATTTCTTGCCGACTCAAAGTTGTTAGTCCAGATTCTTTAGATTTGACGGCAAGATCACCTTCTGCAAAGACGGCAACACTAGATTTGCCTCCCAAATCATTTGGAACCAATGTTTCTAAGTTGATTCTATTCGCAGGATTCTTTAAATCAATATCACGAAGGCCAATGGAAATTTCAACAGTTTCAGTGAATTTTCTTTGTTTTCTCTCAATGCTTTTTGCTTTGGCTTTGGAAATTGCTTCTTCCAGTTGATTTGGTGTATATGACATGAAATATTCCCTTTTGAAGTGTAATTTGGGCTTCTTTAATGTTTTTAATCTATTATATGGTTTTTTAGTAAAGTTTTTTGTGTGTTTTGAGAAACAACATGGAATAGGGTAGTGAAAAAATAACAAAAAATTTAATTTTTCACTCTAAAATCGATAATTACTGGATTATTGGTGAGAATTAGAACATAGAATTTGTTTCTCATTCATTCAGGTGAAAATAATGTCCAAAACCATTGAAGCATTAGTTGATGCAGGCCAAGCAACACCAGGCCCACCTTTAGGACCCCAATTGGGCCCTTTAGGTGTAAATATCAAAGCTGTCATTGATGAAATTAATAAAAAAACCCAAGGATTTAAAGGTATGAAAGTTCCTGTTAAAGTTGTTGTGGATGATTCACGGAACTTTATGGTAACTGTTGGCATTCCTCCAACATCATCTTTATTATTGAGGGAAGCGGGAGTTGAGAAAGGAAGTGGAACACCAAATAGTGAAAAAGCGGGAAATATCAATTTTGATCAATGTATTAAAGTTGCTCAAATGAAACGCAAATCCATGCTAGCTATAAAATTACGATCTGCAGTGAAAGAAGTCATTGGAACGTGTATATCGATGGGTTTAACTGTGGATAATGAGGATCCAAAAACAATAATTGAAGCTATCAATACAGGAAAGTACGATGAATTTTTTGAGTAGTTATGTTGAAAGATTATTCAGTTGAGTCCATTATTGGAGTTCATGGATTTAATACACCACAATTCAAGGGCTTAGGGGGTATGATAAAGCAGCGCAATAAAGACTTCATTGTTCGAGAAATCCCTCCAAGTGGTAAGCCAATCTTCGATGGATCAGAAATTGGAAAAGATTTAGGAGGGATGTTCATTCATTGTGTTCTCTGGAAAACAGGTATTGACACTTTTAGTGCAATAAGAAAGCTAAGTAGTAGCTGGAAGGTCGCAGAAAATGATTTTGGTTTTGCAGGTTTGAAAGATGCCGCTGCTGAAACCTATCAAAGAATTTCAATTTGGAACATTGATAAGATGTGTATTAATAATACAAATTTCCCAAATATTAAAGTATTTCATCCCATACGACAGAAATTCGCTATTAAAATAGGTGATTTACTTGGTAATTTTTTCGAAGTTATCATTCGTAATAACCAACAGAAGTGGAACAAGGAAGAATGGGAGCGCTTTAAAGTCTATTTAGAATCAAATGGGGTCTTAAACTTTTATGGATCTCAACGATTTGGAACAAAACGACCCATTCTCCATATAATAGGTAAATTTCTTTTACAGGAGAAATATTCCGATGCAATCACAAAATATTTAGGTGAAACAAGTCCCTTAGAGAATGAGAGGATTACGAAATTACGACAGGAATATCAAAATACACATTCTTACGAGAAATTAAGGTCAGAATTTCCATACTCTTATAGGATAGAAAAGATGTTATTAAGAGGCCTAATAAGATATCATTCAGCTAAAAGGATTATTTTAAATTTACCTAAGTCGTTTTTGAAATTAGCAATTTCTGCTTACCAATCTTATCTTTTTAATAAAATACTAAGTTATCTTAACGAGACCTATTTTCCCCTCCCTAGTGACATTTTTATACCTTTACCAGGATATAGGACTATTCAAGAACAATCTAGTGATGAAATATGGGATAAATTGGTAGTTTTATTAGAGGAAGATTCTTTAGATTTACAAAGTTTCAGACACGAGCAACTAAACTTACGTTCCAAAGGATCCTTAAGAAAAGCTATTGTTTTCCCAAGTGAATTCAATTATTTTCCAATGGATATTCAGGAAAAAGGTATAAAAGTTACATTTAGCTTACCCAAGGGTTCTTATGGGACCATTGTCATCCGAGAGATAATGAAAAAGGAGATTTGTTAAATTATTCATAGGGGTAAAAAACCCCATTCTCAACTCTCCCATTAAGCTCACCCTGATTTATCAGTCTTTCAATAGCTTTGCCAACAGAAGCAGCTGAAATACCTGCGATCTCGATTTGGTCAATAGGAGTAGCCTCTTCTACAAGATTAACTGCTTGAATCAGTAATTCTCTTTTTGATTTTCCAGAACCAATTTCATCTCCACGAATTTTCTTTAAAGAAGCACGAATAGAAGCATTACAAATTGGACAATGAAATGATCCCATTATTGTTAAAGTAACTCGGCCATCCTTGTCAGGCATTGGACTAATTAATTGCCATGTTTTTTCCGGAGGAGTATCAATAGGATTTAGAATATGGCCACATTTTTTGCATGAAATCTTCTTCTTTTGCTTTTTATTGCGGGGATTCATAATTTTTGCCTTCTTTAATGGTCATAAATCAAGACTAATGAATACTAAATTCAGGAATTATTATAAATTGAGTGCTTGAATAGTAGTTCTCAGACAGGCGTGACAAATCTCTCCTCCATATGGTCGATCTGCATGTCTTCTACTTTTGGAGTCTTTCAATGTGTTTGTTTGTACTAATGTGCCACAAATCCTACAGTGAGACTTTTGGGTTTTTCTTTTGGTTTTATGGACTAACAATCGTCCCCCTGGACTTTTTTTCTTTCTGACATTCTTCGTCATTTTACTTGAACACCTATCACTTTGATTATTTCTCAATCAGGTTGTAAGCCTGAAACTTTTCGTAAAATTGATCCAAATGCTAAGCTACCACCAAAATACCACCAGATGTAGTTGGGGACGAAAACCAATCCCCATCCTTGAACCTCTACATTCTTTCCGATTTGGAATATCCAAAGCGTCTCAAGCCCAAAGGTTGGATCAAAAGGTATTATGGCAGGGATATTTCCAGATACCATTTTTCCATTATAAGCTGGATTTAAAGCTAACTGCTGACCACTATTTTCCACATCTTGATTAAGCCAGTCAGTCCATTCTCTGGCTTCTGTATCTCCAGCAGTTTTTTGCACAAAATAAGCTGTTTCAATAACAAAACTGATTTCAGGATCAACTCTTTTTGTTTCCTTAATTTTTTTAGTGTTACTCGGGACGTTACCATCCTCAACATCAGCACTATTAGCTATCGCATAAAGCCAAATCATACTTTTCTCCTGTGATGTTTTCACACTTGGAGATACACAAGGCTCTTCTGTCTTTTGTTGAACTGCTCCTTTGATATGAATTGGAGAGGTAGTATTTATATTCCTAAAAGAATTAATCTGACCTATCCAGCTACAATTATCTGTCCAAGTCCATGAGTAATTTGAAGGTTCAGAATCACCTGCAATTTTCCAATAAATATAAACATGATTACCACTACTTGCATTATGTATATAATCATGCTCAAGTGTCCAACCAGAGGGAGTAGAGCTTATTGAAGTACCATTGTTATCGGAACCAATTGTGCTAACTACAAGAGCAATCATTAAATCATCTTTCAATGTCCCTGATGGCTTATTTATCAGCATTGTTGTTACAGAATCACCATCAGTTGCCTCTGCATAACCAATATAAGAGATACCTGTTTGAAAGCTATAGAATCCTGAGAGAACAATAAAAAAAAGTATCATTGGAATAAACATAATCATCAATGGTTTCAAGTTCATCATTGTAAGTTCAGACTGTACTTTTCTCATTCTATCTGCATTTCTCTCATACTTCAATTTTAATTTACTATCAGCTGTTTTCATCATTTGCATACGTAATTTGTTGTACTTTTTAGTTTCTCTTGTTAACCTTCTTAGTTTATCAATATCAATCATCTTTCTAGATACTAATGTAGACGCTAACGATACAAAGAAAGCAACAATTAAAATAAATATCGATGATAGAGGAGGTTGTGTTGGAATGACATCGGTTACATCTTGTAGAACAGCCATAGGCATTGTGACTAGATTAAAAAGAGCAGTTAATATATCTTGAAAAATATACATGTTTATTCCCTTTGTAAGCATCTTGTACCTTTTTTAGGGACTATAGATTCAATTCTTTCTAAAAATTCCTTTTTTTCGATTATTTTTTATTTTTCCCGTTAGAGTAATAAGATCAAAGCTGAACTCGAAAAACAATAAATGAGATTTCTATTTAACAGACAATAGAAGAATCGTGATAAAGTCTTATAATGGTGAAAAGGGCTTATAAAAACCAGATCACTGTCTGTATTAAACAGGAGTTTCACTTCTTTTCAGTATAATGATTGTTTAAGATTGTTCGTCGTTTTAAAAAGTCATAAAATGCCTGTTTGAAATCTACTTCAGGTGAGAGATGAAATTGTAAGGGATAGTTTCTGGACACTGGTTTAGTTAAGTGTCTTTGGGCACAAACAGGGATTACATATCTTATCCCTGTTCGAATTTTTCGGCTTTTCTGTCGATAATCGTAGTTTTTCTTTGGAGAGATGTAGGAGCATTTCTTACATTTTAATCCTTGTTTTTTCCCTGCAGATGTTAGAGTAGCTCCACAAATGGGACATTTTGGAGTTATTTTTTCTTGGATATTGGTTAACTTGATGATTTGGATCTCTTCGATATTTATTGTAACAGGATTTTCTTCAGATGCAGGTCTAACTCCTCCAAAAACTAGAACTTCGTCTCCTTCGATTAGTTCTCTAATTATTTTTCGAAATCTTTTTGTCGGTTCGTATGCTGCACAATCGATTGAAGCGTTACCTGATTTAATGGTAAAGATGACATGTCCACCAGGGTAGTCATAAGGTTTTCTTTCCACTACCCCTCTTACTTTTACAGAAAGATAGGGTTTTAGTTCTTGTCCAAGGAACATTTTAGGAAAATTTACTTGTGTATGTTGATTGGTTCGATAAACCATCGTAGTTTGGATCGGTTCTAAAATATCAATTAGTTCCCACATTCGGATAACTGCATCAGCGGTTTCGCCTCTGATTCCACAAAAAACAGGATCAGGTCCATGAGGACTAATCATTATTTGTTTATGCTCATAATCATAATTATTGAAGGTCAACGGAGTTTTCTTATCAGCGTTTATGACAGATATGGGGTCGATTAAACGTTCAGGTTTCTTCTCTTTCGGATTTCGATAAGCAATGAATTCATAAGTATAATCTTGTGAGAGTATCGCCCCAATAGCGGCGGCAGCCCCGATCAGGCCTCTTCCTTTCTTAATATAGAAGTGTTTTTCTGATGGATGCTCGTAAAGTAGCTGCTTTACTGAATTCAAAGGAATTACTTGATATAATGCCTCATGGTACAATTCTTGGAAAGTAGAAGGAATTTTTCCTTTGATAAATACAAGACCTGGATCAGTGTGCGGATCATTAATGTCAGCATTCTTCTTTACTAAATCTACGGTACCATTCCAAAGATCATCAATGATTTCTTCATGTGTTATAAAAGTAATAGCAACAGCTCCATTTCCTCTAGTTTTATAAGGGATGTTGGGATTTAAGCGAATCAATTTTGGAAAATCAAGAAATTCTACAGAGTGTTTGAGTAAGAAATCAACTATTATCGTCCCCAAGAAGGTTGTACACATACCATTTTGGGAATCAGTGTCATCTACTCCGATATGCCAGGTTTGTAACATGAATATTCATTCCATTAATCTTGAAGCCGAGATAAGACTCCAGAGATCATTAATGGTAATACTAGAGTGATATCAGAAGGAATATCAATCCATTTTGCTTCAGGTGCTACTTTTCCCCAAGATATTGCCTCTTTTACACTTGCTCCACTAATACCCCCATGTTCTGGACGATCCATTGTTATTTGGATTGCATATGATAATCCATTGTGCAAAAGAGACCCATTCATTATGAAGTGCTTGGGTACCCCTCCACCTAGGAATAGAGCTCCCATACGTTCTGTTTCGTAAATAATCTTAGTGAATTCTGAATGATCTTTCAAAACATCAATAAAAAGAGGATTTGTTTGAGAGAAAAGCCAAGCTTGAACACCTAACATACTGTCTGCAAATGAGGGGGAGAAAATTGGAACCTTTTTAAGAAAGGCAGCTCTTACTATTGACTGAGGATCATTCACATGTCGGCCAAGCTCATATAAAAATCTTTGACTACTTATTCTTTCATCAGGGATATTCATGAGGATTTTTTGAGCCATTCTTTCAAATTTCACAAATGAATCATAAGGAATTAGAGTACTAAAAATACGACTCATTTGCAGTTCCACAAGTTTTTCATCATCTAAGTATTCTGAACCATGATGATGAGAACCTCCAGATGTTTCTAACAAGTCGTGACTGATATTAGCTCCTGTTGTAACTATACAATTCACCATGTTTTTTTCAATCATTATACGAAGGATTTTTCGCATACCTCCTGGAATCAAAGCTCCTGCAAGCCCTAAAAAGACCATACAACTATCATCAAGGATCATTTGTTCTAATAATTCAGTTGCTAAAGCAATCTTACGACATGTAAAACCACCATTTTTCATGGATGCCAATAGTTCATCAACTGTCATATTTGGATGAATATCCACTTGTTTCATGCGTTTAAATTTCATACTTGCCAAAACCTCTGATTTTCAATGCCAATGAGCCTTAAGCAATAATTTTTTCTCCTTGAAAGTTATTTGAAACTTTATCTTTTCCAAAAGGATGTTTAATCTCTATTTTACTTGTTTTTAGATAATTTGATAAAGCTTTATTCAGTTAAACTGTCTTTAGTGGTTTGACTATAAAGTTGTGATATACTGTGAAAAACATTGATTTTGTGTGCCATAAACCTGAAATGTTGTGTGGGATTCTTAAACGTGAATGGGTGGAGAATAAGCCTAATTATCACTTTTTAGGTGTACCTATAGATATTTCCTCTTCCTATAGGAGCGGAGCGCGTCATGGGCCAGATACTTTTAGAAGAATTCTTCGTTCGGAGAATTTTGAATGCATTACTGAAACAGGGGTAAGTTTAAAGGATTATTATAGAATCATAGATTGGGGAAACATTGGGGTGATAACTACAAATCTACATGAGAGTTTAAGACTAATTTCTGATGGTGTTCTTGATTTAATTCTAAGTAAATTACCATTTTTAGTATTTGGGGGTGATCATTGCTTAACAATAGGTATTGGTCAAGCTTACAAAGAAGCAGATCTTCCAGTCTACCTCATTTATCTTGATGCGCATCTAGACCTGTATAATGAGATGATGGGAACTGATTTGTCTCACGCGTGTACTTTAAGAAGGTTTTCAGAGATATCAAATTTCCAGGGAGCAATAGTATTAGGATATCGGGATTTCACAAATGAACAACTAGCATATGCGAAAAATAACAATATTAAAGTTGTTTCTACAAATGAGTTGATTAATCAATCCAACTTATTTAATTTTGGTCTTGAGTTCGCTCAAAATCTTCGTAAAGAAAATATTAAAATTCATATTTCTGTAGATCTAGATGTTTTAGACCCAAGTTTTGCCCCTGGAGTTGGAAATCCTGTTGCTGGAGGGATATCAACAAGGCAGCTAATGTGGCTTCTTACAGGGATATTTCGGGGGATTAACAAACAGGTAATCAGTTGGGATATAGTGGAGTACAATCCTCTATACGACCCAGTTGAAATCACAGCTTTTTCCATCGTTAAATTACTTTTGGAGAGTTTAGGAGCGCAAATCATAAAATAAACTCCTTCAAACCAAAGTCATCATGAAAGTAATGTAATGAAGGTTAAAAATCCTGACTCATTTTATAAATCAAAAATTTTGAATTTACAAAACTTGTTTTAAGTCAGTTTCTTAGAATTAAGAAATAGATTTGAAGGTATTCTTGGTAATAATTGAATGAAAATAGAAAAAAAGGAAAATTGGTGAGATAGAAATGCAAAGTGATTCCACATCTTTTCTAACTGATGAAATGCAAGAGATCCGTGAAGCTGGACGAGAATGGATACATAGAGTTCTAGAGGGCCCTAGTGACACAGTATGCAAGGTAGAAGGAAAAGAAGTTATTATGTTATGTTCCAATAACTATCTTGGCTTATCTAATCATCCCAAAATGAAGGAAGCGGCTATTGAAGCTATTAAAACTCATGGGGTCGGTTCTGGTTCAGTTAGAGCGATTGCAGGGAATATGGATTTACATGAAAAATGGGAAAAAAGACTGGCAAAATTCAAAGAACAAGAAGCTGCTTTTATCACATCTGCAGGATTCGCAGCTAATCAAGGTGTTATCCAACAACTTGCTCCTACTGCTGATGATGTTATATTATCTGATCGTCTGAATCATGGCTCAATAATTGATGGTGTGCGAACTACCAAGGCTAAGAGAGCAGTTTACGAACATTGTGATATGGCTTCTCTTGAAGTTGAGCTTACCAAACTAGCAAAAGGAAATCCTAGAAGGATTTTGGTAATTACTGACGGAGTTTTTTCTATGGACGGGGATCACGCACCCCTTGGCGAGATTTTCAAAATATGTGAACCTCACAGTAATACGATCATTTACGTGGATGATGCTCATGGTGATGGAGTCCTTGGTCGTAATTATTCTGGGAAGGGTCTTGTTGATCACTATGGTTTGCAAGGAAAAGTCCATATTGAAATGGGTACCTTTTCTAAAGCATTTGGAACCATGGGTGGGTCGATAGTAGGATCCCAGGAATTAGTTACTTGGTGTCGAAATAAAACACGATCATACTTATTATCTGCTAGCCACCCTCCTGCAACTGCAGCGGCATCTATCAAGGCTTTAGATCTCATTGAGCATGAAGAACCTGATCTTGTCAAAAGACTCTGGAATAACATTGATTACTTCAAAAAAGAAATCATAGCTATGGGTTATAACCATGAAATAACAAATGCTTCAACTACTGCGATCATTCCAATTATTTTTGGTGATCCTTTAAAAGCAAAAGAAGCATCGAATTTACTCTATTCTGAATACAGCATTTTTGCCTTACCGATTGTTTTTCCGATGGTTCCTCGTGGATTGGATCGAATTCGTGTTCAAGCTAATGCAGCACTTACGAAAGAACAGCTAGATGAAGGTCTTCGTGCTTTTGAAGAGGTCGGTAAAAAACTCAAGATATTTTAAATTCTAAATGAGTATGATGGAAAAGAATTTTTCCTTTCACTTCTTCTTTTTTAAAAGAATTTCGTTAATCTTCTATTTTCTCTTCTGGTTTTGAGCGTGTCAAGAACTTCTTCTAGAATCTTGATTACTCGATCTTCATATGTTTCTCTTTTATAATAATAGCTCCAGTGATTCCAATGTGGTCGTTTATGCGCTACTTTATATTTTAATCCTGTCATTTCTGTCTTATAGGTATTCGCGTCTAGTTTGTTAACCCTTTGATCAGCAATGATATACCAGTGATATTTTGTGTTGTTTAAAGCACCCGTACCAACTGGTGCCTGATGAATTCTAAATTTATTACAAATAAACTCAAACTTCCATTTATCTGGTGCAATTTTCGTTTCATTCCAATCTCCGTCTTTGTAATTCCATCTATGTTTTCCCCCAATTGTCATTCCTGTGTATTTTTGGCCATTATACTCTTTAAGAGAATTAAAATATTTCCTTTTTGGATCTTTGATCATATACTTTCAACCTATGGAATGAATTCATGAGTCTCGTCATTTAAGTTTTTAATAGAAAGAAAGTATATAAACTAAATTAAGAGACTTAATTGAAAGTAATTTTTACATTTAAAGGACTATGAACCTATAAAACAAAATTATCTTAGATTTTGGATAATAATTAAATCTGAGATATATCTTTCTCTTTTTTTTAACCATTTTATTCTATTAAATTTAAAAAGAGACGAAATTTCTCTGAATAAATACCTGTTCTTACTGTAAAGTTGATGATTTCTCATTTTTTTTTAGATATTATTCGCCGTTTAGGTTTCACATTAATTCTCCCCGAGAATCTAAAAACTTGGCCACAGTCTGGGCAAAACCAATATTTTCGTGACGCCTCATCACCGCGAGAAAACTGATAAAATCCTTGAAAAACAGCATTAGGATGATTACATCGTTTTTTCTGACGTTCATCATATGTTTGAATGAAAATTCGTGGTATTGGGGGTGGTTCATTCTCTAAAATACGTGTATGGTCTCGTGGAGTGTGTTCTATTGGTGTACGTTCTTGAAATGCAGTCGTATCTTCAATTTCAACAGTTTTTTTACAATTAGGACATTCAAAAATCATCTGCTTCTTTGAACCCTTCCTCTTCGGTACTATCAACGATCCACATTTTTCACAAAATGGTGAGGACATAAGTTTTCCACGGGATTTTCAGGATTTTTTACTTTTTTTAATTATAATTTCATTCTTATCTTTTGGATAGGAGGAATTCATCCCTTTAATTGATTCTATCATTAGTTTCCTTAATAATAAAACTCTTAAAAAGATATTGATTAAGTTTTTACAATTTATTAATATTCTCATAAGATGATTTCAAAAAGGTTTTCTCTTTCTTCTCTTTCAATAGTAGTAATTAATGTTAGAATGGTTTGATTTTTTTATAACCTTTTTCTCTCTAAACATGATTTTTTTAACTCTCAGTAGCGGCGACACAAAGGTGAAAATACCCTATCTAGGAAAAATAAGATTGTATTGGTGCGAGTTTTGTCATGTACCACTGATTCGTGAATATTGCTCTCTATGTGCGAAAAAAGGTAAAAAGATCCAGTTAACTCCTCCTGGAGATGTTCGTCCTGCTTTTGAAGGTGATCTAAAACGGATAACTTCAGTAATTAGATCTCAATTTGGTAAGATTTCAGCCCAAAAATTTCGACAACTGATTGAAAACCAAGTGATTTTATTAAATAAAGTACCCTATGTTGACCGTATGGATGAAATCATTTTACAAGGACACATAATTGGAATATTTCGGTTTAATCTTGTTAAAGGGAATTTTGAGTTACTTCCTAGAATTTCTTTAGCAACAGAATTATGGAATACTCAATCTAAAGGATGGGTAGTCGTGGATGTCGGAGCTAGAAATCCAATCGTTAGGGGAGCTTCAGTCCTTTCTCCTGGTGTTGTGGCTGCAGATACGAATGTTTCTGTAAATGATCCTGTAATAATTGTATGTCAAGACGAGGTAATTGCAGTTGGTCTTGCAAAAATGAATGGTGGTCAAATGGGACCACAAAACAAGGGTATTGCAGTAAAAACAAAATATCGCAAAAAGTCCAGAATTTCTCCAATAAGATCAAAAATTTCAACTTGGGAACGGATAATTGACGCCAACCTACTTTCACTAGAAAATTTAGAAAACGAAGCAATTGAATTTATTAAACGGGAAGCTAAGAAATTTAAAAAGCATGTCGTAGCATATTCTGGCGGAAAAGATTCTTTAGTAACGTTAGATCTAGTGGCTCGATCTAATGTGTCCTATGAAATTATTTTTTCTGACACAGGTCTTGAATATCCCGAAACGCTAGAAAATATAGCATTAATTAAACAAAAATATCAAAAAGAAGTGATTGTTCAAAGAAACAAGTTATGGGAGTTTTGGAATCGATTTGATCAATTTGGACCGCCATCAAGAAATACCCGATGGTGCTGCAAATCAGCCAAACTATCTCCAATAAACGAAATAATGGAAAAATTCTTTCCTAACGATAATCAGATACTTAGTTATCTTGGGAGAAGAAGGTATGAGTCACTAGGGAGATCTCGGGAATCTCGTGTATCAAAAAACCAGTGGATTCCCAAACAAGTGATAGCTGCACCGATAAATAATTGGAACGCTTTTGAAGTTTTTTTATATATTCATAAAAATGGTCTCACTAAATTTCTAAACCCATTATATAATAAAGGGTTTATTAGAATTGGTTGCTGGGTTTGTCCTGCTTCCTCCATGGCAGATTTTAAGATTATGAAAGAATCACATCCAACATTAATTACCCAGTTGAATAAAAGGTTACTTAAGATCAAAAATCAACAAAGATTTCCAAGTCAGTATATTTCATGGGGATTATGGCGCTGGAAATATCTTCCTCAAAAGATTATTAATTTATTAAAGACTGAGAACGTACCATTTTCTATCACTAAACAAAGGTTTCACATAATGAATAATTTAGCTTTTAGAATTACATCTAATCCCTCACCCTGTGTTTATGGAGGTTTTTCTTCTTTGTTATCTGCAAATCAAATGTTGGATCTCTCTAGAATGAAAGATTTTTTACCAATTTTAGGTTCAGTCCAACACGACGATGAATTAGATGTTCTTTCGATTTCAATGAAGAATCACAGCCATTTTGACATTTTTTGTGATGGTTCGATCATACTTAAGAGTAAAAACAGAAGTTTCTTCTCAAAACAAATTTCATCTTTGATTCGAGTATTGTATAGGGCAAATCATTGTGACGGTTGTGGAATCTGTGTTTATTCATGTAAAGAAAAAGCACTTGTCATAAAATCGGGTGTTATCAATGTTCTTAAGGATCAATGTATTCATTGTCTGACATGCAATGATTTCTGTCCATTAGTGAAATATCAAGATGATACCTCTTTTTTAATTTCTTCCAAGGAAATAGGAGAATCTATTTCATAAATACAAATCCATATTTTTTTCTAGAAAGTATTTTATGTTTAAAATTCCTCGGAAAAACTATTGTAAGTTAAAATTTCTGGTAATTTATTCCATTCATGTTAAGGTTTGTTACTAGTGAAACTGAATGACGATGTAAATCTGATTGGTATAATTCAAGACAGAGAAAAACAAAAAAAAACCAGACATGATTGGGCTTATGAGCTGCATTTGGAGAATACAGAGTGTGAATGGTCGTAAGGAACGAGTTATTGACGGAGCTAAATCAATTCTTTCAACAAGAGGATTTAAAGTAACTTCTGAGATTGAAAAAGATGAATTTTACGAAATCTATGGAAAAGACGCCAACAAGAAGACAATTATAGTACGCATTCCAACAAAAGAAGTTGTTGGTGTTCGTGAATTACGTGATTACAAGGAAGAAATAGAGAAAAAAGGTTACGATCACGCCATTCTTCTTGCTTTAAACAAATATACACATTATGCAAAAAGAGAGGCAAAAACCGCTGGTATTGAAACCTTTTCAATTAAGTTTCCATTCTTTAATTTATTTAAACATTATTTAGTACCCTTACACGAGTTTGCTAGCGAGGAAGAAATCAAAGAATTAGAGAAAAGATATTCCATTTTTAAGTATCAATTACCCAGAATATCAGCAGAGGATCCAGCTGTGCAACTTCTAGGTGCTAAAGTCGGAGATGTGCTGAAAATAATACGTAGAAGCCCCACAGCAGGTGAGTTTATCATCTATCGGGCTGTGGTACCTTGATCATTGAACCTAGAGAAGTAGTTTTCATCCTTATCAAAAAACCAAGTACATAAAAAAGGCTGTATAAGGTGTTAAAATTGACATCCAACGCCTCCGAAGTTTTCCTAGTAATCGGATATACGATGTGCGACATACTAATTCGAGCAAGGCAACTAGCATTAAGAAAGAGGAATGTTTATTGAGCAAACTGAAGAATTCTTGGATCATAATAGTCATGGTATTCTTTCTCAATCTTCTTACTATAAATAATTCATATTTAAATCCTTTAATAGTTCAGGGAACAGTTAAACCCACGATTGAATCTGAAATCATTATTGGTATTGATTTATACCACCAAAGTGATATTAATACTAGTGAGATCACTAATTTAACGTCTATTCTTAATACTACCTTTAGTTCGCAACAAGTTGTGTATCTTAAGGAGAAATTCACTTCCGAGAATTTAGCAGGTATAGATGTATTAACTATATTAGCACCAACCTTAAGATTCGATCCTGAAACGGAAGTAGTGGTCATAGAAGAGTTCATAAAGAAAGGTAACTCCTTACTAATAGCTTCTGGGTATAGAAACCAAACGAGAGAGCCATCGAATGACATCCTGAATGTTTTTGGTTTAAGATTCAATTATTCCAGTTCTATTATATCAGAAAAGGCCTTGGCTCGAAATTTCACAACGCCAGTTACTCCTTTAACTGAAAACATCTCCCAAATCATATGTCCAAATGGACTGGGAATTTCATTAAATAAATCAAAACTAGAAAGTTATCAAACTCCAGCTATAGTGTATTATAACCCTATTCTAGTTGTTAATTCCGAGAAAGCTCCATCGGAGAATAATACTTTGATTTCAACCCTTGAGTTTGAAAATGGAGCCCGAATATTAGCTATTGGATCAGCAGACATGTTTAATAACAGTTTCATTGAACCTCTTGCCAATGCTACTAGTATTTTCTTAGATAACACAGATTTTATAACGAATGCTATAAGGTGGTTAGGAAGAAATACTGGACTAATGAATTTTTATAATCCATGGGTGGATTTAGATGAGCAATCAATTGATATTGGAGAAGTAATTCATGGGAATGTCACATTGGTAAATTCTCAAAATCAAAGTCTTTCACAGGTACATCTAATCATCACGCTTGAACGAACAGGAGCAATTCTGAGTTCAAGAATTATGCATATGTTTCCTAATAATGCTTCAAATTATTTTGGTTGGGTGAGTACAGAAGAATTAAGTTATGGATATTGTGATGTAGTATTCATCGCTAGTCGGGTCGGTTATCTGCCTGTGGAATTAAGTGCTGGGCGTATATACTTAAAACCCCCATTTCCCTCACCGAAACCACCAAATACAGCTCTCCAGGGTTTATTTTTGGCATCTTTTCTCCTTTTTTTATCAGACACAATAGTCATTTATTTGAATTTAGGGAAGAAAAAACCAATAGAATAACCATTATTCTATAAAAGTCAGGTTATTGCACTTAAAGCCTCAGTTGTGATTTCATAATCTTTTGGTAGAAGTAAAAGATAATCGAGTTTCCCTAGGTTCAACATATCATATTCATATTGCCGAATGAATGCATTTAGTCGCTGTAAAAATCGTTTAGCTCGTATAGGTTTTTTTATTCGAAATTCTTTGAAAAAGATAATGATTAAACTGTGATGCTCCATCTCGAGTTCAATGTCATCTGTATCAGTGAAATCCTTTATTGAAATGCAGCGGATTCTATTTTTATTTATTCTAAAGGAACGATTGAAGGTTCCAAATATATTAGTAATGAAGAGGCGCATTTTTTTTTCCAAGAGAAGGTAGATGAATTCAAGATAAACAAAAAGCACTATTTTCCTAGTTGATTCTCACATATCATTAGTTCTTTTACATTGGTTATATTCCATCATGATATTGTGATATTAGGTCTAGTTAATTTCAGAAGTAATCAGATGAATAAGAGAAAAATACCCACTATTCTATTATTTTACAAAATTAAATAAAGAGTTGATGATGGCCAAATCTTTGCATAATCATGTTTGAAAATCATTCAATTAGGAACGGGCCCGGTGAGATTTGAACTCACGATCCCAGCGTCTTACTGAAAGTGGTACTTATACCCACTTCTCGCAGCGCCGTACTCTGTCTGGAATAATCTAGGTTAAGCCTACAAAAAGCATGCTTAACCATGATTTCATCCAGGCTAAGCCACGGGCCCTGTAAGATAAGCTCCGTGAGAAAAATCAATAGTTACATCGCTTTTGATCATTGTCTTAAATTTTTACTGTAGTAATTTGTATATTTTGGGAGAAATGGATTCTAACCATTACTTCTCTAACTTTAGGGATTTTAATATCTAATTACACGAGAGTAACATTAAGGATTGCTAAAATATCTGGCTTTATTTTCCTTTTTGACTGATTAATAGACTCAATAGGCCGAACTTATGTTGTAGAAGGTTAATTGTACGAATTTGTTTCACAACATAACTATATCTTGGTAATAATTGAATATTTTATGATAAATATCTATCAAATTGAAGTATATGATGGTTCGAGTTCAAATATGAAAAAAAATAAAAATCATATCAGCTGTGAGAATCTAACTATCAAAGAAAGTATTTATCTAGAGGTCTGATGACATGAAAACCCCTACATTGATTGGAACACTAATATTCGTGATTAGTATAATGATAGCAGTCATTACAGCTTTACCACCCCAACCAGAGACCCCATATATTGAATTATTTTTAATCTGGATTGGTGGAATAGTTGGTGGTATAGGACTTGGGTATGGAAATCGGGAGAGTTTCGGATTCGATGAAGGAAATAGCGCAACGATTATTGGAGGTCTTGGTCTCGGATGGAGTATTCTTATATCGTTTTTGATGTATTATTATGGACATCCTCCCTTTGAAAGAGTCATTATATCATTTGTTGGATCAATTGTAGCAATTATTGGCTTATACATGGTGGTTGTTTCAACACAAGAGTCTTATTAGATGTTTCCAAACTTAATGTTTGATTTCAATATTTCAATCCTTACAAGGATTTATCTTACTAGGAGTGAAATTCTCAAATCATTGCTTAATTCTAGTACTAAGTACTTTTTCCATGATCTTTCAGAAAATTTAATACAATTTCTTCTAAAGTAGGTGTACCTTGCACTTCTAATTCATATTTTACTCTTACAGATGGTTTTTCAATTGTTATTAGTCGCTCTAAGTCAATGGGAGTACCTATGATGACTGTTTCACAATCTGAAGCGTTTATTGTATCTTCAAGTTCTTTTATTTGGCTTTTTCCATAACCCATTGCTGGGAGAATATCAGTTAAATGAGAATATTTACTGTAGGTATCTTTAATAGTACCTACAGCGAAGGGGCGAGGATCAATAATTTCTTTTGCCTTAAATTTCTTAGCAGCAATGTGTCCAGCTCCATATCTCATTTCACCATGAGTCAAAGTTGGTCCATCTTCTACAACAAGAACTCTTTTGTTGGTAATCAAGCCAGGATTCTTCACTGAGATTGGAGAATTTGCTATAATGATTTTTGCATTTGGATTGAGTTTTTTAATGTTTATTTTGAGTTGTTCAACATTTCCTTTTGGTGCGGTGCCAGCTTTGTTGATAATCACTACATCTGCTTGTCTTATATTTACCTCACCGGGAAAATAAGAGTGTTCGTGTCCCAAACGATGAGGATCCGCAATAGTAATCTTTAAATCTGCCTCATATAAGCTCCAATCATTATTTCCTCCATCAAAAAGAATTACATCCGTTTCCTGTTCAGCAGCCTTTAGAATATCAGCGAAATCAACCCCCGCAAAAACTAGATTTCCTTCCGTGATGTGAGGTTCATATTCTTCCATTTCTTCAATTGTGCACTCTTGTTGCAATAAGTCATCATAAGACCCAAATCTTTGACAGCGCTGTTTTAAAAGGTCACCATAAGGCATTGGGTGTCGAATTACGGCCACACGTTTTCCATTCTGGCGGAGGATTTTTCCAATCTTTCGTGTTGTTTGACTTTTTCCACTACCAGTCCTCACAGCAAGAACTGCAATGATTGGAAGTTTAGACTTTATCATGGTATGATCAGGGCCTAAAATACGGAAATCTGCCCCAATTGATAACACCCAAGAAGCTATATTCATTACATAATCATAAGACAAATCTGAATAAGCCAGAATTACCTGTTCAACTTTGTATTGATTTATTAAGGTTGGTAATTCTTTTTCAGGATAAATAGGGATACCTTCGGGATATAGAGATCCAGCTAATTCAGCAGGATATTTTCGTCCTGAAATATCTGGAATTTGTGTGGCAGTAAAAGCTACCACATCATATCTTTCATTATTACGAAAATATGTGTTAAAATTATGGAAATCTCGTCCAGCAGCGCCTAAAATAACTGTTTTTATTCGTTTCATTGGAAGGATCCCTAATTTATTTGTTGATAGAAGGCAAAAAGGACTGAATTTTTAAAATATTCTTTCATAATTCAAAAAAAGATTGAGAATGTAGATAAATTAAAACGAGAGAAAGTAGATTCATAATCAAATTTAAAATAGCACACCAATTGAAGTATTTTTATTAACATTATGGTCCTTGATACTATTCCCTCAACATTGGAGTGAGGTTTTTGTAAAAAGCTATCAACTACAGGTTTGTAATAGCTTAACATATTACCAGATATTTCAGACTGATTACTAAACTTAGAGGAGATTAAAACACTGAAAACACTAAAAAAATTCTTAAAAAACTGTGTAATTAGACAGGTTAGAGGAAAATATCATGAGTTCAGATCTTGAAGGATGGTTTAATCTTCCTAAATCAATCAAATTGCTGGATATCTCTCTTATTGGCTATGGTTTCATCTTGATCATTGCCATATTATTATATATGAGCGTACTTGACCATACTGTACAGAATTTGATGCCTATATTTCTTACAGCCATACTTTTGTTGATCACATGGAATTTTCGGACACAATTATCAAAAACACATATATCAAAAGAAGAATTTGACCCTGGAGTCCAAAAACGATACTTTCTCGAATGGTTCATTATTTGCCTGCTTATTATTGTGATTATAGGAGTTATTCTCATTGTTTATCCAGTAACATATTAATTTCTCTGTTTATCAAGAATTCAAAGTCTATTTTATGATTGAGATAAACCTAAATGATAAAATATGATTAATCATTCGCCTTAAAGATGTATCTGATCTCATACATTCGCTGTATGATGATGTTATCCCCGGATGAGTTGTGTATCAACAATGAATATATGAAGAGCCGTCTGAAGTGAATGTTCTTGATTTATGAGGTTTTAGTAAAAGTAAGAGAGGAAAAAAGATGAAGAAGGACTTATTAGAAATTCTAGCCTGTCCAATATGCAAGAACCCCGAATTGGAATTATACATCTTTAAAGAGGATGGGGTCGAAATTGAAACTGGACTTATTGTTTGTTCAGAGTGTAATCGCTTTTATCCAATCAAAGGTACAATACCAGTTATGTTACCAGATGATTTGAGAAAAAAGGATGAAGATCTAAAATTTCTTAGATCTAATCAGGAAAAAATTCCAGCTAAGGTTCTTACTGAAGGAAAACCTTTTTCATTGGCTAGCACTCAAAAATAAACAACACTCCAGTCTTTTTGTTTTACTAGCAGGTCTTAGGTGTAATTTTGCTGATTTATAATACTTTCAAGGATAGTTAATTCTAGATAAATAGAAATAAGAACATAGCCCCGCCCAGAATATCGCAAATAAGCATATGATGTGCTCTTGATTCGAACTGGGGTCTCGAGGACCAAAACCTCGTATGATGGTCCGCTACACTACGGGGCTGAAATATTTTTGACATTACACATGACATTGATTGCTAATACAGGACAAATAACCTCACAAGCTCGACATTCAAAGCATAAGCTGGGATCTGTAATTTTAATGGTTCCTTTAGGAGTTTTCTCATCAAAATTTCCTTGAATTATAATCTCTGCAGGACAGCTTCGGATGCATTTTAGACACTTAATACAGATATTTTGGTTGATTATAATCTTTTGAGGGATATTTGTCCACCTCATTTAGTAAGCAATGAACGTAGATCAATTAAAACCTTATCGACTTCGTTGTTCGCCTTACGAAGCTGTTTATCATAATTGATTTTTAGTTTCGCATAGGCATCTTTACTGATTCTCTCCTGTGTTTTTTTTCGTTCGAGTGATTCAATATTTTGTAGAATATCTTCTCGATTAGCTTCCGCAACTTCGATGGATCTCATAGCTATTCTATATCGTGGTCCTTTTTCTGATAATTTTTTTGATACTGATACAATTGAACGATCGATTCCTTTTTGACGATTTCCTAGAATTATCCGGGTTTGTTCGTACTCTCGTTGACTCATTCTCTTTGATTTTCGTTTTCGATCAAGTCTTAAGATTTGTTCTCTGATTGCAGTTTTTTCTTCATATGCTTTAACAAACTCCTTGATTAAATCTAAAGGTATTTCTTCTAATGTCAATCTTTTTGGTCTAAAACCGAACGAAAGATTTCTAAAAATCGTATAAGCCAAACCCAGAAGTAAAAACAAAATACAGATCGAGAGAGGAACGTTAATAAAATAAAGAAGAGGTAGACTAAAATCGATATTGAGATATTGATTGCTGAGAGGGGTTAGATCTTTGAAAATTATTCTGAAACCAGTTTTATCGAAGATCCCAAGGAGTTCTTTCTCTCGAATTCGAGAATTATAAGTTGAATTTCTTAAAGTTATTTCTTCTATGGATCTTACTATACTAGTCAAGTTGTAACTCGAACCATGAGGTAGTAATAGATTAAATTCAAATCTTTGAATAGTCCAATTGAAGTTCATTGACAATGGGATTCTTAATTGAGCTTTACCTCCTCCTAGGTCCTTTACGAGATCTGAAACTTCTTCTTGATAAGATAAGTGTAAATCATATTTTTCATTATCTTCTATTTGGACTCTCGGCTTAATACTCAGTACTTTTTTACTAATGATAGAATCAATAGAGACGGTTGGCGTGAGATTCCCATATTTATCATGTAAGCTAATTTTTTTAGCACTTTCAGGCAAGTAAAAATTAATTTGTGGAAAATTTGATCCTCCAAGGGTTGTTGAAATGGTAGATCCTGATTTAATACCAATATTATGAATTGCGATTTCATATTCAGTATTGACATATCCCCATTCCGATACGGTAACAACAGATTTCATCTCTGTGAACTCAATTTTTGTATTTGCTTGTTGAAAATAGGTGAAAGAGAGATAAGATGTGAGATTAGCGGCTAGAGTCGGGATATAAACTGGTATAAAAGGTCGATTTTGGAGGAAAGTAAGATTATAATTTCCAAATTCAGACATATTTAATGAAGATCTGTTAATACTTGAAATTTCAGTGATATTTTCAAAAATTAAGCCATATGATGTATCTTTTGAGAAATTACCTGTAAAAAAATCGCTTGTTGGTTGAATGGAATCATTTTCCACGTTAACGTCAATATCTTCCCCGACTTTCCACTGTAAATTATAAGAAGTAATTGGAAAAGATATCAGAGGAAGAAAACTGAGATTGAACTGATAAGGATAGGTTGCCTCTTCAAGTTTAGCCTTCTCTTCAAATGTTATTGCATTTAGATGATCCATCTTTATAATTATTGATAGAAATTGATTTTTTTCAATTGATGGAATTTGAATAACAAATGTAGTTGATTCATTTTTTTCTATTCTATCTATAACTTTGGTAGATTCTGCATCAGTATCATTTAGAGAATAAATTTCCAGATATTTTGAATCAACAAGTTCATGAGTTGGAATAGTGTAATTAAATGCATCTATCGGTTGGGAAGCATTTTCAGACAAGTGCAGATGAATTTTAGTGTAAGAGGTTGTGTAACCATATGGATTGGCTATGATCACCCTACTTACGTTTATTTCGTGACTTGTGTTGGTAAAATCATTAACATCAAAAAAATTGAGTAAGTCTTCATTGTTCTTTTCTACTTCAGCTTGAGAAGAATTCTCATTGTTTATGGAGATTCCACGGTCAATGTTTGTATTAAGTGACACAAGAAGGGTAGAAACTATCAATGCAATGAGTAATAAATTCAAGCTGGACTCTAGTTTTCTTTTCATCTACAAATGCTCCTATGATTTAGCTTTGTTATCAACAGTAACGCTAGCATTGATTAAGAGATTGATATTCTGATAATCCACCTGAACTTGCAGATTATGGCTGATACGGTCTCGTTTTGCACAGTATAAAATATTTTATCTTTTCTTAGAAAACTTTACCTAAATTAAAAAAAAAGATGATTACAAGTAATCATAACTGTGTATTGTGATTTTAAACAATAAAACTTACAAAAAATGTCATTAGATTAGGAAATCAAAATTTTCAAACTGGAAAAAAAGATTAAAAGTCTATATAAGAAATAGAGGTGTTCTTAACAACAAATTTGGATGTATTAAAATCATTTATGATATTCTTTGAAGGGTCATTTATTAGGTACCTTATCCTAACAATAAGCATATTGTTTGATATAAAGTTTTTAGAAAGTCTCGTTTCTGGCTATATCCTTGTTTCAAACCTCTTTTCAACAAGTATATACCTTTTTTCCTCTTTTCCTCCTTTATTTCCATAAGGACTCTTGACTCCGTCTCTTTATATTCTTCAGCTGTTATTTGCGTCTTAATCTAGCTTAATATTTTTAAACCTCAATCCTATCCCTGAAAAAACTGAATGAATTCCTTCCTTCCTCTGAGGTTGAGAAATTAGCAAAAATCTAAATTAATAAAAAAAGATAATGAAGTTGAATAGTTAAGGAAACAAATCCTTTAGTCTCTAATAGATTCGTCTGTAGCATAAATCTGAGTACCTATGTATTAGAACCACTTATTCAATTTTGGAGGTTCATTATGTGACATCTAGGTTTCTTCAAGCTGTTCGGCCATTCATGTCAATAACCCCAGAAGTCGTTAAACCTACTCGGGAGGTGCATTTTAATGAAAAAATGGTCTGGACATTTGCTGCTCTTGTTATTTATTTTGTGATGGCATCAACACCGATTATTGGAGCTGATTTAGGAGAGAGTGACCCTTTTGCCTTTATGCGGACAATCACAGCTTCAACTCAAGGATCCTTAGCTGAACTTGGAATTGGCCCTATAGTGACAGCGGGACTCATTATGCAGATCTTGGTGGGATCTAAAATTATTAATGTAAATATGGGGGATCCAGAAGAGAGATCTCTCTATACTGGTGCCCAAAAGGTCATGTCAGTAGCAATGACGATTATAGAGGCATCTGCTTTCTTAATTGGAGGAACCTATGGAACTGATCTCGACCCTGGAAGTCAATTAGCAATAATTACCCAATTATTAGCAGCAGGCATCATCATCATTCTACTTGATGAAATGATTCAGAAAGGGTGGGGTTTAGGATCAGGAATCTCCCTTTTTATTGCAGGAGGCGTTGGCTTACAAATTTTCCAAGGATTATTTGCAGCACAGCCTGTTGGGGAAGGATCACTTGATCCGGACTCCATGGTGACCTCATTTCGAGGGATTGCTTTTGCATTTTTCGCTTGGGCAACACAACGAGGGCCAATTGAAGCAATAGGAGCCCTATTTTTCCGCTATAGTCCATCTGAGAATGTAAATCTTCCTTCCTTATCTCTCCTCTCTGTTATTGCGACTATTGTTGTGTTTATCATTGTGATCTATTTTGAATCAATGCGGATTGAAATACCAATCTCTTATGCCCAATATAAGGGGATCCGTTCAACCTATCCTATTAAGCTCCTTTATGTATCAAATATCCCTGTTATCCTAACTTCGGCCGTATTCGCCGATATCTACTTTATCGCTCAAATGGTCTGGAATACGGTCGGTAGACAAAATCCAAATAATCCTATAGCTGCTTTTTTAGGAACATTTAGGATTGATGAAGCTTCTAATCAGTATGTTCCTATGGGGGGTCTTGTTTATTTCTTAACCCCCCCACGATCGCTTATTGGAGATCTTGGGGTTATTAATCCTAGTGATCCATTGAGTTCCTTAGCTCGTGCTTTTATTTATGCTGCTATTCTAATTGTACTTTCTGTCATTTTTTCAGTTATGTGGTTAGAAACAGCTGGAATGGGGCCGCGTGATGTAGCAAGCCAGTTCTTACAATCAGGAATGCAGATGCCAGGTTGGCGTCGAAGCAAAAAGATTGTTGAACGCCGATTAGAGATGTATATTCCTACAATAGCTGTAATCGGTGGGTTATTCATTGGTTGTCTTGCAGCCTTTGCTGATTTCCTTGGAGCAATCGGTTCGGGGATGGGTATTCTCCTCTCAGTTAGTATTATGAGACAATATTTTGAATTAATAAGTAAGGAAAGAGTCGCAGAAATGAATCCTGCTTTACGTGGTTTCCTAGGAATATCCTAGTTATTTTTTTCATTTTCTATTTATTAATCTTAATCAATGAAGCGAATTTGGATTCGATCACCAGGAGTAATGTCTAAAATATCTACTGCTCTACCATTTCGAAGACTGATTTCTAATGTTTCAAAGCTACTAAGAACGAGAAAAGGATTTTCATCAGAACCTTCAAAGTAACTTCTCTTAAACCTTAATGACACTCTAGTCCTTGGCGTTAATAATAGATACTTTTTGTCATGTTGTAGATTCATTGAACTGGGAATGTTGGTTATAATATTACCAAAATGATCGATAAAGATAACTTCTCCAGTCTTTGTCGTCTTATCCCAAAAGAAATCTAAGGAAGTTTGAATGTCGCTGGGAGGGCCTAGACCATTAAGTGAATAAATCTGACTGAGGTTCCCCGCTGCAGGAGCAAATACATCTCGTCCATGAAAAGTGTGAGAAGTATCATTAGGGATTTGAAGATCAACAATAAAAACATCCTCATTATCGGAGATGATAGGTGATAAAACACCATTATCAGGTCCAATGAAGTAATAATCCTCTTTTTGGGCAGCGATTGCTTTCCTAGAGCTACCAACCCCAGGGTCTACAACAACTAAAAAAATTGTATGAAGAGGAAAATATTTGTATGATTTCAACAAAACAAATGCAGCATGACGAATATCTTGTGTTTTAATATTATTAGTAAGTGAAATAATTCTAACTAAGGGATTAATTTGAAGAATTCTCCCTTTCATTATACCAACATAAGGATCACTGCCAAAATCTGTTATAAAAACAATAAGGGGATTTTTTAAGGCCTCAATCAGAGTTCACATCTTAATACTCAAATACTATTAATGAAACTTGCTTCGAGTGAATTGAAGAGAAATAAAAAAATATTACTTTCCAATTCATTCTTGTTATCTTTCAAAGAACGAGCTTTTGTGACGCCCCTGAATTCTTTTGAGGTTCATTGACAAGAATCAATATAAGAATTCCCAAACAACTTATTACAAGTAAAAAGATCAAAGCACCCGTAAAACTGAAAAATTCAAGTGTTGCACCTAGTAATCCATATCCTATTATTGAAAGAAACAAATTAATTGTGTTAAAAAGAGATTCCTGCGAGCTTCTAGTTTCAGAAGAAGTGATATTGAGATATACTTGCCAATATAGGCCTGTAGTAAGCCCTATTAAGATAATTCTCAGAAAAAATATAAAAATAACCAGAATTAGTTTTAAAAATGGGGAGAAATTAATGCCTACAATGCATAAATAAGCAATCCAACCAACTGGATAATTGAGAGTATAAAATATAAGTAACCCTTTATAGGGAGAGTTAATGAAAGATGATATTTTTCCAGATAGGCGACTAGCAAACGCAAAAACGATTTCTGAAATCGCTCGGGTTATAGATACGAGTATTATTGAGATTGTAGCGAATTGAATATTATAATTGTCTTGATTGAAAATCTGAATTGGAGAACTGATATCATATAATAAGGAAGAAAAGACTACTGTACTAAAAGAAACTGAAGTAAAAGCTAGGAGTGAGAAACCTACGAAGAAAGGAGCGACATAAATATATTTTTCTTTAATATATTGAATTTTTCTATTAATCCCAGATGTATTATGACTGTAAATTTGAGATATAGAATTTATTTTCTCTTCTTTTCTCAATATTCTTCTTTTCATCGAAGGAGGAGAGGAAATGAATTTCAATCCGAGAAAAACTCCTATAACAGCAATCATAGCTTGTATTAGAAATATTGTTTGCGGTTTAACTTGGTTTAAGTGAAGTAGACACCCTCCTAGAAATGCTGCTAAAGCAGCTACAATTGTCTTTACAAAATTAACACTTCCCATTACACTACGGAAAGACAGTTCATTACCTTTTGACGAGAATAACTCCCAGGTATTCATGAACCAAACATTAAATGAACCAGAGAGGAGGGCAGAATAAATTCCTACTATAATTTCTAGAAATAATAATTCAATGGGCTTTACAGCAAAAATAAGTCCTAAATAGTACACAAACAAACAGGATAATGCACCACAAAAGGCAAGTCTTTGACCCAAACGATCCGTTAGGATACCTAGGGGTAGATCAAGAATAGCTCCACAAAACATTCCAATGGACAGGATTATTCCAAAAGCGATAAAAGAATCTAAAATTGACAAATAATATAATGAAATCCAAGCATAACTCAGATAAATTCCAGAAACTACTACCTGCAAACTACAATATTTGAGACTTAGGTTTTTTAAATCCGAAGGAAAAGCTGATATACCAAGAATTGTGTGAATGAAAGACATATTTATCCTACTCTATTATTATCTAAATTAAATTAAACGAGGGGTTTCATTGAGTAGGTGTGGTCTTATTTGCTACATGAGAAACTGTAGTAAAATTTACTATGGGATAATCTTGAGAGTTAACTTCCCCACCTGATAGGATAACAAGATATGGTGTTTTCCCAAGGTAATTTTTGAAAATGTCAAGATACTGACCAAATTTATCTCCAAGAACCATTGTTCTATTTGCACAATCAAAAAATAACCCAAATACAGTGTTTTCTGTTACTAACCTTTCTAGAGTTTTTCTCAAGGAATTCTCAATTGTAGTCGAACTTTGGTCTCCTATGAATGCATTATATCGGTTTGGATCGTTGGAATGTAATTTCTTAGCTATTTGTGGAGGTGCTGTGATAAGTGCATGCTTTAAGTTCGGATTAACCATTAACCCGTATGGATTTAGGTTCTGTTGATCATCAATGACACAGAGAGGTCTGTAAGGATGAGCATAAAATGATCTTTGAGTACACCTTTCCAAGATATCTGGACATTTTTCCATACCAAATAATTCGAGTAAGGCGTCTGCGCCCCACTTTCCGTGAATTCGTGGAGTAAATCCTCCGTTAATAAAACTATCTAGACTAAAACTCTTATCAGGGATAATCTTAGCCCCTGAATCAGCTTTACTTTCAAACTGGAGTTCAGGAGAGCTTATTGACATATAAGCCAGCGAATCTTTATAAGTTTTGCAATTATGGAATTGGTATGCTTTAAGCATGGTTATTGGATCAGCGCCAAAACTACCTGTAAAATGTATTCCTCTTTTATGAAGCTGTGTGAAAAGAGGCCAAGAAGAAGAATAGGAAAAACCAATTCCAGCAATATTCATTAATAGCTCAGTTGGTTTTCCAGCTAATTTTGAAAGAATAGGAAATTTGCACCAAATGCGGTTATTAAAGGCCATGAATGGATTTATGCCTTCAATGCGGTGATTCAACATATTTACCATAAATTTTGGAAATCCAATTCCAGGGGGAAAGAAGAGGTGCGTGGTGTTTGAATTTCTTTTATACTCTTTTTGAACTGTTTTTCTACAGTCTCTAACAACCTTTTTTGTCTTGATCCAGTTACCAATCCGGAATCGTTTTACAATGGTACTTTTAGCAGTAATACCTGCAAACAACATCAATCCTGCCCCTTTCAAACCATAATCATCCTTATTAGCCATACCAAGACCAGAACATCCTGCTAGTGGGACATTTGGATATTTGTCATTTATTATTGCCATTGCGCTGTCATATGTTTTCATTCCCCCAGAATGTGATCCAGTGAAATACAGAATAGCACTTGGTTGCGCTCTTAATTCATCTTCAGCTTGTTTAAGAGCTTTTATAGTAGCTCGCTTTAAATTATGGTCTATATGGAGACCTATTGCTGTTTTTATCAGGTTTAGTCACCTAAGGGGGTTTTCTTATCTATAATTTCGCCTACTCGTCTTGCATTACGACTCATTTCGATTTCCATTAGACCTGTATTAGCTATCGTAGTGAGAATTGTTACAACAATACTAGTTTTTCCAGCACAATAAAAATAAACTGGGATAGCATCCTTATCATTGATTTCTTTATCATATTTAATAGACCTTGATCCTGCTTGAAGTTCCTCCATTGTTTTAGAAATTATATTTTTCACCCATTTAATAACAACTAATAGATTTTGAGAAGCTTCAGAACGATATTGAGACTTTATAACTTTGCCATCCAGTCGAAATAGGATTACAGATTGTACATCATCAAAATCCGCAAGATACGTTAATTCCTTGTCAATTGAGGCTATCACTGGCGATAAATCGATAGAATGAACATTAGAATCAATTTTATGAGATCTCATGGACTAACAGTCCTTTATTTTTCTCGAAACCAATAGGTTGAGGCGTCTCTGAATGGGCAGATCCTCTAAACTTACGTATGCTTAGTGTTCTATTGTATATTCCACCTAGTCCTATATGATCAAGTTCAATAATTGAGTCAGACAAAAAAAGTGGTATTCTTGCCAAAGTTTTGCCAAAACCCTTTTCGATTGTAACTACAGATGTGCCGATCTTTCTTAAGGAAGTAAAAATTCGGTTGATTACATTTCTTTGGTGATTTGGTTCTGGAATTTCAAGAAGTAATGGAGTGAGAGGATCAATGGCTATACGAATACCGCCATGATAGCTATTTGCTGTTTCCTTGATGACTTCTAGATACTTTGGTAGCTCGGACATAAAAAAGCGTAATGCAATCTCACCTGAAGTTAAGTCTGAATCTTCAGAAAATGCAACTTGAAATTGCAAATTTCCTTTTCGATATTTCTCTTCAAATTTCACAAGACCAATATCACTACAATCTTGGAACACTGAATCAATATTTTGTTCTAAAGATACATATAAAGCTGGGGATTGGGGGTCTTCAGAACAAAATTGCCAACAAAAAGTTGATTTACCGCATCCAGGGTCAGCGATAATTACGTTAACTGAATTTTTGCGAAATCCACCAAAGACTAAATTATCGAAACCAGGGACACCACTTAATATTCTATTATATTCTTGTTTATACATTTTTCTTAACAATTTTTGCATTAAAACCACCTTAAGAGATTAATAGATGTTTTGAGATTTCAAATGATAATTCTGAGGAAAATTTAGCCCTTCCCCTCTCGATATTCTGAATATATTCAATAACAGTTTGAAAAATACCTATTACGGAAATAACATCCTTTACTGAACATTTGAAAGAAGTTATGCACTGAAATCTTTTCTGAAAGGGTATTAAATCGAATCCCCTTTCTTCAGAAGAAGCCATATCAGATTTTGTTCCAATTAAGAACCTGGGTACATGAGGTTCAATAAAATCTATCCATTCAGGGATAGAAAAAAGGGATGATAGATCTGTTAGATCAAAACATAAGAGTGCAGCATCAGAACCCTTGCAAAACTCCCTAAAAACTCCCATATTCTTAAATTGTTCTTGTCCTCCTAGATCCCAAATTTGGAGTTTACAAAAGGTATTCTTACGATCTGAAAGTATTTTCGAATGAAATTCTACAGCAATTGTTTGTTTTGCTTCACTAAAAAAAGAATTATTGATGAATGTCTTTGATATAGTTGTTTTTCCAACTCCTCCTTCCCCTAAGATGACAATTTTCATTGGTTTTTTATTATCTGGAGGCAATAACCTCATAAGCCACACCAATACTCCCAATACAAAATTTGATTTTAATTACCCAAGAATCATATTTGTATTGCTAATTTTTAGGAGGTTAAAAGACACAATGGAATAGGGAGATTGATGAAGAAATGACATCAATTATAGGAAAAAAGGAGATTCTTTTATAGTGAAACGATTAAGAAAGGATAGAAGAGGTTCACCTTTAGTTGAAGAAGGAATATTAATAGGGCTGAGCTTATTCGGTTTTTTGCTTATTTTATCAATTGTGACTGGAGTTCTTGATTGGCTTCTAATTAATGCTGATGAATTACTACAAGAGTTAGGATCTTTGTTTACTTAAACGATAAACATTATTTTCTTGAAAATATTCCAAGGGCTAAAGGTCTGATAAGCACACTCCTTTTTTAAAGAATTTTCCTTATTATCATATTTAAAAAGAGTTCAAGGCTACAATAATACAACCTACCATCCTATATTCATAACTATGCTCTTTTTCGAGATTTTTTTAAAGAATTAGTGGACCGAATGGGATTTGAACCCACGACCTCCTGATTGCAAGCCAGGCGCTACTTCCAGGCTGAGCTATCGGCCCTAAATATCCAGAACGTTGAAGTTATTTTTTTCTTAAAAATTTTTCAATTTTCGTCGAGATGACGGTTTTTCCAAATTCTCTGAGGTTCCTGTTTAGATCTAAATCGTAATTGCTCTAGATAACGATAAACAGTACCATGTTTCGATCCATGAACTAGCTGCATAATAGCTTCTCTTGCATTTTTGATTTCTGAAATCTCTCCAATGAGCGAAACCTGATTACCGAAAATAGAAATCATTACTTCAGTACTTGTCTCTATCATCTTTCTTGCTTTTCCTTTCTCTCCAATAATTCGTGATTTTATTCTCTTAATCGTATTTTTCGATCCTTCTAGCTCAATGGTCTCTAGAAAGACATCATCGTCTAATAAATAGAAAGCTTTTTCCGCACTGAAACCTCTACCGATTGCTTTAACAATATCGCGAGCCTTCCATACAACTGTAGGATCTGTCATATCTGAAGTTGATGATATATGAACTGAACCGTCTTCACTGTTGATTTTGATAGAAACACCAGTAATAGACTCTATTTCTGATTTTACTTTCCCTTTTTTTCCAATCACTACCCCAATTCGACTTTTTGGAATTTTTAAGTGGCTTTCTATTACCATTCGGTCAATTTCACCCTAAAACTTCTTCAGGTCTATTAATAGGTTTATAATATAAGATTTTTATCTGGAAAATTAATGGTTATTTCATTAAATAACTCTTTTTCGTTAGGAACCACCAATCCCTTCATTTTAAAGGACGATAGAACATTTTTCAGGTCTCGTTTTAGAAATTCTAAAGCCCTAGGATGCGAAATTAGAACACTTTGACTCATGTCAATGAAATAAGGAGTCTGATCTGCCATTATAACGTTGAATGGTGATAAATCAGCATGTACAAGGTCAGCACGTTGAAAAAGAAGTTTAATCTGATTTATTATCTGGATTAATGTGGATTTTGTAAATGCTTTTGGTGTAAATTTTAATAATGGATATGGATTTCCTTCTTTTCCTAGGAGTTCCATCAGTAGAATGTTGTTTTTTACTAAAATTGGCTTTGGAACATTAATTTTTGCCAAAGAGCTTCGCTGGAGATTACTATATTCCTTTTCAACCCAAAGATTTATGATGTGACGGGTTTTTTTGCTATGCTTCTGAAACCTTTTGTCCCCATGAATATAACGGATAATTTGTTTGAAATTTAATGTGCTTGTACGAAATATCTTCACAACAATAGGTGATTTTATTGAGTATGCTTCACAATATTCCATTCCTTTTGGTCCGAGTTCGGCCAGAAAAACACCAGATTCTTTTCCAGAGGCAATTGTTCCAGTAATTGAATCTATAAATCCTTTATTTTGCAGTTGTTTCAAGTATTTTGCAGTATTCAGATCAATCACTGCATCAACAGTCTGAAAATCTTCAGACCTCTTTTTTCTTTTCCGCCATCGATCCTCATTTAGGCCTATATTCCATATCTTCTTATCATTTGGTTTCATTCCTTGATGGCCTCAAATTAAGAATTAATTGTTTACCAAAGTATTTTGATGTGATTCTTGATTGGATAGTTTCACAATTCGGGCATTCTAATCTATTTCGTCTTTTGTACTCTAATTCATGGCCACACTGGACACAATAGGAAATTACTACACCCAATCCATCCCCAATTAAACTAATATAAACTGGTTTTATTGCTCTAATTATTCGAAATCTAAGCCAATCCCCTGGTCGAGCCACCTCGTACATATTCTTCACAAAACGTCGTGAAGCTTCCGAGATATGCAGCACAGCGCTGATAGGAATCGAAAGGTTTTCATTATTTAGGTGATATATATTAACTGATGCAATTTGTTTTTTCATGAATTCTACCCGTCCCAATCCAACATCACCATTCTTCACTGAACGGTGAGGGTGTTTTGGGATCACCGAGATTTTATGTTTTTTAGAATCCGTTACTACTTGACCGACGATTTTTGAATAAATGCTCCCATCTTGTTCATAACAGGTTTCATCTGGTAAGAATTCTTCTATTACTGCAATCTTGTCACCTGGTAATACCCAATCATTGTTAACTTCAGATTTCTTGATATTATTCATCTTCATTCCTAATAGTTCTATCCAATATAGCTTTTTAATATGATTCGAGTACAAAATCAGCGAAGTGATTTATAGAATCAGATTGACCATGAAGTCATCTCATATCTCTCTTTAGACCTCATTCATATCTTCTAAAAATGTGGAGCTAAAATATCAGAATCAAACGGTACAAAAAACGGTACAGAGGAGGTATTTCAATTGGGTATGGTCCTGAATGGAACCAGGGATCTCAGCTTGGAGAGAAGAATAACCAAAATATTATCGCCATCACTTATAATAAATATATGTAACAATTGGCAAAAAAAACAAAGCACGGGGGATATTGGTTGTTAAAATAAATTAAGGTAAACTGTAAATTTACTATTTTTAATTTACTTTGGTTATTAGAGGAAATATTCGCTTTTATATTATTTCATTGATTCTATAGACATCAACACGAACATAATGGCTCTTTTTTTTATGAAATCTAAATAATGGTGGAATCGGGAATTCTAAAGTTGCTAATATTTCACATGATTTATTATAAGATCGACTTATCCTATTAATGAGCTTTCGTGATTCCTGATTTGATTTATGAATAGAAATTACTTTTTTAGAAAAAACCAAAGCTTTTTCCAAAAATACAACGTCAATGCCCCTACGCTTTGTGCCAAATGGTGGATTCATTATTGATAATTCATAAGAATTCTTCCAGGAATAGGTTTCGAGAAATTCAATAGCTGATATTAACAGCTCTACTTCGAGCTTTTGCTCTTTAAAGAGCCTTTTCAAATCATATATGGTCTTAGAATCTACATCAACGCAGAGTAAATGTGTTGAAAAGAATTTTACTAGTGGTAAACTGATTCTCCCAGTACCTGACCCAAATTCAACAATTCTCTGATTTTTTAAATCTTTTTCTAAAGAAACTAGAATAAAAGCAATGAGCTGCGCTGGTAATGTATATTGTTCTAATTGTATTTTTCCTTTGTGAAATGAATTGATGGTATTTACATAATTAAATATATTTTTATACAAAGAAAATTCATCATGTGTCCAATTCACGGCCTTAGGAAATAATAATCTGAATTCAGTAGGAACCCATTTTTTCCCAGACATTCTTTCTATCACACATCAAAACAATATAAAACCGAGAAATTATGGGCTTCTATCTAGAAATGATTAAAACTACCGCATAGGTTTCTCTTTTTTTCCAGAGAGTAAAGCACTGAGGCTAACTCCATTTACATGAACAACTTTATATCTCACGCCTGGTAAGTCACCTATGGCACCACCTTTTGCACCACCGATCCCTTCTATTATTATTTCATCATGCTCATCAATAAATAAAAGACCTCCATCGCCAGGAACAAAGGCAGTAACTTGTTTTCCATTTTTTATAAGTTGTACTCTTACACATTTTCTAATTGCAGAATTTGGTTGTTTAGATTCAATTCCTACTTTTTCGATAACAATTCCACGCGCTTGAGGAGCTCCTTCCAAAGGGTCGAATTTTTCCTTCAAACGGAGTACTTTTCTTTTATATATTGTACTCTTCCAACGAAACCTCTTTCGTTTCCGTAATAACTTGTTTGCGGCAAATTCTCCTCGTGGTGACTTTAATCCTGTCATATTTCTTCGCCTAAATGAAATACTTCCTTAAGTTGAATCATCAAACAGTTTAAACTGATCTCTGACATAATTAATGATCTCTGATTCTTGTTTCGATTTTATATAAGTAAAGTTTTGCATTGGAAAACTGAATTTATTACACTAAGGAGAGCTTTGAATAATTACGTTATTGACTCCAAAGTGTCTTTTCATTAAAAGTCGTGATCTTTGGATATTTCTACCATTTTTTCCTATTGCTTTACCCCTTTCTTTTGGAATGACTGTTACAACGACGGTTCTTTTTCCTGATTTTTCAATAATCTCTACATTCTTCGTTTTAGCAGGTGCGAGTGTATTTGCAGCAAAAATCTCTAAATTTTCAGAATATTCGACAATATCAATTTGCTTATGGAAATGTTCACGAAGACGCCTAATGGTTGTACCTCCACGACCTATTACTTTTCCTGTATCATTACGACGAACCACAAAAATCACTCTAGTTTCTGTTTTATCCCAAATACAATCAACAGCAAGCGCACCTGTAAGACCTTCAAGAATGGAAATAAAGCGAAGCTCCTCCTGAGACATGCGAATATTCGACAATGAAAAACATCCTATTAAAGATAGTCCAGTATTTTAGAATTTCCTGGGTCTAAAATCGCTATTGTAGAAACCATGTGAGGACGTCCACATATAGCACCTAGGTCGAGACCTGTTTTCTCATATTTTATAATAGGTATCTGAGAGAGTTCACAATTCCGTAATAAAATCTCTTTTGAATCTAATGGTAAGTTATTTGAAATAATTGTTGCTTTAACCTTACCGCTTAGAACACTTTTAATTGTGGCGTTATACCCTAATTTTACTTTTCCTGTACTTATAGCCATACTAATGGCTTTTTCCAACTCTTGTTTCATGATTATACATCTTTTATGCTTTTGTTATTACGTTGATATCCAGACCACATGATGAGGTCAACCGTACCTGTCCCAAGGGGTATTATTTGGCCAATGATAACATTTTCAGTTATTCCACGAAGTTTATCTCGTTCACCTCGGGCAGCAGAATTCAATAAGTGTTTAACTGTTACCTCAAACGAGGCCCTTGCTAGGACACTTTCTTTCTCACCACTGATACCATGCCGTCCTATTTGACGTAAATTTCCATCTTGAGTCATAATATCCGCTACTAGCATTATATGGCGGATATCCACATCTAATCCTTGATCTTGTAACACTGCTGTAGCTTCATCGATTATAGCTTGTCTTGTAGCTTCAATTCCTAGGGTATCACGAATTTCCTGAATATGATTGGTTTTAATCCTTGTGGGATCCACACCAGGTATGCTTAAAACATCGGGAAGATTACTTCCCGCTGTAAAAAGAACCCACTCATCTAATTCCTGATCTTTTGATATGATGACTCGTGTAATCCCTTTCACCCCTTTTAATTTAAGATCCCTGATTTTTTCATTCAATTTATAGATGTCATCAATTGTTAGGTCTTTTGAGTCAATGATGATCTCATTATTCTTAATGTATACTTCCCCCTTTTTTAATCTTGATAGTTTTTCAACGATTAATTCAGCTGTCAAACCTTTATCTTTCATTAAAATGTCGTTTAATGTTACTTTTATTTGCATAAGTGCAAGATCTACTGTTATATCATCGCTTATTGATTCTATAGTAGATAATTCTATCCTTCGTTGAACTTCTTGAGCTTTTTCTTTTTCTTTTGAATAAGGTTCTTCAAGATAAACTGTCATAAAAGGAGAAGCAGGATTTTTTCGCGCGTCTAGAATCTCTATTAAGCGGGGTAAACCCAAGGTGACGTTTAATTCAGCAACGCCTGCATAATGAAAGGTTTTCAAAGTATTGTGAGTAATTAATCCCTCAAATGTCATGAATGTCTCATATCCTTCTATAGTAAAATCATAAACAAATTCTGTTGGCGAAGATATTAATTCTAATTTTGTTATCTCGTCCCAGATGGTTCCACTATCATAAGCTTGGTGAAGAATTTGTAATTTCTCTTTCAACATTTCATTTTCATCAGCAAACTTATAAAATTCTTCTAAGTATCTCCCAAGCGTTTGACGACCAATCAACTGATTTCTCGTATATTTTCTAATTGTTACACCCAAAGAAGATTTACTAGATATTCCTGACATCGATCTTAATTCTTTTAATAAATCTCCAAAACCTGGAATCATGTCTATTTTGTCATATGTGTGTTTTTCCATTTTCATTTTTTCTTTTTCTTGGTCTACAAGATTGTTTAAGGATATAAGTTTGTGAGGAATGTCTGAACCAATAAATTTTTTAAAAATAGGCGAATATTTTCCAGGGATCCGAATAGAGAATAAACCTTTATTTGTCCTATGTTTAGATGCAAAAATCCCTAATCTAGATAATAACAGACACACACCATCTAATAATTCTTTAGATTTAGAACTTACTCTGATTTGAGATTTCTCAACACTTATACTTCCATCACCATCAAAATAACCTCTTAATAGAGCGCCAATAAAGACTTTAGAAGTATTGATACTCCAAAATGGGATATACTTATCTTTTGCTCCTTTTCCACACATCTTATCAAATAATCTACACAACAGAGTTGAATGTATATTTACACTTATACTAGGACCGTAATTTCCTTCCGATTCAACAGTTCGATAATTTATACCCAACTTATTTGCAAATAAAATAGCTTTCTCCCTGTAGTTTTCATCAACATTTGTTATGGCTAAATAAGTTCCAGCATTGGTTCCTTCAGCTAGATAAGCTCCAATAAACCATCCAAAAAGGGGATCTAAAGGAAATTCTTCTGGGATCCTTGTGTGTCCACTATGTTGCATTTTAGGGTAAATAAAACCTGGTAGAAGTTTATCTCTTGCTCCTTTATCCAAAGCTTTTCGTAAAGCTTCACCTTTAACTGGCACTTTTGAAAAATCAATATGTTGTAACCAACTTCTACCCTTCAGATCACGCATTGTTGCGATTTGTGTAACTTCTGATCCATACCAAATTTCATTTTTTTCTAAATACATATCTACTGGAAGACTTAGGATTGGATTAACTTCAGGTAAAGATTTGACAAGTGGAATACGATGACCAATACTCAGATATCTACCTGCTATTGGCACAATTTCATTATCTCTACGAATTACAAATGAATGTGATAATGTTGCTGTTATTTCTCTCCCACTTCTGGTTGTTAGTTTTAGAAGTTGACCATTTGGTTTATGACGACTGACTTGTAACAATCTTTTCCAATGAATCTTTTCATCAAATCCAAGAGAAGGCACATATATGTTAGAACTTTCAGGGATATCACAGATAATTGAGTTTTGATATTCATATGGTGATAATGTTGTAATCAACTCATCTACGAAATCACCTATCTCTATTATTCTTGAAATAGAATTTCTTTTCAAAATAACCTTTTCGTTCCCTGGGATACTCATTTGGGTTCCAGGTTCTCCTATTGATTGTGCTGCCACTGTTCCAATAGCTTCTCCTGGTTCGACAAGAGATCGTAAATATGCATCTTCAACAGAATCTAGAATTTTATTAACAGTTTGTTTACTTAAATTTGGTAGCTCTGATAGTTTACGAAAAATATCTTCTCGAATGCTTTTAGGGAAACTATCCTCTCTTTTATTGATTAGCTCAAAAAGCTTGTCATTTGACAGTTTTGGCATACTACAAAACCCTCAATCTTCTTCTGTTGAAAGAACTTCTTCTATAATGGCATCGATGTCAACTGGCCTACCATGGTACGATTTCATTGGATCCACTCCATCTTCTCCATATCGTAATTGAACTACATCTCCTTCCGTTGTTCGGACTATTATATCGTAATTGACATGGAGATCTTGTAAGGCATTCACCAATCGTCTTTGGAGATATCCACTGGTTGAGGTTCGAACTGCCGTATCTACTAATCCCTCACGCCCTCCTTGAGCATGGAAGAAAAATTCAGTAGGAGAGAGCCCTGTTCTATAATTGGACCTTACAAAACCTCGTGCAACAGGTCCAATGTCATTCTTTCTGAAATGAGGTAAGGATCTTTTACGATAACCTCTCAATATCCTTTCTCCCCGAATTGATTGTTGCCCAACACATGCAGCCATTTGGGCAATATTGAGTTGAGTTCCTTTAGCCCCAGTTGAAGCCATAACCACCGCAGAATTTGAAATTCCCATGTAATCGTTCGCTACGCTACCTGCACTATCCCTAGCTTTGGCCAGAACACTCATAATACGCATTTCTAGAGTTTCTTCTAGAGATTTACCTGGAAGTGGTTCCAGTTCTCCTCTTTGATAAGCCTTAATTATTTCGTTTGCTGCTTTTTCATTCTCCGTGATTAATGCATTTATCCTCTTCTTGCCTTCCTCTGGCATATTGACGTTAGAAAACCCTAAACTAAATCCTTCATGTGAAAGAAATTCTAAAAGCATTTGAGTCAGAGAATCCAAGAATTCCCTAGCCCTGTCACTTCCGTGGTCTTTAACAACAACATGTAAAACACTCTCAGACTCATCTGCACCTATTGCTCTTCTATCAATGACTCCAGAAAGTAACTGACCTGATCTGATATAGATTGAGCTATCATATTCGCAGAGTTCTCCCTTACAAACATCATGTTTTCGACAAGTTCGAGATTTTGCGGTAACATTGACATCTGAAGGTAATAATAAACTAAAAACTTGTTTTCCAGTCCATAATTCATTGGGGTACGCAATTGCGGGTAAAGGTAGTTCTCTTTCATATTTTCCTGCAAGTAAAAGCTGCCAAACATCTTCTTTTGAGATTAATGTTTTCTTTCGGGTGAGTAAAAACGAAGCAGAAACATAATCATGAAGGGCTCCAATAATAGGGCCACCATATCTAGGAGAAAGAATCTGTTCTTGGACTCTCATTAAGACACGGGTTTCTGCACGAGCCTCTTCACTTTGGGGTACATGAAGATTCATTTCATCTCCATCAAAATCAGCGTTATATGGTGTACACACACATAAATGTAATCTAAAGGTCTTGAAGGGCATGACTCTAACTTCATGAGCCATAATTGACATACGATGAAGAGATGGTTGTCTGTTAAAGAGAACCATATCACCATCACGTAAGTGACGTTCTACAATGAAACCTTGATCAATCATCTCTGCGGTGTTATTTAGGTCTCCAACAAATCTTAAATCAATTCTTTTACCGTCTGGTCTGATTATATAATTAGATCCTGTTTTAGAAACTCCTGTTTTCTCATTTATTTCTGGATTAGGACCATTCATTACTAATTCTTTCATTTCCTCAATGTTCCATTCCGTTACTCTCTCGGGAACAGTTAAAATTTTAGCTATTTGTTCAGGTACCCCTACTTCATTTATAGAAATGTTGGGATCAGGAGAAACTACTGTCCTTGCAGAGAAGTCTACTCTTTTTCCAGACAAATTTCCTCGAAAACGACCTTCTTTTCCTCTCAATCTTTGAGTGAGTGTTCTTAATGCACGACCTGATCTGTGTCTTGCTGGGGGAATTCCTGCGACTTCATTATCCATAAAAGTTGTGACATGATATTGTAAAAGCTCCCACAAATCTTCTACAATGAGCTGTGGAGCTCCGGCTTCAATATTTTCTCTTAACCTTTGATTAATCCTGATTATATCTACTAGTTTGTGTGTTAGATCATCTTCACTTCGTACACCTGATTCTAATGTTATCGAAGCACGAACAGATACAGGAGGTACTGGTAACACAGATAATATCATCCATTCTGGACGAGAATGGTTTGCATCAATACCTAAGAGGTTTAAATCCTGTGTTTGAATTCCTTCAAATCGTTTTTGAATTTCTGAAGGTGTAATTCGGACGGATCCTTCAGGCGTTTCTTCATAAAAGCTGGTTGGTTTTTCATACTTTATTTTAAACTGAGATTGGCTGCAATGAGGGCATTCTGATTTTTTCCTGGCTTCTTTAACTACTTCCTTAATTATCTCAGAAGTGGTCTTAATATCTTCTTCTTGAGCTGCTTTCTCTATCATTCGCTGGTATTTTTTTATAGTAAGTGAATCTAATAAAATTCGTGAACATGCTCTACATGATGACCGAAGTAGCTTGTAAATAATGGATTTGGCGTATCCAACATGGATGACTGGTCTTGCTAGTTCTATCATGCCAAAGTGTCCTGGACAATCTCCAACTTGATTTCCACAGGTTTTACAACGCTGTCCAGGTTCAATTGTGCCAAGTCGACGATCTATCAATCCCCCCTCAATAGGTGTCCCATCTTCGTTATAAGTATCAGCAGTAATAATTTTAGTAACTGCGATTTTTCTAATTTCATCTGGTGAAAGAATTCCAAATTGAATTTGGTTAATTTTTTTTAGCTCAGGCGTCCACATCAGGTAGTCTCCCAGCAATATTCACAGCTAGAACATATTACAGAATCTAGAGAAGATTAATGAGTTTTTCAGGAAAGGAATTGGCGAGGAATATGAGAATTGCTTAACTAAAGCGAATCACGAAAATGCTTATGTATTTTAACGCTAAAGGTTCCCGATTGAAATTGAGAGTTAGTGACTCAAAGGAAGGAAACAATGAGTTACTTATCTATCTTATGTCAACCATGTAACTTGATGAAAGCGTACTTAAAAGAAGAAGGCTGAATCAGATCTAAGATAAGCTGGTTAAACTTTTTAACCATGTTATAAATGTATTCGCTTTTAGGTGAGCTTTGTATTTGAATATTTTGGTTTAAAATTACCTGTAATCAATATAAATCCTTTTAATACGATATCAACAAATCTAATGGGTTCTATTCCTAAGATAAAAATTATAACTAATCTCAAAATAATATTTTGAGATAAAATGGATGAGAATATTTTAGAAGAGACCATATAGAAACTAATTAGTTTTCTTTTTACAATTTTCTTCTCGTTCTATCCCTCTCCAATTCTTTAGCTAGTCCAATTTTTCAATTATATCATTAGTATTTTCTCTCCCGACACTTTTAATGATATTGGGATTTTTTCTAGATTCTAAATTAAATTAATATGGTATAATTACTGTCAAATAGATAATGTATTTATGTTCATATAAGATTATTTAGTTAAATATGACAGAATTAGGTGAAAGAATGAATGCAGGTGATTCCGATTGCATCAGAATCTTTAGGAACTAGAGGACTTTCCTTATTTGTAATTTCTGAAGATCAAAGAATTTTAATTGACCCATCGGTTTCTCTTGCTCCCTTCCGAAATGGTTATCCCCCACACATTCAGGAGGTAGCAGCCTCTTATCTTTCTCGTCAATATATTATGAAATTTTGGGAACTTGCTACAATTATTATTCAGACTCATTATCATGCGGATCACTATTCATTAGGCATGGATCGGCCATACGAGTTCACAAATCAAGTTATAGCTGACACATTGTATTCTCATCCTAAAAAGAAGATATTAGCTAAAGATCCAGAAAGAAATATAAATTTTAATCAGAAAAAAAGGGCATTCTGGTTATGGAGACGTAATGGAGTACCTTTATTTGTGGCAGACGGCAATACATTCATGTTTGGTCGAACTAAAATTGTTTTTTCAGAAGCTTTACCTCATGGAAAACTATATTCAAAACAAGGGTGGGTAGTTGCAGTTCATATTTCGGATTCCTATGATAGTGTCTTGATCAGTTCTGATGTTGTAGGTCCTGGTTCTGATTTAGCATTGAATTTTATCAATGAAAATCAAGCTGAGTTGATAATCATTGATGGGCCATCAACATATCATCCTAAACAAAGTACTGAAGATACGGTTCGAGCTTTTGAGCGATTGATGGCAGTAAATGATATAGATCACATGATCATTGATCATCATCTTTTACGAGATCCAGATTGGAAAACATTATTGAAAGATCATAGTTTTTCAAGAGAAATTACTCTCGCAAGTCTTTTAGATATACCACCGTTTTGTTTAGAAAATAAACGATCTCTACTATATAATCAAGCTCCCTTAGATTCTTCATTTCATTCTCGATTTCACTCACATGATAAGGAAATTGTGATGAAGATTAGAAAGGTGGCAAAAACTCTTCCACATAAGCCTAAAATTGATAGTCTTTACAAAGAGGTTCTTGAAAGACGTAAAACTATCAATTTCCAATAATTTCAACTAAATAACTTAAATTAATTACCACCAACCGAGGGCTTCCTATGGATTTTTTAGATCCATAAGTGTTTTATAAACAGGAGAAAGAAAAAGAAATTTTGTTTCAGAAACGAGTGTGCTCTTAGATTACCAATAATTCCTAAATGACTAATTTAGTTAAAGCATTTTTAACAAAAATGTAGGTAACAAGAAATAAAACAAATTTTGATAATCTAAAGATTTCTTTCCAAGGGATTACACCAATTTTTTCAAATTTTTTATTATTAACTCTCTTAATTGGTAAAATACTAATTACAAGGGCCATAACAAAATAAATCAACTCATATACATAATTATTCATTACTATGGACGATTGAGTAAATGAATGGTTTAACATATTTGAAACAAGGAGAAAAAATGGACTAGCTCCTGCAATAAAAGCTAATGAAATTAATGCAAGCACTTGGACAATGTTACCATGTAATTTTGCTGCTTCGAGTCGGGAAATACCTTTATTCAACAAATCATTAGTCTTATTTAATTCTTCGGTAATTGTTAATAATTTCTTACCAGCAATGAGAGTATCAATCATGGAAAATTTTTTTATCAACAAGATAAGATGCAAGATTCTTTCAGGAAAAAATTCTGCTAAGAAAGTTGGATTTATATCATTTTCTTCTGATATTCCTAGCCTAAATTGAGCATATTTTTCTAATTTCTTAGTGGAATAGTCTTGCTGTGAACGATTTAGAATAATATTTAAAGCATTATTTAAGCTTTTATCGAACGAATTTCCCCTTAACAGGTTCTCTGAAAGAATGACCAAAAGCTCTAAGGATTTTTTGTCATGAGATAGAAAAATCTGATTATTTTGGGAAAATAGTGTAAGGTGTCTTTCTGGGTGGATGAAAAATGATCCAATCACTATACTGATGATGATTAAAAGTCCGAAAAAGACACTCATGTTCCCAGAGATCAATAAAAAACATAAAATAACTGGAGGGCTTAAAAATATGATTCCAGATGATAATGAGGCCCAAGAGTCAATTTTATCAGTTTCTTCTGTTATTTGTTCGGAAATTCTGCTAAGAATCCTGTTTTTTGAAAGAAGAGCAATATTTTTGCCATTTTCCCAAATATCCAAAATATAAAGAAAAAGCGTCTGTATGTTCCCATGGAGATATTTTTTCATTTGAGTTTTTAAGGAAAATTCAAGGGGATTTCCGAAATGTGTTAAAATCATAGCTTTTTCGAATATCTTTGAGAATACGGGATAATTACTCAAGATAATAAATTTTGTTGATTCTTTTAGGGAAGAAGATGTATCTAATATTACTAATAGCTCATTGATAACAAAATATCCTATTGTTTCAATGGATGTACAATATTCTTTAAATTGAAGAAAAATTATGTAATTAAATAGCCTTAAAGATACAATAATTAATACGAGCTCGATTATAATAACTTCAAGGAAAATATTCTTCATTATAAATATTTGAAATCCTACGAAAAAAAGAGATAAAGTGAAAAACGCAAAGGTAATCCAGAAAATATCTTTTTTACTTATTATATACTTTGACTCAAAATAATCCCCGAAATTATAGTGATTGAAGAAATCAAAATTCCCAAATAGTATAGAATGGAAATATTTCAATGTAATACCAATTTTCCTTGGCATACCTCTACACCAATATTTTAGGAGATTCCTTAATTTTAAACGATGAAAATAATAAACACAATTGAATTTTCAAACATTAAATCATCATAATGATTCACCTTCCTTTATTTAAACCCGAGAATCCTAAAAGAAAAAATCCGATCTAATTTGGATTAAATCTTCACAGTCGTAACATACTTTACGTGCTAAAACAAAGTAGATCAATTCAATCTTTACTTCTCTGTATTTATTTCAATTTAGTTTGACTTGTGATAAACTTGGGTTATTTTAATTTCATATACAAAATCAATTTTGGTAATAGAATTGACTGTCCTTCAAACACATAAAACTGTCATTGAAACTACCTGTCCGATTTGTGGAAAGAATGAATCAATACTAGTAACTGCATCTGAATTGAATATTGCAAGAGAACAACATTCTCTTATCACTAAAGCATTGACTCACTTAAAAGAAGGCCATATTCTTACTCTTTATATTGACGGGCAAGGAATTGTCCGAAGAAAATATTGTTTTGATATTGCAGAACATAAAGCTAATTCTTTTAAAGGATCTCTTCCTAAAAAATTGAATTTAATTTTTGATCAAATGATTCAGGAGTCGAAGAAACAAAAATAAAACCAAATATTTTCTTTTAATGGAGCGAAAAAATGAATCAATCGTTAAATATAGACTTAAATCTAAATCAAAATGAAGAAATTATGATAGATTCCTATTCATTTCATTGTTATATAGCTTCGATAATTAAAATACCACACAAAGAAGAATACGTGTATCAGGTACGATATGATCCTTTAACTTATAATCACTTGAAGGATTTCAGTCATTATGAAAAGGAGGTTCATTTCTTTCTTAAAGAATTTGTTTTGCACCAAAATGATTTCTGTACATTTGATCAGCTTTACACTTCCTTATCAAAAGCTACTTATAAGGAATTACAAATCCCTAAACAATTTCTAATCCCCGTTATGTTCCGTAAGCTCAATCTTGAAAAAATTGGTCCATTATTAATTGAAGATCAGATTGACGAAATATATTTAGATTCGAGTAAGAAGAATCTCTATATAGATCATTCCCGGCATGGGAGGTGTGCTACCTCAATACAGCTTTCGAAGGAAGAAATCGAATCTTTTGTTCATCGAATTGCACTGGAAAACGATTTTTCTCTAAATCAAAACAATCCAACAATGAAAGCAGATTTTGTATCTAAATTGTTCCATTCCCGGATCACAGTAGATATTCCTCCTCTTATTATCGATGATATTCACATTGATATCAGGAAATTTCATTCAAAGATATTGAGAATTTCAGATCTGATTAAGAATGGAAGTCTTACCCTAAGTCAAGCAATTTTCTTAGTATATTTAATTCAAAATCAGGTTTCGATTTCAATAATTGGGCCTCCAAATTCAGGGAAAACAACATTGCAAAATGCTTTGATTGAATATATTCCTCCTCATTTTCGACTTCTATCAGTGGAAGATGTTTTAGAAACCGCTGAAATAAGACGTGGAAACACTGTTAGATTCCGTTTAGGTTATGATCCGCATGAAAGCATGATTTTTTCAAAATCGCTTGAAGTCCAAAAAATACTACATAGAAGTCCAGATTTTATTAATTTAGGGGAGCTTTCCACAAAAAATCATTTTACTGCTTTTTTGAATGTTCTATCTGTTGGAATCCCATCAATTCAAACAATACATGGAAGAACTCCAGAATTTCTTTTCGTACGTTTGAGAGACATATATAACATTCCTCTAGAACTCTTAAAAGCTTCATTTCCTCATATTTTCATCGAGTTGAACGTTTCTTGGATCAAAAATAAGAAAAAACGTACAATTATGCGGATTGCAGAATTAACAAATGAAGGTGAAATTACTAATTTGTCTAACAAAGCAATCGAATCATTTGTCGCCTATCCTAATACTGAATCAGGAATTTTCACACTTGCTTATCTGATTAAGAACAATCAGACTAATCTCAATGATTTTATTGTTAATATCCAAAAAACAGCCTTATTATTGTCTGGAAACTCGTTTCATAAAGAAATTAAACAAGAAGCGGTTGATTTCAATCATCGGAATAAGAATGAAAATAAGATTGTAAAAAATAAAAACTAAGGATATTGGACTTGATCCAAAAAAAAAGAATTTTCCTTCAAAATATGGATATATTTCTTTAATTGAGAGGAGTAAGAAATCTGTATAATAAAAATTTCGGGACTTTATATGCCTTGGTTAATCTTTAGTGTTAGATCTTTTATTTTATTGAGAATTAGGGATAATCTTGATTCATTTCCATCAGGCTTTAATAATAGGTGAAAAGAACGATTTATTCTCTCCAAACATTCTAGAATATCTACAGGAGCTTTCAAAGCAGCTGATTGAATCAATATCATTTCTATTCCCTACATTACTTAGCATTGCAATTGTAACAGTAAATCTTTCTTTGATTTCAGGAACACTCGTTTACCTCTTAGATTATAGTCAATCACCCCGAGCTCAAACCTCAGGGCTTTTTCGGTGACGAGAAAGAGTAATTGGTTGATTAGCCACAGAAAAGTTGAAGGAATAGGTAATTATGAAATCAACAGTATCTAAGTTATCAGGAGAGTTCAGGAACGCACCAAAAGATGCTTCTCTAGTCTCTTGCTCTGCAAATGAGGGGTTAAACAGAGAGGAAACTCTCAGTGCTCCTCATACAGTACTGCCTGATAACCTTGGCGAAGAGAACCAACTCCGTAATACTACGGAGAGACAGAACATGAGTGTATCTGTCAATGTCTATGTACTGAGTATGAGAGGGTCACCTCTCATGCCAACCACACCTCGAAAAGCGCGTCTATTGTTGAAACAAGGAAAAGCATCTGTTGTTCAACGAACACCATTTACAATTCAACTCAAATATGCTACAGGTGAAACTACGCAGCCCATCACCTTGGGAATTGATGCGGGGTATTCTACCATTGGTTTTTCCGCAATTGCAGCAAAAAAAGAACTTATTGCAGGTGAAGTAGTATTAAGAACAGATATCTCAAAAAGATTAGCCCAAAGACGCATGTATCGTAGAAACAGACGTAGTTATCTTTGGTATCGAAAGCCCCGTTTTCTTAACCGTACTCATGCCAAAAAAGAGGGATGGTTTGCTCCAAGTATTCAACACAAATTCGATTCTCATATTCGATTAGTGAAAAAAATTCAGAAGATTTTATCTATTACAAATATCATTGTTGAAGTGGCATCATTTGATACTCTAAAGATGCAGAATCCAGAGATAAACGGGATAGAATATCAACAAGGAGAATTACAAGGTTATGAAGTAAGGGAATATCTACTTGTAAAATATGGAAGAAAATGTGTCTATTGTGGAAAATCTGGCATTCCCTTAGAAGTAGAACATATAAAACCGAAATCGAGAGGAGGGTCAAATCGTGTTTCAAACTTGGCAATTTCGTGCCAAAAATGCAACCAAAAAAAAGGTGATCAAACTGCTGCTGAATTTGGACATTCTAAAGTGCAAAAACAGGCCAAGCGACCCTTAAAAGCTCCCACATTCATGAATAATGTTCGTCAAAAAATCGTGGCTAAATTGAACAGTCAATATACTTATGGTTTCATCACAAAGTATAATCGAATTAAACTCGGTTTAAACAAGTCTCATATTAATGATGCATATGTCATTGCTGGAGGGAAATTATGTCAACAACGAACTAAACCATTTTATGTTAATCAAATCCGACGTAATAATCGTAGTCTACAATTAAATCGGAAAGGATTTAGAGTATCTATCCGAAAGTCTCACTATCCTTTTCAACCCAATGACCTCGTCAAAGTAAAAACAACCAATTCTCTATATCGAGTTAAAGGAACTCATTGCAAAGGGACACGGATTATGGTACAGTCACTCAATTTAGTTAAGAAAAAGATTAGTTTAAGTTTCAAGAATATTGAGTTGGTCACCTATGGTAAGGGATTGTCATTTAAATATTAATTGGTTAATTATGAGTTATACCACCTTTGGCTCTTATAGAGATCCCATTTCCATTAAGTAATGCCTCTTATTCTACCAATGTAGTCTTAACTTTTGCTTAAAAACCCGAGAAAAACTCCTGGAATGCCCTTTTTTATGCCCTTATTTTATAGATTTCCCCTCTAGGACTCTCACTGAATTTCCATACGAGAAAAAATGCCTGAACCTTGAATTTCTTATTTAGTGAAAAAGAGTTGCTTCATTGAGGTCGTCAAATTAGTCCATTGACGACATGAACACATTATAATTGCTTCCTCACTATTCTACTGTAGAAGAGATGTAATCAACCTTATTGGGCATAAAAGTATCTCCCTCCTGAAATAATTGTCATTAAGGAGGAATAGTTAAATTCATTAAGGAAGAACCATCTAATACAATCAGGAAGACAAGTTTTTTCTTCACACAAAGGCTATTGAAAGAAGAAACTCGCCTCCAAGAATTAAGATAGTAGAGATTGACTCTTCCCAAAGAATTCAATCCTCTTTTATCTTTTTTCTCAGTTTGTGTAAGCTTCCTTAGATAAAATTAAAAAAGAATTCTTACCATTTTTCTTCTAATCTATGATATCTAGAATAGCCCAAACTCTCTTTCTAACATCTTTGAAATTTAAGAAAATCAAAATGGATAATGATTTCCGCTGTAAAATCATGAAATATATGGCAAGCTATTCTTTTTATCGATACGTTGAAAAAAGGTTTTATAGAATAAATAATAACCCTTACATACTCTAAAATAATGAATAAGCATACCTCGCTAGTTTGAATAATTGTCAAAACGATTTAATTACTCTTAGTATCACAAACAACGTTAAACAAGCTAGATTAAGTATCATCGCCTCTCTCGGTTGTGTAAAGAAATCAGAACGAGATGGAAGAATCACATTACATCTTATACTATATAATATTTGCATAGCAGAAACAACAGGTAGAGAAACATTTTCAAAATAAGAAATCCCTAAGAATGAAATCGTACTAATACGATATGTCACATATTTAAAAATTGATATAGTACTAAGCCCCACACAGTTCAGAATAATGAAAACAAACTAATCATATGATATGTAAAGGCATAGGAGGAGAAATATATGGTATTAACTTACGAACCTGAACTATCCAAAATAAATGACCTCTTAAATTATGGAAGGTTGTATAATAACACGTTAATAGCTATTAATCGTATTATACATGGTCTTGAACTGAATGAGAGGCATCAAGATTCTTTGAACTCCATGAAAAATCTTTTTGATGAAGTGATAAGAGGAGAAGGACAAAACATCGAAATTAAATTGAATAGAGCCCCAAATAATGTTTCCAGCCTCAATGCTTACAGAAGAATGACTTTGTTGAGCTTACGTGATATTCTAAGAGATGTTAAAGAAGAAAATGAAGTTAAAGAATATCTCATGGGACTTAGAGATACATTAATCAGTTTTATAAGTAATACATTAGATTTAGAAACAGAAGAAAACATAAATTCGCTAATGAAATTTCTAGGAATTTCATCAGAAACCTGTCACAAGGAAATTGAGAGACTGAGGATCGAGGAGGTTGAATTGAAGCCTTGGGAGACGAGAGAAGAGATTTAGCTACAATTGAATCTTGCATTCAACAAATAAATTTCTTTGTGGATGAAATCTATCTACTAGAAAAGGCCTCCTTAATTAATTATCAAAGATTCTATCAGCTTTTAAATAAAATATGCAGAATTATCCTTAATCAACTAGAGGACTTGAAAACTGAAAGAGGTGATCTGGAAGAGTTAGAAGAAAATAATCATATTACGAAAGTAAAAAGAACCATTATCATTCAAGCAAAAAACCTACTTGAAACTGTTTCACAACTTCAATGGTACCTTAAGCAGCTATCTTTAGGTACAGGGAGAGAAGAAAACATCCCCGTTGAATTTATTTTTCCTCTAGAGCCTATCATTGAACATTTTATTGAAGAAAATTTGATTTTTCTTATTGCATCCTGGGAACGTAATTATAAGATCGTAGATTTTTCTAATGTGTTGAGCCGCATTTTTAAGAATGATAAGGTGATTCTAGACGAGATTAATCACTTCAAAGATCATATCATAATTATCAATCTTCCATGTGCATGGAAAGAAGCAGCTTTAATGCATCCATTACTTTTTCATGAGATCGGTCATTTATTGATTAATCTTAATCCTCAAGGGTATAAAGAAAATTTCATTATGTCAATCGATAATAAAAAGATTGAAAGGATTCTAAAAAGAATTCGATCTGATTTTTCCAATAAGAACTCTAAGGTACTGAAAGATCTTCAATATTTCATTAATCAAAGTATTTTTCAGGTAGATATCGTAACAACATCATTGAATTGGTATAATGAGATTCTTTGTGATTTTTTTGGCTTTTCATTAATGAATCTTGGATTTATATTCGCTTTCACATCATTTTTTAGAACATCGGCCAGTTTAACATCGTGTGGACCGACTCATCCCCCAGGATTCTTAAGATTTGGATTACTTTACTATAAGTTATCTAAAGATAAAAGGATTCTCGATTTTTTGAAAACTATATCACCTGATGTTTATAATCTTCTTAAAGATTCAGCTACAAGATGGGAATACTATAAATCAAAATTAACTTATCTTAATCAGGCTTGTGTCGAAGTTTTAGAGAATTATAAAGAACACCTTCTTGACTCAAACTTGCATGAAATGAGAGGTTTGAGTATTGAGGAATTTATATACAACCATGATAGGTTTATAAAGTATAAAGACAAATTGTTTGAACTTTTACTTAATTTTATACCAATTAACGAAATAATAATAAGTGAAACTGAATCCTACCAATGTAATCTAGCATTAATTATTAATGTTGGTTGGTTCTTTTATTATAATAAAGAATTTGACTTATTTAAAGAAAAAGCTCTAGAACATAAAGAAAAACCTGAATCACGTTACTCAGGGTCTTTAGGTCCAGGGATTAGTCAAATTCACAGAGATAAGGAAATTCCAAAGCTTCATGTGGCTTTTGATATTTCAAACAACGAAAAATTTGAAAATAACTTTTACAAGGAAAGGCCTAGTCCTTTCTCTTTTTTAAATTGCATTATAAACAAATCGATTCAGCTTTCTTTCATCCAGGAATATCTAAAAGATATTTGGGAGAGAAAACAAGATGTTTCTACCAAGAATTGAAATAATAAATCGTATTTTTAATGAACAAGATTTTAATAAACGAATAATAGTAACACCCTTTTTTGACCCTGATGAGCAAATTGGTGATGGTACTCTTGATCTGAGGTTAGGTTTTTCATTTTTGAAAATGTCTCGTGAATATATTCCTTATGTTAATGTTTTGGATGAGGATGTATACACTAAAATTGATTCTTCTCATAAAAAGATTCTTTATTATCCTCGTTGGACCACAAAAGAAATAACTCTTCATCCTGGTGACTTTTTATTAGGTGCTACTCTTGAATACGTTAAACTTCCAGATGATTTAATGGCACTCATTTCAGGACGTTCCTCGTGGGCTCGATTAGGAATCGTTATTCAGGCAACTGGAGGTGTTATTCATCCCAATTTTAACGGTACTATAACTTTTGAATTAGCTAATGTTAGTTCCATGCCTGTTAACCTCTACCCTGGGATGAGAATTGCACAATTAGTATTTTCAAGTTGTTCCAATGATTAATATGGATTATAATGATATAGACAATCTTTATTCTTGTGGTATGGATGGTTGAAACTCATTTAATAAAAATAAGTATTAATATCGAATAAATCGATTTTGTCATTTTTTTCTGATAAATATTATCTATTTATTGTGTAGCTAATACTACATAAAATTGCTAATATTGTAAATAACTTTACAAATAACTATATACCCACGATTTGGAAGGGTGAGGCAAATGTGTTTAAAACTAAATGATAAAGGATGAAACTGTAAATGGATGCAGGAAAGTGAAGAGAAAATTTCTACTTATTTTCCCAGAATGGCCGCCTGCCATTGGAGGGATGCAAACTCATGCTATTTGTTTATCTAATTATCTTTTTTCTAATGGTCATAAAATACTTGTTGTTACATACAAACCAAATCATGCACAATATTCAAAACAAGAATATTTACAATCTGATAAACTCTTTAACTTCCCTGTTATAAGAATTTTATCAAGAATCACTTATTATCAAAACCTGAGAATAATTCAAAAGATTTCAAGAAAATTCAAACCAGATCTGATTTATTCAAGTAATATTTTTTATGGAATTCTTAAAGATTGGACTGGTAAACCCACAGTATGTCGATCAGTCGGAAATGATATCTTAAGGCCTTGGATTCCTTATCCTTTTAATTTTGGATCAAGATTATTGTACAACAAGGCCATAGAGGAAATTTTAGTAAAAATCTTTTTTAAATATTTAAGAGAGTTAGACATATTCCCTTTTTTAAGCTCTATTTTTCGTAAAAGACGATTAAATATTACTATACAATCTGCAAGATCAGCAGATACAATTTTACCTAATAGTCACTTTACAACGAGAATTCTTGTTGGATTTGGTGTGAATTCAGCAATTATAAAACCTATAATTGGGGGGGTTGATGTTAATTTCTTTAGAAGAGAAAAATCAATTGATAAAAGGCCATTACGAAAAAAATTAAATTTACCAGAAGATAAAATTTTATTGTTAACTGTTTGTAGATTAGTCCAAAAGAAGCGAGTAGATCTTTTGATTAGAACTATTAAAACCGCTATCTCTAAAGATAAAAATTGGCATTTAGTAATTATTGGAAATGGTAAACGACGTAAGAAATTAATAAAATTAACCCATGACCTTGAATTAACGGAATTTATAACTTTTATAGGCTCAATACCATATTATTCAATACCACAATATTATTGGACTGCAGATTTGTTTATTCTTGCTAGTAAAATCTTCTATCAATCTAAGACAAAAACTTATGATGTCGAAACGATGGGTAGGGTATTATGTGAAGCCAATGCAGCAGGAGTTCCAGTACTCGCCTCAAAAAGTGGTGGTATTCCCTCTATTATAACTAATAAGAAAAATGGTTTGCTTTTTAACACAGATGATCAGACTGTTCTTTGTGAGAAAATTACTTACATGCTTAACAATAAAAAAATGCTTGAGGATTTTAGTCGAAATGGATTGTATTATGCTGAAGAGAAATTTGATTGGTCTATAGTGTTTCAAAAACATGAAGAAATATTTGAAAATCTGTTAAATGGGAAAAGAACTGGTACCTAATGATTATTCAACATATTACTTTCTTTCGGTGAATAAAGATTAGAATGAGGAAAATGGAAAAATGATGATTCTTAGATCATTTATAATTCTAATACTCTTAATCTCTATTTTTAATCTAAAATTTCCTAGGTCAACGGTGGTTATGGAACCATTTGAGGGTTTTTTTCCTTTAACTTCATTTATCACATCATATTTATTGTTTATTTTTGCAGTATTATCTCTTATAGTCTTCATTGGAAATTTAGGCCTTTATCTCCTTACCTCAGATTCAGAACGGATCAAGAACTTGAAAAAAAGCACATTCTGCCTTTTCTGTATTATTTTACCATTAGGTTTTCAATTTCCACATATGCCGATATGGAAAATGTGATTTTATGCCGAATGAGATTCTAGTAATTATAATATCAGCTTGTTTGGATATATTTTCATCGGAACAATTTAGGGCATTTTTAATAGCTCTTGGGTCTATAATCTATGCTCCCACTGGCAGTCGAATTGGAAAATATTGTCTATTGTTTGGTCTTTTCATTTTTACACTCAATAATCTAATAATAGGCATTTGAAGAAGTAAATCAGTAGTTCTCAATTTAACAGATATTACAGTTTATATGACATTTTTTTTACATCAATATTCTTGGGAGTTTTTTAAGATCCTCTTAATTTGATAGTGGAGCGAAGAAACAATTTTGAATGAGGAATGATATGAAGATGTGGAAGATTCCTAAGGCAGAATTGTTTCAAAAATTAAAAATGTTTATGATTATCTTTCTATTTCTCATTTCATTTGTACTGAACACTCTCAATGCTAGTGCCCCCCTATTCTCTAATTGTATGTCCTCCTTAAATCGAAGTATGCCTTTAGAAAAGGAGATTGATTCTCAAGAAATTCAGAAAAATCCATCTAATTTAGAAATTAACAATTTAATGGTTAATGAAGAACAAATACAATATTATGTAGAGCAGAGTACTCAGTTCAATATAAAAAATCATCAAATGAAAGAAATGGCCTCAAATTCGTACACTAATGTTTCTATTAAGTCAAAAGTGATAAATTCATCATTTCGGATTTTTTCGAATGGTAATAATGGCAGCAATAGATGGCAAAATGATATTGAACCTGATTATGGGGATGTTAACGCATCTACAATTTTTTCGGAGAATATCAACTTCTTTCGCTTAAATTTTTCTGAAAATGTTGAGACCCCTGCTTCAGGAATAACTAATACAGATTTTCTTGTTTCATCAAATCCAGACATTTTTAGTTATCCAACAATTATTTCCTTCGATTTCAGAATCCCATTTTTAACGTCAACTATCATAAATTCATCTCATACTTTGGGTTTAGAATTTAGGTTCAACAATGGTTCAATAACCTTCATTTTATCAGATTTTGGGGGGAACCTTGGAGATATTCTTGAAGAAAATGTTACACGACCAAACGGGTCTGATTATCTCTATATCCTATGCAATGAAACACCACCCTTCAGTTGGAGACACATTTCACACAATATTACAAGATTAGTTAGTACCTACTTTACTCCAGAGGAGTACTACAAGTTTTCCTCTCTTGAAACTCTCTTCTGTTATATGATAACTTTCACCCCAGGTTACAAATTGACTCTAGACATAAACAACTTAGATTATTTTACCTTATTATCTCCCTGTCCTCCAATTAATTACACAATTGGAGAAACGATGATTTTTACTAGTAATGGTTCATTATCTTATAATTCAATGTTGGGAAACTTCACTTTTATTGCATATGAGGATTCTTCTTGGATTAATAATACATTAACATATTTAAAGGTAAATATTACACGAATAAAGAGCTTTAAAAGTTTTTCTTTTGCTAAAGATTGGAATGAAACCAAAGTTCGAATAAATTTGTACGTTGACATCCCTGATATCATTGAAGCTGTAACTTCTAGTTTTATTAACATTATTCTTCCCTCAGATTGGATTAATATCAATATTATTAATCAAAATATCAACTTTGAATTTACAAATCAAACTAGAATTCTGAATGAATACCTATTCGGAAACTTTTATCGTGCAGACGTCTATGGAATACATTGGGGTATTATTGAAGCATGGTCACCAAATTATCTCACTAATATTGTAGTTCCCACTGATGTTAGCAGAAATGATGTTATCAAGGTTAGAGGTGATTTACATTATCCCTTATTAGGAAATATAAACTTGTATTATTTTAGTGAATCTTTCTTTTTTCACAAAAGTACACTTCCTATGATTAATTCTACATTTATCTTTCCTGAAATAACAATAACTGATGAATTTCCAACTGGGATCTTACAATTTACTCTCAATTGGTCAAACTCATGGGAGTATGGTATTTATGAAAAACTCGTTTATGTTCATGAGGAAGTGAGTTCTTACTCAAACATTCTATTTAAAACATCTCAGAATGTTAATATTTATCGATTCGAACCATTATTAGTAAATTTAAGTCTAACGAAAAATGGAAACAAATATTTTTCTAATTCAACATTCGTTTTCTTAATCAAAGGAAAAGAATGTCTTTCTTTTTCCCCAACATCACACAATGATTTCATTCTCAATGTTTCTCATATTATTTGGGATCCTGGAGACTATACTTTAAGTGTCATTGCATCTGATGGCGATCTATTCTTTGCAAAGGATGTGATGAATTTGACAGTTAAACCAGCTTCAATTTTTTGGAGTTTTGAAAACTTACAAACAACTTTGTTAAAAAATGAGAGTATTTGTTTTCGACTCTATTCTTATATCCATCCTCAAGGAGAAGAATACTTCCAAACCTTATCTGGCCTCAAGATTAGGATTTGGATCAATGATACAGTAATTTCTAATTACGAAACAAATTCAAAAGGATTTTCTGATATTGACTTCGATTTTAAATACTCGTCTTCTATGGAATTCCTTCAAGTCGCAGTAGAGGGAATGGTAGAGGGAGAAGTGTTTAAAATGCAAACACTACTATATTATATCTCAAATGAGACAACCGTAGATGGTGGAGACAGAGCTTATATGCATGAAATAATGAGATCACCTATTAAGGCAAATGAAACCTTTTTTATTTATTATAACATTGAATACTCAAACAATAATTCTAATTGGTTTGTTCCTATCGAATCATATACTGATTTAGTATTAGCCGCGTATATTTTACGAGATAATTATGTTATTGGCACCAGTATTGAAAATCACATGTTAATCTGGACACTAGAAGCGAATCAATCTATAAATGATATATTGGTAATTGAATTACCAAGCCCATCTGTATTAGTCATAAAGGAAGTGTTATCGAAAAAATTCAGAATTAAATTGGAAGCTTATTCCGAAATAACAGTTAATAATTATTCAATTGAAATTGATCTTAAATTCTTAGGATTTCCCTTTACCAATATTTCTCTCTTAGATTCATTGAATCGCGATATAACTCATCTGTTTAAAATAACCAGTTCAAGCTCAATTGTTTCGATATATCAACTTAATATAATAAGCGAGCTCAAAATGTCTTATTTTTTGAGAGGAGATCTTCAGGAAATTGAAATTAAAATTAGAAACCCTTTTCAGTCATCATATGCTTATAATGAAAGCATTCGGGGTAGTTGGGAAATCAAAACACCAATCAACTATTCTTATGTAGTTTTGTACACAATATGGGATTTAGGATCTTGGGAATGTTATAATACTTCTCTTGAAACCTTTTCAAATGCATCAAGTGTTATTACGGCTTTCCTGCCTCTCCAAAGATGGAACACTTCAATATCTATTCAATTAAGAATGAAATACTTCAATGATCTAATAATAGCTAGTCCGTTGCAAAATTTCACAATCAGTGACGATTTTGCACCAGTATTAGATTATTCTATTGAGGCAAAGATTGATGTTATTCGAATACATGCCTTTGTTTACGAACCCGAAAGGGCTTCAGGTATCAAGAATGTCTCTTTAACATTGAAAGATCAGAGTAACACTGCTAATTCCATTTCCGTAAATCATTATGTTTTTGACATCCCATTTAAAACTATTAATTCCTATTTTATTATGATAATTGTGTTTGATTGGGCTGGAAATGAGAGATCATCTGAATTTATAGATATTAAAGAAATGATTCCAGGTTCTTCTTCTCTATCAAGCTTGATTATGTCTCAATTTTTCTTTCCAACACTTTTTTCTATTGGAATAATGGGCGGTATTTTTATTGCTCGAATAATTAGGAAGAGGCGAACTTCAATTCTTTGAGCTGAAAACCGTGAATCATGATATCTTGATAGAAAAATTAAAGATTTTTATGATAGTCTTAATTTCACTTGTCATACTAATCATTATTGAAAGATTACTTATTTCAAACGATTATACAAGTATCCTTCAAAACATTGCACAATCACCTTCTAATATGGCACGATATTTTCCAATTACTATTCTGTTGTACCTTTTAACAAAAGAAATAATTTTCTCCTCCAAGCAAAATGATCCTCTGCTGAAGTTTTCAGTGATACAAAAAGGATTAGTTTTTATTCAAAATTTTAACATGTATCTTGCTTTATTCGAAACTTTTTCTGTTGGAAAAATTCAGACAAGTGAATTAAAACAATTGAAGCATCTAAAGGCATTCTCATTAGAATTAGATACAAGTAAAGCATGTGCTAGAGTTTTTCTTTATTCAAAATCTTATAAAGAGTTAAAAAAACGAATTAAGAAATCAATGCCAATTCTAGAGGTTGTCTTACCTGATATAAAATTCATATCCAAGGATAATATTACTAGATTCTTGGGTGAAAACAAATTGTTAAAGGTTAGAAAAAAATTTCTTTTAGAAGAAAATTCAGAGTTAATTTTACCTAAATCTCTAAATCTTGATACCAAACTTTCTCCCACCGTTTCTAGAATGATTCTAGCTTGCATTTTTCCAGAAGAAATGAGTATTGAAGAAAGCACTGATGAAAAGAAAATGGTACAATGTTACTTATTTCATTCTTACAGCACAAATTCCTTCTTTAAATATATGAATAATATGCTCTTCAATACTCCGAAAAAAAAAGGGGATTATTTTTGGGATATTCGTGAACTACAGAGAATGAGATTAAAATATCAGACAGAAGAAATATCAAAGATTAATCTTCAAAAAGGGCTCCATCATTTTAAAGAAGGTTTATCTATGGTCTTATCAGAACTAAAACAAGTAATTATACAAGAACAGCAAATTAATTACTCCCCTATTAAATTATCAAGTGAATTAAAATCAAAAAATCTTTTGAGTTCAGGAAAAACTATTAAATCCCTTGAAATGAATCAGATCTGTTCTGAATTATGTAACATTCCAGGAAATATTAGCTTTTTACAAGAAGAAAAGGAAAGGAAATGTCAACAAAGAGTAAGTTTTTGTCGAAAACTATTGACAAATGACAATTTCTCTTCGATATTAGAGATCATTTTAGATCAGAAGTATGAAAAAGATCAAATTCGTCTTTTTACAGAATTAAAAAGTCATTTTTCTCATCAACAACTTATTTGTGTTTTAGCTCATCTATCTCAATCAAATTCCTTAGAAATTCCTTATCATAAGATCATCAATATGATCTATATCCTTTTGAAATTAAATTACAAGGCACAAGGAAGTCTTAATGCAAACAAAAGACATCAATCTTCAAATTTTTTTAAGGATGAAAAATTCAAACAGATTTCTTTATCTTTGGCAAAAAAATAAAGATGAGCTTACTTGAATTTGATCCTGTTATTAATTTCTCAATAAAAAACTATGGTAGTGGGCCCACCCGGATTTGAACCGGGGATCTCTCGGTTATCAGCATCGCCCGCTCTGATGAATACCCTTCAGAACGCCGAGCGCTTTAACCAGGCTAAGCCATGGGCCCTTTTTTAAGAGGAAAAAAGGTAAGAATATCACTCGGTCTACCTTAAATAAATCTTATGGATTATCTATAGCTTTTAGTATATTTTGCTCGTGCTCCTGGTCCACCAAAATGTTTAGGCTCACGTCGTCGGGGGTCGCCTACTATCATGTGACGGTCATATTCGATGAATTTAACTCGCAATTCTTCAGAATCAATCCAAGCTAAAAGAGCTCGCGCAATTGCAGTTCTTGCTGCATCAGCCTGTCCCATGTACCCTCCACCCTTGACTTTAACCTTGATATCTACACCTTGTTTTGTCTTTTCATCGATAAAATAGAATGGTTCCATTAACTTCATCCGTACAATTTCTGGCTCAATGATCTCTATTGGTTTTCCATTTATTAGTATTCTACCTGTTCCTTCTTTAATTATGGCACGTGCGATAGCGGTACGTCGTTTTCCACTTCGTAATAGACTTTTCATTATTTGTACCTTCAGATTTTTGATTTTAATTCATCAAGTGAGAGATAAGCCGCTTTTGGATTAATTCCTTGTGTTTCTGGAATGACTTCGATATCTTTTTCTTTTAATTGCTCAGGAAAGTTTTTATATACAATCAGACGATGATAGGCCTCTTTTCCTGTGCTTTTATGATATGGAAGCATGCCACGGATCGTTCGTTTTAAAATCTGGTCAGTTTCTCTAGGGTAAAAAGGACCTTTTAAAGGATTTGACTTTGTTTTGAGTTGCCTTCTTTGTAAATATTTTGCAGCAATAAAATCTTTTTTACCTGAAATCAACCCCTTGTCTGCATTAACGACAATGATTTTTTCGCCATTTAGTAATCGTTTTGCGATAATACTAGCTAATCGACCAAGAATTGAATTCTCTGCATTTATAATTTTGGTCTCATCTGAGGTTTCTAGCATTGTTATTTTCCTCTCATCTCCATTATTTGATTAATCGAACTTGGGATCCTTTAGGATTCTTTTCCACTAGTTCTTCAATAGTTAAACATTGACCTCCAGCATTCTTAATTTTCATTTGAGCTAATTTTGAAAATGATTCTGCAGCGACATTAAGTCGATGATTTAACGATCCAGTACCGAGGACCTTCCCTGGGATCAACAATGTGTCTCCTGGAGAAGAAACTCGATTTATCCGGGATATATTAACTGCAACACGCATTCTATTCGGTTTAGACATTTCAGATGCTAACAATGCCCAGATTTTTGTTTTGTTTTTATTGGCAGCTCCCATTAAAATTCTGATCAAAGCAATCTTATTAGGATCTGTTCTTCCTTTAGTTTTCAATTGAGTTCCTCTTTTAAAATTCTTCAACAAGAATGTTAAATTCTTTTGCTTTTTCTTTCAAGAGTTTTAGAGCTTCTATCAAAATATTTTTGATTGTAAGTGCCCCAGTACTTTCTATGATAAAAACAAAATCTCTACCAGTTGTGGATACAGTAACAGCATCAAGTTCACAAACTTCAACACATTGATTGCATAAACTACAATTTATCACATTAACAGCTATTATTTCGTCATTTTCGATTTTGATGATATCTCGGGGGCAAACCCCAACGCAGTCTCCACAAAAAGTACAGTTATCTAAATTGAATTCAACACATGGATAGTATTTATAAGAAACTGATGAAATTGGTTGCCATTTTGCATGATCCAGACCTCTTCCAAGTCTAGCTATAGCTTCAAGAAATATTTTTTGATCTTTAGCCATTTTAAGAATTGGAATATTAGGGTGGACTGGAACTATTTTAGAATCTTGAGATAGTAGATCATTTGAAAACACTACTTCTATGTCTTTTTCGCCATTTTTTTCTAATGTTAAAGATACCTCGCAGGAGGTACAACCTTGTCCTCCACAGGAACATAATTCTGGCCTAACATAGTTTTCTAGATCAGTTTTCAGAGGAATTAATCCTAAACGGTGGGCTACTATTTCATCATAAAGAGGTGTAGTGTTTTCTATAATGATTACTTCATCAATAGCCATTGTGGGAACTTCACTTAGGATCATTCTTCGAATAGTATTAGCGAATGTTGGGGTTACATCAGAGAGGATAAACTTAACATAATTTTCTTGTCGTTCGACAATCTCCAGTTCCAAATATATACTACCGCCTTTTATTGGATCATTGTATTTTAGAACCTAACACGAGAACCAATGAAAAAAAAAGGAATTTCATCTTCTTCTCTCTATTGGCTACTCGTAGTGATGTATTTTGTTTGTTATGGCCACAATTGAGTTGGCTTTAAATTTTTTTTCTAAATCTGGTTTCTTTTCAGAAGAAATATTGAATAAAACCTTTCAAGAAGATTGATAATCCATTTAGTGACAATTATGGCTACAGGATAAAAAAATAGGGTGATAAATTAAATATTTTTATTTGATTTTATCATATTTTTGGAAGATTTCAATAAAAAAAACCAAAATCGTACATATTTGATTTATAACTCAATCCAAAATTCGTACAATAAACTTCAAGCTCCATTCTTATGAGCGTATTAAAACTCTAAATCAGAGAAATTGGGAGATTAAAAAAGACTAGAGGATTCATTTAATGGATTCAAATTTGGTGTTTTCTTTTGGAAATAATAATCCTTAGCCAATGGAATGAATATATTCGTGGATGGCAACTTTTAATCGAATCTGGAGATCAGATTTTTTGGACAATCCTAATTTTTGTCGCTTGGGTAGTTCGAGCAATTTCTTTAACAATGATCCTCATACAACTTGGAGATCGATTAATCCGTAAGCCAAAAAATTTTGAGTTTAATCTTTTAGTTACGGGTATTGTATTCATTTTAGTAACAGTTCCTTTTTTTCTGGCAGGTTTACCTTTAATTTATCCTTTTATTCCATAAAATTGAGAGGATTTTTATTCAAAGGTGAAAAATTAACCAATATCTCATTAAATTGTTCAAAAAGGTCTAGAATTTCATTTGGTGAAAGGCTAGCAGGATGGTTGCTTCGATATTCAAGCTTGTCAAGTTCACGTTTAAAAAACCTTCTAAGCTCCTTTGGGTAATGTTTCGCATAAATCTGTAGGTTATTTCTAACTTTTTTATGCTTTCGACAGAATAAATTTGTTAGAAAAATGAAAAAGTCTTTATTCCTTATAATTTCTGGAGGTTCCAATTTGGTTCCATGAACAAGACTTGAATGAACGTGAGGCCGAGGAGTAAAGAAGTGAGGTGGAAAAGTTTGTAATATCTCAAATTTATAGAAAAATGAAGAATAAACAGAGATTCGACTATAATCAGGATCTCCTGGTTTTGCACATAGATGATTTGCGAATTCACTTTGTAAAGTAACAGCGATTAAATCTGGCCGATTTTTGCTTTGGGTGATTTTTTTGATAAAAGGTGATGAAATACCATAAGGAAGATTTGAAATTAGTTTTTGATGATAAGGAAGTTCTAATTTGAGGAAATCCCCTGATATAACTTCTAATTTTTCATTATAATCAATAAATTCTTTTTTAATAATGGTAGAGAGAATAGGATCTAACTCATATGAAAAAACTTTCTGACAACTTTGAAGAAGGAAATAAGTCAAGGTTCCAATTCCACTACCAACTTCAACAATTATATCTTTCTGATTCAAAGCTATCTCTGAAAGGAGGGCATCAATAACCGATTTTTCAATAACGAAATTTTGACCCCAAGATTTTTTAGGAGAAATAGCATAATTCTGAATTAGAGATTTTGTATACTTTTTCAGATTCCCTTTTTCAAGAAGGTGGAAGAAGCTCAATCTTAATCATGTTAAATCGGTTTTTTGGTAAATAAATAATATTTTGGTTCCCCTTCAAGCTCTAATAAAATTCGGTTTGTAAAAATTAACGCTGGATCTGAAATACCAGTCCTTTTAGTGAAATCACTAAAAGACGAGAATAAATTGTGTTTTCTGGCCTCTAGAATTGACCACAACCTTTTCTGGCCTATACCTGGTAATAGCTGGATTTGATGCATTTGGGTAGTTAATGGCTGTGCTTGATTGAAGAAAGCTACAAAACGAGATTCGAAACTAGCTACAATATCTTTTATTACAACTGGTAGAATTTCCAGAGCAGAACTAGAAAGTTGATTATAACTTAGTTTGTTTAACCTTAGAATTTTCTTGTTAGTAGACGATAACAATAATCTATCGCCTACAGAAATTTCTGATCTGCTAGTTAAAATAACATCAAAAAATTGGAACCCTTCAACTGTGACGACAACTGCTAGTGGATTATAATCTTCAGAACGCCTGTGACTTAATGATTTTCCCTGTGGATAAAAATCTAATACAACACTCTCTCCTCTGTAAACAAATTGTGGTTTTAATTTCTTTTTTTCTCGTTTTCGCTGTTGATCTCTTCTTTTCATTAATTAGATTCCTCAGATAAACAAGCAGGAAATTAATTTCCTCTTACTCTAATACTTTTAAAGAATTGTTGTATATATAATTATCAAAAATCTTCTTCAAGCAAGTTTGTAATCAATTATCTTCAATTAACATTGCTGGCTTAAACTTATAAAACACAAGTTAACCTCTCACGTTACATTAGGTCGATTGATGGACATTCAAAGCAAGAAAAACATTTTTACAGGTGATAATTCTCCTTTAGGCTTTGTTTTATGTATATCTTAAACTGTCTTTTTCTTCAGGATTTGAAGGGTAATTTCCCTTGAAACTTCTTCCAAGGGGGATACGAGGAAAAGATTTGGAGTTTTGTAATAAAATCCTTAAAAGAGGTCTTGAGAGATCCAAATTTTATAGTAATTAAGTTTAAAATCCTTGGTACTTTGCTTTTATACTTTATTTTTAATATTCCTATAGTGACTGAAATCAATGACTTCTTTGCGGATTCTTTTATGTATGGTGATAAATCAGTCAAGTTTGAACGATATAGGAAAATAATAATAGACAAAAAAAGGCTGATTAAGGTAAATATCATATCTTCATTCTACTGTTATACCTCTAAAGGCTTTTCTATTCTAATCAAGCTTTTAATAAACTAAAATTATATTCTCTCTTTGGTGAGGTTGAGCTAGTTTAGAATTCTCTTCGTTTTTCGCTTAAAACAACTTCTCACACCTTTAATGTAATGAAACCTGAATTTAATTGTTTCAAAAAAAACGGTTTTTAATTCTCTTTTCTTATTGACTTAATACTCATTTTTATCCAAGTCTCTCTTTCTGTCTTTTACTTAGATATAAGATTAATATCTAATTTTTCGGTGGACTTGTTGAAATATGGATGCTTAGAATGTGGTGGAAATCTTATTCAAACCGAATCTGATATCGTTTGTGTGAATTGTGGATTAGTTGCAAATAAAATTTATGAAAAACCAAATATCCAACTAATAAAAGCTGAAAATAGTTTTGGAAGCCAATATGCTTCAATAAGCGAAAGACCTAGTGCAATGAAATCATTAGGAACATACATTGGTTCTTATGGAAAAAAATTTTTAGCAGATGCAAAAGGATCTCAATTAAAAATACCATCTAAACAGCAATTTATGCGATTAAAATCCCTTAATGACATATATCTTCATTTTAATGGCCGTCAGCGGGAGTATCGTGGATTTCATTTTCTTACAACGATATGTAGCACTTTACAAATCACAGATGCAGCAAAAGCAGACGCTCTTTTCTTATTTCGAAGTGTTCAATCTCATTTACATGGAAAAATGAAACTTTCTAGTTTGATTATGGGTTCTCTTTACTTATCGATACGATCTAGAAGAGAAAATATAGAGCTAGCTCGATTAGTTGCAGCTGCTCAAAATCGTGGATATTTAATCCTCGGTAAAGATATAATAAAAGCTGCCTCATTAATTAGACAGCATGCTAGAATTCGAGTAAGTCACGTTAAATCAGAGGAGTATTTGGATAATATTATTAGTCGTCTCCAAAGAGATAATGATATTATAAAACAATTCAAGAAAAAAATCATTATCAATAAGAATGAATATTTTCACTATTTGAAGCTTGGATCAAAAAGATTACTCATCAATTTTCCTCAATCTGATCGTGGGGGACGTAATCCATTCATTCTTGCAGCAGCAATTATTATTGCTTCAGATATATTGTTAGCACGACAAATTTTTTTTCCACACTGTTATAAACGTAAATCTAGACGAGGAATTTTAACACAAAAGCACATTGCTAGAATCTTAAGTATCGCTGAATTCACATTACGTGAACACTTTTTATTATTAGCAAAACCTCTGATGGAATTGGAAATTCGTAATAACCAATTACCGGTGTGACTAATATAAAGAAAATTACATTAAGCTTAAACCAAAACGTTTGAAACCAGAACTAAGTCTATGTTAACCATTGATCTACATACAAGAATTAGATAGTACCTTTAAAGCGATACCAAATCAAAAAAATACCTCGAAAACATGATAAACTGTAGTCCATGTCGCTGACTCTTGGGATTAAATAAAAAAATTGGATTTTTATTCCAACATTTAATCCTAAATTAACAAATCGAGTAATTTTCTGGTGAATAATTATGGCAGATCTCGAAAGAATGAATTTAGTGGTCACAGGACATGTCGATCATGGAAAATCGACTGGTTTAGGCCACATGTTATTCCTACTCGGTCAGATTCACGATCCTAAAAAGAAACGACAACCATGGCGTATTGCTGAGAGATACTTTAAAGATAGTAAAGCTCAAGGTATGGGAAGTTGGTCGTATGCCTGGATTTTAGATCCTCTAATGGATGAAAGAGAACGGGGACTTACAATAAACGTATCTTTCATGGAATTTAAAACCAAGAATTTTATTTTCAACCTTATTGATGCCCCTGGGCATAGTGATTTTATTAAGAACATGATAACAGGAGCCTCACAAGCAGATGCTGCAATCTTAGTAGTTTCTGCAAGGAAAGGGGAATTTGAAGATGGAACTAAAGTAGCAGGAACAGCCTCGGGAAAATATGCAAATGTTATTGGAATGACAACTGAACATATGCTTCTTCTCACCTCATTGGGTGTTACAAATATTGTAGTTGCAATCAATAAAATGGATGTTGTCGATTATGATCAAAAGCGGTATGAACAGATCAAAGATTCGATTCATAAAATCTTTACTCAGCTTATGACCGCCCTACAAATAGAAAACAAAGAAAAATATCTAGAAGCAATTAAATATGTCCCAACAAGTGGTTTAGTTGGAGTGAATGTTCTTTCAAAAGATGTAACGATTAAAAATCTTGAAGGGCATATATCTGCAGCAAAAGCCGGGGGTGGTGATCCTGAATTTATTGGATCATTAGAAAAGGAAATAGAAGATATTAAAGCTGGATTTGAATCTTTGTCTTGGTATGATGGACCTTCCTTGCTTGATGCTTTGGATTTACTGGAATCACCTGCAGTTCGTAAAGAGAAGTTTGCACAGCAGTCAATAAGAATTCCGATTCAACAAACTCTTAATATAGGTGGTGTGGGCACCGTTCTTACAGGCCGAGTTTCTAGTGGTATTTTAAAACCAAATTCGGAAGTAGTTATTTCTCCTACAAAACAAAGTATTGAGCCTACTCCAATCTCTGTAAAAACCATCCAAGAATTCCATAAAGACATTCCACAAGCCCTTCCAGGTGATAACATCGGATTTAACATTAAAACCAAAAATATTGGTGCACGAGATATTATTCGAGGTGCAGTGGTTAGCGATCCCAAAGATCCTGCAAAAGCTTTAAGACCAAATATCGATGGATTTTTGTCATTCGTTCTTGTAGTGCGTGGATTAGGTAAAAAAGCCAAGAAAAAAGGCGAAACTTGGGGAATCCATGAGAACTATTCTCCTGTTGTTCACTGTGGTACAGCTCAGGTCGCATGTCGGGTAACACAAGTTCAGGAAAAAGATCAGCTTAACCAAGGTGAGAGGGGAATGATTTGGATGACCCCCCTGAATCCCCTAGTAGTTGAACCCTTATCTAAATCCCCTTCACTTGGACGTTTCGCATTACGTGATTCTGGAAAAACAGTAGCTGTGGGAGTGGTTCAAAAAATAGAGTTAGGCAAATATGGCTAACTACCTTTTTTTCTTTTTATATCTATATACTCTTCTTTTTTTCGCAAAAAAAAAAGCCTAGAATTGGCGGGTCACATGACAGAGGCTAAACCAACTATTTCTCTTGTGTGGATTGGACATGTAGACCATGGAAAATCAACAACATTAGGGCATTTATTATCCCAAATAGGGGCTATTGATAATCGAATAATGGAGAAATTGAAAGAAGAGGCCATGCAATATCAAATGGAATCGTGGCAATGGGCTTATGTTCTCGATTCATTACCAGAAGAAAAAGAACGAGGGATTACTGCAGATGTTGCTTTCTATCCATTTGAGACAAAGAAGAGAAAATTCATGCTTATTGATGCCCCCGGGCATCGTGATTTTGTGAAAAATATGATTCGTGGTGCAGCACTAGCTGATGCATGCATTCTAGTTGTTAGTGCGGTTCCAAATGACCTTAAATCCGGATTGAAAAGTGGTGATTATCAAAATCCAGGGGGACAAACTAGGGAACATGCAGTTTTAGCATCAGTTTTAGGAATTGAACAGATTATTGTAGCAATTAACAAAATGGATCTAGTAGATTTTCGAGAGGATCGTTTTCAGCAAGCTACTGACCGAATAAAAGCTTTATTCCAAGAAATTCAATCACCTTGGAATAAAAAACTGGATGAGATCCCATTCATCCCCATTAGTGGATTCTTTGGGGACAATTTAGTTCAACCTTCTAAAAATTTGAAATGGCACACTGGTCCCACTTTAATTGAAGCTTTGGATGCATTCGAAGGCTCAGTGTCCAAAGAGAAGTTGGCAATGAGATTTGTAACCTATGATTTGGATGAACGTCATGGTTTTGGAACCTTTTTATTAGGGAAAGTCTTAGGCTCCTCATTGAGGACGGGGGACTCAGTGAAGGTTTTACCTTTGGGAAATGAATCTGAGGTTAAGGAAACTTGGATACAAGATGTTAAATCAACATCCATTGACCCTGGTAATCATGGTTCAGTTCTTTTGAGAAATTTGGATAAAAATACATTAGAGGAAGGGATTGTTTTAGCCCCTAAAGAATTGGATTATCGTTTTGCCTCTCTTGTACACGCAAGATTATTAATTCTTGAGGGATCTTTTGTTCCAGGTTCTTCTTTGATTTTTCATTGTGGTACTTCTTATACAACTACCCAAGTTTTAAGAATAACAAGAATTTTGAAGATGAGTCCAAGATTTAAAAAATTATCTCGAAACTTCGAAGGAAATATTACTATAGCTTTTAAAGGTGAATTGATCGAAGTAGAATTGACCCTAGATTCCTCAACAGTCGTTGAAAAATTCTCTGATTTTCCTGAACTGGGTAGGATAATACTACGACATTCTGGACAAACTATTGCTGTTGGTATTGTCAATGATATAATAAGAGAGGATTAGAATTTCTCTGATAATTTAATTTACCAGTGGTTGAAAAAAACAATAATATAACAATAATTTTAACTTTCTTGAATTTTTAAGTGGTAGAAGTTATGAAATGAGTGAAAAGTCTCCTATTAGTAGTTAGTAGTAATTACACAAAGTTCTAACGAGCACTTAAAGCAACTCGCTCAATGTCCTGCTTTTTTTTAATTGCATTAGAATTTGGATTATTAGTAGAAGCTAAAATTAGTTGCTCTGCAAGGATTTCGTCAAATGTTCGAATACTATTGAAAGATGCCTTTCTTACTGATTGAGCTAATAAGCGTAAAGCTACATCAACCCTACGTTGAGGAGCGCTATCGACAGCTGTATGATAAACAATTCCACCATATGAGATACGAGTAGTTTCTTCCCTTGGTGCACAGTTCACAATAGCATCAACCAGAACTTGAATAGGGTTACTCCCAGTTTTCAACTCAATTATTTGAAGGGCAGATTTCACCACATTAAGAGCCAAGATTTTTTTTCCAGTATTCTTCCCAGGACTCATTAACTTATTTGCTAAGCGCTCAATAATGTGAACATGTGATTTGTGGAATCGTTTATGTTCATGACGTCCTGCGCTATGTGGAACTAGTCTTTCAGTTAAATTAATATAACGAATAAGACTGATATCTTTGACTTCTATCTCTTTACAATCCCAAAGACCAAATATCTTCATTTCTACAGAAGCTACCATTTTCATCTTCCATGCACTTATGTTCTTAACTCGATTTCAACAAAAATCGAACGAGATACATTCAGTCTAATTATTTGACGCATTGTTCTATCATCTGCATCAATGTCTATTAAACGTTTATGGATTCTTAATTCGTAATCTTCCCAAGTTGCAGTACCTTGTCCACTTGGTGATTTTCTTACTGGTAGTTTTAGCTTTTTTGTTGGTAAAGGAATGGGGCCTCGCATTTTTACCCCAGATTTTTCCGCAATTCTCTTCATTTCATTACAAATTCCGTCAAGCTGTTCCACATCGGTACTCATTAACCGAATTCGTGCCACTGACACCAAGATTAGCTTCACCTATTCGCATATACAATTCTTTCTGCTAGAGTGCTTAACTAGGGAGAATAGTAAGGGGTTATAAGGATTGTTGGTTTTTATTATAGACCATCCTTTTTTAGATTTTAATTACGAATTATCTTGAAGAATCCAACGATGGATTTAACTGAAACATCATCAAGCAAAACAAATCGGCTTTTAAATGATAAGGAATCTTCTAAATTAGTAGGAAAAGAACGCCAGGGGAGGGATTCGAACCCTCGCGTACAAAAAGTACACTGGCTTTCTGGCGCAGCAATTCATTGCTCTTATGACTCAAGGCCAGCGCCGTATTACAGGGAAATGGATAACCATTAACCCGTCCACTTGGCTTTCGAATTGTAATACCTTTGTAGATTATAAAGCCGAAAGTATTTACAAAACCCCGGCAAAATGGTTAGTTAATGATTAATTAGGAGGTCTTATAGTCGTACATTACCACAGTTCCGACTGCTGCGACGAGAGTAAGTATAATCCCCAAGATTAATAATGTAATGGAAGTCCTGATGTCATAAGCAAAACGGGTTGAATGACGAATTAAAAAAAGGCCTCCTGATCCTATCCCAAAAAATAGTCCAGCTATCAGAGATTCGACCAGAAATTGCTCGCTTGAGGATCTGAAAACAGGTACAAGTTGAGTTGCAGTTTGTCCCATTGGAAGTGGTTGTTCAGTAAGATTGTAAAGTCCACCAGCTAAAATAAATAGAGTTGCAATGATTATTAAAGCTAAAACATACTTATGAGGCGCTTCATAGGGGAGTTCGATATCTGGAACCCTAAAATCGATTGATGGCTTTTTAAGGCCAGGAATCCAAGGAAGCCGGGATAGATATCCCTTTGTTCTTTCAGGTTGTTTTTTTGGCATATCTATAACCTTTAAGATGAGTTAAACATTGAGATCTCTGACTAATGAACCATTTCTAGGCCAAGATTTCTCAGTATTAGATTTAAACACCATTTTTTACTGTGTTAATTGGAATGCAACTGTAGGGGGTTACACTATAGATAAATTTACGTGATGGGGGGCAATGAGTCCAGCTTAATTTCCTTTCGAAATTCGATGATTATAAGATTAATAGTCCTTTTTATTACCTCTTCTGAATCTAAACACTTTTTTCATTTAGAATTTTTTTAAAATCAATGAGAGCCATTCCTTCTAAATCTGATATTTTAATCAAAGTCAGAAGCGAAGATTCTTTAGAAACTTCAAGATTCCCAATGTTATCATCATCGTCCATAAACCAGATCGCTTTCTTTTGTAGAAATTTTGAAAGACTGTTGATTAAAAAAATTCTTTCTGAATCACTTCTTTCATTTAATGATGTTACACCAGTAATCATTGGATATTGAGTATTTACTTGATTACTTTTAGGAGATTGATCTATATTTGGTTCAGAAAGGCCATCAAAGGGTTCAGATTTAAACCAAAGGACACTAAATTCTTTATCTGCTAAATAACTTGCAACTTCCTTTTGTAATTGGGATCTGGGCTTTTTATAACCTTTTAGTGTGTGTTGACCAATGTCCTCGAATTGATTCTCTAAAATATCTAAGGGAATATCCAAATTGTCTCCAAGGATTTTACTTAAATTTCTAAAATATCTAATCTTAGGAAATCTCTCCCCTTTTTCATATTTGTACAGAGATTGTCGTGAGATTCCCACCTTCTTGGCAAGAACGGTCATATCAAGCTCTAATCGTTTTCTCCGCGCTTTAAATTTTTCTTTTGACAAATTAACAAAAACTCCACCACGATGAGCAAACTTGGAAATTTTAGCTGAATCTAACCCTTTATCGTACTGAAGAAACAATTGCAATGTTTTTATTGAGATTGCAGAAACATTATGTCTACGATATAAGGTCGCTGTCTCAATGTCTTTTCCTGCAGCAGAATGAGCCACTAACAAAGGGAATCCAGAAATTAATTTTGAAATTAGTTGCAATTCAATGGAGGTTTGTTTTTTAAATAAGTCTAAATCTACTAATACTTTTGCTACAATTTTTTGCTGATTTGATCTTAAATCTGTTAAATCATTCTTTTTAGCAATGAAATCAAAAGCATTTGATTTAATATTCTCGTTCCAAAGAGAATAGCCTGCATTGATAAATTCTTTCTTTGATTGACCAATTATGTTTTTTTTCGTGACAGTCTCCTGAATTGACATTAATGATTCCAAACACTAATTGATATTGAAAATGGTGGACCAGCCGAGACTCGAACTCGGGGGTTGCGGTCATCCAAGGGTGAACCCTATGGACACTCCGCCTTGCGAAGGCGGCGTGATACCAACTTCACCACTGGCCCAATTTTTAAAACATTAAAAGTTTTTTTTGGAGGAAAGAATACATCATAATATCTTTTAACTTTGACTTGCTTATGTTTGACAGTCTTTTAAAAGAGTCTAAAAGGTTGTCTCAAAGCTTTGTCTATCATAAAGTTACTCTTATGGACTATTAAAGATAGCTATGCGAAAAATGATCCTTGAAAACAACAGATCCTTTTATTTGAAAGAAGAAAGAGTAATGGAAATTTGATTGTCAATCCATCAAAACAATCAATTTATTCAGACTAGATCTATAAAAAAGGAAAAAAAGAAGAAAAGTTTTAACCAAACAAAGAGGATAAACCGAGATCGTCACCCTCTTCCTCCTCTTTTTCTTCTTTTGCTTCTTCAGCCTTTGCTATATCTTTCGCATCTTTGACAGACTCTGATGTTCCTGGAACTGCAGCTGTCATCAAAGAGGCCCCTTTAATAGCTTCGTCAATATCTATGGATGTTAGCGACGCAACAAGGGTTTTTATTTTTGATTCATCTGGTTTTTCTCCAGCAGCTTTTATTATGGCTTCAATTCCTTTTTCTGAGATTTTCTTACCTGCTGAGTGTAAAACCAAGGCAGCATGTAAATATTGCAATTATAGTCACTTCCTCATGATAATGATAAATTATTCTGTTTTCGAGATTCTTGATAAATCCTAACAGTTTTGCATGCTTTTTTAATTTATTTGCGCATCGCAATGTTAATTAGAACTATCTTACTTCTATTTTTCGTATTTTTCGATGTAAGTTTATCTGTGTAATGGAATGGATTCTAGGTGTCTTGCATAGAAATCCAACTTACCTACTATTTGTTGAGCTTTCTGAACTGGAAGTTGCTGATAATTATTAGAGACATGAAGGAAATAGACCTGGTAACGATAACGAATCCAATTACCAATATTGGATATTATTTAACAAATTTGGTAAATTCCTTTATTATTGAGGTTCTTTGATATATGATAGAGCCAAGAGATGATTTTGTTCGATTTAATCTAAGACTGTACAAGTAACCAATATTGGTTTATTATCATTTTATGTAATCTTTAGAGGATCTAAGTAAAAATAAATTTTGAACTATAAGTTATTTACATTTAAATAACTAAGGATTAATTCTATTCCCCTTTAATATCAATTAGTTGGGGACGGCCGGATTTGAACCGGCGATTTTCGGACACCCTGCTGCAAGCAGTGGTGACACCGAGTTTCCTCATTTTTCCAGAACTTCATCATGAGTTTCAGTTAACCCAGTGGAGTTCACAGGGGGTTCTGGAGCCCGGCGCGATACTTTTCCGGTCTTACTGGTTCTCAGTAGGACCACTAGCTTCGCTACGTCCCCAATAAATGGTGTTCTATTGTTTAATCACTAGGGTAAGTTAGAAGATGTTTCTTTTTAATAATTTTCGGACATTCTTGCTAAAAGCAGGTAATATTCAGAAAATCAATGGAGAGCCGTTGGGATAGCTTATGAGGGAAATTCAGGCTAAAAAACCATGATAAAAAATCAAAACAATGAGGAGTTACTGTTAAAATTGCAGTATCATGAGAAAAAACTACTTCCCTTGTTTGATTTTTTAGACTCCAATCGACTAATTTACAGATCTCACATGATCCAGTTATATCAAACTCTTGCATTAAGGTTGAAAACAATCTAGCATGATTTTTACTGAAGCTTATTTGTTTATCAAAGTAAAAATAAATATTCTTTGGTTCTAGTTTTAATAATGCCCGAAAGTACGAGAATAAAAGCTCACGATCAATACGTAAATCTTTTTTAGAATGTAATGACGAAAATATATCTCTTAACACTCCGTCACGACAAATTATAACAGGATCGTGGTTTATAATGGAAAAAAACGTTATAATCTGGTTGTAGGCATCTATATGAAAGTTTCTGTTTTTTAATGAATCAGAATCCCCTATAAGATTGTTTTGAATTAATTTAACTATGGTTAATGGTAGAGCTGCACGATTCAAGATGTTTCTTAATCTGTTATCTAAGGTATAATGATTTGATACGAAGGTAAGAGCACTTTTTTTAGGGTAATTACGATCTAATAAATAAATTAAATCACAATATGCTTGATTTATCATTTTATTATTCTTTATGGGAAGGTGAAAAGTGCACATTTATTCCACCAGAATAAAATGATTATTGAGAAACCTGATCATTTTAAGAGTAGCAAGAAAACGATGTGAAATCACATTTTTCTTAAGACCTAAGTCACCAAAAGTAAGAATTCCATTACTTTCAGGGATAAAAATTGGGTCATAACCCCATCCTGTATCAGATCTGACATCCTCTAATATCTTACCTTTCACTCGTTCTGTGAAAATTTTGATTTCATCTTCAATTTTCAAGGCAATAGTTGATTGAAAATAGGCTTCACGATCTTTAATTTCTCTCATAAGGCCTAGGATCCCGTATAAACCAATTGTTTTGAAAATATAGGCTGAATAGGGGCCTGGAAAGCCGTTTAATTTTTTTATAAAGAGACCAGAGTCTTCTACAAATATAGGATTGTTTTTTAATCTTTTTGAACAGTTTTTTAGTGAAAAGATAGCTATTTCTTCTAAATTTGATGATTGAATTTCTAGTAAGGATGTTTGCAAAAATTTTAGTTGAATTGATGTATGTTGTTTAAATATAGCATTAATTTCATTATATTTATGTATATTGCTTGTAGCAAAGAATACTCTTAATATTCTAGGTGAATCAAACATGAATGAATCTTATTGTATTGGATGAAATAAGATTTATGTATCATTCAAATTCTCCAGTAAATGGTTATTAGTGGTAGTTAAATCATATCAAACTTAACAAAATGAGATTTTAAGATTTATTTCCCGGTGAAATAGTAAATGGCGAGAATGCACGCAAGACGAAAAGGGAAAAGTGGATCTACTCGACCTATATGGAGGAAGACACCAGAGTGGGTTCCTTATTCTTCAGATGAAATTGAAAACCTAGTTGTTGAAAAAGCTAAAGAGGGCATTGGATCCGCTCAGATAGGATTGATTCTTCGAGATGCATATGCAATCCCAAGTGTTAAGAAGATCACTGGGAAATCAATTACAAGTATCATGAATGAGAATGATTTAGGGTCAAAAATGCCCGAAGATTTCCTGAATCTTGTTCGTCGAGCGTCAAATCTGCGCAAACATCTCGATAGCGGCAATAAAAAGGATAAACACTCAAGACGTGGACTTCAACTTATTGAATCGAAGATCAGACGTCTAGTAAAATATTATCGAAAAAAAGGTATTTTTGAACCAGACTTTAAGTATGAGCCATCTAAGGCTACACTTTATTTAAGATAGGTTGATTTCTATCTTTTGTAGTAAAGGTTTACACCTTTAACATATTGATCACATTCAAAAGTCGGAATAAAAAAGGATTTACGAAGGTTCTCCCTTGTCAGAACAAGACATTGAGTCATTTCTTCTAAAGATCTCTAATATGGAAGCATTAGCTCGAGATATCAAACAACAACGGGAAGAATTTAATCGAAAAGTTACTTCAATAGCCAATAAGCGGAATCTGTTGAATGAACAGGTTAAAGAGCTAATTAAAACCGCAAAAGAAGAACGAGAAAAGCGTGATAAATGTAATGAAGCAATTTCAAAGATCAAAGAAAAAAAATTGCTTTTACTGAAAGAAGTTGAAGGATTTGAGGAACAAGCTCGGAGGTTAGACCAGCAATTAAATGGAGCTCAGGAGAAAAAAGATCAACCCAAGCGCCGATCGGAACTTTCTGCGAAAAAAATACGACATAACATTCAAGAGTTAGAATGGAAGATCCAAACAACCTCTAATTTATCAATTACAGAGGAGAGAGAAATTGTTGAAAAAATTACTCGGCTCGAGCAAAAATTTCGTGAGGTTCGTGAAACAGATGTTGTTGCTCGAGATCTTAGAACCATAACAAGTCGAATTAATGTGTTAAAAGCCAGGTTCAGGGGTTTTGAAAATGAACTTCGATCTCAAGCTCGTGAAAGCAGGTTTCACCATAAAACAATGATCCAGGCATTTAAGAACGCTGATATTTTACGAAAACAAGCTGATGAGCTACATGCGCAATTTTTAGAAACAAAAGAACAAGCAAATTCAATTCATAATGAATATCTTAGCTATATTCGCGAAATAAGCCGAATTCGTCAAGACATTAATAAGAATAAACAAAAATATCGTGCTCAACAAGATGCTCAACGTCGTGAGAAGATTGAAGAAAAAACAGAGGATGCCAAGAAAAAATTTGAGGAAGGTCGAAAGCTATCGTTTGAAGAGTTTCGTACATTAATTGATAAAGGTTTAATCTAATATTCTTATAATTAAATCAACTAAAATCTAATCAAAATCAAGATTAATAATTAACTAATATATTTAGAGTCTTCAAGAGATTTACCAATACTACGGAGAAAGTTAACTTGACAAATAAGACCTCATTTTTCGAGGCATGTCAATTAGTCGCTGAAGATATACAAAAAACTAAAAGTAATTATCCTATCCATATTTTTTCACATTTTGACGCAGATGGGTTGGCTGCAGCTTCGATACTTACTGCAACTCTCTCAAGAGAGGATATTAACTTCCAAATTCGCATTCTTGAGCGTTTGGAATATGATACATTGAATAATCTCAAGGATACATTACCTCATGAAAGTACTGTCATTTTTTCAGATATAGGGACGGGTGTTATTGAAGCATTTTCACAGTGGACACAATCTCATGATATTTTCATCTTGGATCATCATTTCCCCACTTCAAAGGTTGAATTAAGTAAAAACATTAGACATCTCAATCCTCATTACTATTCTATTAACGGAACTACTGAATTGAGCGGTGCAGGTGTAGCTTACTTTGTTTCTATTCATATAAATCCTCATAATAAGTATCTATCACCATTAGCTCTTATTGGAGCTCTAGGGGATCGTCAAGATCAGGGAGAACATTCATCTGTAGTGGGACTCAATGAACTCATTGTCAAAGACGCAAAAAAGCTAGAAACACTGTCGGATGATGTTTCTGTATGGTTTTTTGACCGAACTCGTCCCATTATCTCAGTTTTAAGACGTGCTGAATTTCTAGGTTTTGAGAATGAAATAGAAATCAGAGCTTTTCTGGAAAAGCTAAATATTCCCTTTAGAAAAGGGGAATATGAAAGGCCTTTTTATGATTTAAATGAAGATGAATGTCGGCGTTTAGCATCTGAATTAATTGTACAATATAATGTAGATCCTGATGAAATTTATAAAAGGGATTATCAGTTGAATCAAGAAAAAATAGACTTTTTAAGAGATGCTCGTGTTTTTGCATCAAAATTAAATGCTTGTGGAAAGTTACTCCGTCAAGACATTGGAATATCATTGTGTCTTGGTGACCGTCAGACAACTTTACGTGATCTCAAATTAGTAGAGAATGAATATTCTAGGATTATAGCACAGAATTTGAACTGGGCATTATCTGAAGATCATTTACAGGAATTACCAGCCATTTATTTATTAGATGGACGAAAATCAATTAATGAGAGAATGATAGGGACAGTAATTTCAATTCTCAGTTCTAGGAGAGAATTAAAACCAAAACCATTTTTAGGATGTGCGCTTACAGCAGCAGGAAAAGTCAAGATAAGTATGAGATTATCTCATTTTCAAAATCAACGGATGGATCTTGGTTCGATATTAAGTCAAATTATTCGAGATATCGCACCAGAATCAGAAGTCGGAGGACATGCTGCTGCTGCGGGAGCTATAATTTCTGAGAGTTATCTGAGTGATTTTATAGCTCAAGTTAACCAGTTTATTCTAGAAGGGTGATTATAGTGGATGTCTATCATAAATATAAACGTAATAATTAAGATAAGTGGATCTAAAGAGAGGGTCGAGATTATTCAAGCAGCTCTTGACCCAGATAATCTTACAGCACCACCTATGGTATTTCATTCTGTTTGTGTTGCTGAAAGTCTGATCTATACAATAAAAAATGTAAAAAATATTGAAACAATGTTAGCTACCTTGATGGATTTATTATCTGCATTACAAGCAACAGAGGGCGTCTTAAGATTACAAAGTAACCTTTAATCCAAGATACCTTTCAAAATTCGCGTTTTTTGGACTTCTACTCCTTTCAATGGATAAATTGGTTTACACTGAAAATAGACAAGTGAAGATAACTTACCTCCAGTTGCTTCTCGAATAAAATCTTCACTACTGAGTTCTCCCGCGCGGTTTGCGATAACATCTAACATTCTACGTCTAATTGCATCCTTTTTACTTGTTTTTGAACGATGAGCTGTGAAACCTGTAACCGTAACTCTAAAAGGAACACCATCTTTAGTTTTCACTGTACTGATACTGTCTATACGTGTTCGTCGTCGTCTAACAAGAAATCTTAGGTAATCTCTCGCAAAAGAATGGCCTTTAAATCTAGTTCGTGCTTTATTGCCAACAACTTCAACAATCTGAAACTCTAACTTCACATGCATCTTTGAATAATCATTATTTATGTCTGCAAGTGAAACTTCAATGACACGGCCTATCAGTTTATCAGGATCATCAGCTATAGTTTCCCCTATAATCTTTTCCTCACCCTCTAAAAAACCGGATGGGGTGTAAATTTGATATAACTGCTTAGTAGACCACTTATCTACCATTCTACGAGATGATCGTGACCGATGACTCAATAACTATTAGCTCCTTATTTTTTACCGTCAAAAACATACAATAAGCCGAGATTTAGAGTGGTCTTTAAGAGTTCTGTTGTGTTAACTTCTCTGAAAATCCCAAATGTTTTCTTAATTAAACCAATCTAAGATAGACAGAATTCTTTATGCTATGACAAAGATTTCCAAAGAAAGCACGGATAAGTTTTACTAATAATTCAAGTCAGTTAATTTGAAAACCTTTTCCTTTAAATGTGGGATGAATGACAAGAAAGGATGTTTTTAAGGACATTAAAGACAAATTGATTCTAGAAAACTCACATTAAGGGAGTAAGGGAATAAAGATTTATTTTCAAACACTAAAAAAGATTTTTCATCTCATTCTGAGAGATCGTACAGACTTCTCAACTCTAGGAGGCTGTTGTTCACAAATGGAAGTCCTGGTGAAAATTGGATATATTAATATTATTTTTAACTTTCAAAAACTGGATGAAAATCCAAGAGGAAGTACTCTTCAAAGTTATATATTGAGCTCTCAAAGAGATATTTTCCAACACATTTCTTTTTTTTGATTTAATTTTTGATAAAAAAAGAGTTAGAATTATATTTCCATTTCCTCTTCCAGATCTACTTCTTCTTCATTGTAGAATAATAGATAAGCCAATATTAAGAGAAGAGCAATAATAACCAAAGCACTAGCAATGAATCTCGCATAATACCAATTGATAAGCGCCAAAAATTAATATCTCCGTTGTTTTTTTAGCAAAATATTACTGAATAATGCTTCTTTCTTAATAAATTTAAATATTATATTCGAGAGTTTCTTAACTCTCCTCAAGCTTCAAATCTTTTTTTTAGTTATCTTCTGGATTTTTTCGAAATATGATCATTCTTGAGGTTCTAGAATCATTTCCTTTCGTTTAATCAGTTAGAACACAGTCGGGGACTAATGTCAATGAATTCTAAGAATTATTGTGATCGGCTCTCCACGCTTCTTTGTACTTTTCTGCCATTGTTTCTAAGTCTAGTGTTATATTTTCCCTACAAAAGGTTCTTGATCTAATTCGAAAGAATGTTGGGTAATTGATACATTCTCCAACCAACAAAGCCTCCCCAATTTCTAAATCAGGAATCATTTTAAGTGTAGAACGATCAATACCTTCAGAAGTTCTTCCAATAAAATCCTGGTCATAGGGGTTTCTTATACGAAGAATTAAATTGGTATTACATTGAGAAAGAGCTGTTACAGATAGATTTACAGGACGTTGTGATATTAAACATAATGAAGCATAAAATTTCCTTCCTTCACGCGCAATTGTTTCTATAATCCGTTTTGAAATAGAGCGAGAGCCTTCTGGGCAGAATTGATGAGCTTCTTCAACCACAAACAAAGATGGGGGAATTTTACCTATTCTACGTTGATAATAAAAGTATTTCAGAAAATGTAATACAATAATGCTTCGACTTCGTTGATTATGAATCTCTGATAAGTCCAAAATAATTATCTTACCAGGTTGAAAAAGGTCTGCAAGATTAGGACTAGTTTCTGTAGAAAACAGATATGTGCGTTGTAAAGAGTATAACCAGCCAATTAGTGCTTCTTTTGTGCGAACATTGATTTTCTCTGAAGTTTCAATTTTTTGAATGATATCCTGTAAACCATAAAGATTTCTATTCTTTTGTCGAATATTAGAAATGATATTATCTAAAACTCTCGTTTGGACTACTGAAATTTCTGGAATGAACTCCGAAATTTCCCACGCTGATAATTCTGGGACTCCAATTGATATGAAAGAACCATTAATGACTTCAATCTTTGTATCTTCTGCCTTGGTTGGTAAGATGTTGGAATATTCCCCATGAGGATCTATGACAAGAACACTCATTTTTCCAGTTTTGTATAACTCTTCCAATAGAATAGATATAGCATATGATTTTCCTGCACCAGATATTGCTAATATTGCAATATGTTTCCGTAATAATCTGGAAAGATTTATCTTTATTTTGACATTATTTGAAGGAAGATCTCCCCAATATATCCCATTCTCATCAAGACCTAAAAACTTCGATATAACTGATGCTGAAGCAACATATACCTTTGACCCAGGAGAGACAGGAAACTTCAATCGGGTTATTCTGCTGTTTTCGAAATTTATTTCTCCAAGCGGTTTTACATTTACCAAAGTGCTTTCCCATTCTTTGATAGGAAAAATGGCTTCATAATCTCGTGATGCAATCTCATGAATGCTTGAGTCTAAAGTTTCATAATAAGCGTTACATTTCTTTATTCCCGTAATAATACCTAAAACTGTTTGATTTTTATTCTTCGGAATGGTCACAAATAGTCCTCTCTCAATCTGAGGATGATCATTCTTATCGAGGATTAATTCTATATTCTCTAGACTTGGTGAGTCTGATGTAGTAACTACTGTTCCAATTGTAGTCATGGTAATCTCACTTATTGTAATTCAAAATTTCCAGGGGGCCCTTTTTCTACGGTAAAACCAAAAATCTGGAGTTGGATGTCGAATACGTATAAGTTGGAAAAGCGCATCTATTTCAGTTTCCTTTATTTTCGCTCGTGCATCTGCTTCGACGATAGGTGCAGGAATTCCATAATTCTTGTTATATTGAGAGACAGGTAAAATTGCCTCTGAGATGAAATTAATCTCCTTTATAAGATCAGGTTGATCTCTATTAATCGATTGGAATAATTCTATACGAAGAGGGATGTCAAAGGGTGCAGTCTTAAGATAATATGCATAAAGCGCAAATTCCTGACTAAATTTCTTTGATATGTTAAACTGACGGTAATAAGCCATAGATCGAACGTTGGGTTCTAAAAGGTAGTAAAACAGATCCATGTCACGACTTCTATTAATTATTCTACGGTAATCTAAAGAAAGAATATCAGCCAATTCTTCAGCAACGAAGGGAATAACTTGACCAAGGAATTTTGTGAACAAATTTAATCTACTATCTTTAACAATCCAAGCCATTTTAATTCCCTGTTTTCTTGCAAGTAAGACTAATCTTGAAAGAATAGATAAATAACTCTGGTAATAATTCAGAATTTTTTGGTTCTTTGTAAGAGGTTTTCTTATAACAGGACTTCCATCTAAAAGAAGGATATCTAATTTTTTGGTACTCTGCTCAAGGACTTGAGATGCTATTTGCAATTCAGTAATCGCTCGGCGAATCGCTCCCATATTCTCGAAATCTATTGAAGATAAACCTACATCAGATACAGTGATCTCTAAGGGAGGGGTTCTAGCAGGATAATAGGTAGTTTTTTGAATTCCTTCTGCCGTGTAAGTCGAAAATACAGCGATGGCACGAAAAGCAAAGATATCAAAGCCAATAAACAAACGTGAAGCATATCCCCCATCAATGCCTCCCATTGTTAATCCCGAAATGTCTTGAGGGAATAGTTGAGTAAACATTCGGTTATCATAAATCAAATTATGTAGATGTGGAGGTAGATCTGAGAGATCAGGGTTTAAAGAACGCAAAATTTTACAAAATTCAATTTTTTGCGAATTTATTCTTGTTATATCCATTAAATAATCGTTTATTTCATTAAAAGCATTTTCAATAATAGTATGAATGAATAATACTCTCCTAGATTACTATTACAAGCCATTTAAATACTTTGGAACATTTTTAATAATAGAACAAGTTTCATTAAACTTGTATTCTTTGTTTATTTAACGAGTTCGAAGACTCTGTTATGCAATCTAGTTCCACTAAATAAGGTACCAATTTTTAGGTTAGTATGAAGCGATTTTTGTAATGATTTTCATTTAATCCTGAAAGACTTTCTAAGACTGAAACCATTTTTTTTAGAATATTAAGTTAAATTTTCAGAATCTAGATCGTCAAGAAGCCCCTGAATCCATTTATGAGTTATAAGCTAGAATTACCAAGGTTTGAACTACTTGTTTTTCTTACGAAAGATTACTAGGATTCTATAGCGAAAGTACCTTATTCACAAGTTGATTTTATTCTTAATTGGCTCTACAATAACTTTAGCAATCTCTTAAATATTCCTCCTGTATCATTTAAATAGAGCAGCAACAGCCGCTTCTTCTGGGTTCTTGCTGATCTTTATCAACAGATCCTGAGTCAAATGATTATAATAGGATGTAAAAATTACTAAGATCATTGGAACCCTCTTAAAATCGTTTTACTAAGGTTAAAATAATACATCCCACGTTTAAAGAAAGGACGGAAAATAAATGGCTGACATTCCGGGTGATAAAGCTCAATCCGAAATTATACGTCTGAGAAAAATCCGTGAAAATTTAAAACATAAACGGCCTTCTTTTCGGCGGATTGAATCTTGGCGTTATAAGCGAGTAAAAGAAAGATGGCGAAAAGCACGTGGGATTGATTCTAAAACCCGCAAAAAGAAAAGTGGGTGGCCAATTTCTCCAATGATTGGTTTTCGAAGTCCTAAAAAAGTTCGTTACCAGTCATCTTCAGGAAAAGAAGAAATTTTAGTATTTTCAACCGTAGATCTATCATTAATTGATGCAAATCGCCAAGTTGGTCGCATTGCAGCGAATATAGGAAGGAAAAAGAAAGAACAAATCATTATGGAAGCTGAATTACTCAATATTCATATTTTAAATCCTATTTCAGCAAAAATAGATTTAGGCGATCTTGAAGAAGAGTTAGAGCTTGATGATGAGCTCTTAGAAGAGATAGACATTGAAGATCTAGAATTATCAGAGGACGAAGAACTTGGTGAAGAAGAATGAACTTGACTCCCCAGAAGAAAATTGCGGCAAAAATATTAGGTGTTGGCGTCAGACGTGTTTGGATCGATCCAGATATAGAAGAGGATCTGTCATTGGCGTTGACTCGAGACGATGTTCGAAAATTAATATCAGATAGAGTTATTCGAAAGAAGAGCATTAAGGGGGTTTCAAAGGGACGTACACGTTTAACACAAATTCAAAAACGACGAGGGCAACGAAGGGGTCATGGGAAACGTAAAGGACGTGCTGGAGCTCGACAACCTAGTAAAATGGGTTGGATCAACAAAGTACGGAGTCAACGGAGATATCTTCGTGGTTTACGTGATAACAAGCTTATCAGTCCAGCACAATACAGAAAACTCTATTTTAAAGTGAAAGGAAATTCCTATCGGAGTGTTACTCATCTTCGAAACTCAATTGAAGATATGGGTATTATTAAAAAGCCCAAGAAGAAGAGGCGGTAGTTCTAATGGCTAGAAATGCAAGATATCGTATTCCTTTCAGACGTCGTCGTGAAGGGAAGACAAATTATCATTTGAGGAGAAGACTTGTTAGAAGTAACAGAATAAGAGCTGTTGTGCGTGTAACAAACAGTCATTGTTTAGTACAATTTGTAAAAGCCCGCATTGCTGGAGATGTTACTCTTTCTGCTTCACATTCTCGTGAATTGAAGAATTATAACTGGAATACTGCTACTTCAAATCTTCCTAGCGCATATCTAGTTGGATTATTAGCAGGATTAAAAGCAAAAGATGCAGGAATATCCAATGCTATTCTTGATATTGGGCTTAATCCTCCGGTATATGGCTCTCGTATTTTTGCAGCCCTAAAAGGAATTGTCGATGCAGGAATAGAGGTTCCTCACTCAGACAAGATTTTTCCTACTAATACTCGGTTAAATGGAACTCACATTGCAGATTTTGCTAAAAGCCTTAAGGAAAATGATGAAGCGACATTCTACAAACAGTTCTCAAACTACACCAAACAAAAAATCGATCCAGTAAAAATACCTCACTTTTTTGATAAAACTAAGAAGGAAATTCAAGCAAAATATCATTAAAACTGAAAAATTAATCTGGATGTTAATTGTAATGAGCAGGACTAGAGAAATGGAAAGAAAACCCCTAGCAGTAGATTTAGAATCTTGGGTTCCACGTACCGCTGTTGGACAGATGGTGAAGGATGGAACAATTGCATCAATCTACGATATTTTTAGGGATTCCCTCAGAATGGATGATGTTCGCATTGTAGACTTCTTAGTGCCAAATTTAACCGAAACAGTGCTTGATGTTGGTCGTGTTCAGCGTCAAACTGATGCAGGAAGAAAAACTTTATTTGTAGCTACTGCTGGTGTAGGTAACAAAAATGGAATTGTAGGTGTTTCTCAAGCTAAAGCTGCAGGAGTTGGTACAGCAATTAGAAATGCTATTGTCTTGGCCAAATTAAATATTGTACCCGTTAAAAGAGGATGTGGGAGTTGGGAATGTACCTGTAGCAATCCTCATTCTATTCCATATCAAGTGGAGGGTAAAATTGGTAGTGTACGTGTGATACTTAAGCCTGCTCCTAAAGGATTGGGATTAGTTATTGGAGATGTGGCAAAAAGTGTACTAGAATTAGCTGGTATCTCTGATATTTGGAGTAAAACTTTTGGTGATACACGAACGACTCAAAACTTCTGTAAAGCTACATTTGAAGCACTTCGAGCAACATATCATATTTCTCATATTAGAGAATGGGGTGATTAGAATGCCAAAGAATATTAGAGAAAATTCTAAAAGGCTTGCTGTAATAAGAATTCGGGGCAGAGTCGATCGAAGTTTATCTATTAAGAAAACATTAGAACTGTTACGATTAAATCGTACAAATCACTGTGTTATTATCGATGATCGTGAAACCTATAAAGGAATGTTACAGAAGGCTAAAGATCTTATAGCTTGGGGTGAACTGGACTCAACAACAATGAAGGAATTACTTCTAAAAAGAGGTCGTTTAGAAGGTGGGAAGCGAATTACAGAAGACTATATACAAAGTTTTACTAATTTCTCAAATATAGATGAGTTTGTAGACAAATTTATTAAGTTTGAAGCTAATCTTACAGATATTAAAGGACTTAAACCCGTTTTTCGACTCCATCCTCCACGAAAAGGTCATGAACGTCATGGTGTGAAGCAACCTTTCAGCCTTGGAGGAGCTCTTGGTTATCGTGGTAATGAAATAAACGATCTTATATTAAAAATGGCTTAGAGTGAGATTTAATGGCTATTAGAAAGAAAAAGAAGGTTCGTAAACAACGAGGAAGCCGAACTTATGGCTATGGTCGGATTTCTGGGGGTCACCGTAAAAGTGGTTCTCGTGGGGGAAAAGGAAATGCTGGAATAAAGGATCATCATCGAATTGGTCGGATCTCTGAATTAATTCGTAATAAAAAAGGGTTTAATACTCCCAATATTCCATCATCTTATTTATCAATTAATGTAGGCGATATTGATGAACAACTCGACCTATTATTAACCAAGAACATTGCTATAAAAGAAGGATCCATTATCAAAATTGATATTACTAAATTGGGTTACTCTAAAGTCATAGGAAAAGGATCAGTAAAACATCCTTTTCATTTATATGCAAAGAAAATTACAACGAAAGCTCAAGAAAAAATTGAGGCTGCTGGAGGTAAAGCTTTTACAAGCTAATTATAAGAGTAAGATTTTTAATTATAAGTCATCTTACCATATTTACACAAGTTTATTCAAATGAATGGTTTAGAAAGAAATGGGCCGGTGGTCTAGCCCGGTTATGACGTCTCCCTGACACGGAGAAGGTCCCCAGTTCGAATCTGGGTCGGCCCACCATTTCCTATTCATTCCCCTGTGAGAAATGTGTAAAAATATCTATTTTTCTTCTTTCTCATAAAGAAGTTAACCTTTTTGTGATTACAGTTGAAAATGATGTGTTCTTTTAAAATATGAATGTATAGGTTCTGAAATTAAGAATAAGTTATTTTACTTGAACCTCTTTAAGCTAGGAAGACAACTAGATGCATATCAATGGTTTAATAAATGATGATTGAAACAATGCAGTCTCTCCCATATGAGGGAGCTTAAAATATTAATCTAGCTTTCTATAAAAGCGTCGGGAGGGGGATTTGAACCCCCGAGCTCATAGAGCACTGGATTAGCAGTCCAGCTCCATACCAGGCTTGGATATCCCGACTCACTCTATATCCATTTTGTATTATTATATCTAATTAAGTTTCTGCTACTATGGCGTTAAAATAACGTCTAAAAGTTATTGTTCTTAATTATTCATTGTAAAATTATTTTTCAATAAGTAACTTACTTGGGTTTATATGAATATTAGTCAAAAATAGTCGGAAATATTGTCTGTACTAACAAATTGTTATTTATTTGGAGATAAGAATGATATCTAAAAATTTATTGATGGCATTTCATAATTCACATAGTCGTAAAGCTGTAAAATTCTTTGCTGACACTTGTGTCGGCTTATCGTGTCAGAATGTCATCTTTAGTAAGATCACAGCCTCTGCAGCCTCCATAGGAATTCCAGATGCACAAAAATCTGTTCTTAACGCAGGAGGGAATTTACTCTTTTTTTCTGATGTAGAAGATATCTTGGAGACTTTAAATCCATCTAAAATATACCTACTTGTTTCTCGGAAGTATGGTGAGAAACCTATTCCATTTAATGAAATAGTAACTGATTTAAAGGTTGGAAAAGTATTAGTTGTAGTTGGAGGAACATCTCCTGGACTCACAAGGAAGGAATTAGACTTGGGGCAATGTATCTTCTCTGATGAAGTCATCTTAGATATTAATCCGATTGCTTTAACAGCTTTATTTCTATATGGCCTATCTAAAGTTGTAAAAGATAGTTGAAAATTGGAATGAGAATACTAGATTTATTTTGTGGTGCTGGGGGTTTTGCGTGTGGATTTCTTCAAGCAAATCCTAGAAATAAAGTTGTCTTAGGTATCGATAATGATTCCCAAGTGTTACATACTTATTGTGCAAACATAACACCTCAAGTATATAACAAGAATATTCAAGAAATCCACTCGTGCGAAATTCTTAACCTTCTAGATGACCAACCCCCTGATATACTTATTTCTAGTCCTCCCTGTGAATCATTTTCAGTAGCAAATCCTAATCGAGAGAGATCAGCTTATAATCAGCTTTATGCAGATGAAGTAGGGCGTCTAGTTCTAGACACAATACGTATTATTATCGATTTAGAGCCAAAACTATTCTTAATAGAAAATGTCCCTCAATTGGCTTCAACTGAAATGAAACGATTAATTTTACATGAATTCTCTCGCTCAAAATATAGATCAGTTTATTTCAACATTTTAAATGCAGAAGATTTTGGGGTACCAAGTCAAAGGAAAAGAGTTTTCATTTCTAATATTGAATTGAAATCAACAAACACAACCTCATTCATTTCAGTGAAAAATGCATTTCAATCTTTACCTAAACCAAGTATAGAAATGAAAAATCACCACTTAATCCCTCTTTCCAATAGAATTGTCAAGAAAATATCTAAAACACCTCCAGGAGGAGCTATTGTTTATTTTAAGGGAAGTCACAGAGGACTTTTTCGTAATTATATTCGTTTACAAGTAGATCAACTTAGTCCCACTGTAATGGGGAAAAGTCGATTTATTCACCCCTATGATACTCGCCTTTGTACAGTACGGGAACATGCTCGTTTAATGAGTTATTCTGATGATTTTCAATTCTATGGTTCTATAGTTTCACAATATAATCAAGTTGGAGAAAGTGTACCTCCATTAATGGCCAAAGCAGTGGCAAAACATGTCCTGAAGGATTTTCGCAAAAATTAAAAGAAAGTTTTTTGAACTAATTATTAAAATGGACAAATATAAGAAAAAATGGTCTGTAGGGGTGTTCTTAACGCAGGTAAAGATTATTCGAAAAGAAGAATCTCTTTTAGAATTTGAAGTAATAGGTGAGGATCATACGTTTTTGAGTATGCTCCGTGAGACGTTAAAAGATCAACCTGGGGTTTTATTTGCAGCTTACAGGTTTCCTCATCCTCTTCTTGAAAATCCTATTTTTTATTTACAAACATCTTCGATTGATCCAGTTAAAGCTCTTCAGCAAGCCGCTGATACTATCGTCCATAAATGTGATGATTTGACAGATATCTTTAAAGAAAAACTTTCTAACTCCGTTTAATCATTGTTCTGGGGTGTAAATTGCAGAAATTAAAGAATTCACTTCGCAATTTTAGTAAAAAAAGCGGAAAAGAGGAAAATTTAGAAACATATATTTATAAGAAAAGTAATGCAAAGCTAGGAGACTCTCTGGTCAATTTCATTTATTCAATAGCGAAAAGTATTGTTTCTGAAACAACAACAGGTACAAAAGTTTCAGATTCAATTCTTTCGGAGGCTTATCGAAGATCTTTATGGTATTCCACAAATACTTTGAGATTAAAAGGAAAAAAAGACCGAATTGCTGATATTATCGAGGCACTTATTCTCTATTTCTGGGTACACAAAGAATTAAGTCTTGAAAAGCTTATTAATCCCCTTATAGCCCAACTCGAACCAGACCGTCTTCATCATCCTAAAGAAGAGTATCTTTCTGCAATCATGTCATTTCAAAGACTTCTAGATATGCTATACAACCACTATATAGAGGAAGTATAAAAAGAATCTCACACAAAACATTAGATAAATAGTTAGTTAAGCCCTTCCGCCTGATACGAAGATCTACTCCGCTTTTCTAATTCACTTTAATAAGAATCATCATAAATACTCATTTCGACCTGAAAATATGTCCCCACGAATAGTTAAAACCTTTCTAACAGCCAATTTAAAATCATCAAAAGTAACTATTGTTCGTCTTTCACGAATGGCAAACATACCAGCCTCTTGTGTTATAGCACGAATATCTGCACCCGAGGCATGTCTGGTTTCGTTAGCAAAATATGAATAATCAACTTTTGGATCAATATTCATCATACGAGCATGGATTTTAAAGATTTCTAACCTTTCTTCTTGGTTTGGTAGAGGAACCTCAATATGTCGATCAAAACGGCCAGGCCGTAAAAGGGCAGGATCTAAAATATCAACACGATTAGTTGCGCCAATAATTTTAACATCTCCACGCGGAGAAAAACCATCCAATTCGCTAAGTAACTGCATTAAAGTCCTTTGGACTTCACGATCTCCACTAGTAGCTATATCTAACCTTTTACTGCCGATTGCATCAAGTTCGTCAATAAATAGAATACTTGGCGAGTTTTCTCTAGCAAATGAAAAGACTTCACGAACAAGTCTTGCTCCTTCTCCAATGTATTTTTGAACCAGTTCTGAACCAATTACTCGGATAAAAGTAGCTTTGGTCTCATGAGCAACAGCTTTTACCATAAGTGTTTTCCCCGAACCAGGGGGACCATGAAGTAATACTCCTTTAGGTGGTTCTATACCAACTTTTTCAAATAATTCGGGTTGTAATAGAGGTAATTCAACTGTTTCACGTAGTTCCTGAAGTTGCTCTTTTAATCCGCCAATATCGGCATAGGTTTCAGAAGGTTTTGTTTCGATCTCCATAGAGCGGACACTAGGATCTAATGACTGTGGTAGAACCTCAAGAACAGCAAAATTTCTTTGATGTAAAGCAACACGAGTACTCGGAGATAGTAACTCTTTAGGTATTGATGAATCAACAACAACCACAAATGATGGCCCTGTTGAGCTTTTAACAATAGCCTTACCGTTTTCCAAGATTTCTTGTAATGTTCCAGTAAACAAAGGTGGTTGGCGAAGTTTTTGGAGTTCAAGCTTGAGATTATCTCTTTCTTCTTCTAATTTGTTTCGTTGGACTTCAAGCAATTGTCTTTCAGTTTCTAACGCACGAATTCGACGTTCCATGCTTCGAGTGTATGAATCAGCGAAATCATCAAAAGAAGCTTTCTTATCATCCACAGTGTCTGGCATTCTATTACCTACTTATTATTCGATTTGTTTTAAATATAACAGATTTATCAAAGATTGATATGTTGAATAAAATTGGAGATTTGACTATTGGGTCGGAGATTGTAATAGCTGGCACGATTATGCACGATTCTGTCGAGGTCTCTCAACAAATCATCCCTTATTTTTCTTTTCTTTTCTTTTTTCATAATAAACAATGATGAAGTTTGATTTATAATTAGCGTTTATAGCAACAAAAATGTATTTATTACTGAAATCAAATGCTAAATTTTTGAATGAATGGAGAAATCACCTCAATCGGTTAGATAAGGAATAGAGGATAGATTATAGATAATCTACATAAGAAATCAACCAAAAATAGGCTTTAAAATTAAATAAAATAACTTCCAATCTTAAGAGGAAGTATTCAAATTGAGTAGGATACAAACATGTGAGATGTGTGGGGTTGAAGCACCAGTCACCTTAATTGAAATTGATCATGTAGAGTTGCATGCATGTCCTAAATGTGCGAGATTTGGAAAACCCGTCATTCGTCGGCCAAAAAAGAAGATTATGGATCCTAAACCTCGTTATCAACCTCAAAAGAAATCTCAACCACGACACATAAAGCCGCCCAAGAAAGACTTTCTCCATGATAAGATTCTAGTAGATGGATATGGTCAGTTAATACAAGAAACTAGGCGCAATCATGGGTTGGGACGGGCCGAATTTGCTCAAATGATAAAAGAAAAGGAAACCTTACTTGCTAGAATTGAAGCTGAGAAAGTATTGCCTACTGATCGTGTTGTAGCAAAAATTGAACGTGAACTAGACATTGAACTAAAAACAGAGGTTGCAGAGGAGGGTTCTATCATAGAGGATTTTATACCTAAGTCAACAACAATTGGTTCAATAGCTAAAATTAAAAGAAAAAAGAATAATAAATCATCTTAACTGAAATTATATCTTTTTAGATCAGAAATTTTATTTCAAAACTCCACGATAAACTTTAACAACTTGGTATAAGGACGAAGTAGATAGATATATAGAGGCTTTAGGCCCCTCTTATAAGATAGATAGGTTGAAAATAGTTTCTTCACGAGCAATCCCTTTTAAAGAGAAGATAAACTTGGTTATGCTTGATCCTCTAGCTAATGCGATGTCAACTATAGCAAATGCCGAAATTCTTGGTCGAAAAGAAGTAACCATTAGGCCTGCAAGCCGGATCATTGCGAATGTCCTTCGAGTAATACAAAAGTATGGCACTATTGGTGAATTTGAAGTAATGGAAGACCTGTGGATTATTTCAGTTCAATTATTAGGTAGAATTTCTAAAATTGGAGTTATTAAACCCCGCTATCCTGTTAAAGTCAGAGATTATGTTGAATGGGAAAAACGTTTTCTTCCTGCTCGTGATATGGGGATCCTGGTAGTTTCAACTTCCGAAGGGGTAATGTCTCACCATGAAGCTAAAGAAAAAAACCTTGGTGGACGATTACTAGCTTATGTTTATTAGTAATGAAATTTAGGAAGGTACTATTATGAAGCATTACGAGATGGAAAGGATCATTAAGGTGCCTGAAAATGTCACCGCCACTCTAACTCCAGTCCGTGGAGGAAAAACTGTCCAGATTAAAGGGCCTAAGGGAGAACTTCTTCGAACATTTGAACGCTTAACAGTTCTCATTTCTCTTAGCGACAAGAAATTCACAGTTCAAAGCTTTTTTGGAAACAAGGCTGAAGCCTCTATGGTTGGTACCATCGCGGGACATATCTCTAATATGATAAAAGGAGTTACAGAAGGGTATACATATAAAGTTCGTGTGATTACATCACATTTTCCTGCTACTGTTGAAGTTCTAGAGAATACTATCTCGGTGAAAAACCTTTATGGAAGACGAGACCCAATAAGAATACCTTATGACAAGGCAGTTTCCGTTACTGTAAAGGGAGATATGGTGACAATGACTGGAATAGACATTGAAAAAGTCTCGCAAACAGCAGCACGGTTGGCAGAAGCAACTCGCTTGCGAGGAAGACAAAGTAAAGATCCAACCGTCTTCCAAGATGGACTGTATGTAGTACCCTCCTAGACATCTACCAAAAAAGGTTCTTGAGTCTTGTTAATAGCTTTAGTATTAAGGCATAAAAGTATTTGATTCATCTTTAAGAATCAAGTAGAAATCTTACGGGGTTGTATCTAGTATCGCTATTGGCAAAAAGGTTAAAAAAAAGAGCTAGTAAAACTTATTACAACCTTAAACAGAAAATGAATTCCAATATCTACTGAAATGCTTACAGTAACAGATATGTGAAGGGCCTGTAGCTCAGTTTAGGGTGTTCAACATTCACACTCTCTGAAATGGTTAGAGCGTCCGGCTCATAGAGCTCAAATGAGCTTGAGAAACCGGATGGTCGTGGGTTCAAATCCCCCCAGGCCCAACTCCCTTTCAAAAAAAGGCATCATAGCTCAGTTTAGGAAAGAGTATTCCGTCTTTCTTCTGAATAGGTAGAGCGTCCGGCTGTTAAAAGGTTACAATGAGAAAAATCCTAGCAGATACCGGGTGGTCGCAGGTTCAAGTCCTGCTGGTGCCGTTTTTTTTTTCAAAAATCACACCTGTAACATAAGTGGTTGATTTAATTACAAGAATGATTTTGGGTTTATTCATCATTTTCTTCTAGAAGTGGACGGCTGGTAGTAACAAATTGTTCTAGAACTGGCTGAATCATAGTAAAGGGGACTCCTGTGGTTGCAATAAGACTACTAACCAAGATCATATTTAGATGATCCATTTCTTCAATAGTAAGGTCTTTATCTGAGAGGAGAATATTGATAAATTGTGAAACCAAGAGAGGAAATTCCGGGTCACTAATCGGTATTTTCTTTAAGACAGCCTTGATGTTATTAATAAAAGAGATTCCTATTTCAATAAATGTATTGTTTAAAGGGATTTCAAAGAAATCAAAATTGTATAGGAGTTCATCGACCTCAGCTGAAGAGGCATCAAATTCAGAAACGAAAATTGCTTCCTTCGTAATAAATTCCAAATGAAGGACCAATTGTTTCTGTTTAAAAACATTATCACTTCTAAGTAATCGTTTAACAGTTAATCTAACGGAATGATAATATTCCTCATCACAATGATCACCTAGGTAATTGATAGCCTGAAGAAGAGTTAGAATAGCACGACCAAAATCCTTTATAGGTGTTTGATGGCCATGGAGAACATCTTGTCTGAAATCTCGTGCTATAATCATAATGGATAATTGAAGTAGATTTTCGAAGAAATGTTCGAAATTTTTGTCCTCTGTTTGAATTAATTCGTCAAGAGTTTCTTCTAGCTCTGAGATTTCCTCTTGATCAATGGTATAGCGCTTCATTACTACATCCAGATCTTCAACATTCTTCTGTTGAATTCCAGCTGGATATTCTCTCTTATGAATGTACACTGCTTTCAAAATCGGAACTATTGCAAGATTTTGCCTTTCAGGGTCATTTTGTTTTTCATAAATAGCTTCAACTAATTCAATAGCCTTTGATAGGTGATAGAAAACAAAATCTTCGCCAAGAAGATACTCTAATGCCAAATTAAAGATTGCTCCGAACCATTTCACATGAAAATTTTTTGAAAATGAAAAGCTTGTCAAGAATATATTCTCTATGTGCCACATTTCACGAGTAATTAGAGACGGATTAATGTAATACTTTTGGAAAATGTAATGTTTAAGTTTTCGGGAGGGTCTATAGTCTATAGAATCTTCCTGTAAGACCATAGTGGGTAACCATACTGGAACGAGTGAAATTGTATAGTTGAACGCTTTAGCAAACTCACTAAGATCTTTGATCTTTATTTCACCTTTTTGGAAAGGAATATCAAGAATGGGGGGAGCAATATGATCAGATTCTTCGAAATGAAGTTCAATATTGTAGAAATCTACCAATGGATTACATAACCCTCTTTTCATCATCTCAACGTTGACAAAAATGTCTTTGAGTGATAAAAGGGCGACTTGTGAAATTTTTTTAAGAAATGTAACTAGCTCTTCCTGTTTAAAACTTTCAGGAGGGACAATAGAAGCTAATTGGGTGAAAAAATCCAGACTAAAAACTAAAGAATTACGTAATTGAACCTCAAGACCACGCTGCCGTTGAACAGAGTGTAAAATTTCGTGAAAAATCAATCCAGTGAGCCCATTTCGATGAACAGGTTTAAGTAAGGGAGAGTTTTTTTCTAATTGAATGAAAACGAATTCCTTATCCTTGTAACCATAAGAAAAAGATGTTTGAAAGTGATCGTCGAAGATACGTTGAAGATCATCAACCTCTTTTTGCGATAAGCCTGAATTTAAGATAAATGAATTTACTTCATTAGAATTGTCAATGTCCGAAAAAATCAATGTCAAGTCTATGATTGGCTCGCAGAGAGTTCTTAACATTGGAGAGTGTAAGATTTCTCTTAAATCATGTTCTATTCCCTTGAAAAAGTCTAGAAGGACAATTTTAAGGGAATCATTCAATTTTTCCATTAGGACTGCTTCCATGAAAAACAGATTTCGATCTAGAATACCCTTTATTGTAACATTAAAAACAAATTCCCATCCAAGATTATTATCTGAAATTGAAGTAGCAAATATTTATAAAGAGTTTATAAAGAATTGATGATAAATAGTTGAAATTCAGCAATTCTATAAAATTAAGCGTTTTCAGAATTGTATTCTTCATAAAAGGTGAGTAGTGAGATGGCCCACCAGCGAAAGACGTGGAAACGGTTTTTAAACATTATTCTATCTCGACTTCCTTCCTGCATCGAAAAATATTCACCTAAAGACCAAGTCCTTCTGATTGATTTTTTGGAGATCCTTCAACACTATGAAGAAGCTGACTTTAATAGAAATAAACTCTTTAATAGGATTAATAAATTCAATCAGAAATATTTTGGGTCTGATCAATATGAAAAAACTCCTTTTTTGTGGTTTGCTTACTCATATTATTCAAATGCAAACTTAATACTTAGTGTTGCAAGGTTCCATGCTGATGATTTTTATGAATTTTTGGTAAAACTCCTTCGTGATCACAATGAGATAAAAGGATGCTTCAAACTCATATGTGAAAATACTCCATTACTAGATCTCGCCTGGGAACAATTGCAATATTTAAGTGCAAAACTAGTTCCCTTAACTTCTGATCATTTACACTGCCTTGAAACTATATATTCATATGTTACAGAGGCAGGGATTAACTCTCTTAATCAGAATCGATTGAAAGATGCAATTTCAAGTCGAACCAGAAGTATCAAAATTATTCAAGATTTTCCAGATCTTTTGACTCTTTTAGAAGCCCGCTGGAGATTATTATTTTATCCTCCTGCATTTGAAATAGAAACACTTTACTTTCAGTTTCAAATTAATGAATCAATACCTTTTTTAGAGATTATTGATATTAAAAATGCGAAGAACACTACATTTTGCAGTAGTACAATTTTTAATGTAAGAGGACTTAAGAACACATACATAGGATTAATTGCAATTCCCTCCCAATTAATAGAAAGACTGAAATCTTATCTTAAAATCTGTGAGCAAAAAGGAAAATTGATTCTAAAGGACATGTCTCAGATCATCAATATCCAGATGAGTTATTCATTATCCAATTATAAAACTGATAAAGGATGGCATAACCTTACAGAGACGGAATGGAAACGGCTCTCTCGCCCAGTTAAAACTTCTCGCCCTCGAAAAAGACGAATAAAACCTTCATCTTTCTTTCTAACTTCTCCTTTTAATAATGATTTTAATTATCAACAACATCCTAAGGCTGATGAACTTCTCAGAATATATTGTAAATCTCAACGAACTTTTACATACGGTGAGCTGCCTTTTGGTAATACAGGAAATCAATCCACATTGAGTTTCTCCAAGAAAGAGATAGGAGTTTTGAGAGATTTATTTGAGTCTAAAGTGCTTCAAGTGGATTTAGTTTTAAATAAACTAAATCAGGAGTTTTCATGGGATCTTTTTTGGATAAGAATTCCAAAATTAATACCTTTAGAACAGCTTTCTCGCATATTGGAGCTTCTACCTTGGACCAGAATATATTATACGAGGTCAGATATTCATTTATTGACCTTTCTGACATCGAAACTAGCCCAATGGATGAGTAGTGATTTAGAATGGATAGTTATCCCAGTAATAAGTCTACATTATCCAATTACTCCTTCTTTAGACTGGTATGACCTTGAAACCAATCAATGGATTACCCCTTATATGTTAAAATCACCATTGTATTAAGTAAATAGAAGCTGAAGCTCAACATAAGCAAGAAAAGAAAAAAGAGGATGAGGGGAAATGGATAGCATCTCCCCGATTTGGTTGAAATAGAATGTTTAAACAATTATGGAAAAGGAGGAGTCGTACCTGGGGGCATCATTTAGACCTCATCCCTCCACTCCAATAGTTCAATATAACATCCTAACTATTCTCTAGATAAAATCTCCGTGATAGATACTACGATCGTTCTTTTAATAACACCTAAGAATTTTAAAAAAGATATTTAGAAAAGCAGTCTTGATTTACCACGAATTAATATATCTTATTTCTATTATAATCTCCTGACTTCTAATAAATTTATAGAAGCCTCTTAATAATAAAAACAATCTAAAATTCATGATTGAAAGCAAAAATATTGAAAAAACTCCTTTAAAGGTCAGAAAGAGCTAGTGAACTATAACAGATGAAGTGGGTGATTTTCTACAAATTCTCGGGATCTAGAAATACTCCAATAATGGAAAAAGGGGTTTTTTCCCATTTATTCCACACCTGAGGAAATAGGGTTTCCAACTAACTTAGTTAACCCCATATAACGCATCCAAGAGAATCTATTTGATTGGATCAAAAACTAAATTCTGATAGGAATCGTGTAATCTTTTTTGTAAAGGAAGATTCTGGAGTTTATCTTGGTTCATAAGGGATTGCAATTCGACTGAAAAATTATTTGTCTTTAGGAGAGAAATTTGACCATTAATCGAAATGATACAACGTCGTTCATCAGGTTTTGCTTTTAAAAGGTTGCGAAATTGTTCATACTCATTCTTGGTTAAGCCAAGTAAGTTGGATATGACATAAGGATCAAATTTTGTAAAGAAAACAGTCACAACTCCTGCGTTAGTTAGTATAGGCTGTTTAACTATCGGATCAGTGCCAATAAAAATCATGGATATATCGTAAGCTCTTAAAGTCCAAGGGCCTTTAGCGATCATCGTCTCTGAAGTCCTAGCTCTGGGACTCTTAGCTGGAATGAGTTTTTGAATCTCATCTAGGATGAAAATATTCTTAGGAAGAGTTTCTTCCTTGAAAGGTGATCGAAAGCTTCTAACGAAATAGTAAATATATTGCAGCACTACATTTAAGAAAATTTGCCTTCCACTTTGATCTTCCATGGATTCAAAGGCAGAAAGGTCAATAATAGCGTTATGTTCTAATAAATCAGATATTTCATAAGTTGTTTTGTGAACGGTGAAACATCTGCCCGTATTGCCAAATAAAAGCTTTTCAATGCAATTCATGATACCAGCAGTTGTATTTTCTAGATAGGCACCTTTCATTCCTAATTTATCAGGTATTTTAAGCCACTTGAGCAATGTTTGAAAATCACCTTGATCTTTTACTGTCTGAATAACCGCAAGGTGAAGGAGACGGCGCATTTGGGGTGAAACTGCATCCATGTCTTCAAAAATGTGTTCAAGTATAGATACTACGAATTGGATATGATCATTTAGTGGTATAATAGATTCTCCTGCTTCATTTTTAGGTATTTGGAAAATATTTATACCCCAAGGAAATTCAGTTGAGCCAGGCTTCAAATATATGAAGGTATTACAAAAGGATTGGACTGGAGCTAAATATTCACCTTTTGGATCAAAAATGAGAAATCGAACATTCTTTTGATGAAATTCCTTAATTAATCCATAAATAAAACGGCTTTTTCCCTCACCGGTCATACCAAACACTACCATATGCCTACTGAGATCTTTACCATCAATCAACAAGGGAATATCCGAGGTTTTACCACTAACGATTGGAATGCCAAGATTAATAGCTCGTTGAGGTGAAGTTTCGCTTATACCCGTGGATAAGGTGTAATCTGTTTTGTTTGAAACAAGACTATAACCTTCGTGAGAGAATTGTCTTTGAGGAGGAGTAATGAAGTTCATCAAAGAATATCCATCTAGGATAATTGGTGAAATCAATTTTCGTTTAGAACAGAGCCTCCTGAAAGAAGAAAAACGCCGCCAGAAAGTTGGATAAAATCGTACTTTGAATCCATTGGACATAAATAAGACAGATAAGCGATCAAGTTTGGATCGTAAAGATTCTTGGCTTTTTTCTACCACTAATATACGGGGTGAAAACTCAAAACAACCTGTTTCTTCCATAATGTTTATTTTTTGAGGATGAAAACGACGTTCTACTTTTCCTTGTTGGATATCAAATCGTACATGAACCATTCGATTATCTTGCTCATTTTGAGTTTGAGATTCTTTGGGAAGTTCTACAGACTTGAAAACAAGCTGAATAAATGCAAATTGAGGAGAATCAGTTGAAATTTCAAGGATAGTGTCTATAAAACTCTCACTAGTCGTGAAATATCTGTCAGTTTTATCTTTTAATCCAAGAATTCCACCACAATAATATTTGGAGCCATCAGAACTCACCTGAAATTCAGTCTGTAGTAATTCTAGAAGAACATGGATAGGAGATTCACCTATCTTATGAAAATCAGGATGGAGTCCTAATGCGGCAGCAAACTGTTGGATAGTAGCTATCCCTTTTTCTCCCCCTTTCTTACGGAGGTGTCCATATTCTATAGGAACCATATTAATCCATACAGATTTGGGATCAAATACTGCATATTCCAAGGAAAAGGCATTCTTAGCATTCTGAAATACTTTGACGCTAGTTTTATCTACATTCAAAGGAATATAGCGGAAGTTGAAAGCTGGTACGGATTGAGTCATGAGAATCACCTCTCAAATCTATTTCAAATTATGTTAAACTCCCTATTACGCAAATTAACATATCTCCGTCTTAATTGATGAATAGTTCTCCAGGACACTTCTTCTTCAACGGGGATTTCATTCATTAGCACCAGAACTGTGTCTAAAACGTGATTTAGGGGAGTATTCATCATTCGTTCCTTTAATCTGAAATCAGTTGGACTTATAGACCGTATTTTTTGTATAGTGACATTTTTTTTGGGTTTCTCTGTTTTTGGCAAGAACAATTGGATAGCATTCACCTTAATCACATCAATAACTTCTAAAGAGAGGAGAATATAACTACCCCAAAAATATAAAGTGAAACTCCTTGAAAAGCAGAACAATGAAAAATCTTAGATCACATAACCACTCAAAACTTTGGCGCCTCAACCCCGAGGGAATGGTTATTGACGTTTATAGTACGATAAGAAAGCTAGGTTACCCAATTGAAGTTCTTAAAGACTATTCAGAGAAAATGAACCGTTACTCTTTTCTAATATTTGATTAAAAGATTTTTTTATCTTAAACTTCCTCTACCTCTTCTACTTCAATTTCATGTTCAATTTCGACTTCATTTTTATCTTCATTTTCAAGAGTGACAAATGATTATGAATTCTAGGATTCTCACTTATATTTTGTAAGCACAAATTTAGCGAATTTATTACTCTGTTCATAATCTCTTGGATAGGGAAACATTATCTGGAAATAATCAAACCCCAAGGCAATTAGGTTGTCAAATCCCTGTTGGACGTCTTCTGGTGTACCATAAAAAACATTCAAGTTATTAATGGACTTTTTATATTCTTCTAAGCTCATATTCCTCAATTTGGCCCTTTCTGTTAAAATTCTCTCTAATTGGTCTTCTGTTTCAGTAACAATTACCGAGGCAAAGTAGGACTTTCCTATAGAATCATAATCACGATCTATTTTTTCACAAAGCTGTTTTAATACCTCCAACAACTCTGGAATAGTTTTTGGATTGATGAACCATCCAAAGTTACAATAATCGGCATATTTTGCAACCATGTTCAGAATTCTCTTTTTTCCAGTTCCCCCAATGAAAATCGGTGGCAATTGCTGAATAGGCTTAGGTGCTGAAAAAGCATCCTTAATTTGATAGTGATTTCCAATAAAATTAACCTTGGGTTGTGTCCATAATTTTTTTATTATTTGGATCGATTCTTCTAATTGATCCATGCGATCTTTGATGGAGGGAAACGGAATGCCATAAGCATTGTATTCAATCTCCTTCCATCCAGCACCGATACCAAATTCTAGTCTTCCATTTGAAATCATATCCACTGTAGCAGCTATTTTTGCAAGAACAGCAGGGTAACGATAACTATTACACGTAACTAGAGTACCAAGACGTAATTTATTAGTCTTAGCAGCTAAGGCAGAGAGTAAGGTCCAAGCTTCCATACAACTTTTTTCTTCGGATTTATTGTCGAGAAAAAAATGATCACTAGACCAAATGGAGTCATACCCTACTTTTTCAGCATTTAATGCGATCTTTTCTACAGTGTCATAATCGAATCCAAACTGGGGTTCAATCTGAATACCAAAACGAATATTCAAAAATTATCACCAATCCTAAGGAATACAAAACCACTTATTTATTATCTTGTCCGTGATGAATCAGAAACAATTTCAGCTCATATAAAGGAAATATTGTTTGATGTGATATAAAAAATGAGGTTCGTTGATCTTAGTCATCCTTTTGAAGATGGTATGCCTGGATTTAGAATAAAGGACGAAGATGGTTCGTATGTTACACTTTCTGCAAAGATTCGTCCATTTCTGACCCATAAGCAAACAAAACCAAAATATCGAGGAAATGTATCCTTTGAAATAACAGAAATTCTCTTCCAGACTTCAGTCGGCACATATCTTGATTCACCATTTCATCGGTACCCTAATAAAAGAGACATTGGGGAATTATTACTTGATGAGGTTATTCTTCCAGGCATAACAATTGATGTTCGTGGCCATAATCCCTTTCAATCAGTCAGTTGCAAAATTCTTCCTCCAAATATCGATTATTATGGAAAAGCTGTGTTATTTAATTTTAATTGGAGTATTTATTGGGGTAAAGAACAATATTACGAATATCCATTTATTTCAGAAGAACTGATATCTTTTCTCGTAGACAAAAAGGTGAAATTAGTTGGTGTTGATACAATCAATGTTGATAATTCACGGGATCTTACAAGACCAGCCCATTCATTATTTTTAAAAAACGATATACTCATCGTAGAAAATTTAACTAATTTAGAGTTTCTTCATGGGAAAGAATACAGATTTTTTGCTGTTCCAATAAAAGGAAAAAAAGCAGCATCCATGCCTGTAAGAGCATTTGCAGAGGTTTTTGACTGACATTACCTTTGATAGTTCTTTTTCACTAGTTAAACTTAATAGAATTGATTTATTTCTGGTGTATCACTACTTCCTCTCCCTAGATGTAGTTTAAAAATCAAAAGAAAAACCAGAGGATGAAACTATTCATTCAAAGAAATAAATTCTTAGATTATTTACTCTCCCGAGAATATCATTAAAAATGCAAGGAATCTCATTGAACATGGAACTGATAGTCATTCTCTAGAGATTTTCCTATTTACTGGCATAAAAGCTGCGATGTTCAATAAGGAATAGGTTCACGGAAAATTTAATATTAAAAGTGATCAAGATGATTAAGGTTGAAAATATGGAAGATGAAAGATTAATTTTTAGAATGATCACTTCTGATACACCAAAGCGGATAAAAAAGAAGCTTTATGATGCAATTGAAGAATATGAAGAAAATCGTTCAATTTGATGAATGAACCGTTCCTTTCGTAATAGGCTTCTCTCGTAAAATATATGAAAATATTTCATATATCGCGAGCACCTATCCACTCAATTTTCGAAAATCAGCAGTTGTCAATTCTTTTTGATAATAGGAATATTATGTACAAACGATTCTAAATGTGTCTCAAATTGGCAAATGGTATTGATTCATCCCCTCTATACTGAAGTATATTATTGGGAACGATCCTTACAACAGAAAAATCCGCTAATTAAGAATTTCTACAAACATGATATAGGCAAGTCTAAACTGAATTAGGATAAAAATTTTCTCTTTTTTTCAGAAAAATTTGATTAAATATAGTATAAATAAGGTAGGCATGACTATATGACTTTATTCATAGAAAAGAACTTTTGAAAAAAATATTATATTATTTCAATTAATATAGACATGCCCAACAATCTTTAGAGAGATTTAGAACCATTATTGAATAATTAGTAGAAATCAAGAACTCCTGAATATAAAAAATACTCCTCAAACCTTTTTATACTTGGATTAAAGTGAATAACTCTTTTTATCTGCCAGTTTTCTTTAAATTCATAAAAAAGTTAATTCTGTAGTTATTCCAAAAATATTTTCATTAGGTTTTACTAATAATACTGATCTTTAAAGCCTTGAAAAAAATATGGAAGCCAAATAGGATTAAGAATTATTCTGAAATAAGATGGAACCCATAATTTGATTATACACCTTTAAAATTTCAGTGCCTAAGAGTTGAAAGGTCTTATCTACGTTAATATTTTCCTTAGCAGAAGTCTCGATATAATGGATAGTAAAACAATTTTTTTTTTGGACATGTTTTGTTAATTCTATTGCATAATCAATACCAAGTTGAGGTGATAATTTACCTTGAACCTCAGGATTACTTCGGAGATCACATTTTGCACCAACAATCAAAAGGGGTCGAAATCCCTCACCATTTAGTTTCCAATAAGAATTAATCCATTTTGAGAGATTTATATAGGAATTTTGATTTGTAATATCAAAAAAACAAAGCGCGCCAATAGCTCCACGATAATAGAGATCACTTACAACTTTAAACCGAGGCTGTCCTGCAAGATCCCAAATTTGAAATTTTATTGTGAAATAAGTTTTTGTGGAAGAATTAAAAATAAAAATTTCTTTAGAAGCAAAGTCAGCTCCAAGAGTCATCATGTATTGGGTCTGGAAGGTTTCACCTAGCCAAGCTCGACGAAAAGAACTTTTACCAACGCCTCCATCACCAATCAATAATATTTTAGCTCTAAGGGTAGACCTTGGCATTGTTCCTCATACTCTTGGAAAAATAGTCGATCAACTTCAAAAATCGCAATGTTAATCCATTATCTCTCGTTTTCCGTGACATAATGAAATATTTAAGATTTATCATTCGAAAATTAGAAATCAGTCAAACCAACAATCTTCTGTTGGATATAGAATTTCCCTCTCATGCCCAAAGCCAAGGAATGATACTAGAATAACTAAATAATTAAAAGTGATGGAATATTGCCCTCCTTAGCCTATCTATGATCTAATTAAACCATATACAAGAGAATGACTTGAATCATCAAGGATCTTAATTGAGAAACCAGAGGACTCAATTAGTTCATGAAGAATAGGTTGCGAAACAAAGTATAGAATGTGCCGATAGATTTCTCTCGTTTCTAAATTATAACCACGGGAAAACGTATTGTAACACATATAAGTCACAGATTGGGCCCCATATTCTGTTTTTATAGCAGGAAATTCATAATATTCTGCAGCTATTACTCCCATTCCTAACTCTAAGAGTAGTTCCCCCTCGTGACCACTCCATCGGTTAAGAGAAGTAGGTAATTGTTTTTGAATTTTATAGGTGGAAAATAAGAATATCCCATTTTCCGTCAGCTGATTTTGGACTGCTTCAAATAAAACATCTAAAGTACTAAACGAAAAACTTGGGAAGGTATTCATCGGGAGAAGAATGACATCAAAAGAAGTCTCATCAAACGCAGAGGTGGTTAAAAAATCCTCAAAAATCATATCACAATGCTTGAGAGAAGGATATTCACTTCGATAAAGATGGAAAAAAGGCTCAAAATGCGTACAAATATCAATCCCTTGAAAATTCATCGAATCATGATGCCATTTTTTGCCTTCTATGAGTTTTCTTAAGACTCTTCCATAACCCGCACCGATTTCTAAGATAGTAGAAGGATTCTGTTGGAAAACGAATGGAAGTTCAGGATCCTCTCGTATTGCATGATTATTCCTTCTCCGCCAGAATACTTTTGCCCAAGTCTCGGTCTCATGAAAATTAAACTTAATGTCACTTATCCTATCACGAGGGAGGAGAAATTGTATTTTCTGAAGCTCTTCATACTCCTCTTGAATAGTATCTGAATGCATAAGGAATGACACCACCCAATTACGAATTTTCATCTATAAGTTTAAGTTATTGTTTCCAGATGTAAATTACCAAGATAACATCTCAAGCATTTGACGAAGGTTTTTGCTTTTGAGTGAACTCAAAGAGCTTCAGACGATCTAGAAAGAAAAAAGTTTGGTAATCAGACTGCACTTCCCTTCCTATAGAAATTTCTCTCATTGAACCAATTTTAATTGTAGAAAGTTGATGATCAAACAAATTATTAGAATATTTCTCTAAATCTCGGGAAGTGCACGAAATTACTAATAATGGAGAGTTCTTAAGATTATGGATTACAAAATCAAATATCCGTTCATAATTCCCCTCACCTGCATATTTTATTAAAACAACTTCTGGCTTGAAATTAATTACTTCTTCTTTTGAAGCCTCAATGGATTGATCAATAATTTTTAGTCGATCAGAAGTAAGTGCTTCCTCAAAATAAGGGATTTGATAATTAGGAATCTCTGTTTGATAATCCTTCCAAGAAGCATCAAAAAGTAACCAATTACCACCTAATAAATAAGGAGTAAGTACATCTAAACCACAAAACGGGTAAATTCCATTAAAAAGTTCACCGAAACTATTTCTTAGAATAATAGAACAAAGAAAACACAATCTTTCCGAATATACCCTTAAATCGTGTCTGTTTTTGATTTTCTTACCAAGATCAACAATCTCACCAATAACCATCTCAATTTCATCAATTGAAATCTATATCACCTTTGTAGAAAAGATAAATGTAAGAATCTATATAAAATCAATGCGAGGATTCTAAAATCCCTCTAATTGAAGCTGTTGACTCCTATAACTAATTGACATAAGAATCCTCTTAAAGAACTTTAATTCCATATTTTTTTGTAATTTAGTTCGTGTGTTGATGAACAGAAGACTGTGAATCACGATTTGGTCAGGAAATCAAAACCTTAAATATAGTGGACTTCACACTTTTCAAAAACTAAACCTCTAATAACCTTTTATTAAAAGAAGAATATATTATGAATACTTATGTTTAAATTATACGAGGTAGTAAAAATGAAGGACATTGCTATTATATTAGAAAACAGGCCTGGTACTCTTGCTAATTTAGGAGAAACTCTAGGCAAGGCTAAAATTAATATTGAAGGCCTCTGCGGAGCCGTGTGTGAAGGAGAAGACTTAATACACATTTTGGTAGAAGAACCTAGAAAAGCCTACAATGTACTTAAGCAAGCTGGGTTTAAGATAAAAGAAGAACGAGAAGTGCTTGTCCTTGATATCAAAGAAATCGTGAAAAAACCTGGTTCTGGTGGAAATTTATTCCGTAAATTAGCCCTTGAAGGTATAAATATTGATTTAATTTACTTAGCTGAAGATAATAGAATAGTTATTGGAGTAGATGACCTAAAGAAGGCCAAAGCTATCTTTTAACTCGAAAACCCCGTCTCAACTAGAATACCAAGTATTGGCAATATTGAGTAATGGAAGCACTACACCATCCAGCACTGATGAACAATTAGATAAAAAAACAGAGAGTATCTTAGAGTAAATCATGCTGTATAAAATAATTATCAAGAAAAAGGATTTAACATCGTCATCAATTTTTATTTAAACTTTAATCCCCTTAACGAAGATAATAAAAAGGAACTCTTTAACACATAAAATCCTATGGGATGAAGGAAATTTACTTTTCTATACCTCTAAGCGGTGAGGAGTCTAAATGAGTCTACAAGACGAACCGAATTCCACGGTATTAGACTTGGAGAAGGAACTAAGTCATTATTGGTTTTGTCCCAATGATAGAAATATGCTCCAGATTCATTATACGAAGCAAAGTCAAAACCCTTACTTCGTGATTGATAGGAAGAACATAGCAATTGGGATTCAGAATGCAATTGCCATGAGAAAAATAACCCCAGAGGCTGAAGAGCAGACACTTGAACTCGTGAACTTCATCTTTGAAAAGGATCCAGCTAAAGAGATAATAGATCTCGTAGGAGTCTATTGTAACAGCTGTGGGAAAATATATTCAGCGCCAAAACTCAGTAAGATTGAAGATGGTGATTATTCCAAGGATAGGGCCCGAGCGATATTTGAGAGTACACGAGCACTAGAAACAAAAAATTTCGGCCCCTTCCGAGTTGTGGACCATTTTGGGATAGCTAGATATGCCCGAGGGGATCAAGGGAGCACGAGAACAGGTTTTTTCTGGCTATGGATCTTGGGTATCCGAACAATACTCATGATGATTTTACTCTATTATATTCTTGGATTAGAAGTAAAGATCGGAAAAAGGTGGTTGCCAATAGGCCCAGTTATGTTTATTGGCGGATTGATAGCCCTAATTTTCATTGGTTTCTATTATGATATCTTTGGTGCTATAGGGGATATGTTTGGTGGGATTTATTAAATAATACTAAATTTTAGTAGATATTCTTCCATTTAAATCTCCCCAATCCACGTCCATTTGTTTCCTCCGAAAAGCAAGAACAGCGTATAGACATCAGACTGAACGCCCTGAAACCGAATCTCCTCGGAGAATTTGTTTTATTTTCGGAAAAAAGATGAATTACAGGATCATTAATTCAAAATTAGATACTTTCATAATAATGATTATTTTAAGTAAAACAATCCTATTGCCAATATGTTGGAAAAGTGTACCTTTCTATTAAGAAGTATTTTCAGTTTTCAATAAAATTATATAGGATATAATTAGTGAATAATTGGAAATAGAGATGGGAAGACCTTCATTATTGCCTAAGAAGAATTACTATTTAGCTTTTGTACATATAGGATTGATCTCTATCTTCTTTCTCACATGTGTGGTTGTACCAGCGTTCAGACTCCTCCCTTTTTTCGAATGGAAGATATTTGAGGTTAATAACACATTCATGGAAATTAAACAGTGGACTACTAGATGTTATTTTGATGGAATAACTCGTTCTACAACTTATTCCAATGAATTCTATGCTGATACTTTTCACGAATACTCGTTCAAGGAACTAAAAAGAGATTACACAATATACGAGATTTTCCCCAAATTGTCTGGAGAATACCTAGAGGTTCTGACACTGTCAGGGATGGGGATGATTTTGCTAGGAACGATTATTTTTGGATTAAAACTTGGATTGAATTATTACTTATGGCAATCCAAAAAACAAATTCATTCGTGGCTATATCATGGCAGTTCAATAGTTGCTATTCTCGTAATTGTAATACATTGGACTCTCTTAATTCTAGCGTTTGTAGGAAATCCAACCCACACATACCTAGATTACTCCACAATGAGTTTCATTGTCCCTCCAACACCAAATCTTGTACTGGTTTTTTTAATGGCCGTGGGGATAGTTAGTTTAGTGATCTCAGATCATATTGAATCGATTCAAACACATCTCAAGAAAACTTAAAAAAAAAGGGTTTTCCTGAAATGGATCGGAATCTATGGGCGTAATTATCATTATGAATAAGTCTCAGTCGAAAGAAATTCAATATTAACTATACTCGCGCCTTCGATATTCGCCAGTTCGTTTGACTCCAATTTAAAATATATGTACTGTCAAGATTTTAATACTCCTTGAGAGCTAGAGATCTTTCAAAGAAGGAAATCACAATGGTTCAATCAGGAAAAATAATCTGGAAGAGTGCAGCAGAACTCGCTAAAGGTATTAGAGATGGGGAATTATCGCCAGTTGAGGTCTTGGATTCGTACCTAGACAGGATTAAGGAGATCAATCCAAAAATCAACGCAATCGTTACATTACTAGAGGATAGTGCCAAAGAAGAGGCAAAGAAGGCTGAGAAAAGGGTAAAAGAAGAAAAAAAATTAGGTGTCTTACATGGTGTTCCCGTTGTTATTAAAGATAACATACCAGTCAAAGGAGTAAGAACTACTTACGGATCCAAATTATATGAGAACCACATGCCAGAAGAGGATATGATTCTAGTTGATAGGTTAAAGCGTGCTGGTGCAATTGTTTTAGGCAAAACAAATATGCCCGAGTTTGGTTTGATTGGAATAACGGATAATCCCGTTTTTGGGGTTACAAAAAATCCATGGAATACGAACAAGACAACTGGAGGTTCGAGTGGGGGATCAGCAGCAGCTGTAGCTGCTGGCTTGTGTCCCATTGCAATTGGAAACGATGGTGGTGGTTCCATAAGGATTCCATCCAATTTTTGCGGTGTTTTTGGATTAAAACCGCATCTAGGGCGGATTCCACGCTATCCATCATTACCTGGGTGGGAAACAATGGCAGTCGAAGGACCCATAACTCGAACGGTCGAGGACGCTGCGCTGATGATGGACGTGATGGCTGGACCTGATGATAGAGATTACTTATCCCTTCCATCAGCAAATGTAAACTACCGCGAAAGATTAGAAGAAGATGTTTCTGCAAAGAAATTCGCGTTTAGTCCCGATTTGGGTCAATTTGTTATTGATCTAGATGTTACAGAAGTCGTGAAGAATGCTGTTTCCTCCTTTAGTGATTTGGGTTACGAAGTAGAAGAAGTAAAGTTAGATTTGGTGGATATGGGCGAGGGCTTCTTATATCAAATCATTTCTGAAACTGCTGCGGGACTCGAAACATTTAGAGAGGAATGGGAGAAAGTGATGTATCCAGCTTATACTGCTTTCATGGGATTAGAAGAGAATTTGAAAGCTGTGGATTTTGTGAAGATCCAATACAAACGCAAGGAGTTGTGGGAGCAGGTATGGAAACAGGTTTTCAAGAAATATGATTTTCTCCTGTCACCCGTTACCGCTGTTCCTGCATTCGATATAGAAATAGGAATTGGACCTTTTGAAGTAAATGAAGAATCAATTGGCCCTACTGGTTGGTTATTAACTTTTCCATTCAATTTCACTGGCCAGCCTGCAGCTTCGGTTCCATGCGGATTCACGAAAGAGAATCTTCCAGTTGGTCTTCAGATTGTAGGGAATCGCTTTGACGAACTTGGTGTGCTCCAGGCTTCGAGAGCTTTCGAAAAAGGATTACCTTGGAGAGATAAGAAACCGTCCATATAAACAAATAATCTTTTGTGAAGACGATTTTCACTATATCAATATGCTACATATGGGTTAAGTATAAAGCTTTTAACTTAAAAAGAATTTATGTGAGGGGATGAAATGTAAAATGGGGTCTGGCTAGAGTAGACGAATAGGGGTTATCATTATGAGTTGGAGAGAATTCGATAAAACCTTAAATAAGTTATTTGAGTCATTCCAAAAAGAAACAAAGGCAAGTAAAGAAATTAGTGAGTCCAATGATCTAAATCAAGCCACATCACGTTTTACTAAATGGTTGGAAGAGCATATTCAAGAGTGCCGCATAGAGGAAGAATTTCCTAGAATTCGGTTAATTTGTATCAAATGCGGAGAGAAAATCACAGATGATCGTTTTGTAGTGATTCTTCACCCTGATTTCCCTGTGGATTATTCAAAGTCATTTTATCTCCACTCGAAAGGAAAATGCACCCCACGATGGGATCTGATTCGGTCCACACGGGAAAAATGGCTGAGGGAACATGATAAAACCTATCAAGAACGCGAAAGGAAGAGAAAGGCGTTAATAGAGGCGTTACTTTCCCATTTTTAGTTTAACAACAAATAGTGGGGGATTGTAGTGATCACTCTAATTTCCAAAAATACAAAACAACGTACAGACATCAGATCGTGAGTACTATAACTGAAGATTTACACTCCTGAAGCTCCCTGACGATAGCTTGTGGAAAAAGTTTAATGTTCACCCTCAATTTATTTGAAGTAATTATGTTGAAAGGGTTATAAACACTGTGAAAAAACGCTCTAACATTTTAAAGAGTTCATTTACCTAGAAAAAACCCATGTTTCATTAGCTTTTTTTGCTTTTGGCAAAATTTCAAAGATTCCTTTCCAAAGAGCTGTCCATTTTAGCAGATTGATCGGGATCAGCTTTGTATAAAGCAAATTGACACGAACCACAGAATGGTTGGAATTGAAAATATAACCTACAGTAAAACATCGGAGTCTCAATTGCATTTGGTTGTGAGACCTCCCTACGAGTACAGTAAAGACAATCAATATCGTATTGCTTTTCTAACGCATCCTGATAGGATGCTGGTTCCCCAGCAATGTAAAAAGAACAACAGGGAGGACATTTGACAGTTATTTCTTTCAACTTAAGACAAAAGCACACATTTTTCGCCTGTAATAAGTAAAGGCAATTCAGTGGATCTGCATTCCTCCTTTTCTGATTTTTCTTTGTTAATCCTATTAAATTGGTAAAGTAAGACATTTTCGATCACTAAATATCTGTTATAGGTAGAAGAAAGAATGAAACTGTCAAACAAATGTCGAGTTATCCCCCGTACTAACTCTTGAGAGATCATCCCGTTGAATTCTAGATATCTTCTCAACAAAGGATCTCTAGTGGATTGAACGTTCTGATCCAGAATCTTGATGACAGTCATTCTTACTTCCAATACCTAATTGTCTAACTTGCTTTTATACTCAAAATTAGGTTAGATTGATAGAAAGAGGAATTATCTAGAAATCATGAATTTTTTTATATTCTATATAATAAATTTATATTTTCTTAAGAAAATATATATAAGGAAGAGAAATTAGAAAAATCAAAATTTATAAATAATATTTAAAATTCTTTCATTATGAAACTAATTACCTCGAAAATAAAGACAATTAGAGATTTTTTTTGAGGACACCATTCTTCTAAAGGTGAGTAGTGAGGTGGTTGATCGCCATAGAAGGCTAAAACAATTTATTAGGATAGTTGTAGATCAGCTCCCAGCATACATCAAAGAATATCATGTGTCAGATCGAAAACTCCTTGAAAAATTTCAAAGCACACTTCAACACTTTGAAGAAGCTGACTATGATAGAGATCGCCTCTCTAAACGGTTCACCGGCTATCGAATGGGATATAGAGACACAGAAGAATATCTAAATATACAATTTTTGTGGTTTACAATCGAATACTTCAAGGACGCAAATCAACTACTAAGAGTAGCAGAGTTTCACGGGGGAGATTTTTATAGATATTTAGTGAAATGTCTGCGTGGTGTACCCAGTACACCAGGAGTATTTCAGTTAATTCAAAAAAAAACAGCACTAACAGATTTATCATGGGAAAAGTTACAGAATTTAGCCTCCAAACTTACAATCCCACTAACAAGTGAAGAACTCCTTGTTATTAAGACAGTGTATTCATTCATCAAAGAGGAAAGAAAAAGAAAGAAAGGACTGAGTCTCCTCAATCCAGATCACTTACGAACTCATATTGTGAGACAAATAAGTCCAAGGTGGACATATACACGTCTTTCCCGTTTATTTGCACACATAGATGCCCGATGGGACTTATGGTTTTATCCTCCAGCTTTTGGGATGGAACGCTATTATTGCTATTTTCAAGTCGATGAATCCACCTCATTATTCGATATTATAAATTTCAAGGATCAGGCAAACACAGCCTTAAGTACCAGTGATGTGTATCAAATTAGAGGATATCACAACACCTTTCTTGGGAGAATAGTAACTTCAACTCAAGAGATAAAACGATTACGATCATACCTCGAAGAACATGAAAACCTCATAGTACATCAATTATCAGAAATTACCAATACTTATACAAGTTGGTCATTAACGCAATATCGAGCAGAAAGAGGCTGGGAAAGACTCTCTAATGATGAAATGAGACGCTTGATTCAACAATTGAATACATCCCAGACATGTGAAGAAGAAGGAGATTTTTTCCTTTCACGAGAATGTGGAAAACAATGGTTTTACAAACAAATGTCTGATCCACACAAAATAATTGCCCTTCTTTGCAAATATTTCAAATTTTATTCATTTAATGAGCTTCCATGGCGTACACCACGAGATCTGTTAAGGTTCACCCATGAAGAATTATATCTTTTAAAGGAGTTATATCGTCAAAAAGTAGCTCATGTTGGGTTCCAAGTAAGACGATTAATAGATGAGTTCGCGATTGACACCTATTGGGTAAGTCTGCCAAAACGACCAATTGAACAGCTCTCCTGCCTACTAAGATATCTTCCTTTTTGTCAAATCTACTACACAAAAATACATGTCCATCTATGGACTCGATTACCTGCTGATTTTGCCCATCAGCTTAGAACCATTCCAGAATGGACAGTTGTTCCAATAATTCAAAACCATCAACCACAAAATCTTGAGGATGATTGGTATGATCCTATAACATATGAATGGAAGACTCCCATATTGCTAGAGAATCATGGCGAGGATCTAGGATAATAAGAGTCAGAAAAACATAACATCGGAAAAGGATAAAAAAAAGTGGGAGGAACGGAGAAATTTCGATGATATCGAAATTTCGCCTTAATATCTTAATACTTTCACAAGTTTAATGGCCAGGTGGATTGCCATCATTAGGGGGGGACACTTCATTCAACCTCTTACTTCTCTTCTCCTACTCCTGTTTTAACAATCTAATATTTTTTGAAAATATAACAAGCGTTTTTACCTTTAAAAATACCCAAAAAATTTCTAGAGAAATTTTGAAAGGCATGGTTTATTACGCTCATACCTAGATTAATATATTTCTATAAAAACACCCCAAAAATCCCCCACCCCTTGATAAGATAATAATAAGCACCCTAGTTTATTCTATCTTAGTTACTTGTTAGTAAATTTTCCAAGTCATTATAGGGTGATAAAGAACTACCGCTCTACTACTAACCCAGAGGATGACTATCGTATGAAGAACTCCACAATTCGAATTGATAATCGAGATTACTTGTATGGGAAAAGTGCTGAAACACTTCAGCTCCGAAGAGTACCTAAAGCCTCTCGAACATAAGAGGCGACAGCTGTTTCTGTCATTTTTTCTTTAGGAATCTTTTTGTCTTCTTTCCAAGTATCAATAAGTTGCCATAAATGTTCAAGATTGATAGTTGAGTTCAATTCCTTCATTTCAGGGGTAGCACGAATCTTAATCTCGTCAAAAAACCATTCCGTTACCTCTGGGAGTCCAGAATATATGATAATTATTGTTAAACATAATAGAACTATATTAAAAATGAATAAAAGGTACTTAAACACGGGGCCTAATCCTTGGAAATTCTTAATAGTCTGAAAAATGCCATAGAAGATTAAGACCAATAGCCCCATCCGAACTCGCTTTACCCAGCGTCTTCTAGTGGGAGTAAACCAGTCAGGTAAGGATCGAAGCTGTAAAAAAGCCGAACAGGGAAAAGTTACAAAGGAAAATGCATAAAAAACCAAGAAAAATAACTCAAATTCCAAAGAAACCAAAACAAAATCGTAAGTCGTTGTTCCTACTATTAATATAAACCCTAAAGAACTCAAGAAAGACAGGATTGAAAGGATAACAGTTTTATTCCGAAATTCATACTTTCGGGGGAGAATTAGAGAAGAGGAAGCAGACCAGAGAAAGAGGAGGCCTAGAAAGGTTAAGGAGTATTGCAAGAGGAATATAATGAGAGAAGGCAAAAGATAAGGAAGAAAATGGTGAAGGATAGTATAGGAAGAATCTCGAAAGAACAAGTACAGATTACACCCTTGACCAAGGCCAAATGACACAAAAGACAAAAGAAAGAATCTTGTTATTAATGATTCCTTATTTTTGGTATATAATGAGAAGCCTGTGATTAGATAAAAGAGGATAGCCAAGAATAAAACCATAAACGGGAAAATTATTGAAATAGCGAACTTATAAGAATCTAACGGAGTCATTATTAAAAAAGGGGGGTTCCAAGACTCAGGAACAGATCTTCCTGTTAATAAAATGATGTTCTCCCAAAATGATTGAGGAAAAAAAAGAATAAATGAAAAAATAAGAGAAGTTAGAACAGAAAGCACAATAAATAACTTCCATTTCCTCAACGAGAGAAGAACAATAGATGAGACCAGAAAAAATCCCATTCCAGCTAAAGAGTTTTCTGATATTGCCAGAACCGGAAGTAAAAGAAGAATTATTGGAACAACTACAAAGAGTAGGCAAAATATTATATCTCGAAAAGATTGTGTCTTCAAGATATTACGAAAGCGGCTTTTATCAATGGGAGGGATTACCATACTCATTCTCCACGGATAATTATTAATTGCTTTTATAAATAACTTAACAAAGGGAAAGGAATATCTTGGACTTCCCTGACACCCCATATCCTCAAAATGGTTTTCCTAGATTGTGTTTGCTTCACTTATTCCACCTCAGTGCCCCAATTCCTAGTGTTAGGAAACGACTGGGTCTGTTGTTACTGTGGATCAACGATTTTTCAAATTCTACTTCCTTTAATCACTCCACAACGCAAAAACAACGTACAAACATCAGACCGACTGTCCTCACATTGAAAATTTACACTCCTGAAGTCATTCATCAAATTCTATTCCTTTTGATCACAAGTGTGAGAACATAAACCAGAATAATTATCTCGAATAGCGGAAATGTCGTTGTGTGGGAGGTTGACCAGGCATTTGTAGAAATTAGAATCTGTTCGAAGTAAGCAATCATTTGGTGTTGGTTGAAAGGATGAATTGAGAGTAGAATGGGTTGAGTTGATCGTCCAATTGAGCTTCCAAATAAAAAGGCCTCCCTCTTGGCAGAAAGTAATATTCCAGTTATTACATCATAATGATAGGTTTCATTCGCAAACTCGGTATGAATTTCGAGTTTCCATGATTCACGATCTATTCCAGTGACATTGACTCTCTCTTTTGCAGTTACATTAAGGCATGTATCGCTGAACCCAATATGAATTTGGGAACCAACAGAAAGCTCACGAGGATCTATATACTCAGATGTATATTCCTCCCAAGAAATGCCCTGTTCATTCACATATAATCTGGTTGATAGATTGATAAGAAAAGAATAACGGAACCAGACAGATGTGGTGGCATTATGCAGGTACACATCAGCCATTTCTTCAAGAAAGGACCCAAACATATTGTAACTTAAACTAAATTCCGCATAGGTCGGATCCTGTATCGCTTCACAATCATCAGAGTCATAATCATTCCTATCAATGTGGGTGCCATTTAAAATACAAATGGGGGAAAAGTTAGTGAAATTCAACCGATACGTGGAAAAAGTACCCTCTGGAGGATAAAAAAGATCAGAAGAGGCACGAGTGAAATTCACAAGAGGGAAGACAGAGAGGATACTTAGAAAACAGATAAAATGAGAGATTTTGAGGGATTTCAGCAAAACTCCTTCCAAAAGTAACAGATACTAAAACTAGAAAACTTTCATATAAAAAATTTTCAGTAACTGAAGAATTCTAGATTAAGATTGTAAAGGGATAAAAGATTTTCTTATTCTAGAAAATGAAACCTTTCACAGAATAGAAAAAACAGACATCAGACCGAAAGCCCTCACATTCAAAATAATTGAAATAATTGACTCCTGAAGCCCCCTGACGATAACTAGGGGGACAAAACTTAATTTCCGCAATTTTTGAGAAAATGAGTCCTTGTGTGATTAGTGGGAGATGATATTGATATTGATGGATATGAGGATTTTGATGAATGAGTTAAAATCTTCAAAAAAGCCCCAAGATAAAGAATTTGATATGGTCTTTATTCTATAGAGAACATCTTCAAATTTTATATTACCAAGAAAAGAAAGAAGAAATAAGAGGATTATGTTCCTTTTTGTAATATATTATGAAATTTAATTTTTACCGCTTCAATACATAATCTTGAAACAGCTGAATGATTTTCCTCACTCTGAAACTCCAAAAGAACCATCGAAAACAATACCAAGCTTATTCCAGCTATGATCCAGGTAGAATAGATAAACATCCCGAAAATTAACTCAATCGTGAAGGGAACAAATATCTGTAACAATAGATAGAATGTTGTTTTGACTGACCCGAGCTGAGACAAAGCCCAATTTTCAAGACCAAAAGTGATTGTCGTAGTAAAAACCCCCAAAAAGATGAGATACGGCAAAGTGTATCCTAAAGATGAAAGTGAGGGAGGTTGTGTTAACATGGATAAAATAAACAATGGGATGAACGTGTAGACCAGTGTGGCGTACAAAAAACTTAAAGGATCATGTTGACCCTGTTCAGATTTAATTTCTGTAATTAAGTGGCTAGATAAGACAATATTTAACCCCCAGACAAAAGCAGCTACTAGCAACAGGACTACTCCAATTCCATTTGTATTAGATACATTTACTATATCACCATTATAACTAATAAGAAAAATTCCAACGGATGCCAGTGTAGCGACTGTTAAAATTCGCTTTGAAAGGGAAGTACTTTCGATTCTCCAGGATAAAAATGGAACCATTATAATGTAACTAGTTGAAAGAAGAGTGGCGAGGCCTGCTGTGGTTAAATCTTGACCCATAGTTGACGTGAGATAGCCTGTTGCAATCAAAAATCCGATAAGCATCATTTTTCTATTTTTCAACAAAGATAAACCGTTGCGAGCTTTTATAATTGGTAAGAATAACGAACTCACTATTAAAGCTACTGCGAACCTCAATGTCATTATATCTAAAGGAGTGGAAACCTCGAGTAATATCTCCACAACAATGGGACTAACTCCCCATAATAGACTACTCAATAACATAGCGACTTGTGCATTCTTTTTCTGCATGG
>JBHLMN010000056.1:0-2936 GCA_048938105.1 Promethearchaeota archaeon
GAACTATGGTTGAAAGATTAATAAAGTTTTATTGTTTCCAAAGAAGGAATATTGAGAAAAAAGAATTAACCATAGCTATTGATCAATTTTTATCATCTTACTTTCAATTTGGTTCATTTTATGAATTTAATGAATTTAAGGAAAAATTAGGCTCTAGTTTTATAGACTATCTTTTTTCAGGTTTAACTGATAAGTATGCAGATCAATCGATCGAAAGCTTAAAAAATGAATTTTTTTTAACATTAGAACAATTTGAAAAAAATCTTAAGCAACATACATTATATGGTAAAGCTTGGATTCAAGATTTAAAACCAATCCTACAAAACTTTATTGAAAAATTTATTAGCGAATTGTAGGATTTGGAAATGATTTCAATAAATAGTAATAATTTAAAAAAAGAAAAAAATACTTTATACTAAACTAATTGATTAATCTCTTGATTTACTTTTGATAATTATTCCATCTTTCTTTTATATTAGGATCTTGGATTGTTTCCATAATATATTTTGCGTATTCTTCCCCTGAAGCTCCCGTATCTCTACCTGTAACTTTTAGCTTCTTTTCATAGATGGCGCATATGTCTAATGCTATTTCCAATTTCTTAGCTTTTTCTACAAATCCAATATGATTTAACAGCATTGCAGATGCTTTAATAATACTGGTAGGATCTGCATATTGAATTCTACCAGTTTCTACCATTCTTGGTGCAGTTCCATGAATAGCTTCAAACATCGCATATCGTTTTCCAATATTAGCACTACCTGCGGTACCAACAGAACCTTGAATTTGAGCAGCTTCATCTGTTATGATATCTCCATAAAGGTTTGGTGCCACAAAAACCTTAAATTCTGATTGTCGTGCTGGGTCAATCAATTTCGCTGCCATTATATCAATATACCAATCATCGAACTTGACTTCTGGATATTCATTTTTAGCAATCTCTTTTGCCATATTTAAATACATACCATCTGTAGTCTTAACTACATTAGCTTTAGTTACCAAGGAAACTCTATTAACCCCAGTTTTTTTAGCATAATCAAAAGCTAGTCTCAAGATACGATCTGTTCCTTGTTTAGTATGTACGCAGAAATCAAAGGCTAAATCCTCAGTAACTCTAATTCCTTTTGATCCCAATACATAAGCGCCTTCAGTATTTTCCCTGAAAAAGATCCAATCAATTGCTTGTTCTGGGACTTTTACTGGACGAACATTTGCAAACAAATCCAATTCTCTTCGCATGGAAACATTCGCACTTTCTAGATTTGGCCATTTCCCAGAAGCTAAATCTGCTGAACTTGGTGTGTGAGTAGGACCTTTTAAAATAACGTGGCAATTTTTTAATTGTTCTAAACTTTCATCGGGGATTGCTTTCATTAACTTTGCTCTATTTTCAATGGTAAGTCCTTCAATATCTCTAAATTCTACTATTCCATTTTGAATTTCTTCCTTTAAAAGAAACTTTAGAATTGTTTCAGCATGTCTTGTGATTTCTGGACCAATTCCATCACCTCCAGCAACTCCAATTATTATTGGCTTTAATGTAGAATAGTCTATCCAATCTTCTGCTTCTTTCATTCGTCTTATTCGTTCTAATTGTTCTCTTACAAGTTTTTCAAAATGTTCCTTTGCTTTAACAACAACATCTTCCATATTTTATGATCACAATTTCACTTTTTTTATTCTAATTTTATTCTTAATTGTCATTTTTTCTTAAAATTTATTATTTAATTAAATATAGTAAAAAAATCTTAATTATTCACTAAATAAAATTTCATCCCAAGGTTGTCTGAAAAGACCTGCACGTTGACGTTTTTGGTCGAAAATATGCCCCATCATACCAATTGATCGTCCAAGCACAAATAATCCATTCAATGCCTCGCTATATATAACATCCTCAATCTCTTCTGAGGTAAAATCTAAGTTTTCTAAAAGATCTAAAAATGTAATTCCTATACACCCATCTACATTCAATATCAAATTATTCCTTTTAGCAGTTGTAAGTTTCTCCACTTCAATAGCAAAATCTAAGTGTGGATGTTTTTGAAAGTTTTTCATTACAAATTCTTTAAGTAATAGAACTCTTACATCTGGATTCTGAACTGATTTAATCCTATGTCCTATTCCAGGAATATTAATCTTTACAACATCCTTCATATATTTAACAAATTCTTGCGGATTCATTCTTTTTTGTAAAGCTTCCCGAATATATTTCGCTGCATCTGATATCGCACCTCCAAATCTAGGTCCAATTGTCAAAATCCCACTAGCTAAAGCTGACATGAGATCTTTCCCTGCACGAGCTGTAATGATTGCGTTATGTGCTCCTGATACTGCCGGACCATGATCAGCAGTTAATTTAATTACCATTTCAATAAATTGTTGAGCAAATTCTGGTAGCTCTCTCTTGAACCATAAAAGTCCAATAACATACCCAATTGACCGATTATCTCTAATTATATCATCTAATCCAACTCCTGCAAACATCGGAACATCGCCACGATCATCGCTAATAGTAACAACCACATCGGAGGGTCTCCTAACTATTCCTAATCTCACAGCTTCATTGAAATCAGTAGGAATCTTTGGAGGTTCTTCTTCTTTAGCAGGTGTAATCTTACCCTCTTGTACTAGTTTTTCATAGGTTTTTTTAATTAATTTATCAAAATCTTCATAAGATTCAGGAACAAGAGCTCCCGCTTCCTTAAGGGCTTGATTTTTAGCTTCTGCGGTTTCTTTTGCGGTACCAGCCATAGCACCAGCATGTCCAAATTGTAAACCTTGAGGTAGAATCTTAGCAGCTGTACCAGTAACCCATATAACTAGTGGTTTAGTAATCTCACCATTTTTTAAAGTATCAACTATCTCGTACTCTTCTGTTCCTCCTATTTCTCCTAGACATATTAACAATTTAATATTGGGATTTGCTTCATAACGTA
>JBHLMN010000017.1:0-144713 GCA_048938105.1 Promethearchaeota archaeon
GGCAATTAAGGGTTACTTGGCAAAGTGTTCCAAGAAACACCTCAAACGGTACTCCATTCCTCACTTTCCTAGCCAATACCACCAAAGGGATAACCACCAACCTTTTATGGTTAAATTCATCTGTGTTATCTTCCGAATCAACCGAATAGTGGTTCCTGGTACCCTATTCGGAGTCTTTCATCCAATATTCTCCATGGAGAGCAAACTGGACTCCCCTCCTCAATTTTTCCTCGGGTCGCAATTCCGCTTCTCACACGGTACGATTTAAGGCTTTTGCTAGAACGACAATGTTTAACAGTATCATAAAGTGTGGTTTCGAATTACGCTATAATAAAACTACCGGATTGCTCACACATCTTGATTTTAAGTTCACAGAAACATGGAATGAGACTGGTGTTGCTTGCGAGAACAGGATTCGGGGTGATATCTGGCTCAATGATGTTAATTATACAGATGTATATTTCACCCGACATACATCCTCTAGTACGATACCTATCTTTGAACCTGTCCCCTTTCTTATCCTATCTATATTAATAGTTTTAGTCTATCAAAAGGTTAAAAAGAACTCTATCTAGGACATATATGTCCTATTGTGTTCTAGTACGTCAGGGAGCTAAGCTAGATAAGAACCTGAACTTCCCTGTTGTTGAAGACATGATCGTAAGTAAAAGGTTGTCTATGGAAAATAATCACCCTATTTTCTCTTTGCCCGTACCTAATAACGACAACTACCAAGTTTTCACCTATAATGAGAGAAAATGCTAAACGGGGAAAATACCCTATCATCAAAAAATCTTGATTTTCTGGTTGTTTTGGTGATAAGATAGTTTTGAAATAAAGGTAGAAGAATGGAGTTTGGGTAAAAAGACACTATTGATATTACATAAAATATTTGTTTTAATGAGAAAACTTGATTTAGTGAAAACATACGGATAAAAAAGCTGATTTGCACATGCTTTAAATTCAAGAAGACATTAATTATACTTAAATTGAATTTAAATCTGTTAAATCCTTCGCTTATTTTCCTTTTCAATTTCCAAGGTTGTTTGGACTTAATAAAGATAAAAAATAAAAAATTATTATATATAATATCAACAATATTAAAACAGTTTTAAAGAGTGAGAATGATAAGATAGTACAAACTCCATCGTAGGCGTATTTAATGGGAAACGAGGAATATAGACAAAATCAAGGTCCAGATCAACAGAAGCAATTAGATCCGTCAAAATCCTCCAACATTGGGTCATCACAAAGAATAAAACAGCTAGAAACACAGCTTGCTAATTATCAAGTCCTTGAAAGGGAGTTAGCGGAAACAAAAGCATCATTAACCGCAAAAATACAAGCCCTTGAAAGAGCTAATGCAGAATTAGCTGAAAAAACACAAATTTTAGTGGCAATTAAAACTAATTTTGGAGCTACAAGTAAAGAGTTCTCTAATCTAAAGAAAGAGCTTGAACTTGTCAAATCAGAATCTCAGAAAAATCTTGAAGAGAAAACAGAACAAATGATAGCTCTAGAGGTAGAATTGAAAGAAACAAAGAACATCCTTGAAACAATTGAAGAAAAGTACAAGACAAAATTACAGAATTCCCAAACCACAATAGAAGGTCTCCAAGCGGAAAGAGAAACTTACTTAGCTCAAATTGCAAAATTACAAGATGTAATCAACCAAACTGAAGAGGAAATCAAGGAAATCGAAGCGAGTCATCTAGAAGTCCAAGATCAATTGAAATTAGAAATTAAACGAACTGAAGAACGAGCAGGACGGATAAGCGAGGACTTAGAACGTGAAACAAGAGGAACACTTGCAAGAGATAGACATATACGAGTTGTTTTACAACAAACAGAATTAGGGAGGATCTTACTCTTTCTAGTAGACTACTTTGAAGATACCAAGAAGAGAACACTCAATTTGGGAACATTATCAACCGAAGTAGGGATTCCTCCAATTATATGTCGTACTCATCTTCGTCATCTCCATGAACTAGGGGTTTGTAATTTCAATGAAGTATCACGGGAGATTGAACTCATCAGAAAAGCAATATGATATAGTAATTTTTAATATAGGATGAAATTACTTCTTTTGATGTTGTAAACGAATTGAGAAGACACCCTCATTACCCACGACAAGTGGAGAAGAACACGTCTTACCAGAATTATCAGCAAATAACTTTTCCACGTTGATATCATAAATACCAACTTCTAGTTCATGAACAGTAACGAAATTCATATCCTTTTTCTTTTCAATAGGATAACTCTTCTCTTTCTTAGTTATTGGGGAATGAGTGCTTTCATGTTCACGGACAATTCGAAATAGACGATGACCACAAATACATCCTTGAAAGAGTGCTTGGGCATTCAAGGGAGTTCTATTACATTGAGCGCATTTATATCGGTTTAAGTTAATCTCACTATCAGAAAATCTCACTGTATTACCCAAGCCTAGACAAGAGCCACTGAAAGATTATCATAGTCATGAGGAGCGATAACAGTCATTTTAATATCCTTATGTCGGGAAAATAAACCAGAACTGGGACTACGGAGAGGAGTAGGAGTTATAATTTTATAACCTAAGAAGGTTTCATGGTCAATTTGACTCATAGCTTCTTCAATCAAGATAGCCTCTTCATTAGGGGCAAGACCTCCTTCAAATACGACAACTCTGTCTCGTCTAAGTTTTGAAATAATGAAATCACATTTCTGAGAAGAATCCATTTTTCGGGTTGTATTTTCGGTTACAAAGTCTATTTTCAGTTCCATGCTTGATCCCACCTACATACTGGCTATAGAAAGAATACTTCCATAAAGTTCATTCATTCCACTACCTTCTTTTGCTGATATAGGAATAATTTCACTTTGGAAAGTTTCTGCTACCAACGTAATGTTTGCTTCAGGAAGATCCGTTTTGTTAGCAGCAACAATTAATGGAATTTTCCTTGCTTCTAGATTACCAAGTACAGTCCAATTAATCTGATCAAACGGTGCTCTTGCAGCGTCAACAACTACTATAGCAGCATCCAATCCGTCAAGAGATTGAATAGCCTTAATTACCCCTCTTGTAGCCTCTTTAGCTCGCTCTATACTCTCCTGTCGTGATAAACCATAAGTCTGAAACTCCCGATAATCAACTGAAGTAGCAATCCCAGGAGTATCAACAACGGTCAGATCAAGTGATCCACTCTGATCTGAGACCGTACAATGTTCTAGTGCTACCACTTCTCGTGTTTCATGAGGTATTGGGCTCACTTCTCCGAGGGGGGTTCCGTTTCCACATTCATTGGAAATTCTGTTGGCTAATGTAGTCTTTCCAGCGTTAGGGGCTCCTAAAATCCCAATGGTCAATTTTGTTTTACGACTTCGCGCAAAGATCCTCGAAAGGATACTCATACTATTATCCTCCAGTCAAACGTCTCTGTAATTAATAATTAAGTTATTCCTTCATTTCTCCCCCAGATTGATATGGCACCATATTATGTAAGTAACAGCGCTTTCACATAGAAATAAGATTCATACCAGTAAATACCAAGAACAGGAATGATCCTATGAAATCCTTATAGAGAGGTTATTTGATCTAATTCAAAATCTAATGGATTGGAATACAGAAATTTATGCAAACTAGCCGAGACAAATCTTAAAATAGCGATGATAATCAGCATGAAAAATAGAACAACATTAAAATCTGCGCTATTATAATTAATATCTGCAATTCGTAACCATATATCCATAATGAAGCCAGCAAATAATGACCCCACAAAAGCACTGATCCCTCCTGCCGTCAACAATATAGAATAATATCTCCCTTTCGTCTCCTCGGTAGAACAATCCAAAGAATACGTAGCAACATTAGTATCTTCAGCACCAAACGCTAAACCCCCGAGAATATTCGCTAATATTAGATACCAGACATTTCCCGTAACGAGCCCGATTGCATAACCTAAGGGAACGGTAGTGTAGCCTAACCTTGAAAATAAAATTATAATTTTTTTGTTGAAGACTTCATCTGCCAAACGGCCACCCAGATTCTGACCTAATCCCCTAGGTATATTAAACATGATCCATAGAACTGAAACACTAAACCATGAGTCTGCAACCCTCAAAGTAACGAAAGGGAAAATAGGCCAAGCAGTACTCATAGCAAAAGAGAAAAATGTACTAATCGGTAATAGACGACTGAAAGGTGGATTTCGCTTGATTAATGTTCTCCATGATGGTTTTAATTCTTCATCAATAATTACTTTTTCCCTTACATCATACTTTTCTATCAGAAAGTAGGAAATTATGATAGTTAATAAGAAAATTAATGCGGCAGAGAAAAAAGGGATAAAAAATACAGGTTTACTCAACTCGTAATCTTCCGGAATGCTAGGAAAAGGGAAAGGACTCAATTCCATCAAAATACCCATTGCAAAAATCAAGAAGATAGAGCTCAATGTCCCTATTGAGTTAATTTTTCCAACATATGAGGCTCTATCTTTTTCAGAAGTATAATCTCCAAGGAAGGCATTCCAAGCAGGAATGATACTGAATCCAATACTTGTCATAATTAGAGAAATAATTACAAGCTCAATTGGATTTTGTACAAATGGCGTCAAGATACAGGTAAGTGCAAGTGTTGAAAGCCCAATAACGATGACAAGCCTCCTCCCTCGCAAATCAGACAACCATCCCCATATTCCTTGAAAAACATTAGAACCTAAATTCCTAACTGATGTTAGAATGGATTGTTCTAGAGGAGTAGCCCCCAGGACGACGCCAAGATAAGAAAGATACACAAAAATGGATGATCTACCTGCAGCATAACCAATACTTGTTCCTAAAATGGGAACATTCTCTCTACTAGTGATGTTTGTGCTGGATAAAGCATCAGGATTTTGATCTATATCTTCTTCATCTAGCTTGCCATTTACAATCATTGGTACAAAGCCTCAATGAAATGTAATCCATAAATGTATTTAGTCTTAGAATCCACAATTAAATTTAGTTACAGTATTAAAAGAGGAATTCTTCCCTCATATAAATTGCTTTCCAACATTGAGAATAATAGTTTAAGAATAGAAGAAAAATCAGGAAAAAAAAGTTAAAATAGATATTGAATCAAAAGAAAATTACAGTAAATGTAAAGAACGATAAGGATTTTTCGTAAGCTCTGATTTCTAACAAATTTAATTAAATCTCCTGTCCAGCAAATTGTTTTTCATACAAGTCAGTAAAGATCCCGTTCAGGTTAAGAAGTTCTTGAAATGTCCCTATTTCTTTGATCTTTCCATTTTTCAGCACAATAATTCTATTTGCTGACCGTACAGTGCTTAGACGATGAGCAATAATAATTGTGGTTCGATTCTCAATGATGTGATGGAAAGATTGTTGGATTACCAACTCAGTGTGAGCATCTACGGATGAGGTTGCCTCATCGAGAATGAGAATTTTTGGATCAGACAGGATTGCACGTGCAAAACAGATTAATTGCCGTTCACCCATTGATAATCGTGCTCCTCTTTCTCCCACCTCAGTGTCCAACCCTTTTGCCATTACAAAATCAAACGCGCCCACTTTCAGGAGAGTTTGTTCGATCTCTTCATCAGTTGCTTCAGGTTTTCCGTAGAGGAGATTTTCTCGAATAGTACCTGAAAAAAGAAAGGAGTCTTGAGGAATAATTGAAAGCCATTGGCGATAATTATTCAAATCAATATCCCGAATGTCAGTTCTATCAAGAAGGATTTCTCCTTCATGAAAATCATAGAAACGACATAATAGATCAGTAATAGTGGTTTTTCCAGCACCTGTATGCCCTACTAAGGCAATTGTTGAATTTGAGGGGATATTTAATTCAAAGCTTGAAATTATTGGACCAGTTTCATCTTTGTAAGCAAAAGATAAATCTTTGAATTCAATAGTACCTTTCACATTTAATAATTTCTTGTTATCTCGGGGAATAACACTTGGCGTTCTATCTAATAAATCAAATATTCGTTCAGTAGCTGCCATAGAGGACAATAAATTATTGTAAAAGTTTGAAAGGGTCATTATTGGTTGGGAAATCCTCCCCAAATATGAAAGAAAAGCAACGAGTACACCAACTGTCATTGTTTCATTACCGACTGCCACACCTCCAACGGTTAAAACCAAAGCTGTTCCTAACGCTAATATCATATCCATTACTGGAAACATCACTGCAAACAAAATAAGGGCTTTAATCCGAGCCTGATAGTTCTCTAGATTTAATATATCGAATTCATTCGTCATGAAATCTTCTGCAGCAAAAGCCTTTGAAACTTCAATGCCTGAAATAGCCTCTTGATAATATCCAGTTACCTTTGCAATAGTACGTCTTGTTTTTTGCCAAGCTGTACGTGCTTTTACTCTGAAATAGACAGTAAAAACTGCTAGGATGGGAAAAATAATCAAAATAGCCAAAGTTAATCTTAAGTCTAGATAGACAAGTATGAAAAACAACATCCCCAAGAACATAACATTGACAATAGCATCAATAATACCTGTTGATAATAGGTTAAGTAGACGTTCTACATCGTTTGTGACTCTTGAAACAATCCTCCCTGTAGCTTCTTTATCGTAAAAATCCATGCTTAAATCCTGAAGTTGGTAGAACGCTTCTTGTCTAATTTGTGTTATAATGCGTATTCCAGTAATGGTTGTAAAATAGCTCGCAATTACATTCAGTAGGAATGACACAACAGCAACGCTAAAGTAAACTAGGGAAATGAATCCCAATCCTTCGACATTTCTAGGTAGGATAAACATATCTATTGCTATAGCTAGTATTAATGGCTGAATAATGCTAAGAAGGGCGGATAAAAACATAGCTAATAAAGCAGCGGAGAAAATAAACCAGTGAGGTCGTATATAGCTTATCAATCTCCTGAATAACTCCCAATCAGAATAATCACGTTTCAGAAGATCTCTTCTATCTTCAGATTCACCCATATTGACTCAACTCCTCTCCTGAATTATTTTCTCTAATGCTAGTTTAATGTCAATCATGCCATCTTCCTGAGTTTTCCAAAGAAGAGGATAGATTTGACCTTTTTTCAGTAATTCCTTATGCGTCCCCTGTTCTATAATCTGACCACGGTTGAAGATTATTATCCGATCAACCATTTTTAGTGTGCTAAGTCTTTGAGTAATGAATATCACTATTGGTTTATTTTGTGATTTGTCTAGATAATTTTCAAAAGCCTCTTGAAATTTAGCTTCTGTAGATATATCTAGAGATGATGTTGCATCATCTAGAATCATGATAGGACATTTCCTCAACAACATCCTAGCAATAGCAACACGCTGTTTTTGCCCACCAGAGAGTGTAACTCCCCGTTCTCCAATAATTGTCTCTAATCCGTCTGGTAAATTATTGACAAAACCATCAAGTTGTGTTATTTTAATAACTTCATTGATCTGTTCAATTCCTGCCTCTGGTACTCCAAATGCAATATTTTCAGCTATGGTACGTCCAAAAAGAAATGGTTCCTGGTGTACAAAACCTACTTTTTCTCGCCATGATTTGGTCTGAAGCTCATCTAAGCCATATGTTGTTTGATCAGTCTTTATTAAGATTCTACCTTTTGTGGGGTCATAGAATCTTGGAAATAATGAAATAAAAGTAGTTTTTCCTGATCCCGTTGGACCAAGTATTGCTATTCTCTCTCCAGGATTGATGGTTAAAGAAATATTGGACAAAACTTTCCTATTATCGTAAGAAAAAGATACTTTGTCAAAAATAATAGTAGGTGTAATATTATCCAAAAATATTTTAGCATCTGGGAACTCTGAGAGATGAGTTGGAGACTCTAAAAGCGTGAATACTCTATCACCCGCTGCAGACACGCGTTGATACATAATAAGGGAAAAAGCTAAAAAGCGTGTGGGTATCGCAAGCATAATAAAGTAGGTAAAAAGAGTAATTAATAAACCAGGACTAATATCTCCCTGAATTACTTGGTAGCCTCCAGCAAAAATCAAAATCGTAATTAGGAGATTGACTACGAATAGTATCATTGGTAAAAAGATTGATCTGATTCTGAAAGCGTAAGCACGTAAATCAAAGTAAGCAAAATTTTCTTTATCAAACTTCTTCTTCTCTCTGGCTTCCGCATTAAACGCTTTAACAATCTGAATTCCCGCTATGTTTTCTTGAATTACTGTAGTTAATTTTCCATATTGTTGTCTTATATCGAAAAACAGGGGCCCTAATTTTGTTGAAACAAAATATGAAAGAATAAATAAGGTTGGAGTGACAATACCTATTAAAAGAAATAATCGAATGTCAATAAGATACAAGACGATGTATATTCCTACATATGTTAAAGACGCCTGTAAAAGAATTCGTTCTCCCCAAACTAAAAACTCCGAGATTGGTTCAAGATCAGTCGTCGCTCGAGCCATAAGATCCCCTGTATGATGTATATCGAAAAACGCAAGACTAGAGGTTGAATATTTGGTAAATAAGTCTTTTCTGATATCATAAATTATTTTTTCACCTTGAAGATAACCAATCCACCTCCCTAGAAAATAGGAGATCCCTCGTATGACACTAGCGATGATAATGAGAAAAACTCCTGTCAAGACAACTGTTATTTCAAATCGTTCCTCCAATAATGAGGAAAGAATCTGGTCAATGGTTATACCCACTAATATTGGAATACTAAGCTCTGCAATTTGAGCAATGAAAATGAATATTAAAACTGATATGGCTAACATTTTACGTTGAAACACATATTTTAACAAATGTTTTAATACATGCAATGAGTAGCCTCATTATTTTCTTTTCTAATTTTTAAATCGAAAGTATTTCGCAGAATAAGATAGAAAAAATCTATTATTGACCTAATAAAGCTAGTATTATAATTTTTGGCTTGAATTCAGTGGAAAACCTTTTTTGTATCTTTTTTCATATTTATTTGTAATGAAGTTAACGGTGAGGATTATGAAATGTCAACGATGTGAAAAAGAAGCAGCTACAGTCTTCTGTTTTCGATGCAAACGTGCGATCTGTTTTAATTGTTATGACCAATCATTGGTAGTTTGTCATGACTGTGTTAACTTTAAAAAGGCTAGAGAATGGGATAGACGCCAACTGGTTCGTACATTAACTGAAAACATAATAATTGGTTCAGAAAAACTGGTAAAAGAATCATGTCACGGGTGTGAAATTCTTCGATATCATCTTCTTTTTATGCTCAAAGTTCTCAAAAATCTGTGTATTGAACTCGAGCAAGAAGATCTTTCAGGACTTAAACAACCTGTAAACCAATTAAGAGAATCAATTCTTCCTCTAATTATCGAAGCAATAGCTCAAAAAGATCTTGAAGCAGATCCCTCCGCTTGGTGTAGAATTTAAAAAAAGAAGTTCGAATTATTAGATTTCCAGATCTTAACACAATTCTCTAAGAAGAGAATTCTTTAATTGGGTTTTCGTGAGAAATGGCCGAGTTTATTTGCCCAAAAACTTGAACTCTGCAATTCAGGGGCACACTTCTCCTTTGTAAGTTTGTAAAAATCCTTCATTTGATATTCTAGGTCATGAAATTTAAGTGTCTCATCATCAAGATCGATTATAGCAAATGATGCATTTCCAGTTCCATCCCGTGGTTGACCGATGGAGCCTGGATTGAGGATAATTCGATTTCTATCAAATGCGAATTCTAATGGAAACTTGGTGGATTTTTTATTAAGAATATCTTCAATAAGGGACCATGAATAGAATTTATCCCGTCCAATTATAAACCTTCTATGAGTATGACCCACAATTATTATTTCAGCATTCAGGGCTTTCTTGTCATTCTTCAACCTATTAATTGTTACCTTGGGGTCTTGAAGAGGAGGAGATAATAAATATCGACCAACATTCTCGGTTCTTCTTGTTGATGGTGTCCCATGTGTAATATAGAACTGCGTCTGACCTATCTGAAATGTCTGCTTAAATGGAAGCTTTAAAAGGAACTGAAAATGTTCTTCATGAATTTCTTTAGCGTTTCGTTCCAACATTTCAGACGCAGATTCTCGAAAATTGAACGTTTTTAGAATCTTGTAATCTAAGTCCAGGGGATCTTGTTCATGACAACTATATCTGTATCGTACTCCTATATCATGATTTCCAAGGCAAGAAAAAAGAGGAAAAGGGTAATCAAGGAAAGATTTGATACTTTCTTGTGGTTGAGGACCGTAACCAACAAAATCACCAGTACAGATTAAACTATCAATTTTTCCTTTTAGAAATCTTAAAACAGTTTTTAAAGCATAAAAATTTGAATGTATATCTGAAATCACACCGATTTTCATATTAAGTTCCCCCATATTTTCAATTTAATGAGTCTATTATTATAACCATTAAGTATGAAAAAACAATGAGATTCCATAAATAAAGAATGCTCCTACAATGAATGCGATTAAATTCTGAAGATTATTCTTTTCATGAGTTTGGGGGATTAAATCTGAGGCTGCTACATAAATAAATGTGCCAGCAGCCAATGCCAAAAGGACTCCGATTAGTAATTCCGATAAATTGCCAATAAATAACAAAGAAAATAATGCTCCAATAGGTGTTGCAATAGCTACAATTATAGATAGAATTTTCGATTTATCAGGCATTACTTCATTTATGATAGCAAAAGAAGTTACCCCTTCAGGCATCTCATGAAGAATCACGGCCATGGCAGCTAATAATCCTATCTCTGTACTCAGCTCAAATCCTACACCAATGATAATACCATCGATTAAAGAATGAAAAGTTAGACCAGAAAAAGCCATTACTCCAATTCGAGGTGTATGGTGTATTCCATCTCCATCCTCATCGAGACAGTAATGAATTTCACTCCCAGAATGAATTACAATAAAATTTTCAAGCAAGTAAAAAGCAAAAAATCCAATGAAAAGTGCAGGATAGAAAGCTAATTCAGAGAGCTCAATTGCTTCAGGCATCAAATGAAAGAATACCAAAGCTAAGATTAATCCAGCTGCAAATGAATTAACATAATGAGAGTTTTTCAGCGCCCATTCATGGTTTTTTCTAATCACATAAATACCAAAAAGAGTTGCCAATCCGGCGAGTGTGCCATAGAAGGCAACAGAGAATTCCATTTCATACATGATTACCACCCTGGTGGAATTTTGAGCTGATATCCTGGTTATTACTGTTTTTCATGAATTTCTTCTAATTTTCCTTCCAAAAATCCCAAAATGTCACTTGATAAATCAAAAATAGCATAAGGATTTTCCACAATCAAATTAAGTTGGTAAACTGATTGATTGTAGGACCTATTACTTAAAAACCATGTAATTTGCTCTACAGTTCTGTTACTAAATTTTTGAGCCGCTTCATCTAATATTTTCTTTACAAAAGAGTGTCTATACTTGTCAGGATTGATATTATAAACAAGAGGGTAAAGAAAATACTCTTGCTCTTTATCAGCATATTTTGCACGAATCCCTCTCAAAATATCAACCACATCTCCAATATTGTCAAACTTATCCCCTTCTTTATCCCTCCATGTGATTTTTCCTTTATTGATGGCTTCTACAGGAACTTTCATACTTGTATTATGAATGGTCGTACCTAACATTTTCTGGTTGTTAATACTCACATTTATGCCTTGAGGTGTTATTATTTTAGTGTAATTTATCGATATTTCTTCAACGATCCCTTCAACCTTCAAATCTGGGAGCATTATATAATCTCCAACACTGAATGGGTTAGTTATTAGAAGGTACAATCCACTCAAAAAATTCCCTAGAGTGGTGGAGGAAGCGAAACCAATAGCAGTACCTAGGAGTGCAGCTGCACCAATGAACAACTCTTCACCAATAATCCAAAAGAGTCCTAATAATAGAATAGTCGCTCGGCCCAAAGTTCTTAGGGCATTGTGAAGTTCTGGTGAGATATTATCCTTAATTCGACCCAGAATAAAACTCCACACAATCCATAAGAATATAACAATGATTAAAACTACTGTTACATATAAAGCAGATTCAATTAATGGATCATTCAATCCAGTTTGTGCGATTGTCAAATTTATTACCATAAACATGTTTCTTTTCAAAAATACGTGTGAGAAGTTCTTCTTTTAATCTCTCTAAAAATTATTTGCCCATTTAAAAGAGAATGATCTGAAGATTTATTATCAGGTAATTCACATAAGAATGTTAAAAAAAAGAAAGAAAAGATAAGTTAAAAGCCTGGTTTATCGAAATGAACTGATTGATATACTCCCTGTAGAAGTGTCCATTAATAAATAGTATTTCATTGAACTTAAGTCGTAATTTTGACTTTTATAGGTATAATTATCTTCGATGGATTGTCCAGAAGTGTATATGGCACCTGTTGATACATTAGCATGATATAGCAAGCCTATAGCAGGGTGAAGGGAATGTCGGAAATTTATACTTCCTGTAGAAGTGTCTACAAGATAATTAACCTGCGTATCATTAAATACCATTTCCTGAAGGATATCAAAATCAATAGAGCCAGTAGAAGTATCAAGTATCCATTCTACTTTGTCAGATGCATAATCTATATTATTAAATGACGCTTGAATAGAGCCAGTAGAAGTCTGCATAGTTAGATTGTGCGAAGTACCAAAAAAAACATTATAAAACTCAGATGTAATACTACCTGTTCTTGTTTTCAGTGATAGCAGTGAAATATTACTTTCTGATGCTTCTACACCGATTGCACCAGTAGAAACATCTATATCAAGTGCTGTTGTCACAAGGCTAGAAATTGTTATTTCAAGGTCATAATAATAAGGATTTTCCCAAGAAGATCTTGAACTAGAATCAAACGAGATATAATTGAGATCGTCGTATTGATGAATCTCAAATGTGTTTGCATCTTGGAGAGAATGTCCTTCTTGTGCATAAACTAAGATTTGTGCCTCTATCAAATTGGACATATTCAAGATCTCAATATTTACTGCTCCGACAGAATTATCAATTTCTAGTTCTAAATTTGATTTATTTGTGAAACTATCAATTGAAAATGTTTTTTTACCAATATAATCATATTTATCAACAATTCTATCATAAGCAAATGGTAAAACACCCACTAAAAATACAATTGCTGCAAAACCAACTATTACTATGATAGCAAAGCCTCCAACTAACAACCACTTTGCCCCTTGTGAGGAAGATTTGTGATAAGATCTATAATAACTCGGTGACCTTGATGGTGTTGTAGCCTTGTTGTATGAACTAAATACTGGTCTCCTTGTTGATTCCCCCGTGGGAGGAGAGAAGCTCTTTTGGGAAATTTGTGGAGATCTTAGTTTGTTTCCACAGTATTCACAGAAGATAGAATCTTCAACAACTCTTCCACCACATTTTGAACAGAATCTTGGCATATTTTGATTTCCTCTAATTTATCTAATCTGATTCAAGAAGATCAATTCCTTTATAAATATCGTCGGATTGCGGAATCGATCCTCAAGTTTGAAGCTGCTTGAGAAAAAAATCCAGCATAAAAATTAAAACAATCTAATATATAATTGCTGATTATGGGTTATAGTGAGTTCATCTTGTGGGAAGGTCGTATCCCCCTTTCATCGGTTACTTGGACTTATGATCCAAAAAAACACTTTTGGTTTCCTCCTTCATTTGAGGAAAGACGACTTCAAATCTGGTACTCTATGCTTTCACATTATCCGCACTTATATGATGGAGAAATTTTAGTATTAGATCATTTTTTCTTAGAAAAAGGAATTTTAAGATTAAGTACTAGAAGTGTTCGATTCTCCAAGATACTAGTCCACATGAAAGATAATCTTAAGTTCCCAAAATATGGTAGCTTAGGATTTCAGGCAATAGTAACAGATCCAACACATTCATACTTGTTGATAGGGAAAAGGTCACATTTTTCTGAATATAAACCAGGTTATCACACCATACCTGGAGGAATGTTTGAAAAAAGCGACATTAATAACTCTTTGATTGATGCTTGTTTACGAGAATTAACTGAGGAAATATCGATTGATATCAATCCTAAATCTTTTTATTTGATTGCAATGCTTCTAGAAGCAAACCACCTAGGAACATGTTTACTAGTGGAAGTTGAAACAAAGGAAAAACTTTCTTCTTCAAATAATCACGAATCAAAAATCCTTGGCAATGAGGAATGGGAAAATAACCAACTTGAGTGGATTTTATTCTCTCAAATTTGTGATCTGGACCAAAAGCGTATATTGGAAGGATTAGATTTTCTCAGGATGAGGTTAATCAAACAGAAGGGATCTTTTGAGTAACTCATTGCAAATTCAATACCCCTCTAATTCCTTAATGGAAGATTTTCTTAGCATAATCCGTGAATATTCGATGTTCAACTCGTCTTAATCTTTCTTGCATTGCGACTCGTTTGATGCCAATATGCTGGGCTAGAGTTTCAATATTTATTTTTGAACGTCTAGGGATCTCATAATAACCTTTAATATATGCTAGTTTGAAAGCTTCGAGTTGTTTTGGTGTGAGAAGTGTTCTTTCCGATTTAAAAGGTACAGAACTTAATGATACAACCTTAACAGCTGTAAAACTTGATTTTAGTGTTTCTAATAACTTTTTCAGCGCATCACGGGAAGGAGAATACACAGTATGATATTGAATCCCTTCTCGAATAATGATTGGAAGAAGTGACATGCTACCGCTTTCTAGAATAGTTTCATATATAGATGGAAAATCGAGATTGTGTACTGAACGTGTCCAATAAACAGTTGGAGAGGAATATGTCACTTCAAACTCGAGAACACTTTCCGATTTTCTAATACTATCAACATATGATTGAATGCTCTTTTCGCCTCCATCAAGAGCCTCTATAAGTCCATAGCCTTCTGGTAACCTGATTGTTACAATAGTTACTTTCACAGGTATTTTCCTCGTTAATTCGCATAAATAATAGTCTTTAGAACTAATTTGTAAATTAGTTTGAATCATTTAATAAACACCCGTCATATGACGGCAAAAAGGTTAAGCTTTTTTTAATTTAGCGTTGTTTGGATGTAATAGTATCATTAAAATATCCTATAAATAATGAATGAGTTTGTATCAATATGATAACCAAATATTTCTCCAAAGAGTATCTTTTTGCTGTAATTCAAGCGTTTTTTGTAACTATCCTTTGGAGTTCCTCTTGGGTAATCATAAAATTTGGTCTGGAAGAAATTCCACCCCTGATCTTTGCAGGATTAAGGTATTTACTTGGCGCTGCGATTTTATTAGTTATTATTTTCTCAAATAATGATCATCGAAATTCAGTCGCTACTCAATCAAAGCATTGGTGGGGCACCATTAGCTTATATGGCATTATATTTATAGCAATTACACAGGGAGGGCAATTCATAGCTCTAAAGCTTCTCCCAGCAATCACTGTTTCTTTTATATTGAATCTTACGCCATATATTGTAATTTTCCTCTCTATTGGATTATTAAAGGAAGTCCCATCTTTATTGCAGGTTTTTTTCTTCTTAGTGGCTTTTTTCGGAATTTTATTCTACTTTTATCCTATTGACCTTACACTTGAGCTCCTTGGATTACTAGTTGGTTTGGTTTTGATATTTTCAAACGCTTTTTCTTCAATTTTAGGCCGTTCAATTAATCGACCAAAAACTACTCCACCGTTAGTTGTAACTGGGATGAGTATGGTCATTGGATCAATTGTGTTACTAATATGTGGGATCGCTATTTCGGGAATCCACATCATTTTTTCTCTCTCATTACTCTCAATTTTCTATATCATCTGGCTTGGTGTTGTAAATACAGCTCTCGCCTTTACTTTATGGCATAACGCCATGCAAAAACTTAGAGCAATGGATATGACTATTATCAATAGCACAATGCTTCCCCAGATCGTCATTCTATCAATCATTTTCCTAGGAGAAATGCCTGTGTTTAAGGAATGGCTCGGATTGGCGTTACTTGTTATTAGCACTCTGTTAATTCAAATCAACCAAGCCAAAACAAATACAAAGAAATAAGGAAAAAGGGGGTAAGTTCAGGATTTTTTTCGTCTTCGAATTAATACCTCTAGAGTGCCTAAGAATAGTAGAATGGTAAGAATTCCTGGAGAAGGGGTAATACCTGGGGCACCAGTTTCTTTAGTCTTAGTTGTGGTAGTAGGGGTAGTAGTAGTTGTGGTAGTAGGGGTAGTAGTAGTTGTGCTAGTAGGGGTAGTAGTAGTTGTGCTAGTAGGGGTGGTAGTAGTTGTGCTAGTCATTGTAGTGGTATCCTGGGGTTCTGATGGGGTTGCCTTTGCTTCATTGGAGAATGCACTCTCACCTATAGCGTTAACAGCAGTAACAGCATAATAGTACGTGGTTTCACCAATGGCAGTTGTATCTTTAAAACCTGTATTGGATGTGTCTCCTAAAAGGGAATAGCTACCACTTACTGTCCCACGATAGACGTTGTAATGTGTGATTTTAGACCCGCCATCACTACCGGGGATGGACCAGCTCAATTCAATCACATTCTCACCAACAGTAGCTATTAGATTCAAAGGAGCACTTGGAGGATATAGTTTGATCTGGAATGATCTCAATCCTGAATGATAATAAATGCCTGTTGAATCATTGCCAAAAACCTGAATCGTATGAGTTCCTAATACAGGCATTGGAATAGTTGTGTTTCCAAATATCGTAACGTTCGTTCCTCCGTCCAGCGAATACCCAGCCCAATCTAGGGGGACTGTAGTAGTATAGTTAAGCAGTAATCCTTCCTTAAGATTATCTCCTACATTATAATTAGGATCCCAGCTGAATCCAAATGCATCCCATCTAGTAGCTCCAAAATACGTTGGAATATCACTTGCTAAATATAATTCATCAAGTGTATTCACATCATTTTGAAATTCAATGTTCTCTACTCGTCCAACTTCAGTCTCATTTTCATCAAATATAATCCAATTGAATTGCCCATTCACCCCTGTTTCACAATTAAAACTAATGGAATGATAGTACCATTTATAACTAACTTGATCCGCGATGCTTTGCCAACTACTACCATCAAAATACTCTATGTTACTCAAATATTGTCCAATAGCATTAATTCTCATTTCAACTGCAATAGTATCATCCGTAGCCCGTAAATGGAAATAATTGGCACCTGTATAAGGCATATGAATATTATCTACAAGATTATAAAATTCTATTGTCCCAGTTGTGGGAGGATTATCAAAATAATGGACTCCATAGGTATAATGCCCAGCCTGTGCATCACCAATGTGTAATACTTTGTTATGACCATAAATAGGCCCGTCATGAACCCCTATATCGACATACGTACCTATTGGGGGAGCATGATATTCATCAATAAACTCAAGATCTGTTCCTGCAGTAGCATGGAGTTCATTTTCAAACCCAAACGATGCAGGATAATAACCACTCATTGGTGCATAATATGTCTTATCTTCTGGCGATAATAACTTAAGAGGTGAGCTCTCTAAAACCCACGTGTCAGCAAAATAAGTACCAGATTGGAAGTTGTTACCCCCAAATAATATCACTTTGTCGGAAGTAGAATCATAGACCATGGAATGCCATGCTCTTGCACCAGGTGAAGTTGAGGGATTCATCTGAATCCAGGCATTCGTTGACAAATCATAAATCCATGTGTCAGCAAAACAAGCATCAAATTGGTCATTGGTACCCCCAAATAGTATCACTTTATCGGAAGTAGAATCATAGACCATAGAATGCCTTACTCTTGCATCAGGTGAAGTTGAGGGATTCATTGGAGTCCAAGTATTCAGAGTCAAATCATAAGCTAAAGTTTTTCCAACGACATCAGTACCATCATACCCCCCAAATAATATGACCTGAGCAGAATTAGAATCATAGACCATAGAATGCTCCTGTCTTGAACCAGTCTCAGCTGATGGGTTCTTTAGAGTCCAAGTATCAGCTGTTAGATTGTAGACCCACGTGTCAGCTAAATAACCATTCCACCCCCCAAATAATATCACCTGATCAGTATTAAGATCATAGACCATAGAATGCAAATATCTTGGGCTAGGGGAATTTACAGGACTCTTTTGAGTCCAAGTATTAGTTCCAAGATCGTAAACCCATATGTCATTCAGAAATGAACCATCATACCCCCCAAATAATATGACTTTATTAGAATTAGAATCATAGACCATAGAATGCCCCCGTCTTGGGTTAGGGGAATTTACAGGACTCTTTTGAGTCCAAGTATTAGTTCCAAGATCGTAAACCCACGTATCATTTAATTGAACATCTCTCGGGTAATCCCAACCCCCAAATAATATAACTTTGCCAGAAGTAGAATCATAGACCATAGAATGCTGTATTCTAGTACTAGGACCCGAAAGCGGGTTCATATTTCTCCAGAAATAAGAAGGTTTCTGGGATGTCGCTAGAAGAACATCGGTTTTTTTCTCGGAAAGATCGTTAAAACCAATATTAGAGGTAGAACTGATAAAACTTCCTAAAAGAAGGAAACTAATAATAATAATTTTTATAATTCTTGTTTTCACATCTAATCTAATCATCTCGGTCATCCTCCTCAGAATAAGTACAAGCAAGTTGAATTATTTTGGATGACCCTTATATTCACCACATAATAGTATTTAAAATTATCTGGATTTTATCCTTTTTTATATTAAGCTAAGTTTGAACTTCTAAACAACTCTAACAAAACGTAGCATATTCTAAATGAATAAAAAATTTGATAAATTCTTTTATCCTATTGACCTTCCACTTGAGTCCCTTGGATTATTAGTTGGGATATCATCAATTCCACCATGCTTCCCCAGATCGTTGTTCTATCAATCATCTTTTTTGGGGGAATTTCCAGTTTTTAAAGAATGGATTGGATTATTTTTGCTTGTTATTAGCACTCTGTTAATCCAGTTAAGCCAAGCTAAAACAAATTCTAATCATAATTAAGCCTGTTATATTTCTAGTTCAGAGCTCTTAAGAGGATGAATTTCACGTCGCAGAATGAGAAGAGCTAGTAGAATACAAATTAACCCAAATATTTTAAAGAAGGATTGGATTAGAATTTGTCCACCAATTGGATTAATAAGATCCTCATAGAATACAAAATATGCTCCGATGAATGCAACAATTACTGATAAAGCATTGGTAATAGGTGAAACAATAGATAATCTCCCACGCTCAAAAGCTAACATTTGTGCGATGATGGCAAATAAGTATGTCATCAATAACATTACGATTGAGTATAGAAACATCAAAAAAGTAAAGGAATCACTAGTATTAAGCATTCCTAATGTAATTAACAGACTCTTCGTGAAAAATGTTCCCAATCCATAGAAAGTTCCAGCAAAAATGGGAAACACAAATTCAGCATACCCAGATTTCGAAATAAACATGATAAAAACCATAACAACCATTAATATAAGGATAAATGGGAAGAAGCCCAAGAGGAGAGGAATATTCATTGCTTCTGATGATTCGACGAATGGGGAAAATGCAATTAAGAGGATTCCAGTAATTAGAACACCTACCCCCAACCATTCCACCTTGGATAATTTTTCTTTAAAGATAAAATGAGCAAAAATAAAGGTGAAAAGTAAATTTGTATTAACCAATGGCTTAACAACAGACACATCATAAGCATTTAAAGCTACGGTATAAATAACGAATCCAATAATAGCAGCAATTCCACCTATGAACCAAATAGGAGTAGTTATTAAACGCCAAGCTGCTGGACCAATATCACGAAGGAAATTTTTTATTTTGATGCCTCCCGCCCTAAAAATTCCAATTTTAAGAATGATAGCCGACCCACCACTAATTAATCCGTAAATGGTCATGATCAATAAGACAGCGACATTAGCTATTAACAAAGACAAATTATTTCATCCTATTGACTGAGAATTATTAAATTATTCCTAATCCTTGGCAATGAAAATATAAATGCCATTAAGAGTTTGAGAGAGAGTGTTTTTACTTCTACTCTTAAAACCTAGGTAAATAACCAAAGTGTTAGAACCATGACTATCATTCCAGCAATAATCCCCAAGGAGATGAAATGAGACTCGTCAGCGTTTTTAGCAGCTGGTAATAACTCATCAAATGAAATAAATACCATGATTCCCGCAACAAATGCTAGAGATGCCCCAATAATTGCTGGGGATAGGAATGGAAAAAGTATGATGGCTGCAATAAAAGCACCTACAGGTTCAGCAAGACCAGAGATTGTACCCAGCTTAAACGCCTGCCATTTATCACCAGTTGCAGTAACTATGGGGATACTAATTGAAAGCCCTTCTGGTATGTTATGTAATCCTACAGCGATTGCTAAAACGATTCCTAACTCAACAGATTGTAAAGTACTAGTGAATGTGACCAATCCTTCGGGGAAGTTATGTACTGCTATACCTAATGCTGTTAATAATCCTATTTTTCGTATATCATTCTTTGAGATTTTAGACTCGCTGTTTTTGAAAGATAATTCATGAGAATGGCTGTCCTCCTCTTCCTTATAGAAGTGGGGGATGAAAATATCAATCAAAAAGATAGTAAAAATACCGATGAAAAACCAGATATTTCCCCAAAGAAAAGCATCGCTTTCAACAAGTCCTTCATTAGAAAAAGCTTCAATTGCGTTTGGTAGAAGTTCAACAAAAGATACAGCTAACATCACACCTCCAGAAAAACCCAACCCCATCGCGAGAATACGAATAGATGGTTTCTCAGTTAGAAACGCAAATGCTGCACCAATACTAGTTGCCAAACCTGCAAAACTGGTTAAAATGAGAGCCTGTATTATAACATCAAAACTAATCACTGTTTCTTGAAAGATCATTATTCGCAGCCACCTATTATGTTAATCAAATGTTAATCAGACTATCAATTATTAACAATTCTGCTACGTTTTACGATCAAAATTCTTCGGTCAAATTTATGCCCTTTGTTTCCTTGAGAATGAAATATATCCCTGGAATACATATCAGTAAGACGAGAGAAAGTAATAAGAACACATTACCTAGACCAATGTGGGAAATCAACAAAGAACTGATGAAACTACCAGAAGTTACTCCAATTGCATAGAACAAGCTACGCCAACCATTTCCAGTACCTCTTATTGAGGTGGGAAAGTGCTCCAAGCAGATGAGTCGACTTGTTACATTTAACGACCAAAAACTACATGATACTACCATAGCGCCAATAATGACCAAGAACTTAGATCCTATTAATACTAATATTATCCCCAAAGGCATCACAGAAATGAATAAAATGGCTGTAGGTTTTCGACCCAGATAATCAGCTAGAAAAGCTGTTATAGAATACCCTATAATTGCAGCTATACCCATCATAAGAATTATTAATGATACTAAATCGATGTCAAATGACCGATCAATTGTTAGGTAAGCTTCTCCCAGACTTAGGAAAGTATAATTAACTCCTGTTAAAAAACTCAACAGTATAATTACTAAGAAGTATTTTTGATATTTTGCCTGGGATGGTTTGAATATTTCGGACACCCATTGTTTTTTTTCGGAAATTCCTGATGATAATGGTTCTTCCAAGGCTTGGTAAGCTCTTGTTTCTTTCATTGGTAAGGCTAGCAATGCGACAGGAATTGCTAGGAAGGCAAACCAGGTCATTGACCGCCAACCAAAATTTGGAACTAGTAATGATCGTAATACAGGTATAAATAAAGTAGGTGCTGCACCAGCAATTAAAATTAGATTTACTATTTTTCCTCGATGTTTTTCTGGGCATTCTTCAGAAATTGTGATAATCCAGATGTCTGAACTAAACCAAATAAACAATAAGAATAAGAAAAGGGTAAAATCATAAATTGTTTGAGCTAAACTTAAGAGTAAAGAAGTGACTCCCATCCCTAGAAGAACTATAAATAACATTGGTTTCCGACCAATTCTGTCTGAGATTGCTTGGTTAATGAAAACAAAATACATCCCTACAGAAGCTATAGTAATACAAAGCGCATACAAAGATTCAGTGATTTGAAAATCAGTGATGACGAAAGAGTCAATCACGGGCCAGAATAGAGTTGTATAGGTATCAAAAATCTCATTTAACATTAGAAATATAATTAAAAAAATAAGGTATTTATAGGAATATTCATGGAGGTTTGTTTCTTTTTGATCAGTCATTTTTTTACCATACACCTTAAAACTAGTAAATTTATTGAATATAGCCACCTGAAGTCTGACAGATGACTTTCTTCAACCCAGATTCTTCTAAAGTGTTTTTTACCTGCAACATATCCTTATAAGAAGGACGGTCAATTGTATGAGCCCGAAATTCTGGGCGATAATCTAATACTGTAACTTGTGTACTAGGATCCCAAGATGCAAGTTTAGATCCTATCTCAAAAACCTCTTCTAGACTCATGAAGGTTCTATTAAATGGAATACCAACCCCCATGAAAACCATGCCACAATATTTATCTATTATATATTTCACAGCATTCCAGCTAGTTTCCAAGTACTTTTTAGCAAGGCCTTTAAATTTCTGGTTAGTAATTTTCATAAAAGTATCTAATTGAATCCCCTTTAAGTCTGGTCCAATATCTGTCATACCTGCTTCGATTAATTCGTCAATATAATCAGGGGTGAGAATTGCTGCGTTTGTATCAATATGAATTCTAGCACTTTTGTCAGAATTGAGCTTTTTTAACTGCTGTACAAACTGAATGAGCCATTTCCGATTCAAAGTTGACTCTCCTCCACTTATAGCCAACCTATCAACTTGATATTGCTTTCTTTTAGCTGTGAGCTCACAAGCAGCCTCTTTAGGTGATAAAGGATGTAAGTTTGATAAGTAAGTAATTTGCCAATTTTGGCATGTTGGACATCGGTAAAGGCATCCAGACGCAAAACAGGCAACTTCCAGATAATCTAGTGGGCTTCGCGGTATAAGATCTTTGGGAGTTCCCACTCCACCAACATGATGTCCCTGAAATCCAGAAACAATGCGTTTAGGAGTTCGATCTTCTACTTGAGTATTTATGACCATATTCTCGTTGACTGGTGTAATACAAGAGGGTTTTAGCTCCCCATTAACGAGAACTGAACAAGAATAACAGCCTCCAGTTCGGCAAGGTGCAAAAATTGCATCTTTGGTTGGATAAGAGGCAATTTGAAACCCTAATGACTCTAATACTTGAAGAACTGTTTGATGATTTGGAACTTGCATCTGTTGATCATTAATAGTACAACTCACAAAGGATTCTTCTTTTTTATCTTCCACAAGCTTCCTAGCAGAGTATGGACATGCATCAACACAAGAACCACATGCTGTACATTCATCCTGACCTGGACATGCAATACCTACCTCACAAAACTTACAGTTCTTACAGAGATTCTTGTCAATAACTACTTTCAAATTACTAATCCTCAGTAAAGGTAGTTTAAAAGCCTCAGGCATCTGGTCTCTTTCTTTTTGAATAATATCTGATATTTGACCAAACCTCGTAACCTGTTCTTTCAAAAAGTGATAAGCTAGGTATATTATCTTCAAAGATTAGTGCAGAGATTACTTCAATACCCTCAGTTTGAAATAACCGATTTTCTGCCTCTTCAAGTAATTTTTGCGCAATCCCTCTATGTCGATGTTTAGGGTGGACAGCTAAACGATTAATCCATCCCTTTCGTCCATCGTGGGTAACCATAACAACTCCTAGTAGATCATCATTTTTCATTTCTCCTAAGAAAAAAACATTCTTTTTCTCCAATTGCTTCTTTATTTGATCAGGGTGGTCTCGTCCTACTGATCTCCAGGATAGTCCGGCTTCTTCCCATAAGGCCTGAATCTTTGTGTAATGTTCGAATCCTAGTTCTTTAATCACCATCTATTCCCTTTCTCTGACTCTTTCTCTGCTTGCCATTTTTTTACTAACGTTTCAGCCTTGTTAATATCTATTGGAGAACTAAGATCAGTCACCTTGATTGAGGAACCAACAATTGCTCCCGAAATATAAGGAAAAACCTCTGGTAGGTTATCAATAGTTAACCCGCTCCCCAAAATCGGTTTAATCTTCGTAGATTCCACAAAGTTCTTTAATCTAGAGATTTCTATAAGTTCTCCAGTTACTCTCCCAGATACAATGATTGCATCTGCACCCTCTCGATTTAAAGCATTAGCTGCAGCTTCTTCTAATGAAAAATCACCCAAGGGTGTGGCATGTTTTACATGGACATCAGCCAAAATTTTCACTTTAGACCTAATTTCTCTTAATTTTAGCTGAACATCATCTGCAACGGACTCAATTATACCTTGGTCGGTCACATAAGCTCCCTCATAGATATTACAGCGAATGAAACTTCCTTGGTTAATTGTGGCCATTATAAGAGCTTGAACACACGCATTTCTAAGAATATTAATCCCATAAGGGATATTTACTTTAGAAACAATCTTATTTACAATATTGTTCATAAGTAGAAATTTTGCATCATCAAGACTATATTTGGGATATGGTGTATCATGATAGTTTTCAATTAACATTGCATCGAATCCTACCTTTTCTAATGTGATTGCATCTTGAATACTGATTTCAAGGATATTTTCTAAAGAATGTGACGTTTCTAAGAGTTGGGTAAAAGGGGGAAGATGAATCATACCAATCAAGGGTTTTACATCTAAATCAAGGGGATTTTGAGGTGAGAACAAGACGAAAAACCTCCAAGGACGTCAATTTTTAATTGAACTCTGCGATATTTTAAAGATGTTAGTGATTTATTGCGAATTTCATGGAGTGACCCATAAAAGAACAATCTCAAATACTGTAGTCGGAAAAATAAATCAACAGTCTCTTGAGTAGGGTTTAAATTTGTTAGAGATTTATGTCTATGGCATTTTTAAGAAAAAATTTAAGCCAGATGCTTCATTAGCAGAAGATACGGTTATCACTCTTCCTAACAAGAAAAATGAATGTTTTCAGGATTTTCTAATTAGATTAGGTTTAACTCTTAACGAATGTGGCGATTGTTTTATAAACGGGAAATTAGCTTTTAGAGATACTGTAATTCCGAAAAATGCCCGTATTGGACTCTTCCCCGTAGGAATGCACCTGATTGATGGTGGACAATATATTAAAGGGCATGGCTTTGTAACAACAAATCCATTCGATAATTCTTAAATAATTGAATGTTCTACTTCATTCTTGGAATGACGAAGGTTTTACCGTCCGATTCTAACTACTGTTGGAAAATGATGAGAACTGGCAACTGACCTTCTTTTTTAGATGAGACTGAATGAGTTATCAGTGTATCTGTGGTTTACCTAGCGAATTTAAATTTCCTTTATCCTCCCAACACTTCTGTCCTAGATGTTTTTCTTTGAAGTTTGAGAAAAAGGTATTAAATCGAATTCCGAAACATATTCGAGGACATTCTATTGCTGTAGCGTTATCTGGGGGTAAAGATAGCACTACATTACTTCATATCTTTCATAAATACCGTCATAAGCTCAGAATTGGCATGTTATTTGCTATTATCCTTGAAGAAGAGATCCCAGAAATACAATCGTCACGAAAAAAGATTATTAACCTGCTTAAAGATGATTATCCTAATATCGGATTTATCCAAAAATCATACAGCCAATTATTTGGATTTTCTTTACCCTATTTAGTTCAACAATCAGATAAACAAGGATTAAGATTTACACCATGCTCTATTTGTGGTGTATTACGTCGTCATGGTATTTTAAGGATGAGTTTAGACATTGGGGTTGATATTATTGTAATGGGAAATAGTCTAGAAGACGAAGCTGAAACAGTATTTATCAACTTGATGCGAGGGAATCCTTTGAGAAATTTTCGTGACCAGATCGAATACTCCCCAGCTGATAGAAAATCGCTTCCTTTTAGAATTAAACCGCTAGCGAAAGTTACTGAAAAGAGTATCCTTAACTATTCCAACATTAATCGCTTACCATTTTTAAGTACTCAATGTGCTTTCGCTGCAAGATCTTTGCGATCTGTAATCACCCCCTTTCTATCTGCAATGCAAAAAAAAGATCCAAATATCCTTTATAATATTGTTTCGTCCATAAAGAAAGTAACAACAATAAATACACAGTATAAAATAGTGTCTAAATGCAATAACTGCGCTTCATATTCCCCTACACCTGTTTGTTCAGCCTGTCGTATTGTTCATCAAATAATAAATTAGCTGGTATTGAATAAAGATATTTACTGCTAGTTTTAACAACAAAATGAAAAATTCTCAATTAAAATGTGGAATACCAAAATAAATAACTAAAAGAGTATGTCTCCCATATTATTTGCTAAATACTTGACTAAATTAGTACCTAAAATAGAATGTCATTTGAAAGAAGAAAAAATTTCTTTGAACTCCTAGAATAGACTATTTAAGTCGAAACATCACTGATAAAATGTACATAAATTGTTAAACTCTTTTCCATTTTCTTATGGAGTGCCGAGATAAGTGACTGAGAATCACTATAATGAAGTCCGAATGCTTCTCAGAAAAAATCAGATCGAGGAAGCTGAAAATATTAATACAGAACTTGCACGTTCAGTAGAAAGTTTCTCTAATGAAGATAAATACTGGTTTGCATTATTATCAAGTGAAATAAATCGATACAAAAGTAATAATCAAGCAGCAAAAAAAGATATTGAAGAAGCATTCCATTTATCAAAAGAGATTGAATTAACCAATGCCCAGATGAGTAGTCTTCATGGGAGAATGGCTACAATTCAATACAGATTGAGAAATTATTCACTAGCAATTCAATCATATCAGAAAGCGTTGTTATTTCTTTCAAATGATTTAGGAAGACAGAATTATTATCGCAAAATGTTACTTATTTGTTACATCAAAACAAAAGATGAAGAAAATTTCTCAATTACGTTGAAGGAAGGATTGAATAAGATCCTGCAAGGTCAGCTCCAAGAGTATTGGAATTCTAACCTGGATTTCGTGTGGGATATTAGTTGGCATGCTAGACAAGATCCATGGTTAGCACTAGTGTACAATGTTCTAGATTCAATAGTTCAACCATCGGATAAAATAGCTCGAGGTTTCTTAGCATATCTTCATGCAAGATTAGCTAGAAATCAATTGAACCAAAAAGAATTTCTAAGCTATTTTCATAAAAGTATGAAGCATTGTGTAACAGCTAGTCCAAAGATCCTTATACCTCTAAGTTTAAATTTTGTTGGGATGCTTCAACTGTTTGGAGAGTACCAACGAGCAAAAAATATTTTAGAAAAATGCTTACAACAACTTCCAGAACCATCAAATCAGCGAATTCTTATCTTAAATTCACTAGGTTCAAATTTACGCTTTTCAGGGGAATATAATCTTGCTATTCAGTATTTGAATGAATCTTTGAAAATAAATCGTAAATATGTCTTTGATTTATGGCAAGAAGCATATACACACAATACCTTAGGGATGATTTATACACTCATTGGTAATAAGGAGAAAGCAACTGAGCATTATAAGTCAAGCATGACACTGAGTAAAGAAAATAATGATTATTATGGATTAGGTTACACTTATGGGGCTCTTGGTTGGCTTGAAGCAAATCAAGGGAATTTAGAACAAGCAGAGAAGTGGTATAAATCTAGCGTAACAATATTTGAAGAAAAAGCTCGTATAGTCCCTTCAATTATCATGTTAGCATATGCAGAACTACTGTCACGACGAGAAAGTAGCAATGAAAAAAAGATACAAGAACTTATTACAAGAGCCAGAAACCAAATCTGGAAACAAGGTAAACGCCTCGACATGGGAAGGTACTATAATACGCTAGGAAACATCGCTCTTAACCAAAAACAATTAGAAAAGGCTCAAAAAGAGTTTTCTTTAGCTCTAGAATACGGAGAGTCGTTTGAAGTTGAAGCACAAACCCTTTTAGGTATAACTAAAACAAATTTAGAATTTTTCTTGGTTTCAACAGAGGAAACATATTTAGAAAAAGCTAGACTATTCCTAACTGATCTTAAAATGGCTGCTGAGTCATCGGCCCTTATTCAGGGTGAAGTCGAATTAATATTAGCGATTATCGAAATGCATTCACAACGATATGGTAATGCAGAACAGAAGTTCATCCTTGTCCAAAAGCATGCACATGCCCACGATTATGCTTTACTTGAAGAGAAAGTCCAGAAGCAGAAAGAAACTCTTCAAATATTGAAAACACACGATCAATTACAGAGAGTCACCCTTAAGATGAACAATCATGAACTAAAAAGAAGCTCTATCCGAGAAGCTATTGTATATCTTACTGAACTCACGAAACTGTTGGGTACACAGGCTAAAAAAGAAAATGAACCTTAATCTTATAATTTTTTGTTATCTATAAAGTTCTACTTGTTTTTTGATTAACATCCTAAGCTGAATCAACAGTTAAACATAAATTCCTATAAGCCCACCTTATAAAAAGAAACTCTCTCTTTTGAAACTAAGTGAGAATATAACTGCAATTAAGGATTTGAATTCCAATGGATCTTGAAAATCTTCGTAAAGCTTTTCCTATCACTCAAAAGGCCATTTTTCTCAACCATGCTGCTATCTCACCTAGTCCAACTCCAGTTATTGAAGAATGCCAGAAATGGTTAATTCATAATAAGATACATGGTGATTTATATTTACCTAATCTCACTGAATGGCTCGAGCTTCTAAATGAGCATCGTCGAACAATTGGTAACTTCATTAAAGCCAAATTCCCTGAAGATGAGATTGCGTTCACCTATAATACTAGTTATGGACTTGCAGCCATCGCGGAAGGCATTAAATGGGAGAAGGGAGACAAAATTGTCTTAAATGATTTGGAATATACATCTAATTCTTATACCTATCAAGTCCTCGCACAAAAATTTGACTTAGAGCTAGTACTTATTCGAAATACTAATGGAAAACTCCCATTAGAAAAATATAGCCAGGAAATTGACAATTCAACTCGATTACTAGCCATTTCTCATGTTCAATTCAGCAATGGATTTCGGATTGATCTGAAGGAACTTGGAAAAATATGTCATGAGGTCGACTGTCAGATTATTGTGGATGCTATACAGTCTCTTGGAGCGATACCCGTTGATGTACAACAACAGAACATAGATTTTATGGCAACAGGGGGATATAAATGGTTACTAGGACCACTTGGAACTGGCTTTCTATATATTAAAAGGGAATTATCTGAATCCCTTAATCCTTGTTTTATTGGTTCAATGTCAGATACTAATCCAATGGAATTATCTCACCACACTTACTCCCCTGGTTATGGAGCTCAAAGATTTCAAGCTTCATTAGGACTACATGGGCTTTTGATAGCTAAAGCAGTACAGTTCTTAGAGCAACTCAGTATTGATAAAATATTTTCTCAGATCATGAAATTAACGGATCTTATAATAGAATTTGTACAAGATAACCGTCATTTCCAACTACAAACACCGATTGAGGACCCCAAACAACGGAGTGGGATTGTTAATTTTGCTGTTCCTGGGGGAGATAAAATAGTTACGCAACTACGGAAACTTCCAACCCCTATTGCTATTTCATATCGTGAAGGAGGATTACGACTCTCACCACATTGTTATAATACAGAAGAAGAAATTCAAACATGTTTAGAGGCAATAAAATCATTATCTTTAAGACAATGATAACTTACTAAAAAAGGCATTTTTCGCTCCTCAATATCCTGGTGAATCAATATTTTCTATTTAAATCCGTAAATCCTTGGTCTTAACAAACTTATTCGTGGATTTCTTTACAATATTGCGATAATGAATAACAGGAATGGAGAAATAATTATGTAATCTGCAATAAAGAAATATAACCATGCTAAAGGAACATCAGCAGCTTTTTTTCTATCAGTTTTCAATAAATAAGTAGTATAAACAACCATCATTAATAAAGCGATAAAGGTGCCCTTAAGCATACAGAGAACAACAGTTGCCAGAGCGATAAGAAAATAGAATATGTATCGAAGTTTAATAGTTGTATCTATTCCCAACACAACAACAGTAGTTCTTTGATTCGTTTTCAAGTCTAGAAAATAATCTGGGATTTGATGATTTATTTGAGCTAGCAAAGATGTAATAGAAATGAAAAGAAATACACTATAAAATTGGATATCAAAACTCCATATTACATTAAAACCGAAAATGAACAAGTAGAGAGGAAGAAAAGAGATTTGAAACCATACTACATGGAAAATCCAATCAAAACCAACTCGACTCTTAGCTCGAAAAACCGGACTATTATATAAATAGGCAAGTAGCATTCCTGCTATAGCAAACATGAAGTAGATTAAACCAGCTAGTAATCCACTAATTAATCCACCAATTACTGAAATCCATATTAAGATTACACCAATTTTATAATCACCGCTGTCTGGATAGCCACAAAAAACGTTCCTTGACTTCTTATACTCATCAGCCGCATCATAAGGAGCATCGTAATAATCATTTGAAATCCAGATGAAAATATTGAAAAATATCATTGAAAGGATAATTAAAATTGCATTGAACATATCAAAATCGAGAGAGTTTCGTAAATTTAGTACCAAACCAGTTAGGGCAAAAAGTGATGAACCAACAATATTAGGAAATCTAAGGCGGTAAAGTACATTATTTTGCATTATTTTCACAATGATATTAATTCTAGCATGGTTTTCAGATAAAAAGCCCTTAACTTAAACATCTTTATTTTGTTCTAAAAAGTATTTTTTCTAATTTGAGAATTGAGAAAACCTGAATCAATCCTTAGATTCTTTTGTTTCTTCAGAATTTGATGAATTGACCTCTGATTTTTCCCACACTACTTCACCATGCCAATCTTTGATTCGTTTCACTGGACTCCCTGCATAAATTGAGTTTGTTCTTAATACACGGTTAGATGGAATAACTGAATTACTGGCTACAATCACATTGTCTTCAATTGTTACCCCAGGAAGCATAATTGTACCTGCTCCAATAGTACAATTTTTTCCTATTCTGATTCTTTTTCTGTAAAGCTCTCCTTGAGAGATAGCATGGGAACCTATGATGCAACCAGTACCAATAAATGTATCATCTCCTATTTCTATCAACTCGACATCCCATAATCTAGAGTAAATACCAACACGTTTCCCTAACTTACACCCAAATAATTTATAGAATACTGCAGGAAATATCTGATTCACAAAAAGTTTATTCACCAGGAAATATGCACAATCTTGACTAGCCATAGCAATACCCCATAAGGCCCAATCCCATCCTCTTAGAATTCCTTCTTCATTCCTCATCAATAATCTTGCGACCCTATTTATTACTACAAAAAGGAGCAGAAAACTAAATAATGTGGAACAGATTGACAGAAATAGTGAGAAGAATAATTGTTGAGGGTTATTAGCAAAAATAGTGTTGAAATAATCATAATACTGAACTCCTACAAAAAGAATTGTAGCTAATAGAAATATCTGAAATATTACCCACGCAACCATAAATTACACCATATTATATGTTTAGAGAGTAGAGAAGAAACCTTTTTGCCTAAGAAATTAATCTTCAAGATTAGTTGAAGGCGCGAGATGACCAAACACTTCCTCTGCTATGTCGACCGCACCATCAAATAAAGACCGTTTTCCAGCCCATGTTTCAAGTATTTTTTCGTATTTAGTGCAGAACTGATCTAAGAATTCTCTAAGTGCAGAATGCAATTCTGGATCCTGTTTGTTACTAAAGATAGCAGCAGAAATTCCACTCTTGATTTCTGTTAAAATAAAATGATTTCCATGTCTCACCAGATTCAAGTCTCCCTTATCCTTCATAGTTTCAGACATAAATGAAGAAACAGCCCTAAGAGCCCCAGAAAGCAAAGTTAATTCTATTGACGTATCGAGCTCCTTTGTAAAAGTATAATCAAAAATAGGAAGCCCTCCTTCTTCAATAACGAGAAGTAATGTGAAATCAAGGGGTTTATAACTATCTGACACCCAAAATAAAGGTAGAGCCGCTAAAACCGCAAGGATGGTTATGAGATATGTGATAAACTCAATGCTAGCAAGCTCTGTAACTATAGGTTTCAAAACCCAGTGGCCAAATCCAGAGCCAATCCCCAAACCTAACGCGAGAGAGATAAATCCTACCGCAAAATAACGGCCAAGACCATCACGTGGAGATAGATCTGCCCATAAGGAAGAATCTAAAGTTGGATGGAGCAAAGCGAAAGAAAATCCAATTATTAAAGCAGCCACAAGAAAACTATTGGGGTTTTTTTCTAATCCAAAAATTAAGGATGCAAACACTATTCCATAAATTGTAGCTATAATCAAATATTTACGACCAAAGCGATCTGCTATTTGCCCAGCAGGTAATATCATCAATAGATCTCCCAGTAAAACGAAAAACCAGAATGTTTTATCGACTGGAAGATCGAAATTACCAACACCAGGAATACTAATGGGGGGCCAAGAAAAATCCATTAATCCCCCTATTTGTGAAAAACTCGCAATAGATATTCCGAGCATTGTGTATAATAAAATATGTGAAAGCATGTAAGCTCGGACTGACCTTCTTCCTATTATTTTTTCGAATTTTGTTGGCCATTTATCATTTTGCCAAGGAACACCCATATCAAAGGTTAAGAGAAAGAAAACCAATGACAAAATGAGGCCTAACACACCGATAACTAGTAGAACACTAATGAAACTATGGCTTAATAATCCACTTTGATATTGATGAGAAAATGCACCTCCCCCTAAGATGCTAACAAGAGTAATAAGAATAAAGAAAAAGATACCATAAGAGTATATTCTTCCTCGGTACCACATGTCAGTTAAGCCTGCAAACAGGGTCCCACTACTTGTCAGTAATATTCCAAAGAAGAAAGCTAAACTTGTCAAACTAATCATTAATAAGAGACTAACTTCAAAAAAAATAATAAAAACAATAACGGAGATTGAGCTCCCTACCATCCCAATTAATATAGATTTCCTGAGGTAGTCAGGATATTTATCAAGTAATACACCAGTGAAATAAAGCATGAAGATGACCAAGCATAAAATAAATCCTAAAATGATAATTCCAAATCCTGCAAATGGATTTGTTTCAGAGGCTTCTACTCTTTCTAAAATATCAAAAGAGTAAATTAAAAGCAGAAGAGAAGCTAACAACCAAGAGAAAATACTCGGTATTACTATTGTAAGGATTGTTTTGACTTTCATTTGACATTCACCTTACTGCATTTATACAATCTATTAATGTTTATTAATTTACTTGAACATGTATTCCTATTTCAGATAACAGCAAATTGATCATGGTTTTGACTCTCATGGGCTTCCAGAAATTGTTTTAGATGGCAGAAGAGGCCCAAAAACATCTTCAGCTATACTGACCGCAGGTTCAAAAATACTTGTTTGGCCTATCCATTCATTAATTTCATCGTGATAAGATAAACAAAATCTAGCTAAGAAGGAATTGAGACTATTTTGCAATTCAGGATCCATTTTATTAGCAAAAATTGTTGCAATAATCTCTTTTTCCTCTGTTCCAGCTTTAGCTTGAACAGTAACTACTTTTCCATGGCGGACAAGATCTAAGACAGCTGGTTGTTTACTCAATCCTTCAAAAAATGTACTAATAGCTGATAACGCTCCCGCAACTAGTGTTAAATCTTTCTGTGTAATTTTACTTTGTTCTGGTCGATCAAAATCGTAATTAAACATACATATCCCACTTGAAGCAACAAGTAAAAGGTAAATATCTAGAGGTTCAAAGGAATCTGCTACAAAAAATAGTGGGAATAATCCAAGAATAGCAGATCCGAAAAGAACATAACTGATTGTACTGGGATGCAATGGAAGTATGAAAAGGCCAACGATTAATCCAAAACCAACTCCTTGCAGCAAAAATATGAAACCTAATGCATTATAACGCCCTACCGAGTCAAGAGGGCTTAAGTCACACCAAACTGCACTATCAAGAGAAGGGTGAATAGTTGAAAAACATACCCCTAACAAATATGCAGCGAAATAAAACATCAACGGATCTTCACTAATTCCTACAATTAATGCTGCAATAACAACTACATAGAAACCCATTACGATTAGATTCTTTCGTCCAAAACGGTCAGAAAACCATCCCATTGGAATAACACAGATTAAATCACCAAAGAACACAATAATCCAAAATAATGTTGTTTGATCCAGTTGGAACTCTCCAAAGGATGGAAGTTTAATAATAAAATCAGGATAACGTAAATGACCTATTTGGGAGATTGCAGCGAAAGCAACACCAAGCATGAAGTAAATAAAGAAGTGAGCAAGCAAATAAGCTTTGATGGATCTACGATTTATTATATGTCTGATTGGCGTGGGAAATACATCATTCACCCAAGGGGACACTGAGCGAGAAATATAATAGAAGATTGGTACTGCAAGAATCGCTATCAAACCGATGATAATTAATGGAATTCGAGTATCCAGTTGAAAAAGCTCAACATAAATAATAATGATTAAAGATAACATTGCACTGATAAATAAGGCTACAGCATAAATTCGACCTCGATGGTGAACATCTGTATAGGCCGTATAAAGTGCACCAGCCCCTGTTGCCAATATCCCAAGGCATATACCAAGACCTGGTAGCCCTATTAGAAGAAAGATAACAAAATTAACACCTAGAATTGTTAAAAAGAGACAAATGCCACTCATTAACAGAGATCCAGTAATTAAAGGTCTCAGTATTTGTGGATTCTTGTCTATTACATGTCCCGAACTATATAGAGAAATAGTAGCAAAGCATGTCGTTATAAATAGAATAACCACCCCTGGACTAGATATGCTCTGTTCTACATTTATTTCTAGCAAATCAAAAGCATAAACTAAGAGAAATGGAGCTGTAACTAGCCATACGATGGTAGTGGGTAATATAATAAAGAAAATCTTAGTGATTTTCATTGATATTCTACCATGAATTTTTTCAGTACAACTAAATTCTAATTAAAAAATGCTTCTCATACTAATACATAATGCTTTAGAGAAACTTTGATTTGAAGGAAATGAGGATTCTTAACTCTTAGAAAATAACATGCATAGATATTTGAATTGACATCTCAAGAAAAACTGGTTTGAAAGAGAGCTTCAAGAAAGAAACAATCAAAGAATTATTTTTAAAATTCATGAAATCATCAAGCTAAAAACATTTTGGATAAGATCATCTTGACAAGTATTGAGAAAACTATTGAAATGGTTGATACTGACAGATTATATAAGCACTTACTCTCTCTTGAAGGTGTTAGACACGCGCTTGACTCTTACGATACTTTAATTCAAGCTAGCAATTATATTGAGAAAACACTACAGCAAAGTAACATAAAAATAAATAGACACTTTTTCCCTGTTAAAGGATTAAAGAAAGAGTTTTTCAACATTGAAGGACTGTTAGGAGAACGAATGGATTTAACTCAACCTACACTATTGATAACTAGTCATTACGACACGGTTTATTCTACTCCTGGTGCTGATGATAACGCAAGTGGAGTAGCAGTCATGCTTGAAGTAGCTCGTGTTCTTCACGAAATAGATTATAAAAAGAATGTTATTTTCGTAAGCTTTAACTTAGAAGAATTCTCCCCTAGTTTACAAAAGCCAATAAGAGCGCTTGGTACCCAATATGGGGTTTTTGACGAAGAATTCCGTTATATTTCTTGGCCCCTAAAGAAATACGCGGATCAATTTAAGAAGTTGATAATTTCATCAGGTCCAGCAAAACCTTACCTTGATGAGGAGAACTGGCGAAAGTTTGAAGAAAAGGCAAAACAAGAATTAAACGGAACGGAACTTATATTCTTTAAGAAACAGAATGAAATATTTCGCGAGTCAGCTCAAGATGATCCCTTCGGTAAAAGCTTTTGTTTGGGTAGTGATGCGTATTCAAAATATGTATTCAAAAGTAAAATGACTGCAAAAGGAGTTATTAATCTGGAGTCAGTAGGTTTTGTGTCTATTGAACCTCATTCTCAACGTTTACCCCAAGGTATAAGTCTAGACATGTTCAAAACCCATAGCACTGATCATGATAGAATGATCGGGAATTATATTACTGTTATAGGAGATGAAAACTCTCAAAATCTTTCAGATGCTTTTTTCGAATCATCGCAACATAAATCGATTAATCTTCCTTGTGCTAGTCTGAATGTTCCTTTAGATTATGAAGGAATTAAACAAACTATGCCAGACCTATTAAGAAGCGATCATGCTCCTTTCTGGAGATATAGTATTCCTGCAATAATGGTAACTGATACAGCTAATTTTCGAAATCCATACTATCATACGGGTGGAGATACAATAAATACTATAAATTTTCCTTTTATGAAGAAAATTTGTCAAACAACCCTCGCTACAATAATCAAATTACTTTAAACCTTTAATGAAAAGAATTGAACTGATAATGTCCATTTTAGAATATTAGAAGGGGTAATAGCATTTAAAGATGAAGAGATGATAGAAATGAAAAAGACTCCGATCACTTTAATTAAGCTTGGTGGAAGTATAATAACTTATAAAAAAGATAGGCTTCGTATTGAACAATATTTAGGTAAAATAGATAGTGTCTTATCAGGTAAAGGCTCACTAGAAGAATTAACAAAAACGATTTCAGATTTAGTAAACTTTCAAAACCTAAATAAAATTCTAAATATTCTCTCTTCCTTTATAGCCCAAAATCCCCCAAAAAAAATCGCATTGATTCATGGAGCGGGCTCAATTGGTCATTCATTAGTTTTACACTTATTAAAGAAACATACAGATTTAGAATCTGATTATCCAATCATTAAACTTGCTGTGGCGATTCAAAATCAAATAATTGTTTCTGAGGCTATGAAATACGGCATTAATGCTATTTCCTTTCCTTCTCATTCTATTTTTACAGGTGTACATACCCAAGATATTTCTACAAACAAAGCTGATGCTTCAGATTTAAAAGTATTTGAACAGATAATTACTAAGACTACTGCTATTCCGATTTTTTTCGGAGATGTAGGTTACACTCCTAACGGATGGAAAGTCTTCTCTGGAGATATTATTCCTGCCGCTCTAACGAGACGCCTTAAAAATACTTTTCTCGATTCAGTCATTTTTTTAACCAATGTTGAAGAAAAGCGTACTGGAATATATACTAAAGATCCTAGCCTTAATGATGCGGAATTTATTGCATATATCGAAGTTGATGCTGACAAGGTAAAGTGTTATAATCCTAAAAATGAGATTCTATCATTCCAAGGAGGAGAAACCAAAGGAGATTTTGATGTCACTGATGCGATGGGAGGCAAGCTTCGCAACCTTACTGAATTAGCGAATACTCAGGTAAAATGCTGGGTTGTTGGTATCAATGAATTCGTCCAAGCGTTGGACGAAAAAAATGTTGGTACAAGAGTTTTCCCAAAGAGAAAACCCCAAATAAATGTTGTATTTTTGGGGACAGGTGATGCCTTTGGATCAGGTGGAGGTAAAAGTGCCTCTGTTTTTGTTAAGATCGGAACAAAAGGGATTTTATTAGATTGTGGACCCCATTCTTTACAGGCTTTAAAAGAATCAGGTAGATCTACCAATGATGTTGATATAATCATTATTTCCCATTTTCATGGAGATCACCTAGGAGGAGTCCCTTTCTTTCTATTAGAAGCTAGTGTCCTACAAAAAAGAGATAAAGTCTTAACTATAATTGGCCCTCCAAACATAAACAGAAAAGTTACCAATCTTTACTCTGCTCTATATGAAGCTATTGCAGAAAAAGAGCTACCTTTTCCATGTGAATTCCGAAGTATAAAGCCATCTAATTCCTCATTAGAGCTGAATGGTATAACAATCCAACCTTTTAAAATGCTTCATACACCAGAAGCTCAAGGATATAGAGTTGAAACAAGAGAAAGATCTATAGCGTATTCAGGTGATACTGGTTGGACAGATGAATTGGTACCTCTTGTCAAAAATACACAGCTAGCGATTATGGAATGTAATTTTTTAGACAGTGAACATGAAATTCATCTAAACTATCATCAATTGAAAAAACTTCAATCACTAACCGATAGAATGGCTCTCATTCACTTAGGAGTAGAAGTAATAGACAGAGCTTTTATATTAAAAAGAGATAAAAATATATTTATTCCTTTAGAAGGCCAGGAAATATGGATATAATTTCGCGCTGATGGAGTGGCAAAAAAATTTATCTGTCCTTACCTATCGGTTGAGTTTCAATCAATCGCCATAAAATGTTCCGTCTTTCTCCACCTTTAGCTGGAACAACTTCATATGAGATTTTACCGTCTATTCGCATTTGAGTCAGAACCATAGGAATACGGTCTGCACAATCTTGATTAAAGATACTTACTCGTTCGATAATTTCAATTGTAGTTGCCTCTCCTAGGTCTTTCAATACTATCTCAATCCACTTTTCTGTACCAGACAGATCTTTTTCTGATTCCAAACCTCGTTTCACCAGAGTAAGTATTCCAACAATTTCTTTTGATCAATATAAAAAGAATTTTTTTGACTTGGAAATATTCCTTTTTTTCTTTAGATGGGAGAGAAAAAGAGTAGTAAGGCTAATACCTAAATGGAATTTAAAAAATACATGTCATCTGTTCATATTCAAGTTTTTTTTTTGATTCTATTAAAATCTTCTCAAGATTGTAAAGAAAAACTTTTGAAATAGTGTTGTAATGCTGTAATATATATTTTTAATATGTATTATTTGATCAATCATTACGGGACATCTTTAAAAATTGGAGATAGCAGTTTGGCAAAAGGTAAGGAAATTAAACACATTTTGAAACTTTTACTCCTTGGAGACGGAGCAGTAGGAAAAACTTCATTGATTCTAAGGTTTATTGAGAATCGATTTTCCGAAGATTATCAAATGAGTCTAGGTGTTAATTTCCTAACGAAAACTGTCACGTTTATTGATACAAAGAACGTAAAACGAATCGCTTCATTACAAGTTTGGGACATAGCTGGACAAGCAAGACATGTTTCATATTCTCATCTCTACTTAAAAGGAGCTTTAGGTGCTTTCTATGTGTTTGACTTGACACGTCGTGAAACACTTCTTCAAATGCAGGAAAGGTGGCAAGCACAAGTATTGAGAGTCTCACCACAGTGCCTGTCCATTCTCATTGGAAATAAGGCTGATTTAGAGAAGGATCGGGCTTTATCAACATCTCAATCAAGGAAGATTCACGAAGCTATGCATGCCATCGATTACATCGAAACCTCTGCAAAAACTGGGGAAAACGTTAATCAAGCTTTTCAGACCATGACAACAAGGATACTGAATGTTACTGCAAAGAAATTTTTATGAGGAGTTGATAATGACACTAGAGAAGTTTAAAACAATTAAGGCTTTCTTTATCTTCGAAAAAGAGACGGGGAATACACTATTTACCCGCTCATATGAAAAAAAAGATACAACAACTCCTGATGCCCATCTTGTAGTGGCTTTTTTAACAGCGATGTTCTCCTTCGCAAAATCGTCGTCATTAAGTGAGCTTCGAGTTGTAGATATGACTGATCTCCGTTTCTCGTTCATCGAAAGAGGGGATTTAGTGTTCGCTATCTTAGCTTCACCACTTGTGAGTCCTTTGGACTTACAGTTCAAATTAACTACTATTGCGAGTTTATTTTTGGCAGAATATGGGTCTCAATTAGAAGAAATACAACTTGTTGATACAGAGCTATTTGAAGCATTCAAAAATCATGTAGATGAAGTTTTCTTAGGTGAAACTCGCGAGATGTTAACCAGTTCAAAGAATGCTGCATTATTTTATCTTAAAAAATTAGTACAACAAAAAAGCATTGGCGCCCGAGGAGCAATGATTGTTTCTTTCACTGGTGACATTTTACTTGAATATAAAATGGATCAAACACGAATGGAAGGAGCGATTCGCATGTTGAATGTTTCAACATATATGAGGAATTTACGTTACTTAGTCGTTTCTTCAGAAGCAACTAATCTGGTTGCATACAAAATTAGCGAAGGATTATTGCTGTATGTTGATGGAGATCCTACCTCTGGATTAGAAAACCTCGTTGTTAAAGTCTCTGAAACAGTCAGAAAAGTGAAAGAGATCATTCCTCATTAGACTCTTAGATTATCAAATCAAATCTACCAAAAAGAGGGTCAAAAACATTGATTATGTTTTTGCATGCACGAAAAGAAGATCTCCTCTACATTGAATCAATTATAAATGAAGCTTACAAGCCTATAGCTGAAACCTTATCCCGCCCACCTGGAGTATTAGATAATACAGCTCAAAAGCTAAATTACACTCTCGAAAATGATAGATTATATGCAATATATGAAAAACAAGACCTAATTGGAACTTTTTCTTTAGCTCTAACAGACAAGAAAACAGTAAAGTTGTTTCACTTTGCTATTAAACCTCAATTTCAAAACAAAGGCTTCGGAAGTTGGGTTGTTAAAGAGGTTATAAAATTGATTCAACAAGACATACCTACAGCAATAGGAATCGAACTAGAAATCTATTCAAAAACCCCAAGTCTTCTTCGATTCTATAAAAGATTCGGACTCACACGAATTGGAGAAAAACATATTAGAGGAGAAAAAATCATAATCCTTGGGAAAAATTTCTAGTTTATACATGATAATTTCTCGTACAGGAAGAGTAGAATTCTAAAATGAACATCTTATCTTTTTTGTCATCAAATGTACTCTATTTAATGATGATAATTATTATCTATTAGATGCAATAAAAATGACCATAAGTGAAATAAAATGAACAGAACTAAATTAGAAAGCATCAAGTTCCTTCAAAAAGAACTCTCTGAACTCATCGGAGTTAGTGGTCATGAAAAACCAGTTATAGAATTTATCCAAAGCCAAATCGAAGGATTAGCGGATAAAATATGGATTGATCCTCTTGGATCCCTCTTAGCAATTAAAGAGGGAAATGAAGGTAAAGAAAGAATCATGATTGACGCTCATGCTGACGAAATTGGTTTCATGGTCAGCTATATTGAACCTAGAGGAGGTTTTTTGCGTTTTGTACCCATAGGAGGTTGGGATACGCGGATTCTTTTAGGACAAGCAGTCAAAATTCTTACAAATGATGGAAACATATATCATGGTATTATTGGTTCAAAACCAATTCACTTAACAACAGAAAGTGAACGGAAAAGCGCAGTTAAGACAAATGACATGTATATTGATACAGGTATGTCTACTAAGGAGGAAGTAAAGTCCTGTGGAATTCATATAGGCACTATTGGTACCCTTTACGATCCTTTTGTTGAATTTCCAAATAATATGGTAAGAGGTAAAGCTTTTGATGACAGAACTGGAGTTAATGTTTTAATTCACATTATACGGGAATTCGCAGAAACAACACCTTCAGATACCGTACTATTCAGTTTTTCTATGGGTGAGGAGATAGGAGGAAGAGGAGCAGGACCAGCAGCTTTCTCCTTGGATCCCACTATGGCTTTAGCCATCGAAAACACCACGGCAGCAGATGTTCCTGGAATTAAAAAATCGGAATGCCCTGCGTATATTGGAAAAGGACCAGCAATTTCAGTTGCTGATAGGAGCTTGATTGCACATCCCTTCGTTAATCAGAGACTGATAGAAAATGCTAAGCATGAGAACATTCCATACCATATAAAAAAGCCACTTTTTGGTGGTACAAACGCTGGAAGGATCCATCAGATAAGGAGTGGAATACCCTCTTCAGTGGTGTCGGTTCCATGTCGATATATACACTCACCAACATCTCTATTATCTTTAGAAGATATTTTTCATACTATTCGGCTTATATCAGCATTTATTCGCAATCCCGCAAATGTTCTCAGCAGCCCTTGAACATTTATTTGTATTGACTAAATAAAGAAATGAAGCAATTGGCTTAGGGTAAAGATATATATGTTGGACTGTAGTATGGAGACTAGATTCACATATTCGTGATATCGTGAGCAGTATGTCTGAAGATGCTGTGTTGAATGATCTTAAAGGCCTTAAATCAAAGGACAACGACATTAAATGGACTTCGATTAATAATCTGAAAAAATACTTACAGGCAAACCCAAATCCCACGGATTTTCGTTTCCGAATGATTGTTAAATCATTGTTACCTTTCATTAAAGCTCCCCAAGATAATATCCGAGAGAATGCATTTGGGGCATTATTAGAAGCTATTAAAGATACTAAAAACGTCGGACCCTTGGTTAATTCGGCTCTTTCGGATTCTAGTCCTGGAATTCGCTCATTGGCTCTCGAATGGCTTAGTGACAAGAATCATCCTCAACTTAAAGCTCATGTAATCAAAGCTTTGAGTGATCCAGCAGAAGTAGTTCGAAAAACTGCAATGGATATTGTGGTAACACATCAAATAGAGGGGGTGGAGACACAGCTGTTAAGATTATTGGAATCGGAATCAGGTGGCCTTCGGAGAGCAATAATATATGCCCTTGGAAAGTTAAAAACACCTAGAGCAATTGGTACTCTCATTGAGATTATGCGGAATCCTGATTATGATGATTGGACTAGAAATCAGGCAGGATCTGCATTAGAACACATGGGAGGACGAGAACTGATTGGTCCCTTTATTGAAAATCTTATTGACACTAATGACTATGTTAGAGAGTCTGCAGCTGCTTTTTTAAGTAAAAATGAACAAGAAATCGTACCAGTGGTTATGTCAACTGGTAGAGTTGACTTGATAGCTTTTCTACAACATGCCACAGATACTACAAAACAGAATTTTGATTCTGCAATTTCCACTCTTACAACACAAATGGCTTTTGCAATTCAGGACCTTAAAACTCGACTATTGGCGAAAGATAAATTAGATTTATCAGAATTAGCAGTTGAATTACAATCAAACATAATCGCCATTAAGGTTTTAGCCGAAAAAATATTAGCTTTAAGACTTATTCCTCTCTCGAACAATACATTTCTTACTGAAACAGGTTTAAAGAGATTATTAACGGCAGAATTAGAAGAGAAAAGATCTATCTATATTCCAACACTTAGACATGAGGATCCATTCAATCAATTAGCTCCTGAAATATTAGAAGAAGTAATTTCTACAATCTCGAATAGCTATAAAATTAACCCAGAATTTTTCTTAACAAATGAGGTTTTTACTAAGTTTTCCTCTGAATTTCAGAATACTGGTATTCTCAATCTTGTTAATATTACTAATGAGATAAATCAACTAAACGAACTAGTCAAAAAAGAATTGATACCTGCTCTGAATCCCTCAAATGTAGGGTGGTATAACTCTCACAATGAGTACATATCGAAAAAATTCCTACAATCTCAAATAGAGCAACAAATAAATCGTGATTCCATTATTTCGCTTGATAACTTTTTGACTCAAATTGGATCTCCAAAAATTGAGTTTACGATTTTAAAAGCAATTATTGATGATCAGTTTCAAGGAAGATGGCTAGAAGATATCAAGGTCTTTTTGGAAAAGATGGAATTCCAAAAACTTAAGGATGATTCAGCAGGTATTGATGAATCACGGGTTGGCCATCTTCTCCAACGGATTTCCATGGATTTTCCAAGGTTTCTCCAGTCTTTACAAAAGATTCTAGATATAAAGACTTATAAAACAAGAGATGGACAACTCATTACTCTTGAGAATCTTCATCCTCAACTCCAACAAAAAATCATTGGAAAAGGTTATCTTTCCATTCCTGAGTTTATAAAAGAAGTAAAATTAGATAAAATGGTAAATTTAATCAAACCAGTCATCTTAAATTATATTACTCAAGAATTTAGTGGGAGTACTACCCCTGATAGTAATTATTTTTTCACCGAAGACCTGATTGCTGATGTTAGTAATGAAATTAAGGCTAAAACACGAATTAATTTTGGTGTTCTAGCATTCAAAATGGATTTGGCAAAAGATCTTCTTATGCTATTAGTAACACAAATCTTATTTGTTAGGGGATTCACAAATACGATAGGAGAATTTGTAACTGAAAGGGGCATTAATCAAGAAATTCAAGGAATCCTAGAATATCGAGAAGAATTTACACTTCAAGAACTCTTGGAAATTCTTGAAATTGTTAAAGACAAGAAAAATGAACTGATAGTTCGAGATTTAATATCTGATGATAATAATCTATTAATTTCAAATGATAGTAAAGTTGTGATGACCCAGAAGAGGGCTCTTAATAAAGTTATTGACTATATAAAACAACCAATTCAGCAAACAAAAGAAATAATTACTTGGGAAGAGATCAGTCGTGAAACAAATATTTCTAACATCGACCTGAGAGCCATACTAGACTCTTTAATTCAGAATAATTTATTGCCAGGAACTTTAACTGAAAAAGGTTATCACCTTTAGATTCTGAATTGACTCAGGATACGAGAAATATGACACAGCCTTTACAAATTATAGTGGATCATCGAGAGCCAGAAGAACTCAAAAAGAGACTTATTAAACTTGGTATGGAGGTTGAGGAGCAGCAATTAGACATTGCGGATTATGTAGTATCAGACCAAGTGGCTTGTGAACGAAAGACTGGGATAGACTTGATCACATCTTTAATGGATAATCGTCTTTTTGAGCAAATAGATCGCTTAATAGAAACCTATGATCAACCATTGTTGCTTTTAGAAGATTTACCCTCTGCTTTTGAAAGAATTGAATGGAAAAAAAGAAAAAAACACGTTTATGGGGCTTTAACATACATATTCTTACGTAGACAATTACCAGTGATACCAACATCACAAATGAGTGAGACTGCTATTGCTCTAAACAGGATTGCATCATGGGTTCAAGAAGAGCATGATGATCCGATAATAGCACGAAAATCTCCAAAAGCACGAGCTTTGCATGACAATCAACTATTTTTTCTACAAGGACTCCATAATACAGGCCAAAAAAAAGCAAAAATCTTACTTGATGCGTTTGAATCACCAATAGAAGTCTTAAATGCACTTCTCGATTCAAAAGTAATTTATACAAAAACAGGGAATCCTAAAGGAGTTGAAGGGGCATTTAGAAATCTTGAGGGATTCGGACCAAAATATCTTTTGAAGAATCAAAAGCTTTTACGATTATCTGAAAAAAATTCTTCGTAGAAGAAATTCTCTCATTTTCAGTCATTTTTACTTCAGAGATGGATGCTAATCTCGAGAAAAAATACCCCCTAATCTATTGCCATAGACTTGGATCAATTAAATCGTTTAAAATGCAACCAGGCGAAGATATACTTCTGCAAAATGATAACCAAGGACAATTTATTTCACAATACGGATGAGGGGTAGAATTTAACTTTTCTTTAACTCTCTGTAGTTCCTCAAGTAATAAACTTCTCGTAGAGAGCCTACTTGATATGTTTCTTTGATAAAGGGAAAAAGTTTCGGAACCCATACACTTTCATTTCATTAACAGACCGTTAACTCCTTATAAAAGCTTCTATTATCTTTATAAGTAAAACAGGAGAGGGAGGTCACCGAAAATGACGAAAATGAAGGAATTTGTTAATCATAGCTATAGCTAAGGTCTGGGAATTTTCCTTCTCGTACTTCTTGATTGTATTCTTTAACTGCTCTTAAAATCTGTTCTTTCAGGTTTAAATATCTTTTAACGAATTTTGCTTTGAAATCGAAATAGCCAAGCATGTCATAGGTTACTAACACTTGTCCATCACAATAAGGCCCTGCTCCGATTCCAATAGTGGGGATAGAAATGGATTCAGTTATTTTTTTTGCGACTTTCCAGGGAATAGCTTCTAATACAAGAGAAAAAATCCCTGCTTCTTCGAGTTTCTTTGATTCTTCGATAAGTAACTTTGCTGCCTCTTCAGTACGGCCTTGTACTTTAAAACCTCCAAATTTATGAATAGATTGTGGAGTAAGTCCTAAATGACCCATAACAGGGATTCCTGCGTCCAATATTCCCCGTATTGCATCACACCGTTCACTTCCCCCTTCTAGCTTTATAGCTTCTGCTTTACCTATTTTAATCAATTTGACTGAATTCCGAACAGCTTCCTCTGCAGAAACTTGAAAAGTTCCGAAAGGTAGGTCACCAATTACCATGGCTTGCTTTGTACCTCTTGCAACAGCTTGAGTATGACGAATTGAATCTTCTAGAGTAACAGTCAACGTAGTCGGATTACCATGAACCACCATACCCATAGTATCCCCAACAAGTAATAAATCGGTTCCAGCTTCATCCATAATCGAAGCCATTACGAAATCATATGCTGTAAGCATCGTTATTTTTTCTCCCGTTTTTTTCATCTCTAATATATCCAAAATTGTTTTCTTCTTCATAGTTATACCTCATATAATTTTTGATCACTAGCGAGTTCCTCGAGTCGGGAAGACATAAATTTCAGGGCTTCCTGTAATAGTGTTACATTATTAACCTGCTTTTTTTCCTTCTTTAATTCTTGAATATTCATTTTACTAAATTTTTTGGCAAAATTAACCATTTCTATTATTGCTCTTGTAATGTTATTAGTTATAGAAACTGAAGCTGCCAAAGAGGTTCGTGATAGTGGATTTAGATCAACAGCAACAACGTCTTTCCCCAGGTTTCTAAGTGCCATTGCACGATCACCATCCTCTAATGGCACAAAAACACAATCAGAACATGCAATACCACGTGAATCGACAATCCTTCGTTGATGAGAAATCTCTGGTATAGAATCTAGGTATTCTGGATCAACCCCATATACCTGTTGAGCCCCAGCTCTTGTTAAAATGTCTTTGATAGCAATTTCACGCTCTGGGCTTCTATAAAAGAGATTGATCTCTAATGGAGCGTTTAATATTTGGCTTAATTGAACGATTTCCTTTGAGCATAAGACTGCCACATTCCCATTAACAGATATAACAGGATGCTTCGCCATTAATAACATGATAACAGCCAATTTTTCTTGTTTCAAAGCAAAAGATGGGGTGGCTTCCCCCAATATATAATCAAATGCCTCTCCACGCCCATGTGCAATCAATCCTGCTTCAGCGACAATTTTTTGATGCATTCCTTCAATCACCTTCTCACGGGTGATTAAAGATTCATATCGGGGATGATCTGGGGGAACTTCTGGTACCAACATTATTCACGTTTTTTCACAGTATTTGTGCAAATTGTTTCCTCAATTATTTGGGCGTTTGGAATGTCAATGTCCGCTAAAGCGGATCTATCACGATAAAAAATAAAAATTGACTCACCAAGCATTATTTGAGACCCAATCACCCCTTGTGGTAAATTTTTAATGTGTTCCCTTAATTGAGGTGTCAATAAATTAGCTTTCTCTGTAAAAGCTGTTGATAATTCAATGAAATTATGAAAATAAGGATGAGAAATCAATTCTGAAATTAACTCTCTTCCAGCATCATTCACTGCTTTCCTCTTTTGTGGATTAGAAAGAACTTCAGATGTGGAAAGAGTACCCAAATGAGCTGTTGCCACTTTCCATTCACCAGTACTTTTTAATGACATTGTTTGGCCAATTCCAGGAGCTCCCTCTTTCAAACGAATTTCTAGCCCACCTTGGTAAAGCCCGATAACGTCTCCAAGACCTGTCTTTGTTAATACTTCAGCTTTATGTGCTACTTGAAACAATTCCAATTCTGGTAAATTTAACTCTAATAAATCATTTAAAGCGAAAGCTGTTCCCACCGCGCTTGCAGCAGAGGCACCATAACCAGAAGAAAGAGGTACCTCGAAATTATGAAAGATACTCAGATTGGATTGCCGTTTGTCTGGAAGTAGGATTTCAAGTACTCTAGAGGTCACCGCTGCTTCTAATTCAGTTTTTTTCATCCCATCGAAGAAGATTTCAACATTAGAACTCTTAGCTCGTCTAACAGTGGTTGTTACTCCTCTATTGATAGATAATCCTGCTCCCCGTGAACCTTGATATAAAAGATTGCTTGATTCATCGCTAATTTCAAAGATTCCAGTTAAGTGAGACGCAACCCAATAAGAGACATCATCGATCACAAGAATTCCTTCATTATTGTGGATATCTTTCTAGGTGGCGAATCAAATCAGCGATTGCAGCATTAACTGGAGCTTCCAAACCTAAGCGTTTACTTTCTTGGACAATAAAGCCATTAATATAATCAATCTCTGTTTTACGTCCTCTTACAATATCCTGAAGCATACTGCATCGGTTATCCTTAGTTTTTTCCATAACTTTGAGAATAAACTCACGAGTCCGAGAAAAGTCTTCATTAGGCAAGTTATGAGCTGCTACCGCTAATCCTTCTTTTAAAATTGCATTAAAAATTCGATTAATTGAAGGTTTTTCCAGAATTTTGCCATTTGGTACTTGGAGGAGTGCCCCTAGGGGACAAATAGTTGCATTCGTCAATAATTTTTGCCACAGTTTTAGCTGAATTTGTTTAGTCTTTTTCGCATTGAATCCTGAACCTTGCATAATATTTTGAATTTTTGGTCCAAAACCATTTTCCTCGCCTGAAATAATACCAAATGATGTTTTACCAAATGCAACATGCTTAATTATACCAGGATGGATCAGCTCAGCGGCTTCTGTTGTTATTGCTCGAAAAATGGGATTGCGGGGAAAATATTGGCGAAATACTTCCTCATTTCCCATTCCATTCTGTAGAACGAAAATTGAGGTCGTTTTAGGGATTTTTCCTACCATACTATTTGCTACAACCCCATTATCATATGCTTTTGTTGTTATGAAAACTGTATCAGGCGTTACTACTTCTGGTAGAAAATTTGTCCCAGCTGGAAAATGAGATAATAATTCTTCCTGGTTCTCTATAATACGGAGCCCCTTTTTGTTAATTTCAGCCACATGCGGATCTCGACCGATAACAGACACATCATATCCAAAATAGGCTATTCTGCCTGCAAAGAGAGAGCCAATGCTGCCAGCACCGAAAACAGTTATATTCATCAATCAGCACTCCTAATATCGAATTCTTCGGTAATAATTTCAGCAATACGTTCTCCAATCATCATTTTTGAACCCGTGAAATGAATAGGAGGGATTCCAGACCGGATAACAAAAATATCATTAGTTTCTGACACGAATCCTTTTGTTGGCTCCCCCACCCAATTAGCACAAACCATGTTTAATTTATGCTTCTCTAGTAACGTTCTTCCTCTTTTCAGTAATTCTTCCTCAGTGATACCTACCTCGGCTTTATAAGCGACTAAATAAATATTTGGATAGCTTTCCCTAATCTTTTCAATAATTTTAACGGTAGGTACCAACTTGAGTGTTAAGTTTGTCTGTTTTGAAGGGATCTTACCAGTTTGATACTGCGGTTTGTAATCTGAAACAGCTGCCACTGCGATTAAGCCATGATAATCCAGATTGGAAAGCTCTCTCTGAACTTCATCATACATATCTTGTGTTGAACGGACGATTTTCACTGGAAATGATACTCTTTCCAAATTTAGATTATGACCCTCTCCTAGAATTAGTACAATCTCCGCTCCATGATCTTTCAAAGCATTAGCCACTTGATATGCTGACAATCCCGTGGATGGATTCGAAAGAAAGCGTACATCATCCAAATATTCGCGAGTTGCTCCACCTGTAATTAGAAAGCGTTTATCCTTTAATTTCTTGGTTCGATTGATTAACATGAATATATTTTGCATTAATTGGTTTAAAGGGGGAAATTTATATTTATTTTCAACCTCAGCTAAGTCTGAAAAGGTCACATTTTGTTTTTTCAAATAGGAAATATTTTTTTCAAGAATAGGATTATCCAACAAAACAGTATGTGCAGCAGGAACAATAAATAATGGGATTTTAGCTCCAAATGCTGCCAATGCAACTAAGGTAACTGGCCCGTCTGCAATTCCATTAGCAAGTTTAGAAATAGTATTAGCAGTAGCAGGACAAATCATGCATAGATCTACCTTATGATCTGGATGAGAAACCCATTTTACGTGTTCAGACCTTCCCGAGATTTGAGTTATTGGTTCTTTGTCCATACACCACGTTAATGCATCTGTAGCTATTAAACGGGTGGCCTCCTCCGAAAGTACAACGATGGGATCACCTTCGTAACGTAAAATTTCTCTTACAAGATGGGGAACTTCAATAACCGCTATGGATCCTGTAATAGCTAGTAAAATGCGTTTATTCCTTAGCTGATTTCCTTTGGACCCAAATATTTCAGCAATCCCCATTGTATGTATCTCCAATTTATACTCAATTTCTGTTTCGTTTGTAATTATAACCTCAATTGATTCTTTTTAAGAATCAGGGTTATACCGTTCTTTTTTGTATAATCGAATGAGAGACGTATATACTGTATTGTTTGAAAAATACAAAAGAATAAAATCAAGCCTAAAGCACATAAAGGAGAAGAATAATGAGGTTTATGAGAGTAAAACAAACTTGATGTAAGAAATATTTCTTATGACTCCCATGAGAAAAGAAGATTAGTGATTTGGATAATGTTTTATTATCAAATAATTGGTGACCAATACCTAACGAACTTTGCTGATGGTATCTTATTCTCTATATTTGCTTTTATAATTGGAATTATTTCCTCTGCCCTAGGAGTTGGAGGAGGTTTTATCACAACACCTGCATTGATTCTGTTAGGAATTGAGGAAAGCTTTGCAATTGGCACAGTCTTATTTATGATAATTTTCACTGCACTTTCAGCAACGATCGCTTATGCACGACAACCAAACACAATTGAATATCGTACAGGTCTTTTAATTGCAATCACAACAGTCGTGGGGGCACTTTTAGGTAGCTTGACCAGCTCATATTTAGCCACTGAAGCCCCTCAAGTATTTCGAATTGTTTTTGCATTATGTTTATTTCCAATTTCAGTAAAAATGATAGTTTTTCCTAAACAGAAAAAAAAAGTATTAGAGACTGGTGAGGAGGTTGATCATGATGAAATCGTATTATTCGGGTTTGAACGCCGAGAACTTTGGAGTACTTTCTTTGGATTGATTGCAGGGTTTGCCTCTGGTCTGCTAGGGATTGGAGGTGGTGTTGTGATGGTTCCAATCCTAGTTCACATAGGTAAGTTAAGTATGCATAAAGCAGTTGCCACTTCAATGTTTATCATGATCGCTACTAGTATAGCGGGGGCTACCGTGAAAATTTCAATGGGCCAGATTTATCCTGATTTAGCCCTTTTTCTCATACTAGGAATCATACTAGGAGCTCAAGTTGGACCGAGAATAATGAAAAAGATTGAAACTAAACGTCTTCAACAGATTTTTGGATTTGTGATGATGATCGCTCTAATTTCAATCGCAATCGGGCGGGATTATATTGTCGCTCTGATCCAAGGTCTTTTCTGAAGATCTTATTTTTTTGCTAAAAAGCACAAGAATATAAACTACTAGGTAAAATAATTTGATAGAGAAGTTATATAATAATATTCAAACCATAATATATATGAATATACTGTGATATCAGTAACACAATCACTCTGGTGCTAAAATGATGGAAGGCAACGCAATTCTTGTAGTTGATGACGAAGAAGATACTGTTGAACTTGCCAGGATGGTTCTAGAATACGAAGGTTACCGTGTTTTTTCTGCAAGTAACGGAGAGGAAGCAATCCAATTTCTCAACTCGAATTCTGAAAAACCAGATCTAGTCCTTTTAGATGTTCTTATGCCTAAGGTTAATGGCTTAGAAGTATGTAAATGGATTAAGGATAATCCCAAACTAAAGAATATTCCCGTTCTACTTTTTACAGCGAAGGTGGGAAAAAAAGATAGAATTGCAGGGGAAGAAGCAGGTGCAGATGCCTATATTAATAAACCCTTCAGTGCCGATGATTTACTTAACTTAATAAAAATACATCTCGAGAGTACTAAGAACCTATCGTAATTATTTATTTTCATTGTTATCTTCAGGAAGTCCTTCGATCTCCTGAATGAACGCAGTAGCGTGAGGGAAAAAACTTGATAAGCCGTGAACTAAGCTTAACGAGTAATCAACTATTCGGAAAGTTACCTGAAAATGAATTTCCTGAATGGAAAGATTAAGAGAAAGATGAACGTCGAGACTGGTTTCTCTTCTTTCCATAAATCGGAAAGTGATATCATTTTTGTCCAAAACCTGTAAACAATCCCAAAAATCCTTTGAAGTCACTACTAATAGAATATTTTGTGGTGTATTTTGAATTGCAGCCATAGGAGTACATTTAGATTTTAAGACAGACATTAATGTGTCAAGACTTGTCACTTAAATTACTCCTACCTCAAGTGTTCCAATTGACTCAACTGTGGCACTAATTCTATCGCCCTTATTTACCGGACCTACTCCTGCGGGTGTACCAGTAGCTATTAAATCCCCTAGTTCCAAAGTAGTGATTGAACTGCAATAGCTAATGACTTGTCTAATATCGAATATCATATCTCCTGTGTTTCCTTTTTGTTTAACTTTACCATTTAATTTTAACTCCAAATCAAGATTTTGAGGATCTTTGATTTCATCAGATGTTACGATGACTGGTCCTATCGGTGAGAATGTATCAAAACCCTTTGATGGAAACCATGGTCTGCCTCTTTTCTTTGCCACAGCTTGGATATCGCGAGCTGTCATATCGAGTAAAATTGTATAACCAAAAATAAAATCAAAAGTTTCCTTTAAAGGGATATTTTTTCCTTTTTTACCAATAACAATTGCCAATTCTACTTCGTGATCAACTTGTTTGACTTGAGGAGGGAAGATAATATCATCTCCTGGCCCAATTAACGCAGATTTGGGTTTTAAAAAGAGGTCAGGATGTGGAGGTAGATTTTCAGGTTCAACTCCCATTTCTTTCGCATGAGCAGGATAGTTTTTTGCTAAACAAATTATCTTAGACGATTGGATCGGTAATTCGAGAGATGATACACTTAAAAGCTCTTCATACCCCAATTGGTTAATACACTCACGATCTCGAATAATTGGGTCAATGTTTTTCAAACTGGGGTATCTTTTAATGAGGTTATTTTCCCAAATTACAATTGCACCTTGATTCATTCCAATTTTCACTATAAATTTCTCCGTCTAGCTTTTTATGCTACTAGATAACTTTGAGAATTCCAATTAAATTCTATATTTATAAAATAGTTTAAAGAAGAGATTTTTTTCCTTTAATGGATATTGGGGTTCCAAATCATAGTTAGAATTAAACCTTATGACATGTTGCATAAAAATCACAAAAACAAAAATGATATGAATATCATGGCATTTTGAGGATTATCAATGGAATGCTTAGTCACAGGTGGCGCAGGATTCGTTGGCAGCCATTTAATAGAAAGATTATTACAAAACAATCATTCAGTGGTATGTCTAGACGATTTTAGCACTGGAACGAACAAGAATCTTAGTAGAATCAAAAATAAAATTAAGATTATAAAGGGAGATATAAGAGACCCAGAGACAATTAGAAAAACGGTCAAAGATATCGATTGTGTTTTTCATTTAGCTGCCCAAATCTCTGTCAATCGTTCTGTGCGAGAACCACGGTTTGATGCATCTGTAAACATTGAGGGGACAATAAACCTGTTGGAAGCTATATGTAGTAGCTCTATTAAACGCTTCATATATATTTCTACGGGTGGGGCCATTTATGGTGAACCTTCTGTTATTCCAGCGACAGAAGAAACCAGAGAGGCGCCGATTTCACCATATGGGATTAGTAAACTTGTTAGTGAAAAATACATAGAATGGTTTCACAATGTTTATGGCCTTTCATATACAATCATTCGACCAGCAAATATTTATGGTCCACGACAAGATCCTCTTGGCGAAGCTGGTGTGATTTCAATCTTTTTGGGGAGGCTTAAGAACAGTAAACCCCTGGAAATTTTTGGGGATGGTAAAGATACTAGAGATTATGTTTATGTTAAAGATATTGCAGAGATCTGCATCAAGGCAATGAATTCCTCCCACATGAATACATTTAATGCAGGAACAGGAAAACAAACTAATTTAGTAGAATTAGTTAAAATCATCGAAAATGTGACAAAAATCGAAGCACATATGAAATTTTGTGACCCACGGCCTGGAGATGTCAAGCATATAGCCCTAGACTCTAAGAAAGCGTATCAAAAGTTGGGTTGGAAACCAACTACTAGCTTAACTACTGGAATAAGTAAGACTTGGGAATGGTTCTCATCTGTTCAGTGAACTACCACCAACTAAAGCGAGTGGCTTCCTACGAGTTCGCCAAACCCCTGATGAGGGGAGACTTTCGTTTTACCATTGACTGTGTATCGTAGATTATCAATCCGACTTAAGAAGGATTGATAGCCCGTCCACAGGGCATTATGTGAGAGAAAGCGCTTCATAATGTTGATCGCTGAGTTGTGGTCGCGATCGAGGACGATTTCACACACTTCACAGTGATAAATGCGTTCAGAAAGAGACATCCGCTCTTTTATATAACCACAGACGGAACAGGTTTTAGTAGTATCCCGCTCATCAATTACTGTTACTCTTTTACCTAGCTTTTTTGCCTTATAGGTCAGTAATTCGATAAAACGCCCTAGATGACCTGTGTTGTGGACACCACGGTTAACACTCTTCTGATACTTTTTCCTCTTTCCATTCTTCTTCCTAGTCATTTGTTTAGGGGAAAGATTACCCACGATAATAGTTCGGGCTTTGGTATTCCGTAAGAGGTTGAGGCTTTGCTTATGTTGCCAGTCCATCGTCTGATTTCGACATTTCCGTTGGATGGTTGCCAACCTTTGAGTGAACAATCGATGTCTATGACTCCCCTGTTTGCAGTGATCTCGTCTCTGCTGCAAGGAGCGAATCTTCGGTTCCCAATACTTGTCAGGACGCTTGACCGTTGATTCGAGAAACTTACCCTGCAGATTAATGGCTGTATGTTTGGTCGTACCTAGATCAAACGCTTGGTACAGCCCATTATCAATGAAAGGAGGATCCTAATGTTCAAATGTTACGGCTAAATAAAACCTCTTGTCATAGTGATCTTGAAAGATCTCAATCTGTTTAATGATGTGAGTAGAAAAGTCAAACGGGACGGGAAAGATCAATTCTGTCTTACTTGGATGTTTGTGAGAGAATCGAATCGTCTCTTTGGTGACAATGAAACCCGATTGGTTGTAACATAACGTGAAGAAATAATCCTTGCCTCGGAAGGTGGGTGGCCGAGTAGTATGATCTCCGCTCTTGAGTAACCCAAAAAATGATTTATACGCAGCATCCAGCTTTTTAAGTGTCATTTGGAGGACTTTGGAGTAGACCTGGGTGTACCTAGGGAACAGCTGCTTTAATTGGGGTAAGGCGTTCTGCTGCTCCCTATAAGTAACACATTGGTTGTAGGTATCATAAAGATACTTTCTTTCTGCTAGCGCATGGTTGTACAGTAGTCGACACGTCTCTGATAATTCCCGTAGGACCTCCTCCTGCTGGGGTGTAGGAATGACTGTGAACTTCCATGTGAGAGGTACCATGTAACCACCCTGAGCTATTTTGCGTCTATTACTTTATATAAGCCCTCTGAACCACTTTTTCCAACTTAACCAGCAATTATTTTCCCTTTCAACCTTTCTAATCTGATGATTCTTTTCCCTCCCCTCTTTTCTGTCTTTGAGATCATTTTTACCTCACCATTCATCCCCCATTTAAAGGAAAGGGGACTTCTGGTGAAGTTAAATCTTTTATATGCAGTTACCGAGGAAGGAGTTCTTTAATTTTCCTTTCCTGTTCGAATAACCATTTTTCATCTAATTCAGAAAAACCAAAATGATTCCAAAATGATGCAACTACCCAGGGATCCAATTTCATTTCTTTTTTCGGATTTTGAGCAACCAACCAAAATCCTTGCCATAACTCACCAACTGCTGTTTCAAAAAGACGTGAGGAAAATTCAGCTTCAGCTTTTTGACTCTGAATCAAACGGCGTTCTGATTCGTTAATGGAAACAAATGCTGCTAATATCCACATTTCACGATCAGTTTTGACATTTAACTGGTATAGACGATCTGCTAATGTTTCTAACTCCTTTCGAGCATTATCGAGCTTTTCAGGTGTGAAAGTCGGAATACGTAATAGATTCACAAAGAAAGTGTAAAGATCCATATCAAAATCTCTTAATACATCCAGTAAAAGTGTTGCAGTTCCGATTTTAAAGGCATTCGCTTCCATCAAAGGAACACAGATGGCTTCCTCTGCTGCCTTAATTATCCACATGAAAGCGTCTGCTAACATATCCTCTCTAAGACGATTCTTCATTCGATCCAATAACAATAGAGTTGTTTGACGTTTTAGCTCAATTAACGCAGGATCCCATTCAATATGGGGCGCTTGATCAACCCATTGCTGTAATTTTCCCTTCGGATCAAAAACAATATCACTAGATCTTAAAATACGTGTTACTGTAGCGACTTGCCAATAAGGAACATCTTTTTTCCCCCCTAAGACATCCAAGAAGAATGAGGGCGGAGCAAAGGTCACTTTAATTTCCAATTCATCAGGAATGTCAACCAAATCAGTAACCGTGGTTTCCTTGAGATCATGGACACTCTCACGAATAGCCCAAAGATTAATTCTAGAATCAAATTGCTCAAAATCGTCATGAACTAGAAATCGTCCTAGTTCTTGATCCTTAGCCTCAATTTTCGCCAATAAAGTCTCAGTAACTCGGTTAATAACTTGGTTATCATTCTTAGATCTCATCAAAAGGCTCCTCAATTATGATACATGAGAATAGGAATTTATTAAATTCACATTAATATTCTTATTATTAGTAATTCCAACGGTGAATTGTGTGAAAAAACTTCAGCTTACTTTTCTCTTATTTCTTATTATTTCAAATGTGGTTTTTTCTTGTTCTGTACGTTCCAACAGCAATGATAGGGCTGAAATTTCACTCAGATCACGTCAAATAATATATAATGTGGCACATACAACTCTTAAATTACTTGTTATCCTTATGGAATTACCTGATGATCCTCATCATCCTACTCACACAATACACTATTATGAGAATCTTTTCTTTTCAACTGAAGCAGATAGTGTGAGCCAATATTTTCGGAATACTTCTTATGGGGAGGTTATCTTAGAAGGAGAAATACTAGGTTGGTATCAAGCGAACCACAACTTAAGCTATTATGGAGCTGGTGAGAGATTGGGTGGTATACCATCCGTAGATTCTGTTTATTATGGTCTTGCAGAGGAAGCAAGAACCCATGCGATTAATGCTAAAAAAGATCCACAGGACTATGATCTTTTCATCGTAATTCATTCGGGTGATGGACAAGAGTATTCAGGAAACTCAAACGATATCTGGTCTCACAAAGGAAGTTATCCCATTGAATATTCTATGAATCATGAGTATGTAGATTATGTAACCCCTTCACACGAATTAGGGCATGAACTTTACTTCCCAGATCTTTATGACTACAAGAGCTATCAAAACATCTTTGCTGGACCTTATGATATTATGGCTTATGGAGAAGGCCATTTCTCGATTTGGAATAAATATTATAGTCGAATTTCACAAGCAAATTCTCCTCGGTTTCTTTCAAATAGCCATCGCTTACAAATTACTAATTTTACGAATGATACCATAACCAATGCTAATCCTTTAGCTCTAACTGAACCCAGTGGTATCATGTGGCTTGAACTGGAGTGGAATTCAACAGGATTCAGCAATCCTGAATATGGTCGAGGATGGACAGTTACAGTTCGGGAAGACCTCGATTACGATAGATATCTACCAAAACATGGAATTGTCATTGCTGAAATTCAGGTTGGCCCTCGTGCATCTAATCAAATCCAAGTAGGATCAGATGTATGGCCTCCTTGGAATGTAATTGATGCACATCCTGAAACAAGTGAGAATAAAGAAGATGCTGCATTTTCCTTAGTTGATGGGGACATTGGAACCTATTGCTCAAAAGAAGGGTGGGCCATTCAGGTAATAGAAAAATATGAGAATTTATCTTATTGTTTAAGGGTGACAAATGAGAGTAAGATCCCTCAAGTGGAGATAGTACCACCAATTCATTCTATAAAAGGATGTTATGATATTTTGGTCACAACTACTAGCCCGTTAAGGTCAAACATATCTCGAACAGAGATTTCTATTGACAACGGACCCTGGAAAACTTGTAATCCTGCTGCAATTGAAGGAACTTATTATTTTGAGTGGAATACAACAGGAGTAAGAGAAGGAACTCATTTGGTTCGAGCTCGAGCTTTAGACAATACAAATATTCCTTACATTGGCTATTCCTCTTTCATAAACGTAGAAGTTGATAATACAGATGGCATAATACTAGTAGTAGATGATGATCTGGGCCGTTCGTCGGAAACTTCTATCCTTTCGGCGTTAGATAAATTAGGCTATTCTGGACAATATGAAATTCTACAGACAAGTTCTTTGACTGATGCAGAGATCAGCGCAGAAGAGATGAGAGATTATGAATATGTAATTTGGGTAGGAAATCCTGCAATTACTCCAATATCTAACTCACATATTAATTACAATGAATTTCAAGAAATTAAGCAATACTTAGAATCCTCGACTATGGATAATCCTTCCCGAATCATTTTCATGTCTAATTACAATATTTTCGACTTTAGTAATCAAGGTAGTAATGTTCATGATGAAATTGCTGAGATTTTTCGTGCACGAAGTCCTACTAACTTTCGAGCACCTGTTACGCTATTGAGAGGCCTAGACTTTTTGGAAAGCCTTCCATCGTTTACATTAGGTTTTACTAACACATTACGGGCAAATAGAAGTAGTGATGGAGAAGTAGTTACGTTATTAGCTGGAGCGGTATCTATTCTCGAGGATGTGAGCCCTGAATTCATAGATTACAGCACTAAAGGTTATTATATCGACACTGGGGAATACAAACTGATTAATTATCTTTTTCAGCCTGAATTAGTCCCTGACACGATTTTACCGAATCTTCTCGATTTATCCATCAACTATCTGAATCAACCAAATAACTCTACATTCACCACCCACACCGCAACACTCTCTGATTCTAATGCTTCTACTAGTGGAATTGAACCATTGTTCTTCATTGGTATGTTAACAATTGGAGTAATCAGTATTTTCCTATATATAAGAAAAATAGGACGAAAAATATAACTTACCAGTTAAACCACAATTTCACTCATTAGAAATCTTATCAAATTTGTTTTTCTTCATATCAGAAGGAATATCAAACTTAACATCTAAGTATATTCCAAATAAGACGAGAAACCCTCCAACCAGAGTGATTGGGGGTAAAACTTGGGAAAAAATAAGCCAAGCTAACAATGATGCTCCAACAGTTTCTCCAATTACTGCTAAAGAAACCGTTTGAGCTGAGAAATGCTTCATTGCATAGATATATAGTGCATGCCCTAATAAGCTTGGGCCAATGGCTAATGCAATGAACCATATAAGATCAGCTTGAGTGAAACGAAGAACATTATCACCCAATAAAAATGCAAAAAGTAAAAGAAATATGGAGCAAAATAAATTTACAAAGAACACATAAGGAATATTAGGTACTGTATGTTGAGTCCGCATATGCTTTCCTATCATAAAATAAAAAGCAACCATGAAGGCTCCGAATAATGCAAGAAAAATGCCTTCAGGGAGGATTGTGTTGTTCTGTTGGGAAGTAGGAGTTAAAGATATTAGAAATAAACCCATGAAACCAAGAAATAACCCAATAAGTTGATTTTGAGTTATTTTCTCACGTAATAATAAGAAAGAAAATACAACTACCCAAATTGGGGAGGAATTGACCACCAAGACTGATACAGCGACAGATAATGATGTTAAACTTTGAATCCAGCTCAAGAAGTGAAGAGAAAGAAATAATCCCGAGAGCATAAAAAAGCCTTGATAGGTGAAATTAAAATATAGTTTAAACTGTTTTCTGATTTCCAGGCGCAAAATAAACGGAATGAGGAAAATAACTGACAGAAATAACCTCCAAAAAGCAATAACGACAGGAGGAACACCATTATCCAATAAAATAGTAATAAATATAGAAGCCCAAGATACAGCAAAAGTAGCAATGATTAGGCTGATTTGACATTTTGTCTTGAGCTGTAACTGTTCCATATTATCACAAAAACCTAATAGAGTTCGAAATTGTCTTAACATCTACCTAACTAAATATTTGTAGCACATAAAAAATATCAAATTTCCGAGCATTCTCTACTAAATGGTGTTGAATTTTATATATGCCTAAAGAAAATATCATTGGCCCACGAATTGGCGCTCATAAATCAATTGCCAAGTCAATTGATCTCGCGATTGATCGTGGAATACAAAGTACTTGTGAGTGTCTACAAATCTTTACTCGGCCTCCAAGAAGATGGGTTGCATCAAAGCTAGAACCTGAACCTGTTCAAGAATTTATAAAGAAGTCTAAAGCTGCAAACTATTTCGATACAGCTATTCATATGCCCTATCTACCGAATCTCGCGAGTCCAGATGATACTCTATTTGAAAAATCTGTAAATGTGTTAATCGAAGAAGTAGAGAAGATAATAGTATTGCAAGTCCCATATGTGATAACTCATCTAGGGAGTCCAAAAGATTGTGGTGAAGAATTCGCTGCTAAGCGAGTAGCAGAAGCTTTAAACAAAGTCAGAAGGCACATAAAGAATCCATCGATGATTTTACTAGAGAATTCAACAGCCAAAAAAAAGACCTGGGGGAATAAGATTGATCATTTCGAGAAAATTTTAGGCTATGTACAGGAAGAACAATATATCGGTGTGTGTTTAGACACAGCCCATGCTTTCTCTTCTGGTTATGACATCTCTACTCCAGAAGGACTAAATGAAGTTATAGATAAACTTGAAGAATTGGTAGGTAAAAATAAGCTTAAATTATTCCATATAAATGATTCTAAAGGTCCTCTCGGTTCGGGAATAGATCATCACGAACATATCGGGAAAGGTTATATCGGGTTAGACTGTTTTAAAGAATTAATGCGAAATCCCCGATATAAGAAATTACCAATGATTTTAGAAACCCCTAAAGACAATAAAATGAGTGATAAACAAAATTTAGATCTCTTAAGAAAATTACGATCACAGAATTAACCAAATTTATGATTCTTAAGGAGTGAAACTCATGAAAAAACCAATTTCGGATTTAACTGCTGCTTATCGTTATTTATACCCAAGACTCACAATCTTAGTCTCATCAGGGACATTGAAAGAACCAAATGCCTTAGCAATTGCCTGGTCTTGCCCTTTATCTGTTGAACCCCCACTAATAGGTGTCTCAATAACGAAGAAGCGTTTCTCTCATCAAATAATTAGCCAACACAAAGATTTCGTGGTAAATATTCCTAACATAACACAGGTTGAAGGAGTATATTATATTGGTAGTATTAGTGGAAGAAAGGAGCCTCAGAAACTCAAACGAGCTGGTTATACAGTTGAACCATCAAACAAAATTAATGCGCCACGAATAAAAGAATGCCTAATTAATCTTGAATGTGAATTACAGAGGATTATCATAACAGGAGATCACGATTTATTCATAGGGGAAGTGGTAGAGGTAGTAATTGATGATACAATAATTAATTATTGGGCTTTTGATCTAAAGAAATTTCAACCTCTATATTGGAGACAATCACGATCAATGGAAGAAACTTATTCTCTTGATTTGAAATTTAAATGAAAGGAAACACAAATGAAATCAACAGAATTACATAAAGTCGAAATTGAAGGTCAGACGGTTTTCTTTAAATCATCAGAGACTATGGAGGAGATTCCGTCTGAAACTATAACCTTAATTATAACTTCCCCACCCTATTGGAATGTTCGAGATTATGGGGGAGAACAGATAGGTTTTGGCCAAAGTTATCAGAGCTATATTAGATCGCTAAACAAAGTTTGGACCGAGTGCCTTCGGGTTTTACAACCCAATGGGAAAATCGCGATCAATATACAACCACTACCAATTGAAAGTACGCGCTCTGGATTTGATCGACGTATAATTCAGAACATAATGTGGGATATTGAGAAATTCATGAAAAAAAATGGTTTATATCTCTCTGGGATGCATTATTGGGATAAATCTGAATATGTTTCAAACGTATCATGGGGCAGCTATCCTAAGCCAACAAATATTGCTTCTAATACTGGTTTTGAGCAAATATTTGTTTGGGTTAAACCTGGTAAAACACGTACAATACCAAAGGAAGTCATGACTCAAAGTGTTCTTTCAAAAAGTGAATGGCGTCATTGGGCCGTTCGCTGTATCTGGGATGATATTGCTCCTGTTTTTAAAATTGATTCTAAGGGACAGAACCGCTTTGGGCATTCAGCACCGTTTCCTGAAGACATTCCTTTTCGACTGATTCGAATGCACACCGCAGTAGGGGAAACCGTTCTAGATCCCTTTTTAGGTTCAGGAACTACTCTCAAAATGTGTCGAATAACATCAAGAAGAGGATTAGGATATGAAATCAATGCTGATTATGCTGAGTTAATTCGCAATAGAATTATGGAAGAATGGAACCCCCCTGCTATCGAAGCACAGTACAAAGTCTTTGGAACAACGCAATTCTTTAGAATTATGAAGTTCATTCATAAATGCTCAAAAGAAGATCCGACAATAACCTTTGATTCACTCGTAGAAGAATTATATCGTTCTTTTCCTGAAAAAATAACAAAATCATGGACTAATCATCTCAGAAACCTTAAAAAAACACAATCGGATGCAAAATTCCCCGATAGGATAGTTCTTGATAAATACTTCGATTAAAATGTTATGTTTCTTCTTTCTGATTCTTTTGTTTCAGAACTTGTGTCTGAAGTTGTTGAATGCGATCTATTTCCGATAATAAAGTACGAATGCTCGTTGGTTTTGTAAAAAAACCAATAGCTCCAGCTTCAAAAGCTTCTTTCTCAACCCTTTTTTCTGCACTAACAAATAACACCTTAGCATCTGGTGTTTTTTTCAATATTTCCTTCATGGCTACTAAACCATCTAGCACTGGCATCCGATAATCCATGATAATGATATCTGGTTTTATCGGGAGTTCGGAAAATTTTTGAATCGCTTCTTTGCCGTTACTTGCGCTGTCCACGACATCATGACCTTCCATCATCAAGAGCTTTGTATAAATCATTAGAAGGTCTTTTTCGTCATCGACAAGAAGGATTCTCGCCATACTCATCATATCATTACTTTATATGAAAAATTGAGATTTCACTTAATTAAATCATATTTCTATTGTTTTTGAGTTTCAGACATAAGAAAGATTGATAAGTTACATTAGTACTTTTTTAATAGCTATTTCTTATAACTTAAAGAGTTTCTCTAATTAATACAAAATTCGAATAATCAAAGTTTCACGAGCAGTCTTAAATGAGGAGTTCCATATATTGATTCATTTTTTTAGCGTTTTCTTTATATTTATAACCAAATTTCATAAATAAAAATGTAGTTTTAGAATTTGTTAACGAGGCAATAGCTAATCATATCTTTAGAAAAACTCAACAACTAAGATATTTACAAGAATTAGGTTTGTTGATTACAGTAGATCGAGTGCATCTTTTAGCTGTTCTTTTTCTTCTTCAGTTAATCCAGCCTCACTGGGAATTAACAAGTCAACTTCAGCTAATTTCATTGAAATTGCGAGAGAACGTTCTAGATAATATTGCGCCTTATCTTCCATCTTTTTATGTTTGTAGGCTGTACTAATTATGTACATTGATGTCGCAATACCCTTCTCATATCCGAGATCTTCTGTAACAATAAGAGCTTCTTCAGTAAGATCAAAGGATCTAATAAAATCCTTTTTCTCCATTGCTAACACCCAAGCTAAATTCAAAAGAGCCTCGGCAACTCCTTTCTTATAATTATGGGCGCGGGCTAATGCTAATGACTCTGCTGTTGTCTCTAAAAATTCATTAAAGGAATTATTCTTCCATTGCAGAATTCCAAGTGAATTCCGGATATTAACCTCAGGCTGTACAAAATCAAGCTTTGTTGCTTCATCTAATTTACTTTGAAGGAGATTGATTGCTTTCCCATAGTTACCATCTTCAGCCAAAGCAGAAGCTTTCTTAATTGCGTCTTGAAATTTCGATAAAATTTTGGGATCAATTGTCGAAGCTTCTTCTTTAGCCATTTTCCTCACTATATTCGTTTTATAGCGTTTTTAGGGGAAATAACCTTTGAGACAAAAGCTATGATAATATTATTACTATTTACTTCATAGTAAATAAGCGCATAGTAATTATTACCTTTTATTAGCCCTTTGTTTTTATTTCTTTCTTGAGAAGGAAAAACACTTCACATAAAATTTCAATATTAGTTATGACTAATTAACCTTACCATAATGCATACTTAACTCAATGCCATAAAAGAGAATAAGATGTTGAGAATCTCAAGACATGTTTTGGGAATATAATGAAGTGTGAAGGAACCTATTGTAAAGCCAGATTTAAGGAACGTACAAACCGATTTCTAGCACGGGTCGAAATTCAATCTTCAACGCAACCAGATAAACTTATAGATGCACATGTACCAGATCCAGGCAGACTGAAGGAATTACTTCTACCAGGTGTTCAGGTAATCCTACGAAAATGTTTCAATAGTACACGAAAGACTAAGTATTCGTTAATTGGCATCAAAAAAGGTAGAATCTGGATTAATATTGACTCTTTCATTACAAATCGGTTGTTTCATGAGGAATATACTGTCATTTCAAGCCTCCAAAAATATCGAGTTCTTCAGGCTGAATATACGTTTAGAAATAGTAGATTTGATTTTTTAATGGTTAATGTTGATACTCATCAAAAAGCGTTGATTGAAGTTAAGAGTGTTACACTTGTCAAAAACGGTGTAGGACTTTTTCCTGATGCACCAACAACCAGGGGAGTGAAACACGTCAATGATTTAGTTAGAGCTGTTGAGACCGAAGAATATCAATCATTCATGATTTTTATCATTAAAAGGAATGATGTTCTCGCTTTTAAACCAAATAAGGTTATAGATCCCAATTTTAATCAAGCACTAAATACCGCCATTCAAAGAGGAGTCCATGTATGTGCCGTAAAATGTTTTTATGACCCAATTTCAGCTCAAGAAGTGAAAATTCTTGATGAAGTTCCAGTAACTTGGGATAATTGAATATAAATTCAATCTCATTTAGCCATCTCTCTTTTTCACATAAAAATAAGGCTTAGCAAGGCTAAAAAAATTCAAAACTAACCTTTAATGTTTTATTAAAGTGATTCAAATATTTATAACACCCCAAAACCCCAAGGAGGTTGGTGGTTCTTGGTTGGAATGGAACCATGTAATATTACATTGTGACCTTGACAGTTTTTTTGCAAGTGTTCACGTTAAGAACCATCCTTTTTTACAAGGATATCCAGTTATTATTGGTGCTAATCCACAGAATGGCAACGGACGAGGTGTGGTTTCTACTTGTTCGTATGAGGCACGAAGATTTGGTCTTCATTCTGCAATGCCGATCTCACAAGCATATAAATTATGTCCCCATGGTGTATACATTTGTTCTGGAACTCCAATATCTTTTCCTCAGTATCATGAGGAATCTGAGGCGGTCATGTCATGTCTGCGAAAATATGGTGACAAATTTCAACAGGCAGGGTTGGATGAAGCTTATATTGATGCAACAAACTCATGGCAAGCTTATGGGTCCTCTCCACAATCGATTGCTAAAGCTATTCAGGCAGAAATTCAAGAAAAATTATCATTACCAGTATCAATAGGAGTAGCAGAGACTAAATCTATTGCAAAGATAGCTTCTGATCTAAATAAACCTAATGGCATTACTCTTGTTCACAATTGTGAATTAGAAGAGAAAATTTATCCTTTACCTGTTCGAAAAATCGTAGGTGTGGGAAAAAAAACTGAAAAACGATTACATAAAAAAGGGATAAGAACTATTAGAGACATTGCTACCATGTCTCGAGAAAAAGCTTTTGTCCTTCTTGGAGAACATGGACTATATTTAAGGAAAGTTGCTCAAGGAACCAATTATAAAGAAGTGGGATACACTAGGGGGACGCGAAAATCGATTAGTTCTGAAAGAACCTTTGGAACAGATCAAAGCGATTGGAATCTTATTGATTCAAAAGTGAAAAACATTATTTCTAGACTAACAGAAAGACTCCACAAGAACAACCTTATGACCCGAACTATATCAGTCAAAATACGGTTTCAAGGGTATGAGACTTATACTAGGAGTTCAAGTTTCAATAATTTTTTGGCTGATGAAAAAGTCATTTACAATACTGCGATCAAACTCCTTGATGAATTTCGATCCTCAATAAAAAAAGTGCGATTAATAGGCGTTCGAGTGGCAACATTGAAAAGTAAGCAAAGACAACTCACATTAATGCCATTTTTAAGTCACAGAGCTTAGATTGAGAAGTTATTAAGTGAGGATTGATTATTCTACAAAGTTAATTCTTAATTATATGAAAAAAGAATAAGCGAAGATTAAAAAAAGAATAAGAGAAAAATAATGCAAGTATCTGAGAATAAATAATATCACATGATGTAGGAATGATTCCTAATGGGTGTATACAAGCTTACTTCTATGACAAGAAAAACGAAGATTATCTTTTTCTGCCTTATTTGGTTTTTTTCTGCGATATGTGCCATTGTTGGCACAATATTCATAGCAACCGCAGTCATTCTCCCGCAGACACCTTATGATATTGAACCAAGTGATATTGTGGGCCAAATAAGACAACAAATGGGGCCTTTTCAGTCTCTTGCTTATTTTAATCCCGATACAGAAGAGTTCTTTTGGGGTGTTACAATTGAGGAAGGAGTAGAGGAATACCAATTATACAATGAATTTCAGAAACCTATTGGACCTCTTAAACCATGGTTCTTAGTGGAAGTGCATCTGAATGGAACTGTCTTTTACATTCATGACCCAGGCATCCTCGTTTTTGAATTATTTAATGGTACATTCTATGAAGTAAACGCCGAGCGAGGACAACTGAAGGTAGATATCTCAAGGAAACAACTTACCTTAAGTTATCAACCAGGGGATCAATTCAAAATTAACCGTAGATCTATTGATAATACAGAAACCATTGGAGAAGATAAAGAAAAAGTTGAAATTATTGGGACTTATTTTATTGTAAGAAATCGTGGTTTGGTCTCTTGGTTTCAGCAAATTCTCAGAGCATTATGGGAGTATTCTTGGGAGGCATTTTTATTATATGGGCGAATTATACTCGTTACTGTGGCGATTGGGGGAGGTGCAGGAATAATATTTGCCTTTTTTCTCATTATAACACGTTTATCTAAACTCTTTGGAGGCAAGTACTTAACATTTGTAATATTAAGAGCGTTAAATGGAAAACTAGGAAAGATCATGAGTTATATCCCAATATTCGATTTTATCGGAGATTTCTTTGTCGATGAACGTTTAATCGATGTGATCAATTTTTCTGGTATCCGACCTACCCTTTCAGAGTTGTATAAACAAAGATGGTATGATATCTTGGTTTTTCCTACAGCTTTGGCTTCAATTCTCACAATCTTTTTTGTACAATATTATCCTGGCGAAAATAAAACGGATGCTCTCATTTTAAGCCCTCTATTGACTCCTATAGTGTTGATCCTCATTTTGTTTTATTACCCATTGATTTTTGCTTTTAATGAAGGAGGCTTTAAACGTATGCAAATAAGCTCCCAAGGTGACATCATTGCGGTGAAACCTCTAGGAAACATTTTGAGAGATGGTCTTGGCATTGTGATTGGATTTTCAGGGATTTTATCCTTAGGAGCGTTGGCTTATGAGATCAATGCAAGCGCTGCACTCCAAGCAACGACCACTGGCCAAATACAGGTTGCTGGTTTCAGTTTTGATATCTTTAGTATACTTTTACTTGTATTATGGACATTAGGTTTATTTTTCATCCTCTTAGGATCGTCTTTTGTTGGAGCATCAATACTAGCCGTCAACTACTTACAATCCTCCCACTTAGACACGATTCAATATCTTAGAACGAAATCAGAGGAAAAAGGCGTAGTTACTAATTGGGGATCAGTTAATTATCAATTTAGTCCAGTACCTACAAAAGCTATATTTGAAAAAACAGAGAGCTGAATTTTATTAGAGTACAAGATGACTTAATATCAACTTATAACCTAGTCATCATATATCTTTGGAGATATATGTGCATAGGGAATAAATCGTGATCTCTAAAGATGAAATTCGTGAGTTTCAAGAAGAATATAACTCTATTGATATAGAAGACTATTCGGGGTTATTTAAACTCATTATTAGAATAGTTCGACGATTCTTAGACAAATCCCGACCTGGAATCATGCTAGGATTAGTAGAATTGGGATATGATCAAGGTAATTTTGTTGGGGGCTTTCATCGTTTAGGAACGAACGAGGTGTATCTGAATAAGTCAGCTCTCCGTGTCATGCGTAAGGAAACTTCAGAGGATCTCTATAAAGCCTACCTCTTTCACTTGTTACTTCATGAGTATATTCACTCAAATAATTTCGTTGATGAAACTGAAACTCGTCAATTAACTAAAAATATCTCCCTAGCCATCTTTGAGAAACACCATCCCGTTGGAAGGTTAACTATCTTCGGTTTAGGGGCTTTTTTTCCATATACATTTCGCCAAGAACGTTATATGCCTACCAGACAAGAAATGGTTAATCCAGAGTATATCTTGCTGCGACACCCAGATAGTGAGTTTACTTATATCTAGAGAGTAAAAATTTAAATCCTTATAAGAATTAGTCACTTAACAACAGTCACAAGAAGGAGCTGATTATCCATGAAAAAAATAGGTGGCTTAGCAAAAGGGGTTGGAAAGGAAGCGATGTCTACAGCAATGAACACAGCAGTAAAAGAGATTCTAGAAGAAACTGGAGCTAAGGAAATCGCCAAAGATAAGGCCCTTGAAGTTGGAAAGAAGATTCTAGGGGATAAAAATATCCCGACAAAGCAAAAAGTGCAAAAAGAGATTCTTAAAACCTTGATTAAGAAGGAATTAGGTCTTTAATTAATACAGATTCTACATTCCTTATTTATTTTTTAATCTCTTTTAACAAAATGACAACATGACCAAAATAGACTGGAATTATTTGTTCTAAGGATATATTCTAAAAAAAGAAAGGGGGAGAGAAACAGCTTCAAAGAAAGCTAGATTTTATGAAGTTATCATGGTTGCTGGAGTAACTCGCTGATATTGCTTTAGCAGAAAACCCAGTAAAATGAATGTAATAGCAATCATTCCAATCAAGCTTATAATTAAAGTCTGATTCCGTGAGAAATCAAGAACATCAAAGATTAGCGAAAGTATAAAGTATAATGAAGAGCCAACAAAAGAGATTAGAGAAGCAAATGTTGCTCGTTCATCAGATTTAAGGCGATGCTGCAATATTGTCTGTATTATCGGTGTGCGCATCCCGCGAGTTATTTGTGCCATTAAAGACATCATAAGAATACCAAAAAGATCTGGTATCTGGACTAAGATAATCAAATATGTTCCTTCAATTAATATTATGACAAGAAAAGTCCATAGATTTGATAGTTTGTTGACCCTCGATTGGATAAGCAGAGAAGTAGTTGCAGCACATAGATTAAATCCCGCAAGGACAAAGCCCATGACGAGAGATGTAACTAGAAATTCTTCAATTAATATATGCTGGACTGCCCAAAATGCTATTCGACTGAAGACAAGCCCTGTGAAGCTGAAGACCAGAATAGCTTTAAGTTCAGTGTGATTTTTTAATGATTCCAGAGCATTCATGATAGCAGCTGTCGGAGTTTTCGCTTTTAATCTGGGAGGTTCAGCGTAACCCCAAAGGACTAAGCTAGCGAATATCAAATGGCCGATAGTCGCAATTATGATAGGCATTTGAATCATGGATATCGCACCGATAAAACCACCAGTAAGCGCGCCGAATGCTCCTCCAAGAAACATGATGGTCATTCGCTTGGAAACTATTTCACCAAAACGACCATTGACATCATTATCGAATGAAAGTAAGGAGTCATAAACTAAAGCGGTCTCACTTCCAGTTTGGAACGCGACTGCAATACCTGCTGTCATTTCTGCGAGAGCAAACACAAAGAAATTGTCCCCAATCGCATACAAAAACATTGCAATACTGAATAGCACATGAAATACACTAGCACAACCTTTTCGACTCCAATAGTCTGCAAATGAACCCGATGGAACTTCTAAAATTAATATGGGGAGAACAAACAGACCTTGAAGTAATAACATCTCATGAAAACTCAGTCCAGCTCTTAACCAGACCAAGACGATCACAGGAACGATCAAGACCGTAATATCAAATCCTGTGATTTGAAATACTCTAATATTGCGTTGACATTGAGCTCGAGTGAACTGTATATGGTAAGTTCTCTCATCTCTTTCTAGGGGCATGGAATTCACTTCTTATTTGTATAGTAGCTTTTAAATCACCTCTTAACTTATAAAAAAACTCTGATACTGAAATATGCTAGAAATTCCGCATATTAAATGGAATTATTCGAAGATTCAGCCAAACAATGACGAGAAAAAGCAGATGGTTGGATTTCAGTCAAATCTTCAGCAAAATTTATGCGAACACGGGGACGAGAGTGATGAGTGCCATTGAATTAGCACAAGACATCCTATTTGAACTCGTCATTGAGATTTCCAACCATTATCTTTGATTCTGCATTTCGTTAAAAAAGCTTTCATTATTGGTAATTTTACCATTGAAGGAGGGCTAGATCATAAATAGAAGGGGAATTTGAAATATTGAAAAGTGATCATGAAGCTTTAATTATTTCAGTTCTCTCTAAAGTTATTCCTTCATTCTCATGAATAGACAGCTTTTGTTTATTTGTGGAAGAAATAAACTTCCTTCTTTCCGAACGAACTTTCCAAGTTGTTAGCTCACTAAAGAATACTAGTCCAAAGGCAATAAGCAGTTTCAAGGATGAATAGAGGTCACCATAAACGTAGTGTACCAATGTACCGATAATGACCACTACTAGAAGAATCCTAGTCAAGTTTCGACATACTTTCAGAATTATACCTTCAGGTTTCTTAGTCGCAAGACCATACCATTGTATAACTACGATTAAAAACAATTGAATGCCCAAGAAAAGCAGAGTGTGCCACATTGTAACTGTATACCCCACTGTAGAGGAGGAAGACGAATAAATAGGGAACAATGAGATATATCCTCCCCTAAATTCGAGAACGGGGGCCTCAAATGATCCATTATAACTAACACTAGTTGCTACTACTACGAAAGCAAGAACCATTTCAAAGAACGAGATAAAAAGCATGAAAACTGATAAAATGAAGGCTTTTCCAATTTCTCCAATTCCTTTGAAAAATCTTGAGACTAATGAAGGCTTTTTGTCTATATCAACTGGTTTAGTGAAAAGAACGTGTTCCCTAGCTTCAGGTGACTCTACTATTCTGCTTTTTACGTCTGTTGATTGTTCTATCGTGCGATTAGTAAAGATATGTTGGGAGTTATTGAGTCTGGGCACTGAGCTTGGGCTAGCTAACGTAACTAAAGTTTTACCAAACCATAGTTTGAATCTTTTCCCGCTGGAGGTATTTAAAACAATTTCAGAGGCAATCAAAACAATAATAATACCAAAAACACCAAAATAAACAATTATCATATCATTAGCGAAAGTAAGGATGAGAATCAACTTAAAAGCCAATAGTCTCATCAACCATGCAATAAGTTCAGGCGCCTTTGTAAACGTTTCTGGGTCTCGAGAAGAAGAAGTCTTTATCTTGTAATATCTCAAGGCTCCTACTGATACCACCATAACAACTAGACTGGAATATGCAAGTAGGAAAGCAAACATGGGTACAGAAGAAATATCATACATTCTATAATGATATTCATCCCTCCATGAATAGAAACCAATCCAAGGAAAGACGAAAGTTGTTACAAGCATAGTAAATAAAATTACTACTAGCCACTTCTCTTCTCGTGTAAATTGTTCTTTAAATTGGGTCCAATATGAGGGTATATTCAACTGCTTTTGATCATGTTTGGGATCTGTTAAAGCCGAACCTAACGAAATTAACCAAGGGCCAAGTTTCTCTTCCCAAAATTGAGACTTCATCTGACGTTCAATAACACCTGCAAGTATTAACCAAATGGGAATGTACATTAGATAAGCGGAAAAAAACAGTAATGACGACTTAAAGAATAACAAGAGAAAACTAAAACGCGAAAACCAAACAATCAATGAATCATCAAAGCGTCGATCGAATCCTTTCTCTCGGGTGAGTTTTGTTTTCCATCTATGGATCACAAATCCCTCCCATAATACGAGAATTATTGCTGTAAATGTCGCTGTACTGCAACCTGTGTAACCATGTTCATAAATGATTTCTGGATTTATATGCACTATTGACCAAGACCATAGATGAAATCCTCCCAGGATCGAATTATAATTGAATAGAGAAATATCGAGAAGAATGATAAAGAAGAGAAAACAAAGTCGATAGAGAGTGAAAAGAGAAAATCCATGATAATAAGACCTGATCCCTCGAACCTCATCCTGAAGTTGCATAGGGGTGACTTGGACTTTTTGACCATTAGAAGGCTTAAACCCTGGTTTTGGGCTTTTTTTAACGGATGGTGAAGGGATAATTTTGGGGGTAAATGGTCCTGGTTCCTCTTCTCTGTCCAGGTCTAAATATTGTTCACAAATTTCACTCGGAGAACCACATTCTTCAATCGCCTTTAGAACATCATTATAGTGGACTCTGTCGTCAGTTGCTAACTCACCACTCCTGAGATACACAAAGTCATTTATTTCATTCAGAAGGGAATCAATTTCATTTGGGTGTAAACGAGTGTGTTCACGGAGATACTCCTCAATACCATCAACATACGTTCTAATCAAATGTTTAGCATCAACATCAATGGATTTCATTTTCTTTAAGACCTTCTCCTTTTTTGATCATCAATTTCTTGATACCATTTCTTTATAAAATCATGATAGGAAAAATAAGTGCCGATCATCTCTTCAATCATTTCCTCACCAATCCCAGTGATTGTATATATCTTTCTGGGTACACCAGGAGAGTCTATATCATCAGCTGTTATTGGTTCTATCATTCCATCATCTTCCATTCGTTTTAACAAGGGATAAATTGTGCCTGCTTTCAATTCAATTCCAATACCAGTCTTTCTGATTAATTTTATGAGACCATATCCATGTGCGTCTTGAGTTCGTAGACGAATCAACATAAGGATCATCAATTGAAGTAAACCACGGCGAATATCACGTTCCCAATGTTTCACTATGATTGATTTCTTCCTCGGTTCTGTAGTATCCCTTCGTTTGTCCGTACTCATTAGTTTTTCAACCCTTAAGCTTTCAATCGCCTGATTTAGCCTGAAGAACTGCTTGATGTTGGAATAAATCGATTATTGTACCTATATGCGCACCTATTTATATCGCGTGCCGACATATATAGCGCACCTAACAAGGCTTTTATACCTAGCTATAAGTATACTAGAAAACTTTTTACAGAGTAGAAAGCAGCGGAAAAAGAGAATTTGGTTATAACATTGATCTAATATTGCGATATTTATCCCCTTTTTAATGAAATAATAATTAATTCTAATCATTGACTAATACTATCAAGATAAAATTTTTATTTACGCATAAAAAGCGATGAATAAACAATAATGAAGGAGAAAAAGCCATTATTTCTCACAAACACCAGAAACTCTAATAAGGAATATTATTTCACCTGGTTGTCTTACTTTGCAACCTCACATTCATAAGTTGTTGCGGTCTTTAATCAACTTGTTCTAGGAATCCGATCACATAATTGCATCAGTTTGCAAGGAATAACAAAACTGTTGTTTCGTGAAGGAGTTATTACAAAAATAACTTAACAAGAATTAAAGAAATTAAGAGTAAAGGATTGTGTGCTAAAATAATGTATGTCCCGACTCAAAAGAAGATGTTGTTACTTACAGGAATGATTTTTTTAGGTATATTTTCAACAACATATTTAGCTAATTCATTTACTAGTAATTTAACACTTCCAGAAGCGGAAATTAAATTTGAGGAAGACGATTATGATAAAGCAGCAGCGGAAGAAGCGGATTCTAGAAATGGTTATCAAATCCCAGGCTTCTATGATGAAGAATATGAGTATAAAGAAGCAAAATTAACGGAAAAAGAAGTCCTTACCATAACAGAAGCACTGGAAGAAGTCCAAAGATTCAAAGCGGATCATGAAAATGTCTCTGTTTGGGCCTGGTATGATGGATTTGATTTTTGGTATGTTGACTACTCGGTTAATTACTGGAATGAGTACTATATTAAAGACAACGAGATTAGTACTGATGAAATTAGTTATGAAGCCGAACCAGTTACTGATTACTCCTATTACCCTGAATGGAATTATCTTACTATTATAATTCAAGATTCAACTGGTAAGGTTTATAAAATCATTCAACCCATAAAACCAACCTTAACTGAAGAGGAAGTTTATGATATTGCTATAAATTCTGAAGAAGGAATTGCTTTCCTTGAAGAATATCCAGAAGCCGATATTAATATCTGGTTTGATTCTTTCCAATTTTGGTATGTAGAATTCTACCCTTCTTATGAATATTGTGAATATAATGATGATTTTACTGATCCTGATGAACCTAATGTTAAAATAGGATCTGGGTATGTATGGGATTATCTTTCTCTTGTAATTGATGATCTTACAGGAGAGATTATTGAAGTAGTTCAACCTATTGATCCAACCTTAAGTGAGGACGAAGTACTTGAAATTGCCTTTGATATCCCTAAGATTCAAGAATTAGCGGATGAATATGAGGATCTTCAAGTTTGGGCTTATTATGATGGCTATGGTTATTGGTATATCGATATCCACTCTTCTGAGCACTATGAAGTCTGGGCATACGTTACCATTGACGATGCTACTTCTGAAGTGGTTGATTTTTATGTCCCACAACTACCTGACCTGTCAAAAGAAACAATCATCGACATTGCAATGGAAGATCCAAATGTCAAAGAATTCCTAGATAAATATGATAATTCCTCAATCGACGCGTATTTCTATACCAGTTGGTACTTCTCTGATGAGACGGGTGAGAAAATGAACGAACCTAGTTACGAAGGAACCCCAGAAGCTTATTGGTATGTCTATGTCTATTCTGAAATCTATTTAGATGCTTGGGGGTATCTACTGATCAGTGATGATACGGGGGAAATTATTGAGTCAGATTTTATTATGCCTGACCTACCAACAGTAACCTATACTGAAGCTATCAGTATTACTCAAGCCCATGAATTAACTATTGAATTCATAGAAAATTATCCTGATTACGGAATATATGCATATCATTTCAGTACTTATTACTACGATGAAGTAGTCGAGGATAAGGATTATACTGAAGTTAGTTATAATGAAGGTAGGGGGATATGGCACATCGTGTATTATACCCCTACAGAGTTTTATTGGCGGTCTTCAGAGGAACGAAAATATGATAATGAATCACCTACTTACGCTGAACTCGGATTTATAATAGATAGTGAAACTGGAGATATCTTAGAAACCTGGTATTACAATTGGGACGATGAAATCGTCCCATCATAAACTTAACATTTATTTTTTCCCTTTTCATGGAATTTTTAAGTCTTATCATCCTTCCTTAGGTTTATTTAGCTTCTCAAGCTTGATATTTAGTTTTTTTGCTAAGGAAAAAAGAGTATTTCATCTTCGTGGGAGAGAAAACGAAAGCTTATTATATTAAATACTTAAAATATGTCGCTGGTGACCTATCCTGATTGGGAGATCTTCTATTCTCATATTATCTCTTTTCCTTTCTAGTCTTTTTCTTATCCCACAGGGTAGTGCGTCGAAAGCAGACACAGAATTCGACATTGGTAATGTTACATTAACTTACACGATATTTGAAAACCAGTCTTACAAATGCACTTTCTTTGTCCAAGTTATTGGGAACACTGATACAATAGAAGGGAATGTTCAAGGGACACTTATCGCCACTGGAGAAGTAAATAATATTATAATCATATTTGAAGGCAGCGAAATTAACTCCCAAATTTCTTCAATTAGTGGAAACACCCAAATCTCTTTTAGTATCCAATCATCCCTCCAACCAGGAATTGAATACGACTTATCTGGTTCCTATATGGGTCTTACGTCAGATGACGAAGTGACTTCTTTAGGGATGGATTGGGGTACACGAACAAGTCTCCTACAAACATATATTTATTTAGAAAGAGGATTAGTTCTACTAGAAGTCGATCCAACACCTCAACGAATATCAATTATAGCAGGAGGGAAATTACAACTTTCTTGGACTGATGTAAATCAACAGAAATTTCTAGCAACAATTGACTTCAGTTCTGAATCCACTACCAAGCTAATGACGGCTAATATTAATACTTGGACGATAACGAGCTCCAAACCTTTAGTTGTTACAATCCAATCTTTTGTTAATTATGAACTCCATTGTTATACGGTGACTCCTTCATGGATTAGTACCAATTTAACCCAATTTGTAATCAATCCTAAAGGTACAAAAGTTATTTCTTTCGTGCTATCAGATACGCTTCCTCCACGAGGTACAACAGGAATCATCCAGATTAATGCTCGTGAAATCCTTACGAAGATAGAAATACCAGTTGAAATTTCTACAGGTTCGAGCTCTGATCCTTTTATCACAAGTCTAATTGCTGCATTTATTGGTTCAGCTATTTTTCTTGCGATAGTAATTCTGTTTCAAAACAGACAATTGATCATTGAGAAAGTTTCAGGGTATAAAAAATCAATAAGAACTACATCTCAAATCCCTCCCACTGACATTTCTCCAAATACAATCCATCAAGCGATTCGAATTGAAGAACCAGTACGATCAAAAACTACATGGGAAGAAGTCAAAGAAAAATGGCAAAATTTCCTCAATGAAAATGAAATAAGTGTCTTAAGACTTCTTCATGAAGGTTCAAAGAATCAACAAACTATAGCTGATGAATTAGGTCTCTCAAAGTCTACAATGTCTAGAATGTTAGCTAGACTCGAACAGAAAAGATTAATAATCAGAGAAAAGGACGGTATGAGTAACATCGTCACCCTAAATTGGGAAACCATTTGAAAAGAATGGAAAGTATCAACTCTCCATCATAGTTATCATTATAAGCAGTCTCAATCAAATATTGGTTTTCAACATGAATATTCACTTATTGGTCAGTCGTGAGGATAGTGCAGGGATGAATATCTCACGGTTTATTCATTCTCATCTGCAACAAAATGTAACGTTTATTGATACAGTATCTATCTATTCTGATGATGAAATCGCAAACGCTATTCCTTCTACTTCTTCGATTATTTTCCTTTCTCGCCATTCCGCGCAAAGTTTACGACCAAGTTTTACTGTTCACCCCATTGGGAATTTTGGAACAGCGGAATTTGGTGGTAAAGATAGTACATTAGTTAAATGTCATTCTTTTCTTATGAAAAGGTTATTACTCAATATTCAAGAACTAAAGGCCTCTGGAGAATATACAATAAATTTTGATTATGAAGTGAGCTTAGAAGTTACCCACCATGGACCGTTCTCCAGACCAGCTATTGTGTTTATAGAGGTGGGTTCCACTGATGCTCAATGGGAAGATTTGGAAGCATGTCGACTCATTGCAGATGCTGTGAATAATACAGATTTTAATAACCTCAATCAAGACAGTGATTGGGTATCTGTCATTGGATTTGGGGGGAACCATTATGCTACTAAATTTACTCGCTATATGGTAGAAAGTGATTATGCCTTCGGCCACATCTGTGCAAAATATGCGATTCAATGGTTAACTGAAGATTTAATTCGTCAAATGATTACGAAAACTAATCCCCCCCCAGAGCTTGTCTTATTTGATAAAAAGAGCATGAAACGAAAACAACAGCTTAGAACATGGTTATCCGAATTTAATATCAAAGTTAAACAGATTTAATTTTATCCGATTTAAAAAGAGGGAGAAAATGATCACTAATGATCATTTATTATTCCGTTTGAGCTTTTTCAATATAATTGTTGGTACGATCGCTATTACAACCATCATTCCAGTCATTCCAGGCACTGGTATAGATGGTGCAGCGCTTGTGGTGGTAGAGGAGGAGGAGGATTTAGTCTCAGTTGTAGTTGTTGTTGTTGTAGTAGTTGTAGGCTTTATATTTTGAATAGTAAAAAGATCAGAGATAGTCTCTTTGATTTCTCCTAATGAGCATGTAGCAACCACTTTAATCCGATACGTAGTATCATCATCAACTGTGGTGGTATCCCATTCGTAATTAGTGGTAATCAGACCTGACACCATAAGAATCCAGCTGCTCCCACCATCTGGAGAGTAGTACAACGAATAAGTAATTGAATGGTCAAAAGAATCCACTGAGAACCATTGAATCGTGATGATGCCCGACATGACTTCCCCGCCAATCGGATAGTTTATAATTGGTGGTGTGAGCGCATGGGTGTCAGGTGATACTAATGGGTAGGGATCTTGGTTTTCACTCCCAATAGGATAAGGATTATCCACGATACCGTCTCCGTCCGCATCAGGACTGGTCCAACCACTCCAGTAATTCAGGATGAAAACATTGTTTGACCCATCATCATTCGCTTGCGGGCCACTTATGAAGTGATTTCTCAAAATGGTATTGTAATCCGAATTTTCGAGATAGATTCCCTCATTGGGATTATTCGTAATAGTGTTATTGTTAATAATATTATAATGAGAGTTTCCTAAATTGATTCCATTGATTTCATTATCATGAACATCATTACCTGAAATCTCATTGAAATCAGCAGAACCTAAATTTATTCCTGAATCCATGTGATTGTAGACGGTGTTTCCTGTTATTCTATTGTTATTTCCAGTAATAAAAATTCCATTATTATTATCATAGAGGAGGTTTTGAGTGACATTGTTGAATAATCCATCAAGACGGATACCAGCATCGGGGTTGCTAAAGATGATATTATAGCTAATAGTATTGTATTTTATATTATCTAAATCACCTAGAACAATACCATCACGATTATTGTTATAGATGGTATTTCCTGTGATAACATTGAAATTACACTGTCCATCTCCTGATTCAATTCTAATTCCATCTTCCAGAGAATTATATATCTCATTATCTCTAATGATCGAATAAGAAGTTCCCCTAATATTTAATCCACAATCAGGACCATTCCCATCAATGACATTCTTGGAAACAACAATATATTCAGAACTTTCAATGTAAATTCCCAATCCGTTGTTGTTGTGAACGCTATTATTCGAGAGGAAGATATTTTTAGAGGAATCAATTTGAATCCCCCCGCTGTTTTCGTAAATGATATTGCTGGAAATAGTTATGTAAGTAGAACTTTCAATCCATATTCCCAACCAGTCATTGTTATCGATTGAATTGAATGATATATGATGATCAGAGCCTGTAACTTGAATCCCAAGTTCATTGCTAAAAATATAATTATTGGTTACCTCGTTATTTTTTCCTCCAATCATAAATCCATTGACGTTATTAAATACCTTATTATAAGTGGCAAGGTTGTTTTCTTCACTATGATAGGGATTAATTTGGATCGCGAACTCAGAGTTGTATACAATATTATGAGATATGTAATTACTCCGACATTCCCATAACGAAATTCCCCGTCGGTCATTGTTTCCTGCTACTGTGTAATTAATTATATTGTAGCTAATAATGCAGTTATCGGACTCACTAATGACAATCCCTGCAAAATTATTATCACACGCGGTATTATTGGAGATTTCGTTCTCGTAAGACCATAAAATAAAGATTCCATCATATGTATTCCAGTAAGCATGATTGTTAGTAATTATATTTCGACTAATATAACTGGATACCATCCCTTCGTTATTATATACCCAGATCCCATTTTCTTTGTTCCCAAATACTGTATTATTATCAATCTTATTGTAAGTAATGTCATCCTCAAGCCGGATACCATTCAAAATGTTATTATAAGCTGTATTATGACAAATCATATTTTTAGAAGAAGAATAAAGACGAATACCATCTCCATTAGTATCATAAACAGTGTTCTTGGCAATTGTATTATTTTGGGAAAAGGATGATAATTGAATGCCAACCCATTCATTATTGTATACTAAGTTATAAGATATGGTAGTATTATGAGAAGAAGTGAGAGAAATTCCCTCATTATTTTTGTATATAGTATTATATTCTATGATATTAAGATCCGAAGAAGAAAGGGTTATTCCATTCGCAGGATTACGATGGATAAGGTTCTTGAAAATAAAATTTTGACTTGATTCATCAAGATTGATTCCTCCCCACTTGTTATTAGAAATCATATTACTAACAATGATGTTATCATTCGAGGATCCTCCTTCACCAAGCCATATTCCATACTCAAAGTTACCGAAAACGGCATTATTGACAACACTATTATTGTTGGACGACCAACCAAGTTTTATTCCAGTCCAACTGTTCCTGTAGACCGTATTGTTGATAATTGAATTATAATCAGATGATTCTACCCAAATACCGTCATAACCATTGTGGTAAATGATATTTTCTTCAATAATCCCATGAGTTACATTATGGAAATATATGCCAGGATTTGACCCGAATAAACCATTAAGGATATTATTTGCAATTCGAAAATATAGCGATGTATCACTGATCGCGATTGGGGAGGCAGCCGACGTTGTAATATTATATCCTTCAATCCGAATGGGATCTGCAATGGTGCCCATTCCAGGGAATGAAGAGTTGAGTTGGGCATCAGATGTTATTGAAATAAAACCATGGGGAGTGTATATTTTGGTCACTATATTCATATTAGTCATCCATTGGGCTAAATTAGTCGAATTAGTGGGAACAGTGATCTCTCCGCTGATGATCTTATTTCTAACGGTTACATTCACTTCTTGGATTTTGTCAAAACCAATTTCATCTTTCGTATAAGTTAAAGGAGATAATCCAACCCCATTCTCAGCCATTCTTAATGATTGAACGTCAGCACTCCAATTCGAATTATATACATCCTGAATAGCATTATAAACTGCAATGTCAACTCTTTTCATCATAGAACAAAGAATTCGACCAGGGAAAAGAAAATCTTGGTCTGCATCAACACCAATGGCATAGAAACCTCCTCCCTGTTCATTTGTTGATTCTAAGGCGCCAAATCCGCTAGCTCCAGCAGCAACATAGATTATATCCACTCCCTTCGCCCACATGGCTTCCGCGATATTTTTACCCGTTACAGGATCACCCCACGCGCCAACAAAATCTTCAATGACCTCGATATAGCTATCATTCTTTTCATAAAACACCCCAGCCTTATAACCAGCCCAAAATTCACGAATTAATGGAATATCCATACCTCCAATAAATCCCACTTTTCCTGTCTGGGTCATCAGACCAGCCATTGCCCCTGCAAGGAATGAGCCTTCTTGCTCCTCGAATAAAACAGACCTAACATTTCCTTGAACAACGACTTGGTCAATTAACACAATTGGCTGTGCTGGATAATTTATAGCTGTTATATTCACAGCTGATATTTGATCATATCCAATTGTAACGATTAAATCATAAATACCAGAGGCTGCATAATTGTCCAACATACCTAAATATTCGCTGCTATCAACAGGTTCTTTATAAACGAAGGTACATAATCCATCTGTTTGTGCTTTTTGAAGCCCAGCATATACCATACTATTGAAACCTAGTTCATTAATACCTTGGGCTGATGCTGCAAAGACACATGCTACATTGATGGGAGCATTAATTTCAGTCACTTTCTGATTTGACACGGGCCGACCAGCTAATGAAGTAACAGATTCCCAGGGATAAATTACTCCTGTTTGATCAAATTGCTTCGTTGAATACAGCTTTGCTATTTTAAGTTGAAGCTTTTCTCCATTACTACCCCTAGTATTGATCCCAACGGCAAATACTAACATAAGAAGCATTATTAAGATAAATTGTTTTTTTATATTAATGTAATTTTTCACATTTATCACCTTATATCTTTCATGATATGAATCATTATTTAGGTTATGAAAAAAGCATTTTCCTGCTGTTCTATTTATTATTATTAAGAAAATGATCAATTATAGCAACATGAAATAAAGATATTCATATTAATTAATACTAACAAAATGTTATAAAAAACTTTCGAAAAAAATTATAATGAAAAATCATGAAATGATATCATTTCTTTCCCATTAATCTCTCAACTTGTTGAATGTATTCTTGAGTGGTCATATCGGTACGATTTTGATCGTGAGTAAGGGCTTCTTTCGAAACCATACGCATTCTTCGGATTCGAAGTGTATATCCAATACTCATCAGTATTAACATCCCTGAAAGGATAATTACACCTATTAAAGGATGTAAAAACGGAAGAATATACATTACGAAGAAAAATGTTGAAATTGCAACCACGGTAACGCCAATATAATAGATATTAATCCTTGAAACCATTTTACTACTCAAGTTATTTTCAATTAGAATATCATTAATGTATCTTCGTTAAGACATTTTTTCTTGAACGCTCTAAAAGAACCATCAGACGCCGCTATCTGAGGCAAAATAAGACATGAATCTTGGATACGTCAAATATACTAATAATGGTAATTTTTCTATCCTCAAATTGATCCTGATTTCTTGAGTACTAATAAATTATTCTTATAGTTCAAGGAAAACACAATAACTCCATTTATATAAAAATTAAAGAAATACAAAATCCATCTGCTTTAATGTTTTTGTATTAGATGAAATCACTTCTTCAATTATCCTTTTTTCACCATTCTTAATGAATGGAAGGGTCTAGTTTGAATAGGTATTTAAAGAGAAAGAATCTTTCCATTCCAAAAACTATGTAAATCAAGTTTGAACTTATTCATTTTTAAAATCAAGAATCACAGTGATGTCAAATGACCGATGAAAGTCAACCAAGTGGTTTTATCGGACTCTGGATAATTGAAAAAATCTCTGGAATCCCCATTTGCTCTTTATGTCCTAAGGATACGACACAGGTTGACTCGGTGCTCTTTGGTGGGTTCATGGTCGCGATTAGAGGCATGATGAATGATCTTAATATTGGAGAATTAAGTTCTTTTAGTACCAAACGATCAAGTCTGCTTATTGCCAGCTCGGATGACGTATTTTCAGTTCTAGCTCTAGAAAAAGATATTAACACTGAGTTTTGGTATCCTACTTTACTTAGAGTACAAAAAACCGTTGAAGAACAGTATAAGCAATACAGAAAAGATGAGATTATTATTGATACATCCATTTTTGAAAAATTAAAGCCAAGATTGCGTCAATTAATACTTTCTAACGCCAATAATTTCAATGGTTTTCAACAAAAACTAAAATCTTCTGAATTTGACCAAATCACATCAATCGATATAGGAGACCAATATAAAGAAGGGGACTTAGAATTTTTGTTTCAGTATTTTTCTGAAGATTTGGGTAAATTAGTTTATACTTTAGTCTTAGAGGAGCCAGTTCTTATAATAGGCGATATAAAGGAGCTTGTACAAAAAGCTGTAGCCTCCATAGAATTACTTGTTCCTCATCGATTACTATCAAAAGATTATGCTGCTGAATATATTGACCCAACTGGAAAAGACCTTATTATTTGTTCCTCGCGGGTAAATTTCTTAGATGACTATAAGGATATCACAAAGGTTGATCTAGGTAATCGTAAGATCACCTCAACGATCAGGAAGGCCCCCTCTGCTGATAATCTTATATACTCATTAAAAATCACCCCAATAACCCAACTAGATACAGTTATTCATAGATATATAGGTAAGCTTATCGCAAAAACTGGTGAACTCATGGAATATTGTCATAAAGAAAAGGTTACCAAAGAAGAAATCCTAAAATTCAGGAGCAATCTAAAAGTAGATGAATTAAATATTATTATTTCTAAAGTGCGAAAAACGGTTCCACAATTCGAGGATAAATTGTTTCATTTTGCTAGATCGTTTGTATAATAAAAGGCGTCAGCTTAAGATATAAGCAAGATAACAATTCTTAATAGATTCTATTAATGGATCATGTATCCTGTGATTGTTCCACAATTTCTTGAGCAACCGTGATATATTCTTTTAATTCTTTCATTCTCCTGATTTCATTCATTTCAATAAATAATTCAGGATTTAGAATCAGAATCTTTGCTACTTCAACAAGTCTGTCTCTTGACTTAGCTTTATAGAAATGCTTAATGGCGTTTGTATAATCACTATTCTTTAGAGCTTCTTCACCTCTCAGTAAAGCTTGATGACGGATAACACGACGATTGTACAAATATGCTGCAGCAATTAAACCAAATACTAAAGAGGAACCCAGTAAAAGCTCCACAACAGGGAATGGAGCGGGAGCAGAACTTGTAATGAGTTTAAAAACCTCACTTGAAGCAGTGTTATTATTTTTATCATTAATCAAGACTTGTGCTGAATAATTTGATTCTGCTTGTAGATTTTCAAGAATAAAGATGTGGATCGAGAGATATTTTTGATTAATCTTGCTATTTTCACCAAGAGATTCTAATCCATATTTGATATTAGCTCTGACTGGTTCATTAGCGACTATTGAAATATTATAACTATTATAGGACAGCTTGATAGGATAAAGCTCAGAAATAATAGGTGGAGTAAGATCTGATCCAAGGATTGATATAATCTTTCCATTAAGAGTCCCTATGATTAAATCAACTATTGTGTCATTATTCAGGTTAGTAGCTAGTACAAAAGATAGTTGCTCTTGAGCTACTTGTTTATAGTGGACTGTATTTCCAGTGGTTTGATTAAGGACAAAAACATGACCAGAAGCTGTACAAACAACAAGATCATTTTTCAGATCTCCTGTGAACTCAATCGAGAGCATATTAGTGATATAACCTGGGATATCAGTGTTATTCCATAAGATTGCTTTATCTGAAACTCGAACAGCAACCAGTTCTCCATTATTTTTCGATAAGAATACCGTATCATTATCTCGATCAATTATTTGTATTGATTTATAGGTAAGAAGACCATAATATCCCGAATAATCGATTGAACTTGTCTGTAAATCCAAGAAGATTACTCCATTTTCATAGCTATATGCAATCACTAGATTTAAGTATAGATCTATTGCCAAAACTTGATTATCACCAATACTTTCGTTCCATAAATCGTCTGTTCCATTAAATACGTATATCTCTCCTGATCGAGTCCCTACTAACGAATAACTTTCTTTAGTCACGATTATTGTAATTTCAGACGAAGTTGTATGGTTTGCATCCTCAACCCCTTCTGGAGTTAACCACGAAATTACCTTGTTATCTCCACCCGTAACAATGTAGAAGGGGATATCTGGATTGTATGGAGCTTCTACTAGTACTAAACTTGATATGGCTAATGACCCAAGAGATTTTGTCCATAAAACTTGGCCAATCATGGAAATTTCAAATATGGTACCATTAGAAAGTGAAACGTAGACACCAGATACTTCCTGTTTCCGTAAGGAATTGGGTATTAATTTCCATATGAAAACCTCTTCATTCTTCTCCAATCCAAAAGATTTATTCCAAATAATTTCATTCTTATTATAATTAAATGCTATTATTCGTGAATGAAACCCTAAAATGAATATAAAGTCACCCTTGGAGATATTACTACCTATTTGTACAATCCCAGACACAGGTTCATCCTCTTGGATATGTACGTTTACATTTTGGTCCTCAGTGAGAAATTTTGATATAAGAAATGAATTTGAAAGCTCGACAGGATGTAATGGAGAAATTAAAGACAATCCAAGCGTGAAGATAATACAATTAATTACAAGTGAATTTCTAATATTCACTTCTGATTCCCTTTATTTGATTTTTTTAGAGTATATATCCGTTTTAGGAACAATAATCCAAGAATAGGGTAGAAAATCTCGAATCCAGTATGGCTACTAGTTGGGGGAGGTTCACTAGTCATTGAAGTTGAGGTAGTACTCGAGCTTGGAGCAGTCATTGCAGCAATGGTATAATATGTAAAATTGTTGATGATTCCACAACCATACCACTTGGGAAAATCTGTGAAAGTAAAATAGAGTATAGTACCGATGTACAATGAGGCGGATTCTGGCATAGTGTTCAATTCAGAAGATATTTTATTAATAACGAATTTTGTAATATCATAAACCAGGTCAAATTCCACCTTAAAATATTCTTTAGCCACATTACTGATGGGCCAATCAAATGGAGTGAAAACAGTGATTAATGAAGGATTGACTCCTTTTTGGTTATGAAATTCACAAGTAAAATAAGTATAGCCACCCATATATAGATTTATTTCATCTGGTTGAGTATTGTATTCTGGATTCACGACATCAATCCCAAAGGTTGTTGTTGTGGTTGTTACTGTCAAACCAAAGCCATTATCCATTTGTATTCGTTCTCTAGCATCATCCTCCATATAAAATGTGGATTCAGGTAGATAAATTGTGACATTATTTTGAATGGTTCCACCCCCTGGAGATGGTGTCCCTACGAGATCATTTGGAACTTCAAGAGTGTAACTGGGAACAGCAGCAAATGGTGTATGGTTCCAGGCCCCGCTAGGAATAGAATCCTCGGTTATTAGAAGGAAGCTAGTTTCACCAATATCATAATGAGCTGTCAATCTTCCTTTGATGTAACTGAATTTACCTGAAATTTCTATTGTCTCAAACACATAATTAAACGAGACGAAATCGAGAACAGTAGCAGCGTAGATATCCTGGCCAAAAATTACACCCCTCGTATCATCCTTAATATGTTGATCGTTTCCAAAGACATCTACACCTTTGACGGGAAGATTAACTTCTTGCCACAAGACGAACATATTTGTATAATTGATACCGAAATTGAAGCCATTAGTTGTTTCCTCAAAACTGGGTTTATAATTGAAGGGAGTAATCTGATAAGTTTGGTTATTTAATCTCAATAATTCATTCACAGCATCAATCAATTCTTGCGTAGTAATGGTATAACCTAAATACAGGGAATCATTCTCATCCATTTCTCGATCTGTTAAATTTGAAGAATAAGCCATTAAAGACATAAAATTATTGGTGACAAAGACATCTTCATCCCAAGGTGTGATATAATGCTGAATTAACTGTTGAAAAGGAGTACTGGCATTAATGCGGAAAATACTTGTGTTCAGAGCCTCATGAAAAGCAGGGGTGGCATAAAAAACGTTGTAATCATTTTCATCTAATAAACTACCAAAAGTAAGATTGTTTTCTACCTTCTCTAATGCGGTATAAAAGGTGTCAATTCCAGAGTCATTTATGAAAACAGTATAGAATTGGTCATCCTTAAGCTTATTCGAATCATTGGTCAATGCATTCTCATACAACAGATCACGAATTAAATTAGGTTCTGTATTTTCAGGTACAGCTAGATCTACCTCGACCGCGAAGCAATGCTCACTAAAACAATGTCCAACGAAATCAGTGTCTTGGGTAGGGGAAGGAGAACGAATAACCACAGTAATATCTTGAGACACTACATTATTAGAATAATCAGTTATTTCTAAAGTAAAAATAATCACCTCTCCTGGTGGTTCAGGACTACGAGTAAAGTTCAAAACACTGGATCTTATTCTACCAGATTCCACTTCTTCCCCATCTCGTTTAAGAACGTAATAATTAGGATTATCGTCAATAAGAATATATGTTAATGTAAATGGTTTGTTGGCATCTACCTCGATCACTGATTTAGGAACATATATAATTGGAACTAAAGAATCAGGGCGCGATTCACTTCTTAATCCATTTAAGCTAAGTAGTAAAAATAGAAAACAGAAAAACAGAATCTTCTTTAATAACTTCATGGGTTCTAGCTCATTAGCTATTTCTAGCAGTACTTGACATTAATCGTTATTTATTAAGTATTCTATTTTTCTTGCTTAGTTAAGGAGATAGCTCAATTCCACTAAACTTCTTTTTTTCTTGATTCAGATATTGAAAATACCTTAAAATTAGTAGATTTTACACATTTTTTAACAAGAAGATAGTTCTATCAGCTATCTGATTCTCAGGTCATTAAAAAGAATTCACCTCTAATAAAAGTAAATAGCTCTATTTTCTAAGAGATGAATTTCTAATGTACCTCGAAACCAATCAGAATGGAGAAACGATGGATCGCTTGCATGAAATCGCGAGAATACTTCATGAACTCCAATCACGGATTCCTGACTTAGAAGGAGTCGCAGTTGTCTCTCGAGAGGGATTATCAATAGCTAGTGCGTTATTTACTACTGTTGATGAAGATCGAATAGGTGCTATGACAGCTGCCAGTCTTTCTTTATCAGATCGAATTGTCCTAGAATTAGAACGAGGCATTATGGATCAGGTAATTATTACAGGGACAGATGGTTTAGTGATTATTCGCGAGGCTGGTGAACATGCAGTATTAGTAGGTATAGCTAAGACAAATGCCAAATTAGGTCTGGTTCTCCTTGATATTAAACGAGCTGCTAAAAGGCTCGCTGGTCTGATTTAACCAGGTGTTCTGAATGAGTTTTTTCAATTCAATTCGTTCTAATCCTAATAAACCATTAAAATTAGTAGTTCTAGGCGAGGGAGGAGTGGGTAAGACGACAATTGCAAAGACTTTTGTCAATAACAGGTTTTACTCTGAAGCAACACAGACCATTGCTGTAGAATTCCATTCAAAGATTTTTTCAATAGGGATAGGTACTAACACAAAAATCCAAATCTGGGATCTAGGTGGACAAGAGCAATTTAAAAACATGAGAACTGTTTTCAGAAAATTCTGTGAAGGTGCGGATGGAGCTCTTCTGTGTTTTGATTTAACTGATATTGGATCTTTGTTTGCAATTCCAGAATGGTTAGAATTCTTAGAAAACGATGCACAACGGTTCTTAATCGGGACAAAATATGATATTGCAATCTTTGAAGAACGAAACATCAATCTTGAAACCTTTCAACAGAAATTTAATTGTGAATATTCCTTTAAATGTACAGCAAAAGATGTTAACTCAATAGAAAACATATTTAAACAGATTATAATCTCAATTAGAAATTACAAGGAAAAGCAGCTTGAGGGGTTATCAGAGAAAGTCATAGAGCGTCCTAAATGGATGGATTATATCCCAACATACCATAAAGAATTCGGATAAGAGGTAACCCTCAATTATGATATTGTATTTAGGAAGACTTGTTAGAAGGAAAGTGAAAAGCAATACCTTTTAATAAATCAATTTTCTTTTCCTTTCAAACACATGAAGGCCGATATTTTTAATTTAACGAGAATAACGTATGTTATAGTCCTTGGTGCTAGCATCACTAACCTCGCTGCAGGATTACTTGAACCTACGGTCGCACCATATTTGGAAATCCTCGGTGCAAGCTCTCAAGAAATTGGTACGATTTTAAGTGCGCGTTATTTAGTTGTTGCGATTGCATCTCTGCCACTCGCCCTTTTTGCGTCGCAAATAGGGCTTAAACGATTTTTGTATCTTTCAGCAATTGGTATGGTTATTGGGGGAATAATTCTATTTTCGATTGAAGGAAAAACCGCTATATTTTGGTTCTATTTGTCTATTGGCTTCGCAAGTGCCATTTTTAGCGGACCAGGGGCGGCTTTGATCGCTGAAAATACTGGTACAAAACGAATAGCAGCATTTAGCCTGTTTTTTGCGACTTGGATGATCCCAACTGCTCTTGGGGCATTAATATCGACCATTTGGTTTTGGGATATCCTTGAATATACTCCTGAAAATTTGACGAGTATTTTTCCTCTAGCGGTTTTTGTGATAATAGGAGGAAGTGTGGTTTTTATTGGTTTAATGCTTTTCGTCAATCACAAAGGAAGTACAGAAGAACTATCGACTGTTTCTGTTATCGATCAAGTTCCTATTAAGAATCAATTTCAAATATTATTCAGTCCTGTTATTGCTTTACCTTTAACTTTATTAATTTTCTCGGAATTCTTATCAGGTGCAGGAGCAGGGTCTAGTCTTCCATATTTAACCCCCTATTTAAAAAGTATTGGCGCAACTCCAGGAGAGCTGTCCATATTAGTTTTTGTAATGAATGTTTTTATGGGTATAGCTACTCAATTATCTCCCATTTTAGCTAAGCGTTTTGGAGATTTGCGTGTCTTTTCCGTAACAATGATTTTATCAGTTTCTTGTTTATTAGGAATTGTTTTTTCAACTGATTTACTTATATCAGCTTTATTTTTCATCTTCCGGGGTACTTTCGCAAATATGAACGCGCCAATAACCTCATCTCGGATGTTAACCTTCATTGAAACACGAGTACGAGCAACTGGTGTTGCAACTACTTCTACAGTCCGATGGATTGGCTGGAGTCTATTTTCACCAATTTCAGGTGGAATAATTGACCTTTACGGATACAACATCGCGTTTACTTTCACCTCTATCATTTATATCATTGTTTTAGTGATTTTTGTCCGTGTGATCCAACGATATAAGAGTTTAGAAGAAATGAAAAACAGTGAGTAATGAAATATTTTAATATCGTGAAGATTTTTCTCTTCTTATCAGTTTAAAGATTTTTAAACAATAATGAAATTGATTTCATGAGTGTTATTGAAAAAATATGTTTTGACTGATCTAATGTGTAAATAATCCTAGGTGGTTCTTCTCCACTTAATGTTCTTAATGCCTGTTCCAATTCGAGTGAAATTAAGCTGTCATCTGTAGGTACCCAAAAATAATACTTTTGATCGACTCTGAAATTCTTTGAGTTTTACTTTATCCATTCATATTTTCTGGTAAGAAATCGAAAAAATCATATGTCTATCTCATCCACAGGAATAATTGATGCGAATGTCTGATTCATCATTAATAGATGTCATGAGAAGAGCTGAAACAGGCCCAATTTGTCTGGAAAAGGATTTTGATAGAAATAAATTAAGAATAAAACTCCAAGAGGTTATAAAAGAGTATAATATCTCATATAATCCAGATTTTTTAATTCCGAATGATAATGACTTAGCGGACGCGCTGTTTAATGCTGCATTGGATCTTTATCTGGAAATAGGTACCTTATGTGTGAGTACACACCGACAAATCAAGTTTGAAGAAACAGAAATCAAGGTAGCTTTACAGAATGCAGCTAAACATGTTATATTTGGTGAGGGGTCTGATACAAGAGAAATGGCACCTCGAAAGATAGAAGATCAAACTCCTCCTCTTTGCTTAACTTCAGGTGGAGGTGAAATCTCTGAAGACATCTACGTTCAAGTAGTTCAGAGTTACGCACAAAATTCCCTAGCTGACACTATAAGTGGTGGATGTCCATTGCACACCATTTTTGGTATTGCTCCCAAAGCAGGTACTCCTGCAGAAGTATTAGCATCTATGTACAATGTTATCTATTCAAAAGAGGGAGCAAAAAGAGCAGGTCGTCCTTTGATAGGTTTTCATAATCTACTCGGAACTGCTCTCTCAGCAGCAGGGTATATCTCCGCAAGTCAACCCGAACTTGGTGTTAGACCTGTTGATGGAAACCTCATTGCTTCTCTTGCTGAACTTAAAACGGATTACAATCAGCTTACTAAAGCCTTATATTACTCTCAGCGAAAAAATGTCCTGTCAGGAGCTGTATACGTACCATTGATGGGAGGATACGGTGGAGGGCCTGAAGGAACTGCAATTGTCACTCTAGCACACCATCTGCAAGGACTTCTTGTCCACGATGTTTCTTATGCAGACTTTCCAGTTACCCATCTAAGGTATTCTTGTAGTACAGCGCGAGAATCCTTATGGGTCGCTAGTATCGTTGGCCAGGCACTTAGTCGAAATACTCATCTCTTAACTGCTACTGAAGCCATCACTGCTGCTGGTCCCTGTACAGAAATGTGTTTACTAGAGGTTGCAGCAAGTTCGATTGTTGGTACCGTTTCAGGTATTCATATAAATAACGCATCTGCAACAAAAAGTCAATATCTCGATCGTGAAACAGGTATGGAAGCTAGAATAGGCTGTGAAGTCGGCCATGCAACCACAGGTTTGAAAAGAACTGATGCAAACGAGTTAGTGACCCAACTTGTTGCTAAATATGAGCAGAAGCTAGGAAATCCACCCCTTGGCCATAGGTTTCAAGAATGTTATGATATAAATACTGTAAAACCTTCTAAAGAGTATTTAAATGTTTATAAACGGGTAAGAAAAGTATTACAAGAGCTGGGACTCAATTTAGAGTGAGTTCAGTAATCAAATTTTTGAAAGAAGAGTTATAAACTCTTCCTTATCAAAGGATTCATTCAGATCTAAAGTCAGAGGAGGAGAAAAGACAGGATCTATTCGATAAAAATCTGGTATAGCTAAAATATTCTTATCATGGGTTGCTATTTTCACGACATTCCTGTCCTTCATCGTTGCTAAGATTGATGCATCTCGTCCTCCAATCCCATGGATTCGATAATCTCCTAAGAGAGTCATTGATTCTGCTAAAAGCCGCACATCAAAATCTGCAAGAATTACATTCTTAAGAGCAATGATTCCTAATGCTGCATTATAAGCTGTAGTAAAATCTACAGAAGGCTTCTTAGAAATAGAATGCAGTACTTCTAATGGGATTATAGTGTTTAATACTATCTGTTCCTGGGATTGAAGAACTCCGTCCTTACCCCTTAACCAGCTTTTTACATTCTTTGATTCTGGTGCATAGGGATCATAATTATAAATCCAAATCATTGAATCAATAGTGATCACCTTGAAATCCCTCAGAACAACTTTTCGAATTTGATTGGTGAATTTGTTTCTTGTTTCAGGGATTCGCTGATATTATCGGAGAGATTCTCAAACTCTTTAGCTGAAAGGACTTTTTTTATAAGCAGAAAATCTTTAATTATCGATAAGTTCAGTTCTACTCCAGCTGTTAATCCTAACTTTTTTCGCAATTCTCGCGGGATAGTAATTCTACCTTTTTCATCAATTGAAACTTTCATAAATACCACTAAGTGGGCCGAGGTGGGAATTCATTAAAATTTTTCTGTATGGTCTTAACTAGAGAAACTCCGTTAAAGTCTTTTTTTGTGATTCTAAAGCCAAGAGCTTTTCTTTTCTCCACAGTCCTCCACCATATCCATGTAATTTTCCATTACTAGCAATCACACGATGACAAGGGACAACAATAGCAACGGGATTATTCCCATTTGCTCGCCCAACTGCTCGGGAGGCAGATGATTTGCCTATTGTTTTTGCTATCTCTCCATAGGATCTAGTTTCTCCATAAGGAATCTTTTGTAATGCGTTCCAAACAGAGGTTTCAAAAGGAGTGCCTCGTAAATCTAGTGGAATAGAAAAATCACGTAATTTCCCGTTAAAATATTCTTTCAGCTCAATTTCAAGCTTATCAAGAATCGGATGTGATCCTTCAATGCAATCAAGTCGGTACCATTTTTTGTATCGTGTTTTAATGTTGAATAAGTCATGCCTATCTTTGAATTCAAGAAGACAACAGCCTTTAGAGGTTGTACCAACGATTAAGTCACCTAAAGGGCTATCCAAATATCGATAGACTAGTTTAGACATGGCGAGTCTCTCCAGGAGGGTGTCCAAATTCTTTAGAGAAAGCAGTTCTGAACCCACTATTGGACTTATATCCACAATGAGATGGGAGCTTTTTAACCCTCATTCCTTTTCTGAGTAATTCTTTTGCGTAAGCTAAGCGAAGTTTACGGTGAAATGCCATTGGAGTTAACTGATAATGATTTTTGAAATGCCGTCTAATAGTAGAGATCTCTACTCCTGAAATCCGAATCAAAGTTTTCTCATCAATTCTCTTTGAAACATTCCTTTTCATATAAGAAAGAACCTTTTCCAACCAATTAGGAACATTATTGGGAAATAAATCTGGTTTACATCGTTTACAGCTTCGATATCCTGCAACAATTGCTTCTTCTCTCGTTGAAAAGAATACCATGTTTTTCTCCAATGACAATCTTGCTTTACATGAAGGAAGACAGAATATTTTCATCGTCCGCACCCCCACATAAAAATATCCATCGTATGAAGCATCACGTCTTATTCGTGCACTAACCATTTCTTCATACGTAAGTTTTTTCATGATGAGAACTCCTTTCACGATTATTTTAAACATTGTGCCTATTTTCGAGCAAGTAATTCGATATCACATGAATTCAGGATTTTCTTTTAATGAATAGAATGTGCAATGTAAAAAAAGATTACTAGTAAATGAACGGAACACCGAGATCGTCAAGCTGCTTACGAATAACTTGATAAAGATCCAAATATTCTGTTGAAGGCTTGCACCGCTGTACGTCATAACATTCTCGAAAATCTTTACCTAATGGAGCTTTCTCTATCCTATCTTCGTAAGTCTTGAGAAGAGTAAGAACAAGCTCATTAACATCACTTCTTGACAGTTGCTCTTTTGTTATTCCCAACCCTACTTCAGCAGCCATCCGTGCTTCCAATGGAGTAGCATAGTTTTTGTGTCTATTTTTTGCAACAGCCATTATCCAGAGATTTGAACCAGAAACAACTGAAGCAAGAGCGTGAGTTGCTGCCTCTCTTAAAACCATGGGTGTACATGGTCCAGCAGCAGCATAACTAGCCGATAAAGAGATTAAATTACTGTTACGCGCTAACGCTTGGTAAGTTGTTGTCAATACCCAGAGAAGCTCCCGTGTTGTATTGCAGGTGTGCTTTAAGTGAAAGGGAAAGTAAACCATGAAATGTGCCTGATTCACAAGTAGACCCATTAAGTGATACGCAAGTCCAACAATAGCGGTTCCTTCGGGCCCTCCTGCATAACCACCCATAATAGGCCCAGCCAATGCCCCTACGAAACAGCCATAGCTGTGGAAATGTACCATTTTGTTCAGTAGAGAGTTATTCACTTTTAACTCCGTAATACTTGCCACAAAACGCCCATCAGTCAGTCTCTCTCCCCATTCAGGATTACTTGCTGCAATTTGCGCAGCATCAGATTCCGCAGTTCCAACACTTTTAAGAAAGATTCCAGGCCGACCCACTCTTCGGGCAGCCTCCCGAAACATCATGGCATGAGAAACAGATCCCTTTACTTCTGAGGGATATCCTGAGCGAATGGGCATCCCTTCTATCTCATCAAGGATGGGAGCACAGACTCCATCTGCTAGAGGCTCCTGCAAGTAAGCCATACTCATTGGGACAAAAAGATCTTCATCACAAGTGATGTCAGGTGTGAACATACAGAAAGGCTTTCGAGAATCTGTTATTTGTCGATTTGAAATCTCTCTCGAATCACGTCCAAATCCTAATGTGAACCTGCCAGGGTAGTTTCCGAGAGCCTCTTTCACCTCTTCTTCTGTAAATAAAACCCTTCTATGAGTATCAGTCACCAAAGTTCCCACAGTCAGGTAAAGATCTTTTGCAGCGTCCCAAAGATTATCTACTAGAGTATTATCTTCTGGAACTGGTGTTTGGGGATCAAAATGAATATCATATTCCTTGATAATCCTCCGCAATTCAGGAACTAAGAATTTAAGGTCGAAATCCTTTTCTAAACAAACTGGCCCATTTTGTGCCCTGTCCAGTACTTCATTGATACGCCATGGAGGAGTTCCCATTTTTCTCACCAAATATTTTTTCTTATTCAAAATAAACAGTAGATCTTTTGATTTAGAACCAGACCAAAATTTCAGATAATTTCTTTCTTTTTATATCAGGAACGGTTACATCTTCTTTTGGAAATCCAATAGGCATTATAACAAACGCTTTCTCGTTTTTAGGCCGTTTTAAAAGATTTCGTAGAAAATTCATACTGATAGGTGTGTGTGTTAATGTTGCTAAACCTGCATTATGGATGGCCATGATGAGTATCCCAACAGCAATTCCAACACTCTTAGTTACGTAATAATTTTTTCGTTTGTTATTGAATTCATCCAAATGATATTTTTGTTGAAAAACAACTATTAGATAGGGAGCTATTTCTAGAAACGGTTTTCTCCAAGTTGTTCCTAAAGGAGCTAAGTCTTGACGCCACTCCTCTGATATTTTACGTTCGTAAAATTCTTTTTCTTCAAGTTCTGCAGCTTCTCGGATCTTATGTTTGAGAACAGGATCACTGACAATAACAAATGTCCAGGGTTGTTTATTTGCTCCTGAGGGGGCCGTACCAGCAGTTTTGATAATATTCTTAATGATTTCTCGTGGAAAAGGCTTATCTGAAAAATCTCGTATTGATCTACGAGAATTGGCAAGATGATACATTTCTTGAGCTCTTCTACTCATATCCTCCTTGGAATATGTTTGAAAGTGATAGGGAATAAATGGATACTTATTTTCCATTGATCTCACCTCAAATTAGGCATGAGATGTATTTTAATGATCAATAGAAATACATATTCACTTTCACTAATTGTAGTATATCTTAGTGTTATATCCTCTGAGAATCTGGTAAAGTAAGTAGATGATATATGGATCCCAAAGAAAAAAGATTTTTATCAGAAATTAGTGATATTTCAGGTCAAAAACTACTAAAAGTCGATAAAGTGGGATATGGAAGAAATGGTTATGTTGAGAAGCGTAATCGTATAATAAAATTATCCATTTCCAATCTAAAACTCTATTATATTCCAGAAAGTATAGAGAATTTAAATGAACTAAAAGCTCTTCATATGGGGGGAAATTATCTAACTAAAATATCAGACCCGATCCTAACCCTAAGGAATTTGGAAATTCTAGAAGCTTGGGACAATCGGATTGAATCAATTCCTAATGATATTGGAGTTTTGGAAAAAGTTTGGCGATTACATCTCGCAGGAAATAAAATAACCGAGCTTCCGTTTTCTATTGGTAATCTGCCAATGAAGAAGCTGTATCTCAAACATAACAATGTTAGTTATGTTCCCGAAAGTATTGGGAACTGGATAAACCTCGATGTTTTTGGTTTACCTCTCAATAATCTTCCCTCACTACCAGAAACTATTAATGGTTGGAAAAACGTCCGTGTAATCTCAGTTTGGCAAAATAAGCTTAGAACGTTACCAGATGTTCAACTCAACGTTAAAGAATTACGAATTAATAATAATTATTTTACAGAAGTACCTCCTCGGGTGTACGAGATCAAACAATTAAGGAAACTTTGGTTGAATAGTAATCAATTGACAGAGATACCAGAAATTCCAAGAGGACATCTTCAAAATTTATGGTTTCTAGATTTACAGAATAATCTCCTTTCTACATTACCTAAGTCCCTTCAGCAATTACCTAACCTCCGTGATTTAAGACTCTCAGGTAACCTATTTGATTCCTATCCAAACTGGTTGGATTCTCTTAAAGGTTATAAAGTTGATACCACGACTCATAAGCGACAAGTAAAACAACCAGATTATATTGGAGTCAAGAAATATGTGAAATATCTTGAAGATAATCACTTACCAATAGAACACTTAGTAGAGATCAAGCGACTCCAGAGATATCTCGAGAATGAGAAAGGTTTCTCCAGAATTGTGAAAGCAAAGGCTGATGATGTTAAAGATTATATTGCACAAGGAGGTATCACAGCTTTTGCATTGAGATCTCTATATCTATATTTCTCTTGGCTTCAGGATTATCCATTACGTCGAATTATCAAAGAAGAATTAGAGAATTTTGCACAGATAATGAGTATCAATCTTCAAGATGTCAGAAGGCTTGTTGAGGAATCACAGGTTGTGACATCATTATTAACAGTAGACGGAATAGAAGAAAAGACTCCTAATATTGTTTCTCAACCACCACAAGTTGTAGAGAAAATTGAGGGGGATGAATGGGAGTCTTTCAAAACCAAACTAGATAAAACATCTATAAAAGCGTTAGAAATTCTCTTAAAGGCTTCAAAACCTAAAAACGCACTTAAAAAATTCGCTGATGGCCAAAACAGACTCCCAGAAACCCTTCTTGAATCTATTAATGAATTAGCATTGGAAATGATTGGTGATCTACTCATTGACCAAGAGACCTGTCAAATCACAGAAGTTAATTATAGAGAGAAATTACTTGAAATTTTCTTTAGAAAAGGGAAAGTAGAATAATTTTCTTATATAGCTTTTTCATCTTATGAACATATTATAAACCTTTTTAAATGACTTCTCATCCAAAGCTCAATCATTAGTGTCAATTAATATATGTTTTCACACTCTAGATACTGTTTGGAGTTATTCTGATATTGAAGAAGGTGTGTAATAATATTATAAACGTGCTATTGTATTATCCTCTTATTAAATATTATTCTCTTACCGACTCTGAATAACTTACACACAGGAGTTGTTGAGATAAGAAGAATTAAATGAGTTGTACAGGTAGCATCTTTCGATGTCAACAGCTATAACAATCGTTACGATGAAGGCTAGAGATAAAGAACAGAAAATAGGAGACGCTCCATTAAGAATTCCAAAAAGATTCACAGATGTTTTTCCTGTGAAAACAAAAACAGTTATTATGGCTTGTCAAGGAAATTATACCCCTGAAATAGGAGATTATATATCTTTTCAGCTTTCTTCTGAAGACTCCTTAACCCACAAAGAATCTTCAGCTGAATTGTTTGTTCAAATTGATAAAATAACCTCATTTGAAAAAATATTATCTACTGATATTACTCAAGAGGAAATCGGATCAATTCTCGAAAGTTCTCCGAAGAGAATGGTTTGGATAGAAGGAATTGTCCTTGGATACTATTCTCCAAGTCGAAAAAGAATTTTAATGCCAAAAAATTCCCTTATAGGAATGATAGGAGAATTTACTGATTCAGAATCTATTAAGATTTTTATAAACCTGTATATGGAATGTCTATTTCGCACATTCCCCCTTAAACTAATAAATTATTTAGTCTATAACTCAATCCAAGGAAGTCAGTTTTGTCAAAAAGGTAATAACAAGCTTTTAGAAGAAGTGATTCCTAAAATCCTAAAGAACATCGATGACTATTTCTTAAAGACAGAAACTAAAGATCTTCTTAATGTATTTACACAACAAACGAATTTTACCATTTCGAAAGAAACAGAAGATATTAATGATATCAAACATGAATATATTAATTGGCTTGCTTCTAATAAACCAATGGTCGATTTCATAACTGATATATTGAAATATACTGAGAAAAAATTAAGTTTAATATTAAAATACCGAGGGAAGGTGGAAGTAAATCCAAGGCCACTTAATAGTCATATCAGAAAAATAATTCAAACAGAACTTAAAAAATATGAAACAGGAGTACACCCAAAAAGGGAGACAAATCTAAAACAGCCAGTTTTTGCTGAATTTGAAATTGGATTCAGTCCCGAACAACAAGTCAAAATATCGGTCATAGAACCCGAATTGCAATCTAAGGTCAGGAAAACCGATCGGAAACCAGACTCCATCAAAACCAATGAAAAGCGAGAAGATATTCGTGAACTTGAAGCTAAGATGAAACTCGCTGCTCATTCTCTGGACTTTAAAAAAGCATCCAAAATTCGAGAGAAAATTGAAGAAATAAAAAAAGAAAATATCGATAGAGAAATAGAAAAACAGCCTTCTGATTTTGAGGCACCTTCAGCAAAGAAACTTCTTAGAACACCCAAATTCGTACCATTCGATCAATACTGGCCAACCTTAGATACAATGAATGAAGATCAAAGAAATTGGTACGATTATTGGGTGTCAGAAGCCGAAAATGGACATTATTATCCGACTGATATATCTTATATTTTCTTATATATCTATCAAACACTTGATTATGAAGATAAAGAAAAAGGGTATCGTACATTACGAGATATTTGGATCCATTATCGGAGAGAACATCCCAAACTGGATCGGTACTTGATTGATTGGATAACAGACTATGTCCTTCTTCATAAATGCCATTATGATCAAAGGACTATACTAAAGGAATTAATCAAATTTCACTCAAAATACACAGTCGAATGTCTTGATTCTATATTAACATTATTCCCCCCTCGCTCATTTAAAGAAATGCCTATAGATTGGATTGATGTTCTGGCAAATAATAGTATCAAAAGTAGTTCATTTTATATGTCGAAGCCCAATGTCATGAACACAATAATCCCTGAAGTACTTGATGCAATTGATCGATATTACCATGAGAATGAAAATATAGGTTTATTAGAGAAATTTAAACCCGATAAAGTTACACGGTTCGTCTTTGATCGTGCCCTCAAGGATGAAAGTTATCTTACTAAGACTATTGAAGTTTTATCTTACACAAAATCCCTATCTCTTCTTGTTTTCATCTCTGAGGTTGTAAGAACAACAGAGACTAAACTCCGTAAGTACTATCGTTTTCCAGCCCTTCCTCATATTTGTATATTAGAAAGAGAAATTGAAAAAGTAATTGAAACCACTTTTACGAAGTTTATCAGTGAGTTGAGTTTAACCGAAGGTGAAACACAATTATCCTTCATCGACGCAGCGCAAAAATATGTTAATAGAGTCGAGAATGAACCTGAAAAAAAACCGAAATTGTACCAGTTTCAACCTAATTATCAAGATATGACTAAATCTCAATTGAAATGGTATTTCTATTGGCGTAACCAGGTTAGGAACGGAAATTTTCTCCCTACTCAAATTGGATACATTATATTGTATATCTATGAAATAATCAATGATATTGGAATTCAAAATCATCAAGAGGGTTATAAACGACTATCAGCAATCTGGGAATATTACCGTATCGATAATCCCGAGTTAGACGAATATTTCCCTGAATGGATAGCGGAATATGCGATTCTAAATCAAATACCTGTTGATAATCTCGAAGAACTCTATTATAAGATTTTAAATAGATTAGATAGAAGAGAACAAAGAGATCTTCGATATGAATTAACAGAACTTTTACTTTCTCAATACAAACATGAAGCTTTTAATAAAATTCCAATCAAAATGATTTATGAGCTTGTTGGTTATACAAATTTTCTCCCCTATACACGATTAAATGACACAGTTCGAAATACGATAGATCAGCATGTAAATACAATACTAAATGAAGTAAATTCTTACTATTTACAAAAGTACAAAAAAGGATTGCTAGATTGCTTCAGTCCAACCAAAAAACGGAGAATCCCCTTTGTTCTTGCTCGATATTTTGGTGACACTGATATATTAGAGGTAAAAGGTTACTCACGGCAATTTTTGAATTTTTTAGACAATATAATAAGATTTATCCAGAATCGATTCCGTGATATTGAATTAGATACAACTAAAACCCGATTGAAGGTTGTTATTCCCGATCCTGAAGTTGAAGCACTAATTGATTATTATTTCATTGACAACCTAAATGCCACAAACATCATGCCTAAATATTCAAAGATTGCATTACAGGTTCAAAGTGGCAATTTAGGCGTGGATCAATCTAAAATAAAGGCTTTAACCGAGGAATCCGAGGAAATTCAATCCCTCTTAACAACCACCGAGATTGAGCAGGAAGAAGCTCTACCAGAGTTAGAAATGATTCAAATAGAAATTAAAAAACCAATTAATAAAGAATCTGTTCAGGAAGCAGAAACAAGCGAATCAGATGAGTTGGAGCTGTTTCGATCAAGATTGACTGATCTCCAATTAGAAGTTTTGAGGATCTTAATAGTCAGTAAAAAGCCAAAAGAACAGTTAGACCAACTAGCAGAACAAACGGGTACTTTACCAGAAGCAATGATAGAATCCATTAACGAAATCGCGCTTGAGATAATAGATGATATCATAATTGATTCTGAACTTCTCAACATTATTGATGAGTATTTGGATAGGATAAAGACGATTATCAAGATATAAATACCTAAAGGACGCATTGTAACAATGTCAAAGAAAAGAATCCCACAACGTGTATCAGCTACAATTCTAAAATCCTTGAGTGCTGGAGTGGTACCCCGTATAGGTCTAGAACATATTGCTGTAGGTCGAAAAGAGGAAATAGAATCATTATTGGAAGATTTGGAAAATATTGAGGTAGGAAGCGCAGCTTTTCGATTTTTTATTGGACGATATGGATCTGGTAAGAGTTTCTTAATTCAGTTGCTAAGGAATTATGCGATGGATCGTGATTTCGTTGTTGCTGATGTTGATTTATCCCCAGCTCGACGATTCATTGGCGGGGGAAATAAAGGCGTTGCTACATATCGTGAACTTATTACAAATATGTCCACAAAAACACGTCCTAGTGGTGGAGCATTAACAGCAATCTTGGAAAAATGGATCTCCAAAATTCAATCCATGGTAATCACTGAAAAAGGGATCAAACTTCAAGATCCTGTTTTTGTGGATTTGGTGGAAACAGAGATAATTAATGCTGTAAACAACATCAAGGACTTAGTTCATGGGTTTGATTTCGCAACAGTTATCTCAACATACTGGCGTGGGCACAAACTTGGTGAGGAAGAAACGAAAGAAAATGCTCTTAGATGGTTACGAGGGGAATATACCACAAAAACAGAGGCACGAAACGCTATAACAAATGTTAGTGTCATTGTCGATGATGATTCATGGTACGATTATATCAAGTTAATGGCGCGATTTGTCACTGAAATTGGATATAAAGGACTATTAGTGTTTTTTGATGAGGCTGTGAACCTTTATAAGATCACCCATACTCAATCAAGAACCAATAATTATGAGAAACTTTTAACAATGTATAACGACACCATGCAAGGAAAAGCTGAGTACATTGGAATTTTTGTTGGTGGTACACCTCAATTTCTCGAAGATCGAAGGAGAGGCCTCTATAGCTATGAAGCACTACATTCACGTCTTGTTGAGAGTCGGTTTACCAAAAATGGATTACGTGATATTTCAGGCCCTGTCATTAAGCTAGAACGTTTATCCTTAGAAGAGATTTTTGTACTATTAACTCGTGTTATGAACATTCATGCCCTCCACTATAAATATGAAGCTAATTTAACAAATGATGAACTTCAAGAATTCATTAAAATAATAGTTAGCCGAATTGGGGCCGATAAACTGCTTACTCCACGAGAATTTGTCCGAGAATTTATTATTTTATTAAATATCCTTCGGAGGAACCCAGAAAAATCCTTTTTAGGATTAATTCAAGGAGAAGATTTCAAACCACAAGCTCCAAGCCAAGTAGAGGAATCCGTTAAAGGAACAGAATATGAGGAATTTACCTTATGAGTGATGCTATTTTCAATCGTTTTCCTGCATTTATTCAAGAATGGATTTACTCGCATGGATGGGAGGAATTACGTGAAATTCAGGTTGCTTCTGCAAATGTAATTTTTAATACAAACGCTCATGTATTGTTGGCAACTGGAACTGCCAGTGGGAAAACGGAAGCAGCTTTTTTTCCTGCATTAACATTGATTTATGAAGATCCTCCTGCAAGTATTGGTATCCTTTACATCTCACCCTTGAAAGCTTTAATTAATGACCAATTTAATCGCATAGAGGAGTTGTTAGAAGAAGCAGAGATCTCCACTTGGCCCTGGCATGGAGATATTCCTCGAAATCTGAAAAGAAAATTACTCGAAAATCCTAATGGAGTTCTTCAAATTACGCCTGAATCTATGGAAAGTTTACTAATAAATAGACACCAAGATCTTCGGAGAATGTTTGGAGATCTTCGATTTGTGATAATAGACGAAGTACACGTTTTTATGAATGCAGAGAGAGGAACTCAAATCCTATGTCAATTAGAACGTCTTGGAAACATCATTGGATATCATCCCCGTCGTATAGGTCTGTCAGCAACTTTAAGCGATTATAGCTCTGCAGAAAAGTGGTTAAGTTCAGGAACAACCATTTCAATTAATACTCCGAAAGTACAAGGATTAATCAAAAGAATTAGATTGGCTGTTGAGAATTTCATTGATCCTAATCCGAACCCTGCTGGAATAATGCAGTATGGTGAAGGGGGCGAATTAGTTGCCCCAGCTTCAGAACCCTCTTCCGAACCATATCCCTCAAATATGTATTTATTTGATCAAACGTTAAATGTTCAGTGTTTAATCTTTACTAACACCCGAGAACGAGCGGAAAGCACAATTAATGCCCTTAGGGCAATTGCTGATCAAAAACGATATCCAAATAGGTACTATGTTCATCATGGGAGTATTTCTGCTTCTCTAAGGGAGGAAGCTGAATCAATTATGAAAACTGGAGACATCCCTTCTGTTACGGCATGTTCTGTTACGTTGGAATTAGGCATTGATATTGGATCCTTGGAAAGAATTATTCAGATTGGATCCCCACGAACAGTATCCAGTTTTTTACAACGGCTAGGCCGATCAGGTCGAAAGGAAAAAGATGTTTCTGAAATCCTTTTCATTCATTCGGAAGAAGAACCTTCGGATAACAAACCATTACCTTACTTGATACCTTGGGAATTGATTCAATCTGTAGCAATCATCAATCTTTATTTAGAAGAACGCTGGATTGAACCAATACAAGAGTTAAAATCTCCATTCAGTTTATTATATCACCAAACAATGTCTTCTCTGGCATCTGCAGGTGAACTCTCTCCTCAATCTCTTGCTCAACGAGTACTCTCCTTGACACCATTCAAGTATGTCTCTCAAGAAGAATATCGAACTCTTATTCATCATCTTATAGAATTGAATCATATTGAACAAATTGAAGATGGAGGATTAATTGTAGGCCTTGATGGTGAACGAATTGTTCGAAACTATCGATTTTATGCGGTCTTTCCTGATGTGGTAGAGTGGACGGTGAAGAACACAGAAGAATTTGATGAGATAGGTAAAATTGGGCAATTATTTCTACCAGGTGATCGGTTTCCCCTAGCAGGATATACCTGGGAGGTTAAAGAAATCTATCCTGATCAAAAGGTGATAATTGTATCGAAAGTTGGTGGTCGAACCCGATATTTCTGGCCTGGAGGGATTGCCCCTGTTCATACTAAAATCCTTCAGAAGATGCGAAAAATCCTGTTTGAAGAAAAGATTTATCCTTACTTACAACCTGGTGCTGTTGAACGAATTCAACAGGTTAGAACATTAGCCAGAGAAGTAGAAATGGATAGACAAGTCCTTTTTCAGCTTGCTGGTCATAAATTTGTACTTCTACCTTGGGCTGGATCAATTTCGTTTCGAACAATTAGAAGAATATTGGAATTACATTCTGAAGAATTAGGGATCAGAAGTATTAGCGAACAGTCTCCCTATTTCTTTTTATTTGAAGCGGAAGACCAATCAAGAGATAGTCTTGAATCAGAGATCAAAAGATTATGTAACAGAATTGAATCACCTGCTGAGCTTATCAAAGAGGATGAAATTTTTGTCTGGCGGAAATTTGATCAATTTATCCCGACTGATCTCCAACAACAGACATTAATGAATGACTACTTAGACTTGAAAGAAGTCAAAAGCATTATTAAGAACTGGTGAGGGACCTGGCCTCAGCTCAATTTTATCGACTTGCTCCATGGATTCAAGAGTGGATTTATAGACAACAATGGGAGGTTTTTAGACCAATTCAAGAAGAGGCCTGTAAAGTCATTTTCGATACTCCTCATCATCTCCTATTAGCAACTGGAACTGCCAGTGGGAAGACCGAAGCTGCATTATTTCCTATCCTGACTCTATTAGATCAAAATCCTTCTGCAACTATTGGTGTTTTATACATTGGACCATTAAAAGCTCTTATTAATGATCAATTCCAGCGAGTTGAAGATCTCCTCCGAGAAGCGGATATAAAAGTTTGGCGTTGGCACGGAGATGTACCACAGAGCTACAAAACCAAATTAGTTCGAAATCCAAACGGATTACTGCAAATCACTCCAGAATCATTAGAAAGCTTGTTGATTAATCGCACAACTGATTTACGTAGACTCTTTGGTGATTTAAGATTCATCATTATTGATGAAGTACATGCATTCATGCCTCAACTATCGGATCGCGGAAGACAAGTAATTTGTCAACTTGAGCGGCTTCAAGAGTATATTAACCAAATTCCTCGGCGAATTGGACTCTCTGCTACACTTGGTGATTATTCCTATGCTGAATATTGGCTTGCTTCAGGTACAAATTTCCCTGTTATAACTCCTATAACCAACGAACCCTCAAAGAAACTTCGACTTAGTATTGAACATTTCACTGAAACAACATGGCATCGAGCAAAGATGAGAGGTCAACCCCCACCACGTGGCCTTGACCTTCCATCACATAGATGGATCTTTGATTTAACTTTAGGAAGAAAATGCATAATTTTCCAGAATGATAGAGAAAGAACTGAGCTAGTAACTCATGGATTGAGAGAAATCGCTAAATCAAAAGGATTACCAGATGTATATCACTCGCATCATTCATGTATAGCAGGTTTACTTAGAGAAGATGCGGAGGAGTTTTTGAAAGAAAAGAACGGGGTTCCTCATGTTGTTGCAGCAACTATGACATTAGAGCTAGGCATTGATATATCTGATGTTGAAAGGATTATCCATGTTGATAGCCCTCATGCTGTCTCCACATTTGTACAACGTTTGGGAAGATCTGGTCGAGTAAATAACGCGTCAGAGATGTTTTTTGCTGTTTCTGAGAATCCTAAATCTCCTCGTACGCCTCTTGCATATCAACTCCCTTATCGATTATTGCAAGCCATAGCAGTTGTCCAACTCTATCTTGATGAACGATGGATTGAACCAGCACTCCCACTTAAGAAACCGTTTTCAATTTTATTTCACCAAACCATGTCGATTCTAGCTTCCGCTGGTGAACTCTCTCCTCAAGCGTTAGCTCAAAGGGTATTATCACTTTCTCCTTTCAAGAATATTACTCAGCCTGAATTTCGCGTATTGTTAAACTACCTTATTAATAATGAGTATATTGAGCAAATTCAAGATGGTGGCTTGATTCTTGGACTAGCTGGAGAGAAGATAGTCCGAAACTACCGTTTTTATGCGGTATTTCGAGACTATGCGGTAGATTACTCAGTGAAGGAGGGGACGCGTGAGATTGGCCATATTGAACAACTACTCGAACCAGGTGATCAATTATTAATTGGGGGGTATCCTTACCGAATAACTCAAGCTTATCCTAAACAAAAACTCATGCTAGCTGAAAAGATATCGGAAAAACCATTATATGTGTGGCCAGGGAGAATCGCTCCTGTACATACTAGAGTAGTTCAACGAATGCGACGTTCTCTCTTTGAGGAAAAATCTTATTCATTCCTTCAGAGAGGTGCACGAATTCGTCTGGAAGAAGGCCGATTATTTGCTAAAAAGCATCAATTAGATAAAAGGGTCTTATTAAAAGAGTCAAAAAACAGATATAGCCTACTACCATGGATGGGATCCACACCGTTTAGAACACTTCTTCGTATATTAAAATTTCTGGGTCCTAACACCTTAGGGATAAATTGGGTGCAACCTGAACCTGTAACAACAACGGATCCCCATCTTCCAGTCCATGTTATTCAATTTGAAACCAGTAGTTATAATAACGCCAATTCGCTTTATAATGACCTATACAAACTAGTAGAAAACGTTTCAGAGAAAGAGCTACACCAACTATATGATCAGTCTGAAAAATTCATTTATGAAAGATATCACCACTTATTACCAGTAGAATTACAACGGGAGGTATTAATTCATAATTATCTGGATCTTAAAGAGGTAAAGAGTGTTATTCGTACGTGGGAGGATTATTCTATTTATTGGCAAACAGATTAAAAGATATTTAAGAAAATTTTTAGGCTATCATCAAGTAAAAGAAGTTTAATTCCCATCTAGAACTGAGTAAAATTATGTTAAACGTTTAAGTTTCTCTAATACTATGTAGTAGGCTTTTTTTTCTAATTCTTCAAGTAATATGCTTTTACCATTTAAGAAGAAGTCAATAATATAGGGATGAGCTGCTTGAGGAATGCTTAATTTCTTGAATTCGCTTTTATCCAACTCATAGACATCTTCAGGATGTTTTTCTAGAAGCCCAGCAGCTTTGTTTAATTGGTATGTTTCACCAGAAGATTTCTCTCGAATAATATTTGAGTCTACGTAGGCTGCTCTCATTAAGATTTCAACAAGTCGGAGATTATTTTCAATCCGTCCAGGGGGAATATAACGCCTAGCAGTATAGGGAAGTTTGAACTCGTGATTAAATTTGTATGCTTTTACTTCTGGATAAATGAGATTGAATTTTTTTAATTGAAAATGATCTAATGTCCCATATTTGTTATTATTGCCGTATAACTGGCGATATTTAGATAATAAATGAGGATAATGTTTTTGGATTGTACGAAAAAACCCATTCTTATTTCTCCCAGGTTTTAAGGTTAAAGACCACACATAAACAAACTCTGCACCAGTTTTTTTCGCTTTTTGAAATAGTAAATGCATATTTTCATCTGTATCCCCAATAAATGGTAAAGGGGGATAAAAATATACCCCTGAATGAATCCCTTCTTCTCTTAGTTTCTGAATTGCTTTAAAGCGTTCAGAGGTTGTGCTTGCGTTGGGTTCAAAAATTCTTTGAGCATCTTCGTCCGCTAATGTAATACTGAAATTTACTGCTGCATATGTTTTCTCATTTATCTTCTTAAATAAGTCTAGATCTCTCAGAACAAGTGCACTTTTTGTTAATATTTGTACAGGAACATTGTACATATAAGCAAGGTGTAATAAGGTTCGAGTCATCTTCACCTGTTTCTCTGCAGGTTGATAAACATCGCACACCCCTCCTCCAATAAACAGGATGAAAGTTGGTTTGGGGGATCTTTTTTTTATTTTTAGATGGTCATCCAAGGTGGAACCTGATATCATTCCATGCTGTTTTAAAAATCGTTCAAGTAAGTGAGGAGCATTCCTTTTGACACGGATACGATTACCAAAGTCCTCATGCATGTGGTATACTTCAGATTTACCATCACAATACTGACAATCGTGATAGCATCCTTGATAAGGATTTAGATAGTATTCCGTCCAAGAGAAAAGTGAAGGCGAACTTTTACGCATCAGAGTCTTGGCATTATACTCTTCTACTATCATTGGGTACTCACGTGTCATTTAAGAATAGCTAAATTGAATAAAGAATCTCTTGTTTTAATAATTTGATCCCTGATTAGCCATTATTTTCTTCCTGATTTTATTGGGATTAAGTAATTATAACCCTGAGATTTCTTTTTTGAGGAGAATGAAAACTTCATTGAAATGTTCCTTATATTTAGGATTAATTTCATTAATCATTTTAAGAAAATCGTACAGTACTCCCATATCTAACTTTTCTTTCGCAATTATGTCTTCATGATCTACTAACCAGTTACCTAATACCTTGTAATATTGCTGTTTAGTTTCTAATAGTTTTTGTGGTAAATTTGAATAATCCTTAGGAAGAGATAATTCTAAAATATTAGCAAATTTTTGAAATTCATTGAATCGTTTAGTATAACTTTCGAAACTAATTTTTTCACTCCCAACGAAAAGATTTCGTGCCACACGTCCAAAATACTTAACTTTATTGCGTCCATGAGGCCCTTTCTGCAACGTAGCTACAACTTTGATTAATCCAATTTCTTGGAGAGTATCTAAGTGAAAATAAAGATTCGTCGAACTCATAACAATTTCTTTTCTTTTCTCTAATAATTCTTTGATTTCAATCACATTAAGCGCATGTCGCATCACAGATCTTCCATCTGGAGACATCTCTTCTATTCCTTCTCTTAATAGCTTAACAATTTCACTTTTCACTGGATGGGAATAGTATTTATCTTTAGGAACGTCTATATATGCGAAGGAGGGGATCTTATCCCAATGATCAAATAGTAGCTGATGCTTGTTAGTCATTTTAGGATCACTCATAAATTATTTCATTCTTTAATATATGGAAGGCTTATTATTGGTTTTTTATACTCTTCAGTTAGCCACATTCGAAAACTATATATCAGATTTTACGTTTCAAATTGAACTTGAAATAAATTTCTAAACGCTTCAAGAAGGGCTTGAAACGTTCCATTTTACTTTAGAATCAGCTAGGGAAGATAATCAAGAATGAAATTATACACAAGAAAATTGGGTAAGAGTAATATCAAAGTTAGTGCAATGGGAATGGGTTGTTTTGCGATTGGAGGACCTTTTAAGAATGAGGATGGTCGTCTTTTTGCCTATGGAAATGTAAATGATCAAGAATCAATAGAAACAATACATAAGGCTTTGGAAATTGGAGTGAACATATTTGACACTGCCGAGGCTTATGGACAAGGTCATAGTGAAGAAGTGCTAGGCCTGGCTTTAAAAGGTAGGAGAGACGACGTTGTCATCGCAACTAAATTCAGGAGTGTATATGACCCAAAAAAGCAAACAAATGTTGATAAAAAAATTATTCTAGATAAATTGCAAGATTCTGTTAATAAAAGCCTGAACAGATTACAAACAGATTACATAGATATTTATCAGTTACATAATTCTCGTCAAGATCCTTCAAGTGCTTTATTAATCAGGGATTGTCTAGAAGAATTAGTAGATGAAGGAAAAATTCGTTATTATGGTTGGAGTACAGATGATCCCAATCGAGCAAAAGAGTTTGCTAAAGAAAAGCATTGTGTGGCATTACAGTATGTTTTAACGCTTACTCGGATAAATACACCGATAGCAGAATTGTGTGAAGAAAATAACTTGGCAGGGATTATTCGGAGCCCCTTCGCAAGTGGAACTTTAACAGGAAAATACACCAGAGACACTAAGCGTAGTTCAGATCATATGTTATCAGAAGTTGATTTTAACACTAAGCGTTATATTAAAACATTCCAGGCTTTAGACCAGTTGAAAGAGTTATTAACGGAACATGGTCGGACTTTAGTTCAAGGAATTCTTGGATTTATTTGGACGAAGAATGATCGTGCTATTCCTATTCCAGGAGCAAAAACAGTTGACCAAATAACTGAAAACGCGAAGTCTCTGGAATTAGGCCCCATTTCACAGCAATTAATGAGTGAAATTGATTCAATATTCTCAGATTTGCAGCTAGATTTCTCTTATGATAATTTTACTTACTATAAAGAAAATAAAAAGGACAGATAATCCATGAAATTTCGAAAATTAGGAAAAAGCGGAATGCATGTTTCTCTCATTAGTTTTGGGACAATGGCGTATGGAGGAGCACAATATAAATTCACAGAAAATCCAATTTCTAAAGAAGATGCCTTAAGATGTCTTGAAAAAGCAAGTGACTTAGAGATTAACTATATAGATTGTGCTGATATCTATGGGGCTTATGGTCAAGCTGAAAATATCATTGGGGAGTTCATTCAAGAACATGCTCGCTCAAACTTTGTAATCAGTAGTAAGGTCATGTTTCCAATGAGTACAAATGTTAATGATCGAGGACTTAGTAAAAAACACATCTATGAATCAATAAATAATACATTAAAACGTCTTAAAACTGATTATCTCGATGTATATTACTGTCATAGGTATGATTTTGCTACCCCACTGGAAGAAACTATAACTGCAATGAATAATTTGATCGATCAAGGTAAAATACTCCATTGGGCAACGTCAAACTGGAGAGCAGTTCAATTAGAACGTACTTTTGGTATTACATCAAGATTAGGATTAGAACCTCCTGTATGTGATCAAACTAAGTATAATATGTTTCAGAGATATGCGGTAGAAATTGAATTACCTTATACAGCTGATCACTACGGTTTAGGTGTTGTTGCTTACAGAATATTAGCTGAAGGATTGTTAACAGAAAAATATAAACTTTTAAAACTTGAAAAACTTTCCAAAGAAGATGAAAGACATTTTTCTGGTTATTTGGAGAACGACCCTCTGATTATCGAGAAAATCAACCAATTACTTGAAGTAGCAGATGAGCTAGAAATTACACTTCCGCAACTTGTATTTGCCTGGAGTTTGCAGATTCCTTATATCGACACTGTATTAATGAGTACAAGGAATCCTGATCGAATTGAGGAAAATGTTCAGGCAATTAGTATTAAATTGAAACCAGATATTTGCGAGAAAATAGAATTGATTTTGAACAATCGGCCTATGCCGATTAGAAGAGGGATTACTGAATCATTTGTTGATTTCAATAATTTTATTCTTCAAAATCCCAAAGCAAAAATTGGGAAATTCCCTCCAGATCCACAGACATTTTAATCGTCATAAAAGAGGTTTTCAAATGAAATACAGAAAAATGGGAAAACATGGAATGAAACTCTCAGAAATTAGTATTGGAACTATGTATTATGGTTCATATATCAAAAAGGAAGCTGCATTAGCGTGCTTAATGGAAGCCTTGAATCAAGGAATTAACTTCATCGATTGTGCTGATAGATATGGTATCGATGATTCTGAACTTCCAATAGATCAACGAATACGTGCAGAAGTCATCCTTTGTGAATTTCTACAGGATCAAGACCGCGATGACTTAGTAATCAGCAGCAAAGTCTTCAAACAATTACGTGAAAGTCCAAATAGTGGAGGCTTATCACGTAAACATATTAGAGAATCAATTAGAGACTCGTTGAAATATCTTCAAACCAATTATCTGGATATTTATTATTGTCATAGACCAGATCGTGAAACTCCTTTAGCAGAAACAATTAGAACTATGACTAATCTAATCGAAGAAGGACTTGTACATTATTGGGGAACCAGTTGGTGGCCTCCATTTCTTGTAGAAAGAACTATAGGAATCGCTAAAGAGCATGGATTAATACCTCCCGCTGTTGAAGAACCACCTTATCATATAAATGCACGTTTTATTGAAGTAGAGCTCTTTGATGTTGCAAACTACCATGGGTTAGGAATTACAGCTTTTGAAGCTTTGGCTGGAGGATTTTATACTGGAAAATATGTTGATGGAATACCAGAAGAAAGTCGTTTCTCTATTGACCTTATTAGGGAAGGAATACCACCAGGGTTGTTTGAAAAACGTAGACCACAAATATTAAAGCTTATAGAAGTAGCAAACTCTCTTGAGATACCTTTGAGTCAGTTAGCGTTAGCATGGGTCTTACGTAATCCCGAAATTTCATCAACTATTATGGGTGCTTCGAAACCTGAACAAGTAAGTGAGAATGCGGGAGCATGCGATGTAAGCTTAGATGAAGAGACATTAGAGAAGATAGAAGAAATATTAGATAACAAACCGACAACACCTTTTAGACAATGGGGTTGACAAGAAAGAGGAAACTAATTCAAGACGTTCAGTTGGGGTATGACCATGCTTGAAATTGCTATGAATCAAATTAATGTTACTAATCTCGAGGAAGCAATTACTTGGTATACAGAAGTATTAGGATTTAAACTCTCAAAAGAACATTACTACCCTCCTCAAGCTGTGGATTTAATCCAAAAAGGGGGAATTCGATTACTTTTGTATAAAGTACAAAAACATACTGTGATTGATTACCCAAATCAAGCTCAATCTCTAATAATATTTAGAACAGATGATCTAAGAAAACTGAAGAAAGAGTTAACAGAAAAAGGAGTCGAATTCCTCTATTCTGAGGCAAAAGAATTTCCTGCAGGTATTTTTAATGCCTTTAAAGATCCATATGGTAATGTTCATGAGATCGTCCAAATTCACTAGGCTTTTTGTAAACTGATCCCATTCTTTAAACCCGTCCTTCAGATCCCTTTTATTTACCCCATCAAATCAAATAAATCCATTACCTCATGATATTATCTCCAGGGAATCTGTTACCGATAATTCACAGGTTTTCATCAAACAATTCTGAATAATAGCAAAAATCAAGAGAATATTGATGGTATATGAAAAGAAATAACATTTTAATCTATTTAGCGACAGCCTTTCTTGCTCTTGGCCAGTCCTTCTCCCGAGGTAATTTTCCCTCTTATGTTGAAGTCTTAGGGGGAACTATAGTCAATTATGGTTTCATTCAATCAATCCAAACATTCTCTAATTTATTATTTCTTTTTCCAGCAGCTTTACTATCAGATAAATTGGGTCACAAACGATTAGTTTTAAGTGGGACTGTAATCTACGCTTTATCATATTTCATTATTGCATTCACCCCACCCCCACATTGGGAATATTTGTTGTTGGGAGGTTTTGGAATAGGACTTGGGCAAGGAATGATTATGCCGTCTCAAGTAGCAATTCTGGCTCATAATAATCCGACCGATAGGATTAATGTATTCACAAGGAATGAGACAATGAGATGGGGAACCCTAGCTTTAGGATATTTTTTATCATCTTTCTTCTTTATTCTTTTTGAAAATAAATTTTCATACGAAAACCTCCAACTAACAATTGTTGTCACCTTATTAGTTGTAACAGCTGCAATAATCCCTTCTTTTTTACTTGTGAATGCTGAAGAGTGGAGGAATAATGTTGAATCTCAACCAAAGGCTAATATAAAAATGATGTTAAGTAGTCCTGAAGGAACGTATATTATTGGTTTTCTTGGTTTTTCTCTTATAGTTGGATTTGGTGCAGGCTTCTTAGTACCTTTTGCTCAACCATATTTTGTCAAACGATTTTCCCTTGGACCTTCTGAGATCAATATTATTATGGGTACAGCTCAAATTCTTACTGCACTTTTTATGGGTAGTATTCCATTTTTGTCTTTTAGATTGGGTAGTAATGCTAGAGTGATTTATTTAACACAAGGGACATCTATTCCATTAATACTGATTTTAGCATATAGTACAAATCTCCCATTATCGATTTTTGCCTTTCTGTTTCGAATTGTACTCATGAACATGAGTACACCAGCACAGACTACTATTGTGCAAGAATATGTTCCTGAAGCTTTTCGGGCAAGGATTCAATCACTAATGCGAATCACAGATCGACTTGGCCGGAGTTTTAGCCCTTCAATAAGTGCTATAATGATTGAAGAGACAAATGATTTTTATCTATCTTTTACATTCACAGCAATATTATATTCAACAGCAGTATCAACCCTTTTCTTAATAACAAGAAATTTAAAGAGAAAATTGACAGTCAAAACAAATTTCTAGAGTTCAGAGATTTTTGTGGACTACTCAATCAGATGTGAGAAATACCTATGTCATCTGAGACTTATTTTCCAAATTGTACGTTTATTTTTCTCTTCAATCATTTCAGGTTCATCTAATGTAAGAGTTTTCAACATACCTATCAAAAATCCTTTTGTAATTAAATTTGAGATTTCTTTAGGAAATCTTTCATCAGACCAATCTTTAAGAGTAACTATTATAGAATCTTCTTTCTGAATAACATTAGGTGAGTCTTGTTTTTCTATAGTTTCTGGTACAGAATATGTACCAATTAAGGATTCAATCCATGCGTTCTGCAAAAAATAAGAATACTCTTTTCCATACCTTACTGATCTTTCAACAAGATCAGCTTTTGATTCAGCAAGTACTCTGGGATAAAAAATTAAATAAGAAAAATCATCAGCGATTAATCTAATTTGTTTCTCAAAATAATTTGTAAAATCTTCAAATAATCTTTTTAGAACCATAGAGGGAAGAGAGAAAAAGAAAGCCTTAGAAAGGGCAATATTACTACTATCATCATTAATTGTAGTAAAATAGAATATTCCTTTGTCAAAATAATCAACGAAGTACTTTAAGCAAATATTGACATTTTCAACTAAATTAGCTCTTTTCTCGACGTCAAATTTATGAAGAAATATTGATAAACGAGGCGGGGGATCATTAACACGTGAAGCAATTTCCCAAATATCTGTTAAGTAGTCTCTTGCTATTTGAAATAGCTCTCGATTTTGGATATCAATTACAAACACGATTGCTGCAATTCCTTTCCAACTTATGTCTCGTGAAATATACTCTTGACGAAAATTAGATTGTCCCCCAAAATCCTTTACTAAGAGCTTCTGTCGTAAAAAGTCCTCGAATTTAAGAGATGTCTCTATGCCTATAGTAGGTTTAATGTCTTTAATTTCTTCAGCTGACCATCTATCAAAAAAAACATTTTTGATAGAAGTTTTACCAGCCAGAGCGAGGCCTACTAGTGCGACTTTTGAAGGAGGAGGAGCTTTTGAGATTCTTTTCGACTTCATATAGAATTTCTCTATAATCCGAACCAAATTTAACTGAAAAATCTTTTTCGTTTCATCTATTTCATTCTCTGCGAGAATTTGAGATGTTTCTAACGCTAATTCTTTAGTAAATGGTTCTATTGATTGAAATGTCACTGATTCATCAAAAAGAAGACGAATGTGGAATTTTTTAAAAGGAATGAAAAATAGACATTTGTTTGAGAACATTATATGTTGGATCTTAGATTTATTCTCGTTTCCCTTAGACATATTCTCAAGTGCATTAAATAAAATAGAAATATAATGGAAATTGACATACTCTTTTGAAGAGGGTTTATTTTCGTATCTGAATAATTCCACTTTATCAAAGTTATTAATTGTTGCCAGTCGAAGCATTCTAGAATCACTATTCCAGTCAAAGAATAAAATGCGATTTTACTCCATAACCTAAACCTAGTATCACTAGTATAATGCTGCAATAATTTAAATATTAGCATTTATTTGACATTATTTTTCATATAGATTTTATATTATCTCTTTTCAATGAAGTTAAAGATGCTAACATCTAGATATCGCTAATATTACACATTTTCATTTAATTGTATTTAGAATCGCAGAGATCTTAATCCAATAGTTCTTAAGATCTGGATGTTTTCCATTCTTGATTTGGCTAGATATTTGTTTCAATATATTCCTTAGCTCTAATGAATCTGAACAACTAATTTTAGGGGAAATCAGAGCAATTAAGTATTTACATTGGCCTCCTCTTATTTCATCATCTTCAAAAAAGTCAAAAAAAATGAAACTATCGTGTTGGACATATTCTATTCTCAACAAGAGATCTTGAGGAGCAATAGCGTCCGCATAACCATAAATAGCGACTGATGCTTGGAATAAATAATTTCCAATTGTTTCTATAGGAATAAAAGAAATGTCCAATAAATGGGGGGGATAATTATCTTGAAGTGTCGGACCACTTTCTTCATCCCAGATTATCCAGAATAAAATTTGAGAATCTGTTTTATGTGATGAGAGAAATGAATTGTAACAACTTTGTGTCTCCTTATCAACGTTTTTAGCTTCTAAATGTGAATTATTCAACTTAGTAAATCTGCTAATATAAGATTTAAAGGTGGAAATGAGTCTTTTCAAGAAACTAACACCTTTATCCATTGATTAACATGTTTTGATTAATTTTATTCCTTACTATATCTTCATAAAAGGAGAATAACATCTTTCTCTCATATATCTCTATATAAATATTCAATTCAAAGATTCGGAAGCCTGTCGAAGTACATATCTTAGTCATACATTTTAAACATAATTAAATAAATCATTATAATTCGTCTTGTCAATCTTTTATAATTGATCTCGAGACAGTAGTATAGATAAAAGTAAAAAATGTATGAATCTATGAGATTAAGAATCTTATAAGAACATGTCATAATATCACATTCACATATATATCATAATTTGCTATAATTTTATCCTTTCTCTCATTAGAATGGAAATTAAGGAAAAATTCACAATTGAATTAAAATAGATGAAATATAATGGTTCGAACTTTCATATGTGTTGAAATAAATGATTTAGAAGTAGTTAAACAAATCGAAGACCAAATTAGAAAGATCAGATTTGAAGGAGTTCGAGCGGTCAAACCAAATCAATTGCATCTGACATTGAAGTTCTTGGGAGAAGTACCGGAATCCCAAATAGTATCGATCAAGCAAGCAATACAAGCAATTGAGTCTCCTTCTTTTAACATATCATTAGAGGGATTGGGCTGTTTTCCCAATCTTAATTATATACGGGTTGTATGGATTGGAATAACAAAAGGAAATGATAATCTTAAACAACTTGCCAACATGATAGATGAAAATCTTAATTCAATTGGGTTTCCAAAAGAGAAAAGACGTTTTTCTCCCCATTTGACTCTGGCTCGGGTAAAAAAATTACGTGATTCTGATAAAAAACAATTAACTGCCATTATCCGAGACTCGAAAACCATTCACATTGGAGTTCAAATGATAGAGGAATTAATCCTCAAGAAAAGTACTCTAACACCAAAGGGTCCTATTTATGAAGATTTACTTGTTGTTCCGATGAAGTACAAGAGTTGAGTTTAGCTTTCATAAGAAGGTTTTTATCTTCAATTGATAGTAGAGAGAAGATAATAAGTTCCCCTCTAACATTCGATAAACCTTCCCTCCCCCTTAATTGTCACGAGTTGTTAAAACAAATGACTCAAAGCATTTCTGATTTGAAATATGGGATCATTAGAAAGGTAGTTCAGTTCGCTGCACTGTTTGGCTATCGCTTAGAGATTGAGGGGAGACGTGAGAATCTAAGTGATAAAATCGATGAGCTACGAGAAGGAGTCATCTTTGCAGGAAATCATGAAAGTGTAATTGATGCATTTTTGATGGGATTGATAGTTCCACCAGAGATGAAAGAAAAGAGAATATATTTTTTAGGAAAAAAAAGTGCACTTTGGAGGAACAGATTTTGGGGATCAATGATGAATTATTTTGGAGTTATTCCGGTAAAAAAACGAGGGAATCAAGAAGCCATTAGAAGAGGGATTGATGTTTTACAACACAATCAAGCATTAGGAATTTTTCCAGAAGGACATATTCGTTACTCTCGGAAAGAATTAGAAGGTAAAGTAGGAGTTGCTCGCTTTGCTTTCGAGACTGAATCACCTGTTATACCCGTCGGTATAATCGGTACGGATGGTATTTTACCCTATGGAGGTAATTGGCCTTCTCCTGGAAGAAAGGTCACCTTACGTGTTGGAAATCCCATTTTTCTCCGTTATGATTATGATCGGAAAGATATGTTCGATCCTTATGCTCTTCGTGCAGCCACTGATCTAATCATGCATGAAATTCGTATTTTGTCTCAAGGGTATGGGATTCCTCCAAATGAAGCCCACTCATTACGCTGTATGGATGGAATTCAACAAGTGATGACCCCTCCGAAGTGGCTTTTAAAGAAAAAGAAAATCGTGGAAGAATGGGATAGGAAAAAAAAGAGGATAGATATTGTAGATTCGTTTGAGGATTGGATAGCAGGAGTCCCTCAATCAAAATCAAAGCGAATTCGAAAGAAAACTGGGAAAAAGAGTATTCTAAAGACCCCAGAGTATAAATCCACGCCAACAGATGAATTTTTGAAGTGGCTAGACGATCAGCTCTGACATTAGAACTAAAGATTCGCTTAAAAGCACGATTTATGATAGGAATATGCTAGATATTGGATCTATGTTGCTGAAAATAATGCTATGAATCAAAAGCTAAAATTATGGCTTCCAGCCGAATTTTAGTGGTTTACCTTTGATAAAATTAAGAACATCTTCAGTAATCATATTTGTTTGATGACGAACAACATCAGCAGTATTTCCTCCAAAATGAGGCATTACAGTCACATTATCAAACTCTAAGAAGCGATTCTCCGAATCAACTGGTTCATCATCAAAAACATCAAGACCAGCTCCAGCTATTCTCTTTTCTTTGATAGCACTATATAGTGCATCTTCATCAATACAATAAGAACGAGCAAGATTAAAGAAATGAGCTGTTGGTTTCATTAGGGAAAACATCTCTGCATTTATCAACTCTTCTGTCTCTTCAACGGGAGGAGTATGAATAGTAATCATATCAGACTCTTTCATTAATCTCTCAAGTGAAACCTTTTTCCCTTTAGTTTCAAGCACAAGCTCGTGATTTTCTGCAACATAGGGGTCAAAATAAAGTATTTTACATCCAAAACCTTTATGCAGCCTTTGTGCTACTCGGGAACCGATAGCTCCGAAACCGATTATTCCTATAGTTAAACCATTGAGTTCCACACCCCGAAAACGATTATAAAACTCTGCAAAATCCTCTTCACTTTCAAGCTCTGCAGTATTAAATTTACCACTCTTAAGAAACCGATCAATTTCGATCATTTTACGAGCTTGAACAAGTATCATTGCTACTGTGAGATCCGCTACAGCATCAGCATTTCGATGAGGAGTATGAATTACGGGAATGTTTTTATCGTTAGCTGCTTCCTCGTCAACATTTACAGGAGTACCTCTAGTTGATGCTATAAGTTTGAGATTTGTTTTTTCGATTACCCATGCATCTACTTCATCAGCTTCTGTTATGAAGATATCAACCTTATTATCATTTAATTTTTGAATGAGTTCATCCTCATCGAAATAGATCTTTCCTGTATCTCTCCAACTCTCATAAATAACCTCACAGTGTTCCTGTAAATTTTTTATTCCACTTTCGTGGAAGGGAGCAGTAATTAGGATTTTCACCAATAATTCCTCTTAATAATAGGCTTTAATCTTCTTCTCTTGATTTTTCATATGTCTCCAGCCATTGAGAAAAGAGATTACTATACTCAGACTGATAATCTTCATTAGGAGAGAAGATTTCTTTCTCTGGTATCAACTGAGAGACTGCCTCATTTACTGTTTTGAAATAACCAGTACCAATCATGCATGAAATAAAACCAGCTACAGAGGCTCCCTCTGGTACAAAAACGTGAACGTCAGATTGAACAACATCTGCTGTAACTTGACAAAATGCCTTTGATCGAGCTAATCCTCCAACTACATAAATGGTTTCCAGTGGCGAATCCACTACGTTAAGAATTTGTTCCATATTTGCCCGTACAGAAAAGGAGAGATTTTCAACAACTGCTCTTGCAAAAGCACCAACATCAAGGTTACCTTCCAACATGTACGCTATAGGAGAGAAAATGAATCCTCCTGTTGGAATTCGTAACATATCCTGAGCGTTAAAGATCTGTGGCCCAATATCAGCCTGAACTCCTCCTGCTCCAGGCTTTTGGGAAAAAACAAGTTCTTCAAATTTGCCGTAGGGGTTTTCAACTCCTAGTTTGGCCAAAAATGAGTCAACAAACCACTGATGAGCATCTCCAGCAGATCCTGCATTTGATTCAATTACCCAGTTTCCTAAGAAAGGATTTGTCCAAACACGTCTTTCAGGATCCAAAATAGGACGATCAACGACAAAATAAATTGGCATGGTTGAACCAGCAACAACTCCTAAAGATCCTTTGTTTATTGCTCCACAGCCAATAAGGGATGCTTGACTATCAGCACAACCCATAAAAACTGGAATCTGCGATTTTAAACCTAATTTTTCAGCAAAACTAGGAAGAATAGGCGCGATAAGCTCTCCAAACTCTAAAATCCTAGGTAGGATCTCATGAGAAATTCCAAACTCTTCAAGGATCGTTTCTGACCAATTTTTCTTCGTAATATTATAGAGGAGCGTTTCACTTGCCCCAGTCTCATCGATAGCATACTGACCAGTTAAACGAAAATTTACCCATCCATCAATTGTCAAGAGATGCTTGATTTTTTCATATGTTTCCTCCTCATTCTCTTGAAACCATAATAATCTAGCTAATGGAAATATAAAGGGAAGACCTCTACCAGTAATATCATAAATTACATCGTTTTCCATGTACTCTTCTGTATCAATTTCTAAACCACGAACATCGCGATTTGGACCTGCATACAATTCTTTTCCATCTTTGTTAAGAAAAACGCACCCCTGTCTTTGAGATGTAGTAGAAATTGCCTTGATACTTCTTGGATCAATCTTTGCATAATCAATAACATCTTTTACTGTTTTTATGATAATATTCCAGAATTGATCAGGATCAAATTCATGTCCATATGGTGCCAAATCTTCTGGTATATGATATAAGTGACTCCATTTTGATTTTGCAAAACCAATAATCTGACCATTCTCGTTACCGATAACAGCTTTTCCTCCACTTGTTCCCGCATCTATCGTTAAAAAATAATCAGTCATATAACTTTCAACTCTTAATCAAATCCAGGAAATCTCCGTAATTCTCCCCCAAATTGTTGGGCGTTCAAATAAAGTCGTAAATATTCTTCAAGTGCTCGAGTTTTAATTGCAGCCTCTCTAAATGTTTCCCCCACCGCAACAACACCATGATTTTCCAGAATCACAATACTAGAATCCCATAGTTTATCAGCTACGGCTTCTCCAAGCTCTTCTGAACCTGATTGCTCATATGGCACTATCACAATTTCAGGAACCAGAAAACCTAATTCAGCAGTTAACGGGGGAAATTGGGGAGGATTCTTGAGAACAGATAGAGCAGTTGCCAACGGCGCATGGCTATGGATGATGACCTTGAAATCCTCGTCTTCTTTATAGATTCGTAGATGCATTGGCCATTCAACAGAAGGATTCATATCTGTGTCTTCAGATACTACTTCACCTGTCAATGACATTTTAATTAAATGGTTAGGTTCAACTATATTCTTTTTCAATCCAGAAGGAGTTATCCAGAAAAATTGGTCCTTATCTTCTGACCGAAAACTTAAATTTCCTCCCACATCCGTAAGAATCCGTTCACTATATAGTTCCTTCATAGTTTGACATAATTCTACCTTGATTTTTTGATCAGAAGTCAATTCAAAACGTCCATTATATGTATAACTAAAAATAAAAACAAAATTAGCAATAGTTATTTTCAATAGATAAAGGGATGACTATGAACATATCCTTATTTCATTAGTTTTTGAAGTTTTAAGAGATCAGGCATACTACCTTTTACTTTCAGCTTTTTACTAGTGTAAGCTTTCATTCCACCAATTTCGCCAGCCATAATGCCTTTCCATGTTGCAGCATCAGTTGTGATTTTCACGTGGACTTTTCCATCTGGAGCTCCTTCGATAACTTCACTAGGTACACCATTTTCAATGTTTGTGTGGAATGTTTTTTCCAAATCAGTGAATTCAAAAACCATAGTTTTTGACCACTTTCGGAAAGTCTTTTGAGCTTTTTCCGTTTTAAAATTCTCCAGCATCTTATTTATTGCATCAATTGCTTCCTGTTCTGACATTATTACTCACATGTGAACATTGATTTCATTGGTTAAACAAGATTCGATTTCTCATCCATATCTAAAAGGGTTTTCTTCATTCCATTAAATATCCAGAATAAAATCGTCTAGACCCAAATCTTTCAAATGGTTACTATCAGGAATGGTAGTGTTTATATCCCACTTTAGAGCAGTAAGAAATTCCCTGAGGATTTTATCTTCTTCCTCAACTAAAGATACGTCTTGATTGGGTCCGTCCTCCGCTTTTTCTATAATTCTTTTAGGTAATTCATAATTCAACGGATTGATCCCCTCTCGGAGGTTAAAGAGATGTTTCACTGTTAAGGTTCTTTCTCCAATCCTAATAAGATCCTCGATAGACAAATCCAAACCTGTTACTAAGTTAACAAACTCGAGGGCTGGATAATTACCTATGACAAGTCCAAATTGACATAATCCAAGCGCTGAAATCGTTTGATTAAAGCAATAATAATCAAGCGTCCTATTCTTCTTATCTAAGGAGGGATATATCTTATGAAATTTAGAAATATCAATCATTACTTCTGTAAAGGGTGTATGACGGCCAGGACTTGGATCGAGTCTGTATGGAATTATGAAAGCTTTAGAGAACCTGGGATCATGTGCAGGGATAGCTTGATTGTTAATATGAATTGCAAAATCCTCACCACCAAGTTTCTTAGATGCTCTACCCACTCCAGTTGCTAATATATCTCCTATTCCCTCCCGACTTGTGATCTTTTTAATTAAAGGAAGAAGATCTCCTGAATTCCCCCATGATATATTGAGACCGCCTAAATCAACTTCAGATATTAATCCATTTTCTGTAGCTTCCATGAGGAATGCAAGAATTGAACCAACAGCAATAGTATCTAATCCCTGCCGGTTGCAATAATCATTCATTGCATAAATAGAACCAAGATCATCATTGAGGAGATTTGAACCAAGCATGGCTAATGTTTCATATTCAGGCTTGTGTGTCTCTGATATATCATAGTGTTCATCCTTATAGCTCATTATTCCTCCACATGCCATAGGACACCTTTTACACCCATATTTCCGAACACGATACTTTGTTACAGAGTCAGTCGATAATTTTCCACTTTTTTTCAATGGGAAGTCCTTATAACACCCTTTCCAATTCTTAACTGGGGCATCCCCTGTCTCAACTAGCACTGCTGTTCCTGCTGCAGTCCCCCATCGCTTATATGATTCAATAATCATGCTACTTGTACTCATGGATTCGTAATTCTTTACTTTGAAGCGTCGAAGCCATGGAGCGAAGGTAGTTGACATTTTCAGACTAGGTTTTAAAAGAAAGTTCAGACCTTTTGAGACCCATTTATTTACGAAGGTACGGAGTTCACGAAGTCCATCAGGATCGAAAATGGGAATATCTTTTGTTCCCCGAACAACAATAGCCTTTAGATTTTTCGACCCCATAACTGCTCCAAGACCACTTCTAGCAGCGACTCTAGCTTTATCCGTTACTATACCAGTGATTAAAACCAAATTCTCCCCAGCTAATCCGATACTAGCCACCTGGACTTTTGGCCCATATTTCTTTTTCAATTCTACTTCAGTTTCAACACAATCTAAACCTTTAAGATTAGAGGTGGGGATTATTTCAATGGAATCATTTGTAATATTCAAAATTGAAAGCTCTTTCGCTTTGCCTTTAATGAGTAGTAAATCAAATCCTGCTTGACGTAATTCAGGACCAAACCGTCCACCTGAATTTGCTTCTCCCCACGTACCAGTTAAGGGTGATTTTCCAGCAACAATGAAGCGGCCCGAAAAAGGGACAATAGTTCCACTTAGAACACCTGTGATGAAGCATAGAATATTCTCAGATCCTAGTGGGTCCGTTTTAGAAGGCATATGTCGAAGAAGATAATCAGCTGCAAGTCCCTCTCCTCCAAGATATTTCTTAAACACTTCATCTCGAAATGAATGAGATTCTATGTTTATGTTGTTTGTGGATAAGTCAACAACACCAATCTGTATTCTATTAGAAAAATTAGAGTTCATAGTCTCACCTGTTTCCGAATAAACTTATTTATCTTTTCTTGGTTGCAATTTATTAACTATACTTTTATTTCAATCTTCACCAATACGACAATCTAAAGGAGATAAATCAAATTAAAGTTGAATATTTAAACTACTATGACGAGGAATTTTGGAATAATTTACAAGTTTAGGAGGATTTGTTGATGTTATCACTTGCTGAAATGGAAAAATTTGCAGAGAACAATCTTGATAATGCTCTTGAGGATCTATTCAAGCTTACTAGAATACCTACTATTACTGCAAAAGGAGGAGACTATTCATCTAAAGCTATAACGGAATTAACTAGAATTTTCAGTGAATTACATTTTAAATGTGTCATTACTGAAACCAAAGGAGAACCTGTTTTTACCGCTGTATTAGATATAAATAAACCAAAGACCTTACTTTTCTACGATCATTACGATGTGCAACCTGCAGAACCATTTGATAAATGGACAAGTCCTCCGTTTGAACCAGAAGTTAGAGAGGGAATGATATATGGCCGAGGAGTTGCTGATAATAAAGGCAATATAATAGCTAGGATATATGCAGTAAAAATGATCCAAGAGTTACTTGGGGAACTTCCTGTCAATGTAAAATTTATTATTGAAGGCGAGGAGGAAGTTTCAAGCCCAAATTTAAAGGAATATGTCGATTCTCACCATGAATTCTTATTTTCAGACCAAACTTCTTGTATCTGGGAATTCGGAGGTACGAATACTCAAGGGATGCAAGAGATTTGGGCAGGAGTGAAAGGGATTTGTTACATCCAGCTGAAAACCACAGGTCCAAATCGAGACCTGCATTCAGCTTACGGAGCAATCGTTGAGAATCCAGCTAATCATCTAGTTGCAGCTCTTGCTTCATTACGAAATGATCACACAGACAAAATTCTAATCGAAAATTTTTATGATCCACTCATTACTCCTTCTAAGGAAGTACTTCAAGCTATTTTAAGGATAAAAGACACTATGAATGAGGATAATCAAAAAAAGCAACTAGGTATCAAGAAATTCATAGGTGGATTATATGGTGAAGAATTACTAAAGAAGTACTATTTAAGCCCAACCTGTACCATTTGTGGAATTTGGTCAGGCTGGCAGGGGGAGGGGGGAAAGACTGTACTCCCCGCTGAGGCTCATGCAAAATTAGACTTCAGGTTAGTGCCAAATCAGACTCCAGAAGACGTTATTCAGATGTTAAAAGATCATTTCAAGAAGAAGAATTTTAATGTTGAGATAGAATGGTTTGAAGGGTATCGTCCTGCTTTTACACCGTTATCGGTTCCTTTTGTCGGATTACTTAAGGAAACAATGTTTGAAGTCTATGGTCATACCCCTATTATTCATCCCTGGAGCCCTGCTTCAGGCCCTCTGTATCTATTTGCTGATCATATACCTGTCCTTTCAATAGGAGTAGCTCATGCAGGCAGCCGTGGTCATGCTCCTAATGAAAATATTAAAGTTGAAGACTTCAAACAAGGCCAGGTTTGTCTTGCCAAGTTAATGGAAAATATGGCAGAATCTTAGTAATTAACTGTTTGTGGAATTAAAATGTTTAATAAAATGGTTCATGCTGCAGATGGACTCTTGATTAGTGATAATGGAAAAATTGTCCTTATTCTACGTAAGGGTGAGACTTTTCATGATTTTTGGGCACTACCTGGTGGAGCTGTAGAAGAAGACGAAACGATCGAGGAAGCCTTAATTCGTGAGATGAAAGAAGAAACAGGTGTAAAGGTAAAACCAAAGGAAATTTTAGGAATATTTTCTGATCCTGATCGAGATCCAAGAGGACGTGTGATTTCAACAGTATTTATATGCAATTATGAAGGAATATTGAAAGCAGGGTCAGATGCAGGGAGGATAATCACATGTACGATAGAAGAAGCTCTAAATATGCAGCTTGCATTTGATCACCACTTCATTCTCCAATGTTATCAACAGTGGCTCAAACAGAAGGGCACATTTTGGTCGAAAAAGCTATTACGGCATTAAAATCATAAATACTCTATTCTCTCCCCCTTTTAGAATGATAATCCACCAATGCTTTCATTGCTCGCGCTGCCATTGAGGGCCATTTAAAAACTGCAATACCATTATCCTGAAGAAACGTAACGGCTTCGTCAGCTGTATCTAAACAACTTATTAGCACTGGAATCTTATTTTCATGAACCCAAGAAACAAAATCCGATAAATTCTCTTGCAACATGGTTTCGAAAAATGTTGCTGGAAGTATTTCCATAAATTCATTATTCCCAAATTTGAACATTCGCTCTATCATATTCCCTCCGAAAACACCGTACAATAATAGAACATCCACCTCGCCTGATTGCCAGATGAGACGTGGAACCTCTCTGTAAAACAAATCCATATTCATGTCAAATGTAAGATCGATAGGATTATTTGCAGAAGCAGTCGATCTTACAACATTTCTAATCTTTCTTTGGAGATCAGATGAGAATGAGGGGACAGGTAGACCATTCCTCTCGCAACTATCTGCGAAAGTTACCGCAGGTCCCCCGGAATTTGTTATGAGTCCAATACGATCCCCTTTAGGAGGATATGTGAGTGAAAACGCATGAATATATTCATATAATTCTTCCATTGTTGTTGTTTCGATAACCCCTGCTTGTTTGAAAACAGTTTCATATACGGAGATTTTTCCTCCTAAAGAAGCAGTGTGAGACATCCCTGCTCTTGATCCAGCTTTTGTTCCTCCAACATAATGTACAATAACTGGTTTCTTTTGAGCTAGTTCACATAGTGCTTTTACAAACTGACGTCCTTCACGTTTTACTCCTTCAATGTAAAGACCTACAACTTCAGTGTCAGGATCATCACGAAAATATTCCATGCAATCTGTGATGTTGACATTGGCTTCATTTCCAACAGACACCGCTTTTCCAAGTCTTATCCCTCTTCTTTCCATCCAGATCAGGATTTGAGAAATCCATGAACCAGACTGACTTATTAGCGAAACGTTCCCAGATTGTCCTTCAGGAAGCTCAAAAGGAAACCAAGTGCAATTAAATATACCTTTTGGGCAATGAAGATTAATTATACCAATACAATTAGGCCCAATGAAGCGTATTCCATAACGTTCCGCTATCTCGTTTAATTGTACTTGATTTTCTGACTCTCCAACCTCACTAAATCCTGCAGAAATAATGATCACATGACGAATTCCAAATTGACCTGCTTTCTCTAAATAATCAGTAACAAGTCGAGTCGGTAGGACAATAATAAGAAGATCAGGAATTTCAGGTAGATCTTCCAGTTTTCTGAATGCTGGAAATCCCAGAATTGAAGTTTCAGTTGGATGAACTGGATAGATTTTTCCTTTAAAACGACTGCGACAAACGTATAGTTGTCCGCTACCCATTGTTGTGAAATTATTACTTGCACCAAGAAAAGCAACTGATTTTGGATTCATCAGTTTATCTAGAAAATGTGTCATGATTTCGTCTTATTCGATATATGTTGCTTCTCTTAAATATTTTCGGTAATTCAAGATTAATTGGCTACAATAAGGCTCTAATGCAGTTGGTATTGTAAGTTTACTTACTTTATTTTGTCATTAAGATGTTAATTTTCCTTGACAAAAAGGACAGGTATTCTCTCTTTGAATTTGATTTGGACGTATAAAATCGACCTGACATTTTATACATTCCTTAGGGTATTTTACTAAGGATCCAGTGCAATAAGGACAAGTTTTTTTAGATGAAAAACACGACGAACAGACTGGACGATTACAATTAGTACAATAATAGAATTCCATTGAGTTATTATATTGGTTTTGACAGATTTGACAAGTTTCTTCTAATGATTGTGCTTTGAAAGACTTATTACTTTGAATTAAGAACTGGGTCTTATTATGAAGTCTGTGTCTTAATACTTGGCGTACACTGATATAAGACATGTCGTTTTTATATGGAATAAATTCTCCTTTGAGTAACATCTTTTCTATTTTGTCAATTCGACGCAAGGATGCATATTCCTTTATAGAATGGGTTGGAACTTCAGCGGTAGGTAGATAAGTTATACCACACAACTGACATAACAAATTCTCTTCTATCTCTTCAATTGAAACAACTGTTATGAGACATTGAGGACAGGTTAATGGCAATTCTTGTAAATCTTTATTACCACAAGAAGGACAATTTAACATCCTTGTTAATTCTAAACTTTTATGGCAACTTTGACAGAGATACTTAAAACACTGTTTACACTGATAAAAAGTCAAATTAGAAGTAATTTCTTCATTCTTTAATTGACAATAGGCTTGAAATCTCTCCGCAAGATAAAATCTGTTTTTCATTTGTGTTAAAACTAGCCCAGTATCAAGTGTAAAATGTCTAGCGAACCTTATCCCATCAAGAATGTTATCTAAAGACCCTTCTAAACGTTTATAAGGAATGGCATTCCCCTTTTTGATATCACGAGCAAGGTCACCAAGTTCTTGATCCAATTTTAGAGATTCTGCAGTTATGAATAAATCAGAATCTTTAATGATTGTTCCATTTCTTTCCTTTTTAATCAGTTCTCTTTTCATTAATTCGGGATTAGCGTTAATAATATCTGCTAAATCATTAATTCGGATCACAGGCCCTAATTGTCTATCAACGACAAGTGGATTGTTTACATTACCAATGTTTAGTAGGATTATACTGTTCTTAATGATTCCTGTATCCTTCTCAATAAGGTTCTTTAACCATCTTATTTTAACATCCAATTTTTTAGCAAGTTTAGATAATTTAATTGCTTGTTCCTTTCTTATGTATTCTATTAGATTGTTTTTAAAAGAACGTAACCATTCTGGAGTTATTAAAATAGCAGTTCCTTTAAATGTATGAGTTACAAGAATTCCTTTAATCTCATCTGATTTTTGGTTTATATAATCTCTTAACCATTTTAGATTGACATCTAATTCCTTCGCTAGATTATTCAAGGTAAAACTACCCTTTGTTTGAACTGTTTCTAATAATAAATCATCAAAAGAGTTTAACCATGTAGGTGTCACGAAAGTTGGATACTTATGAAAATCAAGTATTTTCTGAATATCAGGGACAACTTTATGGATCATTCTTTTTATATCGACATTCTTAGGAAGTTCCAACTCATATCGTAATTCATTCAGGTTAAAACGAGTTTTTTCCTTAAGAATTCGAGAAATTTCCTCTTGAAGACGATTAGTTTCTATATCTGGCTCTCTAATCTCGTATATTCGAATAATCACACCAATTATGAATATGGAAATGGTTGAAATCAATAATATTCCAGTTATTATTATATCAAAAGTAATAACCATCAGGCAGAGACAAACTCCTACTAAGATCGTTAAATATCGTTTATAAGCCCAACTGATCCATGTAACAGCTAAAACTAGGCAGAAAGTGATCCAATTATGATAAAATGCGGTAAAGATAGGAGTAAAAGGATCAATATAGTTTTTTGAGTACACTACGATAAATAACGTTGATGAAACAATTATTCCTATAATACCAGCTTTTAGACTCCCAAATTGATCAGCAATATAACCTCTCTCTAAAGTCATTGAGAACTGATAAAGCTGGTTTGGGACACTTCTATTTTGAAAATATAATCGTAATATTATAAACGATCCGATAAAAAAGAATACAAGAAATATATGTACCTGTAAAATGATTAATAATACTATAAAGAAGAAGAAAAAAGGAATTTCACGGTCATTTTCAAAATCCTCCTGAAGAAAACTGATTAACCTACGACGATAGTTACTTAACACCCGATTGACTGCTAATGTCCATCGCGCAGTTGGATTCCCATATCTTTTGTAAGAACGATCAGAATCAAAAAAAATGTCAAGAGAAAGAAAAATAACAAGTAAAAAGAATAGAGCAAAGGGAGAAGCTAGACCAATGTTAATGTTTTCCATATTCGTTATAACATAAAGAATTCCAAGGAAAAATATTGAGATCAATAAGCAAATGTCAAGAAATTTAGGAAGTTTTTCTTTGTAAGAAAGAGGAATCGAAATAAAAGAAGATCCTTTTCGGGGCGAAAAATTTTCAATTAAAAACCACGAGCCTCTTAATGTCAGATTAAGGGAATAGCAGAAACAAAAGATAACTATAGGGATAAAATGAGGGTCTTCAATAATATTCTGGAAAAATATAATGAAATCTGAAGGAATTAAATAAAGGACTTCAATACCTATAATTTCAAAGCTAAGATTCCCCACGAGAAAGGCTAAGAGAAGTCCAAAAGTAAGTGTGACACCTAGCTTTAAGACTTCATCGCTTTCTTTTGAGTCATTATTTTTCTGTAGAGGATCTAATGGCATTTAAAGTCGATTTGGTTTAATAATTTTTAAGACTATTTTTTTCGGAAACCGACAAACCGAAACTCTGCAAAATAAATAGAAGGAATTTCTTTTATTCTTGATATACTTCAATAAATGAGGAATATTCCAGCCTCATTCATAAGCTATATAAATTTCACAAACAATTCTTAGATAGAAGAAATTTCACAACTACTAGGTGGATTATCATGAGTTTGAATGAATGTCCAAACTGTGGTGAATTAGCTAAACCAAATGAATTCTTTTGTCAATCATGTGGGACACCCATTTCGACCAGTACTCAACGACCTCGTACGAGAGAAATTAGAGGATACGTTCAAATTATTGGTACCGTTGAAATCGTTTTTGGAATAGTAGGTATAATGGCATCCATATTATTCGGCATTTTAGCTGCATTTATCCCTGCTTTGATATCTGAAGGTGTAATTGAATCGTCAGAGGAGTCTACTATTCTAGCTTCTGATACTTTAGTTGTTTTACTTGCTGTATTTATAGGTTCAATTGCATTAATGTTTATCATTTTCTCAGTTGCAGCTATTATAAGTGGAATTAAGCTAATGCAATACAAGAATTCTGGGCGAATTGGAACAATGATAATCGGGGCTTTTTCCCTATTCCTCATCCCAGTGGGGACAATCTTTGGTGCAGCAGCGCTATATATTTTAACAAAACCCGAAGTTGAACCGCTCTTCATGTGAGTTCATCAACATCTTCCCTTTTTTTTTACCTGATAAACAGTTTTTAGAGACAATAGAATTAATAAAAAGAGGATCTCCCAAATATCATCTTCCTCTTTTATTTACATACCCTAAACATCTTTTTACAATAATTTTAATATTAACATTACCTTTACCGAAATCTATATATGCAAATTTATTTTAAATTTGATCAAATTAAAATTGATGATTTGGTGAAAATTGGCTAAAAAATTTTTAAAATTCCAAATCAAAAATCCTCCAGCTTACCACCAAAAAAATACTTTTATAGAAAAGAGTTTATTCTCTCATCTGTCTTTTTTGGAAATCCTTGGCTTTTAAAGGAAAAGTTTTCCACCACTAGACGATTAATTTCTTCTATTAGCTGGAGGAAACAGCTTGGTTGAAGATAAAGCTTTACGTCAGAAGTTTGATAAGGCACTCGAGTCATTCACGGACAGAATTAAGACTGATAATAGTATTCTCGCTGTATTTGTACTTGGTAGTTATACTAATGGCATTGTGTGGGAAAAATCGGATATCGACATGGTTATAGTAACCAAAGAGGAACGTGTTCTTCAGGATTTAATAGTAATAAGAGAGAATGATATACAAATTAACGCTTATGTCATTTCTCGTAATGATTATCGTCGGAATCAACAGAGATTTCTTCAAGGAAGTATAACACATCATATGCTTTCTACAAGTAAACTGATTCATTCATCTGATAGAGGGATTTCAGAGTTTAATCGGGACATGTTTTCTGTAGCAGAGAGAGATAAGGAGTTACAGATCCTTGTACGCTCTGAAATGTTGATAGGAGGCATATTCAAAATTAAGAAATCGCTTTACATTGAAGAATCCCTAGAAAAGAGTCTCAACTGGTTAATCCTAACAACTCAGGAAATCGCACGAATCCTTATCTTCCTTGAGGGAAAAATTCCTGGTAGAGATATCCTTACTCAAGCACAGGAAATATCGACGAACAAAATATTAGAAAATATAATAGAGAATGTTTACAAAAAGGGATTTACGAAAGAAAATGTTGAATACGCATTAAATCTCATTGAAGATTTTCTACTTAAGAATACTCATAGATTTTTCAAACCATTGTTTGAGTATTTAAAGGAGAGTGTCGGAGAGAGGAGCCACTCTGAATTAGACTTATATTTTAAAAAAGCAACTGGATTTCAAGGATTAACCTTAGTTGAGTCAATTAGCTGGTTAAGTGATCAAGGTATTTTGATGTTAGGGGTGAAACCAAAGAGAATCACAGCAAGGAGTCGTGTCACAGTAGATGAAACTACAATTTTTTACATTGGAGGAGAGGAATAAAGATGAGAGACACAATTGAGGTGATTGGGGCCCGTCAAAACAATCTTAAAAATATTAATGTGAAAATACCTAGGAATAAGCTTACTGTGGTGACTGGGGTAAGCGGATCAGGAAAATCTAGTCTGGCTTTTGATGTGATCTTTGGTGAAGGACAGAGATTATTTCTCGAATCATTATCGACATACGCAAGATCACGAGTAGTTCAAGTTCGAAGACCTGATGTTGATTTTATATTTGGATTGTCATCTGTTGTATCTATTGAACAACATCAGAGCTTACGGAACTATCGTTCCACTGTTGGAACCCTAACAGACATTTCAACCTATCTTCGTCTTCTTTATGCAACCAAAGGGAAAGCGTACTGTCCATATTGTAATCAAGAGGTCACAGTAAAGAATGCTAATCAGATCGTAGAAAATTTATTGTCCCTACCTAAAGATACTATGGTAGAAATCTACGCACCAGTTTTCAAAATTTATGATGAAGATTATAGGTACTTGTTTGATACCCTGAGAAGGCGAGGAATCAGTAAAATCCTTATCGATGGTCAGGAATACGATGTTGGGGATCAGATAGACCTTGATGAGGAAAAGATCTATCACATAGAAGCATTCATTGATAAATTTGAAATTAATTCAGATCTTCACCAGATCATGTTAGATACTGTCCGTGAATGTCAAAGAATTGGAGAAGGGTATATTAAGATCCATATTTCAGAAGAAGGGGAGAAAAATGAATCCTTTTATCAAGATTTTGCATGTACAGATCATCATCTTGTAATGGGAGAACTTTTACCCTGGTATTTCTCTCCAAATGAAGGAGATAGTGCTTGCTTAACTTGTCGTGGTCTTGGAGTATATCGAAGGGCGGTCCCATGGTTAATCGTTGCGAATGAAAACAAAAGCATTCGCAAAGGAGCTATTAATGAAAATATCTTTACTCTAAAACACCCATTTAAATATCTAGTGATTTGGAGCTTAGCGAAACATTATGGGTTTAGTTTAGATACTCCATTCAAAGATTTAAATGAAGAACATCATGATATAATATTCTATGGTACTCATAGAGAGAAATTTGTTTTACAACAACCTGACGACCTAAAGCAAACATTTTCGAACATTGGTAAAAAAGTAGCTTTTGAAGGACTCATTCCTCCTATTAATCGTTGGTATAAAGAAAGAGTACGAAATGAGGCTCGTAGATCCGCAAGAACCATGGATGACCACATTTATTTTCGTGGTATGACAGATGTTCTTTGTCCTGATTGTCAGGGCACAAAACTGCTTCCCCAACGATTACTAGTACGCTTGAATGGTAAGAATATTCACGAACTTGGAGAAATGACATTAACTGAGCTCAGATCCTTTTTAGATACCTTGCAAGTTGGTAAGAAACGTAAACATATTGAGGAACCAATAATTGAAGAACTAAAGAAGCGAATAGACCTTCTTTGTGAGATTGGCGTTGGGTATGTTAGTTTAAATCGGAACGCCCATACCTTATCAGGTGGGGAAATTCAGCGGGTTAGAATGTCTACTCAAATAGGTTCAGGATTAATGGGAATGCTTTATATCTTAGATGAACCAAGTATCGGCCTCCATCATCGAGATAATTTTCGGATCATTAATACTCTCAAGAAACTGAGAGATATAGGGAATACAGTGATTGTAGTCGAACATGACACTGAGATGATGGAAGCAGCTGATTGGATTGTGGATCTAGGCCCTGGTTCTGGAGAAAATGGGGGAAAAATCGTTGCAGAAGGAACTGTTGAGGACATTAAGAACTCTTTCAAATCGATTACAGGGCAATATCTCTCACGGAAAAAAACCATCGATACTCCAAAAAAGAGAAGGCCCCTAAATGGTGAGTATATTACAATTTCAGGGGCATCAGAAAATAACCTCAAAGATATTGACGTGAAAATTCCATTAGGTATGTTGATCTGTGTTACTGGAGTATCAGGTTCAGGAAAAAGCAGTTTAGTAAATGATATTCTAACAAATAAGCTTATTTCACGTTTCCGTGATCGAAGGGTCACTGCAGGAAAACATAGGAACATTGAGGGCCTTGAACATCTTAGAGATGTGAGAATTATGGACCAGTCCCCCATAGGGAGAACCTCACGATCTAATCCAGCGACTTATGTTGGGTTTTATAATAAGATCCGAGAAATATTCTCAGAGCTTCCTGAATCTAAGAAACGTGCTTATACCAAAACAACTTTCAGTTTTAATTCAAAAGATTCAGGTCGATGTGAGGAGTGCGAAGGTACAGGTGAAATTGTCACACAGTTGCAATTTATGCCTGATGTACGAACTTTATGTCCGATCTGTAAAGGAGAGCGATTCAAATCTGAGATACTAGAAATTGAGTATAAAGGGTTTAATATCGCAGATATTCTTGACCTCCCAGTTGAGAAGGCATTAGATGTCTTTAAAGATGTCCGTTTGATTCACCATAAATTAAAAGTCATGAATGACCTTGGACTGGGGTATCTTAAGCTGGGTCAGTCTTCTACAACCTTGAGTGGAGGAGAAGCGCAAAGAATTAAGTTAGCTAACGAATTGGGAAAATTAAAGCGCCATGAACGCAATCTGTATGTCTTTGATGAACCATCTATTGGATTACATTTAGCTGACATAAAAAACCTTCTTTTTACAATCAATAAGCTCATCGACGTAGGTAATAGTGTTATTATAATTGAACACAACCTAGATATCATTAAAATGGCAGATTACGTTATTGATCTAGGGCCTGAAGGGGGAAATGAAGGAGGGTATCTTGTAACGGCAGGTACCCCAGAAGAAGTTAGTAAAGTGTCAGAATCCTATACTGGTCAATACCTTAAGGAGTATCTCTAGTATAATTAGGGATTGATTGAATGGCAACAGATCTAAACTATATTGAGGTCACACTAAACATTTTTATGACCGCAATGATGATTGAAGAGACAGATAAGCTAATAAGACCATATCTCTACTCAAATATGAGTTGTATTATTCTTCCAGAAGAATTGATTTTTGTCAATTGTGGCCCACATGCAGATCTTGCTCTGAAATTCAGAAAGGATATGGAAGCGCGGACTAAAAAGGAAACCTCGCATTTGATTTTGACTAGTAAATCATGGGATGTTATATGGGGAATGGAGGCATTTAAGGATGTAACGGTTGTTAGCTCATCGGCAACAAAATCAGGTATTCGAACTAACATAAAAAAGGGAATTGATGTATCATACAGAGAATGGATTATCCGTCAAGTTCCAGAAGATAACAAACTACATGAAAGTCTTATGAAAAACGAAATTTTTGTTCCGACAACTGGATTTTCAAAAAATAAACAGTTAGGTCCTTTAGAATTAGAAGTAACATTAGCAGGGGCTATCTCAATTTATTATCCATCAGATAAAGTTATTTTTACGGGAAATGCTATTCAAAGTGTTATACCACCTTTCGTGTGGCCGATTACAGCTGTGAACCTGTATCAAAAATGGGAAGAGTTAGAAATCGAGAAAATCATACCTGGCCATGGGCCAGTTATTGGTAAAGAGTATTTAATTCAGATTAGAAAATGGATGGAAGCGTATCTAGATAAGCTAAGAGAATATAGAGATCAAGACGTCCCTGAAAGAAAAATCTTTGAACAAGAGTACCCAGATCATCCTGGAAAATCCCGCAAATCATGGATTGAAGGAGGACCTTATCATACAGGTATGATCGAAAGATTAACACAATATTGGTATAAACAAATACTAATAGAAAAACAACATGAAGAAGGGGATTTGATGTTCATTAGTTGATCTGGGAATATCATGAAAAACGAGGAACACATGATAATGGGATTCTGCATTGCTTTATTTGTGGGGGTATACGGCCAGATTTTCGACGAATATTTTGATTTTATCTTGTATATAATATTCGTAGGCCTCACTGTTTTCGGTTCAGTAGTGCCTAATCTGATCGAACCTCCTCACAAAGAGAACCACAGACAATTCTTTCATTCTGTTGTAATACTAGTAATTTTAGCGATTCTACTCATCTGGCTCATAATTGGACGGCAATCTATGTTCACTTATCTTTTATCAGGCTTTATTCTAGGTTATTTGTCACATTTACTTTTTGATGCCACGAGCCAAGAGAGACTGCCAAAATATTAGCTATACTGAAGCAGTGAATAATCATATATTAATTATTTAGAAAAATCAATTAATCATGGACATTTTTTTGCATATAGTTTTAAATGCAGCAATAGCACATCAACTGAGTCGAGATGAAAACTCGCATCGTGCATGTATCTTAGGGGGAATCGTTCCTGATCTGGATGTAATTCTTGCTTGGATTCCACTCATAATTCCTCAGTTATTTTTTTTACAACACCGTGGATTATTTCATACAGTGATTGCTGCTCCTTTCATTGCTGGTGCCATAATTGTTTCGACACAATTTCTTAGAAAAATAAATTTCAGTCAAAGATTAGATAAACCATTTAAAGCGATACATACCGAACTTAATTATCGTAGCTTTTTATGGGGCATCATTGGTGTTTTTTTACATCTAATATTGGATGTTATCTCGTATAATGGAATACTTCTCTTCTATCCCTTAAGTGATCAACGAATAGCCCTCAATCTAATTTCAGTTGTCGATCCATTAATATCAGTGCTGTCTGGTCTGATTGTTCTTCGCTTCATTTACAATAAATATATCGACTCTAGCACATATTCGTTCTTACACTTTAAGAACTCAGCTAGATCAATCACCGTTCTTTTTGTTCTCTTATTGGTAGTGTATGGATCTCTCCAAGTCAATACAATGGTAATCCAATCCCCAATATCCACTAAACCTGAAATAATCCCCCTATTCAGATGGATGTACACTGAAGACGAGAATGAGATTACGATAAGCTTAGTAAATCAATTGACACAAGATATCATAAAAACATACTATTATGCATCCCTTACGTATAATCAGACAACTTGGAATATTACAACCATTAATTCGGTTATTAAAGAAGCTAAACAAACATTAGACTATAAAAGATTCCAATTTGAACTAACATCCGCCGCATACCTTGCTGTGAATGTTACGTTTAATGAGGAGGGGAATGAATGGGAAGTTTCATTTTTAGATACTTTCCAAGATGCTCAATCCAAGTTTTATGGATTCCCAAATAGCTTTTTCATGGAGAATGAAGTCATTGTACATGTAAGTCAAATATAGGAACATTACTCTCAAAAAAAGAATTAGCGATGAACCTTGCTAGAATTAGTAACTTGTTCTATCGACTTCCTTTTGATACCCCACGGAACGAAGAACGGCTTTACATGATGAAAGATAGATATTTTGATTCAGGAGGAACTTTAATTTCATGGGGTTCAATGGAACCTATCTGGCAGTTTGATCGAACTCTTTCAGAATATAGTGCTGCACTGAGAGAAGCAGGATTTTTAATTCGAGAAATTTTAGAGCCTAAACCAGATAATGAAGTGATAAAGAACCATCCAAGACTACTAGCATTTGATATTGATCGCATCCCATTCTTTATAATCTTTAAGTGCATAAAACAAAAGTAAAAATCCCAAGACTCCGAGAATTCCAACCTAATTAGATCTTTCAATACCAAAAAAAGGGGGAGAATGGAGGAAGACACCCTAAGTCATCTTCGAGTTGTTCATTCTTCATTTAATCTTCAATGAATAGAATATCATATGATATAAGCAAATAGTAGGGAAATACTTAACATTGTTAATGTGAAGAGGGCACCATATTTGCATGGATATCTTTCATTCTTGAGATTGTCAGAGATGAGAAAAAAAGCAGTAGGGATGAATACTACAAATCCAAGCAAGAGTCCAATTTCACCGATAGTATTAACCGAAACAACGAGAACTAATCCCGCCACTAAGGAAGCTCCAATAATCCCTGCGGCACCATAGTATATTAATCTGAAAAAGGCATCAACCTCCTTGTAAAGAAAATCAAAGGACTTTTTTCGAATTATTCCTAAGAAAATTAGGAAAAATGTCAATACGAAGAAAAGAAGTATATTAAACATGATTACTAAGAGAAACGGTTCCCCAGAATTTTGGGCGGACGAGGAAGTACCAACTAGTGTAAGCACTAGGCGAAGGGCTATCCCAAGGATAAGACCAATGAAGCTTATCGTGATTGACATACCTAGAGAATAGCCTATAATGCCAATGCCTGTTTTTATTGATCTACCTAAACTTGGTTTTTCATACATTTTTTTCCCAAAAGAATAGTTTAACTGATCATCATTCTTCATATAAACCACGATATAAGGTTTTACTCGAAACATATCAATAATGAAAATTAAAACATTACTTAAAAAAAAGAAATGGGGGAAAATCCCTATGATCTTCTCTAACTCTATTAAGCCTTTATAGATACTCCACCTGTTGGTACTTCAATTACTGGTTGTTTATAAGTTCATTTCCAAGGATATTCCATATAATGAGCTGTATTTCGTGCACTCTCTTCTCCTATGAGCTCAGAAACTAAAAATAGACTCATATCAATTCCAGCAGCGATTCCAGCAGAAATTACTAATCGGCCGTGTCCTGAAACAATGAAACGCTCACCCTGTACTACTTGAACTTTAGGATAGGTATTTCTCATCCTTTCAATGCTTGCCCAGTGAGTTGTAGACTCGAAACCATTTAATAAACCAGCTTCCGCAAGAAGAAAACTCCCAGTACACACACTCGCCATCAATTGAGCTTTCTCCTTTTGTGACTTCAGCCACTCAATAAGGACAGAATTTTGAACTTCTTTTCTCGTTCCCCATCCTCCAGGCACTAAAACAAGATCGAATTTCGGATGATCATTAAAATTATAATCTGTAAGAACTTTTAAGCCACCACGACATCTTATTGAACCACTTTTTTCAGAGATTAGCCTAATAGTAAAAGGACTATCATCTGTTCGCTCACCTTCTTCGTCCAGAAATCTAGTTACAGAGAAAACCTCAAAAGGTCCACAAAAGTCTAAGACCTCCACTTGGTCAAAAACTAGGATCCCCACAAACCATGGGGTATCTTTTTGGGGATTTGTAGTTACATCTATACTTCCCATCATATCACCTATAATATAAGAAATCAACCAGGAAATTTAAGGTCTCTCTTGATGAATAAATAACACAAAATCAAGAATAAGCCAAATAAAGAGGATAAGCCACTTAGAATAAAAGCTATATCCAAATTTGAGAAAATATCCGCAATAATACCAAATATAATGGAACCAATCCCGAAACCTGTAGCTAATCCAGTACCAAATACTCCCATTGCCAACCCCCGCTCCTCACGTTTCGTGTCTACTGCAACGAGAGATATTAATGAAGGATAGATAATCCCAAAGCCGAATCCTGCCAAAAAAAGTGGGATTATTGCAATCATTGGGTTTGTGATTGCTGGTGTAATCATAATTCCTGCACTAATACAGGTTATCCCTAAAAACATGTTAAATCTATTCCCTAACAACTCCATAATTTTTGCACTTAATAAGCGACTGAAAATCGCACTAATGTCTCTAACTGCTAGTAAGATACCTATCTCAAAGGAAACTAACCCTATTCCCTTAAGAAATAACGGATGGAACGAAACTCCAACACTAAAACACAATGTCATAAGGAAAGATCCCAAGGTCGCTAGTGCAACGTTTCTTTTAGTACGAAATATGTTGAATCCTTTGGAATAACTCTCTAGAATTCCATTCCTTTCCCGATGAACGACTTCAGTAAATTCCAGACTTTGCTTCTTTCGATTCTTTCTTAAGAGAGGAAATGTTGAGAAGAATCCAGCTATGGCGAGGCATGTGAAAACCATAAAGACAATCTCGTAACTAATATGGTCAATAAGCCACCCAGCAATGGGTGGACCAATCAATTGCCCTATTCCTGTGATTGTTAAATACCGTCCTAATATTTGAGGTCGTTCACTCTCACTTCCCATCTCTGAGATATATGCGGGTTCTGTTACGCGAAACGACGCTGCAGTCAGTCCCCATAATATCTGTGCAGGGATGAATAGGAGAACCTGCTTTGAGACCATACCTATGAAGAAAGTTACTCCAGAAGCTAATCCGAGTATAAATGAAACACCATAAAAAAGCTCCCACCCAAACCTATCAGCACTCTCTCCCATTGGCATTCGGAGCCCTGATTGGATTATTGCCCGTGCACTTGCTATTAGTCCTACTAAAGCAGTTGTAGCTCCCAGTGCACTAGCTGCTAAAGGAACAGTCGGACTTAACAAACCCAACATTGTAGTATATATAGTCCCAACGCAAATAATTAACAAAAAATCCGTATTCAACCTTTATTAATTCCTCTCTCGTTTTTCTCAATAAAAAGTTACGAATTTTCTTACCCAATCACTTTTCTCATAAGATTAATCGCATTGATCCCCAAGATTTTTTCAATCTCTTGATCACTATAGCCTCTAGACACCAAGCCTCGAGTAATGTTGGGCCACTCTTCGGGACTCTCAATGCCTGCCATATACGGAGCATTTAATTCTTGTCCTGTACGATCCAAAAAGAAGATCGTCTTAGCAGCTTGGCGATGATATTCGACTTGATCTTCGAAAACATTATCTAATCCAATTGCACATTTATCGACCCCTATTAAATTCACGATATAGTCAACATGGTTCAATAAGTCATCAATACCCTGTTCAGGTTTATTACTGAGCTGATTAGGGATAGCAGAGACTCCAGCAATCCCACCCTTTTCAGCTAGAGCTTGAAGCTCTTCATCGGTCTTCATTCGTTTACACTGTGGGTGGAGAGCCCGTGCCCCGACATGGTTAGCGATGACTGGGTCTTTAGAAGTCTCTATAGTATCCAAGGTGGTTTGGATACCAACATGGGAAAGATCGATCAACATTCCGACTTTATTCATCCGTTCAACCAGATCGATCCCAAAGTACGACAAGCCTTCATTGGTTCGTTCCCCACACCCATCCCCCGCGTACGTCCGTGTATTAAATGTCAGAAGGGCCATCCGGATGCCTAATCCATACGCTACGTCTACATTATCTAGGTTTTTTCCAAAGGTTTGAGGTTCTAATTGAAACATCGTGGCTATTTTTCCCTTCTGTTTGGCCCGCTTAAAATCCTCTGCTTTGAATGCAGGCATAAAATCGGGATGTTTTATTGATCGCTGCATCAAATAACCTAGTTCATCCATTGATTTCTGGAAGTTCTCATGAATGGCTGCAACAGCCTCTACGAATCCTGTTACACCAGAGTTCTTTATCCTGGACACTATGAAGTCTTCATCTGGTAAAATGTGAGAGTGAAGATCAATAGTGATGATTCTTTTGTGTAACTCCTCAGCTCTTTCTTCTTCTGCTTTATCAAGTTTAATAAAACGTTCTTTCAGAGGTAATTTCAAATATTCTTCACGTGGGAGCATTTTATACCTTCCAATGGGTTGAATTGGTGTGAGAGGAGATTGTCCTTTCTTCACCCAATAACTTTCTCAATGATTTTCATCGCATTTCCCCCGATTATTTTCTGGATTTCTTCGTCTGAGTATCCTTCTGACACTAATCCACGAACAATATTCTTCCATTCATGAGGTCCTTCAATACCGAAGAGATAGTCGCCAGTCAGCTGTATTCCTGATTCCTTAAAATTCCTAGAAGCTGCCGATCTTCTGTGCCCTGCTACTTGGTCTCGAAAGACGTTATCCAAACCGATAGCTACATGGTCAATACCAACAAGGTTGACACAGTAGTTTATGTGCTTAAGATGGTCTTCAATTCCTTGATCTTTGTCAAAAGAAAGTTGATTCGGAATCGCGCTGATCCCTATTAATCCCTTTTTCTCTGCAACAGCCTGTAATTCCTCATCATTTCTTAATCTTTTACACGGTGGATTCAGAGCACGAGCTCCAGCGTGGTTAAAGACACAGGGAACTTTTGAATGTTCAATTGCGTCCAATGATGTCTGAATTCCACTGTGACTCAAATCAATGAGCATTCCAATTTTATTCATACGCTCTACGAGTTCAAGACCTAGATAACTAAGGCCTGCATTAGTTCTTTCAGCAATACCGTCACCAATATAGTTTCTAGTATTGAAACACAGTAAAGCCATTCTTATTCCATGCCCATAAGCGATTTCCACTCTATCAAGATTCCTACCGAAGGTATTTGGTTCTAATTGAAATAAGACGGCTTGTTTACCTTCCTTTTTTGCTTTTCTGATATCTTCAGCTTTATAGGCAGGTATCAGACTTGGTTCTTTCTCAGTGATTGCAAGATATTTTCCTAGAAGATCCATGGATTCCGCAAAATTTTCTGATAGTGCTGGGACAGCTTCGAAACACCCTTCGACACCCATTTGATGAACAAGGCTTAACTTTTCCTCATTCCATTCGAAAATCACTGATCCATAGATATGCGTATGTAAATCGACCTTTAACGATCTTGTAAAGATTTCCTCAGCCCTTTCAGATTCTGATGAACTTAATTTGATGTATTTTTCTTCTTCTGGAAGCTTTAGATATTCTTCACGGGTATAACCTCGGTTAGTCATTTGACTTCTTACCACCTTTACATAATTGTTAACCTACTACTCTTTCAAGTATCGAAAGAGCATTTCTCGATAAAATTTTCTCGATATCCTGGTCACTGTACCCTCTTTGCACCAATCCTCGTGTGATGTTTTGAAATTCCTCTGGATTTTCAATTCCATACATATACGGGGCGTTTAAACCTTGTCCAATGTATGAAAGCTTGAATATTGTTTTTGCTGCTTCGCGATGGAAGCCGACTTGATCCCCAAACGTATTGTCCAGTCCAATAGCGACATTATTGATCCCAATCAGGTTCACCATATAGTCCATATGGTCAAGAAAAGTCTCGATCCCCTGTTCCTCATCACTACTCAGCTGATTGGGGATAGCAGAGACACCTGCGATTCCTCCTTTCTCTGCTAAAGCTTTAAGCTCTTCATCTGTCTTTAATCGTTTACATTGTGGATGAAGAGCTCGTGCCCCGACATGGTTAGCGATGACTGGGTCTTTAGAAGTCTCTATAGTATCCAAGGTGGTTTGGATACCTACATGGGAAAGATCGATCAACATTCCGACTTTATTCATCCGTTCAACCAGATCGATCCCAAAGTATGACAAGCCTTCATTGGTTCGTTCTCCGCAGCCATCGCCTGCATATGTTCGTGTATTAAACGTAAGTAAAGCCATCCGGATGCCATGTCCATATGCTATATCTACATTATCTAGGTTTTTTCCAAAGGTTTGAGGTTCTAATTGAAACAACACAGCCATTTTTCCTTTTTTCTTCGCGCGTCTGAAGTCCTCCGCTTTGAATGCAGGCATAAAATCTGGATTTTTATTTACTCTAGTGAGAAATTTACCTAAAGTATCCATGGATTCTTGAAAATCTTCAGCTATCCCGGCAATGGCTTCGAACCAGCCACAGACACCTGAATTTTTTATCCGATCAACGAAAAAATACCTATCCATTAGAATAT
>JBHLMN010000057.1:0-2880 GCA_048938105.1 Promethearchaeota archaeon
ATTAAATATTTTAAAAATTAATTTATTCTAAAAGATAATTAAATTATTTATTCTAAAATTTTAATTTTGGGTCTTTACTCCTTGATTTTTTCTCTCCATTCCTCTGCTAAAATACTCATCATTATTGCATCATGGTAACTTCCATTATACCATACAAATTGCCGTTTTCTCCCTTCTTCTATGAATCCTACTTTCTTGTAGGATTTTATAGCTCTAACATTATAATCATAAACGTGTAATTCGATTCTGTTTAAATTCACAGTATTAAATCCATATTCTAATAATAATTCCATCGCTTCAGTTCCAAATCCTTTATTTTGATATTCTTTTTCTCCAATAAGTATTCCTGCTTCAGCAACTCTATCTTTCCAGTTAATATTATGTAGATCGCAATTTCCAATTAACTTTTCAGGCTTATCTTCATGAGGAATTACTATAGAAAAATAGATATTATTATCAGTATCTTTAAGGTTTTCTATCCAATCTTCTTCAGCAATTCTAGTCATTGGACGATACCTTATTAGATATTGAGTAATTTCTGGATCGTTAAACCATTTGAGAAATGAATCTATATATTCTCTTTTAATAGGACCTAACTTAACTCTTTTACCTCTTAACATAGAAGAAAGAAATCAAATTCAAAATAAAAAATTATCTAAAATCTTTAAATGAAAGAATAAAAAAGAAAAGAATGAAGATTTCAGAATACAATTCCTTTTTTACGAGCAATATATTTGACGATCTCAAAAGATACGATGCAGATTAGAGAAATTAAGAAACAAACTAGCCAATCTAATCCAGTTAAAAACATAAACATAAAATTGATTCTCCATGACTCTGCTAAGAAAATTTGTACTCCAGGAATATATATTAGAGCAATAAAAACAAAAAATAAAAGACCAATTAGAGCAAACATAAATTTTGTCCGATCTTCAATAAGACTCTTTATCAAAGATTTATTCGGTCTTCTAATCTGATATACAAGTATTGATTCACAGAAAAAAAGAGTACACATCAACATGGTTAAAGTTTTTCCAATGGTTCGAATCTCATCTATTTGTATATCACTTGGTAATAAACTCTCATCAAAATATAGATAACCTGAGACTAAATTTTCAGAAACAACAGGATATATACCGCTAATTGTGATGGAATATACTATAACCATACTTACAGCAAGTAAAATACCAAATATGAATAGTAAAGAAAAGGTATTCTTTGAAAGAATTTCTTCTGAATCTCGTGGTTGTTCTTTCATAATTTCTTCAGGAGTGGTGTCAAAAGTGAGAATTAATCCTGGAAAGATATGTACAGTTATGGCGAGAAAAACCCATTGATAAAAGAAAGCTTCATCTAAGAAGTAGGGTAAATCTAATATGATGGCTAATATAAATTGAACAATACCTTCGAAAACATTAACACAAATATAAAAAAATACTACAGCACGGATTCTTGCGAAGATACCCCTCCCATGTTGAATTCCAGTTACTATTGAATTGAATGAATCATCAGATATAACCATGTCAGAAGCTTCTTTAGCGACATCTGTTCCTGCTATTCCCATGGCAACTCCAGCATCTGCCATGTTTAATGCTAGCGCATCATTTACACCATCACCCGTCATAGCTACAACTTTTTTCTGTTCTTGATATTGTTCTATAATCTCTTCCTTATGTACTGGAGATACACGGGCGAAAACTTTAATTTTTTTAAACTCATCATATGATTCATATTTATCAATATCTTTTCCTTCAATTGCTAAATCACTCTCATCTGATACGATACCGATTTGTGATGCAATTGCTCTAGCTGTTGAAGGAGAATCACCAGTAATCATTATAACATCTACTCCTGCTTCATGACAATGTTTTACAGATTCTTTTACTCCTTCTCTAGGAGGATCTAAGATTGTTACAAACCCTATAAAAATCATATCTGATTCACTAACTTCTCGTCCTTTTTCTCCCTCAGGTGGAATTGTATCCATTATTTTATAACACAAGCTTAATATTCGATAACCCTGATTTGCATATAGATTTACAATTTCCATCACCTTACTTTTTATATCTTCACCAAAATTGATTTCAGCATCATTATATAAAATTTTTGTACAGTGCGGAATCAGAATTTCACTTGCGCCTTTTGTAAAGGAATAATAACCATGATCTTTTTTATAAATTTTAGTCATTCTCTTTAATGAAGAATCGAAGGGATATTCAGTAATAGATTCATAATCATCAAGAACATAATCCCCCATGCCCTTTTGAAATAACACCATAAGTGCTCCTTCTGTAGGAGAACCTACAACATTCCAATTTGGAATTATCTTCCCTGAGATTTCAATTTCATTCTTAATCAATGCTGAGTTGTTATTTAAAAATCCAGCAGTTAAGAGTATTTTTAGATAAGGAAATTCATCAATATGTTTTACATAAGCTGGATTTTTTGGATCATTCATTAAAATTATATCTCCCTCAGGAGTATAACCACTACCAGTGACTCTAAAAATTGAACCATTTGTCCAAACATGCTGAATTGACATTTGATTTTTAGTTAATGTACCTGTTTTATCTGAACATACTACACTTACACGTCCTAAACTGTCAACTGAAGCAAGGTTTCGAATAATTACTCCATGATGAGCCATTGAAAGAACTCCAGTTATTAATACAATAGTAACCAACAATGGTATGTTGATTGGCATAAGATCAAGAGCAGAGTTCAAACTTTCCACTATTTCAGGTGATCCCCTGGCAATCCAGATAATTATCAATATTATTAACCAAAATATAAAAACAATAATTCCTAGCCATTTACCGAAAGTATTCATTTTTTGTCGGATTGGAATCTCGCTTGTACCCGCTTCTTCTAAACCATGAG
>JBHLMN010000058.1:0-2878 GCA_048938105.1 Promethearchaeota archaeon
ATTAATAGGAATTAGAAATATTTTTGTTAGATCTACCTTATTAATTCAAAGTTTTATCATAGCAATAATTCATGCTATAACAGTTTATGATCCAAATAGTTTAATCCATAGCAATGAGGCATTATTAGGACTTCGTTTGATTCAGGGTTTTTTTCCTTTCATCTTTTGTATAACGGCAGCTCTAGTATTTCTTAAATGGTACGATTTAAAAGGTAAGAAAAAGCAAGAAATGATGCAAAAATTACAGGAAATGGGTTTATAAGTTTATTGATAAAACCGTTCAAGCCATTCTTTTAGAAAAATTAATTTGTTGGGATATCTTTTAAAAGATAGATTTATTAAAGATACTAATATTCTTTATAGATTGAATTACAATATGAGGGAAATTTTAAATTGTCTGGATATATTGGAAAGAAAATTAGATTAGAAAGAATATTTAATAGAGAAACAAATAGGACTATTATTATTCCAATGGATCATGGATTAACTGACGGACCAATTAAGGGAATCGAAAAAAATTTAGGAGAAATGGTTAATAAAATTGCTCTTGGTGGAGCTAACGCTGTTTTAGGTCATGTTGGAATCCCTTTATATGCGCATAGAGGTTATGGACCAGATATTGGCTTAATTTTACATTTATCTGGCTCGACTTCATTAAGTCCAGATGCAAATTATAAAGTTCTGGTAAACACAGTGCTAGAAGCTGTTAGATTTGGCGCAGATGGTGTGTCAATTCATATTAATATTGGAACAACATCAGATCCAGACATGTTAGAAACTTTAGGAAGAGTATCAAGAGAATGTCGAGATCTTGGAATGCCACTTCTTGCTATGATGTATCCAAGAGGTGAAAATATTGATAATGAATATAATGTTGAAGTGGTTAAAATAGCTGCTAGGGTAGCTGCAGAGTTAGGTGCGGATATTGTCAAGACAAATTGGACAGGAGACCCTGACTCTTTTAAAGAAGTAGTTGATGGATGTATGGCCCCTGTGATAATTGCAGGAGGAGAAAAGGCAGGAATCAAAGGAATTCTTGAGATTACCAAACAATCAATAGACGTGGGGGGAGCTGGTGTCGCATATGGAAGAAATGTTTTTCAAGCAGATGATCCTACAAAAATTGTAAAAGCCTTATCTCTAATTGTCCATAAAAATTATGAAGTAGATGAAGTCTTAAGAGAACTAAGTCTATAACCTGAGATTCTTTCCCTATTTATTAGAGTTTAGAAACATAAGATTGATTATCTATGCATCTTAATTCATAATTAAAAAAAGTAGTTAAAAGTTAACATTAATAAAATGAATAAGGATTTCCTTTATTTAGACCCTAATATTGATGAGGAGGCTCGTGTTGAAGATCTTATAAGAAGACTAAATCTCCAAGAGAAAATTCGACTTCTTAGGGGCGATGGTTTTTGGAGGACCAATAAAATTAAACGTCTTAATATACCTGCTTTTGGAATGACTGATGGTCCTCTTGGAGTTGCTTGGCATTCTAGCCATAGAGGAAAAAGAACCCGATTTCCTGCCACAATTGGATTAGCAGCTACTTGGAATAAAGAATTAGCATATAAAATGGGGGAAGCAATAGGAAAAGAAGCAAAATTGTCTGGAAGACATCAAGTATTAGGACCAGGAGTCAATATTATCCGCTCTCCATTATGTGGTAGGAATTTTGAGTATTTAAGTGAAGACCCCGTATTATCATCTGATATTGCCGCTAAGTTGGTTAAAGGAATACAATCTCAGAAAATTGCTTCTTGTGTAAAACATTACCTAACTAATAATTCAGAAACAAAACGTATGAAAATCAGTACTGAAATAAGTGAACGAGCTTTACAAGAAATTTATGTAAAGAATTACAAAAGAATCATTGAAAAATCAGATCCATGGGGTATGATGGTATGCTACAACAAAATAAATGGTATTTACGGTGCAGAAAATAAATATGTATTAAGAGATATTTTACGAGACCAACTTGGATTTACAGGACATGTTGTTACCGATTGGGGTGCAGCACAACGTACATCTAGTACGGCAAAATGTATTAAAGCGGGACTGAGCCTAGAAATGCCAGGAAGCTTTTTTAGTAAAAAACTTAAGCCAAAGAAAGTTCAGAAAGCACTGAATAGTGGAGAAATAACTGAAGAAGATTTAAACTATATTTTACGTCCTTTAATCCACACATTTATTCGGGTAGAATTATTTGAAAAAGTTGAAAAGAAAATTCAAAAGATATCAAATATCATAGAACATCAAAAAATAGCTCAACAAGTTGCTGAGGAAGGAATTGTCCTTCTTAAAAATGAATCGAAATTTTTACCAATTGATATTAATAATATAAATAAAATAGCAATTTTAGGCCCAAACGCTAAAAAAGTCTTTGGAAAGCCGTTGCAGGGAGGTAGTTCTGCTGTTGTCCCTCCAAAATTTATTACTCCCTATGAAGGAATAAAAAACTATGTTTTAGGAAGAGCTAATATTGTAGAGAATCCTGAGGAAGCTGATGTGGTGTTTTTAGTCCTTGGACTTGATCATGGAGGGAGTATTCTTTCGATGTTTTTCTCTAAGAAAGAAGGTGACACTGAGGGCAGAGATCGAACAAGATATGCACTTCCTGATAAACAGATACACTTAATTCACGAAACTCTAAAAAAAAATCCGAGCGTTGTAGTTATACTAGTGGTAGGAAGCCCAATAGAACTTTCAGATTGGTTTGAAAAAGTTCCTGCTGTTATTAATGCATGGTATCCTGGAATGATGGGTGGAAACGCAATAGCAAGGATTATTTTCGGTAATGTAAATCCTTCAGGTAAATTACCCATTACTTATCCTAAAAAGCTAGTCGATCATCCTGCACATAAATCAAATAAAA
>JBHLMN010000059.1:0-2801 GCA_048938105.1 Promethearchaeota archaeon
TGCTCCTCATGTTGTAGCTGTATTAGATCCTTCTCTTTTAGGAGAAATCGATGTAACTGCTGGATTAGCCAAAGGAGGTTGGTTGATTGTTAATACAGTTTTAAATCAAGTAGAAATTCAAGATGTTGTTGGCAGGAAAGATATTAATATTGGTACAATTGATGCAACTAGAATAGCTTTAGATGTGTTGGGTAGAAATATAACCAATACCATTATTTTAGGTGGCATTATCCGTGTTATGCCTATATTTTCAATAGAAGCTTTAGGAGATGCTATAATGAGACGTTTTAAAGGAGAAGTGGCTGCTAAAAATATTGCTGCCATAAAACAAGCGATTGAAGAAACATGTGTTTATGATATTGGTAAGGATCCCGATTTTACCGTTGATACAAAAGTGCCTTGGCAACAAGTATTCCCTGGATTACCAGGATATAAAGAAGTTGATAAAGCGGGAGTTTGGTACTGTGATGAAGATGTTATTGAAATTGGCAGTGGACAGGTAAATACAGGTTCTTGGGGAGAATATGATATGATCTGGGACGAAGAAAAATGTACGGATTGTGCTCAATGTTGGTATATCTGTCCTGATTTTGCAATTTTAAGAGAGATAGGAGAAGACGGACTTTGGCATATGAAAGGGATTGATGGATTTCATTGTAAATCTTGCCAGAATTGTCTTGAGGTTTGTCCCGTAGATGCAATAAGTAAAAAATTAAAACAAGGTCCAGCATCTTGTGCTGTTCCAGAAGACCAAGAAGGAGGTGTTTAAAAATGTCAATAGAACCAATGAGAATATTTTTTAAAGAGATAAAAGAACCGGTAACAACTACGATGATTGGAAATTATGCGGTTGCAGGGGGGGTAACTCAGACAGATCCGGATGTAATTTGTGCATTTCCTATAACACCACAAACTCAATCTGTTGAGGGATTATCTGATGTTGTCCATCAAGGAAGATTAAAGGCAGCCTTTGTCAATGTAGAATCTGAATTAGCTGCCATCAGTTTTTCAACGGCTGCTTGTGCGGCAGGTGCAAGATCGTTTACTGCAACAGCAAGTCAAGGATATTTACTAATGACTGAAGCATTACCCATGGCAGTGGGATGGCGTCTGCCATTAACTATGATGATTAGCGCAAGAGCCTTTAACAGTCCTAATTTAAGTATTTGGAATTCATGGGAGTTTACTGAAACAAATTCAGAAATGGGGTGGAATTGTATCGTATCTGAAAATGTTCAGGAGACTTATGATGCCGCAATCCTCTCAGTAATGATTTCTGAAGACTCCTTATTCCCAACTATGTTTGTTCATGATGGCTTTATTATTTCACATTCAGTTCAAAAATTAACTCTTATTCCAGATGAAGCTGTTAGACAAATGACTCCAAAGAAACCACGACATACAATTGACCCTTCAAAACCAGGGACTTGGGGAGGAATTGTAACCCCCTCTTATTTTATGGAAGGAAGAAAGAATTTAGATGAGGCTAAAAAACCTGTTTTAAATCAGATGAGAGAGGTTTTTTCAAGATTTAAAAAGGTTACTGGAAGAGAATATGATTTAATTGAAACCTATAATCTAGATAATTCTTCAAAAACAGCTTTTTGCACGATGGGATCAATGTGCGGAAATATTATCAGTTGGATGCTTAAAAATAAGGATATTGGGCTTATCAAAATACGTGCTTTTCGACCATTTCCTTATGAAGAATTACGAAAAATAATTGAAGAACATAATATTGAAAAATTAATAATTCTAGAGAAGTCTGATTCGCTAAATGGTATGCTTCCACCGTTTTCAATGTCTATTGCATCAGCGTTGTACCCTCTTGGAACATTATTTAGAAGCTTTATAGTGGGCTTAGGTGGTAGAGATGTGACAAGAGATGAATTAAATATTGCCAAAAGGAAAATGGCGTTAATTAAAGATATGAATGGCCAACTTTATCAATATCTGGGTGTAAGAGAAACTAAAGAAAAAATTTTTGGGGTGGATTAATAAATGTCGAAACCAGAGAGAAATGTAATTAATTTTGAAGATATCTTAACTAGAAAAGAAAAATGTAATGTATTATTTTTCAATTATGATAATGAAGCTTTTATGAATACCGGAATTCAAGAGAGTGGAGCAACTCCCCCATATGCTTCTACTACCACTGGACCTGCAGGAGAAAAAATACCTGGAAAAATTGGAGTGAAACAAGATCTAGTTACTCCATTTGCTTTTTATGGAACAAAAAAACTTTTCCTAGCAACAGTTAATCCTGCTTATCCAGCAGATTTCATGGGAAAAGTTGCAGATGCATTAAAGTCAAATGGTTCTGCTTTTATTCAAGCATATTCAGATTGTATGAGAGGTTGGAGGCATGAAGCTTCAGCAGCTCTGGAAATATCAAAATTAGCTACGGACTGTGGTTATTGGCCTTTATATACTGTAAGAGTAGAGGATGGTATTCCTATATTTACCTATTATCGAGGATTGGATATTGATAAAGAAAAATTTGTCGAATATTTGAAATCTATGGGAAGGTTTAGACATCTATTCAAACCTAAGTTTATGGAAAAAGAAATTGATGAAATTATCTATTTTACGGAACAAAGGAATAAAAAACTTAAAGGGCTTATTGAACAATTTGGGGCAGAAAAACCGATAGATTTCTATCGAGTGAATCGTAAAAAGCTAGAACCTCAAAAACACCTTCAGCCAGGCCATGGACTTTGCCCGGGTTGTGGTGCAGGTATGGTCCTTAATCAACTTGCCACTGCAGCTCAAGCTGTTTCGGGGTACAATATCATTTATAT
>JBHLMN010000060.1:0-2778 GCA_048938105.1 Promethearchaeota archaeon
TTGTGATTACGAGTTTTGCTATTTTCGGGGAATGGATTGCTCCTTATACGTTTGATGAGGCCAATGGAGTATTTGATCGTGTGTTCTCATTGCCAACCCCAGACCATCCCCTAGGTACCGGGGAATTTGGGCGTGACATTTTATCACGGTTAATTTATGGGGCAAGATCTTCTTTAACAATTGCCTTGCCTTCGATTGGATTCAGCGTTGTTTTGGGGATTATAGTTGGAGTTATTGCTGGATATTACGGAGGATGGGTTGATTCTGTAATAATGAGAATAATGGATATCTTACTTGCTTTTCCAGGTTTGATTCTTGCTCTTGTATTAGTTGCAATTTGGGGTCCAAGAATGGAATATATTATGCTAGCTTATGGAATTCTTGGTGTGCCCTATTATTCACGCTTAATTCGGGGGGTAGTATTACAAGCTCGAGAATTACCCTATATTGAAGCGGCAAGAACATCGGGATCAGGAAATATGAGAATAATGTTTAGACATATCCTTCCAAATACTATCCAACCAATTATTATTTCTCTGACATTCAATATTGGAGGAATCATTTTAGCTTTGGCAGGTCTTGCCTTTCTGGGTTATAGTGACATTAGATTAATTGAGTGGGGAAATGATATAAATGATGCGAGACTTCAATTTTATATGGCTCCTTGGGCAGCGCTTTGGCCTGGCTTTATGATCCTTATTGCTGTACTTGGTTTCATGTTAGTAGGTGATGGATTAAGAGATGCCTTAGATCCGAGACTGAAGAATTTATAGACTTACCTTTTTAAGAAAAGAGAAAAATTTAATGGAATTTAAGACTTCTAAACTTTTTTTTAACAATTTCTAATTATATAGAGTCTATAAAAAAAATTAATATTTTGAATATTTTTATAACATAGAAGACTTTTAAATTAAAATATTGTTAAATTTTATAGTTCTGAATTTAATTTGATATACAAAATATTACTCTTATAGATGATTTGATGAATAAACTTCAATATGATTTAGCTATTATTGGTGGTGGGCCCGGGGGTTATCATGCAGCTATTAGAGCGGCTCAATACGGCGCAAAGGTAGCATTAATAGAAAAAGACAAACTAGGAGGAACCTGCCTTAATAAGGGTTGCATACCTACAAAAGCTTTACATGCTTCAGCACAATTAATCGAAAAGATTCAGGATTTTGATGAATTTGGCATAGAAATTCAAGATTATAACCTTAATTTTAAAAAAGCAGTAGCACGGAAAAACAAAGTTGTAAAAGAATTAGTTGAAGGTATTGAAGCTCTAGAAAAAGCCTGGAAAAATGATTTATTTTATGGTTATGGTAAAATCCTTGGAGGAAATAAGGATTCTGGTTTCGAAATCTCGATAGAAGGAGAAGATTCCAAGATAATTAAAGCTAAAAGAGTTATACTAGCAACTGGTTCTTCTCCTGCTCTTATTTCTGGATTCAATATTGATCATGAAAGAATATTAACTAGTGATGATATACTTCATCCAAATTTTACGACAGTTCCAAAAAAGTTAATAATATTAGGAGCAGGCGTTATTGGATGTGAGTTTGCAAATATATTTGCAGCATTTGGAAGTGAAGTGACTATGCTTGAGTATCTTCCTACACCTATTGCGACAGAAGAACCTATGATAGTGAAAGAATTACTAAAGCGATTTCAAAATTTAGGAATCAAAGTGAATGTATCCCAGAATGTCTTATCTGTTGAAAATACAGGATCTGGTGTAAAAGTAAAAACTTGTTCTGCATCTGTTCCAAAAAGTCAAATTGAAAGTGCGGAAAAATTTACTTTTGAAGCAGATTTATGTCTAATCTCAATTGGTAGAGTAAAAGAGTCTAAAAATTTAGGATTAGAACAACTAGGGATACAAACTTATAGAGGAGCAATTAAATGTAACTCTGAGACTCTTGAGACATCTTTTAAAGGAATTTATGCTATTGGAGACGTCACAGGGGGTTTAATGTTAGCTCATGTTGCATATTATGAAGCAGATGTAGCTGTAGCTAATGCTTTGTCTAGTATCGGAGGTTTTTATATTAATAAAAGGAATACAGACTATAGAGTAATTCCTACTACGATATTTACTTCTCCTAATATTGGCTCTACGGGATTTAGAAGAAAAACTGCTAAAGACCGTGGATTAGATATTTTGATGGGACAATTTCCCTATAAATCTCTAGGAAAAGCTAAATGTGTAGGAGAAGAAGAAGGTTTTATTATGACATTAGCGGATAAAAAAGATCTTAAGATAATAGGTGCCTCCTGCATAGGTTTCGAAGCTTCAGAACTAATTGCTGAACTTGCCCTGTCAATTAAGAATGGCTTAACAATACATGATATTGCAGGAACAATCCATAGTCATCCAACAATTTCAGAAATGGTCCTCGAAGGATGTGAAGCAGCCATTGGAAGAGCTATTCATAAAAAAGGAAGACCAATCTGATTTTAAATCTATGTTATGTAATAGAGCTTATTTAAAAATTCAATTAGAGTTAATTTAGCTAGATTCCAGATGCTTTTTGAGATCTATAATAATAGTTTTCTCTTTTTTATCTTCATGTTTAATTACAACTTTTAAAAGATTGCCCTCTATTGAAGTTTTTATTAGTTTAATTTCTCCTAATTTTACAGAAATAGATTTGATTTCTTCCCCGGTTTTAGTTTTAGATTTCAAACATACATTATATTCATCATATAGATAGCAGTTTTCACAACAAAAACCTATAGGCATATAACCTACAATAGAACACTTTTCAAAAAAGT
>JBHLMN010000061.1:0-2773 GCA_048938105.1 Promethearchaeota archaeon
TAAATATCATGATGGATGATGAAGAAAATGGTGAAGAAGACAGTGTGATTGAATATTTTTTAGCTTTCATGTCATACGTTCATTGGATCATAGCCTTTGCGATTGATATAAGTGTTTTTCTACTATCTTTAATACCTCCAGGTGGAGGAGGTGGTGACCCAACTATTGCACAGGGATTTACTGACAGCTCAAACGATACATACAGCATTTCATGGGAGACAGGTTTTAGATTCTCAGAACATATTTATCCTTATGGTGGAAAAGATGGTCCTGTTCACGAGGGTAGAACAGACACTAGATTTCAAGCAGTCTGGAATACTTGGTTGCCCTCAATAGGAGAGTTTCAAATTCAATATCAATATAATATAGTAGTAAAGCTTAGATGGGAAGGTGCTAAGACAAGTGCTCCGCCATTGCCTCCATGGGTATATCTTTATAACCAAGGTGATATAGAAACAGCCGAAATAAATTTGGTAGGTGAGCATTTTATCAATTTTGAAAGATTAAATCCACCTAATTAACCTTTTCTTTTTTTTTCCCAATTTTTTCTTTATTATTAATTTTTTCTTTATATAAATATATTTTTTTGATAGATTCATGAGTGCCTCTTTAGAAGATATCTATCAAAAACTATTGGAATCTGGATTTTCCGAGCAACAGTTAGAAAAGGAAATCAATAAAAAGGCAGAGGAATACGGCGGATTTATGATCAAGCAAGGAATCCTCTTTATTATTGCTAGAGAATACGGCATTAATATCAAATCTCCAGAAATTGATCCATCCTTTTATGAGGTAGTGGAAAATGGAATTGATTATGATGAGTTTACCGTTAATATTGCCGAAGTAAAAGAGGGAATGGTTTCTATCGTATTATTTGGGAAAGTCAATCAAGCAGGTAAAATTATTAAGAAAAAGATTTATTACTGTGTTAAATCCTTTAATTGAACTAATATTTTAGAGATTTAATCAAGAAAATATAAATATGATTAGTATTATTTATAGACTATCTTATTGTAAATGACAAGATGAGACAGGTCAAAAATCTATGAAAAAGAGGTATTTAATCGTAGGAATTTTAATTTTTTTGTGGCATCCGATTTTTCTTGCTCCAGATTTATTATATTTAAAGAATGATGATGCAAGATTGATAGTGATTTCAGATTCGAATAACAATAGAGACATTTCTATAAATGATTGGTGTCCTATTGAGGAAACTTTAAATTTAAGTTCAAGTAGTGCCCAAAATTATTCTCTTACCACAATCGAATATGATATGAACAGGAAAGTTGAAACCCTTGTAGAAAATAGTGAGATTAAAGAATCTTCGTCTCAATTAGTGGTGGAGCCGTTTGAGGGAATTTTAGATGTGAATTACACTGATCAAAGTACACATATAGAACAAGATAAGATTAAATCTTCTTATGTATTTCCACCTGACGATAGGCAAAAAGTTTCTGCTACTTCTACTTATCCGTGGAGAACGATATGTAAACTATTTATTACCGCTCAAGATAATACACAATTCATCGGTTCAGGAGCTATATTAGACGAGTTTCATGTGTTAACATGTGGTCATTGTGCGTACTTACATGACTATGGAGGTTGGGCAAAACAAATAGAAATAGTACCTGGTATGAATGGTATTTCAGATCCTTATGGAAGTGCTTATGTAACTTACATGCGCTCGTATTCTGGTTGGACTCAAGATGAGCTGCCCGAACATGATTGGGCAGTCTTAACTCTGGATCGCAGTATCGGTCTTTTTACGGGATGGATGGGGAGACAGACTTTAGACCCTTCTAGCTCAATCTATACAGGAGTATTAAATACTGCGGGCTATCCTGGAGATTTGGATTATGGATATTATATGTATTATACAAGTGATTACGGTGATAGAGCTGACGAATATAACCATTGGTTTTGGTTAGATACTGCCGGAGGTCAGAGTGGAAGCCCTATATGGAGATATAATGGGACAAATCGCTATATCCTTACAATTCTTGCATACGAATACGTAGGTGGTGTAGATGCTAATTTTGGAACCAGATTAAATACTAATAAATTTAACAGTATTAATACGTGGTTATCAGAAGATTCTTCTTCACCTCCAAATGATAAACCAGATTTAGTGGATAGAGATTACTATTCAGCTATAAGTACTACTTCCGTTTTTGCTGAACAAACACAGTTTGAGATTTATTGCGATGTAAAAAATCAAGGTACCGCAACAGCAATTTCCTTTAAGGTGGAATTTTATGCATCAACAGATGGGGTAATCTCTACATCAGATTATTTAATAGGAAGTAAAACAGTAACGAATTTAGATGGGTTTGATTATTCTGAAGCAGATTGGTCTGGGTTATTTCCTTCTAATATACCAGAAGGAAGTTATACCTTAGGATGGATTATTGATGCTGAAAATAATGTTGATGAATTAGATGAGGGCAATAATATTGTTACTATTAATAATGTGAAATTAGAAGTCCATAAACCGATTGATTATATGCCAATAATTATAGGCGTCGTGGTAGCAGTTTCTGTCTTAGCGGTTGTAGCTATTATAATTGTAGTAAAGAGAATTCCTGATTTGCGTCTGGAGGATTTCTATTAATTTTTTCTACTTTTTCAATTTGAACCTATTTCTTCTATTTAACAGAATGTTATTTATAAGGGCCACATTTGGAATATAATTATAAAGAGAACTATAACTATAATAACTACAATACTAACCCAACATAATGCAACTGTTACTTTTTTATCATTCATTTTACTT
>JBHLMN010000062.1:0-2739 GCA_048938105.1 Promethearchaeota archaeon
AATAACAGGCTACGGAGCAATTGAAGAGAGTGATAAAGTTGCACTTCCTGATCCAAGTACCTTTTATCTTTTGCCATGGAGAAAAGAAAATAAGGTTGCGAGAGTAATTTGTGATATCTATAAGCCTGATGGTGAAAGATATGAAGGAGATCCCCGCGGAATATTACAGCGAGCTGTCGATAAGGCAAAAGAAATTGGGTATGATTATTATTGTGCTCCGGAAATGGAGTTCTTCATATTAACTCCAGATACAGAAAAAGCATTTAAACCTTCGGATATGAGAGGGTATTTCGATTATGATCCATATGATATAAATGAAATGATAAGATATACGATAGCAGAATATTGTGATGCTATGGGGATTTCTGTGGAATGTATTCATCATGAAGTAGCATATGGTCAACATGAAGTTGATTTTAGATATGATGAAGCCATTAATACGGCAGATAACACAATAACAATTAAAGCGATTGTGAAAACTGTTTCAGCTCAACATAATTTACTGGGAACTTTTATGCCAAAACCGTTTGAAGGAATAAATGGTTCTGGAATGCATGTACATCAATCTCTCTGGAAGAATGGTAATAATGTTTTTTATGATGGAAATGATAAGGACAATATTTCATTAATCATGAAAAAGTGGATTGCAGGGCAACTTAAACATGCAATCCCGATGTGTGCTGTTTTAAGTAGCTGGCCTAATTCATACAAAAGACTTGTTCCAGGATATGAAGCCCCTGTCTATTTAGCTTGGGGATTTAGGAATAGATCTCCATTATTAAGAGTACCAGATTTTCATGGCAAATCAAGTGCCGCGAGATGTGAGATTCGTTGTCCTGATCCTTCAGGAAATCCATATCTTCAATTTGCAGTACTTTTGAGTTCAGGATTAGATGGGGTTCTTTCTGAGGATATTGAAATTCCCGAACCTACTGATAGAAACGTGTATCATTTATCTTCAAAGGAAATGGAAAAAGAAGGTATTATCTCCTTGCCAGGGAGTTTAAATGAAGCATTGAAACATTTTAGAGATTCAGAATTTATGAAAGAAATTTTTGGAGAATTAGCATTTAAGAATTATTACTATGCCAAACTTGAGGAATTTGATAAATACAGAGTTGTAGTGAGCGAATGGGAGCGAAATAGATATATAACTCATTTATAGATTATTCAATCTATAATTATGGTAAAGAACTTTTTTAAAATTTATTTATAGTTTCTTTTTCTTTTATTAACATAATAAATATTTTATGAAACTAGATGTGAAATGCAAAATAAGGGATTGAAGGTCGTAATCGCTCAGATTAACCCTATTGTTGGAGATATTGAATTTAATGAAAGAAAAGTTGTAGAGATCATCCAAAATAATCAGAATGTAGATATTATAATCTTTCCAGAGATGGCTTTAGTTGGATACCCTCTGATGGATCATATACTTGATCCAATAATTCGAGAAAGAAATATAAACGCAATTCAAAATATAAAAGATCTGAATTCCAAAGCCACAATTATTCTTGGAACTTTTACAGAACCACCTGAATTAAGAGAAAAGTTCCAACATTTCTATAATTCTGCTTTAATTATAGAAGGAGAAGAGGTTATACATATTGAAAACAAAAGACTATTACCCAATTATGATGTTTTTGATGAGAGAAGATATTTTTCTTTTGATGATAAATTTGAACCAATCAATATAAAAGGTGTTAATTGTGGAATTTTGATATGCGAAGATGTGTGGGATGAACATTATGAAATTAAAGTTGCTGAGAACCTAGTAAGTAATGGGGCTGAAATATTGATTGTAATAAATGCATCTCCTTATCATATTAACAAATTTAAATTAAGAGCAAACATAATATGTGAAAAATCCAAAAAGTTTTCGTTACCGATTATTTATGTTAATATGGTTGGTGGAATGGATGAAATTGTATATGATGGTCAAAGTTTTATCACAAATGAATATGGTCAAATCATTTTCAAGGCAAAGGAATTTGAAGAAGATTTCCCTATAGTTGAGGTCGAAATAGAAGGATCTCCTTTAAAGAACGTACCTACTTATGAAATGGATTGGAGAGAGGAGGTGGTTAAAGCACTTCAGTTGAATTTATATGATTATTTTCATAAAAGTGGAATATTTGAAGGAGCAGTAGTAGGGTTAAGTGGGGGGATTGACTCCGCTTTTACAGCTTATATTTGCGCAACAGCTTTGGGATCTGAGAAATTAACATGTATTATGATGCCAACCAGATTCACTTCTCAAGAAAGTATTGATTTAGCTCAAAAATTTTGTCAGAATCTTAAAATAAAATATGTAGTATATCCTATAGATGATCTTTTTGAAAGCTATGAAAAAGAAATGGAAAAAAATCTTGGAAAGCAACCTTTTAACATTGCTAATGAAAATCTTCAAGCACGCATTAGAGCAAATATTTTAATGTATTATTCAAATAAATTCAATTGGTTATTAGTATCAACCGGGAATAAATCAGAGATTGCTGTAGGATACTGTACTCTTTATGGTGATACTTGTGGTGGTAAAAATGTTCCTGGAGATCTATTGAAGGTTCAGATCTATGATATCTGTAGCTGGATAAATCAAAAAAATGAAGTAATTCCTGAAGGAATAATAACAAGACCTCCAACCGCGGAATTACGAGAAAATCAAAAAGATAGTGATTCATTACCTCCATATCATATTCTAGATACAATATTAGAAGAAATAATTGAACATGGAATTGG
>JBHLMN010000004.1:0-351441 GCA_048938105.1 Promethearchaeota archaeon
TAAAAAGTGGTTTGGCTAATTTCGCTGATGACTGCTGTGTTTGCTTTAGAGAGGAGATACCTGATTTGAAATGTACTGGCGGTATAATTGTTGAGAGTGAATGTGATATTAATGAGGAAGTTTCCGACTGCGGTACCGTTGAACACAAAGGTCCAATTATAGCTGATAGGGTCTTTGGTTGCGTAGACAAGGATTGAACCATCGCTTTCAACATTTGGATCACTGGTTGAATTAAGGATTATCTCCGTTTCCTCATCATAATACCCAAGGATAATGGAAAAGGTATCAGAGTGACCTTCAGAGTACTGGCGGGAGTAAGTACTCGTTTCATTCGCGAGTAACGTATTGTCAAGTGCATCTCGGGCTTCGATCCCTGTGGGTCGCTTAATCACCGTAAAAGAGGCGATTATTGAGCTATTATGGAAATATGAATGAAAAAACGTGATATTGATGTCGTGAATGCCCAGCGGGAGAGCTGTAGGAGCGAAGCGGAACCAATATTTGTCTCCTTGCTGGTTGAGGAATTGGACTTTTGTCGTATCATTAATATCTATCTCAGCATCAGTATACAGAGTAATATTTTCATTGTGGTTTGTATTATTGACTACTAGCGCAAAATCATAAGAGTTATTCCAAAGTATGTATGTTTCAGCAATTTCGCTAATGACTTCTGTTTGAGCTTTTATTATCACATATTGAATTTGGAAGGTTACAGAGGTGTAGTTATCCAAGCTAAAAGAAATATTTATCAGAAAACTACCGATTTCAGATCCATTGAATTCAAAAGTCCAGTTGTAACTAATAGGGTCTTTCCATTTATAAACAAGAATTGATAAATCACTTTCTATGATTGGGTCTGTTGTTACGTTCAGGGTAGCTGTTGTCTCTTGATCATAATAACTAACAATAATCGAAAAGTTATCTGAATAACTGTCTGAATATTTTCGATAGTAAACACTCGTTCCGTTTATTAGTAAAGTGTTATTAACAGCATCACGAGCTTCAACATTTGCTGGACGATTAATTACCGAGAATGTTAGTATTACGAAAGAACTTTGAACATAACTATGTGAAAATGTAATATTAATGTTATAAGTCTCAATAGGAAGAGTCGTGGGAGCGAAGCGGAACCAGTATCTGTCTCCTTGCTGGTTGAGGAATTGGACTTTTGTCGTATCATTAATATCTATCTCAGCATCAGTATACAGAGTAATATTTTCATTGTGGTTTGTATTATTGACCACTAGCGCAAAATCGTAAGAGTTATTCCAGGGAATGTTTGTTTTGTCAATTTCACTTATAATCGAAGCATCAGCTTTTCTAATCACATACCGAATCTGAAAAGTTGCTGGAACATAATCTTCCAAATTGAATGTAATATTAATGAGAAAGCTGCCAACCGCGGATCCATTAAACTCAAAAGTCCAGTTGTAACTAATTGGGTCTTTCTTCTTATAAACAAGAATTGATCCATCGCTTTCAACTAATGGGTCTGTAATAACGTTCAGGAAAGTTGTTGTTTTTTCATCGTAATAACAAACAATAATCGAAAAGTTATCTGAATAGCTAGCGGAATATTTGCGGTAGTAAGTACTCGTTCCATTTATCAGTAATGTGTTATTGACAGCATCACGAGCCTCAATACTTGTTGGACCTATAAATGAGACAGAAACCTGCTTTGTCCAATTAACGAACCAAGGAAACATCGTTGTAATGGTAACCGTGCCATTTTGACCAGCACTTCGGTCGTTGGTATCAAAAGAAGCGTTATAATAATTTTCATTCACCTGGTTCATATACACATTATTGGTCCAATTACTTTCACAGAAAATTTTAGCGTTTTTTACCTGACTATCGTTATGAATTGAAGTATAATACGCAGTCACGTTAAATAATTGACCAATTACAACTTGAATATCCCCATAGACGGTTAGTGATGTATTAATGAGCAAATCCAATGTACGAGTGAATGTTCCTACCTTCGTTTTTTCATTGTTCTCCCAAAATCCTTGTAGACTATAAGTTCCATTGATATTTGTAGTCTGATCCAAAGTCTTGTTGATTTCCCAGAGATCAGTTATTGTTGTATGAATGTCATCAATATTTGTTTTTTGGAGAACTTTAGATTCATTTGGATAATCAATCCAATAGGTAAGGTTACCAGTTTCTCCTACTTTAAAGGTTAAATTATAATCATTCATTATGAAAGTTCTATAGGGTAACGAAAGAACATTTCCCTCCCTTGACAATGTGATGTTTAATAAATAATTCGGAGCATCAAATGAGGCAATCCAATCTGTTGCGATGGCTAGCGTGGAGGTATTGATAATCATAGCACTGGATTGATTCGAGTAAGTAATAGATGTGTTAAATCCGCCTGAAGGTGTCGAATTGTACTCTAGTGTGCCATCAAGGTAAATAGCGGTACCATTCCAATCGTTTTCAAGACCATTAATGGTAATTGTACGATTGCGGATGCTATAGCTGGTTGTCACGCTATCTGTTGAAAACGTCAGATTCCAATGCGTCACAGTATTATTTGTTGTCAGGTAAGACGCTGAAACGGTTAATGGATTGTTAACAGATGTGAGGTTGATAATCCATGCCAAATCGAAGCTAACGGAGGTGTTAGTTCTGAACCGATGGATGTTATCAGAGGTAGCGTTCCATTCAAACCAGTTAAACCTGGTTAAATTCGTTTCATCCACTGAGGTATTATACAATAACTCAATTTCCGTGGGATCACTGTAGGTTTTTTGGAAGTAATCTCCCCCTGATTTTTCAACAGGTAACACAGATATGACTAAATTCAAATCTAGTTGATTAGCGCTTGTTCCATAAGTCCACGAGTCCTCTGCATGAGTTAGCCACTTATAATAAAAAGCCCCCTCATCAATACTGTCTCCCCCGACTGATGTAAGATCTCTCTGGACACCCCATTTCCAATAGGCATTGTTACCTGCCGGAGTTGTATCATTAAGGATAATAAAATAATTACGATCTCCTCGTAGAGTGATATTCTCACTAAAAGTAAGAGGAGGAATTGTCCACCCAGTACTTGTGCCCAGAGATATCGTTGATAAGACCTCAGTTCCGTTCGGTTTCCACCTAGAATTGACACTATCCCAAGAGCTATTCACGAGTAAGAGCTCGCCACTTGGGACATCAAAACCAACCTGCTCACTAACAATCCGAACATAGAGGGAGGATAGATTCACATAATCTTCAGTAACGTTGAACTGCATGGCAACCTCATACCAGCCATTACCACCGTCATCTGAATCAACATATAGACTAAGTGATTCGTCATCCTCGATTGCTCTCACATCAAATTCTGCTTTGACATTTGTGATGTTAAAAATGCCAGAGCGGTTTGTGAAGCCGTTGGGCACAGTAATCGTGAAGTCATCTTGGCGAGTTTCGGGTGATGCAATAGTATTGGAAATGGCTATCGCTTCGGAATTGGTGAGATTCAAGGAGTCATTCACAATGTAATTTCCTCCTCCTACACCATTTTGACTTCCAATGGCGAAATTTGATGTTAGTTTATTGTTGGAATCTAATTCGGAAATTTCAGAGTGATTGTTTCCAGAGACGTAGGAATCTAATTCGGGATTAGATGATTTTTGTTTCATTAATTTGGGAATGTGAACTAATGTATTCTGGAGTGAATCCTTGATAGAATCATCTTTTTCTTGAGAAATTCCAAAATCTGAGAATATAAATACTAGACTAGTGGAGAATTGGCTTATAATCAATGAAAGAGTAATTAAAATACTCAAGATCTTTTGTTGTTGGCCTGATAGGAATACTGTTTCTACCACCTATTAAGGTTCGATTTCCAGAAGATAATTTTGCTCTCCTTTAACTAGGAAGAGTAAGTCATCCTCTGGTGGATATAAGTCCTGTTAAACTGTAATTAAAGGGCTTTTTTATATATGTTCAAATGTAAATTCTATTTTATGTATTGATAATAAGGCTCCTTAGTCAATTCATTCGTAAAAGATTAAATTTCGAATTTTATTGTAGAGTGATAGTTAAGTATATGTACTCATTTTTAGGAGATTTCATAATATGTAGGTTCTATCCAATGATAAGTAACTTTCCTAATAAGGCTCCCTAGTGAATTTATTCACAATAGATTTTTTAATGACACTATATAACGTTATTACTCAAACTTATTAATTATAATAGTTTTATTTGAAGAATTTCTAATTACTGTTGTTAAAATGTAATTCAATTGAAATATACCATTCAATTCTTTTAAAGAAACAGAACACGTTAGTCGTGTCCGTTATGAGTAAGTAAGAATTATACAACAAATTTAAGAATGAGGATATGATCCTTTCTTAAACCTCAGAGAACATATATTGTCTAAGACACGGGATTGGTTCACCTAAGGTGATATTATCAGGATCTAAAAAATAAGCTACCGCGGATGTCGAGCTTAAGAGGGAATTTCCATCCTGGGGAGTGTAAGAATATCCTACTATCTCAACTTTATCAGTAAAGAGCTCACTTTGACGAACCATTAGACTTGGTAAAACAACTACTAATTGATTTAGAATTCGACCAAAGTGGCCATATTCACGACCAAAGCTGAAAATCACATTCGCATCTGTTTTATTTGTTACTGCAACATAAGGATCATCGGAGAATTTTCGCTTAACCTCCTCAAGGGAGAATGCTTTCTCTTTATCCAGAACTAAGTTAAAAAAGGAAGTATGCATGTATTGAGTGTTTAGTTTGATAGCACTGGAAAAAACGTTGAGATGATGACCAAGTGTTGAATACAAGCGGTAGACATCTTTTGCGTGGTGTGTTCCAAATGTTTGATCCTTATGTTTGCCAACAGATGGCCCAGCAATGAACTTACCAGTTTGAGAAACATCAGTAGCTCTTCTCATGAAAACAAAACGGGCCTCACTTAGAATGCTTCTTCCTTCCTCATCAAATGCCAAGTTTTTAAGAATTCTAGATGCTGCATGAGTATTGCAACTCACAACTTGTAGGAATTGAGAATTATCTCTGTGTAAAACTGGGTCATTTAAGCCAACACCATAAGGAATCCCAAAGCCATGTTCGGATCCTTGAGCTAAAAATGCTCTAACATCTTCTTTTACATTCTCATAGAATAGAAACCGATTTCTAACTCCCATTCCTTCAGTTGAACAATCAACAACAACAGTTGACTTGGCAAGGGCATCCTCAAAAGTATAGGTTGGTTCGACACCTAGCTCGCGGAATTTGTTAAACTTCTCTATCTGGCAGCACATATGGGCTCCCTTTGTAAGTAATCCCCGGATCATGGGACGATCTGTTAGCCTAGGAGTATGTTTATAAAATATAAGCTCGTCAATTCCTATTTTCTTTGATAAAGCCGCTAAAAGTCCTGTCAATGGTTCGCCTATAGTACCAGTACCCACGATTAGTACAACATTCCCATTGTTTACCATGAATAAGCCTCCAGTACTGAATAAACGTTAAATTTCCAATATAAATGTGTTGAAATGTAATAAAACTACACGTAAGAAAGAGATTTTAATCCCCATATAAAGACCTGTATCACTCATAGGGGTCAAATTTTATTCTACGCTAGATATCTTTTTCTGTGGACTCTTTCCTATTATTTTGCTTATTTATATGATTTTTTAATTTATATTCACTTGTCAAGTCATAACAAGGAGTAGAAGCCATAAAATCAATAATATTTTCTAAAGAGCCTATTTTTCCTGTAGAAATCTGATATCCTGCTACTGCATTTGCAAATTTTGTTGCAATTGGGATTGCTAAGCCTAATTGCCATCCTACTAAAAATCCAGCATGCCAATTGTCTCCTGCGCCCGTTGCTTTAAGAACTGAAATCTTAAAACACGGTTCAAGAGCTTTTTGTTTACCATTTCTCCAGACTTCAGCTTTATTAGACATATGTAATCCAAACAATATTTCAGGATATGTAAGAGATAATTCGTGGATTGCTTCTTCTGGTGTCAAATTGGGTGATTTAGTTAGTAATTGAAGTTCCGTTTCATTACCAGTAATAAATGATGGAGGTCTCATCGGATGTTCAAGGATTCGTTCTCGAAACCCTTCTATTCGATTAAGGTGAGGTGTTAAGTCCGAAAAGTCAACTGAAACGATAATAGAAGGTGATACCTCATTAAGAATAGCTTCAACTAGATCTTCCATCTTAAAATTTTGAGCATTTGTTACGGCAATAACATGACTGTCTTTGAGTGCACGCCATTGTTCAGGTGTTAATTTGTCTGAAGAGAAATTAGCAACACTCCCCGAGGAACAAAACATCACATTATGTTTGTCAGTATCATGGGGAATTTCGAGTATTACTGAGCTGGCAATGTCACCTGAGGTAGATATTAATGTCTTCACTCCAAGCGGATGTAAGAAAAATTCAACTAGCTTTTTACCTAGTGGAGATGTTTCACATAAGAAAGTAGTTGTAACCCCTAAACCCCCTAATGTCTTAGCTACATTTCCTCCATTTCCACCTGCTATGAATTGAGCTTCCGGTCCAAGAAGATTCCCCCCTCCTCTTGAATAGACAGTCTGGATCCCTTGTATTAACTGATCATAAGACATTCGTGGATCTACTATGATATCAAGATAAAAGTCAGGTAAAACGGTCATTTTTAATTGTTTTATCTTAGTTGAAGCTGTTTCAAAATCTATTGAAAGCATTCTTCATCACTTTTGGCTTCATTTTTCGTGTACAGAATTATTCATTGATTAATGACATTCCTTAATTAATGTCTTTTTCTCTTCAAAATAATTGTTTTTTAGTTACTTTCGGGTAATATGGAAAAAATATAAATAAAAATATCTCAAAATCAAAGCAACGTTAAAATTAATGTTAATGAATGTTAATGAGGAATTCTTATGGGAAATAAAGAACTTAGAGATTGTGTAGTTGTTGATGCGATTCGTTTACCTATGGGAAAATCTTCTCGGGCTCAAATGGCGAAATATGGGGGATATTATAGGAATGTATCATCACAGGATATGTTAGCAGGTGTTTTGGAGACCCTAGTTGAGAGAGTACAAACCCAATCCAGTTCTTTTGACGCTCATGAAATCGAGGATGTTCATGTCGGTATTTTAACTCAAATAGGTGATCAAGGAGGTAATGTCGCTCGAGTTGCCCAATTAATGGCAAAAAACATTCCAGATATTGTGGCTGCTGCAACAGTTAATAGATATTGTAATGCAGGATTACAGGCAGTGAATACATGTGCGAACGCTATCAGGGTAGGTGATGGTGATATTATGATAGCAGCAGGAGTTGAAAATCTTACACATTACCCCATGGGAATCGATATTCAGGTTGGTTTTATGTACCCCGTGGATAATATTTATTGTCATATGTCGGAGACCCGTATGGCCGAGCTTCAAGAACGTATGAGTTTTGTCCAAGGTGAGTCTGCAGAATTAGTAGCAGAAAAATATGGCTTAACTAGAGAAGAGATGGATAAATTTGGCTTATGGAGCCACCAAAAAGCAACTAGAGCAATGCGGGATAAAGAAAACTATGAGAAACGTATCGTACCGTTTGAAGTGACAATAGAAAAACCAAATGGATCATTTGAAACAAAGACAGTGACAGAAGATCAAACAGTTCGTACAATTGCTCTTGATGATCCAGACACAGCCTGGACTCAGATGCAAGCCCTTCCTCCAGTTTTCAGGCCTGAAAATGGAAAAGTTACCGCAGGAAATTCATCACAAATAACAGATGGTGCATCAGCGATTATGCTTATGTCCAAAGATAAAGCTGATGAGCTCGGCTTAAAACCCATGGTTCGGATTCTTTCAACAGCAGTTGCAGGTGATGATCCAATGTTAATGCTGACAGGACCCATTCCAGCGCAAGAACGTGCGTTGGAAAGATCAGGGCTTGAGATGAAAAATATGGATTGTATTGAACCAAATGAAGCATTTGCCTCACCTTGTCTTGCTTTTGCAAAGCATTTTGGGTATGCATTTGATGATCCACGTGTTAATCCTTATGGAGGAGCGATAGCGACTGGCCATGCAATTGGTTCCTCAGGAACACATTATTTTTGTGATATGGTTCACTATCTGGTAAATAAAAAGAAACGTTATGGTATTCAGACATTATGCGGGGGTGGAGGTGTGGGTATCGCTACTGTGGTTGAACGTATATAAAATCCTTGCATTTCCTTTTTTTTCTTTTTTACTAACATGCTTTCTCTAGAGAATATTTCTCAAAAAAGAATTAACTTTATTGTACGAACTTCTTACTTTCTATTACGGATAAAAGAAAAAATCTTAAAAAAACGGATTTAAGTGATTTCCACTAATCAGCTAAGTCCATTCAACTGCAAAAATCAATATTCATTGGACTAATAAGGCTAATATAATGAAGACTTGAGTCTTATTCGGAGCAAACCGAAATAATATGTCTGATTTTGATATTATCGGTTTTATTTTCGCTTTAATCCTTGCTTTTATGCTGGTATTAATGAACGGTTTTTTTGTGGCCGCCGAATTTGCTTTAGTAAGTGTTCGTCCCTCAAGAATAGAGGAACTTGTACGAAAAACTGGAAGTAGAAGAGCTAAAGCCGTCCAACTGGCTATAAAAAATCAAGACGAAGTAATTAGTGCTACTCAACTTGGAATAACAATGGCAAGTCTTGCACTAGGATTTTTAGCTGGAGCTTCAATCGAGCCCGTCATTGAAAGCTTATTTGAAGCATTGGGATTTATAACGTTCTTAGATAAATTAGGAGTTTTAGTGCTTTTAGGCGGGCTTTCTTTAGGTGCCTTGTTGGCATTCTCAATGACTACTTATATGCATGTTGTACTTGGAGAATTAGCACCTAAGAGTATGGCTCTTCAGTATCCCGAACGAACAAGTTTATGGGTTGCAAAACCTTTGCATTGGTTTGCTCTGCTTTTCAAACCTATTATCTGGCTATTTAACCAAACTGGTTGGTTAATTTTAGCTTTGTTTGGCATTAGTCCTATTGTTGGACATCGAAGTGTGCATTCGGAGGATGAGCTAAAATTACTTATCACCCAATCAGAAAAGGCGGGTATCCTTGAAGAAAGTGAAACTGCAATCTTAAAACGTACATTTGATTTACCAGACACCCAAGTTAGAATGATAATGACCCCAAGATATGAAATGAAAACAATTACAATATCTGATGAGTTTGAAGAAATAGTAAAGACTGTTAATGACTCTGGTCATTCCCGATTCCCTGTTTTTGATGAAGGACGGGAAAAAATCATTGGTTTTCTATACGCTAAGGATCTATTGAATTATCTAGAACTATTCTTAGATACTGATAATATTGATCATAAAAAGAAAAAAGTTGATATAACCCAATTATTGAGAGAAACTGATTACGTACCAGAAACAATGCGAGCAGATTTGCTATTAAAAAAATTACAAAATACAAAACGACATTCAGCCATTGTAGTCGACGAATTTGGGGAGGTGGTAGGATTAATAACATTAGAAGATATCTTAGAGCTATTAGTTGGCGATATCCAAGACGAGTATGACTATGAACCAGCTGAAATTACACCATCAGATGAAACTGAAGGTGAGTCGAAAGTAAGTGGTCAAACATCACTAGATGATTTTAATGATTATTTCAATACTAAATTTCAATCAGATTTTTCTGTAACTATCGGAGGATTCATTCAGGAAAAACTTGGCCGATTACCTGTAGAAAAAGAAGTTTTCAAAATTGATAATATTGTTTTCACTGTTGATGAAATGTCTGAATTACGGATTGAATGTTTGTTAGTTCTTGGGAAAAAGAAAAGCACTGAAGAGGAGGAGGAAATTGGGGGAGAACCCCATACATAATTAATGACAGATTTCTTTACTCCTAGCCTTCAGATTGCTTCTAAAAAAAAGTAAATTGAGAGAAGAAGAACCAAAAGATTGTTACAGGAAAATTCTCTTGCCTGATGAAAAATGAAGTCTTTTAGACAGATTATAGATCTTCTACAAATGGGAGAGACTGAGGGAATTGCTAAACGATATATGGTGATGAATAGCTTTGATGGCGCTCTTACAGCGCTGGGTATCATCATTGGGAGCCTCATAGCAGGTGTTCATGAACCTCGAACATTAATCCTCGCAGGACTAGGAGCAAGTATCGCGATGGGAGTTTCTGGGGGTTTTGGAGCATATTTGACTGAGAGTGCAGTGAAAAAAGAAGAACTAGCTGATATGGGGTCTGCGATGCTTGAGAAGATAGAAAATACTGTTCTTGATCAAGCAGCAACGATTTCATCCTATTTCGTGGCAGCAGTTGATGGTCTTAGTCCTTTTCTAGCAGCTTCAGTTTCATTTCTTCCTTTTTTTGGAGCTTATCTCTTAGGATGGGCTATTGAATTTGCATATATAGCTTCTATACTATTAACTAGTATTTCTTTATTTGTCTTAGGAGCATATTTGGGTAAAATCTCAAAGGAAAATATGGTCATGAATGGAGTTCGAATGGTAATTGCTGGTGTTATTACAGCAATTCTGGTAATGATTCTTGAATTTTTATGATAAAAACACCTGAAACGAATAAAAACGTATTAGGAATGCGAGAGAGTTTATTATTGCTGCGGAGAAAATGTATCAATCATTAGTTTTACATCGTCTGAGAGTTGATAAAGGACTGGACATGTACAACCACTTTCAATCCACTGGGATACTTGTTCAAGGCATTCATTGGGTTTCCCACTAGCTGTTATTTTCTGTACAATCTCATCAGGGATATGTCTCATTGCTTTATGGATTTGTTCTCTTGTTGCAGGCCAAGTCAGTTCTTCGTGGATTTTATCAAGGATATCTTGAGGCATCTTACTTGCCTTCATTAAATGAGGTTGCTGACCCATGTATTGAGTAAGGAGTTCACGAGCTTCATTCAAAGCTTTCTCTCGATCGTGATCCATGGAACAGACTATCAATTGAGGTCGGTCAATGTCTTCAAGCGATCCTCCTCCTCTTTTTGCACCAATCTTTAAATGTTTTAAGGCAGTATGGTTATAAGCAGGAGACACCATGTAGTTGAGTAGTGCACCATCAGCTTGTTTTCGTGCGCAAAGCTCCCCAGTAAGCTCCATCATTTTCATACCTGTTGCGCCAATTAATATTGGGACTTCTCGTGGTTTATCTGGATCACCGTGAACAATATCTAATCTTATCCCATCCACATGCACAAACTCGCCATCAAAAGTAACAGTTTCCATGTTGAGGAGTTTTTTCATAACTGTTGTATACTCTCTCATCATTTTTAATGGATTTTTACGAGGTGTACCTACCTTACTTGCTAGAGGTTCCCACCAAGCGCCAATTCCACAAATAAACCTCCCAGGCGCCATTTGATCCATTGTACTAAATGTTGCTGCCATTAGTGCAACATTACGAGTCAGATTGTTAACTACTCCTGTGCCCAATTTAATCTTCTTTGTAACTGCAGCCATTGCAGAAAGTGGGATGGTTGCCACCCGAGCTAATCTAGACTCAGCTTGCCAAACAGCTTCAAATCCTTTACTCTCTGCATATTTCGCAAATTCTATTGACTTGGGAATATCATGCTTATCCTGTAAATAGAGTGCTATACGTGAATATTCAGACATGCTTCTACTAGCTCCACATTATCATTATCTTTATGAAAAAAAATCTTTATCCTCAATAATCTTTCCGTAATTAGAATCATTTGAAGAAACTTAATTGACTTTTGGAAAAACTAAATTCCATTATTAAATTACGCTAGTATTTCCAGATGGGTAACGGTGAAAACATGGAAAAAATCGAAAAAGAGAAATTATATCGTTCAATTCTTCAATCTATAGAGCATAAACTACTTCAAATCGAAGATATAACAGCTCGAAAAATATACATGATTGTCATTGATCAGCTTTCTACTATTCCGTATTTTAACTGGACTGGTATCTATCTACTTAACAAAGAGAAAAATGAACTTGTGTTGGACTATTATGTTGGGAAACCAACAGAACATACCCATATTCCAGTTGGTCGTGGTATCTGTGGCTCTGCAGTAGTAGATAAGACAGACAAGATAGTTGAAGATGTAACGAAGGAAGATAACTATCTAGCATGCTCATTGGAAACACGTTCAGAAATCGTAGTATTAATACGGAATAAAACGGAAATTATAGGGCAGATCGATGTTGATTCTGATGATATCGCAATCTTTGATAAGACTGACCAAAACTATCTCCGTCAAGTTTCTGAGTTAATCGTTGAAAAGCTTCAGAATTTGTGAGTCGTTAGAAAGATTCTAGAAAGTGGATGTCTTAAAAACAGACAGAGGAAGCAAATCAAACTAGTTCAATGTTCAAGCTAAGATAGTTATCAAACCTTAGACGGAAGCAACTCTCAACTGTTCCGTAAAAACCGTGAAAAATAGGTAATGGATTATCGGGATGGATTCTTTCTAATTCTATATTTAGATTAAATAGAAAGGAATTTGTGGAGATTTTATCATCGGGGATAGTTAACTCTACTGTAATAGACCCAGTACCAGAAAGACTCCTATTCATTAAGTTATAAAATTCAATTGGTTCATTATTAGAATCCATTACGTATTTAGGTGTGTTTAGATGCATTGTTTCATCATTAATATTTTCTACAGGATAGATATTTCCAAAATCAATATCCTGAAGTGAAACAACCTCATAATACCTCGTTTCTCCGTTGAAGTAAGTGACAGAACCGTGAACAAAAAGATAGGTTGTTGAGAAGTATATGGTTTTATTGTTACCATCTGAAACAGTTTCTGTGAATCCCCAATCATCCTGAAATACAGGAGTTATTTTTCCCCTTAGATTAGCTGGACTTGAGTTAGGAGACAATGATAAACTACGAGTAAACCTTACTAAACAAGGATTCTTCTGAAATACATGGATATAATCAAGATGACTTTTATGTAAGACTAAGGGTTCGTAAGCTTTGATTTGTTCAATGACGAGGTCATGCGACTGAACATAACTAGGTTGGTTCCCAATGGGTAGAAAAACACGTTCTGGTCCAGCCAGCTCAATTTCAGCGTCGAAATGGGTAACTGTTCTCACCCCTCTTTGACGAATAAAAATTAATCGTTCCGTTATGCTTTCAAGGGATAGATTAAAGGTAGTATCACGGAAGGGAGCTGCCCCATTAACACCAGGAACCCCATTATAATAAGAAGGGGAACTAGGAGCTTTATATATAAGAGGGTGACTGGAAAAAGGAATAAGAATCAACACTAGAGTAAGAAGAAATAATGAGAAAATAGCTGCAACAACAATCTGATGTTTTTTGCTTAGCTTGATACTCAAAGTTAATTTAGACTTTATATTATAAAAATGTAAAGAAAACGGAAGGCTATTCCTATTGAAGAAAAAAAATTCTTAAAACGATTATAATAAATAAATTATAGATTAAAATAGATTGTATGCCATAAATCTGCTTAAAAAATTAAGAACTTTGATAAAAAGGTCTTCCATGAAATATAACCGCAGTGCAATCGATTTCACGAACCAATTTTTCAGATGGTCTTCGACCTAATCGAGGTTTGCCATATCCAAGAATTAGAAGGTCTAGACGATCTTTCTTGACAACCTCAGCAATTGATCTGACGAAATCATGCCCTAAAACATGTCTTTGTTCAATGGGTATTCCCATTCTAAGAGCTTCTCCAATATTGTGCAAGAATACAGAAATATCTTCCTGTACTCCAGGAGCTTCAGACATTACTTTGGGTGTAATTAATTTTGGAACATGAGTCCAGTGATAAGCTATTAAATCAGCAATTCTCGTTGATGAAACCATAGCAATCCCAAGCTGTAATAAGAAAGGGTCACGTCTAGTGCCTGGAGTCAACGCGCCTACATGTTCGAAGGTTATTTTTTGCTCGGGTTTCTCCTTTTTACTGGGAAAAACTTGAAGGCCTGGGATTGGCATTTTTCGGAGTGTATTACGAGAAATACTAATTTCCCAGAATTTTCGCCCACGAGGGGAGGGTAAAATAGCTAATTGATATTCTCCTGTGTTAGCCACCTCAATCATGTGTTGAATGATATCACGAGCTGAAATATTTCTTTGTGGAGGTTTAACAAGAATTAATTCATATGGTATTTGAAATCGTTCTAATTCGTTTGTATAACTGCTAAATGTTTTTTCTGCTTCATATCCAAAATGATAAAGCGTAACTTTTGGGCCAAATTCGTGAGCAATGTGAATAGCTATTCTGATAGCGTCCCATTCAAAAGGTCTTCCTCTTACAGGAACTAGAATGTTGTTTAATATGGTTGTAAAAAAAGCTTCTGGAACGTAGTCAGCTCTAAGCCGAACATATTTTCCTAATCTTGATGGAGCTTTAATTGGAATTCTTCTACGAGCATATCCTTCATAAAGGATTATACCTAGTAACAACCAAACTGAAGTGGCTAAAAAAGCTTCTGGATGTAGAAATAGTGTGAAAGAAAAGATGGTTAATAATGCTATTCCTCCTAGTATAGGAATGAGAGGAAACAATGGGGTCTTATAGCCATAATCTAGTTTTTCTATAGAGATCCTGACTTTTCTCCTGATTAAAATGGCTGCTACCATAACTTGTCCGAATAATATCATAAACATCAAATCAGCAGAAGTTGCTACAGCTTCAATGGGGATTAAAATAGCCATTAGAATAACAACTACTCCAGTCACATATATGGAATTGACTGGTGTGTGTGTTTTAGCTGAAACTGTTGCTAATTGTGGAGGTAAAGAGCCATTCCGAGCTAAAGCAAACGCTACTCGAGTTGATGAAAAAATAGCAGCATTTAAGGCTGATAGTGTTGATAATATTCCTCCAAAAAGAATAACAACTAATCCTAAACCTGGAAGCATTTGTTGAGCAGCATAGAGAAGGCCTAATTCCTTATTTTCGCTTAAGAATTCCCAAGTTGCCTGTCCTTCCACTGTAAATGCTCCCAAAGAAACCACTCCCACTAATAGATATATTGGTATCACGATTAATACCGATAGAATTACTGATTTTGGAATACTAGTCTTTGGATCGTAAATTTCCTCTCCTGTTTGACAAACAACTTCATATCCTTCAAAGGCAATGAACGTGAATCCCATTGCTGTAAAAATGGAAAAAAATCCTCTTGGGAAAAAATCCATGAAATTTACTGAGGTTAGAGTAGGATTTGAGGTTATAATAATCAAACCTGTTAAGATAAAAAATACAAGCACTATTACCTTAATACCCGAAATGTAGGTCTCAGCTTTTCCCATGACTGAGGATCCAAATTGATTGATAATTAGAAATAGTACAATGGCACCTATTGCAATTATCTTTTCTAAAAAGAAAATAGTTTCAGAAGGCATTTCAAAACCAAGATTAATTATTATTCCTACAAAATACGCACCAAATCCAAGGGCATATAACGATCCCGCCACAGCTGCGGCAAACCAACTCATCCAGCCCGATAAGAATCCTTGTCGTTCTCCCAACCCTGCTCGTGCCCAAACATATCCTCCCCCTGCTTCAGGTATTGCGGATCCTAGTTCTGCATAAACCATTGCAATTAAAGTGGCAATCACTCCATTAAAAGCAAATGCAACTAATAATCCTGGTCCAGCAATTCCAGCAGCAATCCCTGTAAGAACAAAGATCCCTGCTCCAATCATCGCTCCTACTCCTGTCATTGTTGCTTGAGTTACCGTCATGTCTCGTGAGAGATCTGCACCACTCAAGACAGCATCAGGTCCCTTGTAAGGTTCAAGCACAAAACGCTTTCTCCCCAAAAATAATACTTGAATCAAAGAATAGACTGATAAGCCAAGTATGATGAAAAATGCGATGCAAATTAACAGTAAGCCAAATAATGCATCAAGGACTAGGGCCATGGAACTTCATCTTTAATCATTTGTCTTATGTTATTTCAATGATGGATCTTAGTTAGTCATCAGGTAAATTTAACATAATACCTGCTCCTTTGTTATATTAATAAAAATGCTTAACTGAAAAGAGTTTAATGTACAGATATAATTTCGAAAACTATGAATAGAAGGGAATAAAAATGCAAAAACAACCTATTATTAAAGTAAAATTTGAAGATGTACCGAGTTTCGCTATTTCAGGGTTTTTTGGTGGGGTTAATCCCAATGAGGGAAATATTAGCTTCTTCCAGGATCAACTTATACCACGAGAAAGCGATAGACCTGGACAGATTGTACTAGATACAATAGAACATAATTTTGTGGTTACAGTTAAGATGAGTCCTGCAGTGTTCAAAAGGATGGCAATATGGATGTCAGAACATGTAAAGCGTTTCGAGAATATGCATGGAGAGATCCAATTAGGTCGTCTACCTGGTATTAAAAAGCCAGATCAAGAACCGCCATCTTACTATGGTTAATATAATAATGCAGCTTGGAAGTATGAGTTAAAGAGCGCTAGTTTTACTTGTTTTTTTACTTTTTAACGCCTTTTATTTTCTTTTCAGCTTCTGATTTTACTTTCTTTCCCGTTGCTTTCCCTTTCTCCACTGTTTTTTTGCCTAGTTTTTCAGCTTCTTTCTTCTTTTTTTCAGCTTCTTTTTTGAGTTTATTGAACACTTTTTTCACCTTCTATAGGTTTAGTTTTAACTGTTTAATCAGTATTTTTTATAAGATCATGATATTTTGTAGTCTTCATGTAATATTTAAAGTTGTATTAAATATTCACCTAGTCAATCATTTTTATCCCCTTTGATTATTCATAAGTAGAATAAACTAGTGAATATATTGGAGCTTGAAAATGTTATAATATCTATAATTTATACAAAAAAACTAAATGACTGAAAAAAAATGACAGGAGAAGCAGATCTAACAGCACAAATGTTCTTGATGGCCATTTTTGGTTTCTTCATAAGTTTGATATGTTTAAGATTTGTTTATAACAGTAGGAAAAAACTGGAGAGAAGTAAAACTTGGCCTTCAGTTAAAGGAAAAGTTGAACAATTAAAACCTTCTATCGCGGGTTGGGAAGAAGTTAGAGTATACAGCACTAATATTATTTACAGTTATGAATTCAATGGGAGAAACTACCAATCAAAGGTAATTAGACTCAAGGGAGGAGACACAAAATCTGATGAGATGAGATATCCCAAGGATCGAATTGTTGATGTATATGTCAACCCTAATAACCCGAAAGAAGCTGTTCTTGAAACAGGAGGATCCCTAGATTCCGAAGATCTGGTTTTCCTCGGGATTAGTATATTTGGATTCGTTATGAGTTTTGTGTGTCTATTAATTGGCCTTTTTCCTGGATTGATCTCTTGAAAAAGTTAGCTATTACTTCGCATTCCATTCATATTACTATATTATTAGCAATAACAATACAGTAAAGCCAAAAATAAATCCTCATAAGTATCTGTATAAGAACCACTACTATGACTAGTTTCAGTCGATTCATACTCTCCTTTTCTTGGTAATAAAAAGGAAATCGTGACTCATCATCCCTGTAGATCTACCGTGATGAGTTGATCGGCCTGAAGCAGCACGATCATCACTTAATTTTACTTGAATGGATGTGAGCAAGTCAAAACCAACTAAATTTAATTGATCCTCAAACTGTGTTAAATCAGATGTATTCTTGAACCCAGTCCAATAAAAAGCAAATTTATGAGGTTTAAGCACTCGATAGCATTCTTTTAATGATTTCAAACTGTTTTCCCAATAATTTACTCCTGATCCACCGCATAAAATGTTCTTGGAGAGAGGGATTGTCCCTAGAATAGCTGATATTACATTAGAACGTTTTGATCGGTGTAAACTTCTTCTTTGAATTTGGATTTGTTGATACTCGACATCTTTGTCTTTATAGGGAGGAGAGGTGATTATTAAATCAACTGAATTTCTTTCTAGGTCAACATGATGGTTGGATGCTAATTTAAAAATTGGAGTGAATTTTGGATTTTTCGGAAGAGAGGAAATTTTTTGTATCATCTTTCGTGCTTTACGCTCAAAGATAGGGATTATAGAAGCATCTTTCCATTTTTTCTTTAATTCAAAATCCCGTCTACCAACGATTTTAATCGAATGAATTAATGCTAATTCGAAAAATTGTTTAAAGGAGATTTTTCTCGAATTATTTGAAATACATTCATATAAGGAGTTTATCTCATGGGAGATTTTCGTTCCTAAACATATTTTATCTTCTTCATCTAAAATATCAGATTTAGGTTCGATTAACTTTTTCTGTTGAGTAAGTATTGAATTTAAATGAACCTGTAAGGTTTCAGACTCCAAATAGGTTGTTTTAACGCTTGATACCAAAATTGCAAATGGATTCAAATCATAACCAATAAACTGCCGCTCTAATAACATAGCTTCAAGTCCTGCGGTTCCTCCACCAACAAAAGGATCGAAAACAAGATCTTCTCTCTCCGAAAACCTTTCAATTAAACCTCTAGGTAACTTTGAAAGAAACTTGGCAGGATAAGAATAAAAAGTCCGTGTATAGCCTTTTTCACGCTCTGGTTTGGCAAGATCAGTGATCCAAAGTATATCATTATTAGTAAGGGCCATGGAAATGAATTCCGATGTACAACTCTTTAATTTTTATTGTAGGGAGAAAATAGATTGTTTTTACTCTAACCTATAAAGGTTTATTAATTAATTATTCAGTATGGTCTTACAGAAGAAGCATCTTCTCATTAATGGATTTATAAAATTAAAAAATGATAATAAATAAATAAATAAATAGAGATCAAGAAGGAATTAGCTATGCCAATTTGTCCATATTGCACAGAAGAATTGAGGTTAAAACTGACTGCTAAATTAATCGCTGATATTGACGAGGATTATTAACGTACAATAGAAGCACAAATCAAGCACCTACCACGTATGCTTAGAGGGGTAATGAAGAGTCAAATGAACCGTATGCAACAATACCCAATGATGGTTGAACTTCTTGTTTGTTCAGCATGTAATCGTGTTTTGGGTAGTGAAATTCAAAGGATTACACATACTGGTTCAGTTTGAAAAAATAAGTTGAGAAGATAGGACTATATCTGAGTAAAAGAGTCTACTGTTTTCTGATCCAGCTTCTTGACTACTTCTGTCAGAAGGTCAACCGCGTTCTCAACATCTCCAAGATCTAATATTCCATTATGAGAATGGATATGTCTTGTGGGAACCCCCAAAACAAGAGAGGGACAACCAGCTCCAGTTATGTGTATGATTCCAGCATCAGTTGCTCCTCCTAATATTATGGAAAGCTGGTGTGTAATCCCCTTTTCTTTAGCTATATCTAATACAAAGTGTTTTAATCGGGGATTAGGTATCATAGATGCATCTGCAGTTAGAATTGAAACTCCTTTCGACATTTCTGTGGGAGCTTTTGTTTTTTCAACCCCTGGTACATCTCCAGCAATGTCTACTTCCAAAGCAAATCCAACATCAGGTTGGATGACATGTGCAGCTGTACGAGCACCGCGTAGACCAACCTCTTCTTGGACAGTTGCGACACCATAAACCTGGTTAGGGTGTTCGATATTCTCTTCTTTCAAACGACGCATAACCTCTGCAGCAATGAAGGCTCCAATCCGATCATCGAAACCTTTAGCCATCGCTAGAGTTACTTCTTTTTTCTTTTCTTCCTTATCCTTTTTTTTCGTAATTTGTACACGCTTCAAGAGTTCAAATTTACTATCAGGGACTGCTGGATCACCAATCTTGATGCCAAGGGCTTCAACTTCTTTTTTGCTTTTACATCCAACATCAATGAACATCTTTGTTTTAACCACGACTTTTTTTCTCTCCTCGGGGTCAAGTATGTGAGGGGGTTTGGCTACAATAATACCTGTGATTTTAGAACCATCACGTACTCTGATAATGACTCTCTGACTTAAAAGAGTTTGATCCCACCATCCTCCAAGCTGATTAAAAGTGAGATATCCTTGTTTGTTGATCCCCGTAATAATAAACCCTATTTCATCCATGTGGCCTGCAAGCATAATTTTGGGCCCTTGACTGCCTTTTCGGAATATAATTGAACCTGTTTTATCTTGAGTCACCGATTCGGCAAAATCGGTTACATATTCCTTAATGAGTTTTGCTACTTCGAGTTCAAAGCCTGATGGGCCAAAGGCGTTTGTCCATTTTTCCAATTGATCGATGTTTAGTTTCATTTCGATTTTCCTCATAAAATATTGTAGATTACAATATAATATGGCAATTATTTCAATGTTTACTGCAATTCAGGATACATTTAGACCTATTGACAACTTTTATTTCGAATAAATGAAGCTATAAATTTATGAATTCATAACAAAAAACATCTGATGAGATATAATGAAATTTACTGTTATTGGGAATACCAACGTAATGGCCTCCCAAATTGGTTTAGGAACATGGCAATTCGGATCTAAAGGTTGGGGATATGGTACTGATTTTGACAAATCTGATGCTATTTCAATTGTACAAAAAGCATTAGAATTAGGAATTAATGTAATAGACACTGCAGAAGCGTATGGGTGGGGGAAATCAGAAAGCATTATAGGCGAGGCAATTAAAGGTTATGATCGTGACAAGTTCATTATTTCCACTAAATTTCTTCCCATGGCAATTAAACCTTCTGCAGTGGTAAGGGCTCTGAATAAGAGCCTTAAAAGACTGAATACAGATTATATCGATATATATCTAATTCATTGGCCTGTTCCTTGGCTTATTAATAGGGTTCTTAATCACATGGAAAGAATGGTAGATGAGGGGTTAATTCGTTACATTGGAATAAGTAATTTTAATCTTAAAAGATTACAGAATGCTCAAAAGAAAATGCAAATTCATAGAGTACAAGTAAATCAGGTGAATTACAGTATAGCTAAGAATAAAGTAGAAAATGATCTTCTTCCTTATACACAACGTGAAAAAATCACCATAATGGCCTATAGTCCTCTTGGTCAAGGATGGTTGACTGGGAAATATGCTGCTGGTAATTCTCCTGGAGGAATCCGTCGACGTAATAGGCTGTTTTCAAAGAGGAATTTTAAACGAGGAGAGCAATTATTATCTATTATTAGAGAAATAGCTGAGGATCATCAAGTCACCATGGCTCAAATTGCACTTAATTGGGTAATTAGGAACCCAACTGTAATAGCAATCCCTGGCGCAAAAAATCTAGCTCAACTAGAGGAGAATATAGGATCAGCTGAATTTGAATTGACAAATGATGAAATTAACCGTATTGAAAAAGCTTTAAAGGAATTTCATCCTAGACTTTTTTTGTAATAGATAACAGATAGACTTAAAGGATATTGTATTAAAGCATCCTATGGTTATTATTGGTATCAAGAACCAATGAAGCACAAACTCGGTTCTGTGGAGGCGTTATCATGATAGAAATCAAAAATCTCGAAAGTGGGCTAACATACACAGACTTTGTTCCAGGAATCACCCCTAAAATACCTACTTGGCTTATATGTAATAATCCAGCCAAAGAAGAGCTTCTAATGATCCAACAAACTTTCGGAATTCCTTGGGAAGACCTTGAAGATGCATTAGATGAAGACGAACGACCACGTTTAGAGCTGGAGCCTGAACATGATCCACCATTCCTCAAACTCGTCTTACGTGTCCCAGCTTTAGAAGATGTAGCAGAAGAAGATTTATCAGGAAATTTACCTACTACACATCCAGCAGTTGTATTTCTGACAGAAAATCATCTGATAACTGTTCAGAGTGCTATGCTCAAAACAAAAAGAATCAGAAAGCCGAAAAGTCTTCGTAGAAAACGGCCTACTCCCACAATACTAGTATTACTTGATTATCTTGAATCCGTAGTAAAATCATTTGAGCTGAAAGTCGATATGATTGATCGAAAGTTAGAAAAGATTCAAAAAGTGATTTTTCAATCAATTAGGAGCTCCTCAATCGAAAAGGTATTCCATCTTTCCATGGATACGACTTACCTTGATGCTGCACTCCGTGGTAATTTGCGTGCGTTTTATGGTTTAAAGAAAGCTCCTCAATTTGCTGAACATGATGAATTACTGGATGATCTTGAAGATTTAGCTATCGATCTCCAACAACAAGCGGATCTTCTTCGGATCTATCGCGATTTAGTTGAATCAAGCCTTGACGCGTTCGCCTCTGTCATTTCTAACAACCAGAACGATCTCTTGAAGGTACTAGCATCAATAAGTCTTATCCTTATGGTTCCTACCCTCATTGCTTCTTTATATGGAATGAATTTGGGGACAGAGTTTGGCTTCTTACCGTTAGCAAATAATCCCTATGCTTTTTGGATAATACTAATTCTAAGCATAATTTTAATAGTCCCAATATGGTTTTATTTAAGGAAAGTTGATCTTTTATAGAAATGAATTCCTTTTAGGTGTCTACCCCATTTCTTGGAAGAGATATGTCTTCTAAAAGTTCAAATAATCTTACTACTTGATAATTAGATTTTTTTGCTTTAGTCAACCATTGATGAATTATTTGGAATATTCTCTCAAGTTCTTTTATAAGATCCTTTTCTCTCTTTAAGTTTGAAACGTTATTTATTACCGAAATAATGAATAACCATCGTACTAAATTCTCAAAAGCTTCTTTGTTGAACCATAAGATATCCTGATAGCGATTTGTTTGTAAGTATGATTGGATTTCAAGATCAGTCATAAGAATTCTCATAATTTGGGCCGCTTGATGATCTGATTCTACCTTGGTCAGGTACCAATTTTGATGTGATGTTAGGATTTTTATTAATATAATAGCTTCTAAAACACTTTGTGGTTTTTCATAGAGGTCCTTTATTGTCCATTCAATGATTCTACCGAGTCCCCATTCATCGATCCAACTTCTACTCTGTAATTCATAATAAATAGGATCTACAGTCTTTCCGAGTAAGTGTACAAACAACCATGACAGGATAATGTTCCAATCAGAATTTGATGGGAAATTTTCGTTGAAGTATTCAAGAAATAACCCTGAAGTTTCTGAAGAGAGAGGTAATTGATTAACCGATTTTCTTAGCTGAATTAAACAACGAAGCTTGCTTATGATTACATCATTCAAATCGGAATTAATGATTTTACCTGAAGAATAAGTAATTACCTCCTTTATGAGAGATGATATTTTTGGGTGTATTTTTCTAAGAATTTTGTCCAATTTTGTAGGATCATTAGAATTTAATGCTTCAAGAATTGTTTCAAAGACTGATTTATTTACCAATTCTTTGAAAGCTTTGTGAAGGGAGTGGTAAATTAGTTCTTGAAGCGTCTCATCGATATTATCAACCCCTCTTCCTGCGAGAAAATCATGCAGTAGAGTATAACTTTGGGATTCTCTATCTTGAACCTCTCGAAAGTTGAGAAAGACCACTGAATGATATGCATCTAGCTCCAAATACAGTCCTTTTTCGTAGATTTCCTTACTATTACGAATATATTCTAACCCACTATTATGATCTCGAAAAATACAGTAATAATCTCCATCATTATGTAACGATAAACCCTCTCCCAATGTCTTTTGAGTTAACTGTGTTTGATCCCCTTTTTTAATCGCAAATGCAGCTGAAGTTTTAATCCAGCCACTAGTCTTAGTAAATCTGTTATGGTAGACAACTAATGCTTGTTCTTCCTCCATCCGATTCGAATAAGCAAAAACATCCTCATTCACAAAACCACTTGAGGTATAGAAGTCATAAAGAAGGAAATTTTCAACTTCTGCAAATAGATATCTCTTTTTTACTAATGGAAATATTAGTTGTTCATGATATTGGACAAATCCATCATCAATGTTTTCGTCCCAATAGGCACGACGATACTCCATTCCATATTTCTCTTCAAACCCCTCAATTTGTCCATGTCCAAACATACATAGGCCTGGCATGGTAACAAGTAAGATACATATTCCAAAATATTTATCCCCTTTTCCAAATTGGTCGACAGCAGTTTTTTCATCAGGATTATTCATGAAATTCACAAAGCGCTTTAAAATCTCTGGGTCGTACTCAAGAGTATTCTTGATCACAGAACGATATTTTGCGTTGTCTTCGTCTCTAAGCATATTCATGAATGCTGAATTATATACACGATGCATACCTAATGTTCGTACAAAAAATCCTTCCAAGAGCCAAAACGCTTCTGCAAGTAATAGTGTATCTGGAGCTTCTTGATTAATTCTGTCAACAACTTCCCGCCAAAATTCCCTTGGCATTGCTTTGTCAAAATCCTGTTTGGTTATTCCATGTTCAGCTCGCGAAGGGATATCACCTCCACTCCCCGGTGCTGGAAACCATAATCTATGGTAATGCTTCCTTGTTAGAGTCATTGCTGCATCGAATCGTATGATAGGAAACATTCGAGCGACATGTAGAATTGTTTGGATCACTGCTTCCCGTACTTCTGGTTTGAGAAAATTTAATTGAGCTGTATCATTCCAAGGCATTGAGGTTCCATCATTCCCATGATAAATAAATCGAACTTCTTGTGTTTCGTGATCTACCCATTTGAAGGTAACTGCTGCATCTGTTCGTGAAAAGTAATGATCTTCTACGAAAATGCCTATCCTTGGATTTTTAGACAAGCTCTGACCACTATAAGAATAAATTGGGAATGGACTATAAGGTAAAGAAATAAACCAATCAGGATGTTCCATCATCCATTTCGAATCTATACCCGTATGATTAGGAACCATATCGGAAGCAATACGAATCCCTTTTCTCCACGCTCGTGCTTTTAGATCTGTAAGTGCTTCGTTTCCACCAAGATCACGAGCTATAACATAATCATATAAGGAGTATGCCGATGCTTCTGCTTCTGGATTGCCACACCATTGTTTAATTACCTTTGATGCCTGACTTCTTTGCCATACACCAATAAGCCATAAGGCATTAAACCCCCATCTTGCTAATTGATCTAACTCCTCATCTGGAATGTGATCTAACCTGTGAAGATGAGATTTATATTTTTTTGAAAGTTGATCCAACCAAACATAAACATTCTTAGCAATCATTACTACTTTTGGCATCCAATCTTTATCAGGGGTGTAATTTTCTTCTAAGTAGTCGTATTCATATACTTGGGCTTCTCCTGGCCCCAACCCCCTTAATTTTTCTTCCTCCCTGAAGAAATCAAGAGCTAACAAAATCTTGAATTGAAGAGGGCTAATCAAAGACCCCCATTTCTCATTAATGTATTCAAGTTGCCTTTTTATAGAATGTGGTTCTTTTAGTGATAATATTTGCAACATTTCAAAGAAATTTTGGTTATCTGGCCCAAAATAGGGTTTTGTATCAAAGAATTCTTTAATTCCTTCAATAATTTGAATATATTTAGTCTTTTTTTCCAAATCAGTGTCATCAAGTAATTCTAGATTGTTAGAAAAAGCGGGATTTCCATTACTTAACCATAAGCACACCATTGAGAAGATAGTAATGTACTTATTAGGTATTCCATTTGTTTTTTCTTTAAGATAGGTATCAATTTCAATTTCACCATTAAAAATTGATGGTGGAGGAAATTCCTGTAACAATAGTCTAAGAGTGCTGTCTAAATTCTTTGATCCAATTTTTTCATCCAACCAGGTTGGAATTTCTTTTATCAGGTCGATTTCGTTCTGTTTTTGATAAATATCAAATAAAAGATTGAAAATTTCGTTTTCAAGGGCCATACCATTGATTTCGCTACCTTTTGCAGCTAATTCTGGAAAATTTATTAAATCACGTTTTTGATTAATTCTTTGAACAAAAACACGAGCATTGTGCAAGTTTGGAAAAATAACAAACCCTGTAGGGGTAAAAAATGAGTCATCAAACTGGTATTTTTCTCTAGCTTTTCGGTCGATTCTCATAAATGTACACTTTTTTAGTTTTGTTGAATTTAGCTTAATCTTGAAAGCTTGTTCAATGTTATAGATAATTTATCTGAAAAAATGCTTAATTAGCAATGAAATCGAATGCTATAAATATAGATAACCACAATTTGCGAGCTGCGGTATTACATGTGAGGATGTCGTCTCTTAAAACAAAGGATTTAGGAGTTATTTACACCCCAAAAGAAATTTCTACCTATTTATGTCGAAATACTATTATTCCTTATGTTCTAGATAAGGTAAATGATAAATTCGGGACTCTGTTTAAATATAAAGGACATATTGGTGAAATCCTAGATCAGTTGGATCGACAACAATTAATATTCGTTATGAATGTTATTAAACGACTTAAGATCCTCGACCCAGCCGTAGGGACTGGACACTTTTTACTACAAGCGTTAAGAACGCTTGAAGAAGTATATACTTATCTAATCAGAAAAGAAACCTGTCATTGGAACGAATACCAAGTAAAAGAATGGATAATTACCCACAACCTCTATGGTATCGATATCTCTCAAGTTGCAATAGATATGTGTAGATCAAGACTCTCTTCCATTTTGGATTTAACCAAAAATAATTTGAATACCTCAGAATCATTACTAAAACTAGGTTCTAATATTCGATGTGGTAATTCACTTATAGGGCCTGTTTTAGGGGAAAGTCAGCATGAAGTTATGAAAATAGTCGAACTGCGACCTTTCTATTGGGATCAAGAATTTCCTAAGATTATGGATAATGATGGATTCGATTTGTGCTTAGGAAATCCTCCATGGAATATAATGAAACCAGTTGAAAAAGAATTCTTTGGTCAATATGATCCACGATTAACAAAGTATGGAGTAGATAAGAAAGAAGCAAAGAAAATTATTGTTAATTTACTAGAACAAGAACACATCAAAAAACAATGGGACAATTATAGACGTTCAATTCGCCTTGTTGGGGCTTATTTTAGGAGTAAGGAATATCAGTATCAGTCTGATGAAATACAAGGAGTAGATATTACAAGAACGGTGAGTGGGGATCTTAACCTTTATAAACTATTCCTTGAGAGAATATATTACTTATTAAGACCCAGAGGTTATTGCGGAGTCATAATTCCATCTGGATTTCATACTGATGCTGGTACAAAGGGATTACGAAGATTATTATTTGATGAAAATCAAGTGAGAGAGCTTTATTCATTTGAAAATCGGAAGGGGGTTTTTCCTTCTATTCATAAGTCGTTCAAATTTGATTTATTAATTTTCAAAAAAACAGGTAAGACAGAGTCATTTAGCGCAGCATTCATGCTACACAATCCAGCTATTCTCGAAAAAATATCTAACAGATCAATTTCGGTTAATTGGAGAAATATCAAACATTTATCCCCTTCATCTTGGTCAATATTAGAGTTTAAAACACTAAAAGACATTGAATTAGCAAATCAAATGTATCAGCACCCTTCTTTAAGAACAGAGGTTACTTCATTCTGGAAGGTTCGTTTTTCAAGGGAGTTAGATATTTCACTTGATAGTAAACTGTTCAATAAGGAGCAAAAAGGGCTGATTATTTTTGAAGGTAAAATGATTGAGCAATTCACTCACAAATTCAAGGAACCAAGGTATTGGATTAAAAAGGAAAACGTACTCTTGAAGTTTGGCTCACAATACCAAGATTATAATGAATATAGATTAGGATTCCGATCAGTTGCAGCAAGCACGAACCGAAGAACAATGATTGCTACAATTATCCCACGAAATGTTTGTTGTGGAAATTCTTTGATTGTGACTAAAGTCTTCGATCCAGAAAACAATATACGCTTAATTGAGGAATCTGATTTACTTTATTTATGTGGAGTATTCAATAGCTTTGTATTCGATTATTTACTTCGACTGAAAGTCACAACAAATTTGAATATGTTTTTTATATATGATATGCCTGTACCTCGTCTATCTAAGCATGATTCCATCTATCAAGAGATTGTAAGAAATGTCGCAGATTTATTTCCTGAATTTGACTCACTTCACAAGCAGTTCGGAAAAAACTTCTCACATCAGTCTTTTCATGACAGAATTCAATGTCGAGCTACGATTGATTCCTTGATTGCTAAGATTTATGAACTAGATATTCCGAGCATTGAGTATATCTTAGATCAATTTCATCTAAAAGATCCAAGAAAAGAAGAAGCATTAACTATTCAGAAAAACGCTATTCTCGCTAGGTTTGACTGATGACCCATATAAAAAGGATTAAAAGTAAATTCTTGGGTTCTATCCTAGGAAGCGTGATCGGTGATTCATGGGGAGCCAGATATGAGGGATCATATCATAATTCCGTTCGTGTTGAAGATTTTCAGATGGTTGGAGGTAGATACACAGATGACAGTGAAATGATGAGAGGGGTTTTGGAATCCATTTGCGCAAATAAGGGGGAGTTTAACGGGCCAGATATGGCTGGAACATTTGTGCATAATTTTGATCATACTAGAGGGTATGGGCCTAGTACCATTTCAGTCTTAATGAAGATTAAAGACGGAGATCCATGGGATAAACCTGCAAAAGAAGCTTTTTACGGTGAAGGATCATTAGGGAATGGTGCTGCAATGAGAATTTGTCCTATCGGCTTACTTTATCATACTGATAAAAAGAAACTTGTAGAAATTACTGATCAAATCTCGATGATAACACATTCGCACCGTTTAGGGAGACAAGGGGCAATTCTACAGGCTTATGCTGTTGCGCTAGCTGTTGAAAGTGATCCTAGGGATTTTGAGCCCCATGATTTCATTGAGCAACTGAGAACAATTCCTCAAGAATTATCTCCTGTATATCGAAAGAAGCTAGAGAAAATTGAAACTTATTTAAATTCTCCCCCTCCTACTGATACGATCGTTAAAGAGCTCGGTGTGAACGTAACAGCTCCAGAATCAGTTCCAATAGCAATATACAACTTTTTAAACAATTCCTCGAATTTTTATGAAGTACTTCACTCCTCTATAAGATGTGGAGGAGATACTGATACAATTGCTTGTATGTCAGGTGCGATTACTGGTGCTTTTTTGGGTGTAAGGGAAATTCCACAGAACTGGATAGATATTGTTGAAGATGTGGATATTTTCCAAGAATTAACTGAAAATCTTTTTGAATTATGGGTAAAGCAATCCTCTAAATGAATATACTATTTTTCAAGATCAGGTTTATTTTCTTGGTTGGTATTTCTTATGAGTTTAAAAAAGGAAGTTACAATTCAACAGGGTATGATGGCACTTCCAGGCTTCCCAGTTGTGTTAGTGTGCGTAAGAGACAATATAATTACAGTTGCTGCTTTTAGCTTTTTCTCTTTTGGGGACAAAGAAGGAGTTCCCCCAATGATCATGGTTGGAATTGTCCCTACACGATATACTTTTGAGCTACTCAAAGAAATAGATGATTATTCAGTTAATATACCCACGGTTGAACTTCTTGAAGCTGTTAAAATCTGCGGATCAAAATCGGGGAGAGATGTTGATAAATTCAAGGTTGCTGGATTAACTCCTAAAAAAGCTCAAAGAATTTCTTCCTACATCATCGAAGAGTGTCCAATAAATTTGGAATGTAAAGTGGTTCATAAAATTGACTTACAAGGTAGTTCTCATACTTGGTTTGTTGGGGAAATCGTAACAGCTTATCAACGAGAAGATTATGATCGATCCCAAGCAATTTTGTATTGGCCTCGTGAATACCGTGAAGTGGGGAAAGTAATCAAGAAATAATCAGTTTTAGCGCATAAAGAAGAAATAACGGTTCAAGAATTAACTTTTTCTTATCAAATCAAATATAGATAAAAATAAATACTATAAAGATCATAATTACTAATTACATTTTCAGTTGTAATTATGTAATATATTTCTTTGTAGGTTTATCCAGGAGTTGTGGGTGAAAGTTGTGAGTAATTATAAGATGAAAATTAAATCTACTAATTTTAATGGATCTAAACTCCAATCGTGCAGATTAAAAGTGTTTAAGAGAAAAATGACTCATATTTCCACTAAAGGAAAAGGAATACTATTCATTTTCTCTCTCTTAACGATTTGGGTCATTTATCCCGATACTTTTGAAGTAGTACCAGTAGAGGGTTATACAGGCAGCTATTCTGATGATTTCACATCTTCTACATATAAGGATTTAGCTAACACGAATGTTACTGGGTGGGAAGAAACTTATGACTCACATATACCTGGTAGTGGTCATTTGAATCTATCAGGTTATGTTTATGTGAATCAAGTTTTGTGTGATGCAATCAACCAGTACGGGTCTTGGGCTGGGATATTCGTTGAGTTTTATAGTCAATCATTCTCTAGTATTGCTCGGATCTATTATGAATTTGCTGCTAGTGGTCAAGATTCGGATTTTAATTGGCCTTACAAGATTAAAGTGTATAATCAGACTGGTAACTGGTTAAATTTTAATCGGGATGTCTTTCAAGATTATATAGATCAACATGGGGGCAATCCTTATGAGGTAGAACAAATTGGGATAGTTTTTTGCGTATTTGCAAGGGATGGTGGGGATTTCGGTGATAGAGGAGTTTCAGAAGCATATTTCGATGATTGGACTCTGCGAGGTCATTCAGTTGCTAATGGTGATTTTGAATTGGGAGCGACTGGGGATTGGGAATTAATCTATTTTGATCAAGGATATGATTATTTATATGAAGTTAATCAAGATAATCCTCACTCTGACCAATCCTCATATTATATTTATACAGAATCTTATCGGATCGGAGCCGATTCCGAGAATGAACGTAATTGTCATATTTATGTTGGCCAAAATGTCACTCTCAATACAAATAATAATTTTATTACACTTCCCCGGAAGACTCCTGAACTTATAGGAGCATTTAACACACCTAATAATGCCAAAGATGTTGTGGTTGAAGGAAATTATGCATACGTGGCTGATGATAATCAGGTTGGAGGGATTCAAGTCATTGACATCTCTGATCCCAAAAATCCAAGCTTAGCGGGTTGTTATAATGCTAATGAAACAGCTTATAACGGTATTGATGTAGCAGGTGATTATGCTTATGTTGCTACGGATTTACTTGGCATTTTGGTATTAAACATAACTGATCCATCTACACCAGAGTATATAACGAATGTTGCTGTACCAGGTGAACCTCAAAAAGTAATTGCGATGGGAACAGAATTATTTATAGCATCAAAAGCTGACCCAACAGGACAAGGGAATGGATCACATATTGTTGATATTTCAATTCCTACAACCCCTCAGCTGACAGATTCATACAGCACATCAGGTAATGCAATGGATGTATGTGTACCTGCTTCATATTTTATTTTAAATGCGGATACATTAGATGGATTAATAAGAAGCTGGGGGAGTGCTAATAATTCAGCTATGGGGGCTGCATACGGATTAGATTTTAAAGGTGATCATGCCTTTGTTTCAGGAGAAAATGGGTTCTATATCATAAATATCAATAATCAATATCAATTTTCTGTAGTTGGAAAGTATTTAACAACAGATACAGCCACCCATGTTTCCGTTTATGGTGATTATGCATATGTCACACTGGGCTATAGCGGATTAGAAGTCATAAACATTCGAGATCTAAAAAACCCTTATTCAGTGGGAATGTATAACACCCCTGGTAAATGTCAAAGAGTGAAAATCGTTGGAAGTCATGCTTTTCTTGCTGCTGGTGGAGATGGTCTCCAAATATTAGCTATTAATGAAATTGTAAGTCCTAGCCTAGCTGCATCTTATGATAGCTCTAATGCTTTGGATCTTACGCTAGATGGAGACTATGCTTATTTTATCGACGCAATAGATGGAAGATACGTAATTAACATAAGTGATCCAACAAGCCCTAGTTATGTAACAAACTACCCTGTCTATGACGGTCCTCCAGCGGAACCCTGTTGTATTGCTGTTATGCATAATTTTGTATATATTGGATATTATCAGCAAAGCGATCTTATTTCATTCGATATTACGAATATATACGATTGGACTATGATAGGTTATAATTCTCCCCCAGGTAACGATATTTATTCATATGAGAATTTTGTTTTTGGAAGATATTTATATCAAGCCAATAAAAGAGGAGGTTTGCAGTGTTATAATAGCAGTACCCCGTGGGCAGGTAGCCCTCAATCGCTTGGTAGTTATGATATAGGTGAAATTGATCTTTATGGGGTTTTTGTGACCGGAACTTATGCTTATCTTGCATATAGTCATATGGGCTTATATATTCTTAATATTGCCAATTGGCAGGTTAATCCTCAAAATAAAACTAATGAGCTTCCCCCAAGGTTGCTAGGGAGTGTTGATATAGGCTCACCTGGAATTGCCACGAAAGTTTTTGTTTCGGGAGATATTGCATATATTGCTGCACAGACTGAGGGGCTAAAGATCGTTAATGTCAGTGACCCCACTAATCCCTTTGTTATTACTTCTTATGATACTCCAGGCGTTGCTGTGGATGTATTTGTGCAAGGAGATTGTGCGTTTGTAGCGGATGGTCCATATGGTCTCTATGTAATTGATATAAGCGTTCCCAGTAATCCCACATTAATTGGATCTTATGATACCTCTGGTGAGGCGAATTCAGTTATTGTGGAGGGGGACTATGCCTATGTAGCTGATAAAGGGGGTGGTTTACAGATCATCGAGGTAAGTCAAAATCTTGGACAAAAATTCAAATCTTTCGCCAGTGCCCAATCTACATTAGTTCATGATAGTGGTTCATCCCAGTTATTTAGTACCGCAACATTAAATCCGTTTGATTACGTGCCTTCAGGAACATCGATTACTTATGAACTCTCCCCTGATAATGGGGTGCATTGGGAACAGGTTACTCCTGGAGTTGAGCATATATTTTCTAATGAGGGGCATCAATTACTATGGAGGGCAAATTTAACCACAACAGATGATTTGACAACTCCAGTAATCTTTGATATTAGAATAGACTATGATACTAATCTTATGCAACCATCATTAATATCCCCTGCAGATGCATTCACATATGATAATAATACTCCCAGTTTCGAGTGGGGATTTGTTACCAATGCAACTAGTTATCTTTTTCAGCTTGATACATCTACAAATTTTAATACACTAAATCTCATTAACGAAACAGTTACTGGTCTTGCTTATACCCATAGTTCTCCCTTAACAGAAGATACATGGTATTGGCGTGTTGCGGGGATTGATTCAACTGATGACTTAGGAGATTTTTCTGAAATTCATTCATTTCAAATTATACTAGCTCCTCCCCAGCTAGGATCTCCTAAAGATTTCTCTTTGAATGCTGGTGAAAGGGTTTCCATCATCTGGGGTGTAATAGATAATTATCCATCAAATTATACCGTTTATCGTAATGGATCCATCCATCAACAAGGTGTTTGGACTTCTTCCGTACTAGTATGGCTAGATACATTAGAAGTGGGAGTTCACGAGTTCACTTGTGTTGTGGAAAACATTTTTGGTAAGACTGATTCTGATGATGTGATAATTACCATTCTACCAGCCCTGCCAGATACAACACCTCCCAACATTACAAGTCCTGAAAATATTGTATTTGAAGAAGGTAGTATTGGTTATTCGATTATTTGGAAAGGTTCTGATGACCGTTCTCCTTGGTGGGTAAAAATTAGGAAAGATGGATCTCTGATAATTGATAAGGGCTGGTTGGGGGAAGATATTGAAGTTTCACTTGATGGACTAACTCAAGGGCTTTATGAGTACAATTGCACATTATTGGATCAAGAAGGAAACTCCGTTTCTGATATCGTGATGGTGAGTGTAACAGAAGCAGTTCCTGACACTGAACCACCAGAAATTGTACCCCCTAGCCCGATGGAATATGAAGAGGGTTCCATAAACCATTATCTGTACTGGATCTGTACTGATGACCATCCATTTGCTTATAGCATGATTATAAATGGTACAGAGATTGAATATGGGCCTTGGCATGGTGAGAATCTAAACCAAAGTGCTGATGGTCTAGATCGAGGTATATGGGAGTTTAAATTAATAATCTGGGATCTATCGCAACATAACGACACAGAGACTGTGCTAGTTACAGTCGTTCCCGATACAACTCCTCCTGAAGTAAGCCAACCAGCTGATCTATTAATTGCAGAAAATATGTTCGGATCGATAATATGGGAAGTATTCGATGATAATCCATCAAATTATGAAATTGTGAGAAATCAAACGCTTACTGTATCATCTGGCCCATGGATGTCAGGCATTCTTCAATATTCCTTTACTTCATTACCAATAGGATCCTGGGAATTTACACTTACTGTTTGGGATCAATCAAATTTAGCTGCAACAAGTACTGTTAATGTTAAGGTCATTCCTCTGAGTTCTTATGATACCTCTCCTCCTTTAATCTCTCATCTTCCTGATAGACAGATAACTTTTGGTACAACAGGAAATATTCTGACATGTCACCTTTTTGATGATCACCCTCAAATCTATCGAATCTATCTTGATGATGTGCAGGTATTAGAAACATTATGGACAATTCCAAATGTTGAAGTCGATTTTAGTTTAGATGGATTAAGTATTGGACAGTTTGAGTTTAAAATCGTTGCCTGGGACCTATTTGATAATTCAGCAACCCAATCTGCAACGATAACTATCTTAGGAGATATCACTTCTCCCACAATTTCTTCACCTCCTGATATTGTAGCTTCTGAGGGACACTATGATGATATTTCCTGGGAGGTTTATGATGAGACTCCTCATCGTTATGAGATAATTTCACTCCCAGATGGAGATATCATCGAAGAAGGACCTTGGTCGAATAATCTTATTGAATTAGATGTGTCAAATTTCACTGAAGGCATCTATATGGTTCGTTGCATAGTTTATGATGCTTCAGGGAATTTTGCTTTTGATGATGTAAAAATTACTATTCGTACGAGTGAGTCTGCACCTAGTTTCAATTTTCTTATTGTTGTACCTGTTCTTTTCATCCTTATTATGATAAGGAGAGACTTTTTTGAGAATAAGAGGAGGCGAACTAAATGAGAAGTCATATAAGACATTATAATCGAAATTCCTATCGAATTCAGTTAATTTTAAGTTGCTTACTTTTATTGATCCTAATTTATTCTATTCCATCAGGTATTTCACAAAGATCCAAATTAGACTTAATTACTACCTCAAAATTTGAAGAAATAACAAATGAGAGTTTTAATTATGAAAAAATGACTCAAAAAGCGTATAACTATCTGGAGAATCATTGGAATCCACAAAAGACAGCACAATCTTGGATATCTGATGATCTTCCAACAATGGAGGATGCTTTTAGATCAACATTTTTCGATAATATGCTTGAAAGTGCTATAAGTAATGAACTACAAACTACTACCTCTTCTCAACCTAGAAGTCATATTTCGACTAAAATAACGCCCCTTAGTGAGGGGGGCGAAGTAGTCGAACATACACAAATCTCTGGGAAACCCAAAATAAGACTTGATGTGTTTAATCAGTCTATTCTAGATGATATTATAATTCCTGTGCGTTCAATCTCTGATATCAAGGTTTTCCAACCTGAATATACAACCGTTGAAAAAGAAGTGAAAATTGGATTTGAATTTGATCTCCCAAAAATTGATGAAGAAATAATCTTTAAGTTCTCAATATTCAGATTTCGAGCTTGGGCAAAGTTTGAATTCCGAGTACACTTTGTTTTTCCAGTGAAATTAAGGATTACATACCCTGTGGAAGTTATTGAAGGGTATCCTTATGATTTCACCTGTCAAATGATTCCATGGAACCTCCCCAGCTATAATGAATTTGAATTCTTGCTTGATTTTGATTTTGGAGCAGCTGCTGAAATAAAAGTATTCGGGGCATGGAGAAAACTAGTTGGGAAGAGTTTAGCATTTAATTTTCATAAAGCTAAGACTTTTACAACTCCTCTCGGTAAAACACCCATGAAAATAGGATTACCTGATATCGACATTATCGAAAAATATATTGATTATTATTTGGAAGAAAATGAGGAAAATGTTTCTAAGAGAACAGGCAATGTTCTGAAGATTCTGAAAAATGTTGTCGGAGCAGGTATTGGTTTAGGAACTATAAATTTTTATGGAGATATGGTTTCAGCGAAGCTAGGAGTATATACTGATATTAAAAAAATTGGGAAAAGGGGTGTTGCATGGACAAAAGCAGATGAAAAAAGAAGTTTTCGTTTCTCAATTGCACAAGCAACTGGGGAGGCTATTGCTAAATTCGTAAAATTTGAGATAACAGATCTTCTCTATCATTTGAGAGTGACATGGAGACCAAATCTATTTTTTACTTTCAAGAATATTAAATACTTTGGAATTAAGGTTCCTTTGAAAGATTGGCTAGGTGAATATCGTCTTCATCTTCCCGAAATCCCTATTGGAAAAATTTGGCTTATTCCCTCTTTATTTTCATATTCAACATCAGGATCATATACAACAGCTTGGGATGCTTATGGTTTTTCAGCAACTTTCGAGGAACTTCCTCCATATGAAGGTCAGGGAATCCTATCTAATATTAGAGTTCATGATTATATGTATAAAGTTAAGGTGAGAAATCTTGGAACTAGAACAGATTTAATTCGCCTTGAAGTTTTGAATCTACCTCCTGGATATAAAGTATTTACAAATAGTGACTCTAAATATTTTACTATAAGTCCAACTGCTAGAGAAATTGATGTGGTCATTTCCGCGCCTGATCGAATTAGTGTTCCACCTGGGCCATGGAAGCTTAGCTTCAAGGTCACTAGTATATCCCTAGAGATTCTTAAATACTCTACTCCCTCCATCTCATCTCAAGAATTCCAGATTGAGATTCCACATATTATAGATATGGATTTTGAATTGGATCATGATATGGCTAACATTTTCAATGTCACACGACAAAAATACAATTCAATTGCATTCTATGGTGGAAATGGAGGCAATTTAAACGATACAATAATTGTTAATGCGTCTTTAATTACTGATAGAGGCAATCGAACCTTGTTGAGGAGTTTTAAATTAGATCCGTGGGCTTCAGGGCCAGGAGAACATTTTCAAGGCGAATTTGGTTTTTATTTTGACCTGAATAATCTTTATCCATCTCCAGGGTACTACTTATTTGAGATTCAAGCAAGAAGTGCGAGAGATCCTAATGTTCAAATAGAATATAAATTCTTTATGGATTTCCCTCAAGTACATAGTGTTATAGCGGAACTTACACCAAAGAATGTTACGATATTTGCAGATTGGGGTGCTACATTTACATTACAAGTTAATAATACAGGTAATTATTGGGATAATTTCTCTCTCATATGCAATGCAGGTGATTTAGATGGATATCTTGATTTTCCTGATGAAATCTTGAATCTTGGATTTTTAGAAGTGGAAGAAGTGTCTATCGTCTTGGCTATCCCTGATCCTAGTATTATCCCTGCTATGGTTGCTAATATGCGAATAATCACCCAGTCTCAGGGAAAACAATCAGTGTACGAGGCTGAATATGCTAATACCAAGATATTAGAAGCTGATGATGTACCCCCTGGTATTAACTATATTGAACCTATGTTTAGTTCAGATAATTTAACGTTACCACAATCATTATTAACTCTTGGACCCAGCTGGAAAGCTATAGATGAGTATCCTGGTCCTGGAGCTTATACCATTTATATCGATGGGATTGTACCTGCAGAATCGTGGGCTACTGGTTCATGGAGTATGGATATTCCCGTTCAAGTTCCCATGACTGATATATACTCTCTTCCAATCGGTATTTATAACGTGACGATTGAATTCTCCGATGAGGCTGGAAATACTGCAACAGATCAAGTTTGGGTTAATATTACTTCTCCTGACAATACTTTACCAATCCTAACCCCAATAACCACTGGAATTTCTTTTCCAATTAATTTTGTAAATGAGAGATTAATCAGTTGGTATTGTGAGGAAGCTTATCCTTTAAATTTAATAGCGCTTTTAGATGATATCGAAATCCCAGATTCAGATCTCTTTACTACTCAATATGATGTACATTCAAAAAGCTGGATAACAAGTTGTATTTTAAAGCCAGGGACTTTACCTGTTGGTACATATAATTTTACTGTTATCCTTCAAGATATGGGTGACAATATCGTTATTTCAAGTATTTTTGTTGATATTACTACCTCAGATAATGAGGTTCCAATAATGATTGGAACTACTCCGTTATCCGTTGCAATACATGGTCAAGATGAAACTGTTTCAATTAATTTCACTGATGATAATCCTGATAATTATGAATTCTGGATAAATTCAATACTAGAGGATTCAGGACATTGGGAAGCTGGTGTTGCCCTAAGCTATGAAGCAGAGTCGCTAAGCTCAAATGTTGGAGAGAATAATTTTACTTTTGTAGTTTATGACCTTGCTGGTCACCAAACTACACATCAATGGACATTTACTTGGAGAGATCTCGACCCCCCCACAGTTCTTATTACTCCAACAGACTCAACTTTTTATGAGCATAATATTACTCAAGCAATGGCCCCATATTGGATGTTAGAAGACTATGATATACGACCTGGCAGTTATAAAATTTATAAGAATAATATAGTGGTAGAAGAAGGAATATGGAATCGAGGTAATGGAACTATCTTCATTCCAACTGTAAATATTACCCCTGGTATATATGAATTCCACGCTGAATTTCGTGATGCTACAGGTAATCTATTCCCAAGTCCTAGTGTGACATTAAGCATCCTAGATATTTTAGATCCTTTTATTTTACCTATAGAATCAATTGATTATGAACCTCCTTTTGCTCCTAGTTGGTTTGAATTCATTGTTGTGGAATCATATTTGAGTAATTATCAGCTTTATATAAATGATATTATGGTTCAAGAGGATACTATATCATCAGATTTTCCCATTCTCTTTATAAATCTTGAAGAAACCTTACCAGGTGATTACAACTATACTTTAATTGTAACAGATGAATCAGGAAATATTGGAAAAGAATCTGTATCTGTTCAAATGCATGATTATACTCCACCTTTGATAAGAATCCCAGCTAATATAATTTATTCAGAAGGTACAACAGGACATGCAATTTTGTGGGAGATTATAGAAGCTAATCCACTTAACTATTCAGTATATTGTAATGGAGCCCTCATTACTTCTGGAACTGATCTCTCATTAAATTTCACTCTCTCCGTGGATGGGTTAACATTAGGAAGTTATGAGTATGTAATCCTAGTATATGATGAATCAGGTATGTCTCATACCAGCTCTTGTTATGTGACGGTTGTAGATGTTACAAAACCTGCCCTAATACACGTTGGTGATTGTAGGTTCGTTTCAGGAGACGAAAACGCGGAAATTATCTGGCGAGTGGATGACCCTCACCCAGAGTCCTATACCATCTTCCTCGATGGGGAAACACTTCTTGAAGAAACATGGAATGGAAACGATATCACACTAAGCTTAATAGGATGGTCTCCAAACAACTACACACTTCGCTTACAAGTCTTTGATACATCAGGTAACCATGCAAATGACGAGATTAAAGTTGAAATAATTGAATTTGAAAATGAAGAAGAATATGTGGAAATAGCTACAGCCTTTTCTTTGCCTTTTGTATTGATATGCTTGATGGTCCTTAGGGTGATTAATAAGAGCAGAAATAGAGAGGATAGAATAAAAAAATTATATGATTGAAACTTAACTTAAAAAATCAGCTGGGAGAGATAAATCTCAGTTAGCCTTTCTTTCTGATGAAACAAACAACAATTAATGTCGTAATGACTAGGAAAATAACAATGGAAGGAGATACTTGTTGTTCAGTAGTTGTTGTTTCACTGCTTGATGTTTGCTGTGGATTTGAAGAGGCTGGATTGAGACCGATATTCACTTCATAACCGTCAGATAAGCCATCACCATCAGTATCCCAAACTATTGGTTTAGTGTTGTAATTATGGACTTCTTGATTGTCTGACAAGCTATCAGTATCAGTATCAGGCACTGCTTGGAGAGTTCCTAAATTATATTCCTCACCATTAGTTAATCCATCTCTATCAAAATCCTCGCTGGTATCATTGAAGATGTTCATTCTAGCGCATAAAGATAATATTCACTACAAAATATGATGTCCAGAATATCTTAACCAGTGATTTCAACAAGAGCTGGAGAATACATAATTCGGCCATCTGCAGTATAATTCCATAATCTAAACGTTATCGGAATAATGGGAGGTATTGGAATAATGGGAAAGGCTTCAATTTGAGATGTGAATAGAAATAAATTTAAGAAAAGTATCAAGGATAATAGACTTCTTTTAGAATTCAAACCAAGAACCCTAACTTGTTTCATAGATTTCACCCATTAAAATTGTCCTAAGTGTATTTAATAAAAACTTCAATAATAATTTAAATTCAGTTAATCTTTCACTATTTTGGATGTTATTAGATTTATCAGATAAAATATTCAAGAAAAGACCTTTTTCAGGGATTGAAAGAGAATGATCATTGAAGATAGGAATTTACGTAATAAATACTACATATTTGACTCTAGAAGGCGCGCGGGGTTTTTACTTGGGCCATATATTGCTTTAGAAGACTTTGATATCCTTTACATAATTCCTAATGGAGGAGTTCCTATTGGATTAGGCTTACTCGAATTTCCTCTGGTTTCACCCCTGAAAGTGTTTGACCTTTTAATTGTACGAAAAATACAGATTCCAGGAAGCACCGAGGCGGGAATGGGTGCAATTACTCCTGATGGCCAAATTTTTCTAAATGAACAACTTGTCTCTCGATTGTCAGTAACAAACTATCAGCTAGAACAACAGATTGAAAGGGCAAAACAACAGGTGGAAAAACGGAGACGGAGTTTTCAGCTACCCCCCTCGCCAAAAGTGTATGGTAAGAAAGTCTTAATCACTGACGATGGGATCGCTTCTGGTTTCTCAATGTTAGCAGGAGCAAAATGGTTGAAGAAACTTGGTGCTGAAGCTGTATTAATTGCTGTACCAACAGCACCAATGAGCTCGATAAATCATTTAGAACCACATGCAGACAAGATAATTTGTTTAAACATCCGAGATCGCTATCCTTTCGCTGTGGCTGATGCATACAAAGATTGGTATGATTTAACTATGTCAGAGGTTAAAAAATATATTGATGAGATAAGAATGCTTCAAAAAGTAAGTTAACTAGAGTGATAAGAGTTTAGATATTGAAGCAAACAGCCTATTATTAACAAACAATATTGATGTCTTAATTCTACTACAAACTCTTTTAAACTTCTCATTAGAATTTTATTCTTTGTTATTTAAACTTACATAGGAGAATTATAAAATGGGATATATTACTTTTCTACCAGGTTTACCTTTGGTATGGAATTTTATCCTCGGAGCAATCGTTGCTATGATTTATATACAAGGAATTATTATGCTTATGGAAAGATTGGTTAATGGTGGAACATTGTCATCAGATCTCTCACGAAAAGTCATCCATATTGCAGCTGGTTCTTTCATTTGGATTTGGTTGTTCATGGATACCTCGGATAAACTTACGTATATGTTAAACATTGTAGTACCGTTATTATTCTTTCTAACCTTCCTTCTCAAAGGCACTAGAGGTTCTCCAGATGATAAAGATGTTAAAACGATGACACGAACTGGAAATCCTCGTGAGTTACTCAAGGGACCGCTTTATTTCACTATTGTCATGATGGTAGCAGGTACAATTCTGTATGGAACCTATGCAGGTATGTTGATGATGGCCATCGTGGGGTGGGGTGACGGTATTGCTCCATACATTGGGCAAAGGTGGGGAAAGCGTAATTATAAGACCCTTGGCCGTGAGAAAACTCTTGAGGGTTCTGTTGGTGTCTTATTATTTAGTATTTTAGGTTGTTTAGTCTTTTATGTCCTTCTTGGGATCATTGGTGACTTAGACTTTGGTACTGATATAATTCTTGCTAATCCAGGTGATAATGTGGATTTAACAATAATCCTTGTTGTAATTGTAATCCTCGGTGTGGTTGCAATGATTATAGAAGCACTTTCGCCTTCCGATCTAGATAATTTGTTGATCCCTGCCTCTACTTTGATCACATTATTCATCATCGACATTCTATTAGGGAATCCTTTAACAGGTTTTCTTCAAATCCTCCCTTTTAGTGTTTAATTTTAAAAAATAACAGGGGGTCTCATTCTATCTCTTTCTTTTATCCTAAATTAGTATAAAGGAATTATTTGTTTGAAATAAGGTTAGTAATAATTAAATATTAGATCACTTTCAGTTTGAGATCTATTGATTATTATTGTTAATTCTTTTTGATCAAGATGTGCCACATATTCTGTTCATTATGATCAATATTTTCAATTAGCTGCTGTTTAAGATTCGAGATCGCTATAAGGATTTCCTTTCGAGATATTTCCTCCTTTCTTGTGCCAACGAATTTGATGATTTGGCCTTTTATGGCATTTTTTATTGCTCTACGAGCCTTAATTAATGGAATTGGACAAGTTAAGCCTGTTACATCAATAATAAAATCAGGTTCTTCTTCATTATTCATTGAATTCTCTTATCCCTCTAACTCTTCTATTGATCGTCCTTTCTTCTCAAGATAATTTATTATTGCTCTTTGAAGTGCATCCACAGCTAGATTCGAACAATGCATCTTTTGTTTTGGAAGGCCGCCTAAGTCATCAGCTACTTGTTTCTTTGTAATTCTATAAGCTTCTTTTAATGTTTTACCTTTGGCAATTTCTGTTGTGTGAGAACTTGTAGCTATAGCTGCGACACATCCGAAGGTTTTGACTTTAATATCTTCAATTACGTCAGTTTCATCATTAACCTTAATATAGATCCACATTACATCTCCACATACGGGATTTCCTATTTTCCCAAGTCCGCTGGGGTTCTCAATTTCTCCCATGTTCTTAGGATTCATAAATAATTTCATTACTTCTTCAGAATATATATGAGCCATATTAATCATCCTCTGCATCATCCATGTTATGATGATGGTCTTCCTCAATAATCGCTCCTTGATCCTTCATTTCTTGCCATTCCCTCATAAATTCGGCATTCATAGGACTAATTGTTCTTAATCTTTCAACAACACTAGATAGATGTTCAACAAATTGATCTATCTCTTCTTTGGTGTTGTATTTACTTAATCCTATTCGAACACTGCCATGACTAACTTCAGTTGGTAATCCAATCGCTGAAAGAACGTGGCTTGCTTTCAATCGTTTTGAAGAACATGCTGATCCTGTAGCAATCATAAAATCAAGCAGGTCTAAGTGTAACAAGATTGATTCTCCTTCAACATAACTAATTACAACTGAAAAGTGGTTTGGAAGTCGTTTTTCTGTGTCAATTGGACCAGTAATTTGGAAATCATGGATTTTTTTCTTAAAGGTCTGCCATAAATAATCTCTCAACTCTGTAACTCTTTCATTGATTTCTGGAGAATATATTTCAACAGCTTTTGCAAAACCTACAATGCCTGGAAGGTTTTCAGTTCCACCTCGTTTTTTATTTTCCTGGAGCCCACCGTCAATAAGCTTTTGAATCTTAATACCCTTCTTAATGTAAAGTGCTCCAACACCTTTAGGCCCATGGATTAAATGACTAGTTATTGTTGCCAAGTCAACGATTGAAGCATCAAAAGGAACCTTACAAAAACTATAAGAAGCTTCGACATGAAGCGGAACATTATGATTATGACAAATAGAGGCAATTTCCTTAATATCTTCGACAGTACCGATCTCAACATTGCCATGTGGAACTGAAACTAAAAGAGGGGGATCATTACTATCACTAAGAAGTTCTCGTAGATGATTCAGGTCAATAAATCCCTCTGAATCGACTTTTATTAATTTAACGATAAAACCAAGCTTTTCTAATGCTGTTAAACTGTCCAACACTGTGGAATGAGATACACTTGAAGCAAGAAAGGTTCTCTTTTTTTTCTTAATATTTGCTAATGCTATACCTTTCACTGCAAAGTTGTTTGATTCTGCCTGACCTGATGTAAAAACAATTTCAGATGATTTTACATTAATTTTTGCGGCAATAATCTCTCGTGCTGAATCAAGAGCTTGTTTTGCTTCAACTCCGAAAGAATGTCCATAGTCTGAACTAGGTGGGCTTATTATCTCTGTGAAATATGGCATCATAGCCTCAATGGCCGCTGAATCGACCCTTGTTGAAGCATTGTTATCTAAATAGACCTTCAAGAAGAAAACACCTTCAATAATTCAACGTTATATTCTTTTTGATGCCAATAACAATAGTTTATTTTAACTATTATTATACGGAAAAGATAGTAAAAAGCATAATTTTTACTCAAAAGATCAATTGTTCAAAGCTCATTGGTTACCATTGATTTTATACAACTCGAAACCTTAATTCATCATTCCAAGGGTCTCTTTGATAATTTTTGCTACAGCGAAAGCAGTAATATTTGATTGATCATAATCAGGACAAAATTCTACAATATCAATGGCGAAAATAGGCAGATTTGATAATTCTTGAATAAAGTTAATTACATCACGAGTTGTTAATCCTCCTGGTTCTGGATTTCCTAAACCAGGTGCAAACGCAGGATCTAAGATATCTAGATCCATAGATAAGTAAATTTGGTCAACTGTTTGCTTGAATATTTTCTCAGTCAAGTATGCTATTGCAGCTGCTCCCTTTCTCTGGAATTCATTGCTAGTAATAGTTGTTATTCCTGAATTTTCTGCAAATTTCCTTTGTTCTTCCGTACTGGCCCGAATTCCGACTTGAATTATATTCTTTGGATTTATCTTTGTTTGATCAATAATACGTCTTATGACACAAGCGTGGGAATATATATTTCCCTTATATTGATAGTATAAGTCAGGGTGTGCATCTAAGTAGATAATCCCTACCTTATTATCTTGAAACAGTCCCATTTGAGTAAGTGAATAGATACAGAAATAAGTTATTAGATGATCTCCTCCAAGAAATAACAATCGCGGGTTTCTCTTTACATCATAAATTCGAGTTAGAGTAGTTAAAACCTCCTTTCGGGTATTCATTGCATCATTCGTTGAGATTTCAACGTCATTAGAGTCAAATATTTGCCATTTATCCTCAATGTTTACCCCAGCTTCAGTGTAAGGATTATATAATTCACTTGAGGTTGCCTGACGGATCTTTTTTGGTGCTTTGGCACATCCTTTCCTAAAAGATGAGGAATCATCCCAAGGAATCCCTAGTGCAATTAAATTGGCTTCATCAATATCCTCTACGGTAGCACCAAAAAAGAATGTAGAAAATATTGTTTTTGAGGAACCCATATCCTGACATCCTTTGAAGACTGTTATATTATAAAATACACTCTTTATTTAATATATAAAGCCAACAGTTTGACTCTGTCTTTTGAAAGGGGATTTTCACTTGATTATATAATTTCTTTTTTGATAACGTAATTCTTCTCCAAGAGTGTTTATTGGAATTCTTACTTGCTTCATCGTATCTCTATTTCTTATTGTAACCTGTTTATCTACCAGAGTTTTGTAGTCGATTGTGACACAGAATGGTGTTCCAATCTCATCATGTCTTCTGTACCGTTTTCCTATTGAACCACTGTCATCATAATAAGCAATAAATCCATCTGCTTTCAGATTCTCGAAAATTTCTCGTGCCTTAGCAAATATTTTTTCATCTTTCTGTAATGGAAAAACAGAAACATCATAAGGCGCTAATCGTGGGTGGATTTTCAACACGACTCGTTTCCGTCCTTTAACAACTTCCTCAGTGTAACCTTCAGCAATTACAGTGAGTAAAATTCTACCAAGACCAACTGAAGGCTCTGCGACAACATACGGGATATATCGAATCACACATTCATCTGTTTGTTCCATGAACTCCATTTTCGATTTTGAGAATTCTTGATGTTGGGTTAAATCAAATTGAGTTCGATTTGCGCACCCCATAAGTTCCTTCCAGCCAAAAGGGTATTTATATTCCAAATCCCAAGTGTCCAAGGCGTAATGACTTAATTCTGTTTTCATATGTTGTCTTAATCGTAATCTTTCTGATCGAATTCCTAATGCTTTAACAAACCAGCGTACAAAAATAGTAAGCCAATAGGCTTGCCATTTATTCTTGAATATCCCCTTCTCCCACGCTTCTGACACTGATATCTTTCTATAATCTTCTTCAAAATCTTGGTCTTGTTCTATTTGTGATAAAATATTAATTTCATATTCAGCAATTTCATCAAAATTTGGACAGTCATTCGTTTTTTCAGGATTTGAGAAGTACTCGAATTCCATAAGTTCATATTCTCTCACTCGAAAAAGAAAATTACGAGGAGAAATCTCATTTCTGAAAACAATTCCTGTATGGGCTATTCCAAATGGCATCTTCACACGTGTGGAATCAATAACGTTTTTAAATCCAGAAAATATGAGTTGAGCATTCTCTGGTCGTAAATAAGCAACTGAAGATGAGTCTTGTACTGGGCCAATATTTGTGGTAAACATTAAATTGAATGTGACTGGTTCACCAAGATTTCCTCCGCATTCAGGACATTGTACCACTTTTTCTTTAATAATCTTACCTAATTCATCAATTCCCATGTTTTCAGTATGGATATTCAGTTGATCTTCTACTAAATGGTCTAATCTATGTTTTTTCTTACATTTTCCCTGACAAAAAATTAGAGGGTCATTAAAACTTGTTAAATGACCTGATGCCTCCCATACCTTAGGATGAGTGATTATTGCACCTTCATAACCCACGATATCATCACGATTGCGTACAAAATCATTCCACCATGCTTCTTTGATTCGGTTCTTTATCTCAACTCCGATGGGACCATAATCCCAAAATCCCGCTAATCCTCCATAAATATTTCCAGTAATAAATGCAATTCCAGTTTTATTCGCAAAAGCTATTATTTTTTCCAGAAATAGCTGCATTTCCTTGTCATTCTGTCCAGTTTTCACATTAATCGCCCATAATGCTCTTTCTTGTCTAACACAGTTAGTATTTAAAATTTATTTTTATTTATAAGTTATCTTCTCTCAGAATGATATTGTATAATTCTTTAATAGATTTTTAATGAGATTTCTTACTTTTTAAGCAAGTTTTTCCCCTTAATAAAAGAAGAATCCCTGAGATTATTTTCCTGATGATTTTCTCTAGATGCTTTGAATTTTCTAGAAGTCATTAACTATTCAGAATTAGTTTTGAAATAGTGGTTTATATTTAAAGATTAGGATTATTTGTTAAAATTATGTTTATTTTTAGATGATAATATTAAAATTACTTTTTAATAATAAATTATTTCTTTTCGCAAGAAAATTGGATGGTTAATCTTGATATTCAGCAGATTTGTAACTTTCGAGAAGTAAACAAATAATTTTAAAATAGAAACAAGTGAATTTCTAAAAAACGTTACTTTTATACAAGAAAAATTGGATTGAAACCAAAGCAACTATAGATCATTAAGAAAATGTGATAGACCATTTATTCAGCTATATCGTTAATGTTGTAGGCATAAAATGAGGAAATTACATTTTGAATCGAATTACTGAGCACCCCATTCTTTCTATCCCTGAAATGAAAGAACTAATATTCTTTTGGAATGGGAAACAGATGAGAGGATTGAAAGGAATGGTTATTTCCTCAGCATTGTTAATGAATGGTGTTACAATTTTTGGATATCATCCTAAAGATGACAGCCCCCAAGGAATTTTTTGCGCTAATAATCAATGTGCCCAATGTATGGTGATTGTTAATGGAAAACCTGTAAAGTCTTGTATGACCCTGCTAGAGGAAGGTATGAGAATACAAAGTTGTTGTGGTCTACCTGAACTCTTAGCAGATGATTCACCAGTTAGGTTTGGAAAGACCCCCTTTGTTAAAACAGATGTTCTCGTGATAGGTGCAGGACCTGCAGGCCTATCTGCAACAAAATATCTTGGTGAAAAAGGTGTTAAAGTTATCTTAGTTGATGATAAAGATCGTCTTGGAGGGAAACTCGTCCTACAAACTCATAAGTTCTTTGGTTCCATACAAGATGTATTTGCAGGAAAAAGAGGAATTGAAATTGCCAAAATTCTAGGTAAAGCAGTAGAATCACTTTCAAATGTAGACATATGGTTATCAAGCACAGCTGTTGCCGTTTTTAGTGATAAAATAGTCGGAATCTTGAAAGGACAAGAATATACGTTAATCAAACCAAAAAAACTTCTTATTGCTACAGGAGCTAGAGAAAAAATGCTTGTATTTCCAGGAGATATTCTTCCAGGAGTTTATGGAGCAGGAGCATTTCAAACCCTAGTTAATCGTGATTTAGTCAGATCAGCTGATAGAATATTTATTGTTGGAGGAGGTAACGTTGGATTAATTGCCGGTTATCATGCTTTACAGGCAGGGATCAATGTTGTTGGATTAGTTGAAGTATTACCCAAATGTGGAGGGTATAAAGTTCATGAAGATAAACTCCGTCGGCTGGGTGTTTCCATATATACAAGTCATACAATCCTCTCTGCTAATGGTGACGGTAAAGTAGAGTCAATCACAATTGGTAAGCTAGACCAAAATTGGAATGTTATTCGAGGTACAGAAAAATCCTTTTTGTGTGACGCCATCTTAATCGCAGTTGGATTGGATCCTGTGAATGAATTTTATACAAAGGCTATAGAATTTGGAATGGATGCTTGGGTTGCCGGAGATGCTCAAGAAATAGCAGAGGCTTCTGCAGCAATATTTACAGGTCAAATAGAGGCACTGAAGATTCTTCATTCATTAGGAATAGAAACTGAGGAGAAGCTCAAAGAACTTGAAGAAAAAGCCCAAATTATGAAATCTCCCCCACCAAATCCCAAAATAAGAGGAATAACAACTCAGGAAGAAGGGATCTTTCCCATTTTTCACTGTAATCAGGAAATCCCTTGTAATCCTTGCACTGAAGTATGTCCTCAACATCAAATAAAAACTGAGAATGACATGATAACAAGTCTACCGTATTTTAAGGGAGAGAAAATGTGTACTGGATGTGGGAGATGTGTTGCAGTATGTCCAGGGTTAGCAATTTCACTAATAGACTATAGAAAAGATAAAGAAAACCCATTTGTGACCTTTCCATATGAAATGATCGAAAGAAGTGTCAATAGAGGGGAGTTAGTTACAGTAATGAGTAATGATGGAGAATTAGGTGAATTTCCTATCAAACGTATAAGGAAACTTAAAGAATACCCACGAACTCTTCTAATTACTATTAAATTACCCAAAAAGATTGCAAAATACGCTATTGGAATAAAAATTCAATCTGATGATATTGGGGAACCATTAACAATCTATCATAAACCACCATTGGCAGATAACGCAATTGTATGTCGTTGCGAGCGCGTAACAGCTGGAGAGATTAGAGAATGGATTCGTAGAGGAGTGAAAGATATTAATCAATTGAAAGCTCTTACTCATGTCCAAATGGGTGCTTGTGGCGGGAAAACATGTACAGCTTTGATTAATAGGATTTTTCGGGAGGAGGATATTGATTACAGTCTGATTACTCAAGGAACACAACGACCCTTGTTCGTTGAAGTACCATTAGAAATTTTTGCTTCTGCCAAGGAAGTGAGGGATAAATGACCGAATATGACTGCATTATCATTGGAGCGGGTAGTGTAGGAGTTCCCACGGCATTAGCAATGGGTAAAGAAGGTCTTAGGACTTTAGTACTTGATAGTGCTCCATCTGTAGGTTGTGGTGATAATAAACATGCAATTGGAGGAATAAGGGCAACCCACTCCAATAAAGGGAAAATTTGGGTATGTCAACGTTCTATAGAGATTTTTTCTGAGTGGGAGGAAAAATTTGGTGATGATATCGAGTGGATACAAGGGGGATATTCTTTTGTGGCTTTTAATGAAGCTCATGAACATTTATTGAAAGACACTGTTCAACTCCAAAAACGATATGGATTGAATATCGATTATCTTGAAGCAGATAAAATTAAGGAATTAATTCCAGGGATTAACGGTGGTGGACTTCTTGGAGGGACTTTTTCACCTGAGGATGGTAATGCCTCCCCATTATTAACTATAAACGCTTTTTATCGTCAGGCGCGAAATTTTGGGGTGGAATTTAAATTTAAAGAAGAAGTAATAAATATTCAGATCAGTAAAGAACAAATTGTGTCTGTAAAAACCATCAAGGACACACATCAGTCTCAGTGTATTATAAATGCCGCAGGAGCTTGTGCAAAAGATATCGCTCAAATGATTGGTAGTTATGTTCCAGTAGTACCTGATTCTCATGAAGCAGGTATAACAGAACCAGTTAAGCGGTTCTTTTCACCTATGGTTGTTGATATTCGGCCCTCAGAGGGATCTAAAAACTATTATTTTTATCAGAATAAAGAGGGAAAGATTATTTTTTGCCTCACCCCTCACCCTCCCATTGTTGGAACAGATAGACGAGAAACTAGCGTTTTTTTGCCACAAATTGCTAAAAGAATGATTAATTTACTTCCAAGACTCAAAAATATCAAGGTCCGACGAACATGGCGTGGATTATATCCAATGACACCCGATGGTAATCCTATAGTAGGCCCAATAAATGAAATAAATGGGTATATCAACGCAGTTGGAATGTGCGGCCAAGGTTATATGATTGGACCTGGGATTGGTGAGGTTCTTGCACGCCTTGTGGCAAAAAAAAGCACCTCAAAAGACAGAGAAATTCTTGATGAATTTTCATTATACCGTGACTTTGTTAAAGAAGAGAAATTAAAGTAATGGCTCTTAAAAAGACAAAAAGTCAGAACTTCGTTTTATTTGTTTTTAGAATTTATATCATGAAGATACATCGAGAATTTCACGTAGAGATTGAGCTAATAAATCACTTCTAATAAAGGAAAATTGTAAAGGAGCGTCTTTCTTTGATATTGAGGTTAAGAGTAAGTCGTTTCCGATATCAAAAAATAATAAAGTTTGATCACTTAGGTGTATTGTGCATGCAAGGTTCTCCGTTTTATATGCTTCTTTTAAACGTTCATTAGTTCCAAGCCATAAATTTGCAGGTAAAATAGCGATTTCTGTTTCACCTATTTCAATAACAGGAAGACCATCTGAAGATAGAATCGAAGCACCGTAAAAATCTTCATTTGTTTGAAGAAATTCGTTAATTTTATTTTGGGCTTGCGTAATCTCAAAGGAAGACTCATGAATTAGTTTCATAATTTGAGCCATCATTGCTATTGCTGAATCATCCTTTATTGATGTACAATAGAAGTTTATTTGGTCATCAGCATCAGATTGAAAATCTTTCCTCAGTGATTCAAAGAATGTGTTTTGGTCTTCTAGAGTAAGCATATCAGTCTTATGAAAGCAAACAAATTTCGTAGTAAACGGTGCAAATTCTTTCAGAAAACCTAATACCTTGTTCCAATGAAAAACAGAAGTAGAAATTGTACGTGACTCAGCAACGTCGAGAATCCATAGAACAATTTGAACATTTGAGAAAATTTCTTTAATCTCTTCTTTTGAGAGCATATCTATTGAATTCTCTTCCTGAAAATGGATTTGAAGGACTTTTTGAAGAGATTTAACCTTAAGAATCCTAGTTTTATGTGGATCGCCTTCTGCTTCAGTTATTGCTTCATAGGCTTCTTGGAGTATCGATGATTTTCCAGCTTTAGGTAATCCCAAGAGTAAAATTTTAACCATAGTATCTCATCTTGAAAGGTTATACATACTACACTATAACTCATCCTACTAGTAGTATATAGTTATCTAAGGGCCTTATCGAACTGAACAATCTCTTATCAGAATTAATTTAAGATTATTGAAGAATGTATTCGTTGAAGAATGAGACTATGTATTCAGGGATTTCATGAATTAAGAATTTCCTAGCAAGTAATTCAGCAACAGATGACCCATATCGTCTTCTAAAAAATTCATCTAAAATGTTTTGAACTATACTTTTATCAGAGACTTTTCTTTCTCTTTTTTTGTTGATGTAATTTTGGAGTTCACTAATAGAGGGAAGTCCATCTTGAATTTTACTGGAAGTACGAAGAAATACAATTGGATTATTAACAAATAATGACTCAATACTATCTTCCTTCAATGAGAAAAATGTATTCTCTGGAAAAACTGAAGACCAATTCTTCTTAACTTTGTTGTAAGTTTCTGAATTAACAATATCTCCATCTGTGATTGCCAAAGCACGACTCCTAACAAATTTACTTCTTAATAATTCAATAGAAATTACAAATTTCATGTTTGTCCATCCCCCCACTCCAATATAAGAAACTCTGTTCTTTGTTACTCTGGATTGATTACCTAGAAGGATGTCCTCAAAAGCTCGAAAAACTCTCGCATCTGTTCTTCCTTCTACAAATACAACAACATCAGCACCAAGAGAATCAGAGGGTCTAATACCCAACAATTTAGCTACCTTTTTCATTGATTTTTCACCGTGAATTGGCCGTATTTTGGTCCAACCTTTTAGTAATTCCACTAGATATGCGTGGCCAATGAGTAACCGAGTAGAATGTGTAGAGAAAATAAGTTGATGATCTTTTGAAAAATTTTCCAATCTTCTAGCTAATTTACGCTGTCCTTTTGGGTGTAAGTATAGCCCAGGATTGTCAATGATAATAATTTGGTTCACAGGACTTGCTGTTAAAAGATAAGCCAATGAAATGATCCTTATGGTTCCAGTAGACATCCTCCAAAGAGGACTAGTGAAAGCTTGTTCAATTGTGACTTCTACATCTTGTCCATGATCATGATATTCTCCTAACTCAAAAATAAATTCCTGTCCGATAATATCCTTTAAGAAGTTTTCAATTGCTGTTATTGCTTTATAATCCTTGTTTTTTATAATCCGTGAAATATTGTCATTTAGAAACTCATATTCAGAGGTCTCATGAAAACGCCGAATAAATGCCGAACCAAGAGCTTGTTGAATGACAAGAAGATCATTTGATTCAAAAGGTATAAATTCGCCGTTTTTAAGTCGTAAATAACAATTTAGCTCTGTAAACATTAATTGTTCCTGCGAGAGATTCATGTTGAATTTGAAAGCAGAAATACTAGAAAGGTTTGTAATCGTCTCCAACTCCTTAAAAAAACGATTGAAATAATCATGTGATCGCTTTTGAGTATGAAGAAAAGCCGTATTAACAAAAATTTCACGTAGATAATCATTCTCTAACCAAGAATCAATGCCTTTGTCAAGCTCTAATTCAAAAACTCCACTAATAGTATTCGTGTTACTAATATAAGAAAGGATAGGAGGAGCTTGGAGTACTTGTTGACCTAGGCTTATTTTTATTAGTTGATTTTGTTGAACTGATGCACGAATATAAGGGTCCCAAAAGAGAGTTATCCCATCTAAAATATTCGTTTTCCCCGAATTATGGGGGCCAATAAAACAATTCAACCTCTGAAGGTCTAAAGTTAGCCGTGGTACACTTCGGAAATTTATTATGCTTAACTTTCGAATATGCATCAGAATTCCAAATCAATTTTTCATTTATTTATTCTTACGGAGCCCAATGAAATTTAAAGATGATCATTTTTTCAGTATATTTAATCCTTAGATTTAGAATAAATAAGTAATAGGGATTTAAAAAGCAATAACAAATTCGTATTGATATAAAGGATAAAAATTTAAGTAACAGATGTTTTAGAATAAGGATGAGGGATTATAAATTCTTGAATTTTCGGAGATTATTTGTTTATTGGGTAATCTTTTGTATTATTATCACATTTAGCTATATATTTCTACAGATGCTTCATTTCATAAATTTCTGGGATAACATTGGAATCTCACCAGCTCCAGACCAAATTGAGCCATTTTCTTCATTAGGACTCTTGTTTTTCGAAATTATATTTGTGATTGGATGGAGTGTAACAACTGGTGTGTTTATTTGGAAAATGACATCACGTTTTTTCTCTTCAACACAACCACAAATTAGATTTTTCCAAGAAGTAGCTCACTCATGGATTACTCTTTCTGGATTTGAAGGCTCATTAATCATTTTTGATGAGATTTTTTCTGTTTTCGTGAAAGGCTACCTTTATCCTGTTCGTATTAATATCCCAACTCCCATTAATTTTCCAATCTTTCCTTCCTCACTCCAGCCTATCTTTAATGTCAGTTGGATTAACATAATCCTAGTAAGCCTTTTCTATACATTTATTGGTTTTCAAGCTCTAAGGAAAAACCTCGCTCTTGAAAATTTTCTCAGAAGAGTTGTTTTTGATATTATTCAAGTAACAGCAATGGTAATTATGGGATTATTAGGATTATTACCTTTCATTTCCACTGAAGATATAATCTTTCTCCTTATACCGTCCTTTGGAAATTATTATGCTGTTCTTATTTTCTGTCTTATATCGATAGAATATGTGTGGTGGACGGGAGGGAATATCGAAAAAATAAAAGAACAGTTCCAACAGGACTTTAACATACGGATATTTTTGTTACAAACTTCATTGCTTTTTATTCCATTCGTTACAATTATAACTTTTTTTCCTTCCCCTTTTTACCTTTTAGTGATGGATCCTAGTTTATGGGTTGCCTTACTATTAATTAGTGCAATAATATCAGTTATTGGTTTGATTCTGTATCGATTGGTTAAAATAATGGCTCCTGATCTATTCGAAAATTTCGAACAAAGATATGAATACTTAAAATATCATTTTGATTTAGCATTCGCTCTTAGAGGTACAATGTTTAATTATCCACCACCAGTTGATATCTTATCGGGAAAAACATTAACAAAAACGATAGAGAGTAAATGGCAAAAAGTCACATTGAAGATAGCGTGCGGTCACTGTTATCATGTATTTACAACACAAACATTAAAGAATGGTTCCAAAGTTAAACCTGTTCCGTGCCCCTTCTGCGGCTCAATGGCTACAACTCCAATTTGGGAATGAAAAATCCAGATTTTAAGAATACTGAGTCTTTTCATTAAATATTAAAGAAATTCCATTCTTTAGGACAAATTGAGTTATAAGCCCTAAAACAGGATTAATTTTTATTTATTTTAATAAAATCCCCTTTATAATCCTTGGAGATAGACTTAATTTGCCTTATTTTACTCGTGATGGATATACATTATATTATCATCATGAAGGGACTGGTCAACCGATTGTGTTTATTCATGGATATTTGGGGAGCTCTAAATCCCATTGGGGGGATCAGCTAAGTGATCCTAAGCTTATTTCTCAGTATCAGCTAATTGCACCAGATTTACGTGGTTATGCGAAATCTAGTCTCGGGAGAAAAGTAGAACAACATCACACTTTGGAACATATTCTCGATTTGCATTTCCTTCTATCTCAACTTCAGCTTAACCAGAGACCTATTTTTGTGGGTTACAGTATTGGGGGAACCTTAGCATTGATGTATGCATTAAAATATCCAAATATGGTCCAAAGTATTGTTCTTGTGAGTTCTCGACCATTTTTAGGGGATAAAACTCGTTCATGGAATTTTTTAGCGAAAGAAAAACGGAGTGGTAAGCAAAAAAGCTCAATCATTTCGTTTTTATGGAAAATAGTAAAAAAAATCCAAAGAATTACAACTTATATCTCAATAAAGCGGCAATATAAACGATCGAGTTCGTATCTTCTTCAGCTTGAGCATATAGATGTCCCCCTCCTAATACTCTATGGGAAAAAGGATACAGTTAACCCTTCTATTGCATATAGTGTTCTAAGAAAGCATCTTCCTCAAGCTGAAGTTGTAGAACTAGACTGTGATCATGGGATCCCCCATGAACTATCAGAAGTATTCAATAGAATTCTCTATCAATTCCTGAGACAACAAACAAAACAGTCGTCTCAAAAGCAGACTGACAGGCAGTATTAGGCTATCATAATTGTTTTCATTAAATTATCCAATATATCCTTATCAACTATTCCATTCTGATCTCTTTTTGCAATATAACCTGCTTTCCTGTGTGTAATTTTCGGAATATCTAGGTTATCCTTGTAGGATAAAATTCAACACTTATTGACATTATTCTTTATGAATGTTCTCTGAACAATTAGAAATTCAGTTTGAATTGGTCAAGTTAGATTTAATAAAATATTCCATTATATTTTGTAAGTGGAGTTTAATTTTATATGATTAAGTTACCTGACATAGAAATTGTTCATGAAGCTCTCCTACAGGCTATTGAAGAAGATCCTGATCTTCAGATAAAAGCTCTGATCGCTTCCCACATTTCACAGCGAAATTCATACTCTTTGATACAAAAATTACTCGCATTGTCGAAATCATCTCATCCAGAGGTTCGTGAAATAATTGCAATCAGTCTTGAGGGGCATTTTGAAGTACTTGATGATTTATTGGATTGGTTTGAAGCTGAAGAAGATTTGTCAACGCTCAATGAGCTTTTCTTTACTATTTCTTCAACTCTCAAAGAAACTTCAGAAGATCCAGATCTTACTGGAACAGCTATTCGTCTCAAAGAATTTATTGAACAAGGACACCATTTAAATTATAGTTTAGAACTGATTGGATATTGTAATGGACTCATTGCAGCGGAAACTCTATTAAATGCTTCATACATTCATAGGTACAACGACACTGTTAGAGTCTCTGTTCTCAGAGGTATGTTACACCTTGCACAAAAAACTCAAAATTTCCCTGATGATTTACAAAATTACCTAATTGGTCTTGTTGGGACTATATATGAACCTCCAGAGCTGCGAATAATTAGCTTAGAAGCATTAGGTGAGGTTAATAAGCAAGAAATAATTGATCAATTAGAAATAATCATTGAAACTGACCACAATCCAACTTTACGAAAAAAGGCTATTGATCTAATTGGTAAATGGGGAGTCATTGAATTATCTCCATTATTAATTGAAAAATTAAAGTATGATGGAATTTCTGATGTTCGGGCGTCCGCAGCTTCTGCTCTAGGAGCGATTTCATCCTTTGATGCTCTTCCTGAACTTACTGAGGCACTAGAAATTGATGTAAGCTTTTCTGTTCGTGAAGCTTCAGCTGAAGCATTAGGTAATCTGAAGTCTCAACAAGCTTTGGCTGCCCTTCTCAAAGGATTAGAGGATCAAGATTCGTATGTCCGATCTATATCTGCTTGGTCAATTGAACAGATCCAACCAACGTCTCCAGAGTTAATTCAAAGAATTTGCTTTGCAGCTGGATCAATTGAACAGGTGTCAAGTATCCGAAGTGGGATGGTAGCATTATTAGCTCGTATGAGTTCTATACTGGAAGCAGCCAATTGTTTATTAACAATATTCAGAAGGGATAGAACGCCTCTGCGTGAGTTAGTGATTGAGGCACTAGAAGAGTTTGTAGAAATCCTAAGAGACGATCGAAAATTTCTAGAGGATGATCTTCCCTTTATTCAGGAGACTTTAGCAACATCAAAATCGTTTTCGCTAAGAGCAGCAATATGTTCTTTCCTTGGGCATTTAAAAGATGATACAACTTTTCCCTTTCTGCTGGATAGGTTGTTAAATGACGATGATGCCTTTGTACAGCGACAGGCGGCTTGGGCTATTTCAAATCTAAATCCAGATCATACTCTCAAGATTCGATCGTTATTGAAAGATAAAACTCTCAATAAAATAGTTCCTCTCTTTTTAGAAATATTAACTTCTTGGGCTCAAATAGAGGATGTACCTCTAGCAATAAGCTATCTAAAACCTGAGATGGACATTGAATGGCGTTGTAGAGCTGTTGAGCTCCTCACAGCAATCATAGACTCTCCAGATCTAGTTACAAATAAGCAATATACTCACGAAATAATCAATATCCTAATTTCCTTACTACAAAAGGATCATGCAAACACTGTGAGAAGTGCATGTGCACATGCTTTGGGTCATTTTGAGGGTCATGATTCTTTAATTACTCCAGCGTTAATACAGGCAATCAAAACAGATCGTGTTTATACTGTGCGTGAATTAGCTGCCGAAGCCCTCGGCTATCGTGGAGGAATATCAGCTGTACCTGAGCTGATAGATCTGATTAACCACAAATTGGAAAAGGATCCTAGTATTCGCTATTTTAGCAGTCTTGCATTACTAAATATAGAGTTTTAAGCTTCTCAATGAATTGCAGTTAGGTAAGGACTTTTACCCCATTAGATGTTACTAAAACCGTATGTTCTGCCTGAGCTACCAATCCCCGAGTTTTTTCTATTAGAGGGCGATAACCATGGAAATTGTCTCTGTCGAGAACTTCAGCAATATTATGTATCGGTTGATTTTTCTCCTTTAAGAAAAGTGTAGCTGAACGAAGAGAAAAAGGGATTTTGTGAAATCTCTTTACTAAAATCTTACCAATTTCTGTTTTGGGATTACCTGTTGATGAATAAATCAAGGGTGGAGATGATCCTTCCTCCACATAACCTGCTGCCCCCTGTGTACTAAAAGGTTCAATAGCTAAAATCATACCCTTTTTTAGTTTAGATCTTTGAGCAAATGGAATTGACTTTATACTAGGTATCGACAATCCAGCATGAAGATTCCCTTTCTTCAATTCATGACCAGTTAAATTAGCTATGGGTTTAAATCCATAACCCTCGATTGTTTCTTGGATAATAGCACCTATTTCACTCACACGAAGACCAGGTTTTATGATATTAATAGCACTATCCAGTGCATCCTTTGCTGATCTTATTAATTTGAAATGCTTCCCATCAATGGAAAAGGTTTTAGCTGTATCTGAAAGCATCCCGTTAACATTAGCTCCAAGGTCTACTTTAACGAGGGCTTTCTTGAGAATGAATCGTTTTTCTGTTGGATCTGGAGCGGCAGTATCATGAGCAGCACACTCGTTGATAGAAATATTCGGGGGAAAAGCTAAGTCTACACCTTTAGTTTTAGTAATTAATTTAACAATAGAGTCGTAAAGAGTCCCGATAGAGACACCTGGTTTCACATGTTTTCCTATTTGATCTAGTGTTAAACGAGCTATTTTCCCAGCGAGGAATAAATCATGAAGTTCCTCACGAGTCCAAGACATGCTTAACCACCACTCAATTGTATAATGGGTTAATATGAATGACTGTTTAAATTGACCCTGATATAGTTGGGACTTTCTCGATATCCCTTTTAAAGCCTCGCAACCATCCAACCAAGAGTAAAACCAGAATTAATATGTTTAACACCAATGTAATTAGTAATAATGGTCTTCCCCCTTCAACCTGATAAACAAAACCAACAATGGGACTAATAAAAACACCAAGCCCAGATATAGACATTGAAAGAATAGCCATAACTTTTCCAGTGTGTTCTCGTGGAAGTTTACGACCAACAGCTCCCCATGCAATTGTTCGCCATACCTCATCATTTCCTGCTTTAATAATAACCGCAATGAAAGCTGTACTTGAAAGAATGGCACCAATTTCTTCACCTGATAATAGATTTGTCCATTCTGGTACTGATGGTGAAAGAAATAGGAGAATAATTGAGAAAGGAAGAAACATGTATACTAGAAACATAACTCTTGCATCATTCTTAGTCCTATCAAGGAGGAATCCAGCAAAAAGCCCTCCTATTACTCCTAGAATAATTGCTCCAATCATTGTATAGTTTATGGTGCTGTAATCCATACCCACTTCCTCATTAAGAAAAAATGTCTGAACAAAACGATAATTTATATCACTCGCGATGTCTAGTAAAAATACAATGAAGAATAGTGGAATTGTAGATATAAGTACCATAACTCCTGTTCGATATTGATTAAAAAGGTCTTTAATCCCTCTAGTATGATCTTTAACTGGTTGTGCTGGTTGTGTTTTCCTTAAAAAGATCAATCGAAGAAAAAAATTTCCTATCGCGACTATAGTAAAAAGGTGCCAAAAAACCTTTAGGCCGGATACGAAATTATCTTGAATTAAGATCGCAACAATAAGCAGTCCAACAATTCCAAAAATGCCTGTCAGTGTAAATAGACTGGTTCCTGTACCCATTTGTTCTGGAGGAATGGACTCAAACAAGATAGGATCAATGCTAGCTTGACAGAATTGACTAAATCCAAAAACAGTCCAGACTAAGAGAAGTCCAATAAAATTTGTAACAAATGGAATAAGAAAGGTAGCAATAGCTAGAAAGAACATGTTAAATGTTGCCATATATTTTCGATGAGGAATATATTTATCGGCCCAATATCCCCCAAACAGAGTTGCAAAAAGACCAAGAATCATTGCCCAAGAATCCGCAAGACCAAGTTCAAAGTAAGAAATTCCTACATCCCTGAAAAAGAGGTTTAAGTAGATCCACGCTGCTAGGAAAATAGCGCCAGAATAGTTTGTAAAGAGGATGACAAGATAATTCCTTGAACTAAAGACAATCTTAAGATTCTCCAGATAACTACTATGAGAATCAGGTTTGGATTCCTGCATTGACATAATACCTTCAATTCAGTTATTGAAGTTCCAATTGGTTGCTAACTAAAACTGTTGATAATCTATAAAAAATATTTTCCTTTAGGCAATATCACCTATTAATTTTAACATTATCATTTGGTATTAGCCTTATCAAATTGGGAAAGCTAATCCTGCGCTGCTCATTTTTTGTAATTTGAGTTCCCCGAGTATATTATTGGAAATTTATTCTCTTAAAATCACTTAAACGTTAGATTATGACTTGAAATTTTCTATCCAATAAAAGATTCATTATATGCACACCTTGAAAAAGAATGATCTCAGTTGGTTTACTGAGCTCCAATGGATAATCTCTCACCGGCAGACAAGGTTCGACGAAAGCAGCAAATAAAGCACTTATTGGCTGAAATTGTTGAGAATTTGAAAGATTATTTTGATGAACTTCAATTAAAAGAGTTTGGCCAAAAATCTCGGTTCGTTGTACTTAATGATATTCAAGCTGTACATAAAATTGGATCCAAAGGGCTACAATTAGTGACTGCCGATTTCAATAGTGAACTAGGAAGTTTAACGCTAACAATAGCTATAAAGAGCTTTGATTCACCAGATGAAGCTTTGCGAAATAAAATATTAACTAATCGTTTGTCAAAAAAATTAAAAGACACTGGGGTATTAACACCCCGTGTTATCTTCGAATATGGTTCTATATTGATTTATGAAGGAATTCAAGGTAAATCATTTTATGATTCAGAGATAAATCCCGAACTTAAGCTTTTACTGACCGGAGAGGCTCTTTCCAAATATCATTCAACTGTTTTAAAACCAATGCAAAAAGAGAGATATGTTTTCATTTTGAAAAAGACCTTCCAAGACATTGTAATGCCTAAAGAACGTAAAGAAGCTTTCATAGACCTTGCTAGTAAGTCATTATCGAAAATACTTAGATATTCAAGTGGTACTGCCGGTACGGCTGGATTCGGAGACTTCCATCAGGGAAATGTGTTATTCTCGTTTGAGAAAGATGGTAGTGACAAAAAAAGGATCCAGGTGTGGTTAATTGATCCTGAATACGTAGAAGAAGAGCAATCTGCTGATAGAATGGAAGATATTGGCACTTTTTTCCTACATTCAGCAATTGATAATTATGATAATGATGGAAATTTATATACATTCTGGAGGGAAATTCAACCATTCATAGAAGGATATGAAAGAAACCTTTCAGCTGTTGGGTTGTCTTTGAATGAAATATACAGGAATTACGAAGCTGCATTAGCATTTCACCTAGGATTGAATGTGTTGCTAGAAGGTCTATTTCTGCAAAAACGTGCAAATATGGATGATGAAACAGCGTTCGATCGAATGGCAACCTGTGTTGCGTTGGCAAATTACTGTTGGAAGATTGGTTTGAAATAGTCTAGCTTCTAGCTATCTTAAGGTCTATTCGTGTTGAACATATATCTTTGCATCTACCTGAAATTGTAAAGAATTCTAGTTTGGATGTATGCAAGTGAATTACTTTTTTCGCTTATAAGGGAAGGTTTTCACAACCTTATCAGTCATAAAAGCTAGTCTAATCATTCTTATCAGATTATATCGTCTTATAGAACTAGAGGATGGCGAATTATCAAATATCAACCGTCTTTAGGGTTGTAAATGAGAACACAAACGTGTTGTCTTATTATCAGAGGTGATGATAAATCTAAAGTAATTCTACACTTATCAAGCTATTCTAGATCCCCCAAAGATATTAAAAATGCCATATAATAAAACTAAATAACATGATGATTTTTCTTAAGTATTATCAATCCAAAAATTAATTCTAAAAGAGATATAATACTTAGTTATTTGTATTTTAGATACAATAAGTCTTTCTAGGAGTACATTGTTCAGTCTATAGTGAGGTTATATATTGGATATAGCAATCATCAATACTTGGTTAATGACCTTTAAGGGAAAGGGTTTGGGAATAGTACCTAATGGAGCAATAGGTATCGAGGATGGTAAGATATCATTTCTTGGAAAATCTGATGATTTTAACCACAAACAGGCTGATAAGATCATTGATGGTGAAAATCATATCACGATGCCAGGATTGATTAATGCACATACTCATACAGGATTAACTCTCTTAAGAGGGGGCGCTCAGGACCTACCTGAAATTGAATGGATGAATAAAGGACTTGGGCCATTAGCAAGGAATTTAAACAAAGAAGATCTCATTTTAGGTTCAAAACTAGCCGTTCTCGAAGGATTAAGATCAGGTACAACAACTTTTGCTGAATACGCTAGTTTTGTATCAACTCTTATCCATGAAGTGTATATACCCTTCAAAGTTCGTGTTGTAGGTATTGAGACCATAAATGAGGTTAGCTCAGACAGAGCTCAATTGAAGCCTACAGATCTTTATCAATTTGATCAATCTAAAGGAGAAGCAGCTCTTAAAAGAGCTAATGGTGTATTTCAAGAATTTCATGACAACGATCTCGTTAGTTCGATGTATGGACCTCAAGCTTTAGATTTCTGTTCCTTAGAACTCTTAAAAAATATCAAACAACAAGCAATTGATCGAGATTGTAAAATTCATATGCATGTAGCGCAAGGAGGACGAGAAAGACTTCAAATTTGCGGTCGTTTTGGAAAAGGTTCAACAACTGTAAGTGTACTTAAGAAGAACGGTTTACTTGATGCCAACCTCGTTGCTGCTCACATCCACGATACCACCCCAGGTGAACGATTATTAATGGTGAAAAATGGAGTAAAAATGGTTGGGTGTCCTTCATCTATCGCAGTAATTGATGGTATAATTCCTCCAATTAATCATTATATAGAAATTGGAGGTACAGTTGCTCTAGGGACAGATCAAGGCCCTGGGCCAGGGCATTATAACATGTTTCAAGAAATGAAAATGGCTAGTATTTTATCTAAAATTCAGGAAAAAGACCCAACAGCATTACCACCCTGGAAATCACTTCAACTAGCAACAAGAGGAGGAGCTGAAGTACTCGAGCTTGGAATTGGAAGTCTTGAAGTGGGGAAGCAAGCAGATGTCATTACTGTTGAATTAACAAATTTAAATTTAACTCCCATTGTAGATAATCCTTTCAAAAACTTCGTACCTAATATTGTATATTCCAGCACTGGCAATGAAGTGGATAATGTAATAGTAAACGGAGAAATAATCATGACTGACAAACAGATGGTTGATATCGAAGAAATATCAATAATCAAAGAGGCGAATAAACGAGCTAAAAGAGTCTTCGAGGAAGCCTCTGAAGATTGGATTGAAGCAGGTTCGAAGATGGTCTTATATCATCAAAATGGTTTTTTATAAACATATCAAAAAGATATAGAAAGATTTTTGAACTTTTCTGAAAAGATTCATTGGTTTTATTGATAAATCGGTGAAAATTTCTGAAAATGTCTTCTTTGTTTAAGAAGGTAATATTTTTTAGAGAATAAAAGATAAATTTGGTTCTAAGGTTAAAAAAAATTACTGGTGAGAATATGGTTCATCCAAATGATATTCCTCTATGGCCTGAAAATGTTCCAAAAACGATTGATTATCCTAACATTCCCCTTTTTGCGAACTTGGATCGTTCAGTCTTAGAGTTTCCAGATCGAACCGCACTTATCCTTGATACTGGAAGTTTTGATAAGGTTGCTCAAATTACTTTTAAGGATGCGGGAGAATTATCTGATAAATTTGCTGCATTCCTTGTCGATAAGGGAATACGACCAGGAGACAAGGTAGCTGTTTTTTTACCTAATATGATAGAGTTTGTTATTGCTTATTACGGGATTTTAAAAGCGGGAGCGGTTGTTGTTTCATTAAATTTCCAATATCCTGCCAATGAATTAAAAGGTCAATTAGAACAGAGTGAAGCACGAGGGATTGTTTGTGCTGATATGATTACTACTACAATTCAGCCATACGAAACCTGTAAAATTGTACGTGACCAAGGGTTCACTTCCTTGGAATTTATTGTAGTAGCTTCCATTAAACCTTATCTCAAAGGATTCAAAGCATTCCTTGGTGGTTTACTAGGAAAAATTAGCAAGAAGGATCCCCGTGACTTATACATACACGAGATTTATGATAACTATCGCGCAGAGGATCGTCCTAATGTTGATGTGAATCCTGATGATGTTGCTGTTATAATGTTCACAGGCGGCACAACTGGAACACCAAAGGGTGCTATGTTAACACATAAGAATCTTGTTGTGAATGTTGAACAATGTTCTGTTTGGATGCAACCTCCTCTTGAGAGAGGAACAACAGTTGGAATTGGATCGCTACCATTTTATCATAGTTATGGAGCAACGACAGCTATGAACTTAGGCGTCCAGTATGGCGCGACAGGGGTCTTGATGCTTGACCCTCGTGAGGATAAATTTACTAAGATATTGGAGCTATTACAAAAATATAAAGTTCAAATTTTTAATACCGTACCTACACTCTATATAGCGATTTTAAATCATCCTAATATAAAGAATTATGATCTAAGCTCATTAAAAGTCAGTACGAGTGGTGCCGCACCTCTTCCCCTTAGTGTATTACAAGAATATGAGCGAATTACAGGTGCGAATTTGTCAGAAGGTTATGGGTTGACAGAAACATCTCCTGTTACTCATTCAAATCCCATGGCTGCAGCTCCAGGGCATGACAAACCATTGAAAAAAGAAGGAAGCATTGGTATACCCTATCCAGACACTGATTGCATAATAGTCGATGTTGAGACAGGAACTAAAAAACTCGGAGTGAATGAAGAAGGAGAAATAGCGATTCATGGTCCTCAAGTAATGAAGGGGTATTATAGAAAACCTGAAGAAACTAAAGCAGTTTTTAGAGAAATTAACGGTGAGAGATATTTTTTAACTGGAGATATCGGTAAATATGATGAAGATTTCTACTTCTATGTAACTGATCGCAAAAAAGACATGATTGATGTAGGAGGATTCAAGGCATATCCTAGGGAGATCGAAGAAGTCCTCATTACTCATCCAAAGGTATCTAATGCAGCTGTCATTGGAGTTCCTCATCCAAAAGTTGGAGAGACAGTCAAGGTGTTTATTGTCCCTAAAGTAGGGGAGGCGCTTACGAAAGCTGATATTCTTGCTTATTGCAGGGAAAAACTAGTGAAATACAAACAACCCCATGATGAGAGTTATATCGAGTTCAGAACAGAATTACCGATGACTCAAGTAGGAAAAGTACTTCGTCGTGCTTTAAAAGAAGAGGAGGAATCTAAAAAAGATAAAAATAATTTCTGATCTTTAATTAAAAAGTGTAAATACTACAACCTCCCTCTTCTCTCAATCAGGGAATTTTCATATAATTATGGATTTTCCTCCAGTTGGTTTGATAGTTAAGGTGTAATCACTTATCCGAAAATCAACTGACATACCAGTGTCTCCACCTATAAATTCCTTGATTAATGGGATATTCGCTTCTTTCAATAGTTTCTTTACTTTTTGGGCATTTTCTTTTCCTATTTTCATCGTTAGTTTTGAATAGCCAAACATTTCCGCCCCTCCTATCATTTTTGCGACAAAAGACTTTCGACGATGTTTTCCAGTAGTATTTTCAAGCTTACTAATCATTGTGGGGATAGCGATATCTGCAAATCTTGTTGATCCAAACCTATTTTTATCATTTATATGTTTTTTATTTACCTTTTGCGATTCTGGGAGCATTATATGTCCCATAATTGCGTATTTTTCGGGATTATCATCATCAGGGTATAATACCGTTCCGACACATGAACCTAAAGAAGTTATTTTCAAAGTATCACATGATGAACCTAGTATAATTTCGCCAATTCCGACATAAAGGATTTTACCCACTTCGGAATCCCTTTTTAAGAATTGTTTCAGGTTAATCACATTTTCCTCCTTATAAAAGCTAGGACTCCTTGATCAGAAATTTTGAGTAAGTAATATGTTAAAAAAACGATCATAAGTAACATTATGAGGAATTAAAATGCATTCAGCTTTCACACGACTTCTTTCTGAAGAGAGATCACATTCAATAAATATTACATTAGATTTTTTCGCTAAACCATTTAACTCATATTGCTGCAAGGAATCAAGATTTCCTATACGTAACTTAGGTTGTGATGGAATAGTGGCGTTTATGCATAAAAATGTGTTCAATGTAAGGATGTACTTTATTAGAATTATCGATCCGATCTCCCTAATCAGATCCATGAACACTGTACTGAATTCCATAAGTGCTTCAATGTTATCTGCGGGAGGTGATTTTTGACTTAGTATTTCGGTCACTGTTTCTTTGTCAAATAACACCAGAACAGTATAAAATATATCAGTAATATTGCTTGCAGAAGAAATTGCAATTTGTGTGTCAGTAGGGAATCGAGCTTTTAATAAGTCAGGAATTGATTCAAATGAAACCATTCTAACTGATGGAACTTTCATAACTATTGGTTGTTCAAGAAATTCAGTAAGAGCACTAGCAGCTTGACCCGCACCCATAGTTCCGAGTTCTTTTAAGGCTTCTTTTTGGAAATCAGATAATTCCTCGAAATTTTCACTAGGCATTGACATAATTTTCCCGTTAATCATTCTAACCCATATATATCATATAATCATTCGCATTAAAAAAAGCAAAAAACGTTCTAATAGTATATTATCGAAAAAGAACTCCTCTCCTTCCCCTATTAATATTCGCATGGAATCAGATATGGTAAGAGTCTTTATTTCCTCGAAATCTTAATTTATTACACCTGTTATCTGGATTTAAATCATGCAGATGAACCACTTATAGCATCCTAGAGGTTAATTTTATGAAAATAAGATGTAAATACAAATGGTATCAGGAGATCTTTTCAAATTTCCCAAAAATCATTAAGGAGGCACGAAAAGCTGCAATAGATTTGGGTTTAGATAAAATCCAGAGAGATTCTTTTGGAACCTACCCAGGTAGCTCATCCTGTCCTGGTTTGTTACCTAATTATGTCTTAAATGATATCATAAAGGCAAATAAACACGTTATCCCGATGAGAAAAATTGAGGATGAACTTCGTAATGTAATAAAAGACATTTATGGTGATGATTATGATTCTGCAGCCACCAATACTTGTGAGTCGGCATTGAGGGTTTCTTTTGAAACATTAATGGCTTCACCTATGCTAAGAATGGGTGAGACATATAGAAGTAGGTTTATTACTCCCTATGGTGAGGACTCTGAATACATAGCTGCGTATGGAAGACCATTCCCTCCTAAATACAAAAATTTATTTGTTGATAGGTCAGTGACAGGAGGAGAGCTCGCAGTTGAATCAAAATGCCTTCCAAATCTTGATTCACTGCTTGTAAAACTAGTTGGTACAAAATACGAAGTCCATGGAATAAAATACAATCCTGTACCATTGATGACTAGGACAGATGCTCAGAAATCGGTTGAAAGGATTGCATTGGTAGCTGAACGCCATATTGAATCATTGACTGGTTTTGCTACTCTTGGTTACGATACTCCAGGATATGGATATGGACAAAAAGATGAGAAATGTATACCCATTCTTAAGAAAGGAATTGGTGATCTTGCTCAACAGTACGATTTACCCTATATACTTGATGGCGGAGGGGGAATGCCCGTAATTGGTCTAGGACCTAATGATGTTGGGGGGGATATAATGATGTGGAGTATGGATAAATCCGCAAGGGCTCCGATCTGTGGCCTCATTGTCGGCAAAGAAGAAGTTATGGTTCCAGTTCGTAAAGGATTAGGATTGGGAGGTCAAAGATATGGAGAAGTTTCATCCCATGGTAAAGCGCGATACTCAATGATGGATCCTGGCAGAGATACCGTTGTTGGGTTAATTGCTGTTCTAAAAATGCTCCGTGATAACCCAGATAAAATTAAAAAACCGATTGATCAATATCACGATATTATTGTTAATGAGTTCAGCTCTTTTGAGCCAGCTAGGTTTAAAGATAAGTTGATCCTCACTAAAAGCTATACAATGGGAGGAACTGAACTAAATTATGAACAAACTTGGCAAAAAGATGAATTTGGGATTCCTATTTTTAATATGGAGGATATGTTCTCTAATACAAATCCTATAATTGTAGCATTAGATGAAATGGGGGTCGGTTTAGGAGCAACTGTTTATAGTGGAAACATCTTTTTAACGCCAGGGCTTGGCACTCTCGATGAAGAAGGGGATTTAATTAAAGAGAATGCTATCATTATAGCGAAATCACTCCTTAAATCAATTGAAATTACGTGTAAATATGCAGATTTGACTGATTAACATAATTGAAGGTGTAAAGGAGAATTATTTTGTAATGGTAGAAATTATAAAGCTAGATCAGATAAAGGAAATTTTGGAAAAGATAGATCCTTTAAAACTTATTGAAGAGGGTTTTATTGCCTATTCTCAAGGAAAAGTTATAGTTCCTCCAGTAGGGGAGATGATTTTTGAGGATCCACCGGGTGATTGTCATATTAAATACGGATATATCAAAGGTGGTAATTATTACGTGGTTAAAATTGCTCAAGGATTTTATGATAACCCTAAAATCGGGTTATCATCTATTAATGGCCTTAATCTATTATTTAGCCAGAAAACTGGGGAAATAATATGTATTTTACTTGATGAAGGACATTTAACGAACATAAGAACCGCAGCCGCAGGAGCAGTTGTTGCAAAATATCTAGCTCCTAAGAAAGTGAACCGAATAGGGATTTATGGTTATGGAATACAAGGAAAGATGCAATTAGAGTACTTAAAATCTGTCATTAATTGCCGAGATGCATTAGTGTGGGGAAGGACACAACAAGGACTGGATAAATACCAAAAGGATATGATAAACTCTGGATTTAACATAGAAACAACTATGAATTCTAAGGATATCACTAAGTCATGCAACCTTATTGTAACTTGTACGCCTTCAAAGAAACCTCTAATAAAAGTGGAGGAAGTCGTAAAAGGAACACATATTACAGCAATAGGTTCAGATACGCCTGAGAAGCAGGAATTGGATGCTGCTATCCTTCAAATCGCTGACCGAGTCGTTGTTGATAGTATTTCCCAAGCAGCTTCTCGGGGGGAGTGTTTCCATGCTATAATGGAAAGAAAGATAACAGAAGGTAATTTGATCGAACTGGGGACTATGATATCTAATAGAAAGTTCCAACGTGCGACAGATGATGAAATTACTGTTGCTGATTTAACTGGTGTGGCGGTTCAAGACATCCAAATTTCAAAAGCGGTGTATGAAGGATTAAAATCTTAGAATTTTTGGGTTACCGAGAAAAAAGATATTATAATTTGTTTCATGAGGACAAAATGATGAAAATTGAAACCTTCGACCTTGAGAGGAGACAATCTGTCTGGGAGAATCTTGTACAATTTAATCTTTCAGAAAGTGGAGTTCATCCTTATACTCTTGAAGAACTACTTGATAAAGAGGAACTAGTCAAATTATTGACTATTCAGCTCGGTTATGGTCAAACAAACGGATCTATCGAGCTTCGAGAGACAATCAGCCGTTTATATAAAGAAGCAGATCTGGATAATATCTTGGTGACAAATGGTTCTGCTGAAGCGAATTTTCTAGGTATTTGGAGTAATTTAGAACCAAAAGATGAACTAGTTTTCATGATGCCTAATTATATGCAAATTTGGGGAATTGCCCGTTCTTTTGGAATAATAGTCAAACCATTTCATTTGAAGGAGGAGTTGAAATGGCAACCAGATATTCAAGAATTAGAGTCTTTAATATCACCCAAAACAAAAATGATAGCCATTTGTAATCCGAATAATCCAACAGGTGCCATATTAAGAGGAGAAACAATGCAAAAGATAGTTGAACTAGCAAGAAAGGCAAATGCATGGATCTATTCTGACGAAATATATCGAGGAGCTGAATTAAATGGAGAAGAAACACCTAGTTTTTGGGATTTACATGATAAGGTAATAATTAGTTGTGGACTTTCCAAAGCTTATGCACTTCCAGGATTACGAATCGGATGGTTGGTCGGTCCTAAGAGGCTCATTGAGAAAATGTGGGGTTATCATGATTATACATCAATTACAGCTGGAATTCTAAGTGATCGAATAGCCACATTAGTGTTACAGCCTGAGATGCGACAGAAAATCTTGAAGCGGAATAGAGCTAGGTTGAATAGAAATTTGAAAATATTAAAAGAATGGGTTAACAGACATTCTAATATATTCCATTTCACTCCTCCTCACGCAGGAGGTATTGCTTTTTTAAAATACAATATAAATATCAATTCCACAGAGTTTACTACTAAATTACGAGAGGAAAAAAGCGTATTTATTGTCGCTGGTGATTGTTTTGGAATGGACCATTATATCCGTATTGGGATTGGATCAGAAACAAATTATTTATTAGCAGGTTTAAAGCTCATTGATGAAACTTTAGAAGAGTTTACATAAGCGAATATCGATTACACGATAAAAATTTTTGAAACAGTTTTAAAAAACGATTAGAATTGAGAAAAAGGAAAAAAGGGATTACTCCCTTGAATTCACTTTCTGTAGAGTCTTCGTTTCAAAACAATTCCACTAATAAGCACTAGCATAATTAATGGAAATTCAAAACCTGGCCCAGGGGAAGGAATTGAAGCGCTTTCTGTGTCAGTTGTGGTAGTTTTTGTTTTGGTTTTAGTAACGGTTTTGGTAGGAGTAGTAGGTGGTGTTGATGTCGGTGTAGTTGATTCTTCTGCGGTTGTCGTGGGAGTTGTGGTCGGTGTAGTTGGTTCTTCTGTGGTTGTCGTGGGAGTTGTGGTCGGTGTAGTTGGTTCTTCTGTGGTTGTCGTGGGAGTTGTGGTCGATGTAGTTGGTTCTTCTGTGGTTGTCGTGGGCTCCTCTGGGGGATTTACACTAAAGTGCCATTCAGGGTGTCGTGTTAAAGTGGTGTACATATCAGGTACACTTCCAACCCATTTGTAAGGTCCCGAACCAGTCATATGTGTAGAAGTTGCTGGAATCCAATTCTCAAAATCAGGCCCATGAGAATCCCAAATATTACGGGGTAACACGGGTAGATTAGTGGATATGATCCACTCCTGGTACCCACTTCTGTTACTGTAAATTTCGACTGTATAATCATCTGGGCTGTCAACACGGTATATATTAGCTAGTCGCCACCCCTGTTGTGGACTTCTTGGCCAAATAGTTTCAAAGGAGTACTCGACATCAGCAGCGTTGACTGGATCCCCATTATGCCAAGTGGCATTATGGTAAAGGTGGAAGGTGAACTTCTGGCCATCTTGAATACCACCACCAGCAGTAGTCTCCTCAATTGTCCAATCGTATGCTAATTGGGGGATTGGATCCCAAGTGTTGGGATCGACTGACCACAGGCCTTCATAGATGTAATTAAAGATCTCTAGAGTATCGGCGTAGTTAGCATTAAGGATATTGGTGGTTTGAAACTCTTGAAATCCACCACATCTAAATGTTCCACCAAATGGGGCCCCCTCAGAAAGTTTCAGGTGAACATTTGTGATGCTATATGGATTATCATAACATTTTCCCTGACCTAAGAAGTTAAATAATCCCTCAAATATATCAGTCCGATAAGCACTGAAATATACATCGTTATATATAGGAATTATTGGCATTTCATAGGCCAGTAATTGTAAAACTTCTGTAGATGTCATCTTTGCCTCTCCAAGTGTTGGAGCTGACATCATATCGTCAATTGCAGCATCAATGGTAGAATTACTAAAAGAATAAAGATTAAAAATGCTTGATCTGAACTCTAGCTCTAAATTCTCATATGGATTGTCAGGAGGAACTCCCATACTCATGCACGTAATGTTGTAGTTAGCATTAACCATGTCGTTAACGATCTCTTGCCAATCTTTTTCGAAGAACTGTACTCTTAATCCCATGTCTTCTAATGCCATATAAGCATACTGAGAAGTAATAACAGATGGATAAAAGTCATTAGTAGCGTATATATCAGTTTCACAATCGTAATCATCTAGATCACCCGTAGTCCAAGTTCCAGAATCATCAACATCATATTCACGCCAACCATCACCATCTAGATCTCTAAATCCAGCTTTTTCAAGAGTTGCATTCCCAGAAGCGATATCTGGACTATAGTAATGGACAGGAAGCGAACTCTCAATTTCCCATTCTGTTGCTACAAGTGGCATATGGCTATCAATAGGAACACCAGCACCACCATTAGCTTCTTCATTGATTTTGACCTTGTCTAGAGCTATAGCTAACGCTCGACGATACCCTGTGATATTAGTAGGGAATTCTCCGCAATTAAGGGCGAGATAACGAATCCTTGAAGCTAGACTGAAATCGACATCAACGTTGGGATCTGTAAGGAGTCCAGGCAAAAAATCGATATCAAATCCAATTGAAAAATCGCACATGTCAAGATTACCTTCTCTGAGTGCTATCAACGCTTCTATTTTGTTATCATCAGGATAAACTTGAAAGATCACTTCATCAACGTATCCTCCATAAGGACGGAAATCAGAACCCCACATTGGATCTACATGTATATTCATTGGTGAGGAGAATACACTATTAGCACAACAAAGAGCCACTAGTGTGAGTGCACTAATTATATTAAATAATTTCATTTTTCCCATAAGAACACCTTCCTATTGATATTTTCTCCTCCTTTGCCTGAAATAGAGAGTAGCTACGCCTATTACTACGAACATTGTGACTGCTATGTATATTTCAAATCCAGATGATGCAGCAGATCTGCCTGCCTCTTTTGACATAGGGATTTTTTCAGAATTTGGGGATTCTTCAAAATTTAAGTGTGAAACTGAAAGTCGAGCATCATATTGCCAGTCTGTGTGTCTTGTCAGATTAATGTATTCCCCAGGTACATATTCTACCCATTTATAAGGCCCAGAGCCAGTCAAATCCGCAGCTGTTGTGGGAATCCAGGTCTCAAAATCAGGCCCATGAGTGTTCCAGATGTGCATAGGTAACACTGGTAAGCCAGTTGCTCTACTCCATTCAAAGTACCCACTCTGGTTGGTATAAATCTCAACAATGTAGTCACTAGGCCTATCGACTCGGTAGACATTTTCTAAATAAGATCCATAGTCATTACTTCTAGGCCAGAGGGTCTCAAAAGAGTATTCAACATCTGCAGATGTGACTGGTTGTCCATCGTGCCACGTCGCATTATCATTTAGATAGAAGGTGAACTTCTGGCCGTCCTGAAAACCCCCACCAGCAGTAGTCTCTTCAATGGTCCAGTTATAAGCCAATTGTGGAATAGGATCCCAGTTATTGGGGTCACTTTGCCACAGGCGTTCATAGATGCAGTCGAAGACAATCTTATTGAAGTAATATAGATAATTGAGGACATTAGTTGAGTAAATGTCTTCAGTTGAACCGTATCTGAACGTTCCTCCAATTGGACCACCTTCGGATTCCTTCAGAGAAATATGTGTGAGACAATACGGATTTTCACCTGTAATGCCCATACCTTTGAAGTTGAAAAAACCCTCAAACTTATCTGTACGGTAAGTATTGATAAGAGGATAGCTGTAACAAGCAATCATTGGCTGTTCATGATTTAGTAGTAATAAAACTTCAGCAGATTTTGCCTTTACATCTTCAAGAGTAGTTGCTGCCATCATCTCGTCAAGAGCAGCGTTTATAGTTGCATTGTTCAACCGATAAATCATGTCTGAATAGGATTGACCAGTTCTAAATAATTGGTACAAATATTCCACTGGATTGACAATATCAGCGGCCCAAGTGAAACACATCGTCCAAGCATCATTTGCAAGTATTTTATCGTAGATAAGAGAAAAGTCCATTTCTACCACAGTCGCGTTTATTCCCATTGCTTGAAGAGCCTTGGCGGCATATTCACTGACGATAATAGCAGGATCATAATCAATTGTAGCATATATTTCGATGGCACACTCCTGGTGGTCTTTATCACCAGTACTCCAAGTCCCAGAGTCATCAGCATCAAATTCACGCCAACCATCACCGTCTAAATCTCTAAATCCAGCTCGTTCGAGAGCTGCGATACCAGAATCAATATCTGGTTCATAAAAGTGCGTTGGTAACGAACTTTCAATTTCCCATTCTGTAGCAATACTAGGCATGTAAGTGTCTATAGGAGTCCCTGCTCCACCATCGATCTCATAGTTAATTCCCACCTTATCTATAGCAAAAGCTAATGCTCGACGGTACCCAGTGATATTGGTTGGGAAACGTCCACAATTTAAGGAAAGTTGCCGAAAATATGGTTTTTGATTGATAGCTACCTCAACGTTAGGATTCAATACGAGCCCAGGTAGGTATCGCGCATTATAGATAAGGTCCTCTGTACTGGCGTCAATTTCCCCTTTTTTCAATGCAAGCAACATTTCAGCCCAGTCATTCTGATAAATGTTGAATATCACATTATCAATATATCCCCCGTGAGGGCGGAAATTTGAGGGCCATTTGAAGGTCATCGTTGTCATTGGTGCGGAAAGTGTGGTACTACCTGAGAGAAGAGCCACTAATACGAACAAACTTGCGAAATTAAACAGTTTCATTTTTTTCATAAAAAAATCTTCCTATATTCATTTTAAACTTGTATTAAGTCTATAAACACCATTCACATACATTTTCGAAATTATTTTTTAGAAGAAATCATTCTAAAATATACCTATTATCTAGTTTTTATAATCTACTATTCGGAAGATGTCTTACTTAAACGAATTTGGTCAATTAAGAGACAAAATATAAAACTGTTGGACTTAAAACTATAAAAAAAGGCAAGATCTCTCTCCTTTCATTATTATATTTGCCTTTAAACCCAATAATAACACTTATACGGTTTTGAATCAGTATATCCCAGTTTGAGAGCAAAGTCTCTGGAAATCTCAGTATCAGCATCCCAATGAGGTTCAATACCATTTTCCAAACAATATGAAATGAGTTCAACTGCTACTCGTGTTGCCAATCCTTTTCTTCGATATTTTATTGAATCCACTGTGTCTACCTGAATTTCGAGACTTGTTCTGAAAGGAACCAAAGAAGAAGCCATACTAATGATTGAAAGACCATACTTGATACAATATCCCTTTCCCGATGCCATAAAATGTTTTGGGTCTCCAAAGAACAGATGAACATAATATCCGATCGAATTTTTTATTTGATTCAGGACTTCCATATCCACTTGTTGTAAATAATAACGTTCAGGAAGGTTGTGTTTTAAATTTTGTATGTATTTAAGAGTAACAGCGGAAGCAGAAAGAGCATATCGGTTGAAGTTTCTTAGTTTAGTTCTAAAGTACATCCTTAAGTGTGGAATCCATAATTTCTGATTTGGAATAAAGATTGTCTGTTTCGGAGGGATGTGAGCTAAGATTTTGTTTATATCAGATGAACTGGGAGTTCCTGCTAGAATATGAACCCCAGGTATTGTAAAAAGTGATACTGAAGGATTTTCAGGATTATCTACAAAAATTTCTCCCAGAGGGAGCTCTGGAATCGCTTCGATTATATTTCTGAGATGTTGATGTGCATCATACATATGACGAATCGAATCAAAATGAGAACTAGGAATCTGTATCACCATTCGGAGCACCGAGTTTATATATTTTATTACTCTACAATGTTTTGATTAGGTGACTCATCTTTAGATAAGTCCTTTACATCGGGAGGAGTTTGGACATTTTCCTCGGTATTGATGAAGTAGAGCCAGTTGGTTTTCTGTCTCTGGACACCCTTCACCTAAAGCTCCATGAATGATCTCTAGTGCTTCTGTTGACTTATATCCATGAGTTACTAGAAATAATCCAATCATTGTTCCTGTTCGGCCACAACCAGCAATACAATGGGTCAATACTGCCTGTTCATTTTGTAATGTTTCACATACGATTTGTAAATAATGATTAATAGTATCCTCTGTAGGAATTCCAAAATCAGGGATAGATAGGCGTTTGAATTTTACTCCACTAGTTTTTAATTGTTCTTTTAGACTATTTGGTAATCCACGAGATGTAAGGTTCACTACAAGCATAAGATTCAACTGTGGTAGAATGCCAAGCTCTTTAAAGAGGGGAAAAGGGCTGCCAGCCAATTTTCCTGGAATAATCCACCTGATTATTTGGTTTATTGCCATAAATTTCCCGATTCGATAAGTTCATTTTATGATTGATTTAATAAAACCAATAACTTGAGTACTATAATCTGGATGTTTTTCAATATCGGAATGATTAGTCTGGTCTGGTATCCATATTTTACTGTAGGGTATTTCCTTTTGGAGGAGAATAGTATATTTTACTGGTAAGATTTCATCTTCTCGTCCATGGATCAACAAAGTAGGGACAGTAATATGTGATGCAGCATCCAGTGGAGAAAATTCCAGTTTTGAATATTTCCTAAACTTAAATAAAGTAAGGATTGTGATACCTGGCATCAAGAATGGGGTAAACCATTTCAAGACTGGACCATAAACGTATTTAAGACTGTGAGGAAATGCATAAGGAGATGCTTCTGCTATTACAGCTTTAACTAGAGGATTTTGGGCTGCTACTATCAATGTGGCACCAGCCCCAATTGAATGGCCAGTTACTATCACTGGTTTTCCCCACCAATTAACACAGGAATTAAGGTCTTGACTGAATCGTACAATACTCATTCCTGCGATTTCTTTATCAGAGTTACCATGATCCCTTACAGAAATCAAAATAGTGATGTATCCATGTTTACCATAGATTCTAGCTCGAGAGACCATTCGCCCTCTATTCCTTCCCCAACCATGAACCAATATTATTGCGGGTTTTTGGTTTCTGACTTCGTCTGTTCTTCCTTTTGGATAGACTACCCAACACTCCATTCTTTTTCCATTGATTGTAGGCACTTTAAATTCTTTCACTACCCCCCAATCAGGATATTCATTAATAGGTCTTCTTGGAAAATTCGCTAAGATAAGTATAATACTCTGATTAATTAGAAAATAAGCAAAAATAATGACACCTAACCAAGTTAATATATGGATAATTGTCATTGTAAGTCCTCATTATGGAAAAACTAAGCCATTAACCTGTGGTCAATGATTATTATATTATGGATAATGAATTCTTTGTTTGTTATTGCGCAGTAGATGAATATTAAACATTTTATTTTCTAAAAGTGTTATTTCTTGACATAAAAACTCATATTACTAAGCTATCTTAAACTTCTCTTCTAAGAGAATGTCACTTGAAGATCTTCCCACTAAGAGCTTGTATTCACCAGGTTCAATTTTCCAAGAATGGGTATTATCATCGTAAAACGCTAAATCTTTAGCTCTTATAACCATATTTACAATCTCTGTTTCATTTGCAGTAATAAATATCTTTTTAAATCCAGTTAACTCTTTTAGGGGCCGTTCAACTCCACAATCAAGACTTTGTGTATATGCCTGAACAACTTCAGATCCAGGATGATTGCTTGTATTTGTTAAATTGAGAGTTACGGTTATATTTTCATTCTTAGTATATTTCTTTTTGTTTAATCGGAGATTGTCATAAAGAAAGGTAGAATAAGAGAGACCATAACCAAATGGAAAGAGAGGTATTATCTTTTCCTTTTCAAAAAAACGATAACCTACAAAAATTCCCTCATCATAATAAACTTTCAATCCCTCCCCAGGATAAGTTTTGGTAGAACGATGCACAGGTGAGTCTCTAAGTTTCTTTGGAAAAGTTATTGGTAATTTTCCAGAAGGATTAACATCACCAAATAGTATATTAGCGATTGCATGGCCCCCTTCCATCCCTGGATACCAAGCCTCAAGAATAACAGGAACATTTTCTAGCCAACCATTCATTGCGATTGGACTACCATTTAATAAAACAACTATAGTATTTGGATTATTTTGAACTGTATGATTAATCAAATTGACTTGTTCTTTGGGCAATTCGAGTTGATTTCGATCTATTCCTTCACTATCATTTCCAAATGATGACTTTTTATCTTGATTTTCCCCCCTCGCTAGAGATTTATTGCTGTCATGATTTAGTCCTGCAAAAATAATTACGTAATCAGTTTTTGAAGGATCAGTAGTAATTTGAACTTTATTCTCACATTTTTTCTTCAATCCTTTAAGAGGAGTTATTTCATACGGAGGTTTGACTGCAGAACTACCACCATAAAGCCATTTACCGAATTTTTTATCTCGGTTGGGCCCTATAATTGATAAAGTACTGATTTTTGATATATCAAGAGGAAGAATGTTAGTATCATTCTTTAACAACACCATTCCTTCTTCAGCCATTCGTCTTGCTAATTTTTGATGATCTGGAGTGTTTCGTTTTCCTTGAGGAAGAGTACTTTTATTTTCAAAAAGACCAACCAAAAACATAACACGTAAAAGCTTTCTTACAATAGTATTTAGGTCTTCTTCTGTGATTTTCTGTTCATTTAAAGTACAATGCAACGATTTAAGATGATATACTTTAGCCTTAGGCATTTCAAGTGAAACACCTGCTAAGATACATTCTTCTGCTGAAACTGGAGGATTGGCACGTGAGAAGGCCCACCAATCTGAAACAATAAATCCCTTAAAATTCCATTTATCCCAAAGAGTATTTCGAAGTAACGCTTTGTTAGCAAATAAATATTGACCATTAACTTTATTATATGATGTCATAATCATCCAAGGATCTGCTTCTTTTATTACCTCCATGAACGCTCTAAGATAAATTTCGTGGAGTGTTCTTTCATCAATTTCAGCACTAATAGTAAAACGCTTCGTTTCTTGGTTATTAGCCACATAATGTTTAGGACAAGCCGCGATACGTTGACTTTGAACTCCTTTAACATATGGAATTGCCAGTTCTTTCGTTAAATATGGATCTTCACTTAAGTATTCAAAAGTTCGGCCATTTAAGGGTGTTCTATCAATATTTATTCCTGGAGCTAGGATAGCATGCCTTCCGATTGCTCGAGCCTCTTTTCCGACAGCCTTACCGAATTCATGGGCAAGCTGGCGATTGAAGGAAGAAGCAAGACATATCCCTCCTGGAAAGCGGGTATTTTTACGAAGAAAACTCGTATGCATTGAAATACCGAATGGTCCATCAGTCATTTTAAATGGTTTTATACCTAACCTTTTAATGGACTGAGTCTGGAAAAATCGGTTACCTGCAAGTAATTTGAACTTCTCATCGATTGTTAGACGATTTAGCAGATCATCGACTCTAGCTTCGATATCTAAACTAGGATTTCTATACGAAAGGTGTGTTAATTCCTCTGTCTCAAGTTTTTGGGTCATAAATCATATTTCCAACGTGTTCATTCAGAATATGAAAGATAATTTTTGTCTATAAAGTAGAATACAAGATAAAATGCTAAATTAAAAACAAGAATGTATTGAATGTACATCTTTAAGTAAATTCACATTATTTGAGAAGAAGTGCTTCTATTTCAGGAATGACCAATCCAGTCCTACTATTAAGTAATTTATAGACTTTCTTGAAAGCTGGTATATATTGTTTCATGACTTCTTTTGTTTCATCTCTCATCCCCATTTCAGCTGCTCCTGAACTTAAAGAAACAGATAGATCGAATAGTCTCCTTAAACAAGCTAAAACCTCAAAATATTCGATATTAGGAACTTTAGAACCATAAAGATTTTGATAGATGTTCAAAACATTATGTCGAAAATCTGAAGATATGTGGGCTTCACATAATACCAAAGTCCAACCTAAATCCATACGAAAATCCTTAATACTTAACCTGTGCCAATCAATGACATATGCTTCATTTTCAGCTGTTATCAAAATGTTGTTTGGATGAAAATCTCCATGAAAAATTGAAAGATATTTAGCAGACATTTTAGGGATATTGTCAAGCCATTCTATTATTGGTAAAAACTCCTCCTTTTTGAAATGTCTTATCTCTTGTCTAAATTGGAGAAAGTAATCAAGTAATAGGTGTTTTGGATTCTTCTGATCAAGAGAAAAATCAATATTTATTATATTCCAGTTTAACCTGTGAAGAGTATAAAAAAGATTACAAAATAAATACATCAAATCAGAAAATTCATCCCTACATGCTGTTTGCATCCTCTCCCCTAAAGGTTGGCCATTAATCCTTTCCATGATGATGAAAGGTTTATCAACATAGGAGGGTTCTACTCCCAAGAAATATGGAAAAGGGACAGGGTAGTCAATTTTATGTAACTCAGATAATGTCTGGAATTCATTTTTTGCGCTTTGAGTGGCATATTTTCCAGAGTATAGTCGTAAAATTAGATCTTTCCTTATATCGGCTCCCGAATCTCGATATTCAAGTGTAAAAGAATAAATATCAGTCTCCCACCCTGAAGTAATATCTTTAAGATCTAAGACACGAATATTTTCCTTATCAGACAATTTTTCATGTAGAAACGCAGCTATAACTTCTTCCATAGAATTCATGAATTCATAACCACATCGTAATAACTAAACAAGAAGCTTTTTTTTCTGCCATATTTAGTATAGGATCTAAATAAAAGCAATTATGATCATTCTGAAAAAAGACACTTTAATTTCAATATAAAAGTGCTTATTTCTCCCTTAATTCATTTAGAAAAGAAGATTAAATCTTCCTTAGGCTCTGTTTCGGTCATAACTCCGATTAAATCATGACTTTTCATATGATGGTTTAAATAACATCTCTCGTGTATTAGTTTATGACATTGATCGCAACGTATAACTAAAACGAAACCATTATGATCTCTTTTTAGTAAAAGCTTACCACATACGGAACAAAACCGTGGGTCATCCTTCATGGCTTCACCTCATTGAACTACATCAGGATTTAGGTCTACTTGCTTTTCTGTATCCAATTCTCCTTCAAGCTTTTTCTCACAATTTATACATTGACCATGTACATTTAACACTGTACCACAGGATTCACAGAACATCTACAAACGAACCTCCTTTCTCTGTCTCAAATTCCCAGGAAAAGTTGAGACTTTGGTGTTTAGGCAAAATAAGGGTGTGTGACAATAATGCCATTCCCTTGGAACCACATTCTAATGGCAATTGAAAATTTCATAGTGTCACACCAAGTTTCAACAAGAAGATTCCTGGATTCTCCTTGCATATATGACTTTTTTACCTGAGGTTAAAAGGTTTCCCGTTCCCGCACAATGAGATATGATCCAATAAACTAGATGATTAAAGAGCGCTTAAGACGAATATTTCATAACAAAAATATAGAGAATGGTGAATTAAGGCATATCAAGAGGTAATTTGTTACCTGAAAACCCATTTTCCCTCGGTCTGTAGTTATAATTACAGACACAGGTGCACCATTATCCTGTACTACTAATTTAGCTCGTGGTTTAAGAATGCCTGCAGTTGTTTGGTTATTGTGATGTAACCGTGCGTTTACAGACAAGGGATCGTCTGATTGTCTATGACGGACAGAGGATTGTCAAAAATCTAGAATTTATCAAATCGAGCTCACAATGATGAATGCTAATCTGAAAGTAGACTGAATCAAATTCTCTTAAATTCCAGTTTTATTTCTTGATAGTCAATCATTTCGATTTGTAATTGGTACATAATACCCCAGGTTACTGATTGCTTAGAAAAAGGATATTGTACTGATTTTAGTTTAAAATTCTCAGGAAATAGTATAAATAGGTCTCCTCTGTGATATCCTCGTTGTTCAAGGGTTATTTTAAGGCAATTAGAATTTGTTTCTATTCGTTTTACCTCTTCACATCCCTGCGAGATATGTAATGTTGATGAGATTACTAAAGGAAGATGCAGATCCTCAAAAGGAATAATCCCGAGATATCGACAACCGTGTGGGGGAATGTCAAGTGGTGGTAACGATTCCTTGTAAGAAAAGCATCCGATTAATCTCTCTTCCCACCAATCAAAAATTAGATAGTGGTCAGAGATGTTCGAATTCATAAATATATCCTTTAAAATATAATTTCTTTTGACTGGTTCATCATTCCAGTTAATGATCGCAAGTAAAGCACGTTTTCCTAATACACTTTCTGTTTCTAAAAGATAGAGTGTTGGCAGAGGTTCATATAGAGTATTAATTGGGAGAGCTGTGGCGGAGTACGGGGGCATGAGTTTTAAAGCCAAGTTTAGTCTCTCTTTCTCTATTTTCGTCATGTCATCTGAAAGTAATAATTGCCCACCTGTTAATCCAAAAATGGTGCATTGGAGCTTAATCTCCTCATCTGTTAGTTCACTATTTTTCTTTCTTACGATCAAACAATCAGGATCATTAACCCAAAATTTATTATGCATGAAGGAACGATTAATACTTCCGATGAGAGCATATTTTAAACAGGGATTTCCATAAATAGGGTCATCTCCAGTGTCCCACAATTCTTTCGTGTCTTCACTGACTCTCATGGCGTCGACACATCCGATACTTGGGCCTAAAGGAGCCCCACAACCAAGAAGATACTTCCCTTTCCCCATTATTTTTCGAATCAGATTTACTGATTCACGATAGACTTGAGCCCGAGTCAATCCTTTCTTGTAGTATTGACTCCTAAAAACAGAAGCAGCATAAATAAAGTCAATTTTTATGAAATCAAATTGCCACTTATTTACAATGGTGTTGATAAGATTTTCTATGTGAATTTGGACTTCAGGACGGGTTAAATCTAAAGCATATTCTGTTTGATTCCAATTATAACAAACAGGTAAGAGCTCTTGATCCTCCTGTGAGTGTAGAAACCATTCAGGATGTTTTAGGAAAAGCTCCGAGTTCTCTGCTGCAAAAAAAGGAGCAATCCATATTCCTGCAGCTTTGTTCTGTTGGTGAGTCAAATCTACAAAATCAGAAAGACCATCTAAAAATTTGTCATTAAAGGAAGTATAATCTCCAATAGCTGTAAAATAACCGTCATCGAGTTGTAACATATCAATGGGAATGTTTGGTGATTTTTCGAAATAATTTGCGTTTGAAAGCAATTCTACATTTGAAATATCAGTATAATAATAATACCAACTACACCATCCTACTTTTGGTTGATGGATCTGGACATTCATTCTTTTACTAGTTACTTCAGCATACTCAACTAATCCTAGGTAACCTTGGCCTTGTGATTTAAAACTGATGAGTAATTCTTCTGATTTAATAGGTTTTTTTCTTAGTTTGTTCATTGGAATACCGTCGTACTGAGAATATGCAGATAACCAAGAAATTTGCGAGGGCCCTCTGAATTGATCCATAACAATTCGTGAGAAAGAGTTTGCTAGTGTACAAAATCCAAGTATCAGACTACCCTTACTCTCTATATCAGAAATCGCAGTTAGATACTCCGACATGAACCGTCCATGAATTAAATTATCCTTATTCTGATGAATAGACGCGATTACATCGACTTCTATAGACTGAAAAGCTTCTTCGAACATTCGGGTTTTTGTAAAACTCCAGCTTTGGAAACCATGTTCAAAAAAAGTCACATTTTCAGGATAAGTTTCAGAATTTTCATTCAATTTTATGCTTCCATTCATAATCCTTAGAGGTGCTAATGAATGTAAAGCATATGACAGGTTTTCTGCAGAGTTCTTTGAGATTATCAGCTGCAAAATACAAAAATCATGATTTTCATATAGAGTAATGCTTAATTGTGCTTTAATTTCTACTTTCCTAATGGAAAAAGCATCAGTGAATATTAGATCAAATAAAACTTGTTTTCCTGTGCCGATCTCATCTGAAATTATTGTATCAGAGAATACACTTTCGTCTGGTACTTTTGGTATTAAAGTTATAATCTTATTATCGTCAATAAGATTGATTGCTGGGGTAATTCCATTTATGTTAAAATTTGTTATCAAAGAAGAAATTTCTATCTCATTTGTCGATTTTAAAAACCTGATCTTGAGAGTGTTTCCCTGAATTGCTATAAATTCAACAGTTTCAAACAGTTCAATCATATTTTGTCATTTTACGAATCTATTAAAAAGAAATATCATCATACTCAAGAACGGATAAATTAAGTCAATAAAGCTAGATTAGGGAGAAAATTCCTTATTTAAAAAGAAATTTCACTTATTTCCTCCAAATACAAAAGCTTTTGTATTGAATGTGACGATCATGACCTTTGCCCGAATGCTTCTTGAAGAATGGTTTGATAAATACCAGTTTGAAGTCGATTATGACATTGGAGAGAGTGGAGTAAAATTCTTCAAATTTCGTGATTTGAATTTAGATCTTGATGATGTCGAATTAAGATACACCCACCATTTAGGTAACCCTGAACTGAGAGAAGTCATTGCTCTGGAATATGAAAATATAAGTTGGGAGAGTATTGCAGTTACTACTGGTGCCGCAGAATCTATTTTTTCACTTATTGCATCTTTAACAAGTAGAAAAGATCATATTATAGTAGAATGTCCCAATTATCCCTCCTTTTGGTATATTCCAGAATCCTTGGAGCGTCAAATGGATCTTTTCTCCTTAAGATTCGATGAACAATTTAAACCGAATGTTGAGACTCTAGAGGAAATGATAAGACCAAATACGAAACTAATTTGTTTAACACACCCAAATAATCCAACTGGATCTGTAATAACAGAAGAGGAACTAAAGAATATATTAGATATAATTGAAGAGAAGAAGATTTGGCTATTAATGGATGAAACTTATAGAGATTTATCAATTAGTAAATCACCCCCTCCAACAGCTGCAAGCTTAAATTCAAGGGCTATTAGTGTTTCTACAATGTCTAAAGTGTTTGGTGTTCCTGGGATAAGAATTGGTTGGTCTGCTTGTCTTGATGAAAATGTTATCAAAGGAATTTTAAAAGTTCGGGAACAAAAAACTATTTGCAATTCAGCATTGAATGAGGTAATAGCACTGCAGCTGTTAAACCAGAAAGAAGAGCATTTACTGGATATTAAAAGACGAGTTAATACCAATATTCAAATCCTAATAGAATGGATGAAAAATCAAGAGGATTTAAAATTTATAGTTCCTGAAGGTGGAGTAACGTGTTTTCCCCGCTATAGAGAATCAACTAAGGAACTTTGTCGTCTCTTAGTAGAAAAATATAGGACATTTACAGTTCCAGGTTACTGCTTTAAGATGGATTCCTTTTTCCGTTTGGGATTTGGTGGAGAAACGGAAGAATTGAAGAAAGGGCTTGAAAAACTAAACCTAGCTATAAATGAAATTGAATGAACAACACAAACATCATAAATCCTAAAAATATACTTATCAAAGGGTTTCGATAACGTTGAAAAGACCTTTGAAGATTCTCCTTACATCAGTAGGATGTCCTGGTGCACCAGCACTTATTAGACACTTAAAAGACAATGGAGAGAGAGAAATCCAGATAATCGGCATTGATATGAACCAATATGCTACAGGATTCTATATGGTTGATAAACCGTATATTGTACCACCAGCCAAAGAAAGTAATTATATTCCATCATTGTTTAAAATAGCTGAAAAAGAGAAACCTGATGTAATTTTTCCCCAATCCTCCTATGAAGTAGGACCAATTTCTCGGAATAAAGAAAAATTTGAAGATTTAGGCGCTAAAGTAATGGTCTCCAAACCTAAACCTATCGAAATATGTAATAATAAGTATCTTTTGCTAGAATTCTTGAGATCTCATGGATTGAAGACAGCAGAATATTATTATCCGAAAGATCTCAAAGAGTTTCAAGAATGTGCAAGACTCTTAGGATTTCCAGAGAAAAAAGTTTGCTTCAAACCACATATTTCTAAAGGGAGTCGAGGCATGCGGATTATAGACCCCAAAATAAATAAGGTCGATTTACTTCTGAACAAACGTCCTTTTAATAGATATATTGATATGAATGATTTTTTTGAGATTTTTACTGATAAAGAATTCCCCAAACTTCTGCTAATGGAGTACTTAGACGGACTTGAATGTACTGTGGACACATTAGTTTCTGATGGTGAAACGCTTCTTTCAACAGTAAAAACCCGTGAAAAAGCCACATCTGGTCTAGCAATGATTTTTAAAACAGTTGATCGTCCAGACCTTGAATCATTTACAGAATTAGCTATGAAAGCACTTCGTCTTGACTACTGTATCAATGTTCAATTCAAGGGTAAACATCTTATAGAAATCAATCCACGAGTATCAACTTTTACATACCAAGAAGACCTTGTTTTACCCTATCTTTCTCTTAAATGGCTTCTTGGGGAAATTTCAAAAAAAGAACTAGCTGATCAAAAATCTAAAATAAGATATGGGAGAATAACGATCCGCTATTATGAACAATACGGTATTAATGAATTCAATGTTCCACAAATAGATAGTAGAAGGATTATCAATTAAATACTCTGTGTCATAGAGCTGTTCAGAAATGACAAAGAAAAAGGAATTATCAGAATATTATGGCAAAGGAGGGCGATTGAAGACCTCTGCTGCACGAGAATTAATTGAAACAGCCTATAATTTTGAGTGTAATGAACAAAAGATATTATTTAACGATATAGGGTATGCTGATATCGCTCATGTCTTGATGTTGATTGAGGAAGGAGTGATTCCTCCTGAAAAAGGAGGTACTCTTCTTAAAGCTTTAATGGATTTACAAGAAGTAGATGTTGACAACATACCTCTCAAAACTGAATTGGGAGATATTTATAACGTTCGAACTGGTATATTAGAAGAAAAAATTGGAAAATTAACTGGTTGGATGCACGCAGGCCGCCCTCGGCGTGAAGCAATTAATATTGGTTTTTTGCTTACTGTTAGACGTCTTTTACTCAGATTGTTAAAGGTTCATCTCCTTTTAATCAATGAATTCCTAGCCAAAGCTCAAAGCCACTTGAATACAATAATGCCAGATTTCACATATTTACATCATGCACAACCCACATCTTTGAGTCACTACTTGTTAACATTTGTATATCCTGCTTTACGAGATTTAGAGAGATTAAAAGTTAATTATGAACGAATAAACTCAAGTCCCTGTGGTTCTGGTAGTGTGAATGGATCAAGGCTTCCCCTTAATCGAACCCGTCTTATGATATTACTAGGATTCGATAGAATGACAAAACATACAAGGGATGCAATGTGGCAACCTGATATACCTATTGAAACAGCATCAAATTTACTGGCATTGTTAATCAATATTAACAGATTTTCTGAAGAGTTACAAATATGGAGCACAACAGAATTTAAGATGATTGATCTTCCAGATCGTTTCTGCAGAGCAAGTGTAATTATGCCTCAAAAGAAAAATCCTTACTCGCTGACATACATTCGTGGATTAACGGGAGATATGATAGGTACTTTTACGAGTATTGCTGGAGTAGCAAAAACTTCATCAGGCAATCCTGATTCTAGAATGTTCGTTTACGGTAAGTTGCCAAGAGCTATTGAAAATATTTCAAAAGCAGTTGATCTTTTTGCTTCTCTTATAAGAGACATGAAACCAAAAACTGAAATAATGTTACAAAGAGCAAATGAGGGTTTTCCCCAAGCTACTGATCTTGCTGATGTCATAATGCAAGAAAAAAAAGTAGATTATCGGTCTGCACACCAAATCGTCGGCATTCTTGCTAGAAAATCTATTGAATCTGAGTCAATAGAATTTTCTCTGACTCCTGAATCAGTTGATGAAGCTGCTAGTCAAGTTCTCGGGGAAAAAATTGGTTTAACACAAAAACAATTAGAATCAGTACTTGATCCAGTAAAAATCGTTGAAACAAGGCAAGGTCCTGGAGGTGCTTCGAAAATTCGTGTCCAAGAAATGATTAGGGAGTGCCATGAATTCATTCAAGAGATTTCAGGATGGAGAGATGAATGTGAAGAACGTTCTTTAAATGCTCTCAATAATCTCATTTTGATAGCAAAAGAAAAAATTTGAGTTGTGGAATTATGAAAAAATTACTAAATCTTCCTGAAAGAGCTAAAAAGCCAAGAGAAATTGGATTAACTCATGTTTTAGACAAAGCAATTGGTCTCTCAGCCCAAGAAGATATGCTTAACACATGTGCTTATTATATTGATATAGTGAAAATTGGGTGGGGATTAGGAGTTCTCGTACAGCACCTAAAAGATAAAATCGATTTGTATCATAAGCATAAAATCCCAGTCACCTTTGGTGGCACATTATTTGAGGTTGCCTACGCCAATAACAGGCTTGATGAATACAAGAATTGGATGAAAGAATTAGGGGTAGGGTATATGGAGATCTCTGATGGTACAATTACCTTATCTATATCTGAGAAGTTGGATTTTATAAAGGAATTTTCCAAAGATTTCACTGTACTTTCTGAATTCGGCAGCAAAGATGCTGCAACCATTGTCGCTCCTAAAGAGTGGGTGTTAGGAATGATTATGGAACTTGATGCTGGAGCATGGAAAGTAATCGCTGAAGGCAGAGAATCAGGAACATCTGGTCTTTATCGGCGAAGTTCTGAAATCCGTACAGGTCTCGTCGATGAGCTCATTGATGCAATTAATCATGAAAAAATCATTTGGGAGGCTCCTCAAAAGTCCCAACAAGTGTGGTTCATCAAAAAATTTGGTCCGAATGTAAATTTGGGCAATATTGCCCCCTCAGAAATAATTCCATTAGAAACTTTGCGTCTTGGGTTACGTGGAGACACATTGTTAACATTTCATGGTTCAAAGGAAAAATAGCCCATTTTCAGCTTTTATCTTTTCTTCTATGAATGTCTTTTTTGAGATCGGGGTTGGAAATGGTCGTTAAACTCGAATCCAAATCAATAGTTGTTGCCATTTCCCGTATAAATTGTTCCTTGTTTGCATGTATGTGAATTCCACATTCTTTTTTCTCCAATCCTTTCCAACGTCCCTCTCTTTCTCCTTCCCCATCATTTACGGGTGCTGTGCAGGGAACGCATCCAATACTTGGGAAATTTTTGTCATGAAGAGGATTATACGGAAGTTCATACTTTTTAATATAGAACCAGACTTTTTCTTGAGACCAATCCCACATTGGATTGATTTTAATCATTCCCCGCCCATCTATTTCAATAACATCTAGATTTGCACGCGTTTTAAACTGATCTCTTCTTATTGCACTTAACCAAGCGTTTTTCGTTTCCAGTACTTTTAGGAGGGGTATAACCTTTCTATAATGGCAACAGATGTCAGGGTTTGTTCTGAAAGCGTTTTTTCCAATTATAGTGTCTAATTCTTTTTCGCTAAAATTCGGATATAAAAGCTGTATATTTAGTTTCCATTCATTTCTTATTCTATTCATGAGATCAATTGTCTCTGGAAAATGGAGACGAGTATCAATGAAATATATTGGAACTTGTGGTACTGTATCTTTAATAAAGTTCATTAAAACAATACCACTATAGCCAAAGGCAGTAGTCATTGCTAATTCTTCACTAAATTCCTCATAAGATAATAAAATGATTTCTGATACATCTCTGCCAGTGAAATCCTTTTTCAATATTTTTACTTTTCTTATCTTTTCTCTCATTGAAAATTTCATTTATATCACTGGTTTCTTGGATATTTAGTCAGATATTTTTCTATAGGATTAGTTAAACTCGTTTGGGATCTTCAAATCGTGATCCTTTGGTAGAGAGGAATTAGTTGGCATTATTTCTGATTTTTAATTCTAATAAACAAGCACTCAAATTGATGTTATTAAATATTTTCAATCCTTATCATGTGCTTCAAACATCATTTAGTATGTTAGTATCAGCTGGAGAAAGATATAATAATTCGTATTTATGAAAGAATTTCATAATTCTAGTTCTCTTGACTATCTTAATATTAAAAAAGTAATGGACATCTCATTCATTGAATATTCATAAAATCTTTGATAATTATACTTAGTTTTTCCATATCAAGAGTCATGAAATTGATAAATCCATCAATTATAAACATTAAAATTCCTAAAAGTAATATTAAAGGTGTTTTACTAAATAATCCTCCTAAAAAGTAAAAACCAAAGTAGCTTAAATGAAAGAATATGAAAATTATTGGAGGCAATAAATCAGTATTCTTTTCCACAATTGGTTTTGATTGACTAAAAGGCACAAGAAGTATTATACTAGCCAAAATCATTGTATAGATGAGAATCGATAATCCTGTCAAACCTGAAGGAATACTGTAATTATAAATACTTAAAATATTAAATAATATGTATACAGGTAGTGGAAGGACATGAAATGATAGAAATAAAGGCAGGTATGAAAAGAAGGGAATAATTAGGAAATACAGGATCGATAAGATTGAAGGAACATTAAATTTTTTACTAATTTCTTTTTCTTCTAATCGTAACATTACCGAGAAAATAAGTACAACAAAGAACCATCCAACAAAATTCCCATAATTTACTCCAAAGAAACTATTTAAAGTGGGAAAGGGTTCCATAGGGATATCAATCCAACTCCAAAAACCACCATCAAGACGAATAGCAATTGTATCCATAGATAAATCAATAGTTAATGCCAGAAACCCATCTAATACTGAACGTGACCATTCAGGAATATTAACGACCTTGTTGGAAACATTCATACACGCATAAATGATCAAACCCCAACATAATCCAATACATATTGGAATGTTGTCAGGAGGAGATCCAAGTTGAATAAGGAATTCAGGGGAGTACGTATAGGTATGCATTACTTGTACATTCATAAATTCAAGGGTCACTCCAAAAAGGCTTCCACTCACAATTTGAGCTATTGATTTATGATCTTTCCTCATAAACCATAAATAGAACAGAACACCAAGGAACAAGAGAAATGCTGATAATTCTGCAAATAAAGTGAAAAACACCATCTTTGAACCTTCAGATTTATTTTTATGTTGAGGTGAATTCTATTTTATTCTTCTTTTGTCAATTTGTCTCTTCTAGGAGAATCATGAGTTCTACAGAAATCATGTTTGTGTTCATAATTGTGATTTACAATATATGCTTAAATCTTAAGACAAGCATAAAAGTATCGTTTCTAAAAGAGTAGTTTCATTAGACAATATGGACGAGAATACATAGTAATACATAAAAGCAAAATGATTTGTCAATTCACTTTAAGAACGGAGATTATATTATGAATATTATTCAGGGATTCTCTGCCACCTCATCAGGTATTCAGCTGAATGTCACAAATATTCTCAAACACGGGGCAAGGAGCTTTGGTAGACAAGAAATTGTTAGTAGGAGACAAGATGGAACTATATTTCGTTATACTTACAAAGACGCTTACACTCGTGTAAAGCGTTTGGCTAGTTCTTTAAGTTTTTTGGATATAACAATTGGAGATAAGATTGGGGTTCTTGCTTGGAATACCTATCGCCACTTTGAGCTATATTATGGGCTTTCTGGTACTGGAGCAGTAATGCTTCTTCTGAATCTACGTCTTGCTCCTCAAGAATTGAGCTATATCGTGAACCATGCTAAGGCAAGATTCATCTTTGTAGATGAAAACCTTCTAGATGTAGCAGAATCGATTGCTCCCTTGTGTAAGACAGTCAAAGCGTATGTTATTATATCAGATAAACCGTTGAGTGATGTTCCTACATCTCTTACTCCAATATATAGTTATGAAGAGATGTTAAATGAAACAAATCCAGAGTTTGAATGGCCCAACATTGCTGAGACCTCAGCTCATTCAGCTTGTTACACCAGTGGGACAACTGGTAAACCTAAAGGAGTCTATTATTCTCATCGTGATGTTTATCTTCAAGCAATGATGTATGCCGTTAATGCTTCGATTTCAATAAATGATTGCCTACTCCAAATTGTTCCAATGTTTCATGTTCTAGGTTGGGGTTCTCCTTACGCAGCGACACTAGTAGGAGCTAAACTCGTTTTTCCTGGCAAATACCATTTAACTGACCTAGGGGATCTCATAAAGATTCTAGTTGAGGAAAAAGTGACGATTTCAAATGGGGCTCCTGCTGTCTTAATGCCAATGTTAGAACACATCCGAAAAATGGATCCAAAACCCAATCTGACAAAAACACGGTTTATTTCGGGGGCCTCGGAACCTCCTATCTCTATGATAAGGGATTTTCAGAAGTTGACTGGGGCAGAAATTGTCCATTCCTATGGTTCAACTGAAGCGCATGCAATCGTAACATTGAACCGAGTCATTCCTGCATTAAAGAAAGAGCTCTCCGAGGAAGAAAGTTGGGATCTAAAAAGAAAACAGGGATATATTGTTGTTGGACTTGACATTAAAATTATAGATGAAAATGGCAAGGAACTTCCTCATGATGGCAAATCAGCTGGAGAAATACTTATCCGAGGCCCTTGGGTTTCAGGGAGTTATTATAACAACCCTGGTTCTGAAATTCAGTTTAATAATGATGGTTATTTTAAGAGTGGAGATGTCGGAACGATTGATTCTGAGGGATTTTTGAAGATTACAGATCGCCTCAAAGATCTTATTAAGAGCGGTGGAGAATGGATCTCTTCAGTGGATATGGAGAATGCAATTGTCTCTCATCCTGCCGTTATTGAAGCAGCAGTCGTTGGATGTCCTCATCCTGAGTGGCAAGAACGGCCTTTAGCTTTAGTAGTCTTAAGAGACGAATTCAGAACAAAAGTAACTAAGGATGAGATTAAAAAACATCTTGCTGAAAAATTTGCTAAGTGGCAGCTCCCTGATGAGATTCTTTTTGTGACTAGAATACTAAAAACAAGTGTAGGGAAGATAGACAAGAAAACTATTCGAATGCAATATAATAACATCTATACAAGTACTTAAATAGGCCAATAAAATTAGATTTCAATTCGTAGTACCTTCTTGACTTCTTCCCAGTACCATTCCCGTTTATAAATGGGATAAATTTGTTGTAGTTCAGATATTTCTTCTTTTATTGCCTTTGTTATTTGATAATTTTTATGAATTGAACATTCATCATGGATAAAGGGCTTTCCAGTTATAAAAATCGGATAATATTTACAGTAAAGGGGTTTAGTTTGGTGAATTACGCATTGATTATTGTGAAAATAAGGACATCCTTGAGTTGTGTAGTATATCCCACCATCCTTCACTTGTTTGAATCTTTCTGAATAGTTTTTGAAAAGATAGACTTCATCAGGATTGAGAATAATATAAACATCGATGCAGCAATCATTACCATCTCTTCCTATACAATTACGACAAAGATTTTCTTTACTCATAAGAATTCCCAATTTTTTGTGTGGGCCACTAGAATTTACTTCGTATTCCATCAATTAACAATTTAAACAAATGACTAATTTTGAGGTTCACATCATCACGTTCCTTTTCTTCAGGATGTTTCTCTTCCTGATTGGCCATGTCTACCCATTCAAGATAAGACTTATCTAAAATCTCCTCAATACCGTATTCTTTTATGATTTTTTCCGTCTTTGGATATAATTGAGAATGATTGCCATATAATTTCCCTGTCTGATTATTTTGAAAGAGAATCAAGGCGGGAAATGAAAAATGATTTGCTAAAGATTGGATGAAATTTGATGGTTTATCACCCATGTAAGGTACAATTATGAGTTCGAATCTAATAGTTTTTCCCGAAAATGTAGGTGCAGTTGACTTAAATGTGCTTGAATAGGTTGGGATAATTTGTTGAGCGTGACCTGTCCCATGAGTCCAATGGTGTAGCATTTTCCCATAATATGTTCCGAAAGGGTTTATCCTAATCTGTTGGCCATTCTGATTTAAGTCTCCAAATCCCTTGGCTCGGATTTTTATCGGAGCGAAAGCGAAATTTGCAGCCTTTAGTGAGTTAAATGCAATTAATAACCCCTGATCCCGATTTGAAACAGCCATCCATCCATCAGAGATATTTGATACAAAGCAATCTATATCTGCATTCTTTGGGTCGACTTCAACCATATCTAAGTCAAAATAAGTAGTATGGCCGAAAAAGTTATGTTTCCAGATTCTTAAATGAGTGTCATTTTTACCAATAATATTTGGTCTAATTTCACAAGGAATAATCTCTTGCCAGCGATCATCAAATTCTGTTTTCACTCCAAAAATATTACTATCACTAGTGGTAGTACCAAAAATATTAGGAATCGTCATATAAACTTTAAGAAGGACTTTTGGAATGTTCGCATATACAGTTAATTCTTTTTCTGCCTTCACTTCTAATCCATTAATTATTTTAAATAAGCTAACAATTTTTACAGAAGCAAAGAAATTATTACTCCCATCATGTAAAATTTTAATCTCATCAGATGCAGATTTGTACTTTAATAATCGTTTCGGTTTACCAAAAACTATTGCTGACTCTAAAAATTTTTTAGAACTGAATTCCTTTCCCTCAAAGATGAAAGTATTAATTTTTCCATTATCATCGAATTCTAATTTGACATATTTATTTTTTAGAATACGCTTAGACGCAAATAAATCCCTATCTATTCGTGGGATTGTTTCTTTTTCTCGATTAAAAAGAAGTTTTAATTTGATATATCCTGATTTATTAAAAGAAGAGGTTGGTATAATCGCTTCAAAGAGATCTGTCTCACGATTGTTTTCTTTATTGACATTAAATGGTATTTCTTGGGGATTTATTTTCTTTATTCCCTTAAATTCCTTTGGTAATTCCGTTCTAATTAATATCGGAGAATTAACTAATTTTTCTTCCTTTCTTGTTATCCCTCGGGTTTTAATAGGGAGGATATACATATTAAAAGCATCATCAGTAGAATTCCACGTGGAATTCAGGGCTTCACTTAATGCTAAGTTAAAAGACTTTTTTGCTAATTTGAAAGAGTCAATCGCGTATTTTAAAGCGGTTTTTTGGCGATGAGGATGTTGAAATGGCATTGACATTCCAAAATGTGTCGTGGATGAGAAAAGTATCTTATTTTTCATGTGAGAATTAACTGAATCATTATCATTCCGAAGATAGTTATTTATTTGAGAAAGATTCGATTGAGTTATTTTTTGGGAGATTAATGTGTCAGTAACACATTTTAACCAGCGAGAATGTTGTCCAATAGTCCAAAATTTAGTGTTATTATATTTTTGTGCCCAATTGTAATAACCACACCAACATCCATCTGCTAAATCTTGTCTAATTGTACAAGATCCATGAACTTTGAGTTTTGGTATAATTTCTAACAGATTCACCAATTTGACGTATTCTAACTTATCCACTGCTTTAATTATTTCTCGAATTCCTCCAGTATTAGGCATCCACTTCATAAAACGTGGGACGGCAGTTCCCTTCCACGCAGGACTATCCATATCATGGTTCAACACAACCAGAGCATGACCTTCAATGTTCCCTGTTTTCTGTTTTCTACGTATGAATTTAAACCATTTCTCAATAGATAGATGATCAATAATATCCCCGAAACCATACATAGGAATCATAATACAACTAGCATCAGAGATAGTTGATAAGAAATTAACTAAACCATAACATTGGTTCCAATCTAATCTAGGATTAATTAGGGGGCGTGCTGTGTCAAAAGGAATAACTGCATAATAGTTGAGGATACCTTTGATCCCAACTTGCTTAAAAAGTTCTATCATACCGTGGGTAAACATTGTTTCTTGTACGCGAATATAAGGGGCAATTCTACCTGGAAATAATTGTTTTAAACCTATTCCCATTGAATTCTCAATGTTCCAAGTGCATTGTAGGAGAAATTCCTCTGTATCTAAAACTGAAAGAGCGTTATTCCCCCAACTTCCGATGATAACTTCATCTCTACCTTGTTTCACACGTTCTATTACTTGATCTAGAATATCTGGTTGGTATTTTTGTTGGAGTTGGATCGACCAATATAAATCACTATAATCCCAAGAAATCCTAATCTTTCCATCACAAAATCCTTCGTCCTCACATTTAACAATTGTGTCCATAATCTCTCGCATTATTTTTAGATCTAGTCCAAAACCATCTGTACCTATCGAATCTCCTCGATACGAGTGGTAGTAGTTTATGTGGGGTGACATTACGAAGTATATCTTCTTATTCTGCAATTCCAAAACTAGTTACCTCTTGGGATGAACTCAATGATACAACGATTTAGGAAGCTATTATAATACAATCTTCCTTTTAATAGCAGTAAGTTCTGCTGCCTCAGTTTGAGCAGCTTCATAAACCGAAATAGGGAATTTATTATGTAGAGGGGAAATCTTTGCGCCGATAGCTGCACATTTATAATAAAATCTGGCAAAAAAGCCCACACCGGTTACCATGTTTGAGCTTCGGGCTAACTCATCAAGAGTGTTAGCATCATAACCACCAAATAAGGCATAGAAGAAGGAATGAAGGAATTCACCAGCAAATAGGACTAAAATGAGTAAAAACATGGCACTGATTAATCCTTGACCTAGTCCAATTATGTCAACAATTATTACTTCAAATACTTTGAAAACGAGGTAAACCATTCCTGCTGAGAGTAATGGTGCAATGTAAGACGGCCAAGGGTTCCAATCCCACCTGTGAATTTTGATACGTAAGGTGGCTATAACAAAGATATCTTTTACTGCTAACGAGATAATATATGCCCATAAAACTGCTTCCATTATATGGAAATTCATAAGGAAGATAATCATTAATACAGCTCTTAAGCCTTGTTCTATAACCCATGATATCGTTGCGTAAATTGGTTTATTCGCTGCTGGAAATGCTTGATCACACATCCATGAGGGAGGGCCTAAGATTCTTTGGAATAAAAATAATGGTAACAATTGTGCTGCCCTAATCCAAAGAGGGCCTGATGCTCCAATGATAAATGTTTCTGAGATAGCTAAAAATGCTGCTGATAAATAAAGAGTCCACAATATACCCCATCTAAATCCAGAGATAGTGTTATAATTCAACAAGTTTTCCTTATTATATTCATGAGCTTCTGTAAGTGCACCGAGGAGAGCTGAAGTCATCAGAACAATTGCCATAGGAACTTGGCTGATGGTCCACGCAAGTTCAAAATAACCTTGTTCTTGAGAACTATTTGGAATATAAATCACTACAAGATAGACTTGAAGTAACCAAACTAATGGTACAAGCATTTCTCCTATTGCCATCTTCATTCCGAACTTAAAAGTTGCAAAGAACTCTGTTTTCGAGAAACTAGCTCCAAAAATTGGTTTACTTGGCAGTTTTAATGATTTATACATTCGCCAGGTTATGAAAAATAAAGCCCAATCACCAAGGAGTTGTCCAACGAGAAGTCCGATACTCGTTCCAAAAGCAACTCCATATTGGACATTGCTTTGGTAAATTGCTTTAAAAAATGGGACAGTGATAACCTGCAATACTAATCTAAGCACGAGAGATTGAAGAGCAAAAGCAATCATTTGGTAATCTGCACGTTGAGTTCCTTGGAAAAAGTATTGAAACACCAAAAATATCCCTGGGAATTGAATCATTGAATGGATCACAAACATCCATGACAAGTAGTTGAAATTTGTTAGGGGGAAAACAATAGACCCTACAAACGCTACTAAACCAATCTGTACAACTCCACTTAGGATTTCCCACCAAATAAATAATTGGACATAATGATATGCTTTTTCAGGACGTTCTATTCGATGTTGTGCAAAAAATCTTATGATTGCATAATTAAAACCAAGGTCAAAAATTAACCAAATAGCTTCAAAGAAGTGTAAGGTGTAAGAATACCATCCATTTGATTGTGGATAGGGATTAATAAACTGTGGCATTAAAATCGAACTAACTAGGAGTTGTGGAATGATTAACAACATCATGAGGAAATATAATTTTAAGAATCCACTTAACTGACGATGAAAGCCTACAACTTCCCAATCGTTGTCTATATCGACATATATCTCCTCTTTTGGAGTGGCTTTTAGAACCTCAATATCAGAAGTAGTAAAGTAATCTGGGAGCTTATCTTTCTCTTTTCTTACACGATAAAAAGCCCAAACTGATCCAACAGCAGTAATGAGAACAATTATTCCTAGAATTAATTGTTCTTCATAATGAGGAACGGCACTGTATCGCCACTCACCATAAATGGGAACTGGTCTCCCAACTGAAGATTGAACAGTTGCAAATAAAAGATAGTTGTAAAAAGGCCAAATCATGAAATGTTCATTGGCATTAACATTCTCAAATTCTTCTTGTAACCATCCTGAAAGGAGAAAAATATTCTCTCCTTCATTTTCTCCAGCGCGAATTCCTGCAATCATTGGGTAATCTTGTTCTTCCTCTGCGTTTAAATCAGCATCATTCCACTGCATTTTGACATACATTATTACATCGTCTTTAAGATCAGGTACTAATGTCCAATAAAAAGTTTCAGGTGCAGTATTCCAGACAATAGTTGCTAGAATGGGATGTGATTTGATTTGTTTTTCTGCACTCGAAATAGATATACCTTTTAGTTTATTAAATAAATCTGGATTTTCTTCTTCAGTAACATCTCCCATATTATCTTCAAATTGAGTGGTAGAGGTAAAATTAAATGTAGAAAGAATGTGGGTTCCTCTTGTAAGAGTAGGTCCCATAATAATGATTAAACCGTGACCATTTATTTTTGTCCAAGCGGATAATGTGATTAATTGGGTCTGATTTAAATTTGCGTCATTAATAACTACTGTATCAAAATTTCCTAGATTGGAAAATGATATTTTTGATATTTTCTGAGTAGTTACAACTATATTATCTGAATCAAGCTCAAGGGCAGCTAAAGTTTTTCCCTGGGAATTACCAATATAAAGAACATGTGTTTTAACTCCTTGAGCTTTGCTAGGGGTTATTCCTGATGAGATAAAGCTTAGAGTGCTTAGGTTAATTATTAAAAGGGTCAAAACAAGTGATATAGCTTTCTTTTCTGTTTTCATATTACATCCCTTTGCGAATTATCCTTTTAAAACTGGTTATACCACATTGGAATAGATCTCAAACTTAAACTTAATAAGAAGCCTTCTCAATTTAGCTGAAGGATGTCAAGACCTTTTTTTGATTTATTTGTTTTTCGTAAAACAAAATGATTGAACTAGCCAAAAAAGATTCTGTATATAATAATCTGCTCAAAAACTTTCGTGAATTATTGTTATCTTGAAGAAGAAAGCTACTATCCTTAAAGTCTCTTTTTTCTTTTTCTCCATAATATTAATGTTCCTAATCCTAAAATGAGGCCAATAATTGCGTATTTTACCTTAGTTGATGTTGTTGAAGACGTTGAACTTGGCGTTGAAGAAGAGCTGATGGTAGTAGTAGTAGTAGATATAGAGGTAGAAGTAGATATAGGGGTAGTAGTAGTAATAGTAGTAGTAGTAGATATAGGGGTAGTAGTAGTGGTGGAAGTGGATGTAGAGGAAGTGGTAGCAAGAATATTAATGATGACTCTATCTTCTGCATCATTACCAAGGATATCAAAAACGATCAAAGTCACAAGAAATTTACCAATAGTAGATGAATTGAAGATAAATGTAATATCAGAGCCATCCCAGGGGCCTGATTTAACTATAAAATTATTAACTAGAATGGTAAAATTCCAGGGGCTAAGATCATAGATTTTCCATTTTAATGATATGTTTGTTTGATTCAGCCAGAGTTTCATATCGTTTGGTTTAGATATGACAATTGGAGGTGTTGAAGAATAGACAGTAACCCAGAATGTATCACAATACTGTTTTTCAACCTCATTATATAATAAAAAAGTAATATTATGTTTGCCAAGTGCTAAAGAATTTAGATCTAATTCTTTCTTAGAACCATTCCAAGTAAATATTTCTAACAATGAATTATTATTGTATATCTTACCTATTAGAGGTGGAGTCGATGTTCCCGTCCATTGAATACTTCCATTTTTCTGTCCTAATTCGATTTGATGAGGACCATCACGGTAAACAAGAAAATCTTTAGTAGTAACAATAATAGTATCTTTAGTTATTTTTCCTCCCTCATCAGAAACTAATAAGGTAAAGTTATGTTCACCAAGATCGAGAGGACTCAAATCAAAAGTTAGATTAGTTGGTAGCCATAACTGATTAAAAAGAACCTCTCCATCATTAATAACTTGACCATTCTGGTACAATATATAAGAACCATTCATTTTCAGTCTTGCACGAAAATTATACCAAGTTTGCCAAGTTAGCTTGAATGCTTCTTCTTCTCTAATAATTTTATCTTCAGGGGAATCTAGAATTGGAGTCAATCGGAATCGTTCTGCTTTAAATATTCCCATCGATGCACCTTTATAATACATTTCCCATACAACATCCCCAGAAGCATTTACCTCTACCAATCTTGGACCAATGTCTGTTCCATCATGATTTTCAGTTCCAAAGGTGCCCAAACGATTTCCATTGGGTAACCTATCTGCATCGCCCCAATAAGCGGAATAATATTCACGTGTTCCAGTCCAAGACCATGAAACATTAGCTGTCATCGTAGTTTCATTGATACTGATTTCCAAGATTCGGGATCGATGATTATTCAAATTCGTTTGGTTGAGATAGTCATTATCAAAAAGAATAAAGGTGTTATCATCCACTTTTTCTAAAGCATGGGCATGATAAAAGAGATTTTCGCGTTGATTACCTTTTTGGTCAAATAAAGTGAAATTTCCGTGTTCTCCTAATCCCCAAACAATTCTACCTGTTGAATGCTCTATCTTAAAGAAGGTATTTAGATTTCTACAGAGTAAATATATCATATCTTCCTCAATATCCCAAAATACGCTATTAGAATGTGTAATATCTCGATTTCCTCCCATCAATTCTCCAGACCACCAGCTAAACGGTATGAAAGTTTGAGTGTGTAATTCCCATAATATAACCCCTGTTATGTTCCTTTCACGAATTATATCGTATTTGTAAGTATAATCACCATCAACAATATAATCCATATTTAAAGTAATAAAAGTCTTGGTCCTGGGATTATAGGAAATATCATGGTGACTACCAAAGGGAATTGATACATTTTTACCAGTCTCTATATTCCAAAAGTATGATGGGGCTGAACTAACCAGCAGGAATGTAGTAGAGTTAATCGGTTGAGCATAACCATAATTATTTTTGCTTGGGAATGTGTTTATGATATTTCCCTCCATGTCAGTTATTCGAAAAGAATAGGGGGGATCATTGAAATTTCGAAATTGAAAGATATTGTACCCATCAAAATATTCCCCAGAATGAATTACGTGTGTACTTACCTCCACCCCTTTTACTTCAGATTCCTTCTTAGAAACTAAATTAGGCAAATCTTCGTTAAAAAATTCCTGTGATGTTTGATGTAATTTAGTAATACCGTTATCGTAACTTGAGAAACTTCCTGTCTTGTCATTAGCAGGTATAAAAAATCCAAAATAACTAGGAACGAATAAGAACAGCGCGATTATGAAGATAAGAGTGAAAAATTGTTGAAAATGTCGGTTCAGCGTTAAAATCATTATCATCTTGATGATTCCAGCATTTCAATAGAGGTTTTTCTTTACTCTTAATGTGAATAAATATCATATTTTTTTAATTTTGCTAAACAAACTAGTGAACCAATTATATTCAATTGGTACTAGTATTTATTGATGAATTTTGTCAATAGCGCAAAATTAAACTTTGAACCAAAAAGTATTCTGTGATACTTTACCCATTAGTCACTAATTACTTAGTGAGAGATTAATAATGAAAGATGTATCAAGAGGAAAGTTAATATCAACGATAGGAGCTGTTCTCGAAGCAAATTTAATTGAACAGGTTAGATTCTACGCAAAATCTCCGCTAGTTGAAATTTATGACGAAAAGAAGATGATCAGATTTGTTTCAGGTCTTCCAATCTCAACTCTAAACTTGATAGCAGGAGCTCAGCTCTCTGATAATGATCTTGATCTTCAAATCGAAAACGCTCTTATTCCCTTTAAGAAGTACAAAGTTCCAATGATTTGGTGGGTCGGTCCTACAACAGATCCCAAAAATTTAGGAGTATATTTAGAAAAACATGGCCTTAAGAAAGGATTTGACATGCCAGGGATGTATTATGATTTGGAGGATTTAGAAAAAGAATTAATTTTTCCTGCAGAATTTTCATTTAGACAAGTTGATAATGATAGTCTTTTGCAAATTTGGGCTGAAACTCAATCAAAAGGATTTGAAGCTGACCCCTTATTTACTAGATATATCTATAAGTTTGAAAAGTCACTAGGAACCAATCCAGATTCTCCATGGATAAGATACATTGGATTTCTAGATGAAGAAGCAGTAGGAGTCTCAATCTTATTTTGTGGTGCTGGAATCGCTGCCATATTTAATGTAGCGACTGACCCTGATTTTAGAAGGCAGGGTATTGGCACAATAATGACAAAAATACCTCTTATGAAAGCTCGTGATTTGGGTTACAAATTTGGTGTATTAAAAGCGTCACCAGTGGGAGTACACCTCTATCGAAAGATGCACTTTAAGAGATGTTGCAAAATAGGACTATATTATCTCTCTCTGAACAAAATTTGAGGTTTCTGACCATTCTTTGCCTTTACTCCATAATTATATTCTGTGTTGAACTCATTATTCTTCCACATTTATTAATTTCTCTTCGGATCTTCTTTCAATTAATCATCTGGAATATTCAAACGGATTTTTTCCAGCATTTTTATGTTCTTATATGAAAAAATATTCCTCATAAATAATAAAGTCATTTAAAAGATAAAAATTCAAAGAAAATAGTACTAGTTTCAATGTTTTCTATCTTCTGATATCATCCCCAAAGGTGTGATTGACGGTGATCACAAATTTATACTTACAAAACTTCAAGGGATTCGGAGATCCAGGTCAAGACATACCAATGAATAGGATAACGCTGCTATTTGGTGCTAATAGTGCTGGAAAAACATCAATTATTCAAGCTCTTCTCATGCTTCACCAGACAATTACTGAAGTGGCCGATCCTTCAACAGTCTTGCTACCAAATGGGGCCCTCGTCTCGTTGGGAAGTTTTAGGGAATTTATCCACAAACATGATTTAGATCGAGTAATAAAAATTGGAATCGAATCAGAAAATGAGAATAAAATTGATTTCTCATTTCGATTAAGAAAAGATCTCATGGAAATGTCTAGCTTTGAGGGGAGCCCAAAAGAGTGGTTAAAGAAGAATTCAAATATACAAAACTGGGATTCTATTCGTTTTCATGGGGAAATAACTAGTAGAAATCAATATAAAGTTAATCTGATAAATTTTCAAGAATCTTTCGATGAAATACTCAATGATACAGAGAGAATAAACGATTTAATCAAAGAACTTGAAAGAAGAAAAGAATTTACTCAAAAAACAATTAAATTGCTTGAAGGAGAAGGGATACCGATTGAAAGGAAAGGATCCTCTGAAGAAGATAAGAGTATTTATTATAATAAAATGATGAAATTTCTTTTTACTAATATTTTCAAATCAATTCAAGAAGGTGGGGAAACAAAACCGCAGGATGAACTCAAGAGTCTAATTTCTTATTTATCACCCCAAGATTTTGAATTCACAACCAATTTGATGAAATATCTAAGTGGTAAAGAGCTACTACAGGTCTTTAATGAGGCAATTGAGACAATAAAAAAGGGAAAAATAAGTCATTTACTGGATTTCGAAGAAACAATGACTCTACATAGCCCGTTCAGGACTGGTTTTACCATTGAACCAAAGATAGAGAAATTTCTTAGTGCTGATTGTAATAAAGACCAAATAAGAAAAATAATCGTAACAGATACTTTTCGTGAATATTTTAAGATTCCATCTATGAGAGAGAGTATTGAATACACCATTAATAGGATTAATAATTACTTATCTAGAATTCTTTTCTTAGGGCCATTAAGACATGAACCTGAACGGTACTACTTCTTCTCTGGTAATGTTCCATCGAATGTGGGTAAAAAAGGCACTAAAACGGCTGAAACATTATTTTATTCTCAAGAGATTCAAAATGCCGTTAATCAAAAATTAAATGAATTGGGTATTGATTATCACATTAATGTCACCCCAATATCAGGAGAAGCTAAGGATATCTTTAGTGTCCGGTTATTGGATCAAACACTGAAAACAGATTTGAGTATTTCAGATGTAGGCTTTGGAATTAGTCAAATCCTACCAATAATCGTTCAATCATATTTATCAACAAGTAATATCATATGTATTGAACAGCCAGAAATACATGTTCATCCTCGATTGCAAACAGAGCTCGCCCAGTTATTTTTTGAAAGAGTTTATGAAAATAAGGAACTTCAATATATCATTGAAACACATAGTGAACACATTATTCTTCGTTTTCAAAAATTAATCAGAGAAAGGCAATTAAAACCTCAAGATATCTCAGTTATCTATGTCATGAAAAAAGAGGAAGGGATAATATGTAAAAAACTTGAAATCGACTCAAAAGGTGATTTCATTGATCCTTGGCCAGAAGGATTTTTTGAGGAGGCATTTAGAGAGAGATTTGGGTAAAAAGAAATGAAATTTCACTTAATTTCACTTTCCCCAAGCTGCTTTGGAAATAACAAGAACTTAGAACTTACAATTAGGATACTTAATTATTTATTTCGTCAAACAATATTAATCAACTATCAAAACTTATATGGTAAAATTGTGAATGAATCCCGTACATACTTGGATCATAATCGATTGAAAGATTTTGAATTGATACTACTTATGTACGATAAAGAGAAACGAATAGTAGAAGTATCGGAGATTGGTGATCATAATTTTACTTCTTTATGCAAACTAAATCGCTTCCTATTTGAACGAGGTATTACCATTCTTTATTCAAAGGAAGACTTGCACTCTTCATTAACAACCTCATGTAAGGATTTTTGTTTTATGGTTAATGAGTCAGATCAAGACGATATTAAGACTTATACGGAGAAATATCCAGTCCCACCATCACAAGAAATTCGTCTAGAAAAAAGTCACGATAGTGATTGGATGGCTACTAATATTTACATTCCACTTTTAACATGTTCCTCTAAAGTAGAAATCATAGATCCATTCATTGGAAGGGAATTACACGACATTTCTGATGTTCACATTGATAAATGGTTGACAGAGAGCCAATGGATATTCTCATTAACAGAGATATTTAAAATCTTTAAAGTTCAATCCATTTATCGAGAAAAACATTATTCAATCCATACTGCTGTGCGAATTGATGAAGAGGATAAGGCGGTAGAGGCAGCAAAGAGATTTCGTAAATTTTTTCTAAACGCTCCAGATGTTGAAGTCAAATTCATTTTATATGTTTACGAGAAATTGTTTAATCCACCAGAAGAATTCCCCCATGATAGGTATATATTCTCAAATAATGTAGGAGTGAATATTGGAATCGGTATTGACACAATAAACCCAGAAGATGAACAAGTGAGACGAGAAACCCAATTAACTGCGATTGGGATAAGTACAGTGACTTCTGTAATGTCTCAGCTCAAAAGCCTTCCAGATAGCACGACACACACGAAAAAAAGACGAATATTAAGAAAAAGAACCATTTAGTCGCCTATTAATCTAGAGTGAACAAAAATTAGGATGTAAACAATTATTTTAGATAGAGCGTTGCTTTTCGAATTCTTCAATAGCATCTAAAAGCTTATCTTTGATATGTTTAGGAATCTCTGGAGTTATTATACTATAAAGAAGACGTTCATCGTCCATGGTTTCCACTAAAAGCATTTCAAATCACAGAGATTTAATTGCCAGTACAAGATGGAAAATCGCATTCCCCTATTAAAATGTGGGTGATAATGAGGGAGTACGCAAGATTGTTTTGATGATCAATAATAATGTCGGACATATTTCTTATAATAACCTATTTTCATTATTAGGGAAATAGAAGATTTATATTTGGGAATTATTATTAAAACAGCATTTGAAAGATTTTTTAGTTTCCTTTTCTGATGTAGATTTTTCAAAGTCCTTTATCTTATTTATGAGAGACTTTATTAAGAATATGTGTCTTTTTCACAAGTATCCTGAATTGAATGTACAAAAATTCTTGGTATTAATTGCTAAAGATATGAAAATGATACATAATAATTTTATTAGGCAAAAGAAAACACTAATTTGCTTCATGGTTAAGAGAAATTTTTTTAATACTTTTTTGATTGGATTTACAGTCCTTTCGACATTATTGAAAGGAGGAGAAAAAATGAAAGAAGCAAAATTGTTTCAATTTATTGCCCTAATATCAATTGTTACTTTAGCACCGATGCTTACAGGAACTAAAATTCTTCCTGCTATACCCGCAAATGTTAAAGTAGACGAAATCCCTGGGGAAATAGGTCCAGGAACGTTGCCTGACTGGCACGAAGACGCACAGGTACAACTAGGTTGGATTTTTGATGACCCCACCAATCCCCAAGAAAGCACCCCCCTTCCAGGGTGGGATAAAGCCATTGGTGATATTCCTGTTTGGTCTTATATTCCAAATCGTACCGCATTTGGCTATCCCGCTCAATGGTACATCCGTATACCTAATCTAATCAATGATAATCCATCCAAGAAATTCTGGATCAGCTGGGTCTACGAATTCGATACTTACCTACCTGAAGGTCTTCGTTCAGCTACTAACCTTGAATGGTATCCTGATTCTGGCCATGGAGAACCCCAGTATCTCGAAGAATGGTTTGATAGTGATGGTGAGCTGACCACAGATTTTTTACAGGCGACCCATGCTCGCGTGACACAAAATCTCGATTTGTACCCCAATCCTCAATATGAAGACGTCTGGCTTGGAGTATACGGAGGTTCTAAGAACGCGGTAGAGGTATATATCAAAACACTCTGCGTTGAAGAAGTCGAACCTGTAACAATAGGTCCAGGAACATTACCTGACTGGCACGAAGACGCCCAAGTTCAGCTAGGTTGGATCTTCGATGACCCCACCAATCCTCAAAACACCAGCCCCCTACCAGGATGGGATAAAGCCATTGGTGATACTCCCGTTTGGTCTTATAATCCAAACCAAACAATACTTGATCAACCAGGACAATGGTACATTCGAATCCCTAATTTGGATAATGACAATCCAGCTAAAAAAGTCTGGATCAGTTGGGTCTATGAATTTGATCCTTATTTTGAAGGAGTCCAAGCAGCAACAAACCTGGATTGGTATCCTAACTCTGGCAGTGACAATCCTCAGATTCTCGAGGAGTGGTTTGATGGTGAAGGTGTTTTAACCACAAATCAATCAGAGGTGGCATATGGCAGAATAACGGGTGGTCTTGATCTATATCCCAATCCATTATATGAAGACATTTGGCTTGGGTTGTACAACTCTCTGAATGCGCGTGAGGTTTATATCAAAACACTTTGTGTTACTGAGCCTAAGCCTGAAATCGATGTTGATGTAGAAGTCACCTTAATCCTTAAATTGAGTCCCGATACTTTCGAATTCACGACGGATATTGAGCTGGGTTCCAACAGTGAGATCGAAGTCTCCACAAATATCAAATTGACCTCCAACGGTATTGAAGTCACCGCAGATATTAGTCTAGGAACAAATAATCTTGAAATCGCCATGAATTTTGGATTGAATAGCAGTTTCGGTGAAGAACTCGGAGTTATCATTAATATTAAACTAAAAACCTCAGAAGATGGCATGGAGATCATTACAGATTTTGAAATGAATACTCCGTCTAGTGTCATTCAAACCGTCATAGATATGAACATAGGCCCTGATAGCTTTGAATTCAGTTCCGATGTTGATTTGAGTAGTAGCTTTGATAATATTGAGGTCTCTACGAATTTCAGTTTGAACCCTGGCGGTATCTCAGCCAGTACAGATATAGATTTAGACTCTATCGAAGCTGTCCTTGATATTCTGCTGATTAGTGGTACCAATCCATCGTAATAAAATTAAAGGCAAAGGTCACAAGAAGTGACCCCTCCTCTTTTTTTTTGTCTATCAGTGATATTCCAATGCATAACTCAATTAAATTTTTTCTTTCTGCTTTTTTTTCCAAATTATTAGTAGTGGAACTGTAAGAAGTATAGATAAAAGGCCTATTGGAGAGGAAGTCTGAATTGTGCTGCTACTTGAACTAGGAAGATTTGTTAGATTAGTAATCATGTTGTCACTTGATTCAGTAATCACACTTGAACTGTTCGTATGCATTGGTTGAGTGCTTATTGTTGTTGGCGTGATTGCAGGTATTACTGTAGATGTTGCTGTAGATGTAGGTGTTGTTGTGGATGTAGATGTTGCTGTGGATGTAGGTGTTGTTGTGGATGTAGATGTTGCTGTGGATGTAGGTGTTGTTGTGGATGTAGGTGTTGTTGTAGTACTGACCACGGTATTCGTGATAGGTTCATCAGTCAATTCTTCGAAACCATATCTAGTTATTGCTAACCTTGTCGCGTTACCAAAAGTTGTGTTTACAAATAGGGAATAGTGAAATCTAGTCATTAAGTTATATGTTAAATCCGCTACAATATTAAAATCAGTGATCGAAACATATTTCCAATATCCATATGATGTGTTTGTTTCTTTCGTCCCATTATGCCGAAAAGACATAGAAAAATTGTCTTCAATTATTGCAGCATCAGAATCCACATACCAAGTACTAGTTATATTATCTGATATTGAAGTGTTCGTTCTAGGATAATCTCCTGTTGTCTCATTTACCAATTCCATATAGAATGTGTGGTTGGTGCCTATAAATACTGGAGGCCCAAGAGACTCTTCACTACCACTTGAAGAGCCTGGAGAGGAGAAATCAATAGATTCAGGGGATGCTATATCGAAGCCAAAACTTGAAAGTAATGCTAACACGAAATAATGGAGTACCCAAGCATCTGTCATTGTGCTTAGTTCACTGGTGTCATTACGGATTCTTTGGGAAATATTAATTGTGTATATTGGCCCCAAAAGTGAGCTAAATAAATCGCTCCCGTTACCTTTCTGAATAGTTTTTACATCGATCTTGAATATATCACCCTCCATTGTTTCATTGGTGAGGCCAAACATATTAAGAAGGTTAAGCTCAGTAGTTTCATCCATAAAGTCTGATCCATTGATCTCTAACAAAATTTCGAGATCTGTGATTCTGAATTCAAAAATATCTCCGATTTTTATTGCTAATTCGGGGTATTCAGATGAAACAGCTTGAAAATTCAAGAGTAAGATAAAAATTAGTGAAAAAGAGATACCTTTAAGATATCTAGACTCTATTTTAATCCCCTCAACACTTTGAGATTACTTTTAAATAATCTATTAGTAAATGAAATAAGAACTTAACTAAATTAAATCTCCGGATAATTTTATCCGAGATGAAAAATCCGGATAGAGGGATTAGAGCGTATTTTTTGGGATTAATAAATTCGTAAGAGATTTGAGTCTTGGACTCAGAAAGATTCTTTCAATTCCTGTACCTTTGTTTTTATTAGTTCAGGGGCTTGTTTGAGAATACCAGGAGCTTCAGAACGAGGTTTTCCTTTGAATCTCCAAAGAATAATAATATACACTAATCCTATTAATCCTGCAAGTAGTTCTAACTGTTGTATCTTCAACTGATCTGGATAACCAGTTATAACAGCGATAGCTGCATTTTCTAGAGAATAATAAAAACCCCAAATGCTCATGACGAACAGAACTAATGTTTTCGAATATGGATGAAGACAGTTGATTCGTTCGATTGGATTAACACGTTCAATACCATTCAGCGGCTCCATCCGTTGTTCAATACCAAGAACTCTCCATACACCTAAAATTATTGCCAAAAAAAGGCCTAATAAGTCGAGTATACTAGTCAGTTCAGCTAAAGAACCACTTGAACTAGCAATGATAGGAATCATTGAGGTGGAAATGATTAATAGACTAAAACCTAGATAAAAAGGTAATATTCCTTTTTTACGTTCTCTTGTCGGTTCTGTACCCTTGATATGATCTTTAATAAACCATAAGAGCATAAACATAAAGGAGATGACAACTATCCCAGATAAAGTACTCCTATAGGATGCAATTGCTGGTTTAAACAGAGAAAAATCAAAAGAATTGAAAATAGAAAGCTCTATAAACTCACCTGATGTTCTATTAAAACCTAAAAGGATAGCAGCTATTAGTGGACCAAAAAGGCCAATTACTGATAAAATAATAAGAGCAAATAAACTATATCTGGAATAGCTTTCTAGAGGATAATCTGTATCAATAATATCAATAAAAATCAAGATTCCATTTAATAAGAAGAATGGCTCTAAGAACATCCAAATATAAAACATTAAAGGCCCCAAAGCCACTATCACAAAAAATGTAGATATTATCGAAATGTATACAATGGCAACAGTCAGACCTGTAAAGAATATGGTAGATAGAATCAAAAGAATTTTGTATCTTGTACGGAAAGATGGAAGTTTTGGTTTTTGAAGAAAATTAGGTAGTTTTCCATTTTTAAATAGACTAAACAATGCCATTGCAGAAATGTATAGGTATAAAACCGCAGCTAAGGATAAAAAACTGGATGGAGTAATTGCTGGCTCCTCTCCCCTTAGAAAAGCGGAATGAACTCCTTCTATTGCTTCGGGGGACAAACTGGCAAAGTGCAAGAACGTTAAAATGAATGACAGAATATAGAATGTTAATATCAATACCTTATGCCGTGAAATAACTAGATTTTCCTCTGAATCCACTTCGAAAACGAGGAGCTGGAAATCAGACAATTTCTCTGTGACATTAACCATAAGGGAATGTCTCCAGTATAATTGGAAATTATTGAATAAGGATTCATTGACTTGTTAAAAAGAATTCTAGTCTGCAAGTTAGAATTGATGAGGTCAAAATATCTACAGAGATTTCGTTCAAAAGAAGTTTCAAGCGTACTTAATATTATAAAGCACTTTCTATTTTTTTTTCATAACGACTTTGAATAACAAGCTTTATACTACAAGCTTCTTTCTCTTCGTAATTGATCATCTAATAGCTTGATTTTATTCTCAACTTTTTCAATTACTTCTTCCATCGAGCCAAGATAGAAGTCATAGTAGTTGTAGAAAGTTTCCCCAACCTCTAAAATGTGTCTTGCTTCAGGAGTATCTTGAACTTCCTTGGGTAACTCCATCCATGCTTTCTCATGTTTTTCTAACTTGTTCATTTGCTGACGAAGCAGTTCAGAGGCCATCTTCATCCTATCAGCAAATGTCTTAAGAAAAGATCCAGAGCCAACATGGTATACCTTCTCCCTGGATCCCTTCGGCCGTCTTTTCGTTACAAAGAGAGCATTTTCAAGGTCTTTTAGGGTTTTAGATACTTGTCCACGAGAATAACCAGATGCTTCTACGAGTTCTTTTTGGGTAAATGGTTTGGTTGATAATAAAATTATAGCGTACAATCGTCCTGCAACAGGATTATTTCCCCTAAGAGCCCAAATTTCTTCAAATAGCTGAATAATACCGTTTCTAAATTCTTGTAACGTTTTTTCTGGAGAGTTAGATTCCGATTCCGTCATCTATCATCAAATAATGATGATTTGGGTTTAATTTTTATATTTACCAAATTTTCCAAAAACAGAAAAAGTTTTGATTCCTCCTTTTATTTCATTAATTGTTCAGCTATATCATCCTTAGCTTCAGCTATCTCTTTTTGGATCTCTAGATTAGTATTTCTTTCATTTGTCATTTGTTTGGTTTTTTCATCAATCCTTTTAATGATATTTAAATCAAATTGATTGAGCCTAGTCTTCTCTTTAGTTGAATGATTCAGATTAGAGAAGTCACCTTTAACACTATCCCCACGCTCTGCTGTTTTGATTTCATTTATTCGCTCCTGGTCCACACTAGCAAGTCTATCAGCTGTGACTAAATTAGATGTTTCTAAGGGATTTTCACCTAAAAATACTTCAAGTTGGCGTTCATTATACTTTCTTAATTGATGGATTTCCTCTGGGGAAAGATCAGGTATCTGTGGATCATATGAGGAGTCTGGTAGTAAATCTTCCATGATTTTCGACTCGTCCATTACATTGTGTCTTTTTTTAGATTCAGTTTCCGTCCTTGGAGAAGATGGAATTGTATTTTGGGAATTATTGTTTTGATTAATTTTTAGATGAGGAATGACATCCCTATTCTCAACCTTCTTAGAGGTGTAAGTTGGGGGTTGTGGAAATGTGTTATTTGAGGGAGAAGGAGGAGGGGATTGAGAAGATCTATCGAGAAAAGCACCATGATAATCATGGGTTCCGTTCTCTTCTCGTTGGAGATCAGAGGATAATAATGGAGTAAAAACCAATCCAGGAATGATTTTCTCAATCGCATTTTGAAAGTCCAAGCTACGTTCACGAATATTAAAATGAAAGTCTTTTAGTTGATTCAGTGAGGATAATAACTGAGTATAATTACACTCAGGGTAATCTAATGTAAGATTTAAGATAGTATTACCAGAATCTTCAATGATTCGGAATTGATGTCCTTGAAGATTTTTCAAGACGGAAAGACGGAAGTCTTGAGGTTTCCTATCAACCTGAAAATTTATCAACACGGTTGTTAGGTTCTCTTTTTGGGAGTATAAGATAATAGCTTCTGGAATATCATCCAATTGAAAACGATCTTGGGTTGTTGGGAGATTGGTAAAATGAAAGGTCTCCAACTGGTGCTTAATATCTACATTATCCAAAATAAGGCCGAGAAAATATCCAACAGACCCCAGTACTAATACCATGAGAACACTTGCATCCGTAACATAATAAAACAGGCATCCACAGAGAAAACCGATAATTGCGGTTAGCACACTGCGCTCTAACATTAATATTTCATCCATTATATGATATTTTGTTCCAGAGTATTTATACTCAAAATCAGAGCTACTGGTCATAGTGGCTACTAGTGGAGAGTTTGAGCGAACTGATTGTAATCATCGCCTAAAGGGATCTCCATTCCTTCAAGAATGTACATGAGAAGAGACCGTGCTCCAAATTTATCCAATTTGGTGTTATTATGACTACAGCGAGGTAGAAATGTGCATTTCGGACATCCTTGAGGATCTTTACATTCACAAGCCAAAATATCATAAGCTCTGGTGAATAGCTCGGAGAGATGATCCAAAAGCATAGCACAGACTCCTGAACCATTAGCTTGGTCAAACAGTAAAACATAGCCTTGGGGAATTAAGGCTAATCCTCCAATTTCACTGAGCTGCCCCCCAATAAAGGGCAGACTAGCGTGGAGAAGGACATGAACCAAGGTATGCAACGCAGCTCTAAAAGTACTATGATCAGAACCTATAATATCTGTAAAAAGAGTTGGAACCTGAAAAAGGAGGCCTTTGGAATGGGAGGAATAATAGAGAGGATCACGAAGTCTATTCATGGAAGTACCATTCGGAGACTCTAAAACATAGCCAAAAACCGTCTGAAGGACCTTTGTTTCAACTGATACGACTTCTAGTCCAAAGACATGATGATGAGTATGGAGGGTCAAGATCTCTGGTTTTAGCGAGGAGAGAGGATAAGTATTTCCCCACACACTCTTTGGCTTGATAAGCTCTGCTACCCCTCGTATTCCGTTAAAATAAAAACTAATCACTTGATATCGTGTGCCCCCAGAATAATAAAACGCCCCAGGATATAGTTCTAACATAGCAATAGGCATCACACGTTTTCCGATTTTTCTTCCCCCACGTATTTTTATCACCACCTCGTGGTTCCTCCCTCGAATCGAATATCTCCGTGCTTGTTCTTGTCCTTCTTGCGTTGGCAGGAGAATGGATTCATCTACCTGATTCAGAAGATTTTCTGCTACTAATCTACTAAGGATGGGAGCATATTCAGGAAACTCACTCACATCAATGGGATGATCGAGGGAGGCACATAGTAACTGGTTTTCTGTGACGTTAGGATTGTCGGGGTCAAAAAATACTTCTTCTATGTCTTGATAATACCGCTTGGGGTATCGATAATAGTAGTTAGAAATTGGATCTTCGCTATTTAGATGAATGATTGCTACTGCTTCTTGGCCCTTCCGACCTGCCCTTCCGATTCTTTGCATAGCACGATTTACTGCAATAGGAGGCGTAATAACAATGTCTAAATCTCCAATATCGATTCCCAATTCAAATGTGGGTGTAGCTACCAATAAATCGATTATACTGTCTTTGAAATCAGTTTCAACCTGTTCTCGGATTTTCTTGTCTAGTCCTGCCCGATGGATACCAACTCTTTTTGCAGTCCCTCCCAGCTTCTGATATAAGATTTCGGCATTGCGATGCGAGTCTTGAAATACCAACGTCTTACCATGATATTTGATGCTGTTGACAAGACTTGTTACACTATCCAAAGTCGACATTCCTTCAAAGGGAGCTACCATTAAGAAGTGTAAACGGCCCCGTCGTCCATTCTGACATTCGATTACTGTGATAGGCCGATCGAGCAATTTTGAGGCAAACGATTGCGCATTGGCAACTGTAGCTGAGGCTCCAATAAATTGTAGTTTTGTTTGTATTATTCGTTCTAAACGGCGCAATATGAAGTACATGTTTGAGCCAAAAGTTCCAGTATACGAATGGATTTCATCTAAAATGACGATTTTAAGGCCTGCGAGTAAATCCTGGAAATAACTGCTATTTTTCCCGATTCCTAAGTGATAATGCAAAATATCAGGGTTAGTAATCAAAATTTCAGGGGGATCAGCATAGATTTTTTTCCGCCAATAGTGGCTAGTGTCTCCATCAAAGACTCACACTGACAAGCCTAGAAGGGATGCGAAATCCTCAATTTTCCGAAGTTGATCTTTAGCCAAGGCTTTCATCGGATAGATCAAAAGTAATTGTACTCCACAGTCCTTATACTCACGAATCTTGAGTAGTGTTGGAAGAAGGAACGCCTCGGTCTTACCATTCCCTGTGGGGGCAACAATGCACACATCTTGATCCTTTTGAATCATGGTTATCGCTTCTTCTTGAAATTGGAAAAAGTGAGTGATTTCCCGTTTCTTTAACGCTTTAACAAGATTAGGGTCGTTTAAAATGTCAATTCTCTTTCCTATCTCCCCAGGTTGGTTTTCAAACAGACGATAATCAACTATTTGATGCTGTGCAAATTGGATTATTTTTTGGATAGGTGTTGGGAGATCCTTAATGGGAATGTCAAACCGATTATGGAATTCAGTCAGTGTGATGACACTTTTCGGAGCCTTACTTTGGATAGTCAGTCCATCCTGAAGACCTAGCTCCTGATGAGATGGCAATTTTTTCAATTTTCCTGAACTCGCAAGGCGAAGTTCTGTTGCCTTTTGTAGGCAAGCATTTCCCCCCGTCAGGGAATAATATTTTTGTAAACAGAACTCTCCTTTCCGAACGTCTCTCTGCTTAAAATAGAGTGAAGATAACTGCTTCCATGTTTCCCTATGCGTGTTATTTAATTGTAATATTCGGCCAAACGCCTTCTTGGCATCACTAATTTGTTTGAATTTCTGAAAGTGATTAGCGATTTCCGTGAGTAACTCAACAGACGGGGTGGGATTCTCTGAAGCTACAATGGCTCTAAACTCTGCTAAGATGTCTTCAAGATCACGAAATTCCTGATAATCCTCTATAGCGGAACGATAGCGTGTCCACAAGTTTTTTTTGTTGTCCCCATGAATAGTCATGATTTCATCAATGATGATTATTAACATTCACTTATGAATGCGAAAATACTTTGAACCATAATACTGTGTAACAACCTTTATTTTAACCAAGTTATACCTTAGAGCGATTCAATGTTATTCTTCTTTCTTTTTCACTTTTAACTCCTCAAGGAGGGAGCGTTGTTGGGTATGTAGGGTATAATATAGATCGAAAATCCCTGTTTTAGGATAAAGTGTTAATCCCAGTTCACGGGAAAACTTTTGCAAGCGTATTAAGTTATCATCAGGGAGAAAATCGTCTAGGTTTTTTTCAGGCCTTGAAGAAATGGCTGAAGCTTCTAATGCTTGATGGAGTTCTTCGGAGTTTGATTGTTGTTGGAGATGGCTGATCTCAAGTAGTAAGTTATTGACCATTGAGTGAGCTAGATCAAATAAATGGCGAAAATCCTGCCATTCTAATGAGTCAATCATATGTAAATCGTGGTATTCCGCAATTCGTAACCATGGAATGGAGGTGGCTCGAAGATAACGAACATAATTGACTAGACTACCTACCAAGTTTTTGACTTTTGTATTTGTCCTCTCCCTGTCGGCTTGGGAAGACGAAATATCAAAGTATGATTCTAATCGCTGCAACTCTTGGCTGACTGCGTGAACCATGTCATGGGTAAGCGGAGCAGGGAGCTCATTGACGAAATCCAGCTGCGTTTGATAGTATTCTCGTCCTCGTTCTGTGATCGTCCAATAGGTGCTACCACTCTCTAAACCTGTGGTAAATAAGCCAAGTGACTGAAATTGGTCTAGCGCGAGCACCCCTTGCTTATCTTCCTCAATTAATCCCATGACTTCATCCACCTGACGTGGTTGGTAAATAAGCAGTTTCAAGAGCTTCATAAGTAGTTCATATTTTATGGGAGTTAATCCCAACGTTTCTGACCCACGTTGCTTCGCCTCTGGAATAAATATGGGTTTAAAATCAATTGGACAGAAGTATTTCAGTTTGAAATGGTAAGCATTATTCTGGGGACTATCTTCACGGAAGAGGAGCCCCTCTCCTTCAGCAATCCCTACAAACTGTTGTTGGGTGTATATAGGGGATTTATGGGTGAAAGAAATTTCGTGTGATGTGAGGAGTAATTCCCGATCTTGTGCACTCGCGAGCTTCAGATAAATACTGTTCTTGATCTCTTCAAAGTTATCCATATTCGAAGCTAATGCCTGTAAGCTTTGGCTTCCAAGCATCATGATGTTATCGCGAGCGATGGTTTTACATGCATCCACCACAATGGATGAAATGATTTCCCGCTGACGGCTATAAGCTGTTCGTCTACTAAGGAATTCAGCTGCGTGTGTTAACACTACGCATCCATTTTTCATATTCTGTGAGAGGTAATGAAGGAGAAATCCAATAGTTGCGCGACGAATAAGTGGTGGTTGAGCACCAAATTGAAAAAATGTTGCTGTTCTGTCCCTAACTAATGTGTTACTATAATGGCCCATGAATGCAGCATAATTAACTTCGGGAAACGACCGAAATTGCTCAAGAATACCTGCCAAGGCTTCAATAGCCATCATGTCTGCAAACATCATGTCTATCCCTTCTGTGTTGACTTGTACATCACTCTCATTTCCCCCTCCAATACTCAACTTCACTTCTTGTAATGTAAATAATGAATTCGATTCCGCAGTCTTTTTGATTTGTGCTTCTAATGGTACTGAGTACCGTGCTGTAAGATATTCTGAAGTATGTAAAGAGCTGAGGAGAATTTGACTGATGAGATGCGATTTCCATGCTGCTCGCGCTTTGGCTGTCGTTTTTTTCCCACTTGCTGAAATAGGGATGATAACATCACATAGGTTGAGATGGATATTTGTTCCTAAGCGAAACAATTGTAGGTGGAAATCAGGAGGAGGACTGGCCTGAAAGTGCTTAATGAGACCATTGAGTTCGCTATAGGTATCGATAACGAAAATTTGGCGGGTAGAGTCAGTTCCCGCTAATGAGGCAATCAGTCGTTGGAGAATGGTAAGTACTTCGGTATTGGTTGAGCCACAGACGAGAACGGATCCTGTACGTAACGCTGGGAATCCTACTGGCAGCGCGGGGTTTGTAATCTGTGTACCTACCTTATGTACAACAGGTAGATCAGGGGCAACATAATGTTGGATGTGTCTCGATGGCACTCGATCCAATCGGAGAAATGGCTCAACCCACTTAGATTGAAACCCTCTATAACCTTTAAAAACCGTGATACCTTCAGGTACACGTTCCCCATGGAAATGCACCCGAATGAGTCTTTCCCCACTCACTAGGGTAACTTGACATCCACTTGCTTCGAGAATGGTATGAACCATTGAACGCCGCTTTACGAATGCTTTTCGGGCATCTTGGACAATAGTTGGCAGTATTCGCTCTGATTTCACCCAGAATTTATACGAGACACGCACAAGGAGAAGTAAGGCGGTATGAGAGTCATCTCTATCATTCTGTTTTGATTTGGTGAATTGTGCGGGAAAAATTTCTCGAATAACTTCGACTCCAGGATGATTGGTAGCATAAAACAGCGTTTGTGAGGCATTCTTAATGTCCTTGCGTGGTTGTAGAGCAAATATTGAGATCAACCCTGCCAGTGGGGCCCATGGGATGAATACTTTATCATAATCAATTTTTTCCAAGATAAAGAGGGTGGATTTATCCTCCAACACTTTAGACGCAAGCTTCGTGTGCCTGATAGCCATTTCTTCTAGACTCCTAGTTCATCGTATATGATTCCCTCTCTTCCTTTTTATATTCAAGATTCAATTATGTTGAAGATATTTGCTGAAGTCGTCTTTCAAGGTATATTTTGTAGCTGAGTGACTAATTAATTTCAGTAAAATGAGTATTCACTTGTCTTAATTTGTGGATTTTATGTTTAGCTTCAATTCATTTAATCCTCTTATTTCGTGTTGTTTTCTCATCCTTTACCTTACACTGCTATAGAACGCTTCACATGGGTTCAAATCGCTCTCTGTTCTTCAAACTCCTCAATAGCATTGAAAAGTATGTCTTTGATAGTTTTGGGAGTATCGGATGCAATGATAGAATATATCAGGCGTTCTTCTTCTAAGCTCTCAATTTTAATCAATGCTATTCACTCTCATTCAAAAATCAGTAATTCTAAATCGCTATGATCACAAGTGCTCCACTTCAAGGCTCGTTTCCTTCCATATTGTGTTATAGTAGTTTTAAAGTGAAAATATGTCAGTAAGGTATCTAAGAGTGTTTCAAAGAAGCAATCCGAGGAACTTGAGCATAATAGACACTGATCACAATCAATGGAATACTGAGTAGCTCGTCTCTCGATATGATTTCCATTTAGCGAATCAAGAATTCTATCAATAATTGTAAGCACATCACGCCTCTGTTGAATTGCATCTGCTAATTGGAATCTTTGAAGAAGCCTTTGAGCCACCAATATACCTAAATCTTCTAAATCTTTTGCTAAAAAGTCGTTTTCACTGATTAACCGTTCATTCTGCAACACCATCCCCAACTCAAGTCGTGTGTTGAGTCTGACTAAGTGTTCTCTCACTTTATCCTTGAAGGTATCAAAGATCCGTAGATTGAGGACAATTTCATCTTGCCATTGTATTTCAGGAAAATTTCGGAAGAACTCGTGGATCAAGTACTCGAAGTCAGCCTCACACCAAACAGGATTAATGGTGGAGTCCAGCGCAAGCATAAAAATTAAATCATTTTGTTTCCTGAACATAAATGTGACCTTGGCCATTTGGAGAGCATTAATGGTATCCTCCTCGACTTGACTCACAAAGCTGTAGAGTGCACTGATTAAACTTGAACGGAGGAAACTATCAGAATCACTTTCATGGTGAGGTAGTTGAACTTGGAAAAGCATCAAACCATGGTCAAGAACACAAAGAAATTCACGGATCAATTTTGAGAACCTCCAAAAGTAAAATTAACCATATTTTCGACCAGAAATCTATTTAACTCGAGTTTCACTACTCAGTCCTCCCACTCATAATCCTCGTCTAAGTCATGAAACTCAGCCTCTGTTGAGCTCACAAGTACACCCTTCTTTGATTTGAAAGGGACGAAGAACACTTGTGGCCTATTTAATTTCCCATGGAGCGCCAATAGCGCCACCAGTAATAATCCCCACAAATAAATGATAAACGCCACAGTGCCTATCAATACAGCGATCAAGAAGTCTTCTGTCCGCCAGAATGTGTCTAGGGTGAAAATTATTAGGACAAGGACACTGTTAAAAAGAAAAACAGGCCGAATATTCAGATTCAAAATGATCGTATTGATAACGGACAACCAGTCATTCATTGTGGGCATCATGACGCCAAAAATCCCCACAAAAAAGTAGAAGTGGAGTGCGGCGCCAGCAACTGTAAGAAACACCTGAGAAAGTGGAGTGATCAGTGCCAAAGGAGTGATTAATATGTACCCTACCAACAATACCCAGCCAAACCGACTGGGAGCCATCGCGACTCGTCGTGCATAGTCAATACGATTGACCGAGATAATAAGCATAGCGTTCTCATCGAATCGTCCAAGGCCAGTCGAAAGACTTGAACGGATGTGATGTTGGTCGTAAAGATCATCAATGTCTTCGCTTTCCTCTTCTTTTTGTTCTAGGTCACGATAAATCTCCTTTGCCATGAACACATGTAGGTACACATGAAGGAAACGAAAAGGAAACCAAAGGATATTAGCAATCCGTTTCAGAAATGGGAGGATATGCAGGATCAATTGTAATAGCATATACATAAATAGTTGTTTGATAAAGAAGAGTATTAGATCCCGTGGGTCGAGGATTTCATGTACATACCAGTCAAAAAAACCCAGTAATCCTAAAGCAATCAGATCAAAGACAGTACTCATTATGCATCCCTAACCTATCCTTTGACTTCATGAATGTATAGTAATGAATCAAACGTTCTCTCTCTAAAGCGGCAAGTGCATACGATAACTGAGTTTCTACATCCGTTAGAATATGAAGTAAAGTATCGACCACTGACAGATAGTCTGGGAAGGCTGGTATGGTCTGTATCTGATAGAGGTCGGTTAAGAATTGGAGGAACTCCTGAAGAGTACCCTGAAGTTCTTGTACCCAGTATCCTAGACTAGTCTTTTCTATCAACATAATATCTCAAAAGACTATTCTGGAGTACTCCTTTTATACTAAAAATCAACATGCAAAAAGGGAAATGGTTCCAATGTTCATAATTAGAAACTCAATATGTAGAAGGATATAATTAAGTGAGGGATAAGTCCTAAATTCACAAAAGGCGATTAAACGAGGAAATTAGTTATTTCAAAATAGGTTCCAGGCTTTAAATGATCTATCACTATAATGCAATTGATAATCATTCTTAGTTATTTAAGCCTCTCCCTTCGAGTGACTGTTACGGGAGCGTTCCCATAAAGGAAGAGTTGAAAAATGTATATGATATCGTTTATTCATTGCACGAATTACTTCTTTCCGTACTTCAGGTAGTATTAATTGCTTTTTCGCATGGAGTCGTACTCTGAGCGCTCCTTCTTTTGAGATTGTTATTATTCCTACTCCTGTTTCTTCAGCCCACGACAGTTGTTGCTTTTTGGTGATAGAGTCAAGGATTTCAAATTGCTCCTCTGGACAAACCAGATAACAGTAGTCACAAAATTTCCGGTATAATACAGGATGTTGGAGATGTAGCTGTGTTTCTGCTTCAAAGAAGTGGATAGAACTGTCAATTTGGCTTATTGCTGCTAGATCAATTCGGAACTGCTCTTGGTCAATCATTCTTTGTAGATCCAAGTGTTTTGAAGTGATTTGCAACTCCAGATACGTCTGAAAGTGTACTTGTTTGACTAAAATGGTTTCAAGTCGTATGATCAGTTCTTTCTCTGACAACATAATTAGTCATATTCGATTCTTAGTTTCGATTTATATAATCAAAATGAGTCTTTTGAGTTCTTTTTTACTTCAAAGTGAGACTTTCGAGTTCTTAAGCATCATTAAGAATTCTAGGTAGAGGATAACTACTTTTCAGGTGTATTGATTTTGACTAGTTCTCATAGTATTTCTGGACCTAATCTCCCCTTTCTTGATGAGATTTTTTGTAACAGCCCTTTGTGTCAGATTTGTGAATATGCTAGTGTATCAGGGGGTGTTTGTTTATTATTACTGAATAGAAGGTTCCCTGTTAATCTAATCGTGAAAGACTCACAAGTTGTGAGTTGCTCAGCCCATCGGAACTGGATCCAGTCGTTAGACAATGAGAAATTATCTAGTCAAATAGATAGCCACAAATTTTCTGGTTAGGGATCATTATGACCACACATGACGAATCTCCGCATTTAGAGAAACTTAGGTTTAATCCTTCATTACAAGAACAGCTTCTTCTTCCTAAAGTCCATGAACAAAATTTACTAGTAATTTACTCTACAGAAGATACATTAATACGTATTCAGGCATTGATCATTCTTTTTTATTTGAACCAATCCACAAACCATACCTCAAGAGTTCTTATTCTAACTAAAAGGAATAACCAGGAAAAGTTCCAAACCTTACTCAAAACACATTTAAACCAAAGAACGACAGTTCTTAACGGAACCATACTCCCACATGCAAGGAAACTTGACTACAATCGTTATTCAGTGATTTTGTCTACCCCACAAACTACCAAGAACGATCTAGCTGATAATTTCTTCCTATCTGATCACTTTTCTTTAATTATAGTCAATCAAGCCGAAATGGCAACATCTTCTAGCTCACTGAGATATTTAGTTAATAAATTAACTAATTTTAGGGTAATTGGATTTACTCAGGTGACTAATTCAGACCATTTAGAATCTGTGTGCAAAAACTTGCAGCTAAAGAGAGTGGTTCAGTTAAAGGAACCGCTTTCAACCCTCGAACGATCCAATATCCAGCATTACTCGATTCCCTTACCACAGGAATATTTTTTCATTCTGGAAATCCTGGATCAAATAAAGAAACATACATTCGAAGAATTAGCAAGACTAGGATTTGATGTTTCCTCGAAGAGTACCTATCGAGACATTACTGCGATCCATGAGAGTATTAAAAAAGATAACAATAGGAAAGCTCTTATCTGTACAGCAAATCTCCAACGAATTATTATCCTTCAACGTATTATTATTTCCCAAGGCTTTCCTGCTGCTCTTGATTATTTCACAACACTTGAATCACACCTTATGAGGGATCAAAATTACCAAGGGAAAAAGGCCATCAGGATTTTTCTTGGGGATATGAAAATAGCGAAGCTTCGAGAGTTTCTTGCTATACACAAACAACTCCAACATCCTAAATCCCAAATGATCCTTAAAATAATCAATCAATATAGAATAGGGATTTCCATTGTGACCAACAATTACTACAATGCGTCTTTTTTAAAGAATTATTTAAAGGTAAAGGGCTTTTCTGTACTTCAAATACGTGAACCCATTAGTTCTTTGACGGATATTAATCTCCAACGAGCTCTTTTACCATTCACCGAACAGAAAGTTCAGATTTGTATCACAAATACTGTCAATGAGCTTATTGCTCGAAATGCTGGAGTAATCATCGCGTATGATGTAAATGCAGGTATCGTTGGCACTTTGAATAGTTTGGATGTAGACATTCCTAAGGTGTTCTTATTGGCTAAACAAACTAATGAAGAGGCTAGGTTTTTCTATCTCAAAAGATTAGGGCTTCACTCTCATAAACAGAGTCAGAACTTCAATAACCTCAATGAGACCTTAAAAAGATATCATAGGGAAAATTCTACAATTGCTAATGTTACGGATCCCCAATCAACCATTTCTACTAGCGAAGATTCTCATGTCTCCTTAACCTTTAATAGTATTTTGTATGAACTTGGAATACCATATCTTTTCTCACAAAAAGAATACGCTATTCAATCTGATGATGATGTTAGCTTTCCTGGTTTTATACTCAATAACAAAATTTCTTTTCTTCTCCTCATTCCTGACACGATTGACTTTTTTATGTCTTCAACACCACAAAAAATCTTTAGTCAACTAAAAAAAGAATTTTCTCATGTACACTTGATTCTTTTACCTGATAGTTTGATGACCCTTAGTTTTAACTTTCGCTGCGACATTTTACATACAGCAAATCACTTTAGGATATGGATTTCTTTTCTTTTACAAGCTCAAGATATTCCTCAGTTAGTTACACGAATAATTAATAAGCCATTATATCGTTCTAGTCAACCAGTTTCTCTATAAGAATCGTTCCACTAAACTCTATCATATCCTAGGTTATTTTGATAATCAAACGAAATATCAATAATGAAAAAAAAGACTCAGGGAGACTGGATCTGTTCGATTGAATGTGACAATGATCACACCTAAAAGGATTCATTAAGGGAAATGAATTCATATGTTTTCTTCTTTCTCTTCAGCGTAAACCGAATAACCTTTTCATTTTCGCAAAGTAGAGGTCATAGGTATTATATAATGTTTGAAGACTTTGATAAACACGTACTGGTGGTAACATCGCCCGCATTTTCACTACTCGATAATCTAGAATAAGACTTGCAGCAAAATCCGACTCTGATCTAATTCCTCTCCCAATGGCTTGGGAGATACTTCGTGTGACTGGAAGCATAGATATGAGTTTCGCTGTTCGCCACCCCCATTTTTGCTGATACAAAGAGTTGAGTAACCGGTTCGTTGCGTCTGGTCGAGGAAAGGGGAGTCCTGCTATGATAATCAATGACAATAAGCTTCGATTTGTCTTCGAATCCAGTATTTCAATCCCTTCAGAGAGCTTCCCTCCAATCACCCCAAATATGAGTTCATGGTTTTTCTCTCTCAATTCATCAATGAAAAAAGGGATTATACCAAGATTTTCGACATACACCTGTGGTATTGAAATATGAGCGAGGATTTTTTGTTTCATTTCATGAGATGTGGCAAAGACAATGGTATGAAACGGATTACTGGAGTGCATCCGTTGTATGACGGTAGCCATTGCTTCATATGTTTTGGCACTTCGTTCAGTGAATTTAGACGTAAATTGACGATGATAAAGTATACCATTCAAACTGAACTGAAAGTCTGAGGGTATTCGAAGCGTAGGATAAGACAATCCATATAGTGCCAGATATAGGGATAATGGTGTAAAAGTTCCCGACATCAGGATGACCCGAGTGAAATGCTTGTTCACAAAATCGAATGCTTGATGTGGGAAAGGATTCAGTTGGAGTAACTTGTTGTCTTCTGATATCCAAATATCTCCTCTTGAAGAAATGAAATCTTTGACTTTTAACAGCTGATTTTTTTCCATGAGGGATAATTTGTATTCATGATCCAAGAATGCGTCTAATGCTGCCTCTGACAATGTTCGTGGTCTTTCCACTCTTCCATGATGTGAGCAGATCAACTCCTGTAACTCATCGATCACTTTTAAGGGGATAATTGTTTGAGCTTTATTTAAATCGTTCGTTGTGATCTCTGTTTCGATATCAGCTGTAAAATTATGCCCCTCGTCTATAATTGCCATGGTTTGTGGAAAAGAACTGCGTGAAAGAAGCTGGGAGAACATATTTTGAAGATTTTTACTTCGTAAATAGGTGTGTGTGGTAATGACTATATTTGAATATGGTATACACCGTTTGATTACATGATAGGGACACCCAAACTCTTTAAACGCCTCTTGAAAAGCCTCAGTCGAAATTGCCTCATCATGTGCTGTAATTGGGATTTGTTCGACAATAGCAGGGAAATCTTCCTCTGGAATAGATTTAGTCTGTTCAAGAAAGGGGCATCGTATTTGCCCACAGATCTTGTGATAGAAGTGGGGGATTTCGTCTCTTTTAATACATAAATCTGCTTTAAGAATGAGAGGAACAGCTGTTAAATAGCCATATTTTCGACTATTTGCGATCTTATAAATCTCATTGAGGAATACCTGGAACACTTGTGTCTTCGTTCGAACAAAAATATATAATTGGTAGTTTTTTGATTTTACTAGCGGAAGTGCATGAATCAACGCCATAATTGTTTTCCCAAATCCGACTGGGGCATGAATCATTGCTTTTGGATTCTTCTCAACAAATCGGAGAAACTTTGTTTGATAGGCCCGCAGTTCTGGATGAGGAAAGAGCTGTAGTGCTGGGGGAAGATTAGTATCAATCATGGTGTTTCCACAGAGAATTTGTGGTAGACATTTCTGGAGGTAGTTATTTGGAATTAAAGTCTCGGACACCCTCGCTGGTAATTGCGAACTCTACTTTCCCATCAGGAAATTCAGGGCTTTTTGTTAATGAGGCAGTTCGTTTGGTTGCTTTCCCCTTTCGGATGAATATCCGAGTAGTAACCGTATGACCTACAATATTGCCTCCAACAGGCTTATTTGGATCCCCAAAAAATATCGCGTCAGGTTTGGCGGATACTTGGTTCGTCACGAGACCAATACAATTCATTATTTCAGCCTGTTTAGCAATAAACGCTAAATGTCTCCCAATCAGTTGTTGTCGTTCTGCCAGTGTTCCACGTCCCACGAACTCACTTCTGAAATGTGACATGAGGGAGTCTACAATTATCAGACCAACGTTTGGAACCATAGTAAGTGCCTCTTCGGTGAGTGCCATTTGGTGTTCACTATTGTAAGCTCTACCAACCGTAATTCGTGAAAGTACGGTGTCTGGATCTATATCTAATGCCTAAGCTATTTGTACTATTCGATTAAAGCGGAATATTCCTTCTGAGTCGATCCAAATCACATCTCGGTCGAGGTATTTAACGCAATTAACTGCCAATTGGTGGGCAATCTGGGTCTTTCCACAGCCATTCTCACCAGCGATTTCCGTGACACTTCCCGTTTCAAATCCTCCCCCTATGAGTTCATTGAACGTTTTTGATCCTGTCGTTAATTTTATCCGTGTTTTTGCTGCTTCCTCGTAATCTGTCCCTTTTTTTAATCCAAGGTCAAACTGTGCTCTTGCTTCACGGATTAGATGAGCTGCAGTTTTCTCCGCAATTCCCGAAATTTCAGTTAATTGAGCCCGTGTTGCTAGAGCTATCGCTTCTTTGCTTCCATAACCCGCAGTTTCTAGTCGTTGTCTTGTCGTGGGGCCAACGCCTGTTATTGTTTCTAAGAATGGTTTCTCTGAGGTTGTGTCCTTTTTCTTAACTTTCTTTGTCCTTTTCTCTTCAATTGGCTCAGAACTAATTCCTTCGTCTTTTGTTTCGACTTTTGCCATCGTTTTTCACTTTATTCTTTTTTCTAGCTATATTGTTGTAAACCTTTGATCTGATTATGATTTAGCTCCCTGCCTTTTTATACTCAAAATCACCAATTTTTCGAATTTCTAGTACAAAAATATAATTCTCATTCTTACCTTATATATTCAAAATCGATGGGAGAATAGATTTCTAGTATAAAAGAGCTCACCAGTAATTAAGAGTGTAAGTATCGTAGAATGGTAGAGGTTATCAACAATGAGTCAAATCTCAAGAATAAATCAAGAAAAAATAATTGGCTTTTGGCTTTTAACAAGTATTTATCTTGTTATCATTCTGATTGCTATTACTCCTGGCATAGCCACACCATTAAAGACATCAACAACCCTTCTCTCTGATATTGGGGCTGCAGGACTTGATGACACGATTCAATTCACAATTTTTGTTTATACAGGTTTTGACCCTGTCCCAACTGGTGTTGTTCGTATAATTGATACCAATACAAGTGAATACATTGATACCACTATTCTAGGTGGGGAAGCAAAAGTTAATTGGACAGTTTTTGAGCCTTTCATAGAAGGGGTTCATGTCTTTAAGGCCAACTATCAAGGATTTTTAGATTACTCCCCTTCATCTGGCATATGCAGTATTTATTTTGATGAATTTACTCCTGGGAGTTCTCGTACAACGACTATCACGCTCAATAGTAATTCTACTGTAGTTTTTAAGAACTCATCTGTCCGATTCACCGTTGAACTCGAAATTATTAATTCTGTTCAACCCTACTTCAAGGGGGGATATATTTATGTTAAGAACAATAATCTTAGCGGATCGCCTATGATCCATACTTATGGACCACTCCCTCTAGACCCTTCTGCTCTCTTAACCTACTCCTTCGATTATCAGATCCCTATCTTTTCCCCAGTAGGGATCAATGCGTTTTTTGTGGAATATACTGGAAGTTCGCAATCCCAAACAAAACCTTGCACTTCCTCTCATCACAATATAACAGTTCTAAGTACAGGTTTCTGGTTAGATCAATCAATAGATCAAGTTGACCTTCAACGCGAAGAGAGTACATTAGAACTAAACACAACAATACTGGGAGATAATCCCATAGGATTAGAATTAAAGATGTACTCTTCCCTCAATGACCAAAAATTCATCATAGATGATCGTATTCTCGAATCACGGAATGTAATAACGTATTTCTTACCTAATAGTTCAGTACCCGTAGGTATTCTTTCAATAATTACCGAGTTAATCGACCCAAGTACCAAAACTCAATATACAAACACAACTACGGCTGTATCAATCATAGATTATGCTCGAATTGACCATTCAGAGAATGCGACTCAATATCGGCACAATGAAAGTATTCGCATCGAAGCTTACATCACTGAACAGGATGTCTGGACTCACCCAGTTGTCACTACTGTGGAATTACAGGATGTCACCGATGGTAATCGTTCATTAATCAATAAAACGACTAATCAGGATGGATTCGTGGTGATCGATTACCCCATTCCTGATAATGCAACGGTTGGAAATCATAAATTTAGTCTAACAACTCATAATACCAACAAGTTCATTTTAGATATTACAGAGACCTTCCTCATTCCCATTAAGGGTATAACTGAAATCGACGTAACTTATGAGAGTGGTGGAGTGGACAGGAATGAAATTACTCTTATAGAAGCGACTGTTCTTTCAGGAGGAGTGGCAATCAGCGAGGGTTTGATAGTGTTAGAGTTTGCCATCAATGACTCTGTTATTGAAACACGGGATTGTGAACCTGGTCTGGAATTTGAGTATTTCATTGAACCTTCGCATCCGAGGGGTATTATGGAATATCAGATTCATTTTCTCGGATCTTACAATTACGATGAGCATGTCGAACCTATTGACCTGCCAGTCTTCTCAAACCCTACATTTAGTACATCAGGCCAAAACGCGTCGGAAGTCATTAAAGGACACACTGTGCGTATTTGGGGCCGATTAGTGGATGAAATTGGCCAACCTGTGTGTTATGAAGAAATCGAGTTGACTGATACTACTATTGGCACGTTTCTTGGTACTAGTGTAACTGACGATCAAGGCCTGTTCTTTTACGACTATTTCATCTCCCAGTCCACTCAGATCGGAGTTCATTTCGTTGAGATAACCTATTCAGGCAACATTTTAGAATTCTATCGTGCGTCAACAAACAACCCTCTCAAAAGTATCACTGTGAGACCTCCGTTGTCTGTCATGATTGAAGCTGAGGTGGTTGCAAATCACTGGACGATTATTTCTCTAGAAGGAGGATTAAATGATGATATCCTCTTAGAATGGCAAAAATATGGTGAAATAGACTGGAGTTATTTGGGTGTCGTTGTACTCAATTCTTCAGGTCGGGGGCTGTATAACTGGTCTACTCCCTATTATAAAGGTGAATTTGCCATTCGGGCAACAGGCCCCAATAGTACAAAATATGACTTCTCTACCATGTATGCTATCCCTTACATTACAGTGGCGGGGGATGAAATTGGTAATGTTAACGATCCTTACCTTTTTACAGTCAATTCAGCGGAAAAATATCAAATATGGATAAGCGAGCAACTTTGGCAGGACTGGCGTGAAGCAGGAATTCATCAGTACGACTATATTTTTACAGGTCGAGGATTACGAGGCATCACTATCGTTAGTAACGATACCTATACCTACTATCAAGAATATCATCATAACATTGCTATATATGAAGATGTATTTGTTACTCTTTCAGCACCTTTAGAAGCATTCGTGAATCTCTCGATAAATTTAGATGGTACTGTGATCGGGGAGGTATCGGGTCCAATAGAGGGTATGGATGCTACTTTAGTGGTCAATGGTACTGACCTACAAGTTGACTCCACCAGTGGTGCTGGACATTATTATTTCTCAGTAGTATTCGAAGATCCAGGTAACTACAAACTTATGGTAAAGACTCCTTCTAGTGATACTACATTTTATTGCGCTTCTTTTAGTGAGGAATCAAATATCTTCATCAATTCTATTCCTGCTGACTTCGACATTTTAAGTCCCTTAAATCAGACATATGGAGCTATTGTGGAGGTATCCATTGTTGGAGATGCTGAAAATTATTGGTATTGCATTGAACCAATTGATATAACTAATATCTCTTGGTTTACTCCGATTTATCGAACTCTGCCTGAAGGTAATTATACTTGCCATGTCTATGGGCAAAACAATTATGGGATTGTTTCGCATATTTACTCCCCATTTATTGTTGACACAACCGCTCCATCATTAATATTGACTAGTCCAAGAAACACAACTTATACCATTAATGATATTTCAATTTCATATCTAACAGATGAAAATGAAGTATTAGTTGTGCTAGATGATGTGGAATTAGAGGGTGTTAGCTCGGGTACACTACTTTCTGGTTTGGCTGAGGGTGTCCATAACTTAACAATCTTAGCTTACGATCAAGTTGGTAACATGGTCGATCGAATAGCCTTGTTTAGAGTGGATACAGTTCCCCCCAGTCTAGAAATTAGTTCACCTTACAATCAAAGCTATACTACCGAAATTGAAATCATATTGAGATCAAATGGGAGTACTGTTCTCTATTATATTCCTACAGTCCATAAATATAATCAAACCTATACAGACCCAATATCTCTTAATCTTTCGATTGGTAAGTATATACTCCAAGTTTATGCATTTGATGATGCAGGGAACACTTGTACAGGGTCTGTTGCTTTTTCTATTGTCCAAACCATCGAATTACTAATTAATCCTAAATGCAAAGATGTCGATGGGGCTGGAAATTACGAAATCTCCACCCAAATAATGAGTCATCCAAATTTTGATTTAGTAGGGATCTACCTCAATGGCACTTATTTAGGAAGTTTAAACTGGAGTTACTTATACCAAGATTATCGTTTATCTTTTCAACTTGAGCGTCCTGGTCTTTGGCAGCTTACTCTCTTTGCCAAAACTACCCTAGAAGAGTATGATTTTCATTATTTCGAGATTGAGTGGAATCCCCCTGTTCCTCTGTTTAAATCAGTATCAGTAGCATTTGATTCATCACAGTATGAGGTTCGTGCGCAAATTGATACAGGAGTCCTCTCTCTAGACAGAGTTTTACTTTTTGTGAATGATACATCCTATCCCTTGACATATTCACCTTTTGGGGATCGCTGGGTAGTTAATATCCCTGTTCATCCAAAGAACGACACTTTGATCTTTTATACTTGGTACAAATGGGATGAGTTACCTTCAGCTCACTACGAGCATTATATCTCTTGGTTTGCTCCTAGTATCATCCTTGAAGAGTCCATTATTCGAAGAGAGAATTTCTCGCTTAGTATTAGAATTGAGAAACAAAATGCCTCAATTGTTACTCAATCTGTAAAATTACTAATCATTAATGGTTCTTCTGAAATTGATGTGGTAGGAAACCTTGTGTACGAGTCTGTAACGGGAAGTTACCAACAGTGGGAATTTAACTCTCCTAATCTCCCTCCTAGGATTTGGAATTATAGAATCAAGGTCAGAGATATTTATGGTTCTCAACGGGTTCTTAATCTGATATTTAATGCCACGGATCTTCCACCCCAATTCGGAAATAGCGCTGCTTTTCTCGTTTCTCGTTACACAGCAGGAGAGTTATGGCAGATTGAGGTCGCTGCAAGTGATGATTACCAAATTGAGAGAGTTATTTTATATGTTGATGGAATTGATAAAACCTCAACCACTAACAATGATACACACTTTGTCTTCCAAGTTTGGTTGACTGAAGGAGTACACAGTCTTCAAGTGGCTGCTTATGATGATATTGGTCAAAAAAATACTTTAGATCTCCCTTCGATTGAAGTGATTCTTATTCCTTCCACAACATCATCAACCACTCCTATTGAGACTCGTACTTCTGACTCTTCTTTCCCTAGAAATACCAATTCGTCGACAACTAGTAATAGTGACGAAGAAGCTGATGGTCTTATTACTCTTGGTTTTGCAGGGAGTATTGTTGGAGGAATAGTTATGGTTGGAAATATCGTGGCACGAAAGAGGCGGGATTGAAAAATGAAAAACAGTACCCATTATTTGTTTTCTGTGGGACTACTTAATCTTTATGCATTGTACTTGATCTCAGACCCACTTCTTGCTTGGTTTTGTTTGGGATTATCCTTTCCCTTAAGTGGGATCAGTTTTATCCCTAATTTCTTAGATAGCTATACCGCTGCGAGTTTCCAGTACGAAGGAGTACAGTTCAAGCATCGGGCTGCTATTCAATATCGGCATCCTCTGACCCACTCTCCTTGGACTTTAGGTTATTTTGTACCAGGCTTTTATATTGCAGAGAAAACCTCTGAACCAGTTTTTATAATCATTGTTTCCGCTTTATTCTTAGGTTGGTGTTCACACCTTTTCTTAGACGCATTAAATCCTGAAGGGATCCCCTTAGGGAAGACTCCTGTTTATACTCCTCATCCTGTAAAACATTATTCATGGCGTCAACCTACCAAAGCTCGTACCTTCAGATTAGCAAGAATCCCTTTTAATCATTTTAAAGCCAATCTGGTGTTATCACGTATTGGATTACTTTTTTTAGCCTTAAATGTTGCTGATTTAGTTCTCAATCATCTTAACATTATCTCTGAGGTGATGTCATTTTGAGTGATTTCAAGGACATAAGCATATTCCTGATCCTAGTTATTACATCTCTTTTAAGCCTTCAAACCAATTCTTTGGCATCATTTTCAGACGCAGCCCCACACAGTCCTGCTATACACACAGTTACTTCGGAGTCTTACGACCTGAGTATTTCAGAAGTCGTCACAGAAGTTGAAAGGACATTTCAACGGAACATTGTGTTATCACGTGTTTGGGATCGATTATTACTTAACATGAGTGTCCAAAATTTTGGTGATCCCCTTGATAACGTCTTCCTTCACGTTATCACAAATGGTGCTCCTATTCACGCTACATTCCACGCTGTGGAAACTGTAGGATTAGTTCAGGCTTTTTCCTATCAGTTTGAGATTCCTCAGACACTAGTAATGACTCTGAATCATACACAAGAGACTGAATTACAATTGAAGATTCTCATTCTGTTAGATCATAGTGTAACTTGGCGGACTCCCTCCGTAAACTTTGCGATTCAAAAAGCCCATTTGATAGCTCTTGACTTGATCCAACCTCTAGAAAGAAGTATCCTCCCCTTATCATATGCCAATCCTCAGTATCAAATCCAACCAGTGAAATATTCTTTCCAAAGGAGAAATCTCTTAGCATCTCCCATTCTTTACGTGCATATTCCTGCAAATATGCAACTTCTTTGCACTCTATTGGTCACACTTCAAGGAACAGGAGTAGATTATCTAGTGGTAGATGAGCAGACGGTTTATGCTAATGAGGGAGGCCATTCAATTAGTATGAATTTCACAATCACTAAAACATCTGAAGATCAAGACATATCTTTATCGATGTCGATAGCGCCTGATTATGAAGGATTGGGTGGAGAGACACGAGTCTTCCTATCCATCACTGTGGTTGGAATGCTTGAACCTTATTCCTCCCCTCTTGTAGCTGCTCCAGTTACAGCTGTGTTAGGGGCCCACCCTATTCCTTGGCTATTGATGATACCTATTCTTGCTATTACTTTGTTTGGTATTCCTTATTATTTGGTCTACCAAGACCATGTAACAGATAAGGATAACACCCTCCTTGATCCGAAGAACCAGACCAAAATAAAGTAGGGCTCCTGAAATTTTCGACATTTTCCAGTATAGTTCCATTCAATACTTCTATCTCAATTATACAAGTTTGGGGAGAAATACAGTGGACTCTCTGCGTAAAAAAGCTAAGAGAAGATTCCCCATAGGATTACTACATGAATAATCATAAGGAGGATGAAAGACGCGTGACCTCAACTCACAAGACCATTTTATACTATTGACGGTTTTCGATTGAATACTTGTGGCGAATATTTGTGATAATCCAACCACGAGCCTCATTATCAATGACAGAATATTCTTTATCTTTCGTGATACACAAACGGGAGAATCTTTTCCGCTGGTAAGATGTTCGGAGTTAAATAACTCATGTGGAACAACCCCCAAGATTCTTAAACTGCAGGAATGGGAATAATGGGTGAATAATTATCAAAAATTCTTGATGGGAGAGTTTTGTTCAGATTTTCGGTATTTTCCAAATTTTCCAAATTAGGAAACTTTATATAAGGTGCACAAGTTACGCAATTCTCGAAAACTATTTCGAGATTAAACAGCTGGGGTTACAGAAATGGTAAAAACTAAAATTAAAATAGAAAACCTGACTAAATATTATGGAAAACAACGAGGTATTGAAAATTTAAGCCTCGAAATTTACAGTGGAGAAATTTTTGGCTTTCTTGGTCCAAATGGAGCTGGTAAGACCACTACTATACGATGTATGATGAATATCCTCTTACCAACAACAGGCGAAATCTGGATCAATGGGGGTAAGGTGGCACGTTCCAATCCAAAACTTCGTGAAAACATCGGTTATATTGCGGAAGCAGGAGTTCTTCCTTCAGGTTACACAACAAACGACTTCTTAACATATATTGAGAGTATGCGAGGTACACCAAGCATCCGTCGAGATGAGCTTATCAAACGCTTTAATTTGCCTGTAAAAAAGAAAATTGGGGAATTATCTAAAGGGAACAAGCAAAAAGTCAGTATTATAGCTGCCTTCATGCATGACCCTGATGTGTTGATTCTCGATGAACCCACTTCTGGACTTGATCCTCTCCTTCAACAGGAGACCTACGATCTCATTCTGGACGCTAAGAGTCGTGGAAAAACAATCTTTTTTAGCAGTCATAATTTAGCAGAAGTTCAACGTATTTGCGACCGTGTTGGTATTGTGAGAGATGGTCATCTGATCAGTGTGGTAGATGTTGATAGTCTTAACAAGGAAGTTTCCAGGGTTTTAGAAGTGACTCTTCGTGATCCGAATAAGGAACAGCTTCAGACTTTTGGAGACAACTTACTCGAAATGGAGGAGAATCGAGCACGAATTCTCGTCCCCCAATCAGATTCTATCGAAAGATATCTTGAGGTTCTCATCCCTATGAAACCAGAGGAGATCGTTTTTCCTCCCGCGAGTCTTGAAGATTACTTCTTGCAATTTTATCGAGGACAAGAAGAGGGTGCGAAATGAGTATTTCCAAAACAATTCAGAGGTTTTATCTCCATAGTTACCGTCATAGAACTGTTGTTGGCCTAGCCATCTTCCTTTATGTATCATTAATAATTGCAATGGCTATGTTTTATCCTGGGGAAGATGCATTAATAGAGTTCATCAGACTTATGGAATTCCTTGGTGATTTTCCTACTGACAATCCTGGCTTCTCTCTTTGGTTGATCTTTTTTTGCGGATTCAGTCTTTCTTTGTATTTACCAGTTGGAGGTGTATTTCTTGGAAGTAATCTGCTACCTATTAACGAGAAGGATGGTAAAGAAATCCTCTTCTCTACTCCGAAATCGCTAACAATATCATTCTTGGAGAATTCAATCGTTGTTATCATTTTGATTGTTTTGCTTTCTCTTCCCAGTTACCTAGTTTCTCTGGGTCTTCTTTACATCAATAATGCTTGGGATGCTGCTTTGAATATGACCATTTGTTTTTTTCTTGCAGTTATGCTGGTAATAGCCATAACATTTCTTGCTGCATTCGGATGTACGATTAACTTCTCCAAAGTCACTGGGTATACAATTGGGGGATTATACATTCTTTTCTCAATTGTTGCAGAGTTAACAGCCAACCAAATAAGTGAGCTTGATTCTCTTCGCCAATTAAGTCTATTTTCTCAAGCAGAAGTGGTCAATAATAGCTTGTCTGGAACTTGGAATGAAGAGTTCATTTTATTAGTCATTGGTCTTGTCTCAATCCTAATTATTGCATCAATTATACTCTTATATCGAAAGGATTTTTTAAAAAAAGAAGTCAAGCTGCAAACAATTACGGGAGAATCAGAAGAAGTAACACAACATAAGGTAAGGATCTTACGGGCTTTCAGAATGGGTTTTGTGTTATACGCTCTTAGATGGCTAAGATTAAAACGAAAAAGTATTGGCAATCCTTTAGATAAATTACTCGGGAGACTAGGATGGAAATACCCAGCTATTAGAGATCAGCTTCATGCGAATGCGTTTCTATTCATAATCTATCTCGCATTTATGATATTTTATGCCTTTTATGTCATTGTAATGTACTTGGAGGAAGAAGTTGCAGAGCTTCTACAGAGTTTTAATATGCCCTTCATGGAAGCATTGTTATTCGGGAATAAAATATCAGACACTATTATTGAACGTCCATTGGAGACATTTCTTGCCTTTGAGATCTATAGTTTTACTTGGATGATTATAGCTCCCCTCTTTCTCATTATCATTTATGATATATTAACACGAGATTATAGAAATGGGTATGCTGAAATTACATGGGTTCTACCAAAGACTGGAACACGTATTTTTATCAGTAGAACTATAGCAGCTCTTATCTATTTCATAATTATAAGTCTTACTCAAATCTCTACCCTTTTCCTTATGGAAGGCCTTCTTGGTCGTGTTTCTAAGCATGGGATTATGCCCACAGCAATAAGCTATTTCATCTCTGTTTGGGGTTATTGTGTAATCTTTGTGTTCTTTCTCTCACTTGCGCTTCTAGTACCTTCCAAACACGCTCTCAAAACTCTAATCATTGGATGGGTTTTTTTCGTTCTAGTAATCTTCATTGCTTTTCTACCAGGAACTGATCTCTCATGGATGAGGTTTTTAACCCCCTTTGGTTATTTCGACTCAATTAGTATCATCTTGGATAAACGAACGGTGATTGATGTTCTCCCAGAGGCGGTAGTGGGTACTCTCTTGACCATTCTTTTCTACATTATCGTTCTGAAGAAAAGAGTTCCAGCTGTTGATTACTTGGTTTAGCTCCTTTTCAATAGGAGCTAATTCCTCTTTTTTTAGTAAGATTTTGAGCTGGGTATGAATTTTTCATTCTTTACTATAATGGGTTTTTTTGGGCCCACTTTAATTTTTACGTGAAGTAGGAGATGTATACTCATCTAAAAATCGTTCTTTGCCTAGAAAATTTATACTACGGTTAGTTTGAATAAATAAGGTATAAAGCTGTTTACCTATATATTGTTCAAAATTCCAAAAAACTATATCCCAGTATTATTTTATTGATTAATTGAAAATAGATGTTTACCTATAAAAAAGAGATTTTTTATAGGGTAGAAAACTCTTATTTTCCTATTTACTATAAATATCTTTTTGAGAATTCCCTAAACGGTGTTAATCCATGTCACTTAAAATAGAAAATTTATCAAAAAATTATTTTATGGGCGAATTAACTGTCCCTGCTCTTCAAGAAGTCACCATTTCTATTGAAGAGGGAAAATTCATCGCAGTTTTAGGCCCTTCAGGTTCTGGAAAAACAACATTATTGAACCTTATAGGAGGCATCGATCGTCCGACCGATGGCGAAATACACTTCAATGATGTAGAATTGTCATCTCTCCCCGAAAAGAAATTAACTCAATATCGTCGAAAGAATGTAGGATTTATTTTTCAGTTTTATAATCTTGTTGCTTCTCTTACTGCCTTTGAGAATGTAGAACTTGCAGCTAAGCTCACTAATACATCAGATGAAGCGAAAAAAATTGCAAAAGAGCTACTAGAAGAAGTTGGCTTAAAAGATAAAATAAATAAATTCCCTGCACAGCTTAGTGGCGGTGAGCAACAGCGAGTAGCCATTGCAAGGGCATTGGCTAAAAATCCTAGGATATTATTAGCTGATGAACCAACAGGAAACATAGATAGCGAAACCACGGGAAAAATCTTGAAATTACTCAAAAGGATTAACGAAAAGCATCATGTTACAATGGTGCTGATAACCCACAACGTCGGTATTTCATATCTAGCAGACACAGTCATTTATTTACGTGATGGTAAAATTTTCGGCACTTCTGCATATGATCCAGCCAAAGAAGAAGAATTTTGGGAAACCCTCACTGCAGCTCCAGCTATTGAAAAAGTATAACTTATTGAGGTGTTTAAAATGAAGTTATTTTTTCTAAAGGCTTGGAGAGATTTGAAACGTAAGAAAATTCGATCTATTCCGATATTCATTGTCATCATTATTGGTGGTATAGCCTCAATCATGTATAGTAATATTTATGTCACATGGTTTGAAGCTACAAACGCTTCTTGGGGAAACCAAAGATACCATCATCTTCTTGTAACTGTCACTCCTATGGATGCGAAAAATCTAACTCGAATAGTAAATCAAGTCAAAATAAATACAAATTTGGATCCTGATTTTGAAATTCGATCCTTTCTTGAAGTAAAAGTTAGTAAAGATACAGGAGGATCAGGAATTACAACACAGCTTTACGGAATAAACGGTACACGACCCTTACATGTAGATATGTTATATTATTATTCAGATGAAACATTGGATAAATCTAGTTCTCCTAATGTGTCGGTAGTAGACAAATATACAGCTGAACTCAATGATTGGCAAATCGGTAGTAATCTCATAATATCTGGTATTGAAGGTGTTGAACCTTTTACAGTGAGTACAATAGCACATGTGGATTCACCAGAATATCTAGTGGCACCAGGAGCGGCGGCAGCAGAATTTTTTGATTTCTGGTCTGGTCCTGTTATTTGGATGCGGTACACTGATTTATTAAGTATTACAAATAATGAGATACAAGCTAATCAAATGGTATTTCATTTTAAAGATCCATCAAAGAGAAACCTGTTTTTAGGGGAGCTAATTACAGTATTAGGGGAAGAGAATGTAATAAATACTGAAGGAAGAAATTGGTACATCGAAGTAGTAGGTTTAGAGCTTTTAGGTATGGGGGTTATTATGGCTATAGCATTTACTGGGATAGCTGCGATCTTACTATTCATAGTTTTGAAACGAATTATAGAAGAAGAACTTCCAACTTTGGGTCTTTTCAAATCCTTAGGGTTCACAAATCGTGAACTAATAATAAGTACTATTATTTACTCACTGATCATCAGCTTAATTGGTGGGATTATTGGATCTATATGTGGTGCTATTGTTGGAATTAGCTTAAGTGATTACATGATTTTTGAGTTAGCAGGCATTAAGAAATTACCAACTGTTGGAGGAATATCTCCGATTTCATTACTACCTGCAGTTTGTTATTTTCTTCTTACTTGTATCCTAACTACTATGGGTTCCCTTTTCGCTGTTAGAAAGATCTTCAAAATGCGGCCTTTAGACGCCATGAAACCGAAAGCTAAATTTGATCCTGGTAAATTGACTTATGTTGAACGTATAGTAACGAAGTTTCGTTCACTTTCTCCCTTAACGAAATTTTCAATTCGTTCACTTTTTCAAGATAAACGAAAATCCATCTTTATTCTGGCTGGTATCTTTTTGGCAACATTTATTTCGTTCTTTGGAACAAATGTTACCTTTAATTATTATTCAGGGTTCGATAAGCAGATTAACTATTATCAAAATTGGGATATTCAAGTTATTTTTCGAAATTATCAAAATGAGAGTCAAATCTCAACCATACTTCAAGAGAATGCTGGATTGATTAATGAAAATGAACCAGCTGTGCTAGTACCTTTTCGCTTTTCAGAAGATTTGTCACGTATTTATAGTTTAACAGGCCTAGTTACTAATTCTAATATGAGGCGGTTTGATAATAATATATTTCCAGCAGAAGGAGAACTTGCTATAACTAAAGATCTTGCTCTTAAGTTTAAAGTTGGAACAGGAGACGATATTAATATTAAAGTTTTCAATGCAACTCATACCCTAACAATTGGAAATGTTTTAAATGATCTATCAGGATCAGGGATTTACTGTACGATAGACACAGCACGTATGTTAGCTGGATTAGATAACAGTGATTCGAACATCCTTTTTATCAAAGCTACCGATCCAGATCAGCTTTCATCAAAATTGGAATTAGAATCTGATGTTCACAAAGTTATTAATAAGAATGATCTCAAGGAAACTATTGAGTTAATCAACAATTTGACTATGTTGTTAATTTCGCTCGCATTGTTTGCTGGATTATTAGTTGGTGTTTCTATTGCTGTAACGATAGTATCTATTTCTATTTCTGAACGTAAACACGATTTCATCAGTTTTAGAGCACTAGGAGTGTCAAATAAGGAATTATTTAATACAATTCTGCTAGAACTTATAATAGCTGGGATAGGCGGTTTAGTTTTTGGTTTTATTGGCAGCCTTTTTCTGACAAACGCCCTATATGATTTTGCAGCAACAGTTGGTGTGATTCTTATTTTTGAGTTATCACCTGTTAGTATTGGCATAACAATTGCGAATGTGGGTCTTGGAATTGTCTTAGCAACTTATTTTTCGCTCCGATCACTCTTCCGAACTTCGATTTCTGAAGAAACGGTGAGTAGAATTATAGGTTGAAGAAGCTGCGCCAATTTTTCCCCCCTTTTTTTCTTAAAACTCTTTTCCTTTTATTTTTTTGAATGTACAGATATACAGATATTAATTAATCATATATGTAAAGAATATAAAAAAAAATACTAAAATAGTTGTATTCAGATAACATACACGAAGGATGACCAAATGAAAGAAATCATCGTCGGAGTATATCTAACTGCCGTCATCTTGCTCAATATTTGGGCTTTAAACTTTCTTCAAATTTTTCTTCGTTTTATTTTCATCCGATTACGTAAAGGACGATTCCAGTTTGATTTTCCCCAAGATTATTTTCCCATGGTTACGTTTCAAATACCTATTTATAATGAACGTCCAGAAATGATTCAAATAATCCTTGAAAGCATCTATCTACAAAAGTACCCAAAAGATCGAATTGAAATTTTAATTCTGGATCAAAGTGATGATCATGTAATCATTGATGCTCTAAAATCAGTTGTAAAGGAATTTAAAAGGAAGACCTTAATGAACGTATCAATTGTATTTGTTGATCGTTTTGGTGATCCTACTGATACTTCAACCCAATTTAAGGCTGGTTCATTAAATTTTGTTACAAAAAAAAGTTTAGGTGATATTTTTATTGTTGTTGATGGGGATACCTATCTTGACCCAGATTATCTAAGTTATATCATTCCACATTTTTCACGAAAAGAGATTGGATTGGTTTTACCCCGTCCAACCGTGCACACTCGTCATAAAGATATTTTTGCGTGTTGGGTACGACTTACAAATCACTTTTACTTCATAAAGAATTACATCGAATCGGTTGTAGGTATCCCAGTGAGCTTCTTAGGAAATGGGGTTGCTCTTCGACGAGAGGTAGTAGAGCGATTCCGTTGGGATACAACACAGGAGGATGCTTGCATGGGGTATTATGCCACGACTATTGGAAAATGGAGAGCATGGTTCGAAAGTAAGGCGGTTGTATATGATGAGGGAGTCATATATAGTCTTAAAGATGGTAAAAAGAAGTGGGCACGCTTAGCTCATGGACAAAGTCAATTCATCAAGAAAATTACACATGATTCCGAGAATCGACGAACATTCCTCCTCAATTACCAAATATTAATCAAGGCAATATTAGGACCCGCTTTACCCTTGTTGCTTATTCTTCTTCCATTCATTCTGTTTTGGGTGTATTATTATGATATCTCATTCGAGTCATGGATTGGTATTACTCTCGGGATCTTTTCATTATTAGGGAGTATAAGTACGTTCTTTTTATTATATATGGTTTATAGATATGGACCTATTAGCGACCTTTTCTATTATCTAATTTTGCCTTTAAACGGGATTGTGTGTCTTGTTCCAGGCGTATTAGCTTTTGTAAGTGGTCTTTTTGGAGGAGAAAGAGACTTCTACCGTGTCCAGAGACACTCAAAGGCTATTCCAAAAACTGAAACGGGAGTTAAATTAATAGAAGGAGGATTAGCAATTTTCTTCTTAATTACTCTCTTTATATTTCTTCATAAATCATCCGCATTCGTTTTTTATTTCACTTATTTTGGAGTAATGATCGCTAGTTTTACTAATTTCCGGATTCCTCAACGAGACATCTTAACGGAGTTACCTACAAAGTAAGAAGCTGTCTCCCTCCCCTCAGAGGTAGATAAGTCTTCTGAAACATCCTCTAAGATTCTCACATCCTAAGTATCAACATTAAAGAAATTTACATAAATTTCTGATAGGAGAGTTTTAATCAATAGCATAATTGAAGGATGATTTAAGCCTCTTTTTCTAGTCGTATTAGCAAAAATTCCTAACTACAGAGAGATTATTTTAGAATACCATTATTCGAGTTTTTAATTCTTGAATAGAAGGGGGAATGAGGAAGAGGAGGGAGTTAGTGATGCACTAATCGAAATGTTTTTATAGGTGCAAATTGCACAATCTATACAAGTAATGAAAAGAGGTTTCAAAACGAGCCTTCGTTCAATGGTCAGAATCATTTCACAAAATAAAAAAATTTTATTCATATTTTTGCCTTTTTTTGTAATTAATGTTTGGTTTTTTGTTTTACTTTATACTTTATCTAAAGTTCCCTTTTATTCTCTCACTCTTGGTTTAAATACTGATTTAATTGCATCTCATGTCTATTTTGTTCATGGTTTCAATGGTGATGATTCCCAATTTCATGATTTGATACGCTACCTGAACAGTACAAGCCTTTTTAGATGTAACTCAGTTCGAAATGTCACCCCTCTTTATTTTAATTATTATACGAAATATTACAATCTATGCATGACAAAAGAGGAGATCCACAACATTAAAGGCGGTATTTCCACGTATGCTAAAGATTTTTATGAGCAACTTCGTGTTACTCATAAGACACCCACCCAAATTGATATTGTAGCCCATAGTCTTGGTGGTTTAATTACCCGAGAGATGCTTAGGATTTATCGGACTGAGTTGGAAAAACAAGGGATTCAAGTTTTGCGTGTTATTACGTTAGGAACCCCGCATCTTGGCACAGAAATATCAAATCATCCTCTAGCGGAGCAAATCTTGTATTTTTTTGGATATCATGGAACAACAATAGAACGTTCAGTCACACCAGGTAGTGCTTTTCTTTCTCGTCTCAATCAAAATTCTAGCAGCTATATGGAAGATATTGCATGGTACTTCGTAGCAGGAGTTTCGTTACATCCTTTAGTAGTTCTTGTTCAAGAGACTATCTTTGATGGAGTTCCCTGTGATGGTCTTGTTGATTGTGAGAGTGCTTTAGCCCTAGGATTACCTTTCGAGCCTATCAATCGGATAATAATTCAGAAGGATCATGACCAACTACTCTGGGACCCCCAAAATCAAGAATCTTATAAATATATTAACAAGTGGTTATCAGCAACTCCTTAGGGTAGTTTATAAGAACATATAAAATTTCGAGATCTATCACTACTCAATAATCTCGATTCTCAATTACCTTTTATTGTCGATTTTTAGAGCTAATCTTATTGGGAAGATGAGCCCATTGGTTAGAATAATGTTTAGTAAGATTAGTAACACAATTTTTCTAACCTATGAACTTATAATTGAAAATAGGAGGTTAGCTCTTCCTACTATGATTGGTTTAATCATCGCTTTGACAGTGATTTCTCATACTGGAGCCTTAATCGACTCCTATCGCCAGGAAATATTTGAGGAGACTGTTTTTAATCCTTTTTATGGTTACTCTGCATATCAGGGAGATGTTGAGATTGAATTATACTTAAGGGATATCTTAGGGACCTATTTAACTGCTGTCCAAGGGTCTACTCATAATCCTGAGTTGTTGATAAACTATGATGTTTATGATAAATACATTGAGAAATCTATTGATCTATCTCACTATTCGGACTATATTTCCCAATTCTTTTGGTATAGTACAATAAATTTCAATGTGTGGATAAATAAATCGGGTCATCCTGAAATCCCTGAACAACCTAAAAGTTTTCTTGGTTCTTGGAGCACAGAAATATTTACTTCTTCTTCTTTGGAATTTTTCGATCAGTTGGAGAAAAATCTTAAGAATACGGGGTCAGGGCGTCTTCCACAAACTTCTTCAGAGATTATATTTATTCGACCAAGTTCCTCTTCTTTGGAAGAATTAGATAAATCAATTGATTCAATGTTTGAAAATTTCACGCTTAATGCTAAGATTAATTTAACGACCCACTCGTACCATACTACTCTTAGCCTTGAAAGGCCAAACAAAACCGTTACAATCGTCGGGATTGTAGAATATGAACGAAACTTTGATTCTAAACAAGTTATTGAGGGTAGTAATTCTGATTTACTTCGAACCTACTTGAATGAACATATATATCAATACTATTTCTTAACAAAGCCAGCATTTCTCAACCAAACACTATTTGATTTCTCAGAGATGGGAATTGAAGAACTCTGGAGAATTGGAGAAATTAAGGGTAAGATCTTTCTTGACCACTCCCACTTTAATGCTTATAATGTTAATTCTGAGATTTCACAGTTAGAAAAATTCCTAATATCCTTAGAAAATAAAGTATATCCTGTTACAAATAACCCTTTCGTATATTCTAAAATTTTAGAGGATATGCGGAATTTTGCTAATTATATCTTTGGTTTACTAGTAATATTACTTCTGATTAGTACACCAGTTCTCTGTATCGCTCTTTTTCTAGTTGTTTATTCCTTTGGACTTATTCGAAGACAAAAACAAGAGCAAATTGGAGTTATCAAAATGAGAGGAGGATCCTGGGTTCAAATATTTTCAGTTCTTCTTGGAGAATTGGTAATATTTACACTCTTAGCTGTCATCATTGGATTTTTCGCTTCTATTTTTCTAGCAGATATTGTTATGCGTTCCACAAACTACCTCGAATTCTTAGGAGTTCAAATGCCCGTTCGTATTACAATCAATTTTATTCAATCGCTGCTTTTTTGGGGAATTGTCTTAACATTTCTTCTTAATTTTAAACGTATCTTACAAATGAGCCGTCAACCCATTAAAGAGACCATAATTCCAGTTGAAACTCAAGATCCTCTCTGGAAAAGATATTATCTAGATTTATTATCATTTTTGATCGGAACTTGTGTTTGGATGATGTATACCTCCCTGATTAAATCCAAATACTTGGGAGAGTATGAATCCTTTGTATCCTCCTTACTTCTTCTTATATCATTATTTGCTCTTCTTGCTCCTTTTCTCATTTTTTTTAGTACTATAATGTTAATCACTAGGATTTCTCCCTTTTTGATTCAACAGCTTTCTAAAATTCTCTGGAGAGTTATAGGAGGAGTTCCAGCGATTTCTATTCGAAATATTATACGTCATAAGCAAGCTACAAATCGGGCAATTATCCTGATCACCCTAGCACTTTCGTTTACTATTCTTTCCTCCTCATTGATCTTTTCGCTTGATGAGACTGAGCGGGTCAAAATATATTACCAAGGAGGAGCGGATATATCACTTAATCTAAAGTCCAAGAATACTAGAATACGTATTCTCTTAGAAGAGAATATTTCTAACATTCAAAGTATTTCTAGTGTTATCTTAGCAGAGAACATTCTGAGGAGTTCCGAGGGACAAAAGTATCAATTTCTTTTTCTTGAACCCGATTCGTACACTCGTACTGCCTTTAATGACCCTAATCGATTTGAATTAAGTAGTTCCTTATCGAAACTTATGGAGGAAATTTCCGATAACCAAACTGTGATTCTATATGAAGAAAATTTGAAAGCTACTCCTCAGGAACTTAAGATTTATGAAAATCTCTCTCTCTTAGTCTCTAACACTACAAGTACAGAGGGATTGTCTCTTCGCATTGGAGGTACATTCAAATATTGGCCTTTATTATACCCTCATCCATGGTATGATTTTTCTTCAACGTATTGGCTTGTAGGAAGCATCGGTCTGTTTGAAAGATTGAACAAAGATAACTATATAGATATACAAGATGTTTATTACTTTGCGAGTGTAGATTCATCAGGTAATATTGATGAAACAATACATGAAATCTATAATGAGACAGGTATCACCCCAAAATCACCAGGGTTAGAATATCAAAGATATCAAGCTTCATTCACCCGTCGATTCACCCTGTCGGTATTAAATTCTAATTTAATAATCTGTATTTGCATTTCTGTCATTGGAATAATTATGTTTGCTTTTTTCATTTATGTTGAACGAGGGAAAGAGATAGGGGTTGAAAGAGCCCTTGGAATGACACGATTACAAACAGCTCAATCCTATTTAATTGAAGCCATAACTATTCTAGTTTTTGGTTCTGTTATAGGAATTATAACAGGGATGTTCTATGTTACAATGTTTTTACAAATCACTCAATTCGGCCAAACTGTTCCTCCTCCTGTTGTCACTTTACCAATAACCTTGTTTGCTCAAATAATTATTGTAATAATTATTGCTGCAGCCATTGGTACCATCATACCAGCATATTTGGCAACCCGTAAAGATATTAGCCACGTACTTAAGGTTGAATAATCGAATTCTTCTTTCTTAGGCTTAGAGTACTCTTTTAGGCGTTAATACTCGAAAACGTGGAAAAGAATAATAGTTATTAGTTTCATCTTCTATTAATGAGACTGAATTTGATTTAATTTTCTCGAATCCTTTTATCACTTCTTCTAAAAATGATCTATCTAGGGGTGTCTGATTATGAGCAGGGAATAGAATTTCAACGGAGTCTAGAAGACTTTTTAGTCTTTTAATCGAAATGATATAATCTTGGAGGTTACTTCCCTGTAAGTGAGCATATAAAGGCCCTTGATAGATGACATCACCTGTAAATAAATGCCCAAAATCATGATTCCAAAGACAAATAGATCCAGGTGAATGACCAGGCAAATGAAAAACAGTCAATTCATACTCCCCTATATCAATAATGTCACCATCTTGTAATAATCGAGTTGGATTTGATGGAAAAATCCGATATTCCTTAAGATGAAAATCAGGGGGTAAAGCTCTCCAAATTTTTTCCTTTGTCATTTGCGTTTTTAAAAAATCATGTCCTACGCCAAGTTCTATTTCCTTTGCTTCTATCTTATGGATAGCGATTTCCTCAAAGAGATGATTTCCTCCAATATGATCCCAATGTGAGTGTGTATTTATTACTTGAATAGGTAGTTTTGTATATTGCCGTGTGACTGATTTAATATTTGCAATTCCCATTCCAGTATCAATCATTGCAGCCTTTTCTGATCCAATTATTAAGTAACTGATAACTTCTTCTGAGTGGCCTGGTTCTTGGATTGCATAGATATCTGGACAGTTTTTTCGTTGATCCTGTGGTTCAGAGACCTCAAACCAATTTTGAGACATTTTCATCATATTTATCCAAAAAACTTTTCTACACAATTTGGGCATAATATAGTCGTTTCTTCACCTTCACGTTTGATTTCATGTTCATGGGTCTTACAAATTAGATTTTTACATATTTGACAGGAATTCTGCGCTTCTTCTGTCCTACAGATATAACAATATTCAATAGTAGAAGGTGTTTTTCTTACTAAAGATGGGAATAACCGTGTTTTAATAACATCGACTATTACTAGAGGAATGTTTTGTTTATCGAGATTATCCTTGAGAATTCGCCAAGTATCGATAGTTAAATTTCTTTTACTCCATTCATCCAGTTGATAAGCTAAATTCTGATAGTCTTTCTTCTGTTCAACAAGTCGTTCGGGATGTAGGATTACAGCAGGTATAATAAAGAATTGTTTTCTTCCATCCAGAATAAGTCCCCGTTCGTGTACCAAACCTGCTTTTATCATTATGTTTAGGTGATGATTCAAGCTTGCACGACTGAGATCATATTTTTTTGCTAATTCACTTTTAGAAATGAATAGTCTCTGTAGAATATATTCAAATAACTCTAATCGTCTTTCATTGTCTAAAGCTTCAAAAATCTGCTTATATTTCCCAAGAGTCAACTTGAATTATTCCCAAAAGAGTGTACTTGAGTTAATACGGAATTTCACAAAAATAATTAAAAAGTGTTCTAACTTCTATTTTTTTTTGATTGAGTTTTAATGCACCTTTTCAGGTGAAATTCTTTAGCTTTGGTTGAAGAAATCATACTAGCAATAATGTGAAGATTAATATTACAAACTCACCTGCTTTCTGAGTAATTTCATTCCTTTTTTACTCATGAAAAAGATCTACGGAAATCTTTAGAGAACTTCATTAAATTAAGTCATTTTTTAGGCTAATTGAATAATAATCACAAGACTAACCCTTTATGTGATTCCATCAGCCATATTATTCGATTTAGATGATACACTTTCTGATAGCGAAGTGATCATCATCCAATCAGGGAAAAAACCATATAACCTAATGTTGAATGGAATGAAAACAACCTCTTGAGAAGATAGATTAAGTAATTCCTAGACTAATACGCCTCTTAAATTTAATTGAATAATTCAAAGATACCCGCTTAGGAAGGAAAAATAATACCTCATCGAATTTTTGACTTTTTAAGTCCAATTTATGATTTATTAATTCGTGGTGAACCTCCTGAGGATTTAATTCCATTATTAAATCTCACAGGTGATGAGGTGATACTAGAGATAGGCGCAGGAACTGGAAGGATGATCCAATCATTATCTCATTTATGTTCAGATCTCTTTTTACTTGATCCTTCCCCAGCGATGCTTGCAAAAGCACGTATCAAAATTCCCTGTGCTAATCATTGTTTGGGTTATGCTGAGTCATTACCTTGGCAAAAAGCGTTTTTTGATCGAGTTTTTGCGATTGATTCTCTTCATCATTGGAATAATCAAACAAAGGGATTAGCTGAAGTTTACCGTGTTCTGAAGAATCAAGGTAGTTTTATATTAATTGAATTTGATCCTAATACACGTTTTGGTCATTATATTAGGTCAATGGAGCGTTTATTACAAATGGGATCCAATTTTTATTCTCCGCGAGAGATTAAGAAAATTTTATCAGCTACTGGCTTTACTGTTTCCAAACAATACTATATTGACGGTGTTACGTATGTAACTGTTGCTGGAAAGGCTTTAGGGTAGTTTTAGGATCTTCTAGATTTTCAATAGGAAAAAATATCATATGATTTGAGGTTCAGCACTAGATAATCTTGATAATTCAATTGTAATTCTATCTTTCCATATTTTTAATTTCATTCCTAGGTTTCTGACCTCATCTAACTTAAGATCTCTGTTTTTTCTACTCATTTTCCGTTTTAATCTCGTTACAATCATTTCTTTTTCAGAATCTTGATCCTGACTTTCCTCAATCTTCCTTTTTATCTCACTATAGTTTTTTGCCAATTGGTTTATATATAAAGAAATATCTTTTTGGATCTCTTCGGAAACCTCCAATAAGGTCAATTCATCAAGAATATACCTTAAAGAATCATAAACACGTATAACCTTTATTTGATGTCTTTCTCTTTTTTCTGTACGTTGTGCTGTCTCTGTCACTAACTCAATCTCTCGGGCTAGCTCACCTAGTTTGTGTCCTAAAATAAATAAGAGCTCGTTGTTAATTATCCTCATTTTCAATTGACCCTATTTATTTAGAGGTTATCATTTAGTCCGAATTTTCAGCCCTCAACAAATGATGTTATTATTTCCTTGATTCTCCACTGTGTGATGTCCAGATTATCTTCATCAACGAAGATAACAATGGTATAAGGAAAAATATTGAACATCAAACAATGAAAATTCTTTGATAAGGCTATTTGAAAATTCTCAATAGGAAACGTTGTACGATTTGACAAGTCCAAGAGAGTTTTAATTGCAGTTGAAACTTCGCTACTAAAGACACTGAATTTTTCACTCGCAAGATGAGTATAAATCTGACTCATCTCAGGTCGTAAAAAAATAATCATGTTCTCAAATATTCTATCGTGATAACTATGAATTATATCCAATAATTTACTTAGTTTAGTTTCGTCAATGTGAATTAGTGAATTATAAGCTTCATTGCATTCTTTAGAAAAATCAGCATACTCTGATACGTCGATAATTGTTTTTGGGCTCATAAGTTTCTCCAATTTTGAATAATACTGATTTTCAAAATTCTCAACCAATCCTCTACAAAATTTTTCGAAAATTGGCCCTGTTTGATAGGTAAAAAGGACCCCATAAACATAATCCCCTTCAGTTAAAATTGCACTATAATGGCCGTAATTGACGATTTTCGTCTCCTGTTGGCCAAATGTCTCACCCATTACTTGCATGATGGCACCAATTAATCCCCCTCTAATATCATGATCCGTGAATAACACATCAGGCCTAAATTCGTGCGTGAAGAGAGGAATTCCGCTCTCTTTAGTTGTTATTTCGAAGCCTATCATGGGAATACACACAGTGGAGGAAAAATAAGACTGGAATCGATCATGATTGAGTTAGTGGAACAGGTACACTTTCAGACTTATTTAGATTTCCATAAAGAAAATCATATTACCCTCTCTAGCTCTTGATGAAATGGATTACACCGAAAAATAACACTGGGTGAGGAAGGAAAAATGAAATTAGTAAATTAACGAGTAAAAGAGTACACAACACTTCCCCGGGTATCTGGTGATCTGTTGAACCAAAAACGTTACTTAACCAATTTGAAAGTAATAGATACCGATCAAAAATTATTTATAATTGAAAATAGTAATTAGTAGTAGTCTAAAAGAAGTTCAGGTACTCAAGTGCACAAATGACCCAACTGCTTACAACTTTAGGTTTTTATGCTTCTGAGTCAGGAAGGAAGACTTTGATCATCAACATTAGGCTATTTTGGTCTGAGAACCATGCAGGAAAGCACTGAGCCAAGAGATAAGACACCAGTGGAAGGAAGAACGGAAATTACTCCAATTATTGCTCATCCACTCGCTCTAGCGATTTTTTTGTCGCTCATCTTTTCGCTGGCGGGATTGTTTCTGATGGTGATAGTCCCTCAAGAATTAAATAGCTTTTTAGAAAAAAATTACATCTCTGATCCGTTATCTGTTGATGAAGAATACATCGAAGTACAGGCGCAATATGAGTCAGTGTTAGCTTTTCTTAGCCCCCTAGCGTACCTTTCGTTCTGGTTACTGATTGTAATAATAATCCTTGGTGTAATCATTAAAAGGTATAAGCTGAGCTTTTTAGGATCCTTGACCTTCTACCTTCCGATTTTTGGTCAATTTGCTGGGATTATGGGCTCATTTTTTGCAGGCATTGGAGTGATTCGAACACTTTGGCTACCTTTTCTGGATTACACCCCTGAACTCTTGAATCTAGGCGTGATATTTTACATCCCAGTATTGGTAATGTTTTTTCTGATTGTTGTTCCTCTATTTTACATAATGCTTATTCTAAATGAATCACTCTTGATACCACTATTAGGAGAAGTAATATCAGTATCAATAATGAATATATTGATATATATGATCATTTTCTTTATTGCTGGAGTAGGTTTTTTTATTCTCACATTTGCAACGGCGACGTGGTTATATGGACGATTTCAAGGCAAAAAAATCATAGATTTTTGGATTTATCGTTATTCAAGACATCCACAATATTTAGGCCTTATTATCTGGAACTATGGCCTTTTAATGCTATCAATACCTCCATTTGCCCTCTTCCCCCCCACGTTCCCTTTCCTCATATTAACTTTGGTAATAGTTGGGATGGCTCTGAATGAGGAGAATACGATGATTCGACAACATACTGAAGAATATATTACTTGGCGAGAGCGAACACCTTTCTTAGTTCCTTTACTCCAAAGAATCAGCTCATTAATTACGTATCCTATGAGAAAGGTGATAAAAAAGGAGTGGCCTGAGAATAATAAGGATATTATCGTGGTTCTGCTGATTTATGGTGGTATTGTGGTCTTGTTGTCGCTTCCTCTTTTGAATATTCCTCTATTCGGCCGCTAGATCTCGTTTCAATAGGAAAAAGTTTAATATAATTTGAAACCAGAAAATTAATGTTAAGGAAACTACTCATCTATTCATTTGTTTGTAAACTTAAAAACAAAAAGTATTGATTCTGTTGAATCGAAAGCTTTTATGTAAACATTCGTTTTGTGATCCATTCTAATATAGAAATGAATATCAAACCAATAATGATGCTGAAACCTGTTTCCCAATTGTGAAGAATAGATCCCGAAATAATCTCTGTTAGTTTGAAATAAGCAAAAATTATGCTGTATAAACCCACAAAGATTACTATCCATTTACGAATCTGATTTTCAATGTTTTCTGTTGTGAAGGTATAACGATTATTTATCTTACCAAAGAAGAAGGCATACAAAATAAGGAATACATATACGGCTATAATATTTACAAAGAAGATTTTAATGAATGTATAAAGCATACCAATTGTTATAAACTCTTGAAAGAGGAGGAAAATGAATAGATTAGGGAGGAAGACAGCTATTGTTATGATGAATTGTTTAGATCGAAAAAGATCCCTCTCTTTAAAAGGTAAAGTAGCAAGTAATCCTCCAAGATTCCTTTCAGATAATCTTAAACTATGATAAAGAATGAATATTAGGATTCCTACCAGAAAAACGAGTATTGTTATTATAAACCACAATGGGCCCCCATCACTACCAATATATCTCTCTGGCATTGTAAATGACAGCATAATTATGATTAAAGGCATTGATAATCCACCAAAAAATAGTGTAAGAGCGCCATAATCACGAAAAACCATTGTTAAGGTCTTTTTCATGAATGTTACAACTGGAGTGGATGTTTTAACTTGTATGACAATATCTTTTTCTGAAATAGCTTTATGTCTTTCTATAGCTGGTTCAAAAGCTAGTTTTTGTATGAGTGAACTTCCTTTCCTGAAAGCAACTACTATAAAACTTAAAAGAATGCAAACTCCAAAAATCGATGATAATGTGAGAGGAAAAGATATCGAACTAGAAGGGTGCAATAAGATTAAAGTAGTTAAATAATTGCTAGAAAAGGGGAATGGGATTAATGAGAGAAGAAAATTAATTTCCAGATTTATTTCTCCCGTGATAAGGTTTGAATTGAATAACTGATTAATAATATGATAGAATGATGACATAAGAAAGAATATAGGGATTACTGTTAGTAAATACACTACCATTGTGAGGACCGTTATAAGTGGTCCTATTGGAGATTTATCTGTTTTATTAAAAACTTTTTGAGCTAATATCCAGGCGATTATTACAAGTACTGGAACAATGAATCCCAGATTAATGAAATTATTAATTAAAAGAATAAAAAAGATCAGTGGTGAAAGTGTGATAATTAATCCTGCTACTGGAAGAATAAAAAGAATAAAAATTAATTGGATTGCATTCATTCGAAAGAAAACATAAAAGGTTAACTGGGTCATATCATGCGAGCTTAGCGGAAGAGGACGTAATAATTTGAAATAATCTCCTCTCATAAAAGTGACATAATTCATTAAACCAGCCATAAATAGAATAAATAAAATATACATATTATAAATCGATAATATTATACTATTTGTAAATACAATTGCATTAAAGTTACCAGAAACAATGTTTACCGAGAATAAATGTAAAATACCTATTACTGGTAAAATTGTCATTACTCCTAAAATATAACAAATAAATAATCCACTAAGGAGGGCCAATCTCCTTTGAGATTTCATATTTTTTTCATATTTTTCAATAGTTTCGACTTTAGTGGATATTCCTGTGGCTAATTGTGTTTGAAAATAGATTTCTTCGTGGATTTTTTTAGAGAATTGCCAGAGTTCACTACGAGATAAGTTTGACAAGTGCTATTCCTTCCTATGTTTTCCCCGCAAGTCGTTTCAAATTCGCAATGATCCCATTGGTTACCTCTTCCTGATCAGTTAACTTTAAGAAGACTTCTTCTAGCGTAGCTCCTGCAGATTGGGCAAGTTCTTGGAGTTCTTCAAACTTCCCTTCAGCAACCATTTTCCCTTGGTTTATTATCCCAATTCTTGTACATAGAATCTGTGCTTGTTCCATAATATGCGTTGAAAATAGGATAGACCCACCATTCTTAATATGAATTTGAAATAACTCTTTTAATATGGCTGAAGATCGTGCGTCCAATCCAGAGAATGGTTCATCAAGAATTAATAATTTCGGTTTGTGGAGTAAGGCACAGATGATTTGGATCTTTTGTTTATTGCCATGGCTAAGGCTAGCTATTAGTGAATCATAATACCTTTTTACATTAAGAGATTTAAGGAGTTCATCAGCATCTAAAGAAGTTATCTGAGGGTCTAGTGCTCGTAATGAGGCAACAAAATTAAGTAGTTCAGCGACAGTCATGGATTCATATAATGAAAACTCCTCTGGAACATAACCAATGTTTTTCTTAACTTTCGATGGAGTACTGATAGGGTCATCTCCAAAAACAGATATATTTCCTGAATTGATTTCAAGTAAGCCGAGGATTGATTTAATTGTCGTGGATTTGCCAGCTCCATTTGGTCCCAATAATCCATAAACCTCCCCAGGTCTGACGGAAAAAGATAGCCCTTCAACCGCTTTAACAGAGCCAAAACTCTTTTTTAGATTGTTTACAACTAGAACTAGTTCCATGATAGGTTTACACCTGAAAGACGTTCATCATGATGTCTTTATACTTATCAAAGGCTTTACGCCCTTGTTCGGTAATCTTTAAGACAGTAACAGGTTTTTTTCCTCGAAAAACCTTCTCAATTTCGATATAACCCGCATTCTCTAGTTTGGAAGCATGTGAGGAAAGATTACCCCAGGAAAGATTAGTTTTTCTTTTAAAAAAGATAAGATCAGCATTCTCCATAATATAAAGATGAGAAATAATAATGAGGCGGGAGGGTTCATGAATAAGCTTATCAATGATAGAAGGTTCAGGGACATCAATATTATTATTAATGTTGGTTTTTTGATTAGTCAGGACTTCTCTTCCTCCATATGAATCACTGGATAGTTTCGGACAAACCTAATGTACCTTATAACTCCCAGAATAATAGCTGAAACGCCTAAAGTGAAGAAATAGAGATATAACCCAATCATTTCATCAGGAAAGTCAAGCATAGCGAAGAAGAAACCAAGTATTGTTGAGAAAGCTCCGAGAAAGTAATAACGCTGCTGATTAGTTTTCCCTACAAGGAAAATGCTGGGACCGAACATTATTAGCCCAAAAAGAAATGGTATCCACTTATATATCAGAGATAAGTCGAACTCTCCCTCAACGATGATCATCATTGAAAGAGTAATAACAAAACTTGCTAGAAAGAGAAGCAAGAGTATAAGAAGAGATTTTTTCATGGAATATCCTTCTTTATCCTCTTCTCGTTTGAATTCCACTCTCCCTAGACGGGGATAAGTCGTACGTTCACGTATGAACTCGACAATAGGTTGAGCGAATAGGATGAAGCAGACATAAAATGTGATGAAACTTACGTGGATAAATAGTATAGGTAAAAATATTAGTACAATTCCTAAAAGTATCTCAGTAATTCCATCAATCATGAATTCATGGAAAGTCTGCTGTTCAATTTTCTTCAGATCAATTTTATCATTCTGTCTTTCTACCATTTGAAGTCAATTAATATCTTGACTTCACATCTATAAATAGCTTTGTATGAAGGAAGTACTTTTTGCAAAGTATTTATTAAAATAAATTCAGATTGACTTTCTTCTTGTAAAAAAATATTGAGTGATTGTAAAGTTCTCTTTACTAACTGTAAAAAGGTTTTTACAAACAATAGAGAACAGAAATCGGGTGTCAATATGCATAAACTTATAAAATCCGGCCCTGTAAAAATTATATAGATTAATTCCTGATAAAATGGAAAAAATGGTGTACAGCATGGTGAATATACTTCAAGATCTTGGTGAACTAGTTTGGATTCTATTACCTCTTATGGCTACTCAGATAGGATTGATCATTGTTGGCCTTTGGGAGTGGAACAGAAAAAAAGAGATTTTGGGCCAAAATAAGATAATCTGGTTATTAATAATAATCTTCATTAATTTCTTCGGGCCAATTATCTTTCTTATTTATAGTCAAAAAATCAGCGCTTCTGTAACTACAGTAGGATCTGAAATTGATGATTGGGAGGTATAATATGTGGAAAATATAATTGAGATAAGGAATTTGAGTAAAAACTATGGTACTGTGAAAGCTTTAGATAATGTGACTTTATCTATTCCCAAAGGATCAATTTTCGGATATTTAGGGCCTAATGGCGCTGGGAAAACAACCACATTAAAGATTCTTGTCGGTTTACTTCGATACTCTCAAGGATCTGTAAAAATCTTCGGGAATGAGGTGAAAAAAAATTCAGTAGAAGTCAATAGAAACATAGGATTTCTTCCTGATGCGGAAATGCCACGCCATGATTCCATCTACCGATTTTTAAATTTAACAGGTAAGTTACATAAGATTACGAACAGAAAAGAACGAATCTCAGAAGTCCTAGTGCAAGTTGGTATGAAAAAGTTATGTAAACGAAAAATAGGATCTCTTTCAAAAGGACAAAAGCAGCGGGTGGGTATTGCTAATGCTTTGATGGTCAACCCTCAACTTCTGATTTTAGACGAACCAAATAATGGCCTTGATCCAATTGCCCGAGTAAGAGTTCTCACTTTGTTAAAAGATTTAGTCAAGAATGGAAAGACTGTTTTTCTATCTTCTCACATTATTGGGGAGGTGGATAAAATCGCGACAAATATAGCAATTATCCATCAAGGAAGAATAATTGAGAAGGGGGAAAGGAAGAATTTAGTTAAACGTTATCTAAACCATAGTAAATATATCGTTGCTGGAAAAATAGACAAAGAAATCGCCATGAGATCGTTAGAGTATATCACTTCATGTCAACAAGATCACCTAGAGCGATATATGATAACAACTTCTGGAAATGTTACTGAAGAACAACTTCTTGTTGATTTGATCCAAAAGGCAAATTCAAAAATTAAATACTTCTCTTCAGAGGAGCTTTCCCTAGAAGATCTATTTCTTGAAACTATCAATGGGCAATTAAAGAAAGGTGACTATGCGTGAACTTTCAAATCTTTTTATCCCAATTTAAAAATGATTTATGGAATGAAAGGTTAAAATTTTTGATATTATCTTTATTGTTTACCTTCCAGGTTCTGTCAAGTATTATTTCAATATTTTACCTTGAAGAACTACTTACGTTATTTGGGATGGATTTTGTTAATCCTACTCCCCCATCAGGAGCAGCAGCTTTTCTCGATTACTTTGCTGATCAATTCTTTTTTGGTATTCTGATAGTTTCTCTTGGAACAATGAATGTATTCGCAAGTGAAATTGAAGCTGGATCGATTAGTTTTTCACTCACTCGTCCAATCAGTCGAGCTGAATATACTTGTTCCAGACTTACTGCTCGATTGATAGGACTTATATTACCATTTCTTATTGCAACACTCATAGGTTGGATTTATATGGGTCTATTTTTCGAATCATTTCCGTTATACACTTTATTATTCACTTTAATTCCTTTTATTTTGTTATTCATATATATTGGTGTTTTAACAAGTGTTCTGAGTTCTCGGACATCATCATTAACAGCAGGATTAGGTACAATTGCAATAATTATTGTACAATTTACAATATCAGCATTTAAGCCGATTGAATTACTCTCTCCATTCACTCTTGCCTCTTTTTGGACTGAAATACTATCATCATCAGTATCTTTTGACTTGGATCATTTTTTGAAACTAGTTTGCTTGATTATCTGGTCTTCTATTCTCCTTATTCTCACGATATATTCAATGAAAACTAGAGATCTTTAAAAAATCACTTAATGATGTAGATTCCATAAAAAACTTAACTAGAATCTCTAACGAAAGTTGGAACTTCCCCCTTTTTTCCTACCCAGTGTGATTGGAATCTCTCTTCCTGTTGACATATAGAGGTATATGATAGACAACATAAGACTGATCAAAAGAAGTATCCATCCTAATAAAAGGTTTAAGGGAGAAATATCAATGAAGAGTGCACCAGGAGTCAATAAAATCAAACTAAAAATATTGCTTGCGATAATTGAAGCAAGTATTTCACGGTTTTTCGGCACAAAAAAGATCCAGATGAAATTATTAATTAGAAGAATGGTCCAAGGAGTCCTTGTTCGAAAAATTATCAAAATTATAGAACAAATGGCTATTAAGATGCATATTATTCCTAAAGGGAATAGAAGTGATTGCAGAAAAAAAAAGCCTAAAACAAAAAAAAAGGTCCACCAAGCACCAAGGAGGATTTCAGTAGGATTCAATCTCGAAAAGCCTAGGTAGATTTCTGAAAAGATTGAGGATTTTGATTCTGTTGCTAGATCAAGTAAGAGAGCTGATCTCCTTCCTAGTGGTGTAAGCAGATATTTCCCTTCAAGATCTTTCTTAATTAAATGTGCTTTAGATAATAATGAGAGATGATAAGCGACATTAGATGAGGCTGGGAGGTTTAATCTTTCAAGAAAGTCAGAATAAGGAGTAGTTTGTTTTTTATGCAATATTCGGATAATTTCTCGACGAATTTCATGGTTCAATGCTTTGAGAACTTCAGTAATGTCGCTCTCAGATTCAGAATCCATTGTTGTCATCCCAATATAATTCTGGCTTTTAATCGTTTATGTTTGTTAGTATTCCTCTACCAAGCTCATAAGATTGTCCAATTAATGATTTGACTTCTTAATTTAATCCTAGACCTTCTTCTGGTAACCACTCTGGCCAACCAACTATCCATTCAGGTATAAAGGCTTCTTTTACGCGATCACAAACAGGGAAATAGGCCTTTAAGTCTAAAACTGGAGTTTCATCTAATGCATCGATGTTTTGAATTTTAACATTGCCTTCCTCATGGTTTACCTCTAAAATTTTCGCTGTTGTTAATGCGATCGGATTAGGTCGATATTCCGCACGGGTAGCAAAGACACCAGTTTTTGGGGGATTTTCTCCATAAGGGGGTACACAATCTAACCTATTGCGGTGTTCTTCGTTATCGACTTTATTTGCCCACCAAAGTACCTGGACATGGCTGAAATGTTGCAGTTGTTTAAGAGCAGGTATAAATTTCTTTATAATTTCGATATGAATATCTTCGTTTATCCTTTTAATATAACCAATGGGAAAAATAGTGAATGTTGGATTGTCCATAATGTTATTCTCCTTATTTTATTATTGAAGTTAGTATTTTCCTATTAAAAATTGCTGGAAAGTGACAAATAAATACACATAAATAGGTAATTACAGGTGTAATTCATCTATAATTAAAAGTAATGAATCTGGCATGAATGGTGAAATTTGACGATTAAGATACAATGATTTTCAATAACTGTATAAGAAGTTGAAACGTGTAATCAGGAGTTCTATTTCTTGCCAAAAAGTTTACTCGTCCACTAGAAATTTGGAGATATTATAAATGGAAAGTAAAAAACTAATATATTCAGGCATCATGGTAATAGGTTTATTTCTTACATCCTTTTCTCTTCTAAACACAGTTCATCATGAAACTCTGATAAATGAAAATTCACATCTAAAGGTATCCCAGTCCAGTGTTAATTTCATACAAAATGGTGATTTTGAATCAGGAACTAACGATAGCTGGACTGCAAATCTAACTCGCCCTACCATAGCTTATTCTTACGGAGTTAAAGATACTTATCCACATGCTGGAACTTATTCTTATCATATCTATGGATTTAGTGATTCAAGGACTGGGGAATTACGAGGATTTATACTGGAAGTCAGCCAAAATATAACTTTAACTAATCCTCCTGACTTTAATATTAGTGGATATATGTATGTAAATCAATGCTATAGTGCCGAATACGGTGCATGGGCATGCATCTTTATTAAATATTATAATAACGAGAACAATATACTTGGAAGGATAAATTACCGATTTGCTAGTGTATATGAGGATAGAATCCTTCCATGGGTCTCAGGTTCTGTTATTCCTTTGTATAATAAGTTGAAAACCTGGTTGGAGTTTAACCGGAATATTTCATACGATTTTATTAATATTATTGGTGGTGACCCACAAGAAGTCACACAAATAGAACTGGGTTTTTTTGTCTACGCAGCTGATGGTTCACAATCAGGAGCAGGCGATATTGGTTATTGTGAGGTCTATTTCGATGATTGGGTTATTGAATATGTTCCCGCTCCTAGTGAGGAATGGATAAATCCATTTTCAATCTCTAGTTCAGCTGATGGTAATACAAGGTTTGTAATTACACCAGATATAGATGGAGATGGTATGGAAGATATCCTTGTCAATATAAATGATGCTGGTGAGATTTATCTCAATGCCTATAGTTGGAATGGCACATTGCTCTGGAATAAATCTGATTGTCATTACTCACGAATAACAGGAGCTGGGGGAAATTTAGTCATTGGACGTTTCGCGGGATGGAATGCTTGGTGGAATCCTGTCTCTTTTGATGACAATGGTGACGGTTTGGAAGATATTCTGATCCATTTTGAAAATGGTACAGCAGGCGCGCTTTCAGGGAAGGATGGTACTTTCCTCTGGAAAGTTGATTTGTTTACACCGAGTGGAACCTATCTCCAAGAATTAATCCCAGATATTACTGGTGATGGGAAACCTGAAGTGGTAGTAACTTCGAGTCGTGGAACTGGTTCAATGGATGGATATATCGGGGTCATGAATTCTGCTACGAAAGAACTACTTTGGTCTATTGGACAGATTGGAATATCTAGTGATTATAACGTGAGAATAGAAGTTATACCCGATGTAAACGGTAATGGAACCTGGGATATTATGTACTTCGGCTATTATGTTTATGACGTTAGGTGTGTTGATGGGTTGACGGGGAATCAGCTTTGGGTTCATAATATAGGTGGTGGGGACTGTTTAGGAGGAGTACGACGGGTTCCAGACTTAAACGGTGATGGAATTTTTGAAGCTGTTATTGCACCTCAAGCTGCTAATTTTCAGGTTATATTTGGTAATAATGGGTCTGAGTATTGGGCTTCGGGTTACACACAATGGGCCCGCTACCCTACCCCGTTCATTACAGAAGAAGGTTATCCATTTGTAGCTTTTGATGATGAGAGAACAGCTGGTGCGATATGTGATATTAGAGTATTGGATCTTTCTTTGAAAAAAGAAATTGGAGTAAAAGTCATGCCAAAAGGAAGCTTTTTCACATTTATGGATAATCCTATCCCTTATCAGCCTGATTACCACATTTGTAAAGAAGTCTCTTTACGTAAAGTCGATATTTTCTATATTGCTAATTACACAAAACCGATAACGACCTTACCTTACACTTGGGATTGGGTAACACCTTACTATGGAGATTTCTCAGGTTCAAAACGCTGTTTAGTAACAGTAAATAAGTCACATATCGGATTTTTCACTCTCTCTCTTCCTGAAGCACCTTCATTACCTACTACCACCACTATTGCTACGACATCATATACTACTACCACTGCCACTACTACGGCACCATATACTACTACCACTACGACTACTACGGCACCATATACTACTACCACTACGACGCCATATACCACTACTACTACTACTACTACGGAACCATATACTACCACAACGCAGCTACTCCCATCAGCACCAAGTAGACCATTAAATCTACAAGCATCAATAGATGATAATCAAGTGAAGCTGGTGTGGCAAAAACCCCTGAATGATGGTGCAGGGATTACGGACTTATTTATTGTTCTAGATTATAATGTTTATCGAGGATCGCAGAGTGGTGGCCCATACGCTTTAATTGGCAGTACGACTACTTTAAATTATGTAGACAAGAATGTGGTTAGTGATACAACCTATTATTATGTCGTGACTGCAGAAAATGATTTTGGTGAAAGTGAAAATTCCAATGAAGTCACTATAGCTATTCCAGGTGTAACCACAAGTTCTTCTGGTAAAACTTCAACTCCAGCAATTTCTCCATCTTTTCCAATATATATTGTGTTTTTGTCTATTTTCCTACTTACAGTTCTACTTAGAAGGAAAAAAAAGAAAGAATTCTATTAAAATCCATCGAACTTTGCACTGAAGATCGATAAAATGGTAGTATTTCACATTCTACAATGTGATACGTTATGCAAATAATCAAGAATTATACGTTTGGGACTATTCAGATTAACAACAAATCTTTCTCCAATGATGTAATAATCTTTCCTGAAGAAGTTTTACCTAATTGGTGGCGAATAAAAGGCCATCTCTTGCATCTGGAGGATTTACAAGAGATTATTAAACGGAAGCCAAAAGTCCTTATTATCGGGACTGGATATAATGGAGTAATGAAAGTTCCAATGAATCTTACATCACATCTAGAAAAACTGGGCATTAAAACAATCGTAAAGAATAGTAGGGAGGCAGTAAATGAGTATAATACATTGGTGAAAAGGAATGAAAATGTAGCTGCCGCTTTACACCTGACCTGTTAATAACAAACTATCCTTGGTATAGCTCCCAGTCCAATGAAAACCATGTCTGGACAAAATCCCTGCAAGTCTAGTAATTTATTTCTACTACCAAAGATGCTTTTTACTTAGGGAAAGTTTTGACCAATAACTCAATAAGAGTTCCTTTAGAATACCTATCCAACGAGCAAACCATTTCAAAGAACAAGAGATCCATTATTTACAGTATAGCAATCGGTAAAGATATCGGAAATTCTATTGGAGCCTTGTATGCTCAAATATATGCAGTATTCATTAATGCTACCCCATTTTTATTATCGATCATAACAAGTATGCGAAATCTAATTCAATTAGCTGTTCAATCTCCTTTTGGACGCTTGATTGATAAATTCGGAAGAAAACCTTTTCTTGTTTTAGGATTATTTATTTCTGCCCTTATGAGTTTTATTTATCCACTCATAACAGATCCCTTGGTGTTTCTTGGTGCAATGATAATTTATTCTCTTGCATTTAGTATATTCACTCCTTCATGGATCGCGATTCTGGGTGACTCCTCTAGGGAAGGCATGAGGGGATCATATATCGGAAAAATTACTACTGTTAGTGTAATTTTTACAATGTGTGCATTACTAATAACTGGATGGGTGGTTCCTTTAATTAATGTCGATTATGCCCAACAATACGGCATTATTTTTCGTATAGGAGCCTTAGGGTTCTTTTTTGCAGGATTTGTTGCTCTTTTCATGACTGAAACTGCACCTAAATCAAACCAACTTGTTTCTCATTCGAAAAGAGAATCCAGCTTACAAAATTTTTTGAAACCATTAAATGAAAATCCAACATTTCAACGCTTTGTTCTTGTAAGTGCAATTATGGATTTTAGCATGTCTCTGGGATGGCCACTCTTTGGGTTCATAAGAGAGAGGTATTCATCTCCTACAGAATATTCACTCATGTGGGCAGCATTCATGGGTTGTCAGGTATGTTCTCTGATAATCGGAGGATATTTTATTGACAGGTACGGTAAGCGTAGGGGCTTTTGGGGCAGACGAGTGATGTTTTTAATTCCCCTAGTCCTTTTCTTTGCTAGAAATTGGGTTGAATTAACTTTAGCTAATATCATAGGTGGTATTGGATATGGTTTATACTTTATAACAACAAATGCATATATAATAGATTCTGCTCCTGAAGAATCTAAAGGTAACTATATAGGTGCATATCAATTAATCATGGGATTGGTCACCTTTATTGGCTCCATCTCCATGGGGATAACTACTGAATTATTAATGGGGTTTATTGGTAAGTGGGAGGCCATTTATGCAATGGTCTTAGTGGTTATATTAATGCGTTTTATTGGTGGGGTGGCTTTCTTTTTTATAGATGAACCCAAGAAACCTGAGTTATTCAATTAAGTAAATCCTTATCTATTTGCCTGAATGATTACTATACCATCATCATGGATTTGTACCAAGACATTTTGAAATCCGATTTGAATGAGGAGGGTTGTAACTTCGTCAATGGTAGAAATCTTAAAGCCAGGGACTTCTAATGATGATGAAAAGGCATTTAGAAACCAAAAGATAGAAGGATTACTCTCTGCATGCATTATCCAAGCACCTTGTTCATTAGTATTGGAAACAATAACGAAACGTCCTCCTTCATTCAATGAATTCCACAGTTTTTGAAAAAGTTCCTTTCGATATATCCCTATATCGCATTCAAGGATTAAATCAAAACCAGTTGGGAGATCATCTTGCATAAAATTTGCCGCATGAAATGTGATACGTTCTGTAATTGCAGTTTCATCTGCGATCTCCTTACCAACACGACAAACGTTTTCAATATCTACGACTACAGCATTGAGTTTTGTATAACGTTTCAAAAGCGCTAATGATATTATCCCTGAACCACCGCCAAGATCCATCAATCTATTTACGTTCGTCATATCCAAGATTTTTACTAGTTTATCTGCTAAGGGCTTGTGAAGCTCGTAAAGCATCCGTGTGAAGCGTTTAGCACGCTTTGGATCCTCTGTCATCTTAGAAATATAATCTGGAGGATTCAAACCTTGAGCTTCCCACACTGAATTGGGATGTGAGATAGTTAATGGCAAATCGTTGATAGTTGGATAACCTTCACGTGTTTCCTGAGCCATAAATGACCAAGCTTCTGAAGAATAAGCCTCCAGGATGGCATTGTGTGCGTTGATGGAGGGAGCGAATTTTCCACCTTTTTGTTCAAGTAATCCTAATTTAGTTAGTAGCAATAACCAGTAATGGCATCTGTTGTAAGGAATATTGAAAATTTGAGATATATCTTTAACTTCTAACGGATCTTTTGCAAGGTGCCAGAATAAATCCAGTTCTAGAGCTGTAGCGACTGCAGCTGACGCATAATACATCCTCAGGAGATATTCTACATCCTGAGTGGTTTTAGGTTGCATTTATGAGATCAAATCCTTTAGAGTCAAAACTCTTTTCATTATTTAAGATATTCAGACAAAAATCCTATTGGACCAATTTAGGCAAATTTCCACTGCTTTAAAAAGGATTACCTTTCAAGAGGACTAGTCATTATTGAATAATCTATCCTGTGGAATAAAGACGGAGTAACCTCCTTGAGTATGGACCTTTCTTAATTTAAAAACACTGTAGCCTAAACCATAACACAAGACTTTTGGTTTTGGTTTAATTCTGATGAATGTCATTGATTCTTGATCCCCTTGTTGTAGTTCACTAATTATCAGCTTAAGAATACGTTTTTTCGTGAAGATTTCATGAATCTCTGGAACATCTACAGCAATGAAATCAGCTTTACCAGTTAAGGTGACTGTTGATGATGGAGCAAAACGGATAAAATAGTGTGGAAATGGAATAAGGAATGAAACATTTGGATTTCTTTTTAGATTTCGAGCTTTTTGATATTTTTTAGATGTTAAAAGATATAATACAAATTTACGGGAAGGTTGTGAAACTCCATATAGAATACCTGTAGTATGGGGTGTTCCATCCTTATTGATTGTTGTTAAGATTCCAAATGTCTTCTTTCTAATCATCTCTTCAACGAAAGAAAATGAAAAATGTTGTTTCTTCATAACTTGTCTTTATTATAAAACGAAATTTAAACTTCACTTTTTACATTATGTTGGGAATCAACTATGGCAAAAGAACTTCTAACGATGCTTGAAAATTCCTACGCTCAAAGACTTCTAGAGGAAATGATTCGTATTAATTCAATAGTAGGCCAAGAGAGTGAAATGGCTGATTATCTAAAGAATGAACTTAACGCTCTTGGTTTGCAGTGTGAAATGGATGAGATTGAACCAAGTAGACCTAATGTCTATGCGAGATTAGAAGGTGATAAGCCTGGTAAAAGACTCAACTTTAATGGCCATACTGATACAATTCCAATTGTAGATGGATGGGAGACAGATCCCTTTAATCCTCTAGTAAAAGAGGGAAAATTATATGGTCTAGGGGCCTGTGATATGAAAGCGGGTATAGCGTGCATTCTGAATATGATAAGAGCGTTTGTAGAATCTGGTCACCCCTTCAACGGAGAGTTATCATTTTCAGGAGTAATTGATGAAGAAGCGTATGGAAAAGGAGCTAAAGCAATGTTAAAAACAGATTTTTCAAAGGTAGATGCTATTGTTCTTGCAGAGCCTTATCCTGGAGATGAAGTAAAACCCATTCCCCTTGGGATTACCGGGAAAATTCTGTACGATATTTCTGTGAAGGGAAAAGCAGCTCATGGTTTTCGCCCTCACCTAGGTATTAATGCCATTGAAGAGTTGGGGAAGATCCTAGCGAACCTGGACAATCTCAACTTCAAAGAACACCCAAATTTCGGAAGAGGGAACTATTGTACCTTGAAAATTGAAGGTGGATATGAAATTTATTCTGTAGTAGTGCCTGCTCTCGCTCGAATGGAAATTAATAGACTACTTGTTCCAGGAGAGACTGTTCAAACCGCAATAGAAGATATGGAGAGATTAATCAAGGGTCTCGACCTTGCAGCTAAAGTAGAGGTCAAAACAAAACCTCCTCAATATGAAGCATATATTATAGACAAAAATGAACCGATAATTCAGATTTTTGATGCGATCTATAGAGAAATTATGGGGAAAGCACCTCATTATGATTATACTTCAGGTATAACTGACGCAAATATTTTCGCAGGAGAAGCAGGTATTCCCTGTCTCCATTTAGGTCCAAATCAAGAATGTGCTCACCAAAAAAATGAATATGTAAATTTAAATTGGTTGGAACCTTTATCACAGATGTATACTCTCATTGCAGCCAGATTTCTTAAATGAGAAGATCACTTTTCATGAGAGCTCTTCATTCCCCTTTTAGGATGATCATAAATATTCTCTGTTACTGGTACCTGATTGTAAATAGTACCAATGATCCATTTCATCAAGCCAGACATAGACATTACTGGGTTGTTCTCCCCATCCAAATTGCGAATAATGAGAAAAATCTTTTCTTAGGAGGTTTGCCCGATGAGATGCATGATATTGAGGAAATCCAAGCCAATGTGGGAAGGTTATTTGTTTCTCTTCGAGGTTGAATAACTGCATATTGTTGTTATATCCTCGTTCTATCCATTCAAGAATGCTCATGTTATGATATAATTTCAAGGCTGGAACATAATTCCTCCACATATGCACACAGGGATGATTCTTCCATCCCTTATACGGTTTACCATCTTTGCGAGATTGTCCTTCTATCGCTTTTATGATTGTTAAAGCTTCAATTCGTTGTTTTCCAAGTCGTTTCCAATCTAGTACTTGAAACGATTTCTTGAAATCAGAGAAGGGTAGAAAAGTTTGCATATATCATTCAAAATGAATATTTGTGAACATACAGAAAAAGATTTAGGTTATTTTTTCGTAATTACTTCTATAAATGCCTATATGGAGACTTTCATATAATTTAGAGTATCCTGCGATTATTAAAGGCATTATTATTTACATTACTCCCCCTATAACTTCTTTCTGTAAAGATCTATTTAAGATAATACTTTAATGAAAAAGCTGCTAAGTCTGAAAGATATTCAACAAATTTATCGTCTGTATCAAATAATTCCATTATAGACAGATGATGATATAAAATAGCATTAACAAGATTATACATGAAAATAAATACATCGACCAGTTTTTTCTCAGAAAATTGTTCAAAATTCTCATTTGCCTTCCTTAATTTCTGTACTGTATTTTTAAAAAAATTCGCAATCTTCTCTTTATGTGCATTATACAATGTTTTATCAGATTGTATGGCAGATCTAAAGGCGAGATTGTATCCTTTATTTTCTTTATGAGTCTTGAATAAATCTAAAATAAAATGATGGAGATAGTCTCTAATATTTTCATCATTCATCATCTCTAAATTATGGCTTTCCAAGAAAGTTTCCATTGATTCTTCAAAATATTTTCGTATAATATCTTCTTTCCCTCTCGGAAAATATTTATAAATCGTCCCAATGCTAATTTCAGCTGATTTTGCGACGTGATTTGTGCTTGTTTTGTGATATCCCTGTTCTAAGACTAGTTTAAAGAATGTATCATAAATCAAGTTAATTTTTTCTTGCTTATTTCGGGTAAATTTTCTGTTTGAGATCATAATATCCTCATTTATGGGCCTTATTCATAAAGCTTATAAAGTAATTGAGCAAATGCTCACTTAGAAATTATTGAGTAAATGCTCATTTATAAAAATAGGATTAGTGTCAAAAATATGACTCAAGTAGAAACAGTAAAATTTCACAAACCTCTTCATCAAAATGATATATCTGTTGTAGAACATCTCATATATCCAATATTTTCTAAGAAAAACAAAAAAGATCAGCACTACTGGAATGAAATTCGATCATTATTTTTATCTGCCATGAAAAATGCTAAGTTGACGTTTCTCCAAAGATATTTATTCTGGTTCTATGTAAATAGAACAATAACGAAAGGTATGAAGAAGGGAATACCTCTTATTGAAGTGGAGGCAACACTACGGGAATTCCTCAGAAAAAGGATTGATTCTCATGACCAGGATAAAGATCGAAAGATTATTGCAATCGAACGGGCAAAGAGAAGTTTTAATTTAGTAGAGGATTACATCATAGGAGATAAAATACTTGATCTTGGTGCTGGAAATGGATTTTTAGCTTTAGAAATTAAAAAACAACTTAAGAAAGAAGTCAAACTGGTTGATATTGTAGATTACAATTATACAGACCTACCATTAGTCTTATACAATCCAGAAAACAAATTACCCTTGGGAGATAAAGAAATAGATACTACCATTTTATATACCGTGTTACATCATGCAAGTGATCCTGAACATCTATTGGAAGAGGCTGCGAGAATAACCAAAAAACGTTTAGTTATTATAGAGGGATATATTGAGGAAGAAGACATACGAATGACTAATTGCTTCTTTGATTGGTTTTATAATCGAGTAATTGGAGACGAAGATATCGTTGTACCTCTTAATTTTCTTAAGGTAAATGGATGGAAAAAACTATTGCAATCACATGGATTTGAGACGACTGAAACAGTCTATCTTGGAATCAACGAACCTATTGTACCTGAACATCAAATCTTAATTATCGCTGACCACATCTAATAACTCAAATTGTGATGTTGAAAATATCAAATTTAGGAGATGATCTAGTGAGTTCTTTTCTAAGAAATGTCGAAAAGAGCAATAACTGCTTCAGTGTAAGCCCACCAATAATCACTTCCCTCTCGTGGTGGTTTATCTAAAGAATATCTAATATGATTAATATGGGATATGTGACCTAAAGTATGAAGAGCTAACCTTAGAACAGTCCAAGCAAGAGTACCTTTTTGTTTGATAGACTTAATTTGATCATTTTCTTCTTCATAGATTGTTCTACGAATTTGAAAGTCTTCGAGAGTAGCCTCATCAATTAAACTTAAATAATGCTTTTCTACCTTTTTGAATAAAGATATAATATCATTAAGCGAATTATCCTTATCAACATAATTATAGGTAGTTGTATCAAGAGCTTTAAGCCAATATATCTCTGTGTTCATAAGATGATTTACATAACTGATAATTGTCTTGGCTTTTGTGCCTTCTGGTCTCCAAGTGAGTTCTTTAGGAGATAGGTCTTCAAGTACGCGGAAAATATATAGCTTTGTATATTTAAAAATCTGTTTAAGCTTTTTTCGATACATTTCAATATCAGAACTCAATTAAAAACTTCCTATGTATATAACTCAGAATCTAATGTTTGGCTTTTTTATTTTTCGCTAAATAGCTCCCTTAAAGTAGTTGAGAATCTTCCCCCAGGACATGTGCCCCGGATAGCACATACAGGACACACATTCCATAAGAATAATATTGCATAGATTAAAATTAAGATAATATAGCCTAGTGGATAGATAATTCCTAGTTCTAGCAAAAAAAATAATGGAAATAATATCAATCCCAGTAAACATAAACTTCCAAAGGTTGCAAATAAATCAAAACGGGTTTTCGTCTTTTTCATGTTCTTTATTATTGGAAGATTAGCAATTCGACTTGCTGGTATAATCCCAGCTACTGCTGGGCAAAATCCGTCAGTGTACGGGCAATCTTGATATTCACAACAGTAGGATTGGAAAACATTTGCTCCCAACCAAAATAATATGAAAATAATTCCAAAAAAAGGATTAATGAAGAACAAAAATCCAAAAATGATCAGTATCATAATCATTAAAGGTATTGTTATAACCAGATAGACCTTCTTTTTACTATAGGGAATACAATTTCTATCAGGGGTTGCTAAGGTACTCATATGGACAACAACTTCCTATCTAATGTATCTATTATAATTGAGGTTGAATTATTAAAGGATTCGTGCATTAAGGGTAACTGTTTCAACTTTAAATCACATTTTTATCAAAATATAGGTAGTAACATTTATTCTGAAAAACTAATCACGAATCAAGAAATTAATAACGTTTTCTGAAATATCAAGAGAATACTCCACTATCCTTCTTATACTCTCGACAATATTATCTAGAGGAATTGCTATTTTTGATTCTTGTTGAAATGCGTAATCCATGATCACTTTACTCATGTCTTCGGGTTTAGTAATAGATTCAATATTTTGATTAGCTTTTTTAGTGTCTCTTTCGAAAAGTGAATCAATACTTATCTGGAAAACTCGAAGAGCAGAATTAATTGACGATTCAATTTGATCCATGACATCCTTATCTAATGGCTGATCAAGAAGGGGAACAGTATTATCAGCAATCCTCACTGCGTGATCAGCAATTCTTTCAATGATCCTACTTATTAAGAACATATTTGCAGCTGCTCCTGCTGTGATTCCCATTTTTTCTGCAAGAGTAGGATCGCTTAATAACATATTAGTTAATCTTATAACCAACCAATGAAGTCTGTCTACATCATCGTCAATCAATCGAACATTTTGTGCTGAATTTTTATCAGAGTTTTTCAATGCAGATATGGCTGTTGAGTGCATGTTTTTAGTTGTTCTATACATTCGTTTTATTATGTTTTCAAATGGCATTTCTTCTGGTTTTAACAAATCTTTGATTAGAACATAGTTGTCTCTTTCATCTACAATTTCACACCCAATAATTTGTTGGACGAAATCTCTAATTATTAACCTATAAGGGGGTAAAATAGCGTCCTCCGAGTTTATCTCAATTTTAGTATATCCTGCTATATAGGCTGAAATCAAGTACCGATAAAAAAAAGTGGTGTCTGGGATAGTTTGAATATCTATGGTTTTTTTACGTTCAATTGATTTTCCTGATAAATTGGGTGTAATAAGTAGAGTATTATCAGGTTGGGTAACTAAACCTAATCTCATTCCTTTAATTCTATCAATATCATCATCTTCATTGATTTCGTTCTCTTCTTCTTGAAGCTGTTTTGTTTTAACTAAATTCATTAACCAATCTTTGGGTAAAGTAATCACATAAGATGACCCACCAGTCTTTTGAATTTTGCGAGTTTCCATCTTTTGTGAGAAAGCATTATTCTCTATCATTGTTTAAAATTCCACATTTCACTAAAGGTTGAAACTTTCATTATCAAATGATATTTCATACTTTTTCTCAGTAATTACACTAATGAGACATTTCTATAATACATTAATAAAGCAATTAAGGCATAATCTTATTCCTAAGACATTGATTAGGCTATTAGTCTTCCAGTGAATATCCTTACATGCGAATATACTAACTTACATAAATATATAATGAATGAGAAATCTATAGTGGAATATATATCTACATACTTAAATTGGTATTGACATACAAATATATGGCGTAAATGGTCAAAGTATATATCTAAGCTAGTGTAAATGGGAAGTGGTGATTGACTAAACAAAATGTCGTAAAAAACGATTCTTTAACGCTCAATAACTAATTGTATCCATTTTTATCCTTTCAATTGATAAAATTTTAGTATTTAACTAAAGAAATAGCGAAATAATCAGAATGTATTTTTAACTTCAAAGTGGATTATAATTAACTTAAAGAAGCATTTGAGTTATCACCTAGGGAATACAAATCAAATTCGGTGTAATAAACATGAAACTACTATCAAAGAACTATATGAAGTATACCATCATTCCAGTACTAGCCTTAGTGATCTTCATGTCAGGTTGTACACAGGCAGGAGATAAGATAGTCGTGATAGGAAGACCAAGCACATCTGGTACACGAGGTACTTTTGATGAATTGGTTCTAGATGAAGAAAACCCCACTGCTAAGATGGAGGAACAAGAAAGCAATACATTAGTACATGACAGAGTTTCGGACACAAAGTACGCTATAGGGTACGTTGGGCTCGGATATGTAGATAAAGATGTTAAAGCACTTGAAATAGATGGAGAACTTCCTAGCGAAGCCACAATCTTGGACGGTTCTTATCCAATATCCCGTGGATTAAACCTATTCACTAATGGTGAACCTACTGGTACAATTAAGGATTTCATTGATTTTATAATGAGCAAAGAAGGACAAGATATTGTAGAGGATGAAGGATTCATCCAGATCAATAAGAGCGCAGCAAAATATAATGCTAGCGGAGATGTATCACTGTTGCCTTCAACTAAACTTTCTCTTAAAGGTTCAACAACAGTTCTTCCTATAGCAAATGCCAGTGCAATCGAGTATATGAAAATCCAGACGAATATACAAATCTCAGTATCTGGTGGAGGTTCTGGTCAAGGAATAGAAGCCATTGGTAAAGAAGAAGTAAGTATCGGTATGGCTAGTCGTGAACTAAAGCAAGAAGAAATAGATAATTATCCAGATTTAGTAAAGACAGTAATCGCCAACGATGGGATTGCAGTTATAGTTCACCCTGACAATGATGTTATTGGTATAAGCTTGGAGACCTTAAAAGGTATTTATCTAGGTGATTTTACAACCTGGTCTGAAGTGAAAGACGAAATGGGAACTACTGTCAAGGAATGAATAGGAAAGAGCATTTTACTTCTCTCTTTGCCAGATGTCCTCCAAATATCACTTGGCAGGTAAAAAATTCCCCAACCACCTTTTATTTTTTTACCTTTAACTGACATACTCTCTCGATAACTGATTAGCGTTCAATATAGGGGTAATTAAAAATGCAGCAAGAGACCAAATCAGATTTATTAGTCATCAATATGGATTCTTTACGGAAATTGGTAAAATTGTTATTCATCCTCCCAATAACCATACCTAGCTTTCTTATAATAAGTTTCCTAATATCAAAAGGTCTGGATGGTCTCACGAATGGAGACATATTAACATCGATAATTATGTTTGGTTTATTAGGTTTAATTTTTCTTTATTTAATTATTTTTATTCAGGTAATTCGATTTCTAACAAGAATAATCCTTACAATAGTATTAACAAGTATTCTTTTTATCTTACTATCACTTTTTCATTACTCGATCGGTCAGATTGAATATGAAACTCAGCTATTAAATATTGAAACAGTAATTTATCTTCTCGTAATTGGTTTTATACTGCTTTTTATTTACATATTTGTTGTAGAAAGCGTGAAGTATGAACGTATAATAAGAACTGTACTATACTTATCTGCTGTTTTTGCAATTGTTGCAATTTCTGTTATTCTTATCTTCTTAGCATATGAAGGACTTCCAATATTTGATGTAATAGGTATTGGAGAGTTTCTATTAGGTATTGATTGGTTTCCAGCAGCATTACTTGAAGAGAACAAATCATTTGGAGCATTTCCGTTAATATGGGGAACAGTGATTGTCGCAATAGGCGCAATAGTAATATCTGTTCCATTAAGTATTTGTGCTGCAATATTCATATCAGAAATAGCACCTCCCGCAGTAAGGGAAGTTGTTAAACCTGCTATAGAACTCCTTGCTGGAATCCCCTCAATAATTTATGGCTTCTTTGGTGTAGTAATTGTTGTATCTTTTTTGCAAGAACCAATTCCAGGGTATTTTATGTTATCTTCTGGTGCCTCTGCTTTTACCGGCTCACTTATTCTTGCGATAATGGCATTACCAACTATTACAAGTGTAGCAGAAGATGCAATTAATTCAGTACCAGAAGATTACAAAGAAGCTTCCCTCGCAGTTGGTGCGACAAATTGGCAGACTATCAGTAGAGTAACAGTGCCTGCAGCAATATCAGGGATAACTGCAGCGATCATTCTAGGAATGGGGAGGGCAATAGGTGAGACTATGGCAGTAATGATGGTCATGGGAAATTCTGCTATTGTTTCATTTAATCTACTAGAAAGCATGAGAGCGATTACATCAACCCTTGCCATCGAAATGGGGGAAGTCGCAGTAGGAAGCGAACATTACCATGCTCTCTTCGGTCTTGCTCTTGTTCTATTGATCATAACATTATTCATAAACTCAATGAGTGTTATAATAATAGACAGATTCAAAATCTCAAATAAAACTACTAAGAAAAGAGAAGAGAAATCAGTATTATCTCTAGCAATTGAAAATAACAAACGTAAACTTATTATAAGTGGATTTGTAATTATAGGGGTAGTGTCAGGTATATTTCTTGCTGCTACAATAGGATTGGTTCTTACAATTTTATTGTACATTATTATAATTATCTCGTATTATGGTAAAAAAAAGGTGTATGATAAGCTTCCAGCTTCTAATAAGCAAATTGTGGCTTATAGTATAGTTTTTGTAATGGTTGGTATAGTTGTATTAATATTATTCATTATAATTGGGTATATTGTAATTAATGGAATACCATATATATCTCTTGATTTTATTTTGAAATCAGGCACAGAGGGGATTTTTCCAGCTATTTATGGAACATTTTTATTAGTAATTGGCGCAATTACATTTGCCCTACCAATTGGAATTTGTGCAGCAATATTTCTGGTCGAATATCAGACTGAAGGGAGAGCTACCAAAATCATCCGAGCTGGATTTGACCTATTGAACGGCACTCCTAGTATTGTGTATGGATTATTTGGTTTTACTTTCTTCGTTCTTGCATTGGGTTGGGGATTATCATTAATAGCTTGTCAGGTTACACTTGGTTTAATGATTCTTCCCACTGTATTAAGAACAACAGAAGAGTCTCTAAAAGCTGTGCCCGAATCAGTAAGGGAAGGTTCTTTAGCTCTAGGAGCGACTAAATGGCAAACAATAAGAAAAGTTGTGCTACCACCAGCTTTACCAGGTATTGTAACAGGATCTATACTTGGCATTGGTAGATCTGCAGGAGAAACAGCCCCAATCCTGTTTACTGGTGCTGTTTTTTTACAGCCAAATCTCCCTGAATCCCTATTTGATACTGTAATGGCATTACCTTATCTTCTATACGGTCTTTTAGAATTTCCAACATCTGAGAAAATGCGGTACGGTACAGCTCTAGTTCTATTGATTATAGTCTGTGGTTTATACTTAATTGCTATTATTATCCGTAATGTTTCTCGGAGAAGAATTCGGTGGTGAATGGAATGGAAAATGGATATATAATCAAAACGCGAGATCTCAACCTATGGTATGATGATTTTCAAGCATTAATTGATATTAATATAAATATAGAAAGACATAAGGTAACTGCTCTGATAGGTCCATCTGGATGCGGTAAATCAACATTACTTAGATGTTTTAACCGATTGAATGATCTAATTCCTGGTTGTCGAATAACAGGGGAAGTACTATTTAATGGCGAAGATATTTATGGTTCAAATTTAGATATTGTTAATATTAGGAAAAATAATGGCATGGTATTTCAGAAACCAAACCCATTCCCCAAAACGGTCTGGGAAAATATTGCATATGGACCTCAAACCCATATGATTAGAAATAAAGCGAAATTAAATAAGATTGTTGAAAAGACCTTAAAACAAGCTGCATTATGGAATGAGGTATCTGATCGCTTAGACGATTCAGCTTTAGAATTATCTGGAGGTCAACAACAAAGATTGTGTATTGCTCGAGCACTTTCAGTAGAACCTGAAGTTATTCTAATGGATGAACCTTGTTCTGCTTTAGATCCAATTGCTACTGGGAAAATTGAAAATCTAATTAACGAACTAAAGAAAACATATACTGTTATCATTGTTACTCATAATATGCAACAGGCTGCTCGAGTTTCTGATTATACGGGATTTATGTATTTAGGGAAACTCATTGAATTTGATCGCACAACAAAAATATTTGAGAATCCAAAAGAAGAATTAACTGAAAATTATATTACTGGACGTTTTGGTTAGGTTTTAAAATGACAGAAAAATTCCATGAAGATTTAGTTCAATTGAAGAGCGATATAGTTAAAATGGGCCAATTAGCAAATGACATGTTATGCGGAGCCGTTGCAGCATTAAAAAATCAAGATAAGGAGCAAGCAAACTTTATACTTGCCAATAAAGATAAAATTCTTGACATGGATGATGAAATAGAACGAAAAGCACTAGAATTACTTACATTATATCAACCAATGGGTGGGGATATCCGAACAATTGGTGCTTCACTTAAAATAATAACATACTTAACACGAGTGGGGAGATATGGGAAGGATATCGCAAAGATTGCAATTGAGCTTTCTATTGAACCTCCTTTAGCTAAATTAGTCAGTATTCCATTTATGCAAAAAAAAGTATGTGAAATGCTCAGCGATGTCTTAGATGCGTATAGTACTGCAAAATTAACCAAAATAAATCCCGAAAGCATTACAGAAAGAGATAATGATATTGATGCGCTTAGATATTCAATTTTTAGGGAGTGCATTAGCTATATGATGGAAGATCCTAGGAATATTTCTAGATGTGCTAATTATGTAATGGTTGCCAGATATCTAGAACGATGTGGGGATCATGCATGCAAAATCGCAGAGAAGGTTCACTATATGGTCAATGGGAAGCGAGTAGAAATTAGTTAATAATTTTAAGGTGTTATCTTTGGCAGAAAAATTTCACGAAAAACTTGCAGAATTAAAATATGATGTCATGAGAATGGGTCTTTTCGCTGGTGATATGCTTAGTAAGGCAATTGAAGCCTTAAAAAAACGTGACACGAAACTTGCAGAGTTTGTACTTTCTCAAAAAATCCTACTTAGCGAGATGGATGATGAAATTGAAGCCAAAGCTTTGCAATTACTCACATTGTATCAACCTATGGCAAAGGATGTCCGTGTAGTCGCGTGTTCATTAAAGCTAATCACTTACTTAACACGAATCGGAAGATATGGGAAAGACATTGCTAATATCACCGTTATTTTAGCCAAAGAACCACTGAATGAGGTCATAAAGCCGGTTAAAATACCTCAAATGGGTGAATTAACTGAAGAAATGATTGATGATTCTCTCAATGCATTCTATACTGAAGATCTTTCGTTGATAGGTCCAGAGGATCTTTCTGAAAGAGATGATGATTTAGATTCTCTTCGTTATTCCATATTTCGTGAATGCGTAAGCTATATGATTGAAGATCCACATAAAATCAATGTATGTACACATTACATAATGGTGGGTCGGTATTTAGAACGATGTGGGGATCATGCGTGTAAAATGGCAGAGAAAATTCATTACATGGTAACTGGAAAACGGGTAGACATTAGTTGAAATGGAAAGGTGTCAATATGCAGAAAGTTTTATTTATTTGTACACATAATTCTGCTCGGTCTCAAATGGCTGAAGCAATTCTTCGAGTTAAATATGGAGATTCATTTCAAGCACTTAGTGCAGGAATTAATCCAACGAAATTAAACCCAATTGTGAAGAAGGTCATGGCTGAGATAGGTATTGATATGTCTAACCACAAATCCAAGCACATTAACTTGTTTATGGATCAAAAAATTGATGTTGTTGTCACTGTGTGCGATTTTGCAAAAGAAAATTGCCCGTTTTTTCCTGGAGCTAAACAATACATGCATAAAAATTTTCCAGATCCCTCTCAATTCTCAGGTTCAGAAGAAGAGATATTAAATAATGTAAGAATGGTTAGGGATGAGATTATAAAATGGATTGATACGGAATTTAGATTATCTCAAAGGATCAGGAAAAAATCAATTAATTTCAAAGTTAAAATGTAAAAGAGAAATTATTAGTGTATTTTAAGATTAAAAAATCTGATTAAGAGTTTCTGAAAGTAAGATACTTCTTGAATGGAATAAAGAGGCTGAAAACCGTAATATTTGAGAAGTCTTAAAGAAGAAAAACATAAATTGCTTTTATATATTTCTGTACGTGCAGAAGGTTATTGCCACATCACAAATCTATAAAAAAAGGAACTATATAAATGAAAAAACGACCCTCTAATGTTCATAAACAAAGTCTTAGGGACTCAAGAATTATCCTCTCGAGCTCAATACTATATGAGGACTTTCCTCTATCTAAGTATGATTATCTCATTTCTTGGAAGTTTATCCAGTACATTCTATGTTCTATTTTCTATTGATCATATCGGGTTTGGATTAACTGCTGTTTGCACTAGCATCATGTTGGCGACTCAATTAATATTTGATTATCCTTCTGGGTCGTTAGGGGATTGGATCGGGCAACGATGGGTCTTAGCGATCGCCTTCAGCTTTTATGGAGTGTCTTTTCTCTTCTTGACGTCTGCATCCACATTTCTTGATTTTGCATTAATTGCTATAATAAATGGGTTTGGCAATGCTCAATCATCAGGAGCATTTAACACTTGGGTAGATAATAATTACCGTGTGGCAGTAGGTGAGGCCGATCCTGATAGGAAAATTTATGGTTTTTCTACATCACGAGTTAATTCCCTTAACAATTTTGCATTAGCAGCTTCATTCATGGTAGGGGGAACCATAGCGACTCTTGTTTCCCGTCGAATTGTATTTGCGATACAATTCGGATTAAGTATTATCATTATCTTCCTCTTCCTTGCTTACCTAAGAGATATCAAAATTGATGATACACCCTCTATTGAGCCTTCAAAGACAAATTCGAACGCTGTTTCGAATTATTTTACATACCTTAAGGGTGGAATAAAATTCTTATTTTCAAGCAAAGCTGCTTTCTTCTTTCTCGTCGGAAATGCCATTTTTAATGTTACATGGATGATTTGGGGTGGTTTGGTGTTATTTCCCTTGTACTTCGGTTATACAGGAACAGATGCACTTGCCGGATTGCTTCGAACTTCCCTCTTTCTGGCTGGAATTCCACTTTCGTTTTATATGGCACATATAAATAAACGAATCTCGAATGAGAAACTTCCTATTTTTCTCTTTCTAAGTACACTGTTATTTTTCCCTTCTTTCATACTCTTGACCCTATTTATGCCTCCGTCAAACAAAATTAATTTACTTGGAATCGCTCTAACCTTTATCCTACTCTGGACCATTGTTGGCACAACATTTAATATAGCCCAGACCCTCATACAGCGAATTATGCTTGATTTGGTTCCTTCAGAAAATCGCAATTCTGTTTATTCTTTGATGCCAACAGTTTTTTCTCTTATTGGTATTCCTGTTATTCCTTTTGCAGGAATAATTATTGAATCATACGGATTAGCAGGAGGTATTTTTACCGCTGGTATCGTTTGTATAATCGGATCTTTATTATTATCTCTCAGTCTGCATTTTAAATATAAGACTAAAACAAGACAAATCAGAGCAGCCATTCCTGATATTCATCCAATAGCTTATGAACCCTAAATCTTACGAGTCAGAAATACTGTTCTTAAGCCACTTTATTCAGAAATAGGATTTTCAAGACAGATAAGAAAGATGAATAACTGATCCACTAATTGAAGGAACTTCCCCTATGGTTTCATTTTTTTCTTTCGCGCCATCATTAAGACAAATCTTGCCGAAATTAAACCTCCTATAACGAAAGCGAATTCAAAACATGGAATAGCTGCAAAATGTGAAGCTATCGAAATTTCTCCTCTATACACTAATGTGAGATCAGCTTCAAAAATGAAAAGCTCACGATCCTGATCAGCAAGATAGACGTATTCTCCGTCATAAAATATATCATGAGGGGTGGCATCCCTGTAATGGGCAATTTCAAAAGGTTGGTTAATATCTGTTATATTCAGGAGATACACTCCCTTTTGTAGGTCGGCAACATAGAGATGAGTTGTGTTTCCAGTAACACCAAAAACTTCACATTCAGATTTTTGATATTGCCCTAAGATTGTTGGTGATTGAGGGGTTGAAATATCAATAATACGGACTCCATTTCCATGACAACCTAAGAACATTAGATGTTCATAAATGTAGATATCAATGACACCATGAGTTCCAGAAACTGTTCTGATTCTACTTGGAGAGGAAGGATCTGAAACATTAATAACTTTTAGACCGTTATTAGGATCAGCAAGGTATGCAAGGCCATCCTTGAGCGCAATATCTCTGAATTCACCTCCATCATCGAATGTACTAACCTTAGTAATTGCTTTAGGATTAGAAATATCGAATATTTCGAGACCACGGGGATATTCTGTTACATACGCATAAGAACCTTCAACACATACACTGTTTGCACTTCCCCCATCCGAATACTCTCCAATAATAACTGGTCTATCTGGGTTACTGATATTTACTATAAGGAATCCATTACTGTCGCTAGCAATATATAAAAAGTCTTCAATTACTTCTACTCCAAATGCGCCGTCACTAGTAGTGATTTCTCCGATTTGTATTGGATTGCTTGGATTACTAACATCGTGGATTTCTGTACCATCATTATTTGTGATAAAAACATAATTATCTTGGACAAAGACCTCATATCCAACATTGATCCCGTTTTGTGTAATGATCATTATACCAAAAACAATCACACATATACCAATGAAAATTGCACCAATTATTGGAACAATGATCTTTCTGTTTAATCTCATTTTTTTTCCACTTTGAGCTTTTATTTAATGAATCTAAGAATTTTGCACTTAGTTTAATCATCCAACATCTTACATATTCTTTGTTCGAAAAACCTTTTGCTTAAATACTAGGAATGAGGATAATCCGATAATAGCAAAAACTAGTTCAAAACTTGTGGCAGTTACAGAATCAGTTTTAGAAGTATTATTACTTTCTTCAATTTGAATAATCTCAAGGCCATCAGACCCATCAGCTACGTAAACAAGATTGTTAACCCCAAATACATCTTGTCCTTGCCCACCATCGTTGTACTCTCCTAGTTTTATGGGATGAATGGGGTCATTTATTTCTATTATCTCCAATCCGTCTTCCCAGTCTATAGTGTAAGCAATATCGCCAATTATATGAACGGCTACAACATCTCCCCCATCATGAAATTGACCTAATTCAATAGGATTTTGGGGATCATTAACGTCTAGAATCTCAAGTCCATCTTCTTTATCTGCAATATATGCAATATTATCAATAACAGATAATTCAACAGAGTGTCCACCGTCAAAATATTGACTTAATTTAGTAAGAATAGTGCGTTGGCTAACGTTAAGAATCTCTATACCATTTGTGTATTCAGCAGCATAGAGAATATCATCTATCATCTGAAGGGAAAATACTGATCCACCATCGTCAAATTCCCCAATTTTTATCAGATTGGAAGGATTAGTAAGATTTAAAATCTCTATACCATTATACCAATTAGCTAGATAGCCAATATTACCCTTAGGAATAAGTTGATGAGCATCTGAAGCATAATACTCTCCCAGTTTAGTGGGATGTGAGGGATCACTTATGTTAAGGATAAATAGACCATTTGTATTGCAAGATAAATAAAGAATATCATCAACAACTTGAACTCCTCGTGCTTGCCTAATATTATATTCACCTAGTTCTACAGGATCAGATGGATCACTAATATCTAAGACCTCTAATCCATCTTCAAAATCAGCTACGTATGCAATATCGTTAATGATTTGGAAGTTTACAGTTTCTCCTCCATCATTAAACTGTCCGATTTTCGTTATTTTTATTTGTGTAGTTGTTTGAGAAAAAACTGGAACTATTATCAAAATATTTTGTAGACAAATCGCGAATACATAGCAAACAATTATTAATTTGCCTTTTCTCAGGTTGTGTCACTCCTGGTCAGTATTTATTCATGATTTCTTCTTTTTCAAAATAAATAATGTGAAATCTCTCTATTGACTAGCTGTTCATCACTAATTATATTTCATTTAAACCTAGGTCTTAATTTTGAACGGATTTTAATATCCAAAATGAAACCAGTTAATACAAAGATAACAAAGTACATCTCAAATCCTGGACTTGAATTTGAAGTTTTTATATCATCTTCAAACGATATCTCGATAATTTCAAGGACATCGTCCCTATCAGTCATAAAGGCAATGTTATCACTTACAAAAACGTCGGTAGCATGTCCACTGCCATCATGGTACTGGCCAATTTTAGCAGGATTAGAAGGATCGCTAATATCAAGAACTTCCAATCCTTCATGAAAATTTGTAACATATGCTAAATCCCCTTCAACAAATGTTTCCATTGTAAAACCCCCATCATGGAACTCAGAAACTTGTGTTATATTAGTAGGGTCATGCACATCGAGAATTCTTAACTCCCCAGATTCATCATGATGATCAGCAGCAAAGAGATAATTATTGTAGACAAAAGGATAAATAAAATCTATTTCATAACGTATATAGTTCCCTAATTCGAATATATTACATGGATTACTAATATTCAGAACTCTTATTCCAGTATATTGAGTACAGTGATCAGTTATATACATTAAATTGTCCTTGATAAAGAAATCATGAAAATATCTTCCAATAGGTTTATACTGGCACAATTCATTAGGATGTGCGGGATCACTTACATTAAGAACCTCTAATCCATCTGCATTATCCGCAAGAAATGCTATATCCCCTAAAACTTGAACGTGAGTTGCATATCCTCCATCATTATGACTTCCGATTTTTTTAGGATTGGTAGGATCACTAACATTAATAATCTGTAATCCTTCCTCTTTAGCTGTAAGATAAGCGGTTTCTGTTGTAACAAATAAGGAATTTGGGAGTCCATCTATGAAATAAGAACTCAGCTTTTTAGGATTTGAAAGATCAGAGATGTCAATTATTACAAGACCACCAGGATTGTCATCGGTTGTATCTACAACATAAGCGAGATCACCTATCACTTGAACATCGTAGGCTTCACCATTCGTGTCAATTTGCCCCACTTCTTTCAGTATAATTTTTTGGTGAAATGCTACTGGAAAAATGATTTTTCCACAAGTAATTGTAAATAGACAGATAATCCCAATTGTAGGAATAACTTGTTTTCTGTTAAGTCTTATCCTCACTTTCTTAAATCCTTCTTCACGTTCTTAACTACTAATAGCGTAATAACAACGACGTGTATCTGTTATGTCAGGGATTTGAATAATCAACTGAGCATTCATTAGTCGTCGCAACGCATAACGGATAGTCCGTATAGAATAAGTTGTTTCAGATACAAGCTCTTTAGTTGAGAGAGGTTCGTGGGTTTGTATGATAGAATATACTATCTGAGCAGACGGAGGCATAATATTCAATAAATCCATATTACTTATCATTCTTGAACCACATTACAGTTTTTATCTATACTACTCCTATTTTTTAGGTGATTTTCACCGAAATTTCGTTTAAAACGATTTTCAATCATTTATAGGAATGATTCACATCATCTGCATTAAGTCTGAACTATAACTTTTAAGGCTTTGCTATAGTGCAATATCTAAAACTTATTAGAATGATATTATGGATTAAAAATTACACAATTCAAAAGTTTTAAATATAGGTCAAAAGAATATGTAGTGCAATCGTATAAAACTCTTTGTTGATAATAACAATCTATCCAGATTCGTAAGAGAAAATATCTCTAGGGCCATATTGTCAAGGTAAAAAATAAGTAGGTATAAAAAAATTATAAAAAGGAAGTTGTCATGAGCTCTATCTCCGGTTCCATTCCTCCTAGGACTTTTCAAATTCTTCAAGATGAAACTCGATTAGCAATCATTATCTGTTTGCAAATTTACCATCAATTAACAGTCAAACAGCTAAGTGATTTCCTTCATAAAGGAAAGACAACAATCACTCATCACTTACGAAAATTGGATGAAGCTGGAATCGTCGGCTGGAGAGAAAGAGAAGAAGATAGGAAAAAATACAAAACGAGATATTATTTTATTAGTGATGACAATCTAAAAAGAGGGGTTGGAATCACAAAGAAAATAAGCGAATTTCATGATAAAGATTCAATTTTTCGAATAATGAAAACAGAAGCCGCAATAACCTATAATCTTATGGAATGGATGATTGATTTTACTGAAAAGCAGGAAGCTGACCTAAAATCGTTGAAAGAACGCGGTAACTCTTTCATTCGAACTTTTATCCTCACACCCGAAACACTTCCTATCTATCAAGAAGGTATGCAAAAAATTGCGGAAATGATAGAGTTAGAAAATAAAAAATCTCAAGATTCCCCTGTTACCCATATTAGTTCCCATGTTTTTGTACAGATTAAAGATATCTTAGAATGGAAACAAAAACTCAAAAAAGAATGACCCGGAAAATATTGAATATGAGAAAATTCAACATTGTTGAGATTGAAAACAGCTATTTAAATTTCTTTACACCAGCTATGATTATTGCGGCTGGAATATTCTTACTCTACTTATTTAATTGGCCCTTGTCCTTTCTCCAATGGATGATATACGAATCTAATGCAAATATCAATCTAGATATAATGAGCGCAATAATTGCCAATATTACAGGGATTGCAATCTGTTTTATTACTTATTTTATCTTCATTCCCCGTTTAAAAGTTCAAGATGCTAAATATAACAAAATTAATTCAATAAGCATTATTACAGTTTTTATTGTCTTCCTAATTATCATCTTTTTTAGGTTGATAATGACAAATCTATTCGAATCCTTAGACATCACCATTTATTTGGTTCCTCCATGGTTTATGGATTCCTACAATCTCTTATTTAATCCAATGATTTGGATTTTATTTTTATCTTATCAGTTTTTTATTCTCCCCATATATACAGAGCTACTTTATCGCAGAACAATTATTCCTCTTTTAGAAGATCGCGGTTTGTCCCCTTTTCTTGCAGTAATCCTCTCAAGTTTAGGATTCTGTTTATTATTTTTACCTCAGTATTTTCAACCAACTAATTATCTTGGGACATTATATTGGTTCATTTCAACTTTCTTATTTGGGTTAGGTACAGGTTTGATCTATATACTTACACGGAATATCCTACTCTCAATCCTTTATACGATAATCTATTATGTCTTTCGTTTAAGTGGGGAGATAGGTACTTTTTTCCAAGATAATTTCTTATTAATGATTCATTCTCTTCTTAGTATAATAATCTTGATAAGTGGTTTCATCCTAGTTATCTATGTTGTTTGGAATTTATATCAGACGAAATCTACTGTAACATGGGTACACATCATTAGGACACCTTCAGCCCCAAAAATTACTCGTGGATTGATCGGTTACTTTGCTATTTCGTTGGTATTGGTGAGTATTCATTTTATAATATCGAATTTTATTTTAAAATTCCTCTCCTCTGATATGTTATTGATGTTTGCAGCAAACTCGTTTTTTTACCTGATAGCGTTTTCTATTCCATTTTGGTTAACCATAACCTCAGAATATGCTCAGTATTAGAAGAAGTTGAGTTAATGTTCGATTGAAGAAAAAAAGGGAAGAGGGGGAATTTAATCTTTCATACCGAAAGCAATTCCTGTCAACACTTTATTAGGCTTGTATTTTCCCAAAATAGCAGCAAATTCTGAGTCTCTAGGACCAATGAAGGTACTGAGTGGTTTGTCAGTACCATAATTATTAGAGACACATTCTTTGGCTATATTAATGATCAATGGTTTGTAAGCCTGTTCATTTCCAGGTCGAAACGCATGAAAGCGGAGAATAAGTCGTTCCTCTTCTTCTCCTGGGGCTTTGAAGACTAGTGGAGCTGAAGCCATTACTAAAGTATCATTTTTGAAAACCATTACGGCATTATTACCCTTTTCTTGTCCATCTTTAAGCACTCGGTCTTTAAAATAAGTGACGATGTCTTCATCAGAGCCAAATTGTCCAAAATATCGGCCATCTGTCTTAATCAGGTCAACAAGAAGATCAATATCATCCATGGTGGCAAGACGAGTTGTGAAATCCTTTTCTACATAATCAGATTTGTTAACTTCATTCATATCGATTTCATATCTGTATCCTTTAGATTTTTCAACCAACCCTTTCCCTTTAAAGAAATCCATAACCTTCTTATCATCTATAGAGGCATTCATTCGGATATCGTATTTTTTTGCGATCTCCCGTTGTTTGACATACTCCAGCATTTCATCAAATAATTTATCCTGAACACCTTCTGGACAGTTTGGAAGAGCCCATGGATAACCAAGGTGAGTTTCTTCAATGGGATCATAATCTCGCGCTTGAATATAGGCTAAAGGGTTTCCTTCTTCATCAATAGCATATCTAATTGTCTTAGGATCAATTTTCTCACGCTCAAATCGTTCGATGATCTGTTGACCCGTCACAGGTTGAGTACTAGGATTATTTTCATTATATATTTTAGCTTGAAGTTCTTCAAGACCCTGGTTTGGTTCCCAATAACGGTAATTTACTTTCATTCTTGATACACTCCTTTTTATTTGTACAGTCAACGAAAAAAGGCTTTTTGATACATTCTCATTCTAATGAGAATGTGATCTTAGGGATAAGAGAACTTTTAATATTTACCTATCGAGGCAATGATATGACATTAACTAATTTGTAGCGAAAAGATTAACTTTCAGAAAAGAATAATAACAATTCAGTGTGAAAGAATGTCAAACAAACAATTCAAAGATGCAATAACTTTTTCCCAGCCTTTAATGAAAGAAATAACTGATAATGATTCGATTAAGCTCTTTAAGGATAAAAATCTTTCATCTGTCATAGAATTCTTACGAACTCATAAAGGTCCAATGACTGTAACAGAACTAGAAAACGCTTTCAAGAATACTGGGAAAAAAAAATCAGATAAAACAATTTATCGGTATCTCAAAACACTTGAAGAAGCTAATTTGGTGATACAGGCTGGAAAAAGGGTTTTCAAAACTGATAAGAAAAAATTAAAGACTCAAACTCTCTATATGAGAACTGCAAAAATCTTTTTCCCAATCATGGACCTTGAAGAGAAAGAAGAACTTTCAGAGGAAGAACAACAACAAGAAGAGAAAATGATTGAAGCTATTGGTATTTCAATTGGTAAATATATGAATGTTAAACTTATATCAACAGATTGCTTGAAAGAATTTTTGAAAAAATTCTACAGGGAGGGAGCTTCATTACCAAGGACAATTATACAAAATGCAAGTGATGAGATAACAGATTTATTAACGGATCTAGATTGGAAGTTTATTGAAAGCGCTGTAAAAACTATCAATTTTCTGGTAATTTTGAGCGATAAAACTAATTGGCAGATAGAACTAGCTAATTGTTTCCATGATTAGTTTACATCATTGGATACCCTAATAGATGAATGGTACACCTATATCTTCGAGTTCTTTGCGTACATTTTTATAAAGAGTTTTGTATTCTGTTGTAGGTTTGACCTTTTGAACATCATAACATTCTCGGAAATTTTTCCCAAGGGGAGCATCTGGGATATTCTCTTCATAGGTCTTTAAGAGAGTGAGTGTAAGCTCATTTGCATCACCTCGAGAGATTTTTTTCATTGCTGCTCCAGTACCAACTTCAGCAGCCATACGGGCTTCCATTGGGGTTGCATAATTTTTGACTTTGTTCTTAGCAACGGCCATTTCCCATAAATTTGCACCAGAGATGACAGAGACAAGCCCATGAGTTGCTGCTTCTCGCAAGACCATTTCAGTACACGGACCTGCTGCAGCAAATCCATTAGACATTGACACGAAATTACTATTGCGAGCCAAAGCTTGATAGGTTGTTGAAATAACCCAGAGAAGTTGACGCATAGTATTACTAGTATGCTTCAAATGGAATGGGAAGTAATTCATGAAGTGAGCTTGGTTCACTAATAATCCCATCAAATGATATGCCACTCCCACGACTGCAGTTCCTTCAGGTCCACCAGCATAACCACCCATAATAGGCCCAGCCAATGCTCCGACAAAACAACCATAAGTATGAAAGTGTACCATTTTATTTAGGAGAGAATTATCCACTTTGAGTTCTGTTATACTAGCTACAAAACGTCCATCTGTCAATCTTTCCCCCCACTCGGTATTACTAGCGGCAATTTGAGCAGCGTCCGATTCTGCTGTTCCAACACTTTTAAGAAAGATACCAGGACGACCGACTCGTCTGGCAGCTTCTCGGAACATCATCGCATGAGCGACCGATCCTTTCACTTCTGAAGGAAACCCAGAGCGTATGGGCATGCCCTCGATTTCAGGCAGGATTGGAGCACAGACTCCATCAGCTAGAGGCTCCTGTAAGTAAGCCATACTCATTGGGAGGAAGAGATCTTCATCACAAGTTATATCGGGTGAAAATAGACAGAAAGGCCTTTGTGAATCTTCAATTTGTCGACTGGAGATTTCTTTAGAATCCCGTCCGAAACCTAGCGTGAATCTCCCAGGGAAGTTTCCAAAGGCTTCCTTTATTTCATCTTCAGTGAACAGAATCCTACGATGAGTATCAGTCACCAAAGTTCCAACTTCGAGATATAAATCCATAGCAGCTTTCCAAAGGCTATCAGCTAGAGTATTGTCTTGTGGAACGGGTATTGCAGGATCGAAACAGATATCATATTCCTTAACAACCCTTCGAAGTTCAGGAACAAGAAGTTTGAGATCAAAATCCCCTTCTAAGCAAATAGGACCATTTTGTGCTCTGTCCAACACTTCATTGATACGCCATGGCGGTGTTACCATTTACTTCGACCTTTTTTCGAGTAATTTAGTAGCAAGTTTTGCTGCTCCAACTGCGGTTTCTGCCCATCCATCGGCGCCTATTTCTTCTTGCCAAGTTACAGTCGTTGGGGCTCCCCCAATGATGACCAAATAATTATCCCGTTTACCCAAAGCTTCAAGTAGTTCAAGAACTTCTTTTTGTGACATCATAGTGGTGGTCATTAATGCAGAGAGGGCGATTATATCTGCCTTCACTTCATCAGCTTTCTCAATGAACTGCATTGAAGGGACATCTTTTCCTAAGTCAAAGACTTCAAATCCCGAGACTTCTAGCATAATTTTTACAATATTTTTCCCAATTTCGTGAATATCCCCATGAACGGTACCGAGTACAACTTTACCTTTCGTTTCCAACCGTTCTGTAGTGGATTTCTTGATGTGTTCTGTCAAGACTGAAGTGGCTGCCTGCATTGCTTCTGCAGCTCCCATTAGTTCGGGGAGAAAGATATCCATTCGATCAAATTTATCCCCTATTTCTTCCATTGTAGGGCTTAAGACATCATCAATTACTGTAAGTGGATCAACTTGATGCACTGTTATGAGCTCATTAGCGATTTCTTTGGCTTTGTCAGGCTCGTATTCCTCTAAAGATCTCTTTAACGCTACAAAAAGGCTTTCCATGGTCATTTTTTGGTAACATCCTTCTCCTTACGGCTTACTATAAGACCTTAAAAATTACTGTTTTTAAACCCAAAAAGGGATGTTGGACAAAAAAGAAATAATATTGAAATAAATTTGAAATTTCAAAAGCTTTTTCAAATCTCAGAATTCATGAGAGATTTAATCAGAAAAATCATTCCACGCCTATGCAATATTGGGATTACCATACGCATAATTCTCTTTGTAATCATGCCATTGGAACAATTAATGACTATATTGCGTCAGCTATTAAGAAGGACTTAGCGGAGATTGGAATTAGTGACCATTTTCCAATGGATCTGCTCCCAAAGCATTTTCATATTTATGCTATGCCATTAAACGAGTTTCCAAACTATATCAATGAAATCAAAAGACTTCAAGTGAAGTACATCTCACAAATTAAAGTTAAAATTGCTTCAGAAGTTGATTTCTTCCCAATGGCATTTAATAGTTATAAACGAATTATTAAACCCTATTTAGATGATTTCGATTATATTATAGGATCTGTTCATGCGGTTCCATGGCAGGGTATTGACGCGATACCAATTGACGAAGTACAAGCTATTCCTATGATTAAGGAACTAGGTGTTGATAGAGTATATCTAAAATATTATGATACTCTCATGAAAATGATTAAAACTAATTTTTACCAAATTGTAGGGCATTTTGATCTCCCAAAAAAGTATGGATTATTTCCTCAAGATTCTGACAAAATATGGCAGAAAGTATTACAAGTTGTAGATCAGATTGAAAAAAGTGGGATGGTTGTAGAAATTAATACCTCTGGGTTGTATAAAAAAGCGAAACAAACTTATCCCAGTCCAAACATCATTAAGGAGTTAATTCAGCGCAGGATTCCAATCACTCTTGGATCAGATGCTCATTCTCCTCAGTATGTTGGATTTAAATTTAAAGAGATTCTTGTGAAAGTCAAGAAGTGGGGATTGTCAAGTTTATGTCAGTTCTCAAATTACGAGAATAACCTTATTCCTCTAGATTGACAAGATAATATCGCTTATGACTAAATAGTATCCGTTACTCCTACAAGAGATCCCCCTTTCTGAAGATCTGATTCCAGATCAGAGTTGATTCGAATGAATAATGGCCCTTCATATTTCAAAAATCTAATAGTCAGGTTTAGTTGATCATTAGTTGATTGTTTTTGGTTCATCATTCATTACCAATAATGATAGGTGTTTTTCCTTTATATATCCACAAAACGATAATCCTATAATGGGACTAGTCTGGTCTATTTAAAAAATAATATCATGATTATTTAAAGCCTAGGGTGTTTTATCAAAGTTAGATTTGAATAATTTAACAATTCAGAGATGAGAATAGGTGAAAATTACTAATAATACCGACAAAATCAATGATGTAGAATCAGAATTCTTTGTCATTAGTAAGATGACATAAATTAGAGAAATATTGTCATAAATGTGAAAATAAGTAGAAATCCTTAGTCATCACAATTTCCAGTACTATGATTCAAAAATAGACATCTCTCGAACTTGTTAATATGTTAGCTCGTAATAAATAATTTAAGAATGAAGGTTGTTGTTCTGAATCATGACTGAATTCAATCTCGAATCCATTCCAAGAATTCCTCTTTGCATATTACCGACGCCTATAATGCCTCTCAAACGATTAACTGCGTATCTGGGTGGAGCTAATATTTTTATCAAAAGAGATGATCTTACAGGTGTTGCTTTTGGGGGGAATAAGAATAGAAAGCTAGAATTCTTATTAGCCGAAGCAAAGGAACGTAAAGCAGATGTTATTGTTACAGAAGGAGCTTTGCAATCAAATCACTGTCTTCAAACAGCAGCGTGCGCAGCAAAACTCGGTTTTGAATGTGAATTAGTATTATCAGGCGAAGATCTAAATTATATCACAGGAAATCTTCTTTTAGATCAGATTCTTGATGTGAAAATACATCGAGTTAAAGATAGTGTGAAGAGAAAAGCTCTCATGAAAGAGATAGAAGAGAAGTTAATAAATCAAGATAAGAGACCATATATCATACCAACAGGTGGTTCTACTATAATTGGTGCATTAGGATATTTAAACTGTATATTGGAAATTATGAAACAAGTTCGAAATTTAAGTATTGTAATGGATTACTTTATCCATGCAACTGGTAGTGGAGGTACGCATTCGGGTGTTCTTTTAGGAAAAGAGCTCTATTGTCCTGAATTGGAAATTTTTGGGATTAATGTTGGAGAACCAGAAGGGGAACTAAATAAAATTGTACAAAGGATTATTCGGAAGTTTATTGAAGAATGGGGTTTGAAATTAACGATTAAAAAGGATTCGATTAAGGTTCTTGATGATTATTATGGGGAGGGGTATGGAATCCCAAGTCAAGAAATGATTGATACTGTAAAACTGATTGCAAAGCTGGAGGGAATTTTTCTTGACCCTGTTTATACTGGAAAAGCCATGGTAGGATTGGTTGACCTTGTGAAGACTAGAGTAATCCCAAAAGACAGTAATGTAATTTTTCTTCATTCAGGAGGAGGCCCCTCAATATTTAATTATGCTGATGTTTTCAAAAAGAATCAAGAGAGATAAAAGATGTTTAAGAACTTTTCATCAGCCCATAAAATAGGTTCATTAGTTATCAAAAATAGATTAGTTAGATCAGCTACTTATGAGTGTATGGCAACCGTTGAAGATGGTAGTGTTACACAAGAATTAATATATCTATATAAAACATTAGCCGAAGGAGGAGTTGGATTGATTATCACAGGGCTCACTTATGTTCACCCCTCTGGTCGTAGTTATCATAATCAGACAGCAATAGATAATGATAGTTTAATTCCAGGATTGAGGAAGATTGCAGAAACAGTTCATGAATATGGAGATGGATGTAGGATTGCAATTCAATTAGCTCATTCTGGATTTCAATCTTTGTTAGAAAACACAATAGCGCCATCTGCTGTTCTTGAACAAATGATGAATAACATGCCACGAGAAATGACGGTTAAAGAAATAGAAGAAATTATAGAAGCTTTTGCAAAGTCTGTATGGAGAGCAAAAGAAGCAGGATTCGATGCGGTTCAACTCCATGCTGCTCATGGATATTTATTAAGCGAATTTTTGTCACCATTCACGAATAAAAGAACAGATGGATATGGTGGTAACACAACAAAACGGATCAAAATCATTGAAGATATTTACAAAAGATCTATTGAATTTGTAGGTAAGGACTTCCCGATTTTGATCAAAATGAATGTAGACGATTTTTTAGAAGGAGGAATTGACCTAAAAGAGTCTCAAAAAATAGCAGAAAAACTTTCACGAATAGGATTTGCAGCTATTGAAACTAGTAGCTGTATGTGGGCCGTTGTATTACGAAATGAAGAGGAAATTGGATTTTCCCCCTCTTTTATTCCGGAAAGTCGAATAAAAATAAACTCTAAGGATAAAGAGGCTTATCATCGTCCGTATGCAAAAGAAATCAAGAAAGTTATTGGAGCTACTCCATTAATTCTTGTTGGTGGAATTAGATCTCTTGATGTAATTGAGGAGATCTTGGCTGAGGGAAGTGCCGATTTTATCGCTCTAAGTCGTCCTTTGATTAGGGAGCCCAATCTCCCAAATAAATGGTTAAATGGAACTGGGGGATTAACTGCTGAATGTATTTCCTGTAATGGATGTATTGGAGTTGTAGCTCAAGAAGGTGTCCATTGTACTCAAATATAACACCTCAATCATTGATTAAAAGTACCGATAGTATCTATTGCTAACTCTGGAGTACAATTGGGGGGTAGAGAAACGACAGGAATATTAGTACCTTGTTGTCGTAGTTCATTATAGCGTGTGATAACATACTCAGGGGATCCTACTACTGCAATCCGATCAAGCATATCCCTTGTTACATTTTTAGCGGCAACATCACGATCCCCTGCTTGAAATGCCGCTCTAATTTTATTTGCTTCCGTCTCAAAACCAAACCTTTTCACAATTTCAAAATAAAATGTCCCCATTCCACCTATGTAATAAGCTAAATTCCTCTGAATAAGGTATTTTGCTTTTTCAGATTCTGAAGCACAAGTAGGAATGTAGGGAGCAATTATAATCTCTTTCCCAAGTTCTGGTTTTCGTTTGGAAAATCCTTTTCTTAAATCTTCCTTCGTGCTAGGAATTTCAGTGAAGGAAGTCCAGATCGGGAGCCATCCATCTGCTAATTCGCCTGTAATCTGAACATTTTTTCTACCCATTGCTGCGAGGAATAATGGTATATCAAGAGGTGTGTTAAAACCGCGTATTTTGAATCGTTTCAAAGAATAAATCTTTCCAGAGTAATTTACACGTTCCCCTAGTAGAATTAAACGCAATATCTCTAAGTACTCACGAGTCCGTTGCAGGGGAGAAAATTGATAATAATTTATACCATGCCAATCTTGAACGACTATAGGGCCACTTAATCCTAATCCTAAAATAAATCGTCCTTCTGTAAGTTCATATAAGCTCGCTGCTGTTTGAGCCAATGTAGCAGGAGTACGGGAATACAGATTTACAATACCTGTTCCTAGAAGAAGCTCAGAAGTGTAATGTGACATGGCTGCTACTTGAGTAAAAGCATCATGCCCCCAGGCTTCTGGAATAAACAAATGGGTGAAATTTGAATTATCGAGGAGGGATATCAAATTATGACACAAAGAAGGTGGGAGAAAATCATAGGACAAAGTGAATCCTAGTTTTTTTTGAGTCTTCATTACAATCCATTTATACCAATCAAACTTCAGACAAATAATTTTCCTATTTTGAAATTATTTCGAAATATTAAACTACTATGTTTGTAAGAATGTAACAACGCGACTTCTAAAGAAATCAGTCATGTCAGTTAATTTTTAATATTATTTTTCCAATAAAAAGAACTAAAACAGTTGATATATAAAATGCAACATAATTCTTTCATTGAAAAACAACGGGAATTAAAAATGCAGTATCATGCAGTTATTGATGCGATGGCTGAACCAATCCACATTGTTAATAAAAATCTGGAGATCCTTTTTATAAACAAAGCCTTTAAACGTTGGGTTAGGAACTTAGGATTAGAATTAGATATAATTGGTCAAAAATTGTTTGACCTTTATCCTTTTTTACCTGATAAAATTCAGGATGAATATCATCAAATCTTTACCTCTGGGAAATCTCTTATTACCGAAGAAACTCAAAAAGTTAGAAATGTAGAGGTATCAACACAAATCGAAAAAGATCCTATCTTCAGTGAGGGTGAAGTTAAATGGGTTGTAACTATTTATCGCAACATTACTGAGCATAAACAGATGGAGAAGTCTATAGAAGAGACTGAAGAGAAATTACAGCTGTTTATGGACTCCACAATCGATGCTTTCTCTTTATGGGATTCAGATTTGAATTTAATTTCAACAAATAAGGCTGCAATGCGGATGATTCCACAAGAAATTAGGGAGAAAGGTGTAATAGGTGCAAATCTGGTAGAATTTGATTTTACTAGAGCAAAGGGAACATATAGCAAGTATATGAACGTGATAAAGACGGGAATACCTTATGTTGTTGAAAATTCTGTTCCTCATCCAATATTTGGAGATAAATATTTCAATATTAAGGCATTCAAAGTAGGTAGTGGGATGGGAATGATTATCAGGGATATTACGGAACAAAAAAGAGCGGAAGAAGAAATAAGGAGGAGCGAAGAAAAATTCCGTAGGCTTACTGAGAATATCTTCGATGTAGTATTAGAAGCAAACTCCGATGGAAAACTTATATATATCAGCCCAGAAGTATTTAATCTTCTTGGTTACCGGCCTAATGAAATAATAGGAATACAAGGCCTTAATTTTATCCACCCTGATGATTTAGAAAAAGCTACTAAGGCTATGGCTAAAACTGCAAATCTTAAAGATAGGATTGAAGTTGAGTACAGAGCGCAACATAAAGATGGCCATTATGTGCCTATTTCTGGGGCTTTAAGGAGGATTCAAGAGGGTGATGATTTCAAACTGATTGGGGTATTTAGAGACATTACTGAACACAAAAAAACTGAATTCGAATTGAAACAAAGTAAAACAATTACTGATAACTTAAACGAGGCACTCCTTCTGTTCGATATGGATGGATTAGCCTCATTTGCAAATCCAACTTATGAAAAGATCACGGGATATAAAAGCAGTGAATTAATAGGAAAAAGTGGGATTGAGATTGCGAAAAAGACTGTAGTACCACATGAAGTAGACAAGATCGTAGAGACTTTTGGAAAAGCAGTTAAAGGAGAAGAGTTACCACCCCTATCAACCTATTTAAAGAATAAAAATGGCAAAATAACGCCAATAGACTTTACTGTGTCTTTTGTTAGGGATGACCAAGGTAATGCTATTCAAATAGTTGCGGTTATTAGAGATATCACAGAACAAAAACAAGCAGAGGAGAAATTACGAAGTTTCGTGGATGCTGCAATCGATCCCTTCCTTCTTTTTGATTCAGATTTAAATATTATTGACATAAACGAAACTGCATTAAAGGGCCTAGGAGTAAACAGGGAGGATGTACTAGGAATGGCTATACTTGACATATCGCCTGATCTTAAAGAGACAGGCCGATATAATAGATATATGGAGGTTATGATGACAGGAAAACCCCTTGTCATACAGGATCTTGTACCATCTCCCAAATTTGGCGAAATACATGTTGAATTGAAGGCGTTCAAAGTGGGTGATGGACTAGGACTGATTACCAGAGACATAACTGAGAATAGAAGAGCTGAAGAAGCATTAAGGGAGAGTGAAGAGAAGTTCAGATTGTTGTCTGAACAAAGTATGCTTGGGATTGTAATCCTCCAAGATGGGTTGATAAAATATGTCAATAATGCTTTAGCGGAAATGATAGAGATTACTCCTGAAGAGATGTTAAAATGGAAAGCAGATGAATGGGTGTCAGCTATGCATCCAGATGACCGTTCAATTGCAATTCAACAAGCACGAAAAAAACAAATGGGGGAAATAGATGTCGTTATACACTCTTCCTATCGTCTTATAACAAAGACTGGAAAAACAAAATGGGTAGAGAATTACTCAAAAACAATAACCTATAAGGGAAAAACAGCTGATTTTATCACCCTAATTGACATTACTGAGCGAATAAAAGCAGAGGAAGCGTTACGGGAGAGTGAAGAACGATTAAGAGCATTCATGGACTCTGCAACTGATGCTTTCTCTCTTTGGGATTCAAAACTCAACTTAATTGATATCAATAAAGCTGGCATGGAGATAATTCCCGTAGAGATCAAGAAAACGGGTGTAATAGGAAGGAATTTTACAGAATTCGGTTCTATGACTAAGGAAATAGTAAATTATAATAGATATATAGAAGTTATAAGGACTGGTAAACCCTTAATTATGGAGAATATTGTTACTGGTACTCTATTTGGTAATATTCATGTAATTATAAAAGCATTTAAGGTTGGTAAGGGGATGGGAATGATTGTAACAGACATTACTAAACACAAAGAGGCAGAAAAAGCCCTGAGAGAGAGCGAAAAGAAATATCGAACGATTTTAGAGAGTATCGAAGACGGTTATTATGAGGTTGATTTAGCTGGAAATTTGACCTTTTTCAATGATTCATTATGCAAATTACTTGGATATTCAAAAAATGAATTAATTGGTATGAATTATAGAGCTTACATGGATGATGAGACTGGCAATAAAGTATATCATACATTTAATACAGTTTATGAATCGGGGCGACCAACTAAGGCTACTGATTGGGAGATTATTAGAAAAGATAGAACTAAGAGGTTTAATGAAGCTTCTATCTCTCTAATATTAAAATCTTCAGGAGAACCTGTAGGATTTCGGGGTGTAGTTCGTGATATAACAAAACGCATGGAAATGGAAGAAGCATTACGAGAGAGTGAGGTGAAATTTCGAAATATTATTGAATCCATTCCCATGGGTATGCATATGTATCAAATAGAGGAAGATGGAAATCTAATATTTATTGGCGCTAACCATGCTGCTGATGAAATCCTAGGGATAAATCACGAACAGTTAAAAGGGAAAACAATTGAAGATGCGTTCCCTTCCTCTATGGAAACTGAAATCCCTGATCACTACCGTGCTGCTGCCACGAAAGGGATAATATGGACAAGTGACGAAATAACTTATGAAGACGAACGGATTAAAGGTGCCTATGAGGTTTGTGCTTTCCAGACGTCACCAGGAATGATGGTGGCCTCATTCCTTGATATTACTGAACGTAAAAAAACTGAAGAATCGCTGAAAGAGAGCGAGCGGAAATATAGGACACTTATAACAACAATGACTGATGGTATTGTGGTTACTGACATATTTAACAGAATAACATTAGTAAATCCTGCTTTAGAAAAGATGCTTGGATTTAATGAAGATGAGATGTTGGATCATTTAGTGATTGAATTTTTAGACCCTGATTCAATCGAAATCTTCAAAGAAAAAAGCAAGCAACGACATTCGGGCCTGGTTCCCTCTGAAGAATATGAACTTGTATTTATTAATAAAAATGGAGATAAAGTAACCACACGAGTTGCAGCTAAAGTTTTAATGGTGGGATCTCAAATCAGTGGTTCTTTTGCAGTGATTTCAGATATAACTAAGGAACGTGAATTAGAACAAAGACGCGCTAGTTTCATGTCGATGACTGCTCATGAATTACGTACGCCTACAACAATCATTCGGGGTTATGCAGAGCTTCTTGAAGCCTTTTTTAGTGATCTTGGATTAGAACAGAATGAAAAATTCTTTATTCCTCTCCAAAAAATCATTAAGAATGTCCAGCGTCTCGAAAGGTTGATTTCAGATGTAAGAGACATTATGAGGATTGATAGAGGTGTTTTTCAGTTACAAAAAGAACCAGTCATTATTAATGAATTGCTAGATGAATTCCTCAGTTCATATAAAGTAATATTAAAAGATCAATTAGAATATTCCATATCATATCTCGATTCTCCTGTTCAAATTGAAAGTGATCCAGTACGTCTACTTCAAGTATTCGGTAACTTAATGCAGAATGCTATAGATCACACTTCAAAAGATAATCGTCAGATAACTGTCAGCTCTACGATCACTTCTGAAGATATAATAATTAAATTTTCCGATAATGGCGCTGGTATTGAACCTACATATTTAGAAAAGATATTTGAGCCATTTTTATCTATTCCAACCGAATTTACTGTTCAAGGTACAGGTGTTGGCTTATATTTATCAAGATTTATTATACAGGCCCATAATGGGATTCTATTAGCCTCCAGTAAAGGAAAAGGATTTGGTGCAACCTTCACTGTAAGATTACCAAGAACTTAAGATTTGCCTCAAGTTGAGAAAGGGATTGTCAATTATGAATTTTTATTTTCGTCCGAAAGCAATCTTTAGTAAAGATTCAGCGTCCTTAAAAACGTTCTTTGTAATAACCGCGTATTCTATGTCATCTAAACCATATTTTAAGTTGAACATATTACCAAATGAATCCAATGCACTCCATAAAAAGCTGGAAATCCGATCCACCATGAGAAAGAGGATAAAATTTTCATTCTGAGATAACATGATTTTTTTGTCTAGAAAATGGATCATTCTAATATTTTTAGCTTGGACCATCTCCGTAAACAGACTTAAAATGGCATAAACACCTCCAGATAGTAATAAGTCCTGTTCACTAGTATAATCTTGGTCTTTTGGTCGTGCAAAATCATATGAGAATAATAACATCCCTGATCGATTAATAACCAATAATTTCTCAATTTTCTGAAATTGTAGAAACCCTACTGGTGCTTTTACGTAAGCTTGATAAATTAGGAGACTTCCTATTATAACATTTATATGCGGTGCAATGTGCTTTAAGAATACCTCTGTAGTAGGATCCATTAAATAAGCAAGTTGATAGGCACTTGCGACAACAACTAACGTAACAAAATAATATAGTACGATCACCCATTGCATCAACATAACTTGATTTCTTTGTGTTTCATCATCAATATTTCTTTTAATTCTTCTCAGAGATCTCAAGGTCACAATAATTACATAAATTACAAAATATGAAACTGGGAAATTCGTCGATAAGAGAAAATTCATGATTAATAATATAAGAGTGTCTGCCTCTAGTATACTTAATGGGAAGACTTCTGGAACCACGATTTGATGCATTACATTTAAAAGGAAAGCACCAAAAAATAATCCATAAATGAAACCATGTAATGCGTTTATTCTTTCATTCTCGAAATAATCTATGAATAGCATGAAAAATCCAGCAGTTAACCCACCAAAGAAAGGTAATAACCAGACTATAACATTACCTTCTTGTAAATAAAAGCTAATTACATCATTAAAATTTAACAGAAAAAACCAGAATTCTATTATAATGAAAATAATGTACAAGAGATAAAAAAATGCAAGTAAAGATACTACTGTGATTCTTGTTTCTCTCCATCTTTTACTTAATCTATAAAATACCACGCCACTAACGATTAAATCGAGTAAGAAGACACCAAAACCAAAGTAACTAATTATTGTTGGTGCCATGATTAATTCCTAACAAAAATATTTCAGGCTTGAATATATCTAGAATGCTTTTCTCTTTCTTTTAAGAAGTTAATTAATTAAAGCATTAGGATTTATCATATCTTTCTTATTTTTCAGGAAATAATGGCTTAAAACTATCTGCTTTTGCTCTTTGAATTATCTCTTTCTGTTCAATCATTTCTAATTTCTTGAATTTCTCGCCAGCTTTAAGCACTAATGGCCATAATCGGAGATCACAGGGTAATGAATAAGTTGTAACACCTTCTTGAGAGAGTGTAAATCCAACAGCATCATCGATCCACGGCTGTTCATCTAGTGGTTGGTACCAAGTTCCATATTTTTTTGCGAATGTCCATCTCCTTCTAGAGATAGCTTTAATAGCAATGACTCCAATGCTTTTTTCATTAGCTAGCTTTAGAACTGGTCGAAAATCGTTACTTGGATGAGGATGAGCCATCGCAGCGACATAAACAGGTAATAGAATTGTGTAAAAGTCTTCATAGGAATTCAGTGCTTTTAATAGGATTCTCATGTCACTGTGACATGTAATACCGATATTCTTTATGAGACCTGTTTCTTTAGCCTCTTGAAAAGCTTCAATGGCACCATTCTTGCCTAAAATTTGCTCTAATTCTTCCATTGTCGATACTGCATGGAATTGATACAAATCAAAATAAGATGTACCTAATCGTTTTAGGGAGCGTTGTAGTTCATTCCAAGCACCATCTTTAGTTCTCTCCATCGTTTTCTCTGCTAAAAAGATTTTATTACGGATTTTTGGAATCCAAGGCTGAAGTCTAACCTCTGCTTCCCCATAGGAGGGAGAAACATCAATGATATTTATTCCTCGCTTCCTCGCTTCTTTAATGGCTTCATCAGCTTTCTCTTGAGCATTCTTTGGTTCCTGTTCATGTAACCATCCTAATGCGCAGCCTCCTAAGGTTATTATTGATGCATTGTGCCCAGTTCTCCCAAAGGGCCTAAGATCCATATGATCACCAAATTAAAATTTATAAGGTCAGTTATTTCTTATCAGTTATGGATTTTTTCGATAATGATTCACGAGTTTATATTAATCCTTCTGAAACGATTAAATTTTATCGTGCTGCTTATCCACTCCCGTTGAAACTGATTTATTCACCGTTTTCTCGTCCTGAGCTTCCACAGAAGAGTAAGAAAAGGAAAATTAAAGAATTACCGGCGTTATATCAAGGTACACATTTATATTGTATAGATAATAAAGTTTTATACTTCCAAGGATTAATGGGGGCATCTACAACTGCTATTTTTCTTGAACAATTAATTGCACTTGGAATAAAGGAATTCATATTTCTAGGATTAGCTGGAGCAATTCAAAAGGCTAAGATTGGTGATCGAATTATTGTAACAGAGGCTATACGGTTGGAAGGTACAAGTTATCACTACCTACCAGTCAATATCCCAAGTGTCCCATCAGAAAATTTGTTCAACGATTTAGTAGAGTTTCTTAATTCAAAAGGAGTTCCATTTGCTAAAGGTACAATTTGCAGCACAGATGCTCCTTTTAGAGAAACTTTTAATTTGGTTGAACAATTACGACTGAAAGAAGTAATTGCTATTGAGATGGAAACAGCAGCTGCCTTTGCTATAGCGAATTTTCGAAATGTGAAAGCTGCAGCATTGGTAATCATTAGCGATGAACTTAAGGAAAACCAATGGTCAGGATTTCAACCAGATCATTTTTCTGAATCATTTATCTCTAGTTTTAATCACTTAGTAGATTTTTTTTCTCGATGACTAATTCTATTTGCTTTACTATTCAACAACCCGAAGGGCTGAGGGGAGATCCATCTTGATAAGCTTGCGAACTGACAACAAGGGGGTAAATGTGACGAATACAATTCCAATTAAAATGAGAGTAATAATACTATCAGGATAAAGGAATGCTGACAACCATATTTCATTCATTGCTTGATCCACACGTGCTTCAAGAATATCGACTACAAAAGGAGCAAAAAGGAAAAAACCAACTAGTGTCCCTAAAATCCCTAAAATCATAGATTCTACCATTAAAATTAACGAGGAGGTTCGAATAGGGGTACCGAAGGCAGCCATTGTCGCTAATTCTCGAGTTCGCTCATCAATATTTACTGTTGTTGTATTATATACCAAGAGAAGAGCTAAGATCAAAACTACATATTTGATTACGTCAAAGATAGATTTAAACATCTCAATAAGCTCTTCATAGACTTTAACCAATTTTATGACTGATTGAACTCCACTATATCCCTGCAGATTGAAAAAGTTCTTTTGGATTGCTTCTTCGGTAATTCCTTGTTTTGGTACAATCATCACTGCGTTAACTAAACCGGTAACATTGAAGATTTGATCGTTTGAGATATCACTAAATGCCCAGAATCGAATTTTACTATTTTGTATACCCATTACATGAAATGTTGTGTTTTCCTTGGAATATTGGAATGCTGATTTCCTAAAAGGGTGTTCAAGTGTGATCTTGTCTCCTATATCAACTTTTAAATCCCGTGCAGCTTCTTGAGAAATTATTAACCCAGCTGTGAGATTAAAAGGTTTAACTTCTCTTATTGTTTCCGGTGTCCATATCTGATTAGTAAGATTGAAGCACCGTAAAACTATGGTGTAAGATTCGTGTTCTCCATGCAATGTCACTGGTATTTGGATCATTGGGACTGCTAATTTCACATCAGTATCCTCAGTGATGTTTATTACAGGTGATTGTGACGAGTTATACAAATTATTGAGTATAACATCGACCCGTCCCTCTGAATTTCCTTTTATGACCTCCTGTTCACTATCTAACAAAAAATCTGCTCCATCAACAAATCCTAAAACAGCAACTAGAACACAGATAGCTAATGCAATACCAGACAAAGTCGAGATAGCTCGTCGAAGATTTCGAGAGATATTACGAAATGGGAATTGAATGAATATTGAACCAGGGAGTCTAATCCATGTCAAGATTGGAGAAATTCCTTTACCTGTTCCCACTTTAACTCCTGTTTGAATGGCATGGATCGGTTGCATCCGAGTAGCTCGCCAAATAGGAACAATAGATGCAATAAAGGGAATAAGGATTCCCAAAATTGTGCCTTGGAGAAAAAGGTCTGTTACTAACCAAACCTCCCATACATGAAAAGGCGTAATATCTACTATTATATCTGCTAATCGATTTCCCAAGATTATTGCAAAAATATACCCAAATATAATCCCTCCAAGGGCGATTTCGAGAGAGAATAGCAAATATCTATATGCAATCTGACGAGGTGGTACACCTAATGCCATGTTTACTCCTATTTCCCTGCGTTGAGAATTCACAACACGTGAAATGAGATTATATGCTCCAAAAGCAGCAATGACGAGGATAAGAAAAGAGAAAATGTAATATAATCCTTGATCACCCGAGATATCTTCTTTTAGGAATTTGTAAGTAGGATGATCTTCTTTTTCTATAAATTCAAAAGAAATATAGGGAAAATTATCGTTAAAATAGTCTTCAAGTTCTGGAATAAACTCTTCAAGATCCGCTTCAGGTTTTAATAACAAAACAACCTCATTTACATATCCAAGAGGTAAACCTGTCATTTGTTGAAGAATTCCCTGAGCTGTTTTTAGAGGGACGAATAGAGCGGCAAAAGATGATTGCGCAAAAACCATATTTTCTTCAAGTACCATGAAATATTCGGGGGTAAGTGCTGTTCCAATGAAAGCTAGTTTAATGCCTCCTGCAACGGTGAGTAGCTGATTCTTAGGTTTTAAATCATAATAACTAGCAAAGTTATATTCTACGAGACAAACTTTCTCTGATGTTTCTGTCGATTTAATGTGGCGTCCGTCTGTGATATGTATACCATTTACATCCAAATTTTGAGACCCATCAGAAACATTGATACCAATAATGCGTCCATTCACCAAAATGGTCTGATTAGAAGTAGAGGCATTAACTGTTGTAGGAAAACTTACTCGATATTCTTGTGCTTGTATCCAATCCTTATGCGATAGATTCTGAAGAGCAGAAGAAAGCTCTGATTGTGTAATCCAGCTTCCAAGAAGCAAGCTCATTTTAAGGTCAAACATATTCAGATCTTTATTACTTTCTTCAAATGCTCGTTCTCTCCAGGGGGTAGAGCTGCTTAAACCTGTATATATCCCAGTCCCTAGACCTATAATAACCGCAATAGCTATAACTTGAATTTTTCGTTGTTTCAGATCCCGAAAGGACCATTTAAGGAGCAGCCAAATATTGCCCATGTTTTTCACCAACGAAGATCTTCTATTGAGACTTTCCCATTCTTGGGTAGGCCATCTTCAGCTACTTTTCCAGAGTGCAATTCAACAACCCGATCGGTGATACGGGCGATCTCACGATTATGTGTGACCAAAAGAACCGTAGTACCATTATTTTGTTGCTTTAATAAGAGCTGTAATATTTGTTTTCCTGTTCTGAAATCTAATTCACCTGTTGGTTCATCTGCTAGAATGATAGGAGTCTCTTTCACTAAAGCACGCGCGATTGCCACCCGCTGTTGTTCACCCCCAGAAAGCTGGTGAGGAAAATGACGAATTCGTTCCTCGAGACCAACTGATTTTAGTGCTTCAATGGATTTTTGTCTACTATTCTTCATTCGTCCTAAATCAGCCACATATTGAACATTTTCTAGTGCTGATAGTGTTGGAAATAAGTTAAATGTCTGAAATATGAATCCGATTGTTTTACGGCGGAATGTGAATTGTTGACGTCGATTATATCGTGTGATATCAATTCCATTAATCTTGATCATACCACCTGTTGGTCGATCTAGAGCTCCGACAAGGTTTAGTAATGTTGTTTTGCCAGACCCTGATGGGCCTAATAACACAACTGTCTCACCTTGATCAATATCAAAGGAAATTCCATCTAAAGCCTTTACAGTAATCTCTCCCATCTGATAATACTTTTCAATTCCTAATAATCGTATCATCAATCTTATTTCCTAAATTTGTTCGATTATTGAAAATTCTTTATAGAATAAAAGAATTAATTATAACTATTTCATTAAAGATTAAAAAGTTTTCATTTATGAACTTTCTTTTATTCATTATCTAATTAACTAATTTCCACTTTATTCAGATAATTTTAAAGTCTTAGTGTATATCTATTACAAATGAATCATTGTAAGTAACGTTTACAAAGCTTACACATATTTAAAAACTTTTTAGCTTGATAAGCTAATGAAAATTGATAGAGAAAAGAATGGGTGATAATGAACGTCATTATAATTGCTGGAATGCTTGCTCTAATAAGTTCAATACTACTATTTTTATCAACAATTCTCACAGTTCCACTTTTTAATAAAACAAGAGATGAAATCTTTCTTCATGTGACATTAGTGTTATTTTTATTTGCAACAACACTTTTTATAACAGGTTTGTTTGCAATATTCTTACCTGAAGCAATGTCCGAAGCATTCCAAGATCTTGGATCGATGAAACTACCCTATTTGTTAAAAATAGTGATCCTATTCATGCTACTAACATCCTTAGAATTCACGTTATTTTATACTAATATTTCATCAAATCGTCTTTATTTTGTGGAGAAATACCTTCCTCTAGTCCCAGCTTTATATATAGGGTGGATATTAGCTTCTATATTTGTGGAGAATGAATTTTTAGATTCTTTATTGTTTTCAATCCTTTATTTTCTCACTTTTCTGATTGACATAATGGTTATTGTTCTTTTACTTCGTTTACATAACGTACGAACAAAATTTTTTGATAGAAAGCCTGAATATGCTCTCTCAACTCACTTAATGATAATGCTAGCTGCATTCTTAGTGTATCAGTTAGGTGATTTAATTGGATTTATTGGTCTGCTAATTTCTCAAGATATCTACCTCTTGGCTATGAGTATTCAGCTTATTGTGCTACCTATTTTCAGTTTCTTCTTATTTTTTCAGAGTCACTCAATCTGGAAGATCTTAGATAAGATCAATTATTCTTTACTACTCAATGAACTCAATTAAGCCCTATAAGGGGTACTTTTCCTAAAGAAAAAGACTCTTATACAATCACTCTTTTTTTGGACTCAGGCGTTTTATATGTCTAAGACTGCAGTCATATCAGTGCGAATTCCCAATGAGGTACGGGAGAAGCTAGAAAAATATGCTGAAATTCTAAGAATCAGACCCTCTGCGATTGCTGCATTAGTTTTAGAAGATTGTATTGAGTATTGGGTTAAACAATATAGTGAAAATGCTTTGAAGAAGATTTGGGAGAATCTTTAAGGATCATTTTTGATCTTTCTGCATACCTTCTGCTTTTAATAGTGCTTGAATATCCATAGTTCTTTCTGGAGTAAGATCATACACTTTAACAAAGATAATTAGGCCTAATAAACACAAAATCATCGGGATTAATGCTGTATGGATTCTGATTCCAAGCAAAGCTAAGAACGTTTGATCTGAAACATCTGGATTGAAACCTGTCAATTCATGTACTATAGCAAAGATGAATCCTTGGGCTATTAATGCCAAGCGATTAAAAAAAGTATAAATCCCCATTAGAGAGCCTTCAATTTTTGTACCAGTTTTCACTACTGCTTCATCAATAACATCAGCGATGACTGGATTTCTTCCAATTCGTAAGGCTCCACCACCAATCCCCAACAGGATTACACCCAGCAACAATGAGAAAAGGTTCCAAGCAAATATTAACGGAAAAAGGAAAATTGTATTGAGGAAAACTCCAATGATCAGCATTTTTCGATTATTGTTTAATTGCTGTGCATATCTCAACCAAAATATCATAGATCCTAGAGCACCTAACAGAAATCCTGCTAACACAACTGAAGCGATAATTGGATCCATCTTAAGGTCATATTTCACAATGTAGCTTATTGATGCCGTCAAACTTGCTCCAATAATGCTATCAAGAAAGAATATCATCATAACAACCATGAAATTCTTGTGTTTGAAAATTATTTTTAGTAAAGAGATGAAAGATTCTTTTTCTTCTTCTCTTTCATAATAACTCAATTTCAATCCTTCTGACTCACGGTGACCATAGATGTATGTTAAAAAAGTAATAAAACCAACAATAGCAACAACCCAGGCCATTTGAGCGTAAGACTCTTTTACGTAAAATACCACAATAAATCCTGGAATCAATGCTCCCAAAGCAGTTCCTATAAGTCCTAAAGCCATAGCTATGCCACCAGCTTTTCTCCGATCATCATCCAATCTGAAAATATCAGGGTACTGCGCTAAATGACTTGTTTGGACAATAGAGTAGAATGTATCAAAAAAACAGGTCGATAATACAAACCATACAAAGTAAAACCATGGTTGAGTATCCGGATTCCAGTTTGGGGGTGAAAAAATGAAAACTATTAAAAAAACGAATGGGATTGAACCAATGATTATCAGGGGAAATCTTTTTCCCCAACGTTTCCAGTAATTCCTAGGATTATCTGTTAAAAAACCCACAAGCGGATCATTAATTGCATTCCACAAAGCATAGATGATATATCCTAATGTAAGATACCAAATTCCTAAACTTACTTCCGTTTCATAGAATAGAAGCAAATATTGACCAAGAGCAAATGAAAAAAAGGCAAACTGCAATTCAGCCATACCAAAAGATATCATCGTCTTTAAAGATTGAGGTTTCATTACCTCATCTTCATATGTCAAATTGCTGTGTAATTCCTTATTTAAGGTCATTGAATCACGCAAGAGGGCGAAGTTAGGTATTATTTTTTTATGGATTATTCATTAAGCCTACTATGGTAATACTCATTAAATTTTTAGTTATCTCTTAGAATTCCTGGTAAACCAATCAGATAATAGATAAGGTGGAATCAATTGTCAGATAACCTTCAAGCTTCAAAATTTGATGAAATGATTTTCGCTAAAGGCTTTCAATGGAAAGTTAAACAGGTCTCTACTCACTCTAACGAGAAACCTCTTGTTGTCCATTTCACACAAAAACAATGGAAGTTTATGGCTGATCGGGGATTAAAACATCAAGATTATGCAATAATCCATTCCCAAAATAAGTTCATTTTTCCTATTTTGGATGGGGGTGGTTGTATTGTGAATATTTGGTTTACATTCTCCTCTGGGCTATTTAGCTTGCGAAAATACTATAAAAGTTGGGATATACGGAAGAAGGTTTATCTTCGAATTTTCTTTGATAATGAAGATACACCAAGCGTCAATTCTCCGATTGGAGATTTTTTTGGAGTCGGTTTCGGGAAATATCGTGAATTTAAATCAAAGTATTTAGAAGAAACGTCAGGGGGCTATATTTGTAGATTCCCGATGCCTTTCAAAAAGAATGCTCGAATTGAGATAGTCAATACTAGTGAGAAGACTGATATTATTTTTTATGGTGCAATAACATTTCGCCATTATGAAAATGGTTTTCCATATGATCCTTTCTATTTTCATGCTAGATATCGTGAAGAACAACCAACTACTCTCGAAATTCCCTATAAACTTATTGATGTACAAGGAGAAGGATTCTATGCTGGATGTGTCCTGAATCAAGCTAATATCAAACGAAAGGATGGTCTTCGGTTTCTTGAAGGGAATACGAAGTTTTATGTTGATGGTGAAACATTCCCCTCGCTTGAATACACAGGTACAGAGGACATTTTTCAAGGAGCTTGGTACTATATTGATGGGGTTTTTTCTGCACCTTATCATGGCTGTACAGTTCATTCTGCTTGGAAAAAAGCTGGAATTTTTGGTTTTCTTCGATCTAGTTTTAGAAAAAATCAAATAAGTCAATATCGCTTCCACGAAAATGATGCTATTCCATTTAAAAAAAGTCTTCTTGTCTTTAATCATCATGGAGAGTTTGATGAGATTCTCACAAACCAATCATCTGTTACATATTTCTATGCCCGAAAACCTATTCAAATTAATTGGGATCCTCTTCAAAAGGGCGATTTTCCTGATGAATATTATGCTAATTGAAGAATTATATTGAATTATATTCTAATGAATTATACTCTAGTTATCAAACAAAAGAGCTTTTATTAGAAAAATTAAGCAAATTTGGGTTTTCATTGACAAATGAAGATGATTTTCATGATGAATATCTGCTTTTATCAAGGACAAATAAACGTCCAGAGTTACCATTGAAAGGTTCAAAACAACAATTAATACTAAAGATACCTCTCCCATTAAAAAAGGATTTAGATTTTTTACTTTTATATACCAAGACTCCATATTTTGACACAGGGGATCTATGGAAGACAGCTAAAGATTTAAAAAATTATTTAGAATCTAATAATTGAAAAACCTATGCTAAATGAAAGTTTCTTGACATATATTATACAATGAAGAAGATAATTTTTTATGATTAATATGCAAGTCACCGTCACAGGACTTTCTTAACATAACGGATTAATCATTTTAATAATGACGTTAAATTCTTGGTAAGCGTTCCATTGAACAATCATAGCCTATCCCTTGTATTATTGAATTTTCTTTGAACCCGAATCGCCGATAATAGTCCTTTAGTTTTAAAATTTCTTCATCAGTCGGTTTTCTTTCAGGATTAATAAAAGGCATAGCATGGAGGCTTAAAGGAATTTCAAACTCGTCAGCAAAATTAATTATTTCATTAAAGATATATGTTGCAAGCCCATGTCCACGATAATCGGGTTCAATCCAAACTGTTCCAATATAACATTCCTTTTCTTCAGGTTTCCATGTAAGTGAAACGCTCCCAAGAGTAAGAAAATCACCTCCAACTTCTTCACCAATATCTACAAAGCAACGTAATGTCTTTTTTTGATCTATTGCTCTTCTAAATGAGATATGTTCTCCATTAAACACTTGGTCTAAAGTATGAATGTTGATACAGTAACACTGATTATCTATTTGGAATTCAACTTTAAAATCCCAGTAATCAAAATACGGAAAGTTTCTAATAGTTTCCTTAACAGAGAACATGGGAAGTCTCTCTTTGATATATAATAAACACGATGCGCGTTAAGTTTAGTTCAGGACATTAGAAGCAAATCAATGGACATTCATAAGCTCCATCATTGCCAACAATATTCCCAATACATACAGAAACGAGTATTTTGCGTTCTTATACTTTCTAAACGATTTCTCATGATTTCATATTAAATGGGAATAGAAATGTTGATTTTTCCTGATTTTATACAGCAAGAATTATATTAATCAACTTGTGTTGAACCATCTTTATGCCATTAATAATGCTTGTTTTCAAGATATATTGTTAAAATTTAAGTATTTAAAGTTTTTGGTATTCTACCACCTTTATTCTTAAGATATTAGTAAATTATTCCTTCAAGATTTCTTATAAAAGTAGAACGTCTATATTATGGTGAGAAGCGGGAAAATAAACCCATAATGAGAGGAAAAAAGGTAATTCTCCTTTTTTCTTTATCTGATATCATGAAATAATCTAGGATTCAAACAGATTTTTAGATCAGAAACCTTTGAGTAATCTAGTCAATGAGTGTTTAAGAGGAAATTTGTTTTGTAGTGTATGTTAATGACCTCTTAGATCAGCTATTAACACAAATATCAGTCAAACGTGCTAATTTTGTTGAAGTTGAGAAGAAGTTTAGAATTCATGATATAATTCTCTTCAACTAAAAATACAAGAATTGCCTTGTTTTAATGGAATCAAAGACAAGATTAAATTGTACCTTTGAATTATGAAATTTAAGGTATTTATTGAAGTGTAACGCAAAATAATTACCAATATCATCATTTCAACTCATTATAAACGAATTTAACACATTTATTTAACATTCAAGCCAATAAACTTGAGACAAAGTGTTTTCATCCAAAAAAAACAGTCCTAATAATGGGGGTTCGTGGAGGATTGATAATCATCACTAGTTTAAATAAGCGGATTGATGATGTTAATCGGTTTAAGAATAGAATTGTGTCTGTAAGAGGCACCACATCGAAATTTACACTAAAGACTGAAGCCTGTTCGATAACGGTATTGTCTAAATCAGATACATTACTACTCACTTTGAAATCTACATAAAGTCCAATCCATCATTTCTTGCGAGAAAAAGACCAACGAGCGATAACCAGTTTTCATAATGTATCTACACTGCCAAGAGTCACTCAATATGAGAATTTCTCTCACGAGTGAATTCTTGGGGTTTCCCCCTTAACTACTATATGAACTCTGGAATAGATCATTAAGAATTTCCTTCCCATTCCTTCCGTAGAATAATAAATGAGAGATCAATTCTTTGTACTTTCACTATTTTGATTGCTTTTCCAATAATCGTACGAGGGAAGTTTTTGATATTGACATATTTCTGAGAATGAGTAGGGAACTAAGTCAATCTCGGATTATATATAATTTCTTCGATTTTTTATGATATTGCTTTTTTAGAGTGTTTCTGAACTATAGAAATAAAAAATGATCACCTTATCATTGAAGAATGAGTATTAATGTGGCTATTTATGTTTCTTTATATTTTTCAGTTCAGTTTTTAATTCTCGATGTCTTTTTAACAGTTTGTGACGTGCTTTAATTCCAGTTACTACTTTTAATTGTTGTTCAATTTTATGCAATTCTCTTTCAAAGAGAATTTGTTTTTTTCCCTTCATTTTCTTGACTCGTGGGAGCTATGATAATTAAGAGATGTTTAGTTAGAGAACTATTAGATACGTTATATGAATCATTTACATTATCCTCTTATTTTAAACTTTCCTGTTTTTCAACTTGGAACTAGAGATAATGACAGTATGTAAACTATTCATTCGCATTCCAACAACGGTGATATAAGTAAGTTGGTCTGATTCTCTTTGATTATGAATATGTCACTTAATAACAAAAAGAACTTTGCTTAAAGATTCTTTCAATCCTAAAGCTGTATCATGCTTTGTAAAGTAGACTAAATCGATTTTATCTTTTTGATTGAATACCACAGACATTAAAGCTTGATATCAATTCTACAAAACAGCTCTAATTATCTTATATTTACCTAGATAAAGCCATTGATTATTTATTTCTTATAGCAAACATGGAAATAGTCATTAGGTCTTCTCTCGGAGATCCTTCTTAATATTCTTAATTAATTAAGCCACCAAATTTCTTTATAACTCATGTCTTTATTTAAAGAGAGAAGAGCAAAGTTTATAAATAATGAACGTACTTCGGCTCATTGTGAGATTATTAATAGCCTCACATGAAGTTAAATAAGAGAAAAGGTGAAAAAAAATGACCAAAAAACCAAAAAGGAAAGCGGGCTTTGCAAGTGCTCGCGTAGAAAAAGTTATACGAGACGCAGGAGCTTTTCGTGTTTCTGCTGATGCAGTCTATCGGTTAAACGAGATTTTAACAGAATATGGGATGAATATTGCTCGTTATGCCACTGAAATAGCACAACATTCTGGACGAAAAACTGTTCAAGAACCAGATATAAGACTGGCAGCAACTAAATAATGGAAAAAATGAGTATTCTTACTTCTTTTTTTCATTTTCTTTTTGTTCCAAGTATAAGTTTCAACCAAATCGGATTTTCGGAGGGAAAACGAATTTATTTCAATAGGGGTGATATAAGTGGTTAATTTTTGTGAAAATTGTGGCAATCTATTAATTCCTAGGCAAAAAAAACGAATGAAAAAGGGATATGTTCATTTGTACTGTAATTATTGTAAAAAGGGAATTGATAAAGAATTCAAAGAAACTTCATATCTAGTTATAACTAGAATCCCACATAATGAAAAAGAACGAACTCATGTGATAGATAAAGTCTTTAGTATATTTCCAAAAGTACGAAATATTTGCCCAAGATGTGGTTATGCTGAATCTGAATATTGGGAAGCAGGGGATCGTCGAAAAGATGAATGGGAGTCTATAACTTACTATCAATGCCTGCAATGTAAGTGGATCTGGTTTGAATCATAAAAATTCCTGGTTATGAACTAAACTGAATATTATTACTCTGTGATTATATGGTTAATCTATTTATTTATGGTTCTTTCATGAGAGGACATATAAATCATAAATATCTAAAAGGATATTCTTGCTGTAAAGCCATTTTACGTGGTTACAGAAGAAGTTGGCCAAGAGCTAAAGATACAGCGATACTTGTTAAGAATAATGTGAGTTCTATAACAGGAGAATTGTATTGGAATATAACTAATAAAGATTTAGAAAAAATTGATCATTTACATGGAACACCTCACAATTATACCCATAAAAATGTAGAAGTAATACTTCTAGAGAATAAGAAACCTGTTTCTGCGATTATATACGCTCCTACTGATGATATAATAAAACAATGGTTATTAATAGAAAAAAAAGAACAAATAGTTAAAGATTAATGAATTCCTTTTAATTCGATTAGAAAATATGTAAGAAAGTCAATGTTAATACATTTTATGAATATATCCTTAAATAATAAGGCAAGAAGATATTTTTCATATAATAAAATTTGAAAATTAAGTTATTAAATAAAGAATAAGTTATTAAATGAAGAATTAGAATTAAACGAAACTAATCCTAAGACATGTTGATAAAAAATCAACTAAGTTAATTTCAACTAAAATAATCTTATCTTGGATATGCATCTTCAAATATTAAATCGCTTCAGGAGGAATCTTTATGAGTGAGAAAATCCGTAAAGAAATAGAAAAATTAGAAAATCAGGCTAAAAAATTAGATTCAGAGGTAATTCAAAAGCAGAAAGAAGTAGAAAAAATCAGAAAAAGAATCGCGGCAATGAAAATAGAAATGAAAAAGAAAATTGCAGAAGAAAAAGAAAAAGCTCTGAAAAAGATAGAAAAGAAATAATAATAGATTGATAAGGGGAGCTTTTTTGTACAAGGGAATATAAATGTGGAGAACCTCATTAGCCTAATGGAATCGTGATACGATCTCGTTACGAAAATCTCTGATATTCTGAATAAGAATTTTTGCGTTGTGTGTAGTAACAATGATCTTGAATTGCATACGATAATCCAGTGAGTATAAGAAGAATTCTGGTTTATAACCAAAGATTCCTGTATAGATATCACATATCTCTTGAAGAGCATATTTTGTTTTTTCTAAATCCCCCAATGGTGCTCCCCAATTAAAAGAATATCTTATAACTTTCTCCTCTTTAAATAAACGAGCGATTTCCTTTAAGCCAAGGGCGCGAATTTCCTTCGATCCAAGTCTTCGTTTAATCTCATGTTCATAATTCATAATATTACTTCTGAGAAATATTCTGTTAGGAATATGGTGGAAAGAGTCATTTATAGTTCTAATTTTGGTATAATTAAGTGATATCTCAACAACTTCCCCCTTGATGTCTGGTCGAATCGAAATGAAATCTCCAACTCCAAAGGGGTGAGTCATAAGTAGATATATACCCGCTAAAAAATTACTAATCCATTGGACTGATCCAAAAGATATAATAGCTCCTAAGATCGCTGATAACCCAAAAGCAGACTCTAATGAAACATCAAAAAGAACCAAGAATATATAAAAACATACAGTTATGGCACTTAGTCTTATTAGGATTTTTAAACCGTTAATCACATCTTGTGGAATGTACTCAATTTTTTTAACTTTATATGCCATTATTAACTGTAGTATCCACTGAATGAGAAAAACAACGATTATAGCAACCACAAATAATATAATCTTAAATTCTAGTGTCAAAAATAGTTCCATTTGAAATGCTGCCATTTCTATTCTCCCTGTTGAAGCTCACTAAAAACTGATTTCGTAATAGATTCAGTGAAATACTTCCAAGTATTGAAAATTGTATATCCATTTAGAGCTGTAATTATGAAAAACAGTTCTTGACGAAAATCATATTTACCAAAATAATAGCTGGGTTTAAAGCCAAAAATTGGGGTGAATTCTTCACAAACTTTTTCTAAACGTTCTTTCACGGTTTTAATAGGAATTGGTGGATTTAATAAGTCCAATCTTAATTCCATTTTAAATTGGTACCTTACTACTTCCTTTGTGGGTATATTGGTGGGATAGGAATCAGGAATTATGTCTTTGAAAGTATAAGGTAATTCTCTTTTCTGATCTCCCTTCCGTAATCGAACATTGAAATTTAAAATAGAAGAGGTCATTAAATTACTGTTAGGTATTATCACTTTTGTTTTATCAATTCGAATAATTTTAGTGTAATTCAACCCAATCTCTTCTACTATTCCCTCTACTTTTTGAATTTTTATAAAATCACCAACATGAAATGGTCGCGTAATAATGATATAAAGTCCACCAATAATGTTTGAAGCAACTGAAGTGGAAGCAACCCCTAACGCAGCAGCGATGATTGCTGTTGTTCCTATTATGAATTCATCAGGAACTCCCAGTATTGGTAGAGTACTTAGGATGTATAATACAATCAAAATAATTTGACCAATACCGACAAGTAAAATAGCCCCATTTTTAGTTTCAGGATGATCTGCAGCCCAATATCTGATTAATAATTTTAAAAAATATCCAACAATCCAAATCAATATTATAAAGGCTAATGCTGATAGTATTAAAACTAAGAACTCTGAAGAGTCATTGTTCACAGTGAGGGGACTTAATAGATCATCTATCAATTCTTTTATCATCATTGAACCCTATATCTACCTAGATCTTATAGAAATGATTTTTGGTTAAACTCTTAAAATCTTATTTATTTCATGCATGTATTTTTTAGAAGCTCTAAACCATCTAGTCAAATCATTGTTTAGATAGACTGTAATTGATTCATATAGTAAAGGTAGTTGTAAAATTATTTCTCATATGAAAATTAATAATGAGAGTTTAATACCACTGATTCCTAGATAATATTTTTTTTTTAAATTCGTCTTATGGGTACTCTCATTTATCTCCTCTATTTTCTGAATTCTTAACTTGATCTGGTTAACTCATTTATTGATCCAATATACCAGATGTGAAACTTAGGCAAAGAATTACTTACTTAGATAAAAGATATAGTTAAAGTGGGGTGATCCTTATAAAACCTTAATGGGCATTAGTTTTTGAAGGTTCAAAGGTTAATTCTCTTTTTGCTATCCAGTAGAATAATGAATTTTTTATCATTTAGGAGATTGAAAAATAATGGACCTAACCCAAGAAACAGAACAACAAATAACTCCCCCCTCAGTGAAGATTCGTCGTCCGTTTAAGGAATTTTTAAAAACAGAGGAATTTAGTGGGATTTTATTAATTCTATGTACAATTTTGGCGCTATTAGCCGCAAATTCTCTATTGTCTCATGATTATTTTGAATTATGGGAAACTGACTTTTCAATCTCAATAAGTAGTTTTACTTTATCTAAACCCCTTCATCTATGGATAAACGATGGATTAATGGCTTTATTCTTCTTTGTTGTGGGTTTAGAGATCAAAAGAGAAGTTCTTGTAGGAGAATTAAGATCACTTAAAAAAGCACTTCTACCAGTATCAGCAGCAATAGGGGGAATGATCGTACCAGCCATGATTTACATTATCATTAATATTAACAATCCAAGTGGAGCAAGGGGGTGGGGAATTTCAATGGCAACGGATATTGCGTTCGTCATTGGTGTCATGGCTTTATTAGGGACTAAAATTCCTTTTTCTTTGAAAGTTTTTCTAACGAGTCTAGCTATTGTTGATGATATCGGTGCCGTATTGATTATAGCATTATTCTATTCTCAGAGCATTGAATTGATCTTTTTGGTAGTTGCAGGTTCTCTTTTAGTAGGATTATTCTTCATTAATAAGTTAGGAATCCAGAATCACATAGTTTATGCAATAATCGGACTTATACTATGGTATTTTATCTTTCTAAGTGGTCTCCATGCAACAATTGCAGGGATATTGGTCGCTCTAGCGATTCCTGCAAGAACAAAAATAAACCCTGATGAGTTTATCGCAGAAGGCCAAAGGATATTAGAAAGATTTAAGGCAGCTGGGCCTCGTGAGAGAGAAATTCTTCTTAATCGACAGCATCTTGCAGCATTAAAGACACTTGAGATATCTTGCTTAAATGTACAAACCCCTCTTCAACGATTTGAACGAGGTCTTCACTATTGGGTTGCTTTTGCAATCATACCTCTCTTTATCTTTGCTAATGCTGGAATAGCTATAGAATTAATCAATCTTGATATGTTTTTTCAACCAATAACCTTAGGAATAATTATGGGATTGGTATTTGGAAAACAAATAGGTATTTTTCTTTTTTCTTGGATTTCTGTAAAGATTGGTTTGACTGAATTACCTTCTGGATTGACATGGGGACATGTTTACGGGGGCGCATGGTTAGGAGGGATTGGATTTACAATGTCCTTATTCATCTCGAGTCTTGCATTGATTGACCCAGGAAATCTTGTTATGGCAAAGATAGGAATCATTGTCGGTTCACTAATTTCTGGTATTATTGGGTATTTAATTTTAAGATATATTCACCTGAGAACTCAAGACTTATACAAGGAAATTTCTGAGAATATCTAGCTTATAATGCACTTCTCTTCTCCTCTTCTAACTGTGATAGCATTAGAATCTATTTATCAAGTAAAGTGTTGTTGTGATTGCATCTTCAAGATAATTAAATTCACGCATAAGTTGAGTGATCAAACAATTATACTCAAAACTGTTTAAATCAAGATTTGTGAGGTCTTCTAAGACACGATATACTCTAGGTAGAGGTTTAGCTAAAATACTGTATCCATAGGGGTCATGACTGTATTTTCCTGTTGCACTCCTAAATGCTGGGTTCAAGTGTCTTCCTAAAGATAACAACATTTTATTCAATTTATTAATTACAACTTTTTCTTTTTCACTCAGTTCTTCTCGAGTTTTCTCTGAATATTCTTTTGCTAAGCTATTGATTATTTCAGCTTTATTTTGAAAGAATTCTATTTTTCTCAGGATTGTATTTAATCTATCCTCTCTTGGGATTTCTCTATAATTTGTCTTAATTTCTTTTATTTCATTGATTATTTGTGTAGCAAAAGCTTCGTAATCCCAGGGAATTATGGAGTTATTCAAGAGTCTGATGATATATTCAAGATGGAGTTCAGCTTGAAGTCTTAATATTTCCTCATCCACTTTATCAAGAGTGTCTTCTTCACTGTGATACCACCAACCAAATAATGCATGGCCCAGTTTTTCCATTTCCTTTGGATCATATGTTGCGAATGTAAAGATGTAAGGAATACCAATCCCGATGAAGGAGTTGTCGCCAATCTTTAGCGGAAGTCTTTTTTCAGATTCTTTACCTAATATATCCTTTTCAACTTCTCCTAAGAATCTCCAAGTCTCTGGGGAAGAATATGAGATAAAGTGACTTGTTCCTATCATGCCAAATCCATCAAAATTCACATAAGCTAAACCTCGTTCATTGAGCTCACTCCAATAATTATCAACAAACCAACCTGAACCTGCTGCTTCTCCTATTTCATGTCCATCCCAAAAAGCCATTAAGACTTCTCTATTTATGGTTTTTCTCTCCTTTGACAAGATTTTAGCTATTTCAAGCATAACAGCATTTCCAGTTGAATTATCAGTCACAGTTCCTCCCCAAGATTCTAAGTGCCCTCCTATGACCAAAATCTCATTGAATTCTCTTTTTGGAGGAATTATCCTACATATTGGTTGATTAGACATCACCCACTTATCTTCTACCCTGCACTTTACGTTTACAATCACTTTATTTTTATTAAGTAGCAGCTTCAAAATCCCTGCATCTTTCTTCGAAATATTGACAGAGGGGATTCTAGGAATGCGATTTATATCATCCAACGTTAAGGGTCCCCACACATGCTTTATAGCCCCTCTACCAACAATTTTATTCTCAGGATGGCCCCAATTTGCTAGTATAATAGCAATAGCACCTTTGTCACGTGCAAGCCAGGCTTTTTCTGGTCTAGGGGGAGCATAGGATAAATCAGCAAGAACTATGTTGTCCTTGACTTGTACCCCTTCATATTCTTCTTTTCCCCCTCTTTCAACGTATATTAATTCTCCATCTAATCCTTCTGGAGATGTATTCTGGCTATAAAGATTAGGAAAGCTGGGTAGACTTTTTTCAATAGGTGAGAGGATGTTGACTTCAGATTCCACTGGATAACTGGTATAAATTGGAAATTTGTCAATCCAAGTCTCAATATCTTGAATATCCTCTAAAAAACCCGTTATGAATAAACAGGCTTCTTTAATTTGATCCGTACCTGCGATCCGATTCTTATAGCTAGATAACTCTTTGACAGATGTCATTATACTTTTAAGATCAATTATATGTTTATTTAACTTATTTGTGGAGGGATCCATTAAAATCACCATGAGTAAAAGGATGAGAGCGCTTTCATACTGGAGGTTCTGCTAGTGGATAGATATCTGAGGTGTTAGCTATCCCAGCAATCGTGTAAAAACCCGTTCCATTCCAATCCGACCAATAATTACCCTGTTGTAGTTCCAAATTGTACCAGTAATTAGAAGTTCCATTATCAGAAGCCTGTGAGAATCCATTTGGATTATTCTCTATAAACGAGTTATGGAAAATTGTATTAGATATTGCTATTTCATAAGCAGAAAGAATATTGATTCCATATGCAAGATTATTTGTAATGGAATTATTAAATATCTGACAATATGCTGAACCAAGAGTATAGATACCTTGGTAACATTTGGAGATGGTACAATTGGTGATAGTACAATTATTACATGTATCTAGGATGATACCTGAACTGTACCAACCTGGCCAAGTGGCCGTGTTATTAACGCAGATATTGTTTGATATTCTTGAAAAATTTGAACCACCTATATTTATACATACATCTTCGTTGTCAACACAAGTATTGTCAATAATATTCGAGAAGTGGGAGTTGGTACAACAAATTGCTTCAGAATTATGAAAAAGGAAATTATTTTTAATTATTGACAAATCAGAAAAGTCTAGAATAATACCTCGATGGTGTCCTGAAATGATATTATTTGATAAAAAGCATTTTTTCGAATTTACAATTACTATTCCCTCGTAACCAGCTTCAGAAATGAGATTATTCGAGATATTGACCTCTGGAGAGGAAAAAATTGTGATACCAGCATGGGGACCTGTTTCCCATACCCGACAATCGTTATAAGTAATATTGTTACCAAAGATTTTTGCTGTTCCAGGTGCAACATTTTCGATATTAATTCCTTCATAACAAATTTCTATGGTACATTTAGTGATTACAAAGTGTTTAGTAGTGTTATGAATCGAAAAACTATAAAATTGACCTGTGAGAGTATAATTAGAGAGGATATACGGATCATCTATTGTTCCTGTCCCAGAAGTACTATACTTGATAAAATCAGCATCAGAATGAATTTCAATGCCTGATCCTAGTGGTGGCCCAAAAAGAGATACTAAAAAAAATGAACCTATTAAAATTATGGATATGAAAATGACGCAAATTATTACTATTCCCCCTATAATGATCAACCATGGACGATAAGATGGTGAGAGCTTTTTTACGGACATTCTTTGTGTAGGAGGAATTTGTTTCTGAACGGAGCTTGCTAAATTCGATCCACAATAGGTGCAGAATTTAGGTGTTTTCTGTGTTTCTAATTCTTTTCCACAAAAAGGACATTGAACCATTCATTATCTCTCTATAAATTTCTTGATTTCCAATGGAATTTCATTCATTTATGTAGTTTATCATCATCAAAACCACTCTCTCATTTCTCTTTATTTCTACTACCAATACTATTTCTTGTTCAGAGGACAGGCTCTTAGGCATTCAAAACAACGATAGCTGGAATGATCATCAATACCAACAGTATTCATGATTGTCTCAAAATCAACCGTTCTTCGTAATTCTTTGTCTTTAAGTACATGAGTCATTAATGGATTCGTATTTCCATTCCGAATGCATAAATTATGATCGACTTTACCAGTTTTATTAATAGCTCGAACAGGACACGCGTCTATACATTCAAAGCAATCTATAGGACAAAGTTCCCCTTGAATTTTCTTAGAGGGTTTTAAGGACGCTGAGGTAATTAATCCTCCTAGAAGAATTCGTGTACCGTATTTAGGATGGCCCAATAATCCACTCTTCGTCAGTTTACCTAAACCAGCCTTTTCAGCCCAAGACACAAGGGGTAACAATCCCCTGAATTCACGATCGATGATTTTCCAAGGATAACAGGAATAGACAGGAGTGGATATGTAACCACTATTTTCTAAAAATAAGCACAAAGAGTTTGTAATAGCATCAATTGATCTGTACATCATATTACAATAACGCCAATATAGGAGAGATTCATTAAATTCAGAGTAAATAACACCCCTAGGTATTGGGACTGCGTAACATATAACTGATTTTGCATTTCTTAATAGCTTCTGAGGAGAAAAGTCTTTAACAATGTTATCCGTTGATGCAAAGCCAATCAGATGGATTCCATGTTGTTGGAGAAATTTTGAGATTTTTCTGGGATCATAGTCATTCATAATGAATCACATTGATAATTTTTTTAGTTAGATTGATTCTTTCAGCAGCAAAAAAAGAGATCGGAAATAAATAATAAAATTCTTTTGTTGGATTTTATATGACACTTAAGAATTCGGATTCGTTAATTGAGTTTCTTGAAAAGAATGCTTCACCAAGAGACGTATTACGACTTCATTCTGCAATGGGAGATGATTCAGCTAAAGTAGAGTTATTCAATCAATATCGTGAGCTCCAATTACCCTCGGGAGCTTTTTCTTTCAGATTTTGGAAAGGAAATCCTCCATCATTAATGCACTCCTATCGGGCATATCACCTCTTAAAAGAATTAGAAGATGTGAAATTGACTCATGAGTCAATTATTAAATTAGAACTTTTTTTAGAGAACTCCCAAAGGACGAATGGATCATGGATTGAAGATAATCGATTATTGGAGATTCCTGATCTTCCACCATGGATGAATCCTAAAAATAAGAATACAGAGATTTTAACTACAGCTTATTGTTGTACAATCATGATTATTGAAGATCCTTCCTCCATGGTTACTCAAAAAGCTCTGAAATATCTGAATGAATATCGTAATTATGATGGATCATTTATGGGTTTTCCTCACACCACTTGGATTGCAGGTGCTGCTTTTCTGGGTTATTATGGGACATTTAATGTCACTGGCCGTGAAATGATTTCTGTAATTGATGATTTACTGGATCAATCCCATCCTGGTTCTATTATTCAATGGATCACATCTTCATTATTGCTATTCGGATTTAAACCTCAAACTCTACCTGTATTATCTCGAGCATTAGATCTTCTCGAGAAAAGTCAACAATCAGATGGATTCTGGAGTTCCGAGGATGAGGGCCGTCAAATAGAGACTACTGTGGATTGTTTAATTACCCTACATAAAGCACAAAGAATCAATTGGTGAACCATGGCTTTGTTCTAAACTATAGACATAATTAAATTTGTCCGAAAATTAGCGAGATAAATCTACATTGAACTGTAGAGTGATTATTCTATGGATTCAGGAGTGAAGGCGTATTTCGTACCATCTTCAATCTCAACGCCTTGAAGTAAAAGCCAGTGCCAATAAACATCTTCCATACTAAGACCTGAAACATTAAACTCAAGAAGTTGTTCTTGTCTATCCAATAATTCATTAGTTATATCGTCAACTTCCTTCTTCGTCTCCGCATAGAACTGGACTAATTGACCCATGCGCCGATATGGAAATCCTAGTTCACGTACAAAAGGTATCACATCAATCGAAGGATGTGGGACTACTTTCACATCAAAAGAATAAGGGATTTGTTTAATGATTTCTGATGTGTTTCCGAATTTCATCACCTTCCCATCTCGTGTCAACAACAACAACTTATCACATAAACGATCCACAACTGTTGGATTGTGATCTATAAGTAGAATGGTTAGCTCTCTCTCTTTGTCAAGTTTATAGATATAGTTAATAACCGATTCCTTCTTTTTCACATCGAGAGTAGCGGTTATTTCATCGAGAACAAGGATCTTAGGATTCTTCAGGAGTGCAATTACCAATCTTGTCATTGCTTTTTGACCTTCAGAAAAGCCTTCTATTGGAACATCCAGCATTTTTGTTAGATCTACACTGTCCATCAATTCTTGTTGCCCCTTCCATGAAGCGTCTTGTAAATCTGCAAAATATTCTAGTGTTTCCTTCAAGGTCAATTTCTTATGGAAAGATAAACCAGGGGAAACATATGATAATAGCTTTCGTGCTTGTTTGGTCTGTTTCATTAGATCGTAAGGTCCAATGCGAATAGATCCTTTATCAGGGAGGTAAACACTCGCTAATGTCTTTAGTAGAGTTGTTTTTCCAGAACCATTGGGGCCAATGATAGCTAAATTTTCTTCATCTGGTAAATGGAAGTCCACCCCCTTCAAAACATGTTTCTGACCAAAGTATTTGTGGACATCCTTAACAACAATTTCCCGATCGCCTGTTTGAGTCATTTGCATTACTCCATTTAATAAAATTCCAATGTTCCACTGTAGGCTGCTTTCCTAGTGATTTGTTTCATAATCATTATAGCTCCCCCCAGAACAAATAATGATATGATTCCATTAAAGATAATTACGAAGAATATGTTTGTAGGGATAATACCTCGTATAAACATGGAACGTAGACTGTAGAGCATTCCAGTTGTTGGTATAAAGTATAATAATTCCTCTAGAGAACCAAAACCATAAGGGATAGAGTATAATAGCTGATTAAGGGAACTAAGACCAAGAGTTCGAAGTACCTCAAGTGGAAAAAAATAACCACTTGTCATTGTGATAATATATGAAAATAGGAATGCCAGGGGACCGCTTTTCTTAAAAATAACGTTTAAAGTTGAAGCGATAATTGTAACTCCAAGCATAAAGATCCAAGATATGATGAGAATTAGTACAGAATAAAGGAGGATCTCTGGAGTTATGATTAAAGGTTGTAAGATAGTTTCACCACCAATTGGGATAGATGATAATAAGAATACTATTGGTAAAACAAACACCACTAAGGTAACAACAGTTTTTATCGTACTTGAGGAGAATTGACCTGTGATTAGATCACTTATCGACACCTCATTAGTAATTATAAAACCTAATGCACCCCGTTGAGCCTCATTAGGAATAACAGTTACGCCATCTTTGTACGCCCTAGTGAATATAACCCAATAGATCACTCCCACGACTAAAAATTCTTTTAGGAAGCCTTCATAAAGAAAACCGTCAATATCACTCGATGCTACCATCTGACCAAGAAAAAGAAAAGTGATGACATCCACAGCGAGCCATGCTAAATCTGTGATGAAATTCAGTTTATATTTCCAATCAATACGCAAATTTCGAATGATATTTGCTTTAAGCACTGTTACCGTTCTATTTGACAATAGAAGCACCTCATTATTATGAAAAATAAAACTAGGTACTAGACTAAAGGAGACATTTTTTTTATTTAAAGAAGTACCTTAATAAACTTCCTTTGGTAAAATGACGTTTTAAGATTGACAGGGATATTTTACCATAATAAATCACATAAAACAGAAAAAATTAGACCTCTACTCGCTAATCAATGGAATTTCTGGTATGAGCTCCAACATTGGTGAAAAAATTCAGTGACAACGACGAAGTTGTTGAATTCAAACGTTATTACTTTAACTGTGACCCATTTTTTATGGGGATTCGTAAATTTTGTCTATTCGATCCAAATCCAACCGTTTTTATTATCAATTTACGGCACGACTCCTGAAGCAGCTCAGATCTTGGGAACTATACTTACAATCGGAAGTTTCTCGGCGGTAATTCCGCTATTACTAAGTTTTTGTGGGGATTTATTTGGTAGGAAAAAATTCATTATTTTTGGGGAGATTATAAGCATTTTAGGGTTAATTGGATTATCATTTGCTAGTTCAGTTGTATTAATGTCAATAATTAGTCTTATTGTGTTCAATATAGGAATTGGGATTTACGATCCCCCCTTACAAGGGCTTATTCATGAATCGACTATCGTGCCGAAAAGAGGATTAGCTTATTCAATCGTGTACAACTCCTCTTCTATTGCTGGCATAATTGCTTCCTTTATAATTCAGAATGAGGTTTATGGGGGTTTCGTCATCTATTTTCAAATTAGCTGCATAGTGTTTGCTCTTGCAATAATCATTAATTTCTTAATATTACGCGATATTTCCCCAAATAAGAATAGAATCTATTTTCCTTTAGTTGAGACATTTAAAAAGCCAATTTCTCGATTAACAGTTCTCGCATTCTTTTTAGATACTTTCTCTTGGGGATTACCTCTATCTATAGCGAATGGGATCTATATTATTCTATTTGGAGTAGACGTCTCTTTTATTGCAACATTAACTTTGACATTAAGTGTGGTTCTTGTTCTTTTCCAATATCCTGCTGGTTCATGTGTTGATCGTTTTGGGCGGCTTTTTGGACTTATAATGGGAGAGTTAACGGGTTTTATGTGGATAATCTTAACCTTGCTCTCAATAGCGGTTCATCAAGCCGAGATATTGATTTGGGCATATGCTACATTAGGGATAAGCATTGCATTTTGGAGACCATCTGTTACATTGAGTTTTATTGAGATTGATCCTTCAGCTGTATCAACCAACTTTGGGATCCTCTCTTTTATCCAGCGATTAGGCAGTATACCTACTGCAGCTATCGCTGGGTTTATATTTTCTATTATTGGATTTTCTCCATTACTCATTATGACTTTCAGTGGTACATTGGTTGTGATTGCAATTTTCATCAAGATAGATCAACTTCAAAAAAACCAGATTAAGGAAAAAATACGACAAGATTCTCATATTGAAACTGAAAATTCCATAAACACCTAATAATTTCCCAGAAGTGGTTCAGTGACAGCAACTCCTAAAATTTCAATTAGAAATGCTTACATGTTACTTTTCGCTTCTCAAATCGTTAATATCGGGTTTGGACTACTTGCTATATTTATTACATTGTTAGCTGATGAAATTAATTTACGGCCACTTGAAATCGGAGTCATTATCTCCATATTTATGGTTGCTCGTGCTATATCATCAGGAGTGGTTCCAGACCTCTCTGATAAAGTTGGGAGGAGATTGATATTGATTGTGTCTCTCGTTTTCTATGCTTGCAGTACAGCTTTGTTAGGCTTTGCTCGATCTTTTTTCTGGTTATTCATTTTAAGGATTATTGAAGGAGCTTCAGCTGGAGCTGTATTTCCGACAGCTGAAGCTTTACTTGTTGATTCAGTACCTATGAGAGACCGTGGCGCTTGGATGGGGAAATACTTTACCACATTCAATTTTGGTTTCATTATCGGTCCAGCACTAGGTGGTATTTTGTTTTCGTTTGGGACAGACGTTTTATCCCTTGAGACATTAACTGCTTTTAGTATTCCTTTTTTATTTACTGGCTTCCTTGGATTTACATCCTTGTTATCAATAATTATTTTTGTCAAAGATATTTTTAAGAAAGATAAGAAAGAATCGATTGAAGAATTGATCACTGATGAAATAGATGATATTCCTACCTCTATAACTCCCTATTTTAGTTCATTCTTATTTATAGGAGTATTAAGTGGATTCTCTATTGGCTTGATCATTCCTATTTTTACCTTGCATATGACCGATGCGTTCTTATTAGATGAAGGAACGGTAGGATTTATTTTCACCATTAGTGGGAGTGTTGCTCTGTTAGTAAACTATCCTGCGGGCAAACTAAGTGATAAAATCGAAAGAATGCAGATTGTCTGGATTGGAATGATTTTCACTGGATTAGCTTATATTGGGGTCTCTTTAAGTACAACATTGATCGCTGCAATCATTTTTTTCATATTTCGATCAACTGCTTTTCAAGCCTATCTCCCTGCTTATCGTGCTTTTCAAGCTGATAAAATCCCCCCATTGATTAGAGGTAAGGTTATGGGTCGTATCCAATCAGCTTTCAATGTGGGAGCTACACTAGGTCCCCTTATTGGGGCTTGGATCTATGAGTTATTTGTTTCACAATCAATGGAAATACTTGGGTACAGATTTTTCGGGGGTGGACTTCCATTTCTTGTAGCAGGGATCTTCGGTTTAATTCAAGTATTTATAGCGGTTTATATCCTACGTAGTGAAAAAAAGGTCTAGGATTGAGCATACTCAGTTGTTGTAGTAAACCAAAAAGGGACAGAGAACGCAATTAAATAAAATATAGTAATAAAAAAGAAATATTGAGGAAATATATTATCCGTTACAGCTCGGCCAACCATTACAACCAATGTCTGTATTATTAATAATCCAAGAGATATTACAAAGAGTCCTGCTAGTCCCCGCGTTATAAAGGGTGCAGATTGTCTCTTAATCTCTTTACCCCATTCAGAAGTAGACTCTCCAATAATTAACTCCTTGAAGACATATATCGCAACAATTAAGCTTACTAAAAGAGCCAGAAGAATGGATAAATCATATACAGCTAACAAAAGACTATCATTGAAAAATGAACCCAGATTTCCAGTTAAAACGTGAATATTATAACAGGAACTAAATAAAATAGGAAACAATATGTTTCGAGTAAGGATATAGATTGTACCTGCACACAGACCGAATAAGAAGAAAGAAATGAAATTATACAGATCATAAGGATAATTTGGGTTTAAAATATATGAGGGTATTTGAATAAAGCAATGTCCGATAGCAGATACAATAACTGCAAGTAAAGGAGATAACCCACGGTCTTCCAATAAAGGAATAATCGTCCGACGATAGATTAGCTCATCAAATATTGGTTCAACAATTAATACCAGAATAAGAAATAGAATGAAAATAAGCGGATTAAATAGTACATCATAATCTTCAAAGGAATAAAAGGGTTGAAATGTTGATTTAAAATTAAGGAAATATTCAAAAAGATAATTTAACAGTTGTAGGAAAAATATCATGACACAAGAAAGAAAGGCAAAGATAGCAAAGCTAGTAGTATTAGCGTTCTTATAATCAGCATCTACTACTTTCAGACGAGGAATAAAAATAAAATAAACAATAAGACTTAATATACAAAATAATATATTACTTATTAATAAATTCAATAATATTTGATCCAAGTCTATTTTTGAACTAATAATTACCCATTGAAGAAATAACATTGGCCAACCAATTAGGTTAACGAGAAAGTAACCTACTGCAACAATTACCGCTGGTGTGAAGAAATTCAAGTAACTATTTTCAATCTCAACTATATTCAATTTTCTCATAATAATCACTCGGATTTTGAATTTTTCTAATTATAACAGATTCTTTTTCGATTCTTGAACGATTCTTTAGGTTACAATAAGTGAAAATTATTATATCAAAGTTTTTGTCTCCATTCGAGAATGTCCTTAATAGGTACAAGTATGATCGTGGAAATATGAGTTGTAGGGTCTATTTCATCTTTATTAAAACGTTCTAATTTTATTTTGTTCAATGTTCTTAGCATCTTTTCCTCAAACTCTTTGTAAATTTGAAGAGTTTCTGTTGTAAGAGGAATGATTCTAATAAATGTTTCTCTTTGGTTATCTAAAGTTTGCAGATCAAATAAGTAACGATTATGTTCAATATATTTAATCATCCATTTCATTAAGTTAATTGTTACTAAAACGTCTGTATTCATTAATTCAATTAATGAACCTTTTAGATCTCCTTTCTTTTCATCTGATATTTTCTGTGATTTAACCTCTTCTTGAAGTTGGTACAGTATTTTGTTTAAATTATCTAGATTTAGTGAATAAAGACGTGTTTTGAGTCTTTTTTTATCACTTTCTTTTTCTTCCCATTTAATAATCCCCACTTCTTCTAGCTTCTTCATATGATGGTGGATGGTTGTTTTTCCTTTTTGAAGGATTCTACTTAATTGTTTCAAAGTTAATTTTTCATATGTAAGTAAACAGAGATGAATTGCTAATCGTGTCTCATCTTTAAGCATCTCATTGACTCTATAAATTAAAGAATTAGGTAAGATTTTGTCCCCTTTTTTCTCTTTATTCATAATTATACTCCTTGAGAATCTTACCTTTGGTTGAGATTGCTTTTCTTGCTGTTTATGTAATTAGGTTTAATCGTTTATAATTTAATATATTTAAACCAATATATTGGATAGTTTTTAACCGATTTATTTCACCATTAATAATTCTTATAAGTTATTACTATATCTCTTCATTCAACATCGAATATACGATTAACTTAAATACTGATAGAACAAGTAATTCTCTTTCTCTGTTTAACTTTGTGTATCTATGAAAAAACAGGAGTTATGGTTGAATGTGGTTAAATATCAAGTTTATACTACAGTTCTCATTTAATAGTATCAATAAAAATTTACTTCGGTCATTTAGTCTGATTCTCTCTGTTATTCTGATAATTAGCACAACTGTCACAATGTTAGGGTGGTTAGAAGAGGCACCTAAGAATGCAATAAACGCTGCTTTTGAAAATCGAGGATATGAGGTGAAAATTTCAGAGATTTATTATCATGAGGGAGGATTAGAGACAATCCAAGCCTATCTTGAGACAGAAAGCATTGTGGAGTCTGCTTGTATCATTCATCGCTCTTTATTCCTTTACAATCTTAACAACAGAAATTCTAACTTTAGCGTCCTTAACCCTCCAGTGAACGAAAGTGATTTTTATATTAGTAAAGAGGATTTAAGTAATGGGGCATTTTTTGTTCCAAATGAATTTTTATCACACATTCAACCCATGTTACAGTTCGAAAGTGGAAGTGATATTTCATTTGGTCAGGATAATACGAAAGTCGTTATTTCACGTCGAATGTTATCATTAATTGAGGAAAAAACAAACCAATCGGATTTAACTCTTGGGTCAACCATTAATTTCTCGATTGCCACTCAATTTTTGCCAGAAAATCACGAAGAACTAAGTGATTTAAATCCACTATCGTCAGAAAATTTTTCAATTCTCACGATAGGAGCGATTTATGATCGAATTCCTTCTCAAACTCAAATAGCTTTTGGCTTAGATTTTTATCAAGAAACCCTTGGAGATGGGATTTTTCTATCTCATGAGCTTCTATCAGAGAATTTCACTTCAGAAATTGAGGCAAATGGTTTCTTCCCAACTCTTTTTGTTAGGCTAAACAGGACTTACCTTAGTCACCTTTCAATTGATCAAGTTATCCCTCAGATAAACTATCTTACTGCCAGAATATACCAACAAGGTCGTTATAAAATCGAGATACAGACTGATGAAATTCATTCATTGCTTAATATATTTAACAAGTCATTCTTCGTCTTAATCCTCATGTTATTGCCTATGTTAATTTGCGCAGAGATTTTTTACCTTGCTTTAGTTCCACATCTTCTCAATTCACGGACAGATGAATTTCATTATCTGAGACTACGGGGTACATCCGACCGAAAAATCTATGTCATTGGAGGTTTTGAATTTGTGTTTCTGACTTTTTTTGGACTAATCGGAGGTATCTTGGGAGGTGCAGTTTTATTTGACATTTTATTAACGACTTCGAATTTTTTACAAGTTCCCTATGAATTCTTATACAGTAGGGGGAGATCTCTGTTAGAGACTCAAAGTCATATTTGGTTGAACGGTGTCATCTTTGTTTTAGCTTTGAATTTCGGGTATTTCCTACTTTTATTTAAACGAATAGTTAAAAGATTACATCAATTTGATCATGAAAGGCAGAGTAGTCGTTTCCTTTCCACACATCAGAGAATGACCTCAACAATCTTACGATTGTTGATTGCTGGATTAGTACTTTATCTAGCTTTTACGACGCTTGCTCCAACAATACTTAATGAATTAGGTGCATCTGAGATCTCTGTTCAGCTAATTCCTCTCATTGCTATTCTTGTTATGGCATTGTGGGTACTTTTTTCCTTTTACATTCCGCAATTTTGTTTACGGATTATTCAATCAATTTTCGAAAGCTTAAAGATTTTCAAGAATCCTCGAAGAAGGATAACTTGGGTTAATCTATTTCGTCGTCGTGGTCAATTTATTAGTGTCCTTGCATTAATCACTCTAACACTCTCTCTATTTACATTTACAATAGTTTATGAGGAGACAATAAAGGATAATAGTAATAAAAACGCTGATTACTTTATTGGAGGGGATATTAAGCTTGTTACTGATGATGTAAGTGCTTTAAATTTTTCATCTAAAATTGTTAATATATCTGGGATTGATCATTGTGTTGGATTTCCTTGCAGGACAGTTACAATTGCTCGATATTCCATTGTTTTAATTGGAATTGATCCAGATTCTTATAATGAAATCTCAAGCGTTTACCCCGAATCAATTGTTGATGGCCCAGAACCAGCTAGGTTTTGGCATTCTTTAAGTGAGAATCCTCTCCATTCATTTATAATCAATAATTTCATGGCTGAAGTCTTTAGATGGGAAATAGGATCTGTCACTCAAGTATTAGGCCTTTTAGCTGGTTATGGAGCTGAGTGGAATCTTTCTGTTACTGGAATACTTAATTCTGCTCCTGGAGTTGGGTCTTTATATCCAGGGGAGTATGTTGCTGGTGTATACAGCTTTGGTGGGTATGCTTTTGTACATAAAGATTTACTAGAGGCTTTTGGTACAACAACTGCCAATGTTTTCCTTCTTCGTATCAATTCTACAGATGTAGAACAACTATCACTAATAAATGACCAGTTGCAAAATTTAAATGAAATACGAATAATTCTTGAATCCTCTTCAGTAGAAAAATACCAACAAAATTTCTTCCATTTAGCAGGTGTTCAAGGACTTTTAACAATAGATTGCCTTGGAGCAATTTTAGTTGCTATTCTAGGAGTTGCAGTATTCTATCAGTATTTAGTTAGTGAACGCTTACAAGAATTCGCAATATTTCAAGCATTCGGGGCTACACGGCGTAAGATTTCAAGATTAGTATTAAACGAATCACTATTCTTAACTGGTATTGGAATAATCTTAGGAGTCATAACGGGTAACTTATTTGCATTGGGCTTTCTTTTTGCTTCACGAACAATCACAATTAGTCCAAATAATATATTCTTATTAGAATTATCAATCTCACCCATCATTCTGGGTATTGGATTGATAATTGTAGCCCTGGTAATTTTCTTAACCTCCTTAATTCCAACGATTAAGATTTATGGTTATGAAATAACACACCTATTGAGAGAATTGTGAAGAAAAAATCATTAGGAGGCTTAATATGGCAATTCGGGCAAGAAAATTGATGTACGATCCAACAGAAAAATTACCTGATAATTTACTAATTGCTCTATTTAATATCTACAAAATTTATCAATCTGATAAAATTGAGCATGTCGCTCTACGAGGAGTAAGTCTATCTATTCATTCCGAGGAAATGATCAGTTGTGTTGGGCCCTCTGGTAGTGGAAAAACTACATTACTCCGAATTTTAGCTGGTTTGATTCCACCGACAGCAGGGACAGTATTTTGGAAGAAATTGGAAACAACTCTCTCTCATTTTACTATTTCCCAGTTAGCGAGTGTTCGAAACACTTTCCTTGGGTACATATCCCAACAACCCTTTCTTCTCCCACAATTGTCAGTACTGAAGAATGTGATGTTTCCAGGAATGATTTGTGACCGATCAAATGCTCGTGAACTTAAGTATAGGGCTCTAGATCTCCTTCAACGAGTGGGACTATTAGACAGGGTTGATTCCTCCCCAAATATGTTGAGTTCAGGAGAAATTCAGCGAGTTTCTCTCGCTAGTTCATTAATTAACTATCCAGATATTGTATTCGCTGATGAACCAACAGGAAATCTCGATTTTGATACGGGTGAACAATTTCTTGATCTAATGAAGGAAATCAACGAAAGCTTAGGTACTACTTTTTTCATAGTTACTCATTCACCACAAGTAGCAAAAAGAACGAACCGAGTATTAGAACTATCGGATGGGATGCTTATTGGGCATCATACAGTTGCTAATTTAGCTGCGTTACACCATACTAGAACATTAGTACCTGATGCTCAAAATAGAATTTTTCTTCCTGAAGAGCTCATGGAAAGACTTAACTTTCCTTGGGGATTTTCAGTGGATATAGATGAAAAGAAATTAATTCTGAATCCTATTGCAATGGAAGACATTGACCCTTCCGAAATTCTTGAAAAAGAACTTCCCTGTGAGTTATGTGGTACAAAAAACCCGTACACTAATCGATTTTGTGATCATTGTGGAAGTTTGCTTTCTCAGTTCAAGTTTTTTAAGGAGGAATAACCATGGTTTCAGCAGTAACAGAAGAAGGATCTCACTCTTCTCAATTAGCTCAAAATTCCTCATCGCTTCTTTCAGTTTCTCATCTGAAAAAAAGCTTCACAGATGGAAGATGGAAACTGGATGTATTAAGAGATGTAACATTTAACATCTCACGTGAGGAGTGGGTTGCAATTATGGGACCTTCTGGTTGCGGAAAAACTACTTTATTAAATTTGATTGGTTTATTAGATCAACAAGACAATGGAAAGATTATTTTTGAGGGGATCGATTCTCAGAGTTTAAACTCGCAGAAAAAAGCTCTCATTCGTTCAACCCAAATTGGCTTTGTTTTTCAAAACCACTTTCTTGTTCCAACTCTAACAGTAAAGGAAAACGTTGAATTACCATTTATCTGGTCAAAAAATAATTTAAAACTATCTGAAATCGAAGAAAGAACGTTATCAGCAATTGAAATGGTTGGATTGCTAAATAGAGTTGATTATTTTCCAGAAGAACTCTCTGGTGGGGAAAAACAACGGATTGCTATTGCTCGTGCTTTAGTGAATAAAGCTCAACTTGTTCTTCTTGATGAACCCACAGGTAATTTGGACGCGCAGACTGGTAAAGCGATTCTAAGCATCTTTAGACGGATCGTTGATCAGGGTAAAAGCGTAATTATGGTAACTCATGATTCAGAAGCAGCCCGATTAGCAGATAGAGTACTACTTCTTAAACAAGGGAAGATTATCCCTCTTGAACAGGAAAAAGGGGAAGTGAACCTTTGAAACGTACAGATCCTTGGGAAGCCTTTTTTCCAATTCTTTTTCTCCTTCTACTTTCTGTTTCGCCATCAAGTTATTCTTTAAGAATGATATCGGTATTAAATGAGGTTGATGACCTCTGTTACTGCAAAGACTCCCAATTTCCCGTTTTATCCCGACCAGTTTACTTAACCAATGATAAAATGCAAATGAAAAATACTTATTATGAAAATATCTCTTGGGTTGATTCAACAATTATTATCAATGAATCTACTTCATTCAATTCATTTTCAAACCTTTTTATTGAGAATAGTACAATAATATTATCCCCTCGAAATCCTAGTGACCATATTAAAGTAATCATTGGAGAATCATCACTTTTCAATATATCAAATTCAATTCTATTAGTAGATGGTAGTACAGGCGGAGGAGGATCCCTAGAATTTTATGGGGATACGCTTTCTATCATCAATTCTTCTTTTATTGGTCTTGGTTCAAACGACTATCTTCCTGGATTTTATGTCATAAATAGTCAAATCTCAATTACTGACTCTGAATTTCTTTTGGGTTATATCGGGATCACATTTCAAGATTCACAGGATGTCGCAATAGTTAACTGTTCATTTCGAGATATTACAGGAATTGAGGGATATGGTGGAATAGGAATTCTTGGGCACAACTCGGTTCGAGTTGTTGTTTCAGGATGTACGTTCAACACTACTAATTTTGGTCTTTATCTCCAAAATTGTCGACATATATCTGTAATAAAATCTACTTTTACTCAATGTGGCTCTTTTGCAATGTACCTACTACCTTATTTTTATTATTATGATGTTTTTGATGTTCGGATAGAGAATAACACAGTTACAGACTCAAACTTCGGAGTTCTGGTAATTGGTAGTGAAATTAATATTGTGAAAAATTCGTTTAAAGACTTAAGCCAAACAGGAGTGTATATAGCTGGAAGAGGTATTAATGTCTCGTTTAATATTTTTGAACGTTTATCAAGAGGTGTCGTTAGTCTTGAATCGTTGGGAAATCCAGCTGGAGATCTTCTTTCATCAATATCTAATACGAGAATTCAAAGGAATTTATTCGAGAATATTACCCTAACAGGTATTTTACTTCAGAATTATGATTTTCCAACAATTTTCTATATTATTGAAAATAATTTTACTCACAATGATATAGGACTGAGGTTCAGGGGAAATTTAGGAGGAGCCGATTCGACACAGAGGTCCTGGGTTGTCGGTAATATCTTCGATAACATGACTAAATATGCAATACAGGGGATTTCACTGGATTACCTTGCTCATTTTCAATACACTTCATTCGTAGGCAATGTTTTCGTCAATTCACCAAATCAATATACGTCATTTCAATCAAAATATTATTACATGGATGATGTTAGGTGGGATGATGGTTTCCTCGGAAATTACTGGGAATCTTTCCTAAATAACTCCCAATGTCTAGATGAAGATAATAACAGAATTGGAGACAATTCCTATATCTTATCGGTCGATCATGGGCAGCTCGATAGGGCTCCCTTATTATCATTAGATTTCTTTAGAAAAAATTCCTTCCTTTGCAGCACTCATCCTGTAGATCTCGTTAGAACAAAATCTGAGTTGAAAAGAGAGAATAATACTCTATATTGGTCAATTCAGGGTGAAAATGGATCTTATGTTGTAGTTTTGTTAAATGGTATACAGATTACAGCTGAACAGAATGGGTCTGATGTTATAGTCTCTCTGAAATCATTAGAAATCGGATTATACAATCTTTCATTAGTGATCCGACATGGAAGTCGACTCTATAGAGATCTCGTATGGGTTCGAATCTTAAAAGACGAAAATAATTTCGTTACTGATATTCTTATTCCATTTGGGACATTGATGTTCCTGATAGCAATTGGGATCGTGATAATTTTTCATATAAAGAGACGGAATAAATCAATTTTCTAGATAGGTGTGTTAAAATGGTCAAATTCGATCAATTGTCCAAAAAAATCTTCTTGGTTTTTCTAAGTATATCTGTTTTTGTTCTTGTTACTCCTGTAATAGGAGCGAGAGAGCCTGACCCTTTCTTCACTGTTAACATTATGCTACCTACAAATAATCTAGAAAGACTGCAATATTCGGAGGCTATTGCGTCTGAACTAGAGAAGATAGGAATTGGAGTAAATCTAGAGATGACAACTTGGGCTGAAATTTTTCCACGTATTTTTTACGGAGAAGCTCCACCTTACAGTGAAGGAGGATATGATGTCTGTTTTTTTGGTGTAGATATAGGATCTTCGACTAGCCATCCTGGAGGAACTTTAGAAGACACGTACAAGAATATCCCACCAGAAGGTGTAAATGTGATGCATTGGGCGTCTGACAGGGAAGATCAAATGAATTACGGAGCGGATGAATCGGAGAGTCTTATCGAATCAATCATGACAAATGTGAATTATACAGAGACAAAGGATGAGCTTATTGAGTGGCAAAAACTCTGGTATGATGTTTTACCTAATATCATGCTTTATAATCAATATGAAGTATTTGGTATATCTAAAGGACTTTATGGATATGACCCACTAAAAGATCCTTTAAGATCTTTAGAGACTCAATGGATGGATTCATCTTATCAAGGGTCTAATGATACTGTCGTACTTGCCGGAAATATGCCATGTTATAGTTTCAATGCAATGATCGTCCCCAATGATTACGAAAATACAGATATATATTGCGCACTTCCTCCCCTAGACTCCTTAGTTGGGAATACTCCATCATCAGATCTTTTACTCCCCTCGAATACCAATCGTGAAGAATGGATGGTTGAAAACTTCGATACAACAGAATATCTGGAACTTTACCCACGAGTTGCTGCAGGAATGGGTAAATATTCAGAAAATGGATTACAATATAATATCAGCGTTCGAGATGACGTTTTTTGGCATGATGGCCATCAATTAGACGCTTGGGATGTTGCTTTTTCATTTCAAGCACATTATTACTTCGAAAATATCCCTCATGATCAGGAAATTTTTAGAATTGATGTTAATCCTTTCATTATTGAAGACAAAGACAAGGATGGTTTCTATGAACATATTAGTTTTCAATTCAATCGGAAATATGCTCCTTTTGAAACTGATATACTAGGCTTACCTTTATTTCCTGAACATATTTTAGGAGATCCAGAAGAACATGGATATATCAATGGAACTTTCGATTTTAACACTTGGATTGTTCCTCCTTATAGTTGGCAGTCCCATTCATTTAATACTGGTAACCCTGCTCATCCCGGAGGTTTGAATGGTCCTATTGGCTGCGGATCAGTTGTTTTCAAGAATGTTAATCGGATTACAAATGAAATCAACTTCCAAAAGTTTGAAAATATCCGCTGGGATAATGCTTCAGGAACTTGGGTATCAACAGCTAATAATAGTCATTTTTTGATAAAAAATGGAAAATTAACTTCGATGCCAACATATGCAAAGTTTGTAGTAGAAACAAATCTAGATGAAGCTATAGAGAAGATGAAGACAGGGGTGGTAAATATTCTTGATCCTTGGTTTCTAGATGTATTTCATTCAGATACTGAGATTCTTGCAGAGATTCTTGAAGAACTTCAGTCAGAACCATCAATTCAGCCTATACTCTCCGAGGGAACTATATGGCAAGCAATGTACTTTAATCCGAAGTTTAATGAAGGTGGAGTTCGTCATTTGAATAAAAAGGGAGTGCGACATGCGATTTCACACATGATTCCTAGAACTGAGATAATTGAGAATTTACTACATGGCTTAGGGATCCCAGCCTATAACCCGTTACTTCGGACTTCTTGGGCATCAATACCAGAAGATGAAATGCTAGATTACAAAAAAACCGTCAAAGCAGCTGATGGTACACAACCCGAAGAAAATGCAACAACTGCTTATGATGAATACTCAATTGAGCTTGCTCTACGATGGTTGAAAACTGAAGGATATGATACCAAAAAATGGGAAATTTATCATGGTTTAGCGGAAGCTGATTCTATTGACTTTGCTAGTCCATTAATTGTAATATTGGCTGTTGGATTCGTGGTATTACTATTGAAGAAGAAGTAACAATGAGCTTAGTAGTAAAATCTTCCCCTCTTAGGAATGGCCTATAATGGGATGAGGTTTATATGGTTCTTCCAACCGTTTAATATCATCATTAGATAATTTAATGTCCAGTGCCTCGACCGCTTGTTCCACATGTTCGATTTTGGTCGCACCAATAATAGGTGAGGTAACATAATCTTTTGAGAATAACCAGGCAAGAGCAATTTGGGATGGTGAGACTTCTTTCTCTTGAGCGATTTCTACAACTCGCTCAACCACATCAAAATCTTCTGGTTTAAAAAAACGAGGTTTCATGTATTTGTCCGTACGAGCTCTAATATGGTCATCTGCATTGCTATCCCTAGTATATTTTCCCGATAAAAACCCTCGCGCTAATGGTGACCACGGAATAACACCAATCCCTTGATCCTTGCAGAGAGGTAACATCTCTCTCTCTTCTTCACGATAACATAAATTATAGTGATTTTGCATGGTTCTGAAAGGTTCCAATCCGTTCCGTTCAGCGAACCACAAGCTCTTCGCAAATTGCCATGCAAACATAGAGCTAGCACCAATGTGTAGAACTGTCCCATTATTTATGAGTCGATTTAATGATCGCAATATTTCATCAATAGGTGTGTATGGATCTAAACGGTGAATCTGATAAAGATCAACATATTCCATATCTAAGCGTTTCAAAGAATCCTTGATTGCATGAGTGATATGATATCGTGAAAGACCACTTTTATTGGGTTTGGGTGTGCTGGTATAACCTTCTACTGGAAAAAAACCTTTGTTGCTATTACAACATCATCACGATATTCCTTAAGTAGTTCCCCAGTGATTTCTTCAGATTGTCCTTGGGAATAAACATTAGCAGTATCAAAAAAATTGATCCCAAGATCAAGGGCTTTTTTGACAATAGGGCGAGCTCCATCGATGTCAAGACACCATTTTAGTATTGTTGGATCACCATAAGACATCATCCCTAAGCAAATTCGAGAAACATCTAATCCTGTTGTGCCTAATTTGACATATTTCACCAGTTTTCACCGAAAGTTTTCCATCATTTACTTTTTTTATTTTGACAATATGCAATTATATCTCTTCTTTATTATCGTTCGTGAAAATATCAGAGTGCAGCTTTTACTCTTAAGGTATCTTTTCACCTAAATAAAAAAAGAAAGTAAAAGGAGTAGTTCTTTTAATCACTTTTTCTTTTTACTCGTCTGATAGATATGATTAATGAAAGTATTGTTAGTAATGCAGCAGCAACTGTCCATCCAGGTGTAATGTTTGGTGTGGATGTAGCAGTTGAAGAAGACTCTTCTTCTTCTGTTGTTGTGGTAGTTGTCGTAGAACTCGTTGTTTCAATGGGAAGGATCTGACGTGGTTTTTCATAAGCATAAGCATATAAGCTAACCATATCATCCAATATTCGTGCCCGACCATCAAATATTGTAATAAAGAAGTATACTTGGTAGCCCTCTGTTCCAGTTAAATCCCATTTTTTAACCCATCCATACCATTTACCCTCAATGACATCTGTTTTGAAGGAACCCCAGAAAATTTGTTTTACATCGAATTTCATTGTGGTATAATCCAAGTATAGGACGATTACACGTATATCAAAGTCCACAGAACCAGACTGACTGAATAAGAATTCATAACCAATATCGATAGAATCTGGTCGGTCCTCATAATAATCCTCATGGATTGGCTCCCATTCAAACTCTACACCTTGATAGCCGGTGACATCGGACCATGCGATCCATTCCTCGATTTGTATAGTTGAATAGAAATATCTTAAATCTACGAATCTCACAGAGATGTTGTAATCTCCTGTGTACACTGCTGACCATGAGATATTTATTGAATACCAAGACCCCTCCTTTACGTCTTCGGAAAAGAAATCATACACATAGGCATCAATCTCCTGCCAATATTTTTTCTCCTCATTCCAATAATTGATTCTCATCATAGCGTATAGAGATACGGGGCCAGATTTACTGAAAGTCATATCGAAACCAACTTCAATGGTATCAGTTAATCCATCAGAATCTGCATCGTACTCATAGTAGTATATATTCCAATCTTTGATGAGATGATATTTGCAGGCTTCAAACCATTCAATTGTGTCGTCGATCAAAATGTCGATTAATTTTCCGTCAGCGGTAGAGTCATAAATAAGTATTTCAAACTTGAAATCTCCATCTTCACTCGCTGGCCAGCGGAAAGAAATAGTTTCCAAATCACCAGCAGTCACTTGTATTTGAAAATGTTGATAATAATAAGTAATCTCTTCCCAATATTCTTGTTGTTCGTTCCAGTGTCTAATATCTGCGAAAAGAGATAGGTGGGCCTCTCCACTAAATGTGAATTGTAAGTCGTACCCGATTTCGATAGTATCTTTGCAGCCATCGTTGTCTTCATCGTATTCCTCATACCAACTTTTCCAGCTGTCAAGGGCTTCAAAGGCACAGGCGTTCTCCCAATCAATGGTGTCTTCTATTAAAGTTCCACCACTTTCTCCAAAGATCTCAATTTCGAGCTTATAATCTCCAGCTTCCCAGGCTGACCACTCGAATGAAATATAGTACCAAATGTTGGTTTTAATTTCTCCCGTAAACTCGTCATGATAGTAGTCAAAATAATCCCATTCATTATATTCTGTACTCCAGACATGGATCTGTGCTCTAAGGTTTAAGGTTATTGAACCAGTAACACTGAATAACATATCGAAACCAATCTCAATGGTATCATCGCACCCATCTGTGTCTTTATCGTATTCCCTGTACCACCTGTCCCATTCTTTAATAGGATTATAAGCACAGTCAGCATACCACTCGAAACTTTCCTCAAGTAGAGGTATATCAAAATTTCTCTCCTCAATATCAACATAAAATTCGTACCTCCCACTGTCCCTGGCTTGCCACCGTAAAGACCAAGTAAGTTGTTCACCAGAAGTCACAGCCTCTTCAATATATTCATAATAGTCATCAATCCAGTCCCAACCTTGATGGTCAGGATTCCAGTATCGGATTTCTACACGAATACGAATATACACCTGGCCTGTATAACTGAACTTGAAGTCGTACCCCAATTCAATGGTATCATCACATCCATCGTTATCCTCATCGTGTTCTATAGTCCAACTGGTCCAATTATCTAAAAGAGTAAAAGCACACGCATCACTCCAATCGACCCATTCCTTGATTAGCTCTCTGTCGGAGTATTCATCACGAACTCTAATCGAAAAGTTGTAATCCCCTTCATACCACGCTGACCACTGGAAAGATACGTTATACACCTCCCCTGACTTCACATCTTCCTCAAAATAATCCCATTCATCTGTAATTTCATCCCAATACCCCTTCCAATGATAAATTTCTATCCATATTTCGAGCTCTACCTCACCAGAAAAGGTAAAATTGAAAGAATACTCTATTGAAATAGTGTCCTCACAACCGTCACCATCTTCATCGGACTTGTCGACCCATCTATCATAATTAGAGAAATATGAAAATGATGATGCATCATTCCACACAACCCATTCTTCAATTATTGTTTCATCGGATTCATAACTACGAATTCTGATCGAAAAGTTGTAATCACCATCGTACCAGGCTGACCACAGGAAAGACATGTTATACACTTCCCCTGCGGTCACATCTTCCCAAAATCTTTCATACCGATAGTCAATATAATCCCAATACATGTCCCAATAATAGATCTCCATCCTAAATTGTAAGTCCACCCAGCCAGAAAAAGTGAAATTGAAAAAGTACCAGATATAAATAGTATCATTTGAATTATCCCCATCTCTATCATATTCAACAATCCACCTTTCCCAGTCATTAAGAAATATAAACTCTGAGGCATCATACCAGGTTATCGTCTCTTCTATAACGATTTTGTCAGTTGAATAATCGTAAACCGTAACTGCAAAGCTATAATTACCATTGTACCATGCTCCCCATCGGTAAGACCATATGTAGGTTTCCCCTGGTTCCACAAATGCTTCAAACCAGTCATCGTAGTCATCGAGATAATCCCAGCCCTGATCCCAATAGTAGATCTCAATTTCGATTTCAAACTCAACCCATTCAGTGACGGTGAAATCAGAGAATTCATAAAAAATTTCAATTGTATCATACTTACCGTCAGAGTCATTATCGTATTCATCATACCAACTCGACCAAGAAAAGTCAACAGTTGTGGTTTCAGCAATGGATACTTCGCTTGAAGGTTGTTGAGATTCTATTCCTGTGTTGGATAATTGGGAATGATCAGCTAATTGCTTTGTATGGTCTGTTCCTGTAATTAGAGAATTGAATGATACTAGTATCCCCATACAAAGAATTATCACAATTAAAGAAGATATGTAATTTCTTTTTCGAATTAACATATTATTAGCTCTCCTCTTCTTCTGTTAACCACTTAGTTATTATGATCAGCTAAGCTCTTTTACATGAAAGTGAGTATTAAGGGTAAGATCATCATTTAAAGTTAACTAGTAGAAAATTCGAAAGGAATTGTATCACACTCGTTCTAATTTTTATTATTAAGGAGAATGGGTCGAAAAGTTAGATGCTTAATTTGACATATTCCACAAGTTTTCACTGAAATATTTTCATTTGACACTTTTTTTCATTTTGACAATATACTCTTATCTCTTTTCTTAATCAATAATTACACAGATATTAGATTGCAGCTTACGCTCTAAGGTCATCTTTTCACAAAAAAAATAAGAAAGTAGAGTAGTTGTCTCAACTACTTTTTCTTTTTAGTCGTCTGATGGTAACGATAGATGAGAGGATTGTCAATAATGCAGCAACAGTCCATCCAGGTGTAATATTTGGTGTGGATGTAGCAGTTGAAGAAGACTCTTCTTCCGTTGTTGTGGTAGTTGTCGTAGAACTCGTTGTTTCAATGGGAAGGATCTGACGTGGTTTTTCATAAGCATAAGCATATAAGCTAACCATATCATCCAATATTCGTGCCCGACCATCAAATATTGTAATAAAGAAGTATACTTGGTAGCCCTCTGTTCCAGTTAAATCCCATTTTTTAACCCATCCATACCATTTACCCTCAATGACATCTGTTTTGAAGGAACCCCAGAAAATTTGTTTTACATCGAATTTCATTGTGGTATAATCCAAGTATAGGACGATTACACGTATATCAAAGTCCACAGAACCAGACTGACTGAATAAGAATTCATAACCAATATCGATAGAATCTGGTCGGTCCTCATAATAATCCTCATGGATTGGCTCCCATTCAAACTCTACACCTTGATAGGCGGTGACGCCGGTCCATTCGATGCATTCCTCAACCTCTATATTTGAAGTATAAATGCTAAGATCTGCCAATGCCACAGAGATGTTGTAATCTCCTGTATATATTGCTGACCATGAGATATTTATCGAATACCAAGAGCCTTCTTGTACATCTTCAGAAAAGAACTCGTACAAATAAGTGTAAATCTCTTGCCAATCCTGATCCTCCTCATCCCAATATTCGACTTTCAGCCTAGCGAGAAGGAATACGGGGCCAGATTTACTGAAAGTCATATCGAAACCAACTTCAATGGTATCAGTTAATCCATCAGTATCTGCATCGTACTCATTGTACCACATATCCCAATCTTTGATAAGATGATATTTACAGGCATCATACCACTCAATCGTTTCGTCGATTAAATGCCAGTAAGTGGTATAGTCATAAATGCTTATTTCAAACTTGAAATCTCCATCTTTACTCGCTGGCCAGCGGAAAGAAATAGTTTCCAAATCACCAGCAGTCACATGTTTTTGGAAAAGTTGACTATAATAAGTAATCTCTTCCCAATATTCTTGTTGTTCGTTCCAGTGTCTAATCTCTGCGAAAAGAGACAGTTGGGCCTCTCCACTAAATGTGAACCTGATGTCGTACCCGATTTCGATGGTATCATTACAACCATCGTTGTCTTCATCGTATTCCTTGATCCAACTTTCCCAGCTGTCAAGAGCTTCAAATGTATAGGCATTATTCCACTGAATGGTGTCTTCAATAAAATTTCCTCTACTTTCACCATATATCTCTATTTCAATCTCATAATCTCCATCTTGCCAAGCTGACCACTCAAACGATATATAGTACCAAATGTCCGTTGTTACTTCTCCCGTAAAAGCATCATAATAGGACTCAAGATAGCTCCATTCATTATAATCCGTATCCCAGTATTTGATCCTTGCTCTAAGGTGTAAGGTCATTGATCCTGTAATACTGAATAATATATCGAAACCAATCTCAATGGTGTCATCGTACCCATCCGTGTCTTTATCGGATTCTATGTACCACCTGTCCCAATCTTTAATGGGGTTATAAGCACAGTCAGCATACCACTCGAAGCTTTCCTCTATTAGAGGGATATCATAATTCCTCTCCTCAGCTTCAACATTGAATTTGTATTTTCCGCTATACCACGCTTGCCACCGGAAAACCCAAGTATGTTGATCACCAGAAGTCACATCCTCATCGATATAATCATAATAGTCATCAATCCAGTCCCAGTCTCCATTTTCCCAGTATTCGATTTCCACACGAATGCGTATATACACCTCACCAGTATAACTGAACTTGAATTCATACCCCAATTCAAAGGTATCATCACAACCATCGTTGTCATCATCGTGTTCCATAGTCCAACTGGTCCAACTATCTAAGAGAGTAAAAACGCATGCACCAGTCCAAACGACCCATTCCTCGATTAGAACTCTTTCGGAATATTCATCACGAATTATTATCGAAAAGTTATAATCACCGTCATTCCACGCTGACCATTGGAGAGAGACATTATACACTTCCCCTGCGGACACATCTACCCAAAAATATTCATATTCAGAGTCAACTTGTGTCCAATATCCATCCCAATAATAGATTTCTATCCACATTTCTAATTCTACTTGGGTAGAACATGAAAAATTGAGTGAATATTCTATTAAAATAGTATCCTCACAACCATCACCGTCTTTATCAGACTTATCAACCCATCTGTTATAATCATAAAAATACGAAAACGACGATGCATCATTCCAAGCAACAAAGTCTTCAATTATCATTTTATCAGTATCATAACTACGAATTTCGATAGAGAAGTTGTAATCACCATCGTACCAGGCTGACCACAGGAAAGACATGTTATACACTTCCCCTGCGGTCACATATTCCCAAAAATATTCATATTCAGTGTCAATATAATCCCAATACATGTCCCAGTAATAGATTTCAATCCTAAATTGTAAGTCCACCCAGCCAGAAAGAGTGAAATTTAAAAAGTACCAGATATAAATAGTATCATTTGAATAGTCCCCATTTCTATCATATTCGACAATCCACCTTTCCCAGTCATTGAGATATATAAACTCTGAAGCATCATTCCAGGTTATTGTCTCTTCTATAACTTCTTTGTCAATCGAATAATCATAAACTGTAATTGAAAAGCTATAATTACCATCGTACCATGCTCCCCATTGGTAAGACCATATGTATGTTTCTCCTGGTTTCACATATGGTTCAAACCAGTCATAGTCGCCATCGAGATAATCCCAGCCCTGGTCCCAATAGTAGATCTCAATTTCGATTCTAAATTCAATCCATTCAGTGACGGTGAAATCAGAGAATTCGTAAAAAATTTCAATCGTATCGTACTTGCCATCTGAATCATTATCGTATTCATCGTACCAACTCGACCAAGAAAAGTCGACAGTTGTGGTTTCAGTAATAGATACTTCGTTTGAAGATTGTTGAGATTCTATTTCTGCGTTTGATATTTGAGATTGATCCGCTAGAGGTTTTACATTGTCTGATCCAGTAACTAAAGAATTGAATGGCATAAGTATACCCAAACAAAGAATTATTAAAATCAAAGAAGAAATATAATTCCATTTTCGAATCAACATTTTTTTAGCTCTCCTTCTCTTTTACCTACTGAAATAGTCAATAATGTGAGTAATAATAGTTAAATTGTTATTTAAAGTTAACTATTAGAATAAGCTCAGCTCAATTGGATTTAACCCTTATTCTTATTTTCTTTACTAGAGAAAAGAACAGTGGATTATATGAAGCCTCTAAATATTATAGTACGTTTTAAACACTGAAAAATATTGTCTAATAAGATATTCGGCGTTTTGAAATTGATTTATAATACTTAAGATAATTTCCGTTATTTTATTTAGTGGATTCTGATCCTTCTTTAGCTAATAAAAATCCATCTTGCACTCTAGTGCTAACTTCTATACTTCATTAACATTGATTTCTGGATTTTCTCCTTCAATCCCAATTAGAGTAATAGAATTAGAGTTATTGACATTACTTGACAATAACGCCGTCTTCCATAATAATCTGCCTTTGAGCATATGCAGCGATATCTTCTTCGTGGGTTATGACGATAATAGTGGTCCTGGTTTCTTCATGGAATTTTTTGAGTAAATCCATAACTTGTTTCCCTGTAACTGAATCTAAATCTCCCGTAGGCTCATCAGCAAAGATAATTGAAGGGCGATTGGTGAGAGCACGAGCTATTGCTACACGTTGCATCTGGCCACCACTTAATTGTGCAGGGAACTGCTTTGCTTGTTGGTCAATACCCACTCCAACTAGTAAATCCTCTATACGTTTTTTAATTCCCTTAGTTAATCCTCCAGCTAGATCTGCTGGCAGACTAACATTCTCTCGTGTATCGAAATGAGGTAACAACGCATAACTTTGAAAGATAAATCCCATCGACCTCAAACGTAATTCAGATTTTTCAGAATCTTTGAGTCGATGGAGATCTTGCCCCCTAAAATAAACAGCACCATGATCAGGAGTATCAAGACTCGCCATACAATTTAGTAATGTCGTTTTCCCCGCACCTGAACTACCAACGATCGCAACAAATTCTCCTTCCTTGACATCAAGGTTCACTCCACGTACTGCGTAAACTGTGGTACGACCCAAATTATAATTCTTAAATAGTCCTCTCACTGCAAGAATTACATCTTCGTCGATTCTCTCCTGTGCTGTGTCTGCATTAGTAAGTAATTGAGTATTAAAGCTAAAAAATGGGAGATCTGAACCAAAATAGTCTGACCAAATTTTCAACATTTCCGCTTCTACAAAAAGATCAATGCTCAATTCGCTCATTGAGGTCAATGCCTGCTTAAAATCTTTGACAGATTCCGCAGTTCTGACTCCATTTACTCCTTCATCAAGGTAATCTCGAATACATAACTGACATCGTTGAATTAATTCACCAACCTCTTGGAGTTTTGATTTCCCAGTCTGAATCTCTTCCGAAATTTGAGTAAGAGCTGTATTAAAGTCGAGAAAGTCACTTTTTAAATTGTATTGAGTCAAGGACATATGCGGAATGTCGAATAGAATGAAAATACGATAAATTAAATTCTCTAACTCTTGGAGAGCACTTAATTTAGCTACTAGAATACGTAAAAAAAGCTCGAATTTTGATTGTAATTTCTGATCATTAGTTTTATAATGTTGTTTTAGGATTTCTTGTTCCAATTGCTTAAGAATAGCATTCATTTCGTCTAGCCGCTGAATCGTTGGTTTTAAGAAAGTTACAAAGAAATTAGCTATAAGCATTTGATCAACTATATTACCAATATTCATTGGAACTTCTATTGTCTTACCAGTAAACACAGGAAAATCGAAACCAGGTAAATAAAACCGATAATCTTGAGTCTCATTAATATCCCAAAGGATAATAAAGCTCTTTGTGCTAAGTTCACAAAAAATTTTTGGTAAATCTGTATTGATTTTCTTTAATTGGGAGTCAAACTTTTTAGGGAGACTCGAATCGATTTCTTTAATGAAATTCTTAACGATTTGAGATGTTTCACGTAATTCCTGATTATCTGTTAAATACTCTCGATATCGTGCTTCAATATTCTTGTTGTATTTAGCAAATCGCTTGTAAATGCTTCCTTTTTCAATTTTTTCGATTAATTTTGGATTATAAGTCCCATTCTTCTTTTCAGCAGATACAAAAATAAATGTATTCAATTCTTGGCTTCTTATAGTCTCCCTACGAGTATGTAGGATTTTTCTAAGATCTGATGCGACCTTCATACGTAATTCATTGTTAATGGATCTTAGGGGTTTATCAATTAAAGCAGCTGTATAGACTTTCATGATTAATCCTCCGAAAAAGGGCCATATTCAACATGTGATATCTTACCATCAAGCATATGAACAATATAATCACATTTCTCTGCGATCCAACGATTATGAGTAACAAGAACGAATGTTTGGCGGTTAATTTTATTGATTCGTCGGAAGAGAGTCATCACTTCTGCACTGGTTGTAGAATCAAGGTCACCAGTGGGTTCATCCCCGAGTATTATAGCTGGCTCGTTGATTAATGCTCTAGCGACAGCTACTCGCTGTTGTTGTCCTCCTGAGAGTTCTAAAGGATCATGGTACAATCTATCGCCCATTCCAAGGTCTCGTAAAAGCATCTTGGCTTGTTCTCTTGCAACAGCTGAATTTAATCCTTTTAGAAGTAATGGGGTCTCAACGTTTTCCACAGCGGTAAGAAATGGGAATAAATTAAACAATTGAAAAATGAAACCAATATTATCTCTTCGAAAAGCCGTCATTTCACCATCTGATAGCTTATTCGTGTCTATATTATCTATAATAATTTCTCCACCAGAATTTTTGTCCAAATGTCCAATCATATTCAACAGTGTGGTCTTACCACATCCTGAGGGTCCCATAATAGCCATCATGTCTCCCCTTTTAACGTCAAGGTCGATACCTCTGAGAGCATGGACTTCATTCGATTTGCTTTCATTGTATTTCTTATGTAATCCTCTTATTTGTAAGATGGGTTGTGATTCGTCATAAATATGGAACTTAATACCATCAATAATCATATCTTCAACACGAGACATTTCTTTACCTCCAAATCAACCTACATATCTTAAAGCTTCCGCTGCAGGTATCCTAGAAGCGACCCATCCTGGGATCGCTCCCGCAAGTAAGCCAATAAAGGTAATAAGGGACAAATAGGCACCAATTGTACCCCAGGGAATAACTACAGGGACATCCATCATATTTGCAAAACCGACATTGATAAACAAGCCATTCACAACACCAATGATGAGGCCTATAATTCCAAGGACTAATAATTCTAATAAGGCTGCTAACATCACTTGGAGTCGTGGAAAACCTATTGCCCGCATCATTCCGATTTCACGTTTCCTTTCCGCTACATTCCGTACAGAGATCACGGCCATCCCAACAGCCCCAATAATAAGACCAAAATTCACATAAATTTGAAGAAAGTTAGTCATTTGTTCCATCATTTCAAGCTCTGCTTCCAACTTGGAATAAAGCGATGTGGCGGTTACTACAATGAATTCATCATTGATTAGTTTCCGATATCCCGACTTCTCAGTATTTGTGAACTCTTCAATCTTCCTCGCGATGTCCTCTATTGCTGGGTCATCAATCGCATGACTTGTCTTAAGTAGGAAAGTGTCAAATTGATTTGGGGCTCTTGATGTTGGTGTTTTACCATCTGCTTCCCCAAAAAAATTCGTATATTTTGAAAATCGCCCAGGAATATAAATATTCCCCAATTGGCTTCCAAAACCATCACTTGAGAAGCCTTCTGCAAAACCAGAAGAAGAGAGAGGAAATCCACCTGCGCGGCTGCTATCGAGTTTCCCACCAATGGTAAACGGTTGATAAACTGGGAATCCATAAATTGAAGTGTTCATAGGAATCCAGATCTGCATCCCGATAGGTAGAATAAATGAATCTGTGAAAACTATAGGATTTGTAGTATTTAGTTTCTCTATTTCATCCAATTTTTGCGAGAAAAGTTCACTCATTTGAGAGAAATCAAAATCAGATAAAGTTTCCAAATCAAAGGATATATTATAAGCTGTCATCTTGTACGATGGATCAAAAAAGGCATCCCAAGCTTCCTTAGATAGATCTAGCAGTTCTTCATCAGAATACTCTGCTCCTCCAGTAAATCCCATTCCAGATGATACCATATCTGGAGGTCGAACACCATCCGGATATCCTGTTAGATAAAAATCATATCTCCAATTGTCTTCTGAAGCATTTGTTGCTTCTCCACGGATTTGTTCAGGTCGTAATTCCCCAAAACCAATTGGTAGGAGATGAGATTGTTTATTAAATCCTGGTGAATAAGGATCTTTTGTTGCAACGAACTTGGTATAATCAGTTGTTGTAGTAAAAGTTTTCATTCCAATTATGTCCGTTATACTGGTATCGAGCTTATATAATTCCTCTGTATATGATGTATTATCAAGAACTGCTTCGGGTTTACTCAAAGTAGCAATTAAATCAATACCACGTGAATCCTCTTCAGATTGTCCTACGGTACTCCCAACGTTAGTTGCCACCAACGAAGCTACAGTAACATTCAATGTTAGGACAACTGCAAAAATTGCAAAAGTAAGTGTTGAACGTGTCTTATGAGACGAAATGAGTGCTGGAGCAACTTGCGCTACACCTTTAAGACCACTAATCTTAATCAAACTTCCCCTGAGAAACCGCATCAATGGAGAAAGGTTCATTCCTACAATCAATACAGATCCTACAACTATTTCAATAATACTAATGATTAAAATATCCAATGCTTCTCCAGATAAGTCAGATATCCATCCTTCACCCATTGCAACAACGAACATAAATACTGGGATCAACCAGAGGACAATAGCACTAAGGTTGAAGGCTTTAGTGCGACTAATATATCGAGATAAAATAATTCCAATACCTGAAAAGAAAAGTCCAGCTCCTAGGAGAATATTTTCCCATTCTTTAATGCTATCCCAACCAGCTGTTTCCCAAATATACTGTAGCTCTTTATTGAAGAAACCATTATTTAAGAGTATTATAGATCCTACAAAGGTTAGAAGTAACCCTACTAAAACCAAGTTACGACTAGATTTCTTTTGAAACATTATCTTGATCCCTCTCAGAGCTTCCACAATATTTACTCGGGAAGCTCGTAAGGCGGGAAGTAAACCTGTAATAATTCCCAGAACTACACCTACTAATACAGAGAAGATAATAACATTCTGTTTAATTATAGGTTGGACACTAGCACTACCCGAACCAAAGAGGCTCACGAGATAGAGCGCAACTATTTGGCCAAAGAGTAATCCTCCGACAAGGCCAAGAATTCCTCCAATAATCCCCTGAAAAAGCGTTTCTATTAGCATAGAGTAAAATATTCCCCTTCGTTTCTCACCAACAGCTCTCATTACTCCTGTTTGGAACTCTCGATCCTCTACAGACATTAATTGTACATTTGTTATAAGAAGAACACCTGTGATAATGATCAGAAGGCCCAATACATTTAGAAAAGCCGACATCATATTAAAAATCAAATCAATGATCGCAATATATTGCAAACGCGCGGAATCGATAGCATAGATAGATGTATTTTGTCCTTCAACTGTTCTTTGTGGTATTACGGCTTCTAAATCGTCAAACTGTTTTTGAAGAAAATCTTCCTTGATTGGAGTTTCAAAATGATCGGTTTGGAAAGTTATAAGGTAAGAACTAATGATATCCTTATTACGGAATATATCATTCAAACATACCCAATCTTGTAAGCCTTCTAGTGAAAAAAGCATACCCCGATATGAAGCGCCAATTCCAGGCCGTCTAGAATCAAAAATTCCTGTAATTGAGAGGTCTATCCTTACACTAGAAAAAAGGGGAATGAAAATAGGCATACCAGTGGTTGTGTTAATAATGGGAAATCCAGTGGTTGGATCTATCATCATGGTGAGTGTAAGGTTAGTAAATTCCGTTGTTAAATTAACAGGGAGCTTGGTGCTCTTATTGAGGCCTAAATCCTCGGCAAGAGAGCTCGATATTAAGATGCTAGTATTATCCTTTAATAGTTCGGGAATATCTAGTTTCTTATCTTCAGATCGCCAATTATAAAAAACTCCAAACTCAGAGGGATAATCAAGAGGGATACCAGCCATTTCAGCCATAGGTTCAAACTGAGAACCCACCATAGCTGGTCCATAAGATTTTAGTTCTGGCATAACTGCTAATTCATTTTCAACAAGAGAAGTAATATTCTCCTCGTCTGCTGTAGACAAATAATTCCCTGTACTATTTGTAACACGGATATCTACTTCCCCTTCCCTCACAAGGAGACTGGTGAGAAAAGCATTCTCTAGGGTGTCCGTTGTGATTTGGATACCCACCATCAAGGTGACTCCTAATGTGATTGCAAGAATTGCACTCAAATTTTTCGTTTTTCTACGAACCAATGCTCTCTTAGCGATTTTTAGACTAGCTATTAATCCCATAAAAACACCTATTACTGTATAATCATTTCTGTTGCATTACTTTTGTGCCAGCGACGAAATCTAATACCCTTTGTTTCCTACCTCGGGTCTTTTCTGATAATATCCCAAATAGAATATCAAAGGGGAGAAATGAGGTAAGAAAGGGAACTTTAGTGACATTTCTAATAAGTGATTGAGTCCAAGTGATCTTTATTCCGGACTCATCAACAACTATAAGCCCTAAAAGTCGTTTTCCAAGGGTAGAAGAATATGTTTTCTCCACAATAATGAAGTAGCATAATATAAACCCAGCTATTGGAAAGCCAACAAAGAGAAAACTAAAGGGGATTGCTAAAGTATGCCACCTTATTTCATCGATCTGAAAATCTACTAAAATTAGCTGTATGATAAAGTAAGTTGCAAATACAACCATTAAAGCTGCAGAATCAATCAAAGAAGCAAGTACACGGATTCCCCATCCTGCAGGTTTAGTCCCCCAATCATGCGCAATACTTAGATTCTTTGCCACTTCAGTTGGAGATCCGAAGACAACAGATGGTGGTCTCTTTTCCGATCCCATGGCGTCTTGTACATCTTTTTTTAATTCCTCCAGTACGGGAACTTTTTCCTTCTCAGGGTACGGAAGTAATGTACTGATCTCTGTTACATAACCATCAATAGGATCTAATGCATGTTGATAAGGCATGTTATCTGTCATCTCCTTTATTTCTATTAATTATGTCAAGCATTATCTCATTGAATTCTTTAAGCGATATTTCCAATTGTTTGAGAAAATTCTTCCCATTTTGAGTCAGCTTGTAGAATTTTCTTTTACTCTTATCGGTTTGACTGACGATTAATTTCTCCTTTTCAAGATCTGAAAGCATAGGATAGATATTGGAACCTGCAATAGAGATTTCTCCATTAGTTAATTCCAAAATCTTCTTTGTAAGAAGAAAGGCATAACTTCTTCCTATTTCAGCAAGTGTGAATAAGATTAGAGGTTTGGAAAATCCTTTCTTGTATTCTGTTTGCCATTTTGCAAGGTGAAGCTCGTCAGACACAAGTGATCATCTCTATCTATAGCCAAATATATAAGTCAATATATAGGTTACTATATTGGCTATCGTACTTTTTTCCTTCCCGTTTGTGAAAGTCAATTTACCCTGACATAATCACATAAAGGAACCCATTAACTGTTTCCTCGCAGGAGGTGTTATTCTCGTTTATCTTAAAAAGGGTTCTTATTACGGAAATAGTAATTCTTTTAGAATTTCTTCTCATTTGAATATTCATTAACTTAGATTACTTATAAAGAACATTAAGAATTATTCCTAATTTGATGAATGGACTAATACTTTGTGTATTAATTCAAGGTCACTAAATACACATGAACCGCTGAAAGAAATAATTTTCAAAGGAAAAAAATGAATAGCTAATGGAGAAGTGGTCGAAGGGCTTGGTTGAGTTGCCATAGTTTGTTAGTAAGCACTTTGCGGATCTTACGAGGGAGACGTGGCAAAGGGTAGGAAGAGTACTCATGTAAGGTATCGCGCACAGCTTTAAGACAGATGGTGCGCACCCAGACCCCAGGTTTCTTGACATGCTGTGCTTTCTCGGTAGGGATAAAGGTTTTAGCAAGACGAAGGCAGGCTTGCTTCACTAAGAAGATTTGCTCTTTCGAACAGGCCGTAAGCACCAACTCCCGATTCCTGACCTGCACAACCGTAGAGAAAAGGGCAGATTGGTGGGTTTGAGCACGAGTCTTAATCCACTGGTTACGCAAGACAGGAATAATGCGTAAGAGCTTGAGCTTCCAGGTACGGACATCGTTCTTGGTGAGGGAAACATTGAGGGAGGCATTAATCTCAGCGAGCGTGGAGTCGAGGAGAGTAAGCCCGCGAAAAGAGAGATAGAGCTCAATAAAGCCTAGAAAGGATCAGACACGGTGGGCATGGGTACGAATACCGAGATGGTTGGGGTCGATAGTCCGTAATATAGCGACGATCTCGAGCAACCACTTTGTATGAAAGAACTCACTGAGGAGGGAGGAAATGCGGATATTTTTTTGAAAGTGCTCGGTAAAACGGGTCGCGTCGTAGGTGATCTGATTGTGGAGGGTAGCCAAGCGAGTAAAATCATTGTGTGGATCTTTCGCACGCATGAGTGATCCAAGAAACCACATTTGATACTGTTCACAATTAATTCCCCAATCGTCCACATTGAGGGTGTCTCCAAACCGCGGTTGATTGGTGTCATCCTGTAAGTGAGAACCCATAACTCAAACTCTCTAACTATACCAAGTAGTCGAATTGATAAGAAACACATAATTGTGGAGACAAGGGTTAAATAAAAGTTTCAATCCTTATAAATTCCTTATAAAGAAAACCAAAGTTAAGGATAATTATCATATTCTTAGGCATGATATTATGGTTGAAAGAATAATATCCAGCCTTGGCTAAAAGGAGGTCAATGACCAGTTAAACTTGATAAAGAGAAAGAAGAGAGGGAATGAGAGGGATCCAACGCTTCAGGAAGAACGATTTTCCGAGGGGAAAAACGGGGTGTATATAAACAAAATTGGGGTAGTATCCAGCAAAAGATGTGGGAAGCTTAATATTTTGATTGCCAACACTGAAAAAGCTTATAAGATCGTTTAAGCCCCTCTCAATGGAAATTTACTTGAGGTTACGCTCATTAATTGGTTTGTAATTACGACTTGACTCAAGTAATATTTCATCAACAACATCTATCTAGTAGGAGGTAAGGAAAAATATGCGGAAAAGAAAAAGAGTAATCACATTTGCTTTATTGGTTCTCATCATGAACCTGACCCTTGGATTCAGGCTTGTCAGTGCTGATGTCACGGCCACTGAATGGTCGGAAACTTATTCCAGTAGTCCATATCATGACTACAGCAATAACCCAGAACGAATAGGGTCATCAATCACTGTGTATGGGTGGGGGAACTGGTTCCAAGCGGGACTTGCGGTATCAGTCTATCAATACGTTCCTTATGACATCTACAATCTCGTGCATTTCCGAGTGGCGGTGCATTTTAACTCCTGTGGGATTATAACTCCTCAGCAAAGCTATCCAGCATTCCATGCAGATGATATCATTATATTCATTGATAAAGAGGGGTATTATTCAGAACAGTCAATGATCGTTCGAGATTTCAGTGGGGATGATGACAATCCTTATAGTCAAGGAAAAGATATCAGCACCCCATCTTTCGTTGTCTTTGATGATGAGGAAAGTGAACGGGAAGATTATGCCAGAAAAACTGTCGAATTTGCTGTCAAACAAATATGTGGTCACATCCCTTATTTAGGGGGTTATTTTGAAGAAATGCTGACTCACGATCCCGACCCAGAGGATTATGACAACGCGCTTTTTTCGAGTGGGGACACTCAAGCCCGATGTTATTGGACTGCTGCCCCTTACGACTTTGGTATGCAGGAGAACATTGTCCAAACGTGTTTCAACACGATTGATTGGTACCAAAAACGGATCAACCCAGGAGCTGGTGGGATGGCCATCAAAGTGTGGGCTCGAATCTTCCTACATGAGGAAGGATCTGATGATTTTGAGGATTATTATGATACACCGCCAGTGTATCTCCGAATCAACCATAAAACCACTGGTGGTGGAGGAGGCCGCCTGCCATAATCAAATGACACACCGTTACAACAAACAAAAATCCCCCCCTTGTTTCTCCGAGTCTGCTCTTATTGAAAAGCTGGGTGGATATTAACAGACTTGAATGTTAATAAAGAACAGGGATAGTGCAAATGGATCATGGGAACCCACAGAAAAAAGGCTTTTTTCGTAGTCTCATGATCTTCATTCCCCCCTTTTTTTATTTCGTATTGAGACATACGTTAGGGATGAAAAAGGTAGAGAATAGTCTAGCCAGGTTGAGATGGATCGGTCATATACTTAGGGAAAAGACAGGCATCACAGAAAGGATCAGACTGCCTATAGAGGGTGCAATAAAAGACAGGGGATGGAGACGTAATCCGAGTGAAGTAGACACAATCAATATCGAATTTTTTATCCCGGGCAACTTCAAGACTCCCCGTAGGAGCGGCCACAAACTGGTCACAGCGGGCAGGACAGGGCTCATTCCAGAGTTTAAATTGAAGACAAAAACCCACGGCGCCATCACGGGAAGTAACCATGAAAAGACACTCGCGAAAGATAGCAGACGGCACCACGAGCCAAACCCGCTCCGTAAACATAGACACCACCGTGTACCATAAATAGATTATGAGGGGCTCAGGGAAGACGACAAAATAACTCCTACTTAAGGAAGTAGGAGGAGCTAGTGTCTCCGCTGACGTTGTTCAAGCTTGAGATGATAGGTTCCTAGCTTCATTATTTATTCATTTTCGCTTGTATATGGTAGTTTATAATTCTACCAAGTGATGTAATGAGGAACCATATAAAAAAGAATAGGAGGAAGAATTCTCCCAATTTTTCACCTGTACCTGTAAAAGGGCCGCTGTTAACGACGTCATTCATGTATGGTTTTTTGCTTATTATGTTAATAATAATTTCTATTCCTTTTTTGATCATTTTATAATATTCTATCCTTGAATAATTAATTCAGGACTAAAACCAGCCATCCATTTATAAAGCGAGGAAAAACCAAACTGTTTGAAATCTATGTTAAAAAATAGTTGAAGACTCCAAGTCCTAAGAATTATGAGATAGTATACAATTTGGCCTTCGCTTGATCCAAACTCCTTGGGATTTCCGGAATGAAATGACTACAAGAGTGAGAACAGGGTTCATTCCAGAGTTTAAATGTAATGCTGAGCCACATCGTGCCATTAACAGAGGTCAACAAGGACATATAGCGTTTAACGCGCTCATCCGGCACCATAGGCAAAACCTAATCCACAACCAAGCGCAAAAACACCTCGGACGAGGGGGAGTTCAAGGATATCGGACAAACCCACTCTATAATTGGATTGATAGAACAACATAAATACTAGAAATGACAATTAGATCTACGAAACGGAATCCATTTGTAGCCATAAAATTTCTGGATGGGATAAATATTTCTACAACACTTCTATTTGAGTGGAATTAGAATGGTAAGTGAACGATGGGGAACTTTGTCTGTTAGAGATCATCTCAACCCTGAACAATTAGCTATCGATCTCTTGCTCTATGATAGATTGGTTTTTCCATACCCAGGGGAACCGATGTATCATGATCAGACCGCTTTTGAAGAATGGGAAGCTAGACGATGGCACCCAATCAAACTAAAGGAAATCTGTACAGAGTTAGGAACTCTAGCAATATTAAGGCCATGGGATAAAGAGAGGAGAGAGAGATATAAGAAAAGATTACAGGTACTCAAGGGTATAAATCTGGATGCAAAAGAGATTGTGGATGAATCCAAAAGATCTAATTTAGCAGAAGAAGAATACTACGATATTACGCGTCAAATCTTAGCACTCGAACAGCCAATCTTGCCTAAAAATGTTTCTTACGTAAATGTTGTGGCTGCGTATCGTTCGAGAAGGAAATGTATTCTGGATTTTCAAAATAAGGAAAATGAGATTACAAAAAAACCAAGACTTTCATTTTTGATTGGGCAAAAAATTGCTATTCCCGAATTCTCATCACCAAGAAAAGCAATCGATGAAGTCTTATCCTTGGTAAGAAAAGATGACTTCAGAAGAAAAAGACGAGAATTATATGAATGGCAGGAAAAAATGATTTCAAAAGATATACCTGTAGAAAGTGCTGTTATCGAGATGAATGAGCTTGTACAACAGTATAATGACATAATTAAAAATGCAAAAAAGGTACGAAAATACAAATTAGCCTTTACTCTGATAAAAAGCGGGATTAGTGCAGCAGCTGCAGCATTTGTCCCAATTGCGGTTGGACTAGCATTCGTGGATATTGCCCACTTTCTATTTTTTGATCGAAAACTTCAATTTGATCCAGGTGAAAACAAACCTGCTGCAATGATCCATGATATTCAAACAAAGTTAGGGTGGTCGTGGAAGGGAATCTAACTTGTTAAAATACGGGAGATAAAACGGGAAACAGGCAATGGTATTAGTCTGTTCTCAACGGTGAGTCTTAAAAACCTGGATAATTCAAATCAAACTCAAGATAATGCCGAAGTCAGGGAAATAGCGAAAAAAGAAAGAGTGAGGCTTTGTCGGAACTAATGAACAATCGTTTTGTAACGACAAAGCCTCCTCATAAAAAATGCGCTATTTTTCATTTAGGGTGAATTACACGAACACACGCCTGAATCACGTCACGGACGAGTTGTAATCGGGTCGCGTGAGGAAGTAGGGAGATACTTTCTCCGAACAATCCCTCCAAGGTCTCTAAAATGATCTTAAGAGCCTGCTCTTCTTCTCGAAGAAGATAAGTTGCTGGGTAATCCTGTATTTTCTGATGAAAAGTGTGTAAATCAAGGGGTATGATAATCATCTCCTTATTTCGAGGAGGAAAGATATCTTTGAACGTGCAAGATACCTTTTTAAACAGGCATTAAGGAATTTTACCCGCTAAGAACTAACCAACCAATAGCACTGAAAATATACTAGACATGAAATCATACAGCAAACTGCTGTAATTAAATCTGATATGTTTAGAGCAATTAGATAGCCGTCCTGTTGGAGAAATTGTTTGTGATTGGTTAGAATTGACTGAATAAGTGATTGTTTAAAACAAGTTAGAGTAATATACGCATGTTCCTGACGTGAATCATTCTGAGGTATTTTAGTGAGTAATGTGCGTTTGGGAGAGTTTCTTAGCTACATCTGGAACCCTTGTATCAAACAAGGAAAGAACCAGTGTAATTAAGCAAAAAATAGGAGATAGAAAATGACAAAGAAAAAGACCCCCATGACAAAAGAAGCTGCTCGACGGATTCAAAGTGCTGCTGATCGTTCAGGGAAACAGCAGGACTTCAAAGCACGCGCCATGAGAGCTGCTTCTAAAAAGAAGAAATAAGTAGAGGAGAATTCCTCCTCTTTTTCTTTTTTCCACCCCAGATTAAATACTGATCCCATACTTTGTGTATGCTTTAGAACATTATAGGTATTTTTCCGAAGATAATCAATTCGTTTCTTCAATTCACCAGATATATATCCCTGTGTATGCATTTTCTCTAATAATTTTTGAAAATTCCTTTCATCAATATATGTTTTCAAGGATGTTTCTATAGCTGCACTAATTGCAAGGATTGTAGCTGAATATAATCCATAATAATAAGCTCTTTCCGCTTCAGTCCGTAAAATTCTGATATTAGGTAACTCACTCTCGCTATAATCTAGATACCTATTATAGAGATCAACGACTATTCCATATCGGTTATAATAATCAGATACTTGCTTCAGCTCATTTCTTAGAAAATCGTCCTTATTTATTCCAATATGTTGATTCTTTTTTTTTTGCATTCATCTTAATAGCAACCAACTTTCAAACAATTATTCTACTACTCACCCTACGGATATAGTAGATATCGTCCATTCCATTTTCTCACAAATTTAATTTGTTCAGCCTCATGAAACGGCATAATATATCTATCTTTGACTGTAGAGGTTGTCGTACCAGAAAGGCTTATTAGTCTGGAAATTTAGGATTTATAAAGGGTGCTGGATAACACCTATATGATCGTCTCATCGTATGCCTTGGGGTTGTGTCAACCAAGAAAGTCCTTTTCTGACTTGGCAGAACTCAGATGTTGATGCTGAATAAAATGGTACCTAATGAGGATGGCAATATTTTTCTGATTATAAGGAGAATGGATAATGGATTTTGGTGAAATTCTTCTTTCAATAGGCTTAATAATTTCATTCGGGTATTTTATTTGGTATATTCTTCGCTTGATCTTTTCTGATACAGAAAAACTCTGACTGATTTCTTTCAAAAATCCTTTTCATTTTCTACTCTTTTTATTATCTCTCTATAAAAGACTTATAAATTGAAGGGAAGTAGTTTACCTAACAAAAAAATCCAAAACGTGAACATTAAAATACAAGCAAAAAATGAAATACTTGAAATAATCTCTGTCCTAGCTTTTTTGATTGGAATTTTGTTCAGTAAATCGTAAAGAATCCATCAAGAATAGATATAATATATTTTTAAGAAAGTAATAATTTTCAATTAAACGTTCTAGCAGAATAAAATGAAATCAAATTATCGGAAAGGATCCATCAAGAGAATAGACATTTGGTGATATATATTGAGTAGAGAATTTTTAGAGATTTTTGAGGAGAAGCTAAACTTTCGATCTCAGTCTACAGACTCCAGGATGGTGAGTGTGGATTTCTTTCTTACACATATCTTACCCCAGGTTCAAGTTATTACTGTTCATAGTCCCTTTGTGCCATCTCGTAAGGGGGAGCTTGGTGGGCCTTTAAGAATTTTAACTATTCCAAAAACTTTTGATGAGACTTGGTTCGTGGGAGGTAGGAATGTAACTCCTCAAGTCCCATGTGCTGTTGTTTTTTATGGCATTGGTTTCCCCTCAGATCGTTATGACAGTTCTCCTGATGAGGATCAGATAGCTGATTTGTACTACCAAAGCATGTGGTTGAGCTCTCGAGAGGATGAGTATCCGACAATACCTAAAGATGAGGTCTTTCGGGCCATTCGGGAATCTCAAAGGGGATTACGTCAGAGGCTTAAGTGTCATGATATGTCAGTAGAGGAGATCGTGACATCTATGAGTCGGGGTTTCTGTGATGGTTGGTTAGACATTCTTGAGACGTTGATGGCCCAAATAGTAGAAACAGGGGCAAGGGAAGCTCAAAAATTTAGTCCTAATAAAGAGTTGAGTTATCTTCTTGCCCCTGAAAATGAGGAATTGTATTGGGGGCCCACTATGGATGAATTCGAGTACTATTATCTATCCTTTCTCGATTGGGATGCAAGTTCTGATTTTAAGAATGGATGGGTAACTGCTCTCAGGCGCCAGAGACAAAATTATAAACGAGTAGCCTTAGATAGAGAGGTTTTAATGGTGGATTATCTCAAGTCATTAATTCGTGACATTATGACAATAAAAAGGGCTTTTGGAGGACATGCTCTTTGCCCCGAGTTTCTAACACGGGGGTACCTCCAAGCAGAGCCCCTACTCATTACCCTCGTGTTTGATGATAGTGATCGGCCCGACCCGACAGAGTACCTCCGTCAGTTTGAGGGTAAACTGAATTTCCAATCATTGTCTGGTGAGCAAAAGAAGGTTAGTACAGACGTGTTTGTTAATCACATTCTTCCCCAAGTAGTCATCTTACTCACTGATTTCACGAGAGACGAGGATGGGACGAAATATCGGGATATCGTGACGATCGGGAAAGAAGAATATGAAGACCTTTTGCAAGGGAAGTTACGTGATACTATTACTTTTCAATGGGCCATATTTGACAGAAAAACGGACTCACTTCGTTATTATATAAGTAACCTTTCAGATCACATATGCCGAATGGCAGATTACGGTTTTAATTTAGTTGAAGCTAAAAAGATTAGCAATATAATTCAGTCTCAGACTGAAGAAAACTAAACTACAAGGACGAAGATATTTGAGAGAAGAATCATTCTTTAATACCAGTTTTAATTAAATATTGGTTAGTTTCTCCAAAATACAGAATTCATGATGATAATTAATGAAACGAGGTTTTTTTTTCTTGATAAACATCTTTACACTTTCTGTGTATACCTTATCTTCGCGAAACTTATTCCATTTTTGTGAAGGGAGGACCATCTCATCTTATTCTTTACTTGCTGGATTTCTTGAGTTTATATGCCAAGGAAAAGAGAGAAAAAGAGGATTATTTCCTCTTTTTCCAGTAGTAAAGTAAAACAGTTGGAAGTAAGGCCAGGGGAATTGAGAAAGGAGTTATTGTGGTGGTTGTAGAAGTTTCTGAGGACTCTGAGGAAGTAAGATTTGAGGTAGAAGGTTTTGTGGAAGTTGGATTTGAGGAACTAGTGGGTATAAATCGACTTTTCACAAATTCTATTTCAACCCCACCAATTAAAATCCCATCTATGTAAGCGTCGATCACATAAATGCGTTTCTCCCCTTCTTGGACATCCTCAGGGGTATTAACTGTAATTTTAATGGTTTTATTCTCCCCAGGAGTCTGGACTTGAGGGTAATCACGTTGAATTTCGACTGGCCAAAGGTTAGCTGATCCTATTTGTCGTGCTTCGAGATAGATTAATGCAGCTTGGTCACTTGGATTAGAAAGTGTAAAAGTGGCTGTTGCAGGAGAAGAAACTGGGTGGACATGAGTATTCTCTTGACCATTATTATTATCAAAGTCAAGATCCCACGGATGATAAACAGAAATCATTAGACAGATATGACCTGTAATCGCAGGAGTCCACAATGCTTCAGCAGTTACCTCCCCATTGATAGATCCTACTCGTGCTGGTACAGTTACTTTATCATCACCGAATTTATACCATGTTTTTTGACCTGCACCCCAGAATGCCCACTCAAAGGTCACCTCAGTGTCAGTCGCTATGGCAGGCTCATCATTGAAAATTGTTGCTTTTACAGTATAAGTATGACCAACAATGAGGTCACTAGATGCAACAAGATCACTAGTTGCTGTATCTATCAGCTGAATTACTGGATTATTCCAACGAGGATTCTCACTTCCAGGATTTAGATACCATGTATCATCTGCCCACTGGCAATAGAGATGAGGATCAGGTAAAGGTTGATTAGGAAGTCTTCTATATAAGGTTACAGCAGTCCTTCCAGATGTACTACCTTTGGCTACTACATTTAAAAACCCTATAGACCCACTAGGAACAGTATAAGGGGAAATGGTGAACACTCCAGCGGCATCAGTGGTTGTGGTAGTAGAGACAACATTGTCTCCGAAATAGATACTAACTGTCTCAGAGCTTCCAAAACTGGTTCCAGAAAGAGTAGCAGTAATACCTGCTGGTCCATCAGAAGGAGTAATATCAAGAGACGCACCGAGGCTTGTTACAGTAATGTCATCCTGAAAAGGAATGAAATTATGCTTAGTTACAGTTAATTTAACTGGAGTGGTTGATGGTAAAACATTAAATATGACTTCACCAGCAGGATTGGTATATTTCACTTGATGGAGGGATCCTCCATCTAAGCAAACACGAGCATGGTCAATAGGATTTCCACCAATCAAGTCAGAGACTTTAATAATGAATTCTTGGTAACTTCCTGAACCAATAGCCTCTGGAAATTCAACCATCAATTCAGCTGGGACATCTGTCCACATCTCCATTTCTGGATCTCCAATTAAATGAAACATTTCAAAAGTTTGTTTCGTTTTAGGCTTATCATACCCGTAAACATTTGTCATATAGAATTTCCCATAATTTAACATGTGACCTAAATGATAAATTTCCCCAACATTAAATGCGGGATCAAAATCAGGCCAAATAGCATCAACCATTCCACGTACCAATTGATCATTATATCCAGAATTGGAGTTTCTTGTTGCACCAATAGCAGCTACGGCACCACCATTTGGTTGATTAACAAATAACTCACAAATAGATTCGAAATTTCGTGTAAGATTGCCATCATGAAATTGATCTACTTCCGAATCAAACCAACAACTTTGACATTCAATACTCAATACTACAGGTAATAACTCTCCATTAGTTAAAGCAGTAATTTGAGCATTACCAAAGAACGGATCACCCCAATGATCAGTATTGCACCACCAAGAACTAAATTCATGGTTCCAGAAATTTCTACTCCCAGCGTGATCTCGATGATAAACAAAGAAGCATCCATTTTGAAGGGCATTAGTAATATCGTTATCATCCCCGTTCCAAGCAAATCCATTTGTTCTAAGTAAATCGGCTGGAATGGGCAACCCTGCATCATAATCCACACTATAGTTACGAGGATCAGCAGCAGCAGCGGCAGTATAGACTCTAGTCACTGTATAATCATTTTGAAGATAATCTCTGACTTCTTCACTTGTCAATGTGAATCGTCGGTCTTCATAATCATCAAGATCATCATCTTGAAATTGAGCAGTTGCTAAAACATTTCGATAAAAATTAGGATCCGTAGGAGGATCTGTTTCATAACGGACGATCTTACTTGCTACTGTTTTTAATTCATCTTCTGAATTTACAGCTAATCTTCCATAATAGATATCAGGAAAATAATCCTCCCCATCTACTGTGAAATAATATAAATCGGTAGGAGTCTTATAGCCCCCATGTCCAAGTGATAAATGGGGAGTCTTATAATGTGTGGGAATAAAGTCTGAATCACCCACCAATAATACAAATGAAGGGGCAGGAGTCCAAGTTTCGTAAGCGTTCTTGATATAATTTGCTATATCTGTAACTGTTGGATTCACTGAGGGAGGTTTGATTTCTGATGTTTTCACGATTCGTGTTAAGTATCCTTTTTCCTGTTTCCAATTTGCTAATAATTGAATTTCTTCAGTAAAAGTATCATATGCTATGATTAGATAGTCACAACCAGTTCGCTCTTGTCCTGGATATTCAATGGGATATTCTAATGGTAAGTCAAACCTATATTGATAGTTTGGGATCATCATGTCTAACATTTCTTCAAATGCAGGAGATAATAACCTATCTGGAATTTCTTTAATTTGAGCTGGAGAATTATAATTTACTCTCACTTCTATTTTTGAATAAGTTCTCACTTCCTTTGTAACGGGATTAAATTGAATTGGATAAAATGTTATAGGGAGTAATCGATGTCCTCGAATGATAATTGGATCGGATTCTAATCGTGCACATTCTGAGGGGAACAAAGCATTTGTGGTATATAACATTGTATCCTTTGTAAATTTATATTTGTGTGAGTCGTTTACAAGGTCTTCGTGCAATTCTTGGGAAGGAATGACATTATAGCCTTTTAAAGTCTTTGATTGTTCATAAATGACTTTCAATGAAAATTTAACACCCATTGGTACCTCAAAAAATCGAATTAAATGAGGAACAGCTGGTTTCCCTTGAGTTTCTAAATTACCACAATTTGGTATTGTAACTTGATGATAACTGTCTCCGTCATCCATTTCTCGTTTCATAACGTACATGCCAAAAAAATTAGTATCGATGCAGAATCCTGTTGAATCACGTGATTTGGGCAGAATAACACTATCTTTCGGATCTCCACTTATAAAAGGAACCCAATAATTTCCTGTAAAGGATTGAGAAACGCTATTAAGTGTTAGGCTAGTAGTATCTGGTATATCCACTAGATTTGTTTCGGTGGGAATGTCATACATGTTTAAAACAAAGATCCCTACAATTATTAAAACAAGAATAATTGATTTTTTCATAGTTTTGACCTTCATCTTTAGGTTAATATTTATCCTGATGATACCAAATTCTTCGATTAAAAAGCTATCCAAATGGATGAGTAAGCAAAAATTACCTTTTACATTATGAGGTCGATAGTGAACTTATGATAATAAAAAGAGATAAATCTGTTGGTCAAATAGTTTAATATAATTTGAAAGCTACAAAGAATCTTTGTTTTATCAATCTCTTTGAGAATTTATTCTTTGATATTAAATTTAATTACACTTTTTATTAGTTCAAAAGCTGATTTTTTCTTGGGTGATTGAGAATATGAGAATACCTTTTCACCTAGTTTGCCTCCGATATATCCAAAACAGGCAGTAATAATGCCGATTATGACGCCAAATACAAAAATTAGTATTGTTTTGAAGGAAATTAACTGTGTAACATTTTCGAGTCCTTCTGTCATGAATAGAATGACATATCCACTGAGAATAATAATTGGAAATCCAATAACACCACTGAGAAAAGTGCTTTGATACCCGTCAGTTGAGTTTCGTGTTATAATTCCCCCAATTAACCCAGTGATACCAAAGAAAAGCCAGAATATGTATATCAACATTAATAATTCTCGACCTGTATTAATTTCATAGAGTTTTAATCCCCAATACATTAAAATAAAGGTGATAAATCCCACTTGAGGCAGAATGAAAGCAATGATGTCAGGTAAATACATAACAATTGTGTGTTTTTCTTGAATCATTTAGTAATGTCTCCATAGTTCACAAATACTCACGATTTTGAACCTTTTCGATTTCTACTTGAACCTCATCCTAGTAAATGTCTTTTTCTTCTTTTATTGAAGGGAGACTTGTTGAAAAAGGAGTTTTCTTGGTAGTGGTTGCCATAATGTTAGAGGAATGGATTCCCATTTTCCTGTTGAGCTTTCACTTAACGGACTGTCCAGTCCAGTTAAAACTGATTGATATTTCATTATTAATCCCTTGGCTAGGTATGAAAATGAATTTGCTACAAGGAAAATCCTTTTAAGATTTGGAAAATCCTCAAATTTGATGTTGAAAACCCTTTCCGCTAGATTTTCTAAGTTATCTATGTCCAAATCTTTTTCTGAACAATATATCCATGTTTCTGTTCCTGATGCCTCAACTATTTTGATATCGTACTTTCTGGATGTTGATTGAGGTGGAAGTTTTATTTTACTATTTTCCGATAGGTATGAAGAACAGAATACTGCAAATCGTAATTCAAAAGCACGAGGATTAGGTTCGAGTTTCAGTAGCGCGGAGTAGAAAAAAGGGATAATTGCTGGATCCTCTTGTGCTAATTGCAGTAATAATTCACTTATCTCTTTATTTTTGTAATAATCTTTTATTTTTTTGATCTCGAAGTCAAGAGCAAATTCAAGAATAAGAGGAACAGTTAACCCATCAACATCGCACAGTTCACTTATTTGCGACTGTTCATAAACACTCAAAGTTGTAGTTTGTTTAGTAGATCTTCGCAATAGTCTTTTCTTTGTCTTCCTTTTTTTTTCCGCTCTCATAAGTCTTTGATAAAGGTTTTCTGTCTTTAGATGGTTACCCGGAACTGATTTCTTAGCAATAATGGTCTTATCAACTTCTTCTTTAATTAATGGTCTTTTACAAATATTGCATGAATGAGCTACATTACCTCTTTGATTATAGCTTTGAGCTACCCCAATGTCACATAAAAAAACCTTCTTACAGCTTATACAGAACCAAATCAAATCATTAACATCAAATTCTTGTGTCCTCCCTTTTTCATGATAGCACTTTGTACATAAGGCTTGACATTGTACCTTCATTCGTTCTTAGCTCCGAAAATACTCATTAGCAAAGAATCAATCATATAATATCAATGTTCGGAATTACTGATCTTAATTAATCTATTTCGTCTAGTTATTTTTCAAAATTTGAATCTGGAGTTAATATATAATATTTTGAGCAAATTCTTGATTCAAAAAATCTACAATCAGATTTTTTGGAAAACGGAGCTTTCCTTCTTTTCGGAATATTGAAATGCTTTTAGAAAAAGTTGTTTCTACGTAAGTTAGGAATGATTCTGCAATTATTCTTGTTGTTATGGGATCGGACTCTTTATCAGTTACTACAGCACACATTACACCTTCTCGTTTTACGGTTAAAATTCGGCCTTTTTCAGTAGAAATTGTATTTAATCCCTCACTAGGACCGATTACACCGCTTGCAAATTGATCGAGAGCGTATAAAAAACCAGGAACTATATTTTCATCGAAATCTTCGGTTGTCCTTGTAAATCGATGGGAAGCAATTGGGATTCCAGTTGGAAGGTATAAATAAATACCGATTAATTTTACTTTTTTCTGTTTAAGAATTGGAATGATTTTCTGAGAGAACCAACCGATAGCCTCGTCCAGATATGTCCCTTCTTTCATTGAGACTTCAAAAATCCGGAAAGATCGTTCGGGGTTTTTTTGGGTAACTTGATCCAGTTTTATTTTGTTAATCAGTTCATTTAATTCAATATGAGCTAAATCTGCCTTATTTGCTAGTATTAATAAAGGAGCTGTGTGATTCCATTCAAGACTTTTCCAAAACCATTCAACCACTTGATCAAATCTCTTAGTATCACTTGAGTCAATAACAAAGATGATTCCTTGAGACAATTGAACATACGTTTTCCAAAACATTTCTCGAAACGAAATATGCCCTCCTAAATCGAAGAGTTGGAAGAGACTTCCTTTGATCACGACTGATTCTATATCTAGTCCCTGAGTTGGTGTTATCGTAGGAATAAACTCTCCTGTTTGTAATCGTTTTGCTAGTGTCGTTTTTCCAGCATTTTCTAGCCCTACAATAGCAATGGGAATCCTTTTATCAGATTGGCCTTCCAAGTTCTTCTCTTCTCCTTTAGAGGAGTTATTTAAAGATCGTTTAAAAATTTCTTTAACTTATCTTGTGTTTCACTCGATAAATACGACTCAAGCATTAAAAACAATTCTAGGGAAAATATCCTTCATTGTTATCCTTGAAAAAACCCCCAACACAATTTATTTTCCTATAGGACATACTTTAATGCAAATACCACAGATTGAAACACCAATGAATTCCATTTCACTGATTTTTTCTAACCTAGTCTGACATTTCACCGCATCAAGTATATTTTCTCTTTTTACTGGATAACCTTTGAAATCAAAGGATTTTAGCGCTTTAATTGGACATGCCTCTATACATTTTGAACAAATTCCACAATTGAAGTTTTCTAATGGTTTTCCAGGACTCAATGGGATATCTGTTAGAACTGTGGCTAACCGTACTCGTGGGCCGTAATTTGGTGTTATCAAAAGGAGGTTTTTTCCAATCCATCCTAGGCCAGCACTTCTAGCAAATGCTTTGTGAGGTGCATTGGAAGAGAGTTTGTTGTCACCCAAACTTAAAGATGCAGGGATGGCAAGAGCAGAATACCCGCGTTGGATTATTTTTTCGGAAAGTCGTAAGGTTATTTGATCTAAGAGTAAGTTTGAAGTTCTATAATGGTGAGCATAGATTTCGCCTGGGTTTTCAACTGTTATTAGATTGAAGACACTTTTGGGTAATGAAACAGCAATTGAAATGGCATATTTGTAGGATTCAAACAGATTGGGTGGGTGAGTTGAGAGTGTTTTTACTTCATTTAAATCTGCCACCCCTACTAATGTAGCTCCAACTCTGAATGCTAAATCCATTAGCTCACTTGTGTAATCATCGGTCATATCTAGCCTAGCTCCAGTATTATAATATCATAGGATCTTATTTATTAAGAAATAAAAGCTTCTTTATAGGAAATTGAAGTTTCTTTAGTGGGGTAATTAGATATACCTTTTATGAGTAGCTTATTCTAGTACTGAACTGGCTTCATACATAAAATCCAATGTGATATCTTTCTATTTATAGAACAATATGATTCGATTATTTCCATTTACTTTTTTTCTGAATAAATAGCCTAACTCCCAGTCCTAGTAAGAAAATAATGGTTGTGGCTGCTGGTACAGAGTTCGTGGTATTGACTGAGCTTGATGTTGAGGTGATTGTTGAATTTGATGTAGTTGTAGAGGTTGTTGTTGGTGGAAGGACATCAACATAAGCAAGAACTGTATCTACTGTTGTATGCCCACCCTCATCAGCAACCACTAGACTAAAATTATGTACTCCCTTTTCTAGTGAATTAACATTAAAATTCAAAGTAGTTGGTCGCCAAAACTTATCAAATACATGATTACCTGTAGCAGTCAGATTCCCATTATGGAAGAAAGTATAAGAACCATTCATTTTCAGTTTTGTACGAAAATTATACCATGTTTGCCAAGATAGAATAATAGAGTCTCCTGTTTGTAAGAATCTATCTTGGGGAGAGCTTAAAATTGGACTTAATCGGAATCGTTCGGCTTGATAGATGCCTAAAGATCCCCCCTTATAGTACATTTCCCATACAATATTCCCAACTTCGTCTACTTCAACAAGTCTTGGGCCTATGGTTGTTGCGTCATGGGTTTTACTACCAAAAGTTCCAAATCGGTTTCCATTAGGTAACCTATCTGCATCTCCCCAATATTCTGTATAATATTCATCTGATCCTGTCCACAGCCATGATATCCATGCTTTCATGGTCATTTCATCGATTGTTATTTCCAAAATGCGAGAACGATGATTGTCACTATCTGATTTGTTTCTATAATCATTATCAAACAAGATGAAGGTGTTGTCATTCACTTTTTCCACAGCATGAGCATGATAAAAAAGATTTTGCTGTTTATTACCCCAATGATCAAAAAGAGTAAAATCTCCATGCTCTCCCAATCCCCAGAGCACTTCTCCTGTAGCGTGATCGATTTTATAGAATGTATTTATATTTCTACAATTCAGATAAATTATATCTTCTTCTATATCCCAAAAAGCAGTGTTTGAATGTGTGATATCCCTATTTGGCCCGGTGAATTCTCCTGACCACCAGTCTAATGGTATAAAAGTACTTGTATTTAAACGCCAAATTTCTTCCCCTGCCATATTTCTTTCACAAAGGGCATCATACCGATAAGTATCGATGGTTGTTTTTTCTAGATCAAAATAATCAATGTAGTATGAAGACAAAGTCATAAAAGTATTAGAAAATGGATTATAGGAGATATCATGAAGGCTATTAGAAGGAATTGAAACAATTTTGTCAGTCTCAATATTCCATAAATAAATAGGTTGCGAGCTTAATAACAGGAATGTAGTAGAGTTAATTAGGTGTCCAAACCCATAATTTGCCCCACTCGGAAATTCATTGACAATATTTCCATCCATATCAGTTATTAGGAAACTATATTCTTGATTCACAAAATCCCGTAATTGAAAGATATTATAGCCGTCAAATGCAGCCCCGGAGAGATTAACATAAGACCTATTTTCACCGAGGTTCAATTTTAATTCTCTTTTTAAAATAGGATCTTGTGAGGTTCCAGATTGGATTTTAATCTGACTAGCATTTACCAATGAAATTACAGATTGACTGTAGGGGAAAATCAAAACGATTATGAATACAATACAAAAAAAAGACCTAAGAAAGCCTTGAATTGTTGAAAATCTCATTGTCATGAAAATACTTCCGTTATTCACTGTGATTTAATTGAACAAAAGGCAACATAAATAAGTATTATAAGACTTATTTACTTTTTTGGATTTACAGAACCTTCATTTATCCTTTTCAATGAACTTTTTTTCTACTACAAGTATAATTAATATTAAACTCAGTAATATTGAACCGAAGATAGTATTTGATTGTAATTGATTATTAATAGATTTTTCAGTAGATTCGGCCTCGAATATTTCTTCATAATAGGTTTCATTTGTCTCATAAGATCTAGATCGTATATAAAAAGATGTCAACCAACCAGTTTTCCAGTTCCATTTATAACTGGTAGTTAACTCATAAGGGTACGCTTGGCCTCCATCAAAATAAACATCATATGTTCTGGAGGCTTGAATTAATAGATCACCTTGAATTGAAAATGATTGGTCATTTTTATAATAATTTTCCCAGTAAGATCTGTTATTAACAGTTTTAATGATAATAATATCTGAAATTGGTTGTTCTTCAAGAGTTATATTTGAGTCAAAAGTCATAGTGCCAAATATTGGACCTGTGGTTGGTTTAGAAGTAATAGTATATGTAATTTTAGTTCCTTTTTCAACTGTGACTGAAACTAATTCCCCATTAACATCAATTCCAGATACACTGAATTCATATGGGTTTGTTCGTGTTATATCATAAAAATTTTTGTAGATATAGGTAATAGCATCACCTGAGCTTACTTTCCATTCTATATTATGAGTGTTCAAAGCACCATTAGTAGCTAATATTCCATTAAAAAAGATCAGGATCAATGTAAGCAAACCAGAAATTAATGATTTTGTTTTTCTTTTCATAACAAACGACTTATTCCAATGTTTTTTATTTAAAAGTAGCTAATAGTGCATATGATAATTAAGAAACTCACCTTTTAATCAATGTTCTACACTTAATTTATAGTAAAATATTAACCATGAATTCAAATACTTCTAACAGGGAGATTACTGTGGATTCATGAACGGTAGTGGATCTAAAAAGAGTAATCGAGGTAGTAATAACGAAAATTTGCACTCCAATTGTTCTGCAAGCCCAACAACATAGTTTAACAAACTTACACGAGATAAGATCCCATGAACTCTGCATAATTAGGGTCGGAATACATCCGCAGTTTATGTTCCCAGATTTCTCTTTGTCTTTCCAAAATTGATAAGAACTCTTTTTTTTTCATTATATTATCTCTCAACAATAAGAAAAACCGTCTTAAGGAACGAATACTTGGTTCTCACAGGTTTTTACCAAATCAATTCCTAAATAAAGTCACACTAGGCAAACGAATTTAACTAAAATACATTATGCACTTGAAAGGTGGTTGTATCCATGGGTAAATGGAAAGAATTGGATGATACGTTGAATAAGTATCTTAAGTTAAGTACATTTCCAATTGCAGTGAAATTATTACAAGATGATACTGAGTTGAATGAAATTAGCCCTCTAAAAAGACCAGATAAAAAATTAGCACTTTGTCAAATATTTAGTTACTCTAGATGTTATGGATGGACAATGGGATTAACAAAAGAAGATAATATATGTCCACTTGCGGAGATAGCGATGGGATTCGAACAACCATACAAATGGTATCTAGAGGGAGAATTTTTTCTTCACAGGTATAATAAAACTCCTGAAGGTGCGAAAAAAACATCAGAACTGATACCCCTAATTCCATTTGGTAATTTCTCTGCCATTGTTTCGGGTGCTTTGTTTAGAATTGATTATGATCCAGATTTTATTTTGATCTATGGGAACTCAGCTCAAATAATGAGGATAATTCAAAGTGCCTTATGGAGAGAGGGAGGTAGAATGACAATATCAACTTTTGGGGATGCTGTTTGTGCAGATACAATCTCAAAGGCATTTCTTACAGGTGAAGTGCAAGTCGCAATCCCTTGCTTAGGAGATAGACGTTTTGGCCTAGCAAAAGACACTGATTTAGTTGCTTCAATACCTTTAGGAATGATTGATATGGTACTAGAAGGTTTAGAAGGAACCCACAAGGCTGGTTCAAGAATTCCTATTCCCAATGAGCTTTGTACGCCTGAATTCTTTGTAAAAATACATGATTACATCGAAGAAGCTAAAAAAGCGTGAAATGGCTAGTAGTTAATGATTTATTGAATAAGACCTGAAGATCAAGTAAAATTCCAGAGGAGATCAGATGGGATTAATTCAGGTTCAGCTCTTTTCATCTCATAACCATACTCGTATGAACTAAGGCACATTAATGTTCGAGACCGCGCCACACCGGGTAGATTAACAATTTTCAGGATGATAAGTTCTAGAGAATCAAGGTTACGGGTTTTAACCTTAATGATAACATCAGAATCACCCGTAATATGATGCATTTCAACGATCTCTAGCTCCTGTATACGAAGTAATAAATGCTGTTCTGTGAGAGACCAGGTTTGCCTAGCACGGTCTAGAGCAACAAGAATATAAGCAGTTATTTCCTTACCAAGCTTCTTTTCATTAGTGATGATTGTATAACCTAAAATGATCCCCTTTTCCTGAAGAGTATTGATTCGGTTTTGAACAGTTTGAGGAGAAATTTCAAGTTTTTCAGCTATTTCTCGTCGTGTCATTCGGGAATTCTTCTTCATTAGTGCTATAATTTTGCGATCAACAGAATCAATATCTTCTTTGTTAGCTATCAAAAAGATTCCTCCATTTAATTATTTTGTCAATTCTTCTATATATAGTTTTATATTTCTGTCTATAAAATCATTAAGTCGCGAACCTTTTGTCCATCGGTTATTATATTAGAATGATGTTTTGCTATTTATCTGGATATAACTAATATGTATCTATTTCAAGTGAAGGTGGTTTTAAATGAACAGTAGTATTCTACACAAAGGTGATCAGTCTCCCTTCTCTTTTAAATTTGCAGGTTGGGTCGAAAAGCTCCCTGAGAGTGAGATTCGCCGTTTACTAAGATTTTCCCCGAAATATTATTTTGGTGGAGGTAAACCAGGTATTTTACCAATCGAAACTTTCCATAAGATATTAGAAGACATAATTTCTGAGGAAAAGATCCTTCTGCAACAGAAATCCATAGCAGTCTTGAGTAAGTATAATTATGGAGCTACAGAGGGTAATTTTAAACTTCGATCAGTTTTAGCTAAACGACTTAAAAAGCGCGATCATGTTTCGTGCAGCTCAGAGGATGTTCTCATCACTACTGGTTCTCAACAAATTCTTTATGCCATTAATGATTGCTTGGTTACTCCTGGTGATATTATTCTTACAACCCGGCCAACCTATTTAGGCTATCTTTTACCAGCAGAAAAAATTGGAGCTAAAATTGTTACACTTCCTTCTGATGATGGTGGATTAATACCAGAATTTCTTGATGTAGCGATTAGTTTGTGCCAAAAAGAATTTGGACGGCCTCCTAAAATTCTTTACACTATCCCCTATTCAGATAATCCCAAAGGAACGACTCTTTCATCTAAAAGAAAAAAGCAGATTGTTGACATTACCTTTGGATATAATGATATTCTAATAGTGGAAGATGCAGCTTACAAAGAAATACAATTTGGTAATCAGGTGAATACGATTCACCCTTTAAAGGAATTTGATTCTGATAACCAACGAATTGCCTATTTATCAACTTCTACTAAGGAAGCAGCTTCCTTTAGGATTGGTTATAGCGTATTACCTGAAGAACTACGTCAAGCAATCATCAAAGCAAAAGGTTACTATGATTTATGTTCCTCAGAGTTTGTGCAAGCAATTCTCGCACGGTATTATGAGAAATATATTGATTTACAGCTTCCACTAATTAGACGTGGTTACGAGGATCGCTGCAAAGCTATGCTTTACGCAATTGAAAATTATATGCCCAATGGGTCTTTCACGAAACCTACTGGAGGATTCTTTATTTGGTACGAAACTGCAAGTCAGAATATTGACACTCTTAAATTTGTACAGACAGCTATTGACAAAGGTGTAGCTTATGTTCCTGGTAGTGCTTTCTATCCCCAAACTGGTTATTCTGTTACTGAAGAGTCGAAACTAGTCCGATGTGAAAGGCCGACAAATACTATGAGGTTAGGATATTCATTATTATCTCCAGAAGTGATAGCAAAAGGGATAAAGCTCTTGGGACGATTATTGAAAATGGAAACTAGACATAATATTCCTAGTATTAGTTCATCTTTCTTTGACAAAGGATCATTCATAATCTAGGAATATTTGAAAATATATAATATGGTTCTGGGGAAGAATTGAAGGTGTGAATGATATCCACTATTGTAGCTATTGATAGAGCGTTCATTAATGCAGCACAGGATATCCATGATGTTCTTTCTGAATCATTTATCCCTTTTCATCAGTACTATACAAAAGAAGCTTATCGTGCTACAGTTATTTCTGTTCGAGAAATTAAGAATCGAATTCTGAATAAGAAAACTGATGTTCTAATTGCTATTTGTAATAATAACCTTGTAGGTACAGCTACCATTGAAATACAAGAAAAAGAGAACTGGTTTATACGAAGTATGGCTATTAAACCTGATTATCAGAGGAAAAGTATTGCGTACCAGATTCTTAGGGAGATTATTAACTTAGCAAAGAAAAAACATGCTAGAACTCTATTACTCGAATGTTTTGAACCATTAAGTGATGCAATTAATCTATATCAGCGTTCTGGATTTAAAAAAACAGGGAGAAAGAGGAATCATTATGGTATAGAAATATTCGAAATGATAAGAGAGGTAGATTAAACCTGTTTTATTGATGAAAAATCAAAATTTTTGAAATTATATTGATCTATTGGCAATTTAGACTTGAGGGTGATAATGATTAATGCAAAAATGAAAGCAACAGTCACTATTCCTTTTGAAAGATCTCTTTATCTTTTGCATCCCTATAATACATGTTTGATCACTTCAAAAGGGAAAGATGAAAAAATAAATATAATGGCTGTCGCTTGGATTACTCCTGTGAGTGTGAAACCTCCACTCATAGCCATGAGTATTCACCCAGAACGCTATTCATACAATCTGATCATAGAAAGAGGGGAGTTTATTATAAATATCCCGCAATATGAACAAGCTCAAACAGTGTTATTCTGTGGTCGTTATTCAGGTAGAGATACCGATAAATTTCAGAAAGTACCCCTAACACCTGAAAAAGCAAAAAGAGTTAAAGTTCCGAGAATAATGGAATGTATTGCTCATTTAGAATGTAAGGTTGTTAAGACAATTGAACTAGGAGATCATGTTTTAGTCATTGGAAAGATTATTGAAGCTTATGCTTTGAGTGATTGTTTTAATGAAGTATACAACATAACAAAATTTCGGCCCTGTTTACATATTGGTAAAAACCTTTTTACAACTTGTATTAAGGAAACTATTGAACCTACTCTTTAAAGTTTAACATCAAAAATATTATTTGAACATTTTTTATGGAAAATAAAAAAAGAAGTTCAAAAACTCTATCTAAGATGAATGAAAATGAAATGGAGTAAAGCAGAAGTTAAAGATCTATCTCCTATTTTAGAACGAATAAAAGATGATCTAGGAGACTTAGAAAATAAAAATATTGTAGTCCTTTGCAGTGCTCAAGGAGAGATAGTTCTATGGTTAGCGGAAAGAATGAAGGGTGGTCGGATTATTGGATTAGAGCTTGATGAAGCCTCACTCAAATTTGCGAAAAGATTAGCAAAAGAAAAGGGAATTAAAAACATAAAATTCCAAAAGGCAAGAAAAACTCGAATCCCTCTTTCTGATGAAAAATTTGACGTCTTGATAAGTGAATTTATCATTTTTCCGACAATAATGCCCACTGAAATTGGCCAGTCAGAGATGGTTCGCATACTTAAACCTGGTGGTAGTATTATTATTACAGACGTGATTTTGACACAACCAATGCCAAAAGAATTGCGGAAAAAATTAAGAGCTATTGGGTTGGATTATCTGTGTGAAGCAACACAAGAGGACTTTAAAGACTGGATGTTAGATGCTGGCCTTACTGAAATAAAGATCGTTGATTTCACCCCCTTAGTAAAGAGTATATGGGAAAAAAGACGTGATCAAGAGATCTCCCCAGAAAAGAATGAAAGTTATTTGCTTCTGCTTGAAGATCCAGTATTTAAATTAGGAAAAAGCATTTTTTACACATATGTTCAAGCTAGAAAAGGGGAATAGTCTTTCTAATTATATTCACTTTTCATTTGTTAAATTCATGATATTAGATTTATGCAGGTACCACGATAATCCTATTTTCCATTGATTAAGTTTTTAAAGATTTATCTGAGATGAATCTTCTGTATAGTAAGATTCTAATACGTAAAATAACTTTTAAAGCATCTCATACTTTTAATTTGTGAAAGAATAATTCATTGTCTACAATTGTGATCTTCAAGACTTCTTTTATGATTTTTACTTAGAATTTTGTCTTCTTAATTGTTAAATATTCAAAAACCCCTTTACTCTTTATGAGTCAGAGTATAGTCGATAGAATATGGGCTATAATAATAAATGAAGGATATCTTAAAGGGTTGACAAGGTCACCTCAAGGAAAGATATTCGTAATAAAGCATCCAAACACTAATCCAGCGCTAACAATAATGGATAGTCAAGATTATTTCGATAGAGGAAATGGAGAGATGTTTATTGGGAGAGAACTCCCTAATAAGGATATATTAATAGAGTTAATTCAAGAACACCAGCGATCAAGCTTATAATCCTCAATGAAGCAGTTATTTGTCTGGTTTTTCTGTTCGGGAAATCTTGAAAACAACGGGGCGTTTATAGTCAGGACAGCAGTTAGAATGGCTATCAGGGGTATCGAACCATGACATTTTTCCTCCACTCTGAATAATACGTATAGTAGGGAAGATGGAATGAAATGCAGAGGGACAAATCTTCCCTCTATCTTCAGGATAATTAAACACCTCTCCAATTTTGTGTCCAGCAGGACATCTGCCTTCTTCAAGAATATTAGTTACTTCAATTTTAATTTCATAATTTGGCACGATTTTACACTCCTAAAAGAATAATTTGTTTTATTCTTCAGGGATCTTTTTATAATTCTTCACAAAAGAAACATGTCATTATGAAAGATTTAAAACGGATCAATAAATGTTAAATCAATCTAATAGTAATTAACAGAGGAAAGTATCATGCTTGATCTCTTATACGGTGTAGTATTGTTAATTGAAGTGGTCCTTGCTGTGATTATAGGTTTGTTTATCATAAAGAGAGATAAGTCACAAACATTAAACCAAGTATTCTTATTGGTTATGCTCTCTTTTTCAGGTTATCTTTTTTTTGAATCGATAATCTATTTACTTGGTATCGAAGATCTATCAACAGTCGATCTCCTACGAGATCTTAGTGTTTTCTTTTCCACTGCTGCAGTAATTCTTTTAGTGTTTTCGGCATTAATTGTACAATATGGAGACATAATAGTTCAGAGAAAGATAAATTTAGTGATTGGGTTCATTGTTCTAGTTTTTCTAGTAATCATTGGGATTCCTTTTGATTCAGCAAGAATTATTGATAATTATGTTATTTTTGAACAAGCGGATCCGCAATTCGGCATCATTGGAAAAACAGCTTTACTTTTCATTCCAATACTAGGAATTTTCTTTTCGATGTTTCAATATTTGAGAATTAGACAATCTAGCGAAGATGCTGTATTACGACAGAAATTATTCAGACTAGCTCTTGGATTATTTTTAATCACAATTGGTATCGCATATTTTGCAATTTTCCCAGAGTTCCGCTATCCAGGACATATTGCATACATTGCTGGTTTACTAAGCCTATTTTGGGCATTCAAATGATTAAAGAGTTTTTCGAATTCTCGCATTATTAAGTTTGTTTTATAGGATTCGCCATGGTATGAGTAAAGATGACATATCCAACAGGGAATAAGGGATCATACTTCAAGGTTTGTCTAATTGGAGATGGGGGAGTAGGAAAAACCTCTCTACGTGAACGAGTTCTAGGAGAAGATTTTGAAAGTACCTATTTATTGACCATAGGAGCCGATTTTGCCATCTATCAGGCTGATATTGATGGACACATATATAAATTCCAAATCTGGGATTTATCTGGACAACAGCGGTTTGACATTGTAAGAGCAGTTTATTACAGGGGTTCACATGGAGCTATCCTCGTCTTTGATCAGACCCGTCCAGAATCATTTTCTAATCTGGAGAATTGGAGAAAAGAGCTTTTTACTCACGTTAATCGGAGAGTCCCCTTTATTTTATTAGGTAATAAATGTGATCTGAGGAGTAAGATTGATCGGAATGCATTAAATGAGTTCATTGAGAAATCTGAGAAGGAGTTCTCATATGCAGGTAATCCATTTTCAATTCCATATCTTGACACATCTGCTCGTACAGGTCACAATGTGAATGAAGCTTTCGAGACATTAATTATGGCTATTAGGAATTTCGTTATAAACAATGTTAAAAAGACAAAGCATTAACTAACCAAAGGTTTAGATAAAATGTCAAAAGAATTAAAAGACAAGCTCCTAAAAGAGTTTCCAGGTAAAATGGAAAATGAACAAGCATTCATCATGCAATTCATAATGAAAGAAGCTCAACAAGGTAGGAAACCACCATCTAAAGATGATATTGATGAAAGCATCAAAAAAATGGTTAAAAAAGGTATTTTCGAAAAGAAGGGTCCTCTATTAATTTTGAGGGCCTCCAAACCGCTTGTGACAATATCTGAAGAGGAGGAGGAGGAGGAAGAAGAGACTCCAATTGTTTCTCCCAATTTGATAACAGGGAATTTTACTGAGAGTCAAAAGATTATTCTTAATGCTTTTCAAGGGAAATACGAGAATCGTTCAGCTATTATCATGAATGTTACAATGACAGAGTTATCTAAGGGAAAAAGACCTCCAGAAAGAGGAGTCCTGGAAAAAAGTATTGAAGAATTAATAGAAAAAGGAGCATTGGAATTAAAAGGGGATCTATTAATTAAAAAACTTTAAAATCATTTTAATGTTTGTACTGACTTGACAATTACTTGATTATTTTCTGTAGGGAAGGATTAGAGTATATATGATAATATTCCTTGTGATATAAGTTGGTTTATCAGCTTAAAAGGTTTCTAGGATTTGTTTTATGCTCATCCCAAAAGTGTTCACAAAATCGAACACCCCGTTCTAAAGTTCAGACATGCTGTACTAGTTTTAGAATAGGCCGTTCGACTGTATAGGTATTTAAAGGTATGTTCGATAAAAATAATCACATTACATAAGAGAAACGGTGTTGATTTAATGAGAATAAATGGGAAATTAAGAAAGTACGGCCTCTTTTCCTCTATTGGAGGAGGTTTGGCAGCGATTCTAATTTTTATCCTTGCAATAGGCCTTTTTAATCCATTAAGTGTTCCAATGAATATTCCAGATATGGATACACCTTCTTTACTCGACGGAACAGCCTTAACTTACCAGATAAAAAATAGTCTTCAAACAGAATTTGGGAGTTATATTCCCCAAAATTTGTCTTATGATCCTAAAGTGGTTCCCACTCAAATACAATCGAATCTTGCTAATGTTGATTTACAAGGATTAAACATTCAATCTGATGTAAAAAAAGACTTAGAAAAATATGGTTTTGTCTTAGTTGATGAGGGTTTTGAAGATATTTATGAAATCTATCCACGTTTAGAATATCCAAAATTCGTAACCACAGATCTTTGTCTCCATGCGTATCATGTATTATATGATATTAGTTTACGAATATTAGAAGGAACCTACTTTAATGATGATTTCGAAATAATGTTACAAGAATTAAGAACTGCACAAATAGCTTTAAGTGGTAAGGTTACTGAAAGCAACGTTAATGATGCTCTAAACAAGAATATTGCTTATCTCACTGTCATGCTCTATTTAATCGATAATACTACTACTACGATTCCCAAACAGGTTGAAGGTCTTTTTCTTTCAGAATTAGCAAAAATAAAAGCAGAAAAAAGAAATATATCAACTATTTTTGGATATGAAGAGGATTACACTCAGTATAAAGTACGAGGACACTATACACGAAATACTATCTTATCTAATTATTTCAAAGCTATGATGTATGCTGGTAGGATGGGATTTTTATTACAAAGTCCTTTTGGTGATATACAAATGGGTATCGATCACACTCGAATGGCTATGTTGCTTTTATCTTCCTTCAATGTTACTATTGGATCTGAAACTGTCTGGGATTACTGGGATCGGGTATATCAACCAACAGCGTTTTATGTTGGTGCTAGCGATGATTTAACACCTATTGAGTATTACCAGATTTGGAAGATGTTTAATTTCCCTGGAGGAGATCTTCTAGCTAGCGATGAGTTAATACTAGACATGATTAACGAGGCTAAAACTTATCGAAAACCGCAAATAAATTCCATGTTCATTTCTGATGCATATGATCATGAGAATGTTACTCATGGATTTAGACTCATGGGTCAAAGATTTATTCCTGACTCATATATTTTCCAACAGTTGGTACATAATAAAGTAATAGGGCGTTATTTTCCTAATGGGCTAGACGTATTTTCTGTTTTTGGTAGTCCCAGAGCAAAATATCACCTCCAATCAGAGAATGAAAGTTATTCTGACTATAGTTCACAGATTATTAAACTTCGAGATGAATTTTCTAATTTAACGGACTATGATTGGACACAAAACTTGTATTGGTTGTGGCTTTATTCATTGTTTCCATTGTTACACCCAGCAAATGAGGGTTATCCTGGTTTTATGCGTAGTGATGCTTGGTTAGACAAAGCATTAATGACTGTACTGGCTTCCTGGGCCGAATTACGTCATGATACAATTCTCTATGCCAAACAATCTTACACCTATAAATCCGCAATAGCTGAACCCCTAAAAGGATATGTTGAACCCTATCCTAAAGTTTATGCACGATTAGCAACATTAGTCCGTTTGATGGAAGATGGGCTAGAGGAACGTGGGTTAATCATTGAAGGCTTTAGTTACAAACTTGATATTCTTGCAACTAAATTTAATCGTTTAGTTGAGATTAGTATCAAAGAACTTGAGAATGAGCCATTAAACGATAGCGATCTTTTTTTCATTAATAACTTTGGAGAAGAACTTGCCTCTATTGCTAGTTTTCATGATCCAAGCGCAAAACCATACGTTAGTGAAGCTGATGATCGAATGGCTATTATCGCGGATGTTCACACCGATATAAACTCTGGAAGAGTGCTGGAAGTAGGTACAGGCAATCCTTACGTTATTTATGTTATTGTACAAGATCATAATGGGAAATTATTCTTAACTCGCGGAGGTGTTTTTTCCTATTATGAATTCAAACAACCAATGACCAATCGCCTAAATGATGAAGAATGGCATAAATTACTAGATACTAATCCTCCCTCATTGCCTGAATGGGTCTCCAATTTATTAACCATATATTCGAGTGAAACTGTTTTAAATGCGATTGCTCTTAAAGAAGATTAAAATCTTTTCCTGCTCATTAAAAGGTAGGAAATTCCTTCATCTCTTTTTTTCATTGTAATTACCTTAAGGAAAATAATTGTCACTTTCAACTTAAGCTAGCTTTTATTTATATTGAAAAAATACAGTGTAGGGATTGGAAGCTATAGTAATGGAAGAACATTCAGACGAATTACTGCAAGGTAAAACCATGAAAATTTACTGGTTTTTGCTTACTCATGGTGAAAGTGGTATTCGTGAAATAAAACGTCATCTGAAGATTGCTTCGCCATCTACAGTCTCTTATCACATGAACAAGCTCGTTGAGGCGGGTTTGGTCTCAAAATCAACAGCAGAGAAATATATTGTAGAAGAAACAGTAAAATCAGGGATCTTTGGCCTTTATATTAAGATTGGTACACGTATGATTCCAAGAATGCTGTTTTATATATCATTTTTCACAATCGGCTGTTTTTTGTATTTATTAGTCATACTTAATCGAGGAACTGTAATAATACACACAGAAGATTTCCTTTTTATTTTCTTTTTAGTAAGTGGAATCATTTTCTTTAGTTATGAAACTTACCGTATTTGGACAATGAAACCTCTTTGATAATTAAGTTAATAAAAAATAGAGAAAAGAGAAGGATTATTCCCTAGAATTCATTTTTTATAGGGTCTTCGTTTCAGAAGAATTCCACCAATAAATACTATTATTATCAGTGGAAATTCGAAACCTGGCCCTGGCGAGGGAATTGAAGGTGTTTCAGTTTTAGATGTTTCTTCCTCAGTAGTTGTGGATTCTTCTGTAGTCGTGGGTTCCACTGTGGTGGGTATTTCTGTAGTAGTGGTGGTGGTAGTAGTTGTAGTGACTGGTGGGCCTTCCAATATGATTGATTCTTCCCAAATAGGGGTCCATATGCATCTTGTGTTACCTTCTGGTGACCAGTTCATTATAAGTCCCAAAATACAATCAACGGTTTCTTCGACTTTAAGCAGACATGAAAATGATATTGTTTGCCCAGTGGTAATTTCAAAAAGAGAATTAGGAACTACATAGATATTGGAAAACCAAAGATCCTCTCCGATAACCTGCTCGTATCCACTCCATGTATAATTTTCTTTAGCAAGCATACCATCAATAGAGAGGTTGGAGGCACTGACACTGTCTGTATTGAAATATAGCTCAAAATTTGGACTTGGATGGTGTTTGATGACTGCGTTCAATCCTAAGGCAGCATAGTCATTATCCGCATAATAGAGAATGTGCGTTTCACTACCTAGCTGAAATAACTTCGGTTTACCATTATTTAGGAAATAGGTTCGATGTCGCCCTGGTGCTTCTGGTGAGCCCTCTTTGATAGAATAGGCGTGAACTCCACTAATGAGAGCGTCCCATGACCGAGTTTCATTATGGAACCATGAAATATCGAAGATGTCAGATTTATCCCCATCACCGTTTAAGTCAAGGTCTAACACGCTCTCCTCAAGCTTTCCTTCCCCCTTAACGAGTGATAGTTCGTAATATGTCTTTTCCCAAGAAATTGGTAAGGTACCAGAGATCGCTGGTGCTCCTGTGTTCTGAATATTAACAATGAATTTGTAAACGTTTTCCGATATTTTCGTTAAGGAATAGTCAAGTAAATTGAATTCTGGTAATTCCACTAATAATTCTTGGCCAAAAGGAATCCAGCGAAGTCTGATATTGTTGTCTGGTGACCAGTTCACTACATGTGCCAACTCACAAGGAGTCGTCCTCCAGTTTCCAATGAGCTTATAAGTTATTATTACAGATTCTCCTGTACTAATCTCAAATGGATTCTCAGGTATGATTATATATACCTTGGAAGTCCAAGGGGTCCATCCTAAGTTAGATTCCACTCCTGTCCATTTGTAATTCACTTTCACAGGAAATCCATTAATACGAATATCAGTGGCGCTTACGTCTGTTGAATTGAACCATAAATAAAAGTTTGGGCTTGGGAACTCTGATATAAAGGCATTACCTAGCCCAAATGCAGCGTAGTCGTTTGTTGCGCAATAAAGTGTGTGTGTTTCACTACCCAATTGGAAGAGCTTTGGTTCTCCATGGCGATAATAAGTTCGATGACTCCATGGATCTTCTGGTGGTCCCTCACAAAGTGAAGGTGCACGGATGTATCCATTGATCATGGCATCCCATGGTCTAGTTTCGGTACGGTACCAGCTTACCTCGAAAGTATCCGTTTTAATTCCGTTACCATCTAGATCGAGGTCTACGACGCTCTCTTCAAGAGTCCCCTTGCCATCTACCATTGGGATTTCATAATACATTTGTTCCCATGAAATGGGTACAGTCCCAAGAGTAGCTGGAGAACCATTATTTTGAATAGTTGTCGTCACCTGAAAAACCCCAGTAGAAACTGGCGTTATAGAGCTGTCGATCAGATTGAATTCAGGCTGGGGATAATCTAGAGGATACATCACTCGTGGATCTTCAGGGTTCATACCCCAGATCGGAGAGAATTGGTTGTATCCAAGTTCTTGGAATCCCCATGTGGAGTAATTGACCAATTTCCCCCAAGAGGGTAAAATTTCATTGACCCAATCCTTAATATAAATATTTCGATCAATAAAGTCCCAATCCTCATCTTTAAGGCCTGCAATGGCACTGGCAGCAGTATTAACTATTTTATAAGTGACTGTTGTCAGAGTAGGATTAGGAAGCCAATTTCCTCCGCCTAACATAGTTGGATTATGGCCCATCTTTGTTTCGTCGTAATAAGGATTTACTTTGATTACAATGGTATCCATGAAATCGTACGAGTCGAACTGATAAGGACCACAACCAATAGGAGAATATTCGGTGTTGGTTTTATCAATATGCCAATCTGCAAAGGGTATGACGCTCATTTGAGCTTTTTGTAATAAATCTAAACCAAACAATATGGTTTCTACATCTGGATGAAACTGAGGTAAGGTAAATCTCACACTGTAGGTTCCCGTTTTGACAATATTACTAGCATCACCAAGAATTTCTTCTAGTACTCTACAGTAGGGAGATATTGTGTCTGTGTCCATTGCTGCCTGATAGGTGAATAGGACATCATCCGCAGTGACCTCGGTACCATCACTCCATTTAACTCCTTGCCTAAGTATGACATCCCACGTTAAATAATTAGGACTGTGAGTCCATGATTCAGCCAACCATGGCACTGTATGCGTAATATTATATGCTCCTCTTCGTCTGGAAAGACTACAGAAGATATTATCGAGAACGTAAAAATCGGAACCTACATCTGATATCACTGGATTAAAATTAACATAGTCATATGGTTGTGCAATAACTGCTGATGTTTGAGTCCCTATTGTCCAATTCTGTATATTATATCCAAGGAGGGGGTCAACTCCTTCTAAAAGTGGATCCATGGCCCACAGGTCTAGTAGTTGAATTATGGTAGACCTTGGAACCTCTTCATGATACCAGTTCTGGAAGTCCTTGTTAGCCTGAATTCGGTCAGCGATGTCAACTGAACTCCATGCTCTGTCGCTAATATCATCTGCATTCGCATCTACGATCCAATTATAATTATGAGAATCATCGGGTGGCCATTTATCACTAGAATAATATGTGGGAATAACTGCGTCAGGATTGTCTGTCCAGCCAATATAGAAAGCATCCATCCCTCCGTGATTATAATCGAAACCAATATCAATAGGATCCGTGAAGATTCGATCCGTACCGATACCCCAATCCCATAACTTCAAGGTAACATTGATACCGATCTGCTGGAAATTCAAAGCAGTTAACCCAGCCCAACGAATTCGATCAGATCGAGAAATAGGTGCAGAAAGAGTCATATCGAAATAAGTATCCTCAGATCCATTAGTTTCCCAGGTAATATATCGGTAACCAAAAACGTCTTGGAGGAGATCTTTTGCTTGCTCAAGGTCGATCTCTCGTGCCTGAATGCTAGAGTCATACACTCCAACATATTTCTCATCAATAGGAGTAGCGGATTTCAATGCGTATCCTCCTGCTACTTTTTCAACGATATATTCACGTGGAATTGCCATATCCATAGCCTGTCTAACTTTCTTACGGTCATCAGGAGTCAGGTTATCATAATACCATTCCAAATTACTCACAGGTTCTGGCAAAGGGTCAGGATACATCACGCGTGGATCCTCGGGATTCATTCCCCAGATAGGAGAATACTGGTTGTAAGTCAATTCTTGCCAACCCCATGAAGGTGTTTCCACTATTTTACCCCAAGTGGATGCAGCAATTGTGGTATAGTGCTGTTCAATCTCCATAAGATGATCAATAACATCATACGCCCCTGTTTTCAAATTATCAAAGGCATCTTTTGGATCTGATACAACTTTGATATAAGCAGTTGAGATAGAAGCATTAGGCCACCAAATACCGCCACCAGTCGCACTTGGGTCATGTCCCATCCGCAGATCGTTGTAAGTGTTCGCTTTTCTAAGCGTAACAGTAGTTCCGTCAAATCCATCAAAGTAATAGGGGCCAAAACCCTGAAGCTGCTCTGTTCCAAGGTTAGTACCATGATCTCTCCAGCTTGATGGAGGGATAAGCTTCATTTGTGCTTTTTGTAGGATTGTTAATCCAAATCCTAATGATTCTACGAAGGGATGGAAATCGGGTAATTTAAACCTTACTTGGTATGTGGATAATTGTTCGATATTACTTGCTTCCCCAAAGATATCAGTCATAACTGCTCGTAAGTAACTATCCACTCCGATTGTGTCATTAAAGATAGCTTTATAGGTGTAAACGACATCCTTAGCAGTCACCTCGGTGCCATCGTGCCATAAAACTCCTTGTTTGAGGGTGACATCCCACGTTAAGTAGTCAGGACTATGGGTCCATGAATCCGCAAGGAAGCCAACTGGATGAGTAAGATTGTGTTCACCTCTTATCTTAGTGAGTGATCCATGGACATTTTCTGAGACACTAAGATCTCTATCCCATGAAGCTGGGAGAGAAAAAAGTGGATTGAAACTCGAAAAGTTCAAGGGTTGTACATAGGTTACATCAGTCTGAGCAAGAGTCCAGTTTTGGAAGTTATGACCATGAAGTCGATCAAAACCAGACAAAGAGGAATCCATGGCATAAACATCTTTACTGTGAAAGACAACAGATTTAGGAACTTCATCATAAAACCAGGCCTGAAAGTCCATTAAAGCTTGTATCCTCTCTGCCATGCTTGTTGAATTTATTGCTCTGTCCCAAATGTCATCTACCTCGGTATTATTGATCCAGGCCGTATTTTCGCCATCAGGAGCAAAATCACCACTGGTGAACAAATCACTGTAGTCTATACCTTTTGTATCGATGTTCATCCCTCCAGTTGAAATAGATGAATAACCAACGAAAAAAGCATCATATCCTCCATGTTCATAGTCAAATCCAATACCAGTTGGGTCGTCGAAGATCCGGGGCATAAAGATGTTCCAATTCCACCATTTCAAATCTACATCTATTCCAATTTGACCAAATGATCTAGCGATTAATGCAGCCCACTGTGTTCTCGCTAAGTTGCTAATGGGCGCTATAAGTGTCATATGAAAATAAGGATCTCTGGTTTCATCATTTGCGTTCGGATTATAACGGTAACCAAAAACTTGTTCAAGAAGATCAAGAGCTTCCCAAGGGGCATAATCTCGGGCTTGGATACTCGAATCATATGCAGGAGAGTATTGGGAGCCTATTAGCGTGGCTGTTTCTCGCACACCCCAACCTCCTGCTATTCCATTAACGATTTCATCCCGTGGAATAGCCATATCCATAGCTTGTCTGATTTTTTTACGGTCATCGGGAGATAAATTATCATAATACCATTCTAGTGGTTTCTTATTGATACTCTCTGATGCTACAGGAGCTTCAGGGCCTTGGGGGTTCTCAGGAGTTTCGTGAGTTTCAGATGTTTCAGGAATACTAATTCTTTCGTTAGTGAAATCATCATTAGTCTTTGTGATATTAAAGGCTAATATACTAGAGAATAAGAATATCATAAGTAAAATTAATGAGTTTATTTTCATTTTTTTCTCATCTGTAATAACTTATATTCAGTTAAGCTATCATCATATTGTGAATTATTGACATAAAAATTTTTTGATATTGTAAGTTTTATAACATAAAAAAAAGAGAATAATCCGACTAGTAGTCATTAAAGTTGATTAAAGATATAATACGTTTTTAAATGCGTACTTTTTTCGGATTCAGTTGGAATTAACAATTATTTTATTATTAAAGTTGGATAATATAGACTCTAATATTACATGGCTTCTCTCCAAGAATCCTCACGATTGCATCCCATGTGAAATTTTCCGAAACAGAGTTCCATCGAGCTCAAAGGTCGATGCACTTATGCTGGTGGTCTTAGCAAGATCACTATTCACTTCATATAAGAAATGAGTTTCACTACCAAGTTGGAAAAGTTTTGGTTCACCGTTGAAATAATAGGTTCTAAGTGTACCAGGATATTAAGGGAATCCTTGAAAGATAGCAAAAAAATTATTATTTCTGATTATTATTTAAAAATTATTAGTTAATTATTATTTAAAGGAGACAAGAAAGGATCAAAGGGAGTTCAGGTGTGGAGAACTCCTTCAATATTTGGAAAAGAGTTCTAAGCTTAAAAAAGCTTTTTTGAGCAAAATTTCCATTGATGAACAATTAGAAATATCTTTTAATTGAGAAAAATATGTTAATCACCAAATGCTTTTAGGGTTAATAAGGGATTATTAAAAGGGATTTTGTATGCAAACAAGGCCAGAAAGACTTGAAAGCTTTGCAATGGAGAATTGGGCGTTATTCATTGAAGGTGCAGAGATCAGATGGAGTTTTGGTAACCCGAGTTTCGAATTTAGAGAAGTGGTCTCCAACTTTCTGATGGGCTTAGGGAATTTAGGCAAAGAACTATTCGGTGAAGGCATCGCAAGTATAAATTTTGATCTACGCAAACATAGTGGGATGAAGACTGCTGAGATCTTTATTGTTTCTTTACAAGACCAATTCTTTCTCATTATCTCTGATCCATCTGTGACTTTGCTTTTGATAGCAGCTTCAGGGGGAATTCCTGAAGATATCAAAGACATTATGACAGCTGTGTTAGTTGGTCAAGCAAGTATTCTATATGCTAATAGTGTCACTGATGCGGATCCTGAAACCAAGAGAAGAATAGAACGGGATTTTCAGGATATTATATTGGATATCAACGAAAAATATGGTCAAGATGATATGTTAAACTCGATTGTTGGGGAATATGGTAGTAACTTCTCCATCCTTTCCTTTGAAGAGTGTTTATTACTACATTATTATTTGAGGAAACAGGCTGAAAAAGCCAGTTATACTGCGCCAACTGGTTGGGCAATGATTGCCAATCTTGAAGGTTGGGAAGTCCCCTTATCATATAATTTAACAAAAGAAGGAATTTGGGCTGGATTTTTTGCAGCTATTGTTGGATTTATTCATTCACTTTTCGAGTCTAAACCTAAGTATATTAGCTTTGGTTCGACCGAGATCCAAAAACTTAGGTTTATTTATGGTAAAAAATACTTTATGGCAATAGACACTAGTTTTGTGTCCGATCTTCTCCTTCAGAAAGATTTCCAGAAGGAATTATTTACTACCCCCTATAAAATACTCAAAGATATGTCCACTGGCATCAAGAATTTAATAATAGAGGAGATCCTTCAATATAACGAAGATAAATTGACACAATTATCAGTGGAAACACTCCTAGATACATATGTTGGTACTGAGGAAACTTTGGAGCTTACTCGTGATGAACGAATGATCAGAGTTTGGGGGAAGCTGCTTCTTAGCTATCAGCAAGATAAGGCGCGAAATGTTTGAATGGATTTACATTTGTTTCTGATCTACTTAAAATCTATTATTTCCAGATTTTGACAGCTTATGAGCATATATTAGTTTTTATTCTCGATAATTATAAATATTTTAATAAAAAAATACGTTTAATTCACCACAGCTCTTAGAATCAGGAACAGTATAACAAGGTACCGGTGAGATTTTTGGGTCATGTGAAGGAATTATTTGATCTGTCTGGAAAAAAAGCATGTGTTACTGGAGGTGCTTCTGGTATTGGTTTTACGATGGCTGAGGGGTTAACTGAAGCAGGCGCAGCCGTGGTAATTTGTGGACGTGGACGTCATGGCTCACTTGAGGAAGCCTCTTCCAAGCTCTCAAAAATAGGTCCTGAAGTACTTGCAGAAAAATGTGATGTAAGTATCGAAGAAGAGGTTTTACACCTTGTACGGAGATTACGTGAAAAAGATTTCGTTGTAGATATCCTTGTTAACAACGCAGGAGTTTCTTGGGGCCATGAGTCGGAAACAATGCCCTTAGATCGTTGGAATATGGTTATTGAAACCAATCTAACAGGGCTATTTACTGTAACACGAGAGATGGCGAAAGAATTTATGATACCAAGGGCAAGTGGTTCCATAATTAACATTGCAAGTGTGTCTGGAATGACAGGAGGGGAAATAGGACTTTCTGCTTACTCTGCTTCAAAAGCTGGTGTAATTGGTATAACTAAACAATTGGCAATCGAATGGGCTTCCTATGGAATCCGTGTGAACGCTATTGCTCCAAGTTGGTTTCCTTCCTATATGACCCGTCATTTCACGGGAGAAGGTAGCCCTTATCGTGAATTACTTTTGAAGGATAGTCCTTTTGGAAGATTTGGTAAGCCAGAAGAATTAAAGGGGCCAGTAGTGTTTCTGGCTTCACAAGCAAGTTCGTATATCACAGGTATTGTAATCCCAGTTGACGGAGGTTACATTTCAAAATGAATTCCATGCATGTTTTAGATTTGTTTAAATTAACTGATAAAATAGCACTGGTTTCTGGAGGTGCTAAGGGGTTAGGTACTATTATAAATGAAGGATTTTTAGAAGCTGGAGTTAAGACATTGATTTTTTGTGGTCGTGGGAGACATGGTTCAGTAGAAGATGAACAGGAACGATTATCTGAATTATTCACAAACGCAACGATTATTGGGGTCCAATGTGATGTCTCTGATGAATCACAAGTTCAATCAATGGTCCAAAAAATAAAACACGATGTAAATAAGATCGATATATTAGTTAACAATGCAGGAGTCACTTGGAACGCTCCAACAATTGACCAGACGTTTGCAACTTGGCATCGAGTCATTGATACCAATCTTACAGGGTTATTCCTCCTCACTCGTGAGGTTTCAAATGAACTCATGATTCCTAAAGGAGGAGGTACAATTATTAACATTAGTAGTGTCTTAGCTTTTCAAGGAGTAGAGGTTGGCAGCCAGATTGGATATTCTGCTTCCAAGGCTGGCGTTTTAGGCTTAACTCGTCAGCTTGCTGTAGAATGGAGCAAGTGGAACATTCGAGTGAATGCGATTGCTCCATCATTCATAGAAGGAGACACAATGGCCAAAGTATTCACCAATGAGGATAGTCCTGTAAGAGAGACTCTCATCGAGACTATCCCCACAAAACGTTTCAATACTCCTACTGATTTAAAAGCAGCTGTTTGTTTTCTTGCGTCAGATGCATCATCCAATATTACTGGTCAGTGTCTCGTATTAGACGGAGGTTTATCTGTAAAATAAGAAGGCAGGTGATCTAACTTCCCTACTTAATGAATTTTCCATTCGAAGTGACTGAAGATAGTCGTCTTTTTTCAGAGATATCATAGCCCTTTGGAATGTTTATTCAGATTATAATTGGTCTCACACACAATTAATTTTATAATAAGGGTATATTCATTGCATTAATTGCTCTTTAAGAGAGAATGGGAAAATTGACCTCTATTTTAATTTGATAAATACGATACATTCGAGCCTGAAGAAAGAAGTCGTGGTTATAATTAGGAGGCACCTCTAAATTTCTGGAAGTAAAATAATCTGTGACAGAATTTAAACCATGTTTTTCAGGATGAAAATATAAATCGACGATCTCGTGTGAAACAATACTACCACCCCAAATATCGAAAAGATCCATTAATCCACCAGTAAATTCTGCCATATTTCCCTCCATGTTTGATTCCCAATCATAAAAATAATTAATAAGAATTCTTTTAGTTTTCAATCCCTTTTTATCTTTGAGAGGATGCTTAAGGTGGGGAATGTACATACTTATTGACCTCTTATATAATGTATTAACAATTTAAAAGAACCTGAACTCGTATAAAAAATTTTCCATTGAAAAGATAATAGACATTTATAAAACGAAAGAAAATATGATGATTTTTCTTAGAACATTTACCAGAACAGATTTATATCACCCGAGTATTGAATACGCCACCACCGACCATTATCCCAATCAGCATTTATTACATTATACTTCTGACCTGAGATGATTCGTGCAACTGTACCTTCTGTATCAATAATCCAATCCCAAAGAAGTCGCGTACCTACACCATATAGTCCCTTATCTTCAGATAAATCCTCTCGAATGTTACTTTGGGGAGTTACGAAATCCATTACGAATACACCAAACTGTATTAAACCCCACACGCTTACAATTAAGGCTACTGTTCCCGTACCGCCTGATAGAACAGCACCTAGGATTATTAGTCCTATCAAAACGATAAAGAAGATAAGCATGGTCAAGAAAGTCTCCCATTCAGAGGCATCAGCATCAGACTTATCCTGCCGAGAGGGAAATCCGCATACACTTATCACGGGAAGATTGTATCCAAAATTCCAGCGCATTGAGGTGATGTCTTTGCTCTGACCAAAGTACGATCCCTGAGTATTATAGCCTACTGACAGAATAAACATAGCGCCTTGATTTGACGTGGACACATATCTACTCTTATCACTCCAGTAGGTCTCATCACCATTAGCGATTATAGTATATTCGATATTGCTTGTATCAATGAAGTTTGTAGTGTCAGAGTCTGTATCAGTTTCAGGGAGGCGTTCGATAAATTCTACATTCTGAGGGAGGTAGATTTCAGGTTTGCCATGACCACTCGACCACGAACCTTGGCCAAACACTTTGATCTCACACCATAATCCCCCGTTATTATTTGAGGGTTCGCCCTTCCATGTTCGAATAGGAAATACCTTGATTTGTTTCACATCCTGACAGATCTCATCTGGTAATGACATCCACATGGGTTGAGGATGGCGGATAAGTGCTTGAGTCGAAGAATCATTGGCATCCCCACCCACTCGTAACGGAGCGGGAAGATTATAGACCCATTTATAGATCACTTCACCCTCATCATCCTCTAACACTACCTGCGCTAGGCGGAGCGGGTTGGGCTTCCGAACATACAGTAGGATACCAGACACGTCCTGAGGATCAGTGAATGTAATATCAGCTATGGTCGTACTCAAAGACCCCGTCCACCATCCATTGGAATCCCAACTATCAGGAATTGCCCAGGTTCCTACTGCTCCGTCGGTCATCCACGCAGCTAACCCTGAATGCGATACGTTGTCGAGGAGGTTATCTGAGGTGAGTTGACCATGATCATTTTTAGGCATAATTGGCATAAAGTAGCGTGCATCACGTAAATCCACCCAGTCAGAATCACTACCACTAGTCAGATCGATGTTTACTAAATCGTTATTACGGAGAATGATCTCTCGATCACCAGATGAAAAACGAGAGAGGGAAAGGTCACTGAAATCTTGGATGGTCTCAGAATAGATTTCCCAAGGTACACTCGCATAATCAGTTCCCTCTGTCCCAATATTAATTTTGGTTATGTAATCCTCGCCAGGATCGTCTCCAATCCCAAAGTTATACCCCCAAGGATACAAGTAGGAAGGGTTATTGACCTGGGCAAAATATCGATCATTGCCCTCGTAGATGCTTCGTAAGGGCATCACACTGACAAAAAGCTTGTCATCGTGAAACGAAGTGGAATCGTGACTCAAATTGAGAACCGATATGGTGGAATAGTGGTTAGAATTATCTTTATCCATTGAGATCATGGTGGTGAGGGAGTCATGAGCATTATCACCTCCAAGTAAATCATCAAGATAGTCGTCATCACTTGTTGATTCGCCATAGACCATCTTCGACCACGTGAATCCAAAAAGACCATTATCATTTATCGCGTCATAATTGGCAATGGCTCGTCCAGGTTCGCCACCGAAGAATGGATATGAACTTGCCCACTGTGCAAGGTTTTGTCCAACTTCAGGAGCTTCCGAAACAAGAATGGATCCTAACTCGGAGGGGGTATATGAACCATGAGATATACGTTGAATGTTTGGCATATTCAGGAAATTAACACCAGCAGTAAAGTTATCCCGACACACGTTCACATTGATATTATCCAAGACCATAGTGCTGATGTTCGCAGCAATCACCTTTGAAATGAATTCCCGGGCCATTTCAGGGGTTGTCGGACTATTGGTGAAACTAGCCTTACCACGGTCTTCGAATTTACCTCTATCCGCATCTTGAAGATATGGACTCAAACCTACTAGACAATTACCAGAATTGTAGTCGTAAGAATATGCAGTTATTTAATTTTTCAAATATTAGAAAGACACATTTTGGTATTTGTCTATCGTTTGAAGAAAAGGTTTTTCAATTATTTAAAGAAGAACTTTCTTCTAAAGGAGGAGAATTAAAAGGGATAAAAATATGCCTAGTGTAGAAGCTATTGCTAAGCTTCCTGATGGAAAGATAATTGGATTTCAAGTATCGAAAGTTTAGTCTAGTTAGTACTAGAATTAATTGAAGAAGTTGAGAGAATGAATCGAAAGTTAAGATTACTATGAATTCAGGATTTTTCTAACATTTGAAATGGATAAATATGTGAAATAACCAGTCTTTTACAGTAGTCTATTTTTAATATAGTAAAAACTGAAGAAAAGATCAGTATGAAAAAGCAGATGAAGAAGAAAAACAATAGCACAGACGAAACACCTATTCCTCCACCATATCTTGTGTCATATGCTGTTACAAGAAAATGTAATCTCAAATGCAAGCACTGTTATAGTGAGGCAACCGAAGAACCAGCACCAGATGAACTTTCAACAGAAGAAGCAAAACGAGTGATAGATGAGATTGCTAAGTGGGGGATCAAGCTCTTAATTTTCGATGGTGGGGAACCACTGGCTAGGGATGACTTTTTTGATATTGCGAGCCACGCGTCGACAAAAGAGTTGAGGGTAGTTATTGGTAGTAACGGGACACTAATTACTCCAGATGTAGCTAAACGATTGAAAGCCTCTGGTATTATGGCAGTGCAGATATCCATTGATGGTGCTGAAGCTCAGACCCATGATTGGTTTCGAGGAGAAGAAGGGTCCTTTAACAAAGCCCTAGAAGGAGCTAAGGCGTGTAAAGCAGTGGACTTACCTTTTCAATTTGGGATGACAATTCGAAGAGCTACTTTAGGCGAAATATCTGCCATGTTAATACTGGCCATAGAATCGGGGGCAATCGCTGCGGAATTTTTTGATTTGATCCAAGTCCCAAGGGTCAAAAGGGAAATCCCAGAGGAAATATTAACACCCATTGAAAGGAAAGAAGTTATGGAATGGTTGGCAGAAGCACAAACGGATTGTCCCATCATCATAAGAGTGCCTGGTTGCCCTATGTATCCCCTCATCCTTCAGGAGAAGAATATCCAACCAAAACATTTTCCCGCTCATTTATTACAAAGGATTCCATATTATGGAAGAGGGTGTGCAGCAGGGATGCCAAAGGGTTACCTCACCATCCTTCCAAATGGGGATATAATTCCATGCATGCTTCTCCAAATAAAACTGGGAAATGTCAGAGAGGAAAACATCACTCAAATATGGGCCAATTCTCCAATTTTGGCCACACTTAGAAATCGAAGCTTATTGGAAGGAGAATGTGGCCGCTGTAGCCATCGAGATGAATGTACTGGTTGCCGTGGAAGAGCTTATGAAGAGACAGGTAATATACTGGCGACGGATCCTGGCTGCTGGTTCAATATAGGAGGAAACCCAGAACTATACCCGAAAAATTCTGAATAACGATTAAAAATTCGAACAGAAAATTTTGATCTATCGTGACCCTCTTTTACCATAAGAGGATGAAATTCTTTCATATCTAAATTGGGAAAATTATATGAGAATAGAACGAGAGAGATAATTTCATTCATCTTTATACTTAATTCTACTTTTTATACCCTCCGCTTTGCGAGACATCCCTTTTATTCGACGTGAAGAACCTTTGACCTTACGTGACATTCCTTTAACTTTCTGGGACATTCTAATAACTTCTTTTATTCATTCTAATATTATTTTTGAATAATAAAAATTTATCTTGATGCTTTTTATTGCAGCCATTTTCTCCTCGAAAATGATGGATTCAGTCTTATTCAAGGAGATAAAATTCGAAACATTGTTGAATTTTTCATTCCCCAATGGTTTTTTTTAAAAGGTCAGGTATATATCGTTTCTCCTTATTTGAATTTTAACGATTGGCTTCGTTTAGCTCATCAATATAGTCAATTAGAATACATGAACAATAGACCAAAGATTACAATAGTGACGAGACGTTGGGAGAACCAATGGAAAGATGGTAAACTTGAAAAAGTCCCAAAAACGAAAAAAGATCTAGTGAATATTCATAATCAAATCTGGGAAGGTGATGGTATGATTTTAAGGAATGGAGAAAGAAAATTCATAACCAGAAAAAAGCAACAGAAAATGAAAATTAAAAAAAAGACGAATTTGATCTTATTTCCAGAAGATTTCGACTTTTTTCTTAAAAATACTCAAATTTTTGTATCAAACCATCATTTTCATGCAAAATTTTATGCAGCTGTATTTGATAAAGCAAATTCCCAAATAATTGCTACTAGTTATAACTTCACTGAATTCACAATAAGACAAATTGAGTTTTTTAGCTATTTAGAATGTCCAAACAATGTATTTTATCATGAATTTAATAGATTAAGACAACATGCAGAACTTATACCGTTAAGATTTACTATAAAACATACAAAAACTCCAAAGAGGAAAATTAGATCAAATCTCTCTATAAGATAATATGTAGATTTTACAAGTTCTCTTTACTACGATTTCTATCTGAAGATCAAAATAATCTTAAGTTGGTCAAACGAGCAATTGACAAGCCATTTTATAGATCTAATCAATCAGTGATGTTCATCTTTAAAAAATGATTAAGTCACTTATTCTAGATACTATTCACATAAAGGACAACATATTGTTTGACATAAAAGAGCTAAAAAAAGTTGGTTCTTGTATTACAACATCAATGATCCCAATTGATTTCAATAAAGAGTAAAAATATTAAATCGATTCCAATCCTCTAGGTGACCCTCAATAGTTAAAAAATCAGAGCATGATACAACTGCAATGTTATAATTTTCTCTCATCACATCTTTTACTGGAGAAAAATGATGTTCATCATTAGATATAACGTATGATACTTCTGTTTGTACTGAAAATTCACAAAAATATTTATCTTTTCTACTCATATCGAGTATTAAATGTTGAGGAACATATTTGCATATTGAAATTTTTTCAAATCCTTCAAGAGTTGTTATTAAATTCCTTACTAGCATATCTGCAAATCTTGGAGCTATTTTCCTTCTGTTATAAAGCGTATTGACCAGCTCATTCAGCATACGTGGACAAGAAACAATCTCAAGTTCCTTACATTTCTCAATTATCCGTAAAACAACCTCAAAACCATCCCCACCATGATCCAAGTAATTAAGCAATACATTTGTATCCAAAACTACTTTTTTCCGCATTGATTGCTGCCCACACAATAATATCCTGAAATTGTTCATTTATCCGAATTTTTAGCCTTTAATTGAAGCCATTCTCTGTATTCTTGTTGAGTTACATCATAAAAACCTGGCATTTCAAAACTACCTTCTTTGGTGAATTGGAGTTCATTAACTTTAGTTTTTCCATCCTTTATATCAATGTAAAAGATACCAACACTTTCCTTATCAATTTCTCCTCTAAGAATAGAATTTTGAATACGTAAAAGAAGATATTCTGAATGAGTAGTAACCATTACTTGCTTATCATCATTATTAATAAGTTCCACAAAAAAATCAATAATTTTAGTTTGGTAACTAGGATGTAAATGAATTTCAGGTTCTTCAATTAAAATCAGGCTTCTTTTTTTTGCAAGAAGAGCTTTAACAATTACAAATAATACTTGACGAGTTCCAAATCCCATTGATATAAGCTGAAAGGGTGAACTGCTATAATCCTGAAGAGTTTCAACTCCACATGAGGGTTCGGTCGCATCAACAGGATAAGGTGTCAAATCATGGATTCCAAATTCCTTTGTCCACTTCCTAATTCTTTTTAATGTCTTTGAATGTTCTCTACGGATCATATGAAATAGGGCATTGAAAAGAGTACTACCTTTGTCATTTGTGTGAATTTCCTTCGGTGTTGATCCAACGATTTGTGTGAACCATTTCATAGAACCACGTTCCACAGGGATAAATGTAATATTTTTGAAGAAATTAGAGTAAAAGGAGTTTAAATTGATAATTGATTCATTAAGAGCCTTAATCACTCTAAATTGATCGAGATGAGATTGAGCTTCATCATGATACTTAATTGATCTGCTAAATCTGAGCCATCTATCTCCATCAGAAGTACCACCTGCAATGAGTTTAGGATCAATTTTTTTCCGTATTTCTTCAAAGTAAGGATGGTTTTCGGGTAATGTATTCTTGTAAAGGATAAGTCCACTTTCAAAAAATTCGTCCATAAGACGAGAATCAATAACTAATTTGTTAGCATTGTTTGGAATCTGAAAATCAGTCCCAATTTTATTAAGATCATATCCGAGAGTGGTAAATTTTTCATTCAGTTTTTTTGTAAGTTCTTGTTCAATAAATATGTGAATAATATCCTCAACTTTCTTATCAAAGACAACTTCATTAAATTCACGAAAATTATAAGGATGATCATACTTTGGATTCTTATGTTCATAACATTGTTTTAGAAATAATAACACTTGTAAAATCGAAGATTTTCCAGAATTATTAGGCCCTATAAAAATGTTTAGCTTTTTAAGTGAGATTTCAACATCATATAGACTTTTAAACTTTTTAACCTTTAGTTTTGTAAGCAATGTTATACTTCCGTGTTTTTTCTTTGAATACTATAAGTTCACTTGGATCAAGTTCTTTTATTTTTTCTTACTTATCTTATAGAAACTCTATCTTTAATGTAAAAAAACATTTCTGAAAAGTCTCCTTCAGTCTTTAATTCAAATTTAAAAGTTTAATTTCAAGATTAATAAGATTATTAATTATGAAAGAAAGCACTAAAACAAATGCAATGATTGACACACCGAAATTAACATAAGCACCCAAATCTTTACCTTAATATCTCGATGATAAATAATTCTCAATTAATTGTTTAATATTCTCTTTTTCTTTTTAGAGGCAGCCCTCATGGCACACGCTTTAAAGTCCTGATGTTTTTTAATTATGAATGAAGGCCTATTCATATAAAGTAAAGGGAACACTTAACCTTAAACTCCTGCTTAACAGGCTACGACCCTATTTTTTCAAATATGCTATTTACGCTTCTTGTAAATGCTAATCATAAAAATACTGAATGAGAGTCCTACAAGATTCACCTCATAACTAGGTATACCAAGGCCAAAAAGACTATTTTATAATTCTAAGCATGAGATAAATGAAAAGAGTTGAAGGAATTATCCACATCATAATTCAACTTGAAATTAGTCTCAATATCAATCCAGTATGGAAGTTCCAATAAAAATCTTAATCTCAACATCCAATTCACCCACTTTTCCTTATCATGAGTGATGTCTCAATTTAAAGCATTCGGATGTAGTTACCTTGAACTTTTAAGGTTAAAAATTTCCGTTTTAATATTTAAACATCACCCAGAAAATAATCATAGAGAACCAATTCCTGATGTGAAGGATCATGAGAATCAAGCTAGTAGTGTAATTAAGCAAATTAATAAGGTTATAATTTAATTTTAAACATCCAATCCCCAGACTTTAATATATTTATTTCCTTCTACTCATGTGTAGCATTAGTTCACCTGTGTCTAATGTTCATTAATTCATTAAAAAGGTACTGGATACAAATTGCTTCTTCTTCCGATGGAGAATAATTCTAAAGATGAAGTTAATATTAAATCAAAAACCTCTTGAAATGTCGAAATGTCTGAAATAGCTAAAAAAGCTGGATTAGGATGTTGTAGATAATTCCTACACAAACTAGAAATAGTGAACAATCGTGGACTTTCTTCTAAGATAGTATTTTGAAAACGATTCTTAAATTGAGTATCAGAACTGAAATCATTTCTTAATAACATTGTTAACTTTCGATTAGAGTCTTCTAAAGATTGTTGACTTGAGTAACTGCTATAATTCCTGAAAATAAACACAAATTTTTCAAACCAGTCAAATTCAACTAAAATTCCGATAAATTTTTCATTATATATCTGTTTAAAATGTAAAGTAGGAAAATTCTGAAGATCTCTTCTAGAACATCTTGCTAACAGAATATTTCCTATTGTTGCATTCCGAGAGCAAATAATAGTTTTGTATGGATCCTCCATTCTATCTGTGGATTTCTTAGTAAGTAGTTCAAATAACTCGAAAGATTGTTTAAGTTCTTCACTTCTTTCTCCTTCAGAAGTTTGATTAAGATCACTTAAACGGAAGTTAATAGCTGAGATAAGTCGTTCTATGTGAAATTCTCCTGTTCTCATAATGAATCTTAAAAATTTAATCAGCTCGGTAGTCTCAAGTCGTTTTCCATAATTTGAATTGCGTAAACTTTCTAGATATCGTAAATGAGTTAACGCACGCATGTTTTCCTCTTGTCTATAAAAGTCGTCAAGTGAAGGAGAATAATTCACATGAATATCAGATAATTTCTCATAGATATGCCCAGTAATCTCATCTAATTCATAAATATTTGATAAAATTGTCGGGTCTTCTCTTTTCAAAATGAAATAGCCAATAATAGCCTTTAGTGCGTTAATTTCTACTGGAATGAAGTGAACTTGATCTCTTATGTCTCTATTATCTTCTAAAAAAAGAGAAGATCCTCTTGATCCAGGGGTATAATCCTGAATCACATTTCCTATGAGGAATATTATTCCAAAATCAATAATATCATTTCTTAAAGCTGATATTATAGGTAAAATGGTTTGAATACCTATTCTAGACCTTCCATTATTTATTTTTATTTGAATTTCAGAAACGAAATTTGAATTATTGAGAGTACATGAAAAAGAAGGCTCAATCATCTTTCTGGGTTGTCTAACGGAACATACAAAAAAACTAGCAAAGTTTTCATTAGAGATTCGATCATTATACGCCATTATTAGGTCTTTAAGATACTCCCAGAACATCATTTTGATTGTCTCAATATTCGAATTATGAATGATTTCCTCTCCTATATTCACAACTTGATCGGGAAATGGCAATGATTCGAAAATCCTTGAGTCTATAATCTGTTTTTCTATAAATGCAACTAAATTTCTGATAAAATAACCTGTATTTCTATTGGTCTCATCATAAATTCTCTCAATTCCCCCATTTTCAATATCAAAACGTGTTGTTTCCGTCTCTCTATAGAAATTGATTATTTTTTCTCCAATCATATTTGCTTCGTCAAAATTCTTCAGGCCAAATAACTCAATTGATAAAAGTCTTCTAGACAATCCTATACTTACTGAATAAGGTTCCTGTACTAATTCTTCCCAACTAGCAGATGTACATCCAAGTAAAATAAACATGGAAGTAATTAATTCACTATTGATAAAGTTTACAAGGAAATGTTTGAAGTTGTGATTTTCTTTTTTATTCATTTTTGAGATAATAGCTAATTCATCTAATATTATTACTAAACTCTTATCCAAAACTTTTTTACAAAGTATAGCTAATATAAATAAAGTCTGAATTATATCTTCATCTCTTAAATTTCTTGATATTCGATTTTTCCCAATTTTTACCTTATTTATCTCCCTTAATCCGATTCTACTTGTTAACCACTTCCATATTATTGGTTCATCACTTGTTTGTAATCTTGCAATCGAAATTGAGAACATAGGAGCATTTGTAATTTCTAAAAGTTTATAATACAAATCTATATCATTATTAAGGTTAAAAATATCGAGAGCTTTTCTTTTTAGGTGATAGAAGAATGCTAATCCCATCTTGCGACAAATTTCATTAAAATTTTCTATGAGAGTACTTTTTGCATCAATATTTACTAGAATAAAAGGTAGATTTTCTTTTCTTACATGGGATTCTACTATCTTAAACAAATGAGTTTTACCATAACCTCTTTGCCCAACCACTGCAATTAATCTTTTTGAGTTAAAACGATTTGCTTCAGTCATTTCATGAGTCAGTCTATAAAATGATGTCTTAAAACTTTCAGTCTCGATTTGAAATGGTTCCAGATTTTCAGGAGGAATACCCTGTCTTAAAGCTTGCTTTGCCCTAATAACCTGATCTTGTTCCATAACAACACCCCCATTCCGATTCAAACCAATTTATCCCGTATAACAATCTTTGAATAATATTCACCTGAAATCTCAAGACCTTCTTTAGTAAATAAAGCTGGTTCTAATGCAACCTCCTTCGAATATATCATATGTAGATCCTTTAAAAAAGAATTTACTAATTCTTCATCCAGCCATTGAATTTCTTGGAGAAGTTTCATTTGTATTATCTTAATATTCACCCTAGAACCAAATTTATAGTTTTGTAACCAAATATTTTGAAGAGATTTTACAAATGCATAAAATGATATATCATTTCTAGGAGATCTTTTACCAAATCTCTTTATTTTAGTTTTCAAGACAATCCCAGTTCTACCTAAAGTTGATCGATTAATTTCAATAGAACCATTATCCAGTAATCGGTTAGTTATTTCTTTAATTGATTTTGTATCTATTTTCATCTTATTTCTAAGATCTTCTACAGTAATCCATGCTTCATTAGGTATAAAATCGATAGGCTCTTTTTTAGGTCCTAGTCCTCTTTCAATAAGTTTGACAATCCTATTTGCAGCATCTTTTATATCTAAAAGATCGCTATCTGTTAAATTCATAAGAAAAATCCCTCGAAAGATAATTATTTTTTAATTAAATAAACTTTAAGTGTTGTAGTTTTTTCTAAATGGATCAATAAAAAATCCTTTGGTAAAGAAAAAGAAATGAAAAATAATGATTAGAAAGTGGAGAAGTCGTGGTACCTGTCGGTTTGTACGGAGAATCTCAACCTCAATCATATTGGAGGCGAGAGTCTCTTAATGCTTTCTGTCGAATAACTAGGAGCTGTACCTTAAATATCCGAAAAAGAGAATTTATTAATAGAAAATTGCAATCTTTAAAATCTAAACATATTATGAGGTAGGAGAATAAATGGTTGAAATGGATATACAAATCAAACGAACAGTGACTTTCGCTGATAAATACCACGAAACTTGTAATGATCTAAACTGGTTTAAATACAATCGAAGTACTCAAGGAATTACTCCATACTGTTTAAAATGTCGGAATATTGTAATTAAGGATGCTAATGATGCAATTAAGGAATTTCAGAATAAAATATTCAAATCTGAAAATATAATTGCAGATATCCTGAAATCAAAATCTACTGTTGCTCAAAAAGACAATCTCTTCTTTTGTATTGAAAACTTAATGAAAACTATATTTAATGAAGGACATACTCCATTTGACATGTTTAGAAAGATGAAGTGTCTATTCAATTCGAATTTCCTTTATTCCAAGGGAAATGATGATATAATTTCAATATACGAGTTTTCAGATTTTTTCAATGCCGTCCACCAAATTGAAATTTGTAAGGAAAATATTCGGAATATTGAGAAAGGGTCTATGATAGTAGATACAAAAGGAGAATTTTATTACTCTTATGGATATTGTCGTTTAAAGGATAGTTTAGGAGAAATGGGTATAGGAACAGGAAAGGACGTACGAAACAAAAAAGAAGAATTATATTCTAATAGTCTGAATAGTCAATTTGAATCTGAGTCGGGAAATGCAACTTCTTTATTGGATCTTTATCTAAATCAAGATCACTACATGCTTGAGTTTTATTCTGCATTCTATTACGCACTCCAGATGTATAAAGACGAGAGATATTTCTTAAATCTATATTGGGTTAGAGACATTGATCTAAATCCATCGAAACTTAAAGGATGGAGAAGCAACATATTCAAGGGATATCCCAGTGGTATTTCAACACTACATGTACAAGAATCACTAGAAAACGAATTTGGAGCAGAAATAGCATCAATTATTTTTGAGAATCTTGTATTATCAAAAAGTAATACGAAACCATTTCTATATATGGTAGAATTTAAGGAAGATATATTTTTAATGCCAATATGGGCAGCATGGATCGAAGTATTTCTTCAAGCAGAAAAAGATGGGGATGAGGTTTTTAAGAGGTGGAATGAAAACAAAACTAATAAATTTGAAAAAACCATCGTTCCAGATAAATTCAAGGAAGAAGGATTTCTAGTTGGGAATGGATTCAAAGTACTTAATCCTGATGGGACAATAAAATACGAATATGACTCTGTTGTTTTGAGTCCCTCTAAAACCCTTTGGATTGTTGAAGCTAAACATCTAAAATTAAAGCGACGACAAATGGATCGTTTTAATTCTTGGAAGAAAGAATGTGAGAATTATATTGATATGCCGAAGAAAACATTTTCTTTTCTGGACAAAGTACGTTATATAAAAGAGAATTTAGATTTATTAAGGAGTATTGGTAAGATACCATCTGATTGGAAAATTAATCAAATAAAAGGTGTTGTTGTGACAAATCTACCACCAATAGAGGAAGTATACAAAGGAATTCCAATTATTTGGTACCGTGAACTAGATATTTTCTGTAATATATCCGATAGTCTATAGTACACATAACATCTGGAGAAAACTCACACAACCTAACGCGATGGTATCAAAGATCTCCATGGATTCTGCCAACTAGAATATTCTGAGAAATGTACCTTAAATATTAAGAAGGCGTCCATTGAAAAGTTATAAATATTCGAAAGAGGCATTATCTAAGCTATTCATGCATCTTCTTACTCCTGTCTGCGGTTTGTCATATGACATAGAATGCCTGTTCTGAAAACAGTCGCTATCATTACAAGAATAAATGACGAGTTTCAGGAATGGTTTCTTGAACAGGATCAAGAAGATTAATATGCCAGTCTTCACATATCATCATAACAAGGCAGATATAGGATAAAGAAACATTGAGACTCAAATTTCAAAAAGTAATTGATAAACAAGTCCTCACTCCACAAGAAACAAGTCGGTATATGAAAATTGTAGACATTTACATGGAAAAGAGAACTCGGCAACAAAAAATCGGTATATGGGGAGAGCAGATCGCTAAGGACATATTAGTGAAAACATTAGTTCTTGATAATTTCTCTAGTGATAGTAGGACTTTTGAAGATAGAATTATTCAAAAACAAAGTGCTATCATTAGAGGACTGCTATTAGCATATTTAGGTCGATATAATGACATGCTTAAGCATCAGTTTGACCTTAATCTAGACTGGCTAATAGGTAAGCGTACACATATAGAAACAAATTCCAAATGGGAAGAAGGATTGTCACAGTTCAAGTATGAAGGAAAACTCCAGAAAATTTTGCCTTTAAGTATGAATTTACCCATGGATTGGATAATAGGAGCCAACAAAGTTCAACAAATCTTATCAAATGATGAGTATGAGATGTATTGTACAATATTATCTTTATTAAGTCAATTCATCTATTTTGAGAAATTTAAACAGTTTTTAGACACCGAAGAATTGATCCAGACATTTACTCCTCACGCTGAGACCATTATACATCATAAATTAGATTGTTGGGCGAAAAAACCTGATAATACACTTCCAATCTACTGTATTGAAATTAAAAGCAGTGATATCACTTGTGAAAACCATTCTCAACGTGGACCCATTTCCGATAGAATGGGAAAACTACAACGAGAATATATAAAGAAGCTAATGAAGTTGAACCAAATACTCAAAGTCCTCATTGCAAAAGTAAATTTCTGTGAGTGTGATCACGTCTTTTACTGGTTGATTGAAGTAGAACATTAAGAATCCACCAATCATGTTATGAACAAAGTTAATAAATTTATTAGTGGTAGTTAGACATAACAAGCTATGAGAAAAAAAGGGGTAGGGAGTGAAAATTTCACACCCTAACTGAGAACCTATTTTTTACGTTTGTCTGCTGCCCGCATTGCCCGTGCTTTGAAGTCATGGTTCTTACCTGATTTGTCTGCAGCACTTTGGATGCGCCTTGCAGCATCTTTACTCATTTTTCTTTTTGTCATTTCATTCGTTTCCTTGCTTTCTGAAGAAACAAACTCTAGTTATAGATTCACCCTTTCCTTCGGATAAGCAACCAATCTACTTTCAGAGGATAGTAGGTTTCGGCTACTACTATGTTCTTTTTCTTCAGGGGGATGCGTCTAGAGACTCCATTTAAGTTTATCTTAGAACTTAGGATTCAACTCAGATTAGAGGACTAATTTTTTTTCAAAACCTTTCACATTTTACGTCAAATCGCTCGACTGAATCTTTTGGCCACATCAGGTAAAAATTATGATTATGGAGACTGAAAAAGTCTCTTTTCTTGGATTGATATCATTTTTCTTCAGGTAATTTTACAATCGAACCAGGTTTTATCTCCTTTAAACCGTGTTTAATTTGCTTATCTTGAAAAAGTAGCTGATATAATACTAAGATTTGAGTAAATATTGTTGTAATCAAAAGCATTTCAAGGAAAAGGATTAAGGGTGCTTCTCCAAATCTTTCGAAAGTTTTTTGAGCATGATTTACTTTGAGATACTCTTGAATAATATATTTCTGTCCTTTGTATCTTTCGACTCCAGTAATTATCAAATGGGAATGAGCAATGCTGTGTCTTAAATATTCAAAGTCTTTTAGATATGCGTTGATAATTTTGATTCCAAAGAATGTATCAAACACTACACTGATCTTCTCAAGATAATTATAAGCATTGAGAATATATTGAAATACTTCTTTCTTTGCTATTGCTTTTGTATCGAAAATACTGGTGAAGCTTCTCATAATCAGGCTAATTGTTTCTTTTAAAGAGAAGATTTCTTGGAGAATCAAACAAGAATAATCTACTTCTAGTTTTTCATCATCATCTAACTCAATATATTTCTTCTTATCATATCTAAGATATGAAACAACTCGTTTCATACTTTCCTGATCTACATAAGCGTAAGGAGTTGTAAGGTTAGTAAAGATCAAATTATAGGACGGTTTATATTTCGGATGAAATTCTCTTGTGAATTCGTTTATTAAAAAGTCAATCCATTTTCTAGTTCTTGGGTTTCGTGATCCATAGGCAATTAATTTGAGTAACTGGCCATAATTCCTATTTTCGAAATTTATTTCTTTAAAATTTAAATTATTGTAATCAAAGATTTTCCTAAATTTACTTTTTGTTTCATGAATTTCCTCATCTGTAAAGGTTATGTTGTTAAAAACGATTGAGGGATAATTTAAAGTGTCATTTATCATTTTATTACCAATTGCCTTCCTTTCTTTCGTAATGATGAGTAAGTGTATTTACCTTACTCCTCTAAAAGTGAACCTCTAAGAGTAAATTACACCAAATTACCCCAATTTCTATCAGAAGTGATGTAACTCTTAACCACCTGAAACAAGATTGAATAGCTTTCTTAGCGAATCCTTCTCTTGATTCAAATATATAATTATTGTTAAAACACGCACTCACTAGTCTATTTGTTGTACTCGTTTATAAACTTATAATTTTCGAGAACAAGAGACATCCGAAGTGGGATAGGTTAATAAACTGGTTCGTACTTGATTTCACCCACTCCGCGGAGGCGAATAATATGGTGCAGTGGAGAAATTGGAATCGTAAAAAAATTGGTTTGCTATCAGTAGGTGTTATTACTAGTTTTATGGTTGTTCTTGCGGTTGCTATTCAATCGAATTGGTTTAACATCGCTGATTTAACTGGTACAGTTAAGAAAAATGAGGTATCGATCACTAAAGCACAAATTAGTCTAGGAAATGTTGCGTCCGGTGCAAGCTTTGAGACAACAGGGACGACATCGATTACCATTCCTGTTGTTGAAAAAGGGGGACAAAATGTATCTAAATTTCTCATGATTCTTCCCGTTACCTCAATGAGTGATGCAGAAGATTATCTCATTGAACGGTTTGCTTCTCTATCTTTAAATGTCACAATTATAGGTACTACCTACTCTTTAGGGATTGTCATTGGCGGTGAGCTTCCGACAACGGGAACCCATGATTGGGACTACGAAGATACAGATTTTACTAACGACCTCATTTATTATTCTTACAAAAACTGGGATTCAGGGATTTTTCTTCCAACAGGTTCCCACGAAATAGATCTGAAGGCTTTTGGGGTAACCTCTGCCCCGAGTACTGATCTCACGATTGATATCACATTCGTATTTGAGCTAATCTGATAATTCATTCTTTGATGAAGAGTATTGAGGATTTTTCTGGACTCAATGAATCTAATGAAAAAGATGAATTATATATGCAAATATTCAGCTTATTAGATATAATAAACAAAATTGAAACAAAAAGTGAATCAAAATAAAGGAATAAAGTTGTAGAGAGAGAGATTTGCATATTTCTATGATTACAAGGAAATAGAGGGTATTAAAATGACAAAAGAATTGATTAAGGAAGATTGATCATAATAATGATTTACCAGCTTTTGTTTTGAAGGAGCGATACGAACAACGTAATGTTGGAAGTTTTCTAGACTAATGATTTACTAGAATGAGAAGAAGAAGGAAACTGGAATGAAGTTTGTTGATCGTGAGGATCTTATCAGAATAACAGAAAATTGGGTAGGAAATAACAATAAAAAGAGAGTTCTTAATTTTTTTGGAATTGGTGGAATTGGTAAATCATGTCTTAAAAATGAATTATATAGAAGATACTCTCAAACTGAGAATGTTTCTGTTATTTCAATTGATTTCAAAACGTCTCATTTTCGTCATTTGCCCAAATTCTTATTTCAAATAAGATTACAATTAGGTAAGCAACTAAAGATCTCTTTTAATAACTTTGATCTAGCTTATACAATCTACTTTAAAGTAGTTATTCCATCATTTTCTTTAAGTGAACCAGCAAACCTTTTAGAGGAAGGAAATCTTATAGCTGAGATACTTACGAGTCTTCAGGGATTTCCAATGGTTGAAACTATACCAAAAATGTTATTGCTTCTCAAAAAGAGAATTAAATGGTTTAATGAATGGATGAGAAGAAAACAACCTATTTTTCAAGAATTTATAGATCTTGCTGAACAGAGAAGAATATACGAATTGGAAGATAGATTATCTTATTTTCTTTTTGACGATTTACAGCTCTATTGTGAACAAAACTTAAATCAAAAACTTATTTTTCTAATAGATAGTTTTGAGCATTTAACACCCAAACAAGAAAGAACATTCTTAAGCAGGTATCAAAGGGATGAGTGGTTCCGAAACACTATTCTAAATCTTTCATTAGTGAAATGGATAATTTTTGGTCGAGATAAAATCCTCTGGGCTGAGATAGATGAAAGATGGGAAGATATCATTCTACAAAAACGCGTCAAAGACCTTGAGATGCCTTTCAGAAAAACTATTCTTCAAAATTTAGAAATAGAACAAAAGTTACATGAAGAAATTGCAGAATGTTCTTATGGAGTACCGCTCTACCTTTATCTCTCTAAAGACATGTATGAAAGAGCAATAAAACATAAAAAATTTTTAACAGCTGAGGATATTCAACCCAATATTAATCAATTACTAGGATGCTTTTTTCATTATTTAAGCCGAGAAGAACAGACAGCGTTATTTTTATTTTCTATTCCTCGTTTTTGGAACGATGATCTCTGGCATATATTGATTAATAAGTTCCAGCCATCTCTAAAAACTTATAGACTTTCAGAATTTTGTAATTTCTCGTTCATAGATGTTGATAAAAATGGAAATATCTATTTTCATCCATTATTGCGTGATCTCTTGTTAAAAAAAGAAGAAAACCGATTTAAAGAGGTAAAAAATAAGTTCTTAGCTAATTATTACAGGAATTTCGCAAACATTGAAGATATTAAAAACATAACAAATGACCATATAGATGCATTTCAAGAAGCATTATATCATTATCTTCAGTTAGAGAATATTGATGATGTTAATACTTGGTTCTGGAGTCTTCTATTTCCTTATAAAAGTGCAGGGTTCTACAGTCTAATTTTACCAGTCATATATCAACTTATAGAGAAACTTCAAGAAAATCAAAACGATGATCTTGAGTCTCTCTCTCTTGCTTTAAACAACCTAGGAGACATATTACAGGAAATTGCTGAATATAGAGAAGCTGAAGAGACTTTTCAAAGAAGTTTATCTTTCGCTAAACAGTGCTTTAATGAAAACCATCCAAGAATAGGATCAATATTACAGAATTTGGGAACACTATATATTAAGATGGGATTCTATGATAAAGCTGAACCTTTATTAGCACAAGCATTAGAAATTGATAGAACTCATTATGGAGAGAAGCATGTCTCGACTGGAATTGTATTAAATAATTATGCAAATTTATTATCAAAACTTGGTAGAAATCATGAGGCAGAAAATTATGCGCGCCTCTCAATTTCTATAGCTGAAGAAATTCTCGGAGACGATCATTTAGATGTTGCAACTAAATTAAGTACATTAGCAGGAATTTTAACAAATTTAGGACGTTTTAATGAGGCTGAACCCTTATACCGTAGATCTCTTTCCATTGCGGAAAAAAGATCAGGTGAAGATAGTATCTTAACAAGTATAGCTTTAAACAACCTTGCGATACATTTAGAAAGTTTTGGCGACATATCACAGAAATTTGAGGCAGAAAAGTTATATTATCGTGCTTTAAAAATCGCTAGAGCAAAATTAGGAGATGAACATCCCAAAATTGGTCGAAGATTGAATAATTTGGGATTGTTAAAGAAGAATCTTGGAAAGATTGATGAAGCTGAACCTTTACTCAAAGAAGCTCTTATTATCACTGAGAATGCATTAGGTAGTGATCATCCCGAGACAGCTATCAGATTAAACAATCTTGGTTTATTGTATGATGACACAGACCGTTTAGATAAAGCTGAACCATTGTTTAGAAAAGCCTTGGAGATTACAGAGAAGAAACAAGGTAAAGAACATCCCAAAGTTGTTAAAAGATTAAATAATCTAGCAAGTTTGCTAAGGAAAAAGAAAGAGTTTTCAGAGGCAGAATCACTTTTTAGAAGAGCTATCAAAATTGCAGAAGAAAAATTAGGAGTGAATCACCCTTTGACCGGGAAAACTTATAACAATTTTGGATTACTCTTATTAGAAATTCGAACTAAAGATTCTTATAAGGAAGCGGAAGTTCTACTTCGCAAAGCCTTGAAAATTAGTGAAGAAACATTTGAACCTGAAAGCTCGGAGGTAGATACTAGGTTAGACAATTTAACGAGGTGCTTAATTGAGAAAAAAAAGTATAAAGAGGCAGAACCATTATGTCGAAGATTCTTAAATTTAGCACGCCAAAAACTTGGAAAAAATCATATAGAAACAGCGAGAAGAATGTATCTTTTAGGGCACTGTACCCATAAATTGAATAAACTTGAAGAAGCAGAAAAACTTTATGAAAAAGCATTTAGAATTACAAAGGATAAATTAGGTCCGAATAATAGAAGAACTATACTTTTTTATGCAAGTTACTCCAAATTACGAAACCAAAGAAAAGAAGGATGAAAAGAATATCAGCTTGTTTCAACTTTCTTTACTTGAAATAAGTTTATCCATGTTTTTTTAATATCCTCATCTCTATCTGGTAAAATTTATCAAGGTAGATGAAAGTAATTTTCTTATCGTTAAATCTAGGATTTTTTAGAGTATCCATAGAAATATCATTAATATCGGACCAAAGAAGGGAGGTTATGATAATAATCTATCAGATGAAACTTGATAACAAATTCTTGATTTCATTCAAAGAATTCTTCCATTCTTCTCTTTTTCTTAGATAATCAACATAATGAACAGAAGTACGGGCAAAGTTCTGGAAGTCGGTCCAGAAGAACTGTGAATTCTTATTTTCAATCCTTGTTTTAGTATACGCAAACTCCAAAAATTCATTAATTGTACTGATTCTTGTTGAATCAAGTTGATTGTATTCCTTTAGAATAAAATATCTTAACTCCTTAATTTTCTCTTTAATTCTTTTAATCTCTTCATTATATATTCTTTTCATAAAATCGTATTTATTGTAAAAAGAGCTTATTATCTCATTTGCTAGTTTATCTTCAAGTAAGTTTACTTCTTCATATAAATTATAAAGAGGTTCCACCTTATTTTTTAATTCTTGATCAGCTTTCTCCCAAAGAATATTCCTTTTTAATCCGCTAATTACATTTAAGACTCGTTCACCTAAATTATTTTCTCTTTTTCCACAACCAAATATATCTTGATCTAATAATTCAAGACTTCCAACGATTCTGCTGTACAATGGACTGTAGATTTTATCTAATAAGTCTTTATTAAGAAAATTGCTCGTAGTTGCTGAGCGAATTGATTTAGTAGTAGTATATTTCATCTCATCTTTTATAGCTACTCTAATAAATTCTTTGAATTTAGAGATGAAATTACTTGGATCTTCAAGATTATATTTGATATGATGAATGATTTTAGTGTCGAAGGGGTTGTCATCTCCAGATTGGCATATCAAAATGACCCTCCTCCCTCTTCCGAAACACATCCCAATTTCGCAAAAGACATTTGGGTTTTTATCAGTCATGTCAGCAATTAGAATTCCTGATTCTATAATTGCTTGACAAATATTGCAAAGAGAATTAGGGGCATCAAATTTTTCATCAGCTCTTATACAGGATATATTCATTTCTTTGAGTGTTTTTTTGACGACAGAATGATAAAAATCAGTCAGATCTTTTTTAAATGGCATCATTACAAAAGCTTTAGAATAATTAGGTCTTATATTCAGATAAGGACATGCTTTGAGATTAAGATAACAAATACGTTCATTATAGAAAGCTTCGTCTTTTTTCACATCCACATCATCGAATAAATCAATAATCGATTGAATAAATAACTTTACTTCTTCTAATCCATTCTGAAATTGTTTTTCAAACATAGACTTTGACATGCCTTCAAAAGCAAAACTAGGGGAATAAGAGATTTTGTTATATTCCTCTATAATAGAGGCATTTTCCCCGAATAAAAATTGTAGCAAGATCTTTGTTTGCCTTTGCCAGTTTAAAAATTCAGGTGAATACGCGTCCAATCTTTTAAGTGACTCAATCTCTTCTAATTGCGTAATAAATTTCTTTTTTGCCTTTTTTCTATCTAACATTAAAATATCTCTCATTTTAATTAGAAGATCTATCCCTTCTCTATTTATACTTACTATTGGTATGCATTCATTAACTTTTCTTTAATCCTCTAGAAAACCCCCCATTGTCTTCTCATCTAAGCAAGAAGCTTTTGATAGAATCATGAACTTAGAAAAAAGTGATTTACTTACTGCGAAAGTTGAAACTCTTCACATAAAAGTAGTAGAAAATTAGAAGCTCTAAAAAAGTTTGAAAAAAAGAAGAGGAGATTATTTCTCTTCTGTTTGAATGATGATAACCTTATTAGGGTCTTTTTGCTTGCTTAACAATAAAGTGATTATTATCTTCACAATAATTTCAACTCTACTTAGTCACCTCCAATATATATGTGTACGTAAAATTCTTCTATTTCCTATAATATTCTTGGAATAATAGAACAACTTTCACATATAATATGATTATAATCATATCAGGTAAAGAGGAGTGGAGGATCACTAGATATAGAATCTTTCTCTTTATAGAAGTAAACAAATATGAATAGTATAGGAGGAACAAATGTAATAATCAATGTGGTAGGAAGATTAAATATACTATATGTCGATAAAAGAAGGAAAATAATGATTAGTGAATTTTGGACTATGCCTAGAACTGAAACGATTAAGAGATGAGCTCTTCTTAATTCATTGATAGAATATTTTCTTCCGTTCATGCTTTCTACAAGAAGACCAGAAGCATAAATATAAAAAGCAGACATCATTGAAGCAATGATTAATAAATTCTGTATAAGGGATTGATCCATATCCTTACGAAATAAAACTATTGAAACATAAAATAAATCAAGGTAGATAGTTATTACAATTGACAATAAGAAGCAATGTTTGAGTTTATTTTTGAGATCCATTTATTTAACGTCCATATTTTTAGAATTTTTCCCATTACTTTCGACAATTTTGTGGTTCAGGCACTTCCCCTGTCTTCGCACACACAAACCATTGTTCATCGGCTAGTCCTATACTCGTTACCAAATGTAAATGTGGGCATTCAATCTCATAGTTCTGTTGATAGATCTGTTCCATCTGGATGGGGGTTCCCTTGATAAAATATGGGCATTTGATAGGGCATCGGGTGAGGTATTCTCTCATCACCAGACAATAATAAATTGTACGGGATTTCTGCTGGTCTATCACTTGATATTGGCATTCTTTAGGCGTGGATTCCGTGCGTAGTCCTCCTCTGGGATTAGCATGGTACCGATTGTTCATCCATCACCCACTTGCACATACGTCGGAGTGGTTCTATGGCATCCTGTGGTGTCGCAAAGCTTGCTGTTGCCGCATATCCCAATGAGACAATCCGTTGCACTCCCGAGCGCACCAAGTCATCACGGATCTGCTGTTTCAATCGTTCAGGGTAGATCCCCACTGTTTGTGTGTACGCATTCACTGACTGGACGACCGTCTGTAACTCATCCACGGGTACTAGATTCACTACCCGTCCACATAATTTGGGCGAGAAATCCACAGGTTCATCGATCTGGCTCACGATCACTGCTCCTTCGTTGTGTTCGCCTCCTAGCACCTTGTAAAAGTCCTCATCCATCCGTAATCCCTCAATATCCGCTTTCAAATCGAGGTTAAAGTCTTTCGCAGGAGTGGACAAATGGTGCGGGAGATTCACCAATGAGTAGTACAGATAAGCGCCTAGTTGGTTCAGGTTGGCAATTCCCTTCTTATCAGTCCCTGATTCTACATATATTACTCGACTATTCACGCACGCTTCTTGGTTAAAACTTCCCACATCGATCGCAGCGCGTTGGGTAGCCGTTCGTAAGGTCTTCTCATTCTCGAATGCTTCCTTACCAATGATCGAGAGACTCAACTTGGGATCTAATGTGATCAAGTCGATTCCTGGTTGCAGATATTGACTGATATGCTTCACCGAGGCGAAACCCCCCCATGCTATGATTTTTTCTAGGTACTGGGGTTGGTAGAACGCGCTTTCAAACTCTGTATTCCCTCCTTTGTAATATAGCACTGTCACATGTTTTGTGATCGGGTGTGTGGGTTCCATCTCAATCATCGTTCGTGCTAGTGCACTTGCTGTGAGTGGATCGTTCGATGGCAATTTGATGATTGTGTCACATCTGGTGCAACAACTTCTAGCTAGTGTTCCCGCTGCTACTAGTGGTACGTTTCCAGCAATTATATGTGCTGTGCGTGCGCCAAACGCTCTCACTGACACCGTGCGTCCATCATTTAACGTCATTGGCACCCATTCTTCCAAATACTTGATTCCGATTCGTTTCTCCAACATTTCTCTCAAGAATTCTTTCGACAAGAATGTGGGTAGTGCCTGATACGTTGTTTGCAACACGCTTTTCGTTAACCCTGATGCCTCACAGTTCAGTAGGAATGCTTCACGTAAATACTCATTCTCTGGGAGTACACACCGTTCCCCCAGATCCTCCATAAACGTCAAGATTTCCTCAACACTCAGTTCGTATAAGTCTTTCAAGTGTGACGGGTGTTTCAACACAATTTTCAGCAAATATTTCTTTGGATCGGGTGTGCAAAATGTTGTTACCCCATGGCGCCCTCCGAATATAAGGGTATAATCATCAATGATCCGCCCTCTCGCTATGATTGGCACTTCGTATTCCACTAGTTCTATGGTCGTTTTTGGTTCATTCAATACTTCCATTGACTGATCACCTGATAATGAATGCATTATGAAAAAATAGAGGAAAAGATGAAGGAATCTACGCCTCCTCCTCATCCTCGAGAAGGAAGTCTAGGAGATTATCGTGGGCTTCGTGTACCCCTGCACAACTTATCTTGTCGTCGCCCCCTTGTTCCTCACTGTACCGAATGATGTTGTTCTCGAGCCACGGCCCTTTCAACCCACACGCGCAATTGTCCCAGTGAATAGTCACTTTGTCGCCCGACACGAATCCGCCCCAATAGGTCTCGGTGAGGAGATCATAGAACGCAAAGCGCCCTGTATGTACCCCTTCTCGGGGATAGGCTTCCCCTGTATCGGGATCTAACACAAATGGGACGTGGTACGGCAGGATGTGGTAGTGATTGTATTCACACAATGCTGCACCTCCGCCAGAGGTTTCGGTCATGCCATATGCATCACGGATTTGTTTAAATCCCCAAAATTCACAGGTTTTTTCATACCATCCCTCGGGGTAGACTGCCCCTTTCATTCCTCCGCCTGTGAGGATTGCTGAGGTTGGGGCAAAGATGTTCTTAATTCCCTTCTCGATTCCTTGGAGGGCGGGCTCCACCAACATATTCCATGTGCCTATGAGGAAGACTTGTCAGCCAGCATACTTTGTGGTGATTTTGGTAAAAAACTCTTCCATTGCTTTTGGTTGTGCTTTCTTCATCCGAATGAGTTCGCCCTTGTTCCAGGCCATCGCTTTGATCAATTGGAGTTTTCCGAGTTCCCCTTTTGCCTTCGCCGCTTTTAATCGTCCTGCCAATGAGATGAAATCTGCACTCATGGGGAAGTCAAATGCGGTGACGAAGTCTTCTTCTCCCCCTGCAATGATGGGGCCTATCTGGGAGCAGACACGCTGTGCCAGTTGCCTGCCTCCTCGAAACACGGGGGCTATGCAGGGCATCTTCGTTTCATGGAAATTCACCCCATTTTGCAGTTCCAGCATCATGAAGAACCCGTTAACGTAGTTTGTCATCTCACTCTGGCTTCGGGGGAGGAATGACAGTTTCCCTGACGTTCCTGACGAATGCACGACCAGTAATTCTGATTGCGCTTCCACCTGGTCTAACCAATCATCTATGCTTTTGGCTTGGATATTGTAACAGTGCGATAAGTCATGGGTCGTGAATTTATCTAACCATTTGGTTAACAGGCCATACCGTTTCTTCTCAATCAGACTCAACGGATACGACTTGTATGCCGTGTGCTGGAATAAGATTGGTACTACATCGTCTAGTGTCTCAATTTTACTGATATTCTGCTCGTCAGCTAACTTCTCTAGCGCTTTCACGCGTGGTCGGAAGTATTCAAACGCTTGTTTGACCCATTTTAGTTGTAACGCGGTCAGTGTCTCTCCATCGATCGTGTACAGGTCTCTCGGGACGTTCTTCGATCGATCCACCCATTCCCGTGGGTGGCCTGCTAGTTTTCCGAATTGTTCTGTTGTTCTTTCGGCTGCTTCTTTTGTTGTGATTTCTGTTTCTATGGTCATTGTTCTTGCTTCCAAGAATTGTTCTTGCATCTGCTAGCTATTCTTGGCAGCTGTTTTTATACTTGAAATCCCAATCCCTACTGATGAGCCATTAATAATGATGTTATTCATCCTTTTTATATTCATAATCAGGGTATTAAGAAAATGAGAACTTACTTTGAGTATGGTGAAATACCATCCAAGTAGGGCATTTGGATTTAACCCTGATCATCTTTTTTCGTATCAATAAAAAAATGAGGTAAATGGCTAACTTACCTTTTCCTAAATCGTTCTAACCATTTATCCCAATTAAACTTTTCTCTATCTTTCTTTCTCTGTTCTTCTTCTTTAGTAATTAAGTTCCAAAAAGCACGCCATGCCTCTTCCATGTAATGCTTTTTCAATTTCTCTACCATCATGATACTTTCATACAACATAGATACTAATCCAAAATTTACTATTTTTTTCTTTTTATGGTTTTTTCAATCTCCCCACTAGTGACAATACAAAACTAATTTATAACTTTTAGTTTCTTTTATAACATCCTTTGTACTATTCAATTTTCATTTAAGTTCATTTAAAATTAATTCTTTAGTTATACTCAATGGAATCAGATCAAATATGTAAAATTCATTTATATCAATAATATCTTTGGCAATAGCAGGAATAATTCCTGAATTAGACAATTTCGCAAAAAACGGCTTGAGATTTTCATTTTTGTTAAAAAGATAAGCTAGTTCCATTTCATAATGGCTTATTTCTTCCAAACGTTTGTATATATCAGTAGTATAGTCAAAAAAATAAAGATCTAATCCTTTTGCATAATCTATTAACATAAGGAGAAATTGTCTTTGGTCTTCATCTGGTAATTTTGATATTTCTCTAAACAAGGAATGAGAGAGATCCAAGTAATATCCAGGATTCAGTCTTTTTAGCGAATTCTGTTCATATATAAACAATGAGGAATTTACTTCTGGGTTTGATCTCAATATTGCTGCTGTTTCGAATATTGCTGAAATGAATTTAACATTCTTATTAATAATAAAATCTTTGATTGATTCCGATACATCAACATTCATTAAATCAACAGCAGTACAAATCATACCAAGGTCAGTTTCAGATATTATCTTAATTTCTGTGATTTTAGAAGTAAAAAAAAACAACAAAGAGGAGATTTCTCTAAAAAAGCTTCTTGAAGGAGAAAAGCTTGTTTGTAGTGATCGACGTCTTATTGCCTCAATGTTTGTTGTTATTATGAATGGAACTTCCTTTCCTAGTTTAGCAAAATTTAGCAAAATTTCACTATCAGATCTCCCTTCCATTAAATCAAGAATACATATCTTTGAAAAATCCAATTTGAAAAATCCTTCTAAGGTAATTTTCTTCAATTCTCCACGATGTAGAATCTTTATTTCCACATTATTTAATGTTCTTGTTTTTATTTCCTCAATAAATCTAATTTTCCCCTTAATTGTAAAAGGAATTCTGTTATTATTGATTACATTTGAAATAAAATTCAAAACATTTTCCAAATTAGATTTGAAGTTTTCTGGCAAATTTTCAAAGATATCTATAAATAAGTCAATGAATATTCTGTTATTCTCATTTGATTTTAATAACGATCTCCTTCTGACATCTAATTCAATATCACTATCAATAAAGTTTAAAAACAACAAAAACCGAACTTTTCCTATTTCTAAGAAGGGGTAGAAGCTTCTAATTAGAACTCCTCTATTGAGAATTGAGTTAAATGAAAACTCATCAGATTCGAAGCTTTTCATTTCAAGCCTTCTAAATCCTTTATGGAAAATCATTACTTTCCAATAAAATTTAGAAGAAGTTTTTTCTAAGATACTAAATTCTAATTGTTTATCTGGAGGGATAAAATTAGGTTCTAAATGGTGATCATAAAACCAGGGAAATTTTTCCCTTAATTCTGCTATTGATAGTTTATAATCTCCTGATGCTAGATCAGAGATCCGTCTCTCGTTTTCAGAAACCCAAGGCTGTTCATTTAAAAGAATGGGGAATTCAGTTAAAATTATATATTCTTCTAGCGCTTTTGTCCAATTGATCCTCCTTCCTTGTTCGTTGAGTGTAATTTTGATTTTTGTCCCAGTTGTACTGCTGTTAAACGTATTTGGTCTCCATCCCTCTTCGATTGAGCGAATTAGGAAATATCTCCCTTCATCATCTAAAGGTTGAGTCCAGATTTCAATCTTTTCCATTATAAGAAAACATGTTAAAAAACCTATACCAAATTGTCCTAATAATCTAGGTAATGTTTCATTTTCTTCTTTTAGTAGTCTATTAATGCTTGATCCAGCAGTTGAGAGAAATTTTTTAGCTTCCTTAGGAGTCATGCCAATACCATTATCTATTACTTCTATATAATCTTCTGTTATATTAATTCTAATTTTGAGGTTATTATGGTTGTTCTTCCATTTCATACGAAGACAAGCATCAATAGCATTTTGAATTAGCTCTCTAATAGCAATATCCTTCCTATTATAAATTGTTCTTCCAATTAATAATTGAATTATTTCTTTTTTATCAATGTTTAATCCTATTGGTTCGTTAAGAAAACCTCTTGTTGTAATTCCTTTTTCAACATAACGATATTTCAAATTAAATTGGTGGAGAATAGGTTTGAGGTAATTGATTGTACTTCTTAACTTATCAACAACATCATTGATCAAACTAAGGTCTTCAGGATCTCTTGCTACCCCTGAAACCTTGATACCTGTTTTATCTGCTGTTGGGGCAATACCAGAAATTATTGAATGTCTTCGAAATTCTATTATCGATGATAGACTTCTAGGATTTGCTATTTCAGTTGTTGGGCCTCTAATTCGTTGATGGGTCATATCCATTTCATCAGCTAGTTTAATTAAAGCAGCGAGAAATCCTTTTCGGATAGTCACTCTACCAAACACTGTTTCATTATCAAAATTATTTACATCATATATATCAAAAATCCGATGCCCAGCAGCTAGATCACCAATAATTTCTGCCTCTTGTTGATTTAAACCAAGTTTTTCAAAATTCTCAAGTATCAATGATTGTGAATGTTCGTGATGTATTGGACGGTTTTCATCAGAGCTGATTCCGAGGTCACCACTCATTCCCCAATCATGTAACCAAGCTCCAATTACTAGAAAAAAGATCTCAAAGTTTTTAAATCCTTCTTTAAGCTCATCTGGAACCAGACAATCAATTATTTCAACAATATTTTGACTGTGAGAAAATCCATGAGGGGTGAATTCTGGATGAGTTCTATTCCAATATTCTAAAGAGGGCGGTATTGTTTCTTCAATGTGTCTTAATCTGCCATATAGAACTTCATCTCTCTCTTTCAGAATATCAATAAATGAGGTTTCATAATCACTTCTGAACATTTCTCTACCTTACCCTAACCTAATCTTTGAATACTATTTTTAGTTTAAGTTGTAATGTAAATATGCTCTTAAAAGGTACATTATTTTTTCTAGCTATTTCTGATTGGTAATGAACTCATCACTCTGCCTCCTGAACTCGACCAGATTTCTTCTCTAGAAATGTTGGATCTTAAAAATAATCTAAAATTTAGTTCAGCTTGTAACCCTTTTATAGAAGTTGTTGAAAGTCAGGTTAGAATGGAGTCTCAAATTTCAAGCCATTTAACTAGCTAAAAATAGATTTCAGATTTAAAAATTGATTTTAACCAATGGATTTTTTCTTCTTTCCAAATATCATTGTTATTGCATCCAAGAATTGTTCTTGCATCTGCTAGCTATTCTTGGCAGCTGTTTTTACACTTGAAATCCCAGAGGGGTATTATTATTGATATTCTTCCCTTCCCTTTTATATTCATAATTGCGAGTATTTATCCTCCCTCGCATTATCAGTATCTGAGTGGTTTTGTCGTCTTCCCTGAACCCCTCATAATCTATTTATGATACGCGGTGGTGTCTATGTTTACGGAGCGGGTTTGGCTCGTGGTGCCGTCTGCTATCTTTCGCGAGTGTCTTTTCATGGTTACTTCCCGTGATGGCGCCGTGGGTTTTTGTCTTCAATTTAAACTCTGGAATGAGCCCTGTCCTGCCCGCTGTGACCAGTTTGTGGCCGCTCCTACGGGGAGTCTTGAAGTTGCCCGGGATAAAAAATTCGATATTGATTGTGTCTACTTCACTCGGATTACGTCTCCATCCCCTGTCTTTTATTGCACCCTCTATAGGCAGTCTGATCCTTTCTGTGATGCCTGTCTTTTCCCTAAGTATATGACAGATCCGTCTCAACCTGGCTAGACTATTCTCTACCTTTTTTATCCCTAACATATGTCTCAATACTAAATAAAAAAGGGGGGAAGGAAGATCATGAGACTACGAAAAAAGCCTTTTTTCTGTGGGTTCTTATGATCCATTATTTCGTTCCTCTCGCCCTTTATTAATACCCTAGTTTTATTCATATACACCCAGCTTTTTTACTCGCAAAATTGGATTTTTTAAAGCGTTGGATCCCTCTCATTCCCTCTCTTCTTTCTCTTTATCAAGTTTAACGGGTCATTGACCTCCTTTTAGCTAAGGCTGGATATTATTCTTTCAACCATAATATCATGCTTAGGAATATGATAATTATCCTTAACTTCGGTTTTCTTTATAAGGAATTTATAAGGATCGAAACTTTTATTTAAACCTTTGTCTCCACAATTATGTGGTTCTTATCAATTCGACTAATTAGTATAGTTGGAGAGTTTGAGTTATGGGTTCTCAGGATGACACCAATCAACCGCGGTTTGGAGACACCCTCCCTGTGGACGATTGGGGAGTTAATTGTGAACAGTATCAAATGTGGTTTCTTGGATCGCTCATGTGCGCGAAAGATCCACACAATGATTTTGTTCGCTTGGTTACCCTCCACAATCAGATCACCTACGACGCGACCCGTTTTACCGAGCACTTTCAAAAAAATATCCGTATCTCCTCCCTCCTCAGTGAATTCTTTCATATGAAGTGGTTGCTCGAGATCGTCGCCATATTACGGACTATCGACCCCAACCACCTCGGTATTCGTACCCATGCCCACCGTGTCTGTTCCTTTCTAGGCTTTATTGAGCTCTATCTCTCTTTTCGCGGGCTCACCCTCCTCGACTCCACGCTCGCTGAGATTAATGCCTCCCTCAAAGTTTCCCTCACCAAGAACGATGTCCGTACCTGGAAGCTCAAGCTCTTACGCATTATTCCTGCCTTGCGTAACCAATGGATTAAGTTTCGTGCTCAAACCCACCAATCTGCCCTTTTCTCCACCGTTGTGCAGGTTATGAATCGAGAATTGGTGCTTCCGGACTGTTCCAAAGAGCAAATCTTTTTAGTGAAGCAAGCCTGCCTTCGTCTTGCTAAGGCCTTCATTCCCACCAAGAAAGCGCAGCATGTCAAGAAACCTGAGGTCTGGGCGCGCACTATCTGTCTGAAAGCCGTGCGCGATATCTTACCTGAATACTCTTCCTACCCCTTACCTCACCTCCCTCGTAAGACCCGCAAGGTGCTTACCAACAAGCTGTGGCAACTCAACCAAGCTCTTCGATCCCTTCTCCATTAGCTATTCCTTTTTTTCCCTTTGAGAATTCTTTCTTTCAGGGCTTAACTCTCTTTTTATTAGTTATCAGGTGGCGTTATCTCATGATTATACCTGAAGAATCCTAATTTAGCACAAGAGTTACTGAAATCTAGATATAAAATTCCTCTTAAACTTGAAATCACAACCACGTTTCACATTCAATTCTTGGGATTCCCTCTTCCGAAACTGATCATTGGATGTGTATTTTCTTTACGATGAAGCTTCATGAAAGAAAAATCATATTGCACTTCCTTACTGTTACTTGGAGAATCCCCCTTCCCATGGAGAAAAATTTCAGAACTTTAATGACAGATATTTCAAAATATTTCAATAAATATTGAATTTGGGGATTTTTATGTTCAAGAATCGACCAATCCAATTAAAAAACCGAAAAAAAATCTTTTACTGGTTATTACTACTGTCATCTATGCTCTTTTTGAATATTCAGAATGTTGCTGCATCTAAGCCAACTGAACTAGTGCTCGAATATCTCATAATTATATCGATACAAATGGAAAAATTTTTATTGAAATTAAGGTTGTTTTAAGTGGTTAGATGTAATATTTTATAGAGGTTGTTATGTATGGAAAAAATTCGTATGCCTCCCGATTATTTTGATACTTTAACCAAAGAAAAAAAAGATGAAATTGAGACTATAGAAATTCATATTCATTATTGGTATGATTGGCAGGTTTCTCGTAGCTGTAAAGTGGCAGAAGCTCTTGATAATGTAGATACTTTTCTTCATAATTGGCATGGTCGTATTATTATAGAAGATTATGAAGAACGCAGTATATCATATAACGGTGATACAGAAGCAGTCAAAAAATATTTTGCTTCACGAAATTTAGACCCCCCAGCTACTTTCCACCATGAGGCTTTTATTAGGGGTGGAGGTTATTGTTTTCACGTTTTTAAGCTAATAGCTACTATCAGGACTTTGGATGGGTACTTTTTTAGTACAATAGGGGAGAAAATAGATTTTAATGAATTTGACGCTCGCCTCATTGAGAATATAAAAGAGTGTTATACACATTTAGAGATAGGCTATCGTTGTGGTGGATTCAATATTACCACCAAATATAGAACGATCATAAAGAAACCTTTTTTCTTAAAAGTTCCTAAGTATGCAAAAGACTGGCCAGAGAAATATGAAAAGGCTTTAAGTTCTATGTTTGCTCTAGAAGAACCTATTTTTAGAGATGAGTTCCTAGCTAATGTAGATATCTCAAACGACCTGTTAGCTCTCATTCCCAAAGAAAATGAGTATATTGCTTATGGAAAATCAAAGGGAACATATTATTTTATGCTTCCTGACTCTCGAGAGACCTATGTGTTTGCTACTGAAGAGGGCATAAAGCATCTTCATGAGAAATACAATGAAATTGAATGGGTAGAGGATTAATTTTCGCTTTTTGTTGAAACCATTGTTGATGGTGTGTCTTATATAGTCTTAACTGATTCTAGGAAAGTAAAGTTAAAAGAAATTGCGAATTCATTAGGTCATTCAATTATCTAATCATTAAAAAAGACACATGAACTTGACAAAAAAGAACTTGGTTCTATCTTAAAGTATATTAGAAAGAATATCTGGAGTGTAATATATGATAAATTTATATGTCGAATGGAGCAAGTGGAATATTCGTGTAAATGCGATTGCACCTTCATTCATAGAAGGAGACACAATGGCCAAAGTATTCACCAATGAGGATAGTCCTGTGAGAGAGACTCTCATTGAAACCATCCCAACAAAACGTTTCAATACTCCAACTGATTTAAAAGCAGCTGTTTGTTTCCTCGCGTCAGATGCATCATCCAATATTACTGGTCAGTATCTTGTATTAGACGGAGGTTTGTCTGTAAAATAAGAAGATAGGTGATCTAGAATAACACAAATAAACAAAACAGATGACCTTGATCAGTCATTAAAAGTTGATAAAATAACCCAAAACGATACGGATTTTATTTTTGATTATACTCCGTATTACTTTCTAGAAGCTTATACCGAATCATTAAAAACCATCCGACAGCAAGGGAAGCCACTACTAGGCTATTTTACCAATCGTGTTCCAGTTGAAATCCTACATGCTCTAAACATTAATCCTATTCGTATGTTGTCAATAGGTTCATCAGTTCAGGGTGCCTCAGAGAGATACATTCAAACATTTGCCTGCTCATGGTTGCGCCACATCATGGACATTGGACTCAATAAGGGGTATACTACTCTTGATGGACTCATATTCTCTACGGGAACTTGTGATTCCCTGCAGAACCTCTCAGATATCTGGAGAAAAGTTTTCCCAGAACAATGGACGTACAATCTTACTTTCCCTGTTTTAATAGATACTAAGGCTGCTGTTGAATATCTCCAAAATGAGTTTGACACTTTAATTCAAAATATCTCCCAAAAGTATCCTGAGAATCCTACTGGTTTTACTCTGTCTAATAGTATTAAATTATTTAATATAAAGCGTGTAAATCTTCAGAAATTAGCTTGTTTGGTTTCAGAACGGAAGATGAGGTATCAGGAATTTTTTAAACTATTGCTTCTAGGAGATATTCTTCCTATTGAGACTGTTAATTCTTATTTAGACAAGAAAATCAACCAAAAAGAGATTTCCAATCCACCTGATATCTTGGATTCCCCTCGCCTTCTTTTAACTGGAGGTATGTTTGATAATTATCTCTTATTCGAACAGGTTTCTGATTTTGATTATGTAGTAGCTGACGATTTATCTTTTGGGACACGTAACTTTAATTTTACAGTACCTCAAAGTAGCTTTTTACAGGGGTATGCGCAGGCATATTTAGAACGAACACCCGATCCCACTGCTTTTGATTTGGAAAAACGTTGGAAAGGCTTAGAAAATTCAATACATAATCATCAGATTGATGGTGTAATCATACTTGGGATCAAATTTTGTGATCCTGATACGTTTGAATTTGTGTCTATCCAAAATAACCTCAAGAATCTTGATATTCCTTATTTAAATCTTGAGACTACTCCTGATTTATCAAATTTAGAACAAATCGAAACACGTCTCTCAGCATTTATCGAAATGATTTCTTAGGAAAAATTCATTATGTCTTCCGAAAAAGAAAAGACACGCGTATATCGACGCCTTGAAAGCCTTCAAAGCGTTAAGAACTCTCAAGCCATGTATTATCTTCAGAGTAAGAATCCCTATCTTCATGAGGAGGGGAAGAAGATAGCTTGGGTAACTTCTGGTGCACCTGTTGAGTTCTTGATTGCAATGGACATTATCCCTCTCTATCCTGAACAGTATGGGGCTATTGCAGGAGCAGCAAAGGATTCCACTCGCCTGTGTCAGGTGGCAGAGAGTCATGGGTATAGTCCTGATCTCTGTGCGTACGCTCGTACTTCTTTTGGCAGTGTATTTTCTCCTGATCCTCCAACACCTTTATCTGAGATTGATGGTATGGGAGGACTAGCGCAGCCTGATATGTTGATTGCAGGGAACAACATCTGCGGGACTGTACTGCAATGGTATCAAGATTTATCTCGCATTTTCAATATTCCATTATTTTTGTTTGACACTCCTCCTTTAGTAAGTGATACCATACCGAATTATTACATTGATTACTTAACCTCTCAATTAGGGGACTATATTGAGTTTCTAGAAAAGCAAATGGGGAGGAAAATAGATGAGGAAACGATACTCGACACAATGCATCATTCCCGTCAAGCAGTTGAATTGTGGACTCAAATCTTAAATCTTTGTAAAAATAAGCCTAGTCCTTTGAATTGTGCTGATAGATTCTTGTTAATGGCGCCTGTTGTATCTCAGAGGGGTGTTCCAGAAATTGTACACGTTTATGAAGAAGTATTATCAGAAGTTCAAACAAGAGTCGATGAGGGACTTGGTGCTATAACTATTCCAGAGAATTATCGATTTTTGTTTGACAATATCCCAATTTGGTTTAACCTATATGAGTTCTTTAATTCACTTTCTGCAAAGGGGGTAGTATTTCCTGTTGACACATACACACAAGCATGGAGTCAACAACTTGCTGAGACAGGAGATCTATTGCGGGATGCAGCAGTCACTTACTCGAACATCTATCTCAATAAAACTCTTCAACATAAAATTGACTTAATTAGTACCTTGGTAAATGATTACGAATGTGATGGGATCTTATACCATTCCATGAGAAGTTGTAAAAGATATTCCTTAGGGCAGCCAATTACGCGACGAGAGGTGACTGAGAAGACTGGTAGACCTGGTGTCATTGTTGAAGGAGATATGTGTGATAGCAGAAACTTTAGTGAAGAACAAGCATGGACAAGGATCGAGGCATTACTAGAGCTCATTAATGAAGAAATCTATCATTAATAATTAAAAGACGTAAATTAATGAGAATAATAATCATATATTTTCTTACCTAATGTGCTAAAGGTTTTTCCTACATTTATACCTGATTTTGCAGAAGTTTCAAAATATCTAATTTTAAGATTGATGTTATCAAATTTAGATTCTAATCGTTCTGTTATAAACTTCTTAGCCGTTTTAGTATCAATTGTTGTTTCTTTCTCATTTTTTAAATCGCTTTTATTACCAAGTACGATTACAGATATATCTGGTGATCCAGAATGCTCAACAAGTTCATTTATCCATTTTTCTAAATTGTACATTGTGTTTGGACGTGTTATGTCAAAAATCAAGAGCGCTCCTACCGCATGGTTGAAATAAATTGCCCTTACTTGGTTGAAAGATGGCTGACCAGCAAGATCCCAAATTTGGAATCTTAATGTCTTATAACTGGATTTTATTCTCAGTCTGACTTTTTTCGATGCAAAATCTGAACCAAGAGTTGGTTGATAGTTACTCTGAAAACCGTGGCCTAAATACCTCTCTTTTAAGGAAGTTTTTCCTACTCCCCCATCTCCACATAAGCAAATCTTTGCTAATAATGCCAATATGAAATTGAACTCCAATGCATTTTATACTAAAATTTGTTTTTGCTAGGCCTTCAATTTCTATTCTAAAAAATGTATTTATTAGTTGAATAACTTATATTTTTTTTTTAATGAAATAACCTCGCTTAGAAGGAAAAGAAAAATTCGACTAATTAATCTTCTTGAGGTACAATTATTTCTACATTAGGAGAACAGCCAATCCAAAGAGCATCATAGATTTGACTCGATGGAATTTTAAGAATTTTGGTCATGATATTCATTGCATCATTGAATAATAGAGGTCTAGTTTCTTTCAACACCCTATCCTGCATTGCTTTATCAAATAATTTAATTTCTTCACGGATTGTTTGAGCTTTCATCTTAGTAATTGATTGAATAACAACTAATCGTTTAAGAGCATTAATCCCTGCTTGAGAAACAGGTATATGTTCTAATCCTTGTTTTAGCTGCTCATCAAATCTCTTCAATTTTTCTGTATCAATGAAGAAGGGCATAAGTAAGGGAGTAGGTAAGTATTTCCGAAGAATGGTTGCGGTTTGAGGGCCATATAAGGACTCATCTACAATCCCTAAATTCGGAATAGATATATTCTCTTCTAGATCTTTGATTATCTTGAATAGTGCTTCTCTAACAAAAGCTGATGGTTTTTCTTTAAGAAACATAAATATTCGATAACTTGGTGACGCTGCTATCAAAATCTGGAATTGATTTTGTTCAATAACACTGATGCGAATTTTCTCCTTCAATCTTGTTTCAACATGATATTCTAGTTCATGGGATTGTACTTGCTGCATGAAATCTGTTTGGAAGGATTGAAGGAAGGAATCAATCCCAACAGAAAGGCCGCTAAGCGCATCATCTAATAATTTATCTGTTTGGTACATAACATTAGTCAACGTGTAGATTGGCACACCTACATCGGTACTAATTAAGATCGTATAAATATTAGGTATCAAGGATAGTTTATCTTCAAGATCCCGAATTTTCTGGTATCTGCTATTTCTATATCTCTGAATTGTAACTCCTCCAAAGAGTACAACGATAATTATACCTACTGTACCTAGAATAACTAAAAGCATTTGGATAAGGGTGGAGCCTGAGAGATCAGGTCCATTTGTCGGAAAAATAATGGGATAATCAGCACTTGATAATGAAACAAAGCTCGTGTTATCATAAGCTTCAATAGACCATTTCAAAGTTCCTGTTTCATTAAATTTTATTTCTGTAATGTACAGACTACCGTTGAAGGTCATCCTTTTGGTTGTAATCTGAGCCCCAGAACCTCCATTGCCTTCATATGACTCAAATTCATATTTTAAGAGAACTTCAGTCACTCCTGATCCCCAATCTGAAACATTGGCCCATAGTAAAATGGTTGTTTCGTTAATTTGATCAATTCCACTTGAATGAATTATTGGTTTCCAATAATCAAGCATCTGACTAGAATTTGAGTATTCTTTTGGGTTATAATAACCTCTAAGTACCCCATCATCGATTATTTGCATAACATAAGAGAAATTATGTAGATAATCGATCGATAAATCGTAAATATGAAGAGTTCCATTGAATTCCATCACTTCTTCAGTCAAAATCTCAGTACCAAGAGTCTCATCCAAAACAGATAATGTAATATAATGGTTCTCAAGGGCGTGTTCTTCAAAGGGATCATTAATTTTGATCCAAAATCTTACCTCTCCAGGATTCAGTTCTAATATTTTAAATTCCACACCATGTCCCATCGCTGTTGTAGGTTGAAAATTCAATGTTTTACAACCTAATATAGGAGATTCGTATATATTTAAAGCTTCATCATAAATTGTAAAGCTGTAACTGAAGGTGGTGTTACAGATCAATTGAATGGAATAAATGTAGTGTGATCCATTGTAGACCATATCATCAGTCCAGTTAGACCACTGATAACCGTCATAATAATTCAAAGTAATGTTGGTTCCTCCTACTGTCCCAAATGGATCATAAGCTTTAACCCAAAAAGAGATTTTAGTCGCTGTATGATTAATAAAATGCTCTGAATAATTAAATGCATTATAAAATGGTGGAGTCAAATCACGAATATTGACTGGTCTCCATTCAGTTTCATTAACGTTGTTATTCTTGTCCATGGCTCTGATCAGATATGTAAATGCTTTTCCAGGCGTAAATCCTTGCGTCGAAAAGGTGTAGAAGTTTCCAGAACCATTCCACGACATTGTAGCTTGTTGGTAGACAGTATGGATGATATCAACAGTTACAGAAGAATTATCCTCAGGGAGTCCACTACCATAAATTCCCTCTACAACTTCAGTCCAAATTATTACCGTTCCATTTTGACAGTTAACTGCTCCATCGTTCTTGATATTTGGAGGTGCTAAATCATCAATTGTTATAGGCTCACTAACAATCCCTTGGTTTCCTGCATCATCTTCAGTCCACACTGTTATTGTTATTTGTTCAGAAAAACTGAAAAAATGATTTGAAACGGAATATATTACCTTTTGCTCCATTTGGTGAGTTGTAGTAATATATTGTTGAGTTATATTCACATAAAAAGGATTTGTGACATATTGTGAACTCCCCCAACTATCAATAGCATACGCACTAATAGTGATTTGCCCATCTATGACTGGGGAATTCTCTACAGTAAAATATATGTCAGGAGGTACTAGATCGGTCAATACCAAATGCTTTATCTGGAGAGTATTATTATTTCCCGCCTCATCAATAGCTTCTGCATAATAAAATAGGTCTCTTGTTGAATAAGTAAAATTACTATATATTCCAACAAAAAAATTGTTGTCTATTGGATTTAAGCTATATTTCAACCAAGAACCAGTTGAGTTTTCATGAATAAATACAGTTGTTATATTGCTTGGCCAATCCACAACCGTTGAATGGAATTCTACGGTTCCATTCCCAAATTCTATCGCATTAAAGGCCACTTGTGGACTGGCAGTATCATTAATTTCCATTATCCCGTATTCGACTTGAAAATTACCCGCTAAATCGCTAGTATTAATCCAAAATTCAACTATATCATTGAATTGATAAGTACCATAATAATAGAAGTAACCTGCTCCAAGATCATACATTGATTGTGTATTATTTGATCCATTATTAACAGATATAATGATATTCACACTGTCAAAATCTAATCCACTTTGATAAATCGTTATTTCATAGATCCGGATATTCCATTCTATTAATCCTTTATCATGATTATATGGTGTAATCCACTCTATTTGGGGGGGAGTAGAATCAGAAACAGTAATATAACTAACATCCATAGGAAAGCTTGGAATTTTTGAACCATTTTCATTTCCTACCGTATCATTGACTGAAAAGATTGTATAGTTTAGAACATCCCCAAAAAACGAATTTGTGCGATAGGTCCAAAGTCCAGATCCATTAAGGTGCATCTGTACTAAGGATCCATTAACCATTAATAAAACATAATCTTCTATTCCACTCACATCGGTAATATTTGCATAAAATTCTAATGTTCCATCCCCATAATCTGTTACACTCAGTTCATGGATAATTGGTGGATCAGGATCGCTCAATAAAAAGGAGGTTAGCTGAGTGCTATTACTATTACCAGCTGTATCCTCTGCAATTATATTATATTTGATACTGATATTAGTTGTATCTGTTAAGGTATCAAGGGCTGTATCGTTATAAAATGTATTTCCTGCTTGGAAAGTCATTGTGAAATTGGCTTTAATTACTTGTTTTCCACTTGTCATATTTATAGCGGTAATATTGAGGCTAACAGACGAATTAACTAAATTATCATCGATTACGTCGACATAAAACGTCCCTTGACTCAAATCTTTATCAAAATGAACATTGTAGAACTGTGGAGAGGTAATATCTGTATAAATGGAAAGATGTATAATGAAAGTAAAATGGGCTGAATGTTGATAAGTACGATTTGGAGCTATCTCTATGGATGTTAAATTACCATTTGGCGCTGTTTTAAATTCAGCTGTGATGTTATACAATCCCCAAGAGATATTGGAGAAGGTTGTATTTCCCATAATGTTTGTGTATTGAGTAATACTTGTTGAACTATTTATAAGCGTAACAGTAGCATTTAAAATACTTTTATTATTAAGATCCTCTACATTCACAGTTATACTCGCATTTCCAGAATAATCATCATAAAGAATCCACATTAAAGCTTTGTTCCACAATTCCCACCCTTTAAGAGTGAGATATTCTCCTTGACTGGCACCTAGAAAAACTCTACGTTCAGTAGCTAAACTGCTTCCAGTATAATCCGTTCCTCCTTTTTCTAAGGCGATTAATGTTCCATAAAAAACATCAGGTGTCATAGAGCCTAGTAAACCAAGTGGGAAGATATCGGAGGTGGAGGGAAGGGCATTAAAACCTTTTATATAGTTTAATCCAGTTGTTATATTATATATTTGTAAAATACCAAGAGACGATTGATTAGTAATATAATGTGATATGATATTTATCCAAATATCTTGTTGTTGTCGTGAAGCTCTTCCATTTCCTAGATGAAATACATCCCAAGTGTCTTTTCCCATTGTAAGGATTGGGATAGACGCATTTTCTAATGATGTAACATCTTCCGATCCTGATATGGAATCCGAGATAATTATCGCATCATACTCAGAATAATCGTACGAATTATTAGCATCATGATAAGTGACTGAGAATCCTAAATTGGTGATATTTTTGTAGAAAGACTGATCAAGAATTGGATCAGGGGAGTTTTCATTTCCAACAATGAACAAAATACTAATATTAGAGGCTTGAAAAGGTTGAATAGCAAGCGAAGGAGGAAAAGCTAGGACTCTAGGACATTTACTTGTAGATTTATCTTTAAGTGGGAGAATAACACTCTTTTCTTTAAAAGGGGCTGTTTTATAGTTTAAATTATTTTGGAATTCATTCGAAAGAACAGAAAACAGAATAAAAACAATAATCATCATAAAAAAAGTCCTTTTAGATGATTTTTCTGTTCTTTTCTGTATTGCTAGTGCCATTTTGTAATAGACCCCATGCAACAATGACTTAGATCCATCATATTTATTATATATACTAAATTTTTCGTAAATTTATAAAAAAAAAAAGGGGGAAAAAAGATGATTTAGCTTTTGTAGCGCCGACCAAGCACTACAAAAGCCCCTAATATTAAAGTTGTTATCATTGTTATTGCCAAGAATCCATCTTTCACGTTCTCCTTTAACCAAGAAGTTATCGTGGAAAGATTCGCTGGCAAGATTATTGCATCATTTGATGTACCGATTTCAGGGTCATGGAAAAGAGTATCGTTGAAGGTTGGGTAACTAATAAAGATGTTCACTTTAGAAGCCATTTCAGACGCAGTATCGTTTAAATGAGCTCCTCCACTGATTGTTTCTCCATCGATCTCGACATCACTGACTGATTCAAAGTAAGCTAAAAGCGTTCCATCATCGTTTTTAAGTGAAATAGACGTTTCATCGGTTTCTTTCTTCAACTTCATTCCTTCACCCTCATTTTCCCCTCTCGACCAATTCAATTCGAATTCCAAGCACAGTCCTGTGGCTTCTTCTTCAAAAGGCCAGTTTGTTATATTGATATCGAATTTAACTGCAGCTGCGTCCGCCGTGTAATGATTAATCAATTCAATAATAGTCTCTTCATACCCATCTTGTTTTATTTCACTCGATCTGAAAATGAATTCTTTTTCAGTTTCTTCATCAATAGTAATGTCAAGTTCCCATTTAACGCTGGTTAATTGTAGTTTGTCACCAATGTTTTCTCCTTTATCATACAGACCATTATCATTTCCATCTTCAAATTGAATCATATTTTGGAATTTCAAGAAAAACCGTACATCATCAATAGTAGTATTGAAATGATAAAAAGGAACTTGTCCTTTAGCATTAACCTCTATCTGAAAGTTGTTAGAGGATAATACTACTTGATTACCATCTTTCTTCATTTCAGTCTTATTGTCGTCACCATCGTCAATATCATTAGTTTCCACTTCATTTTCTTTCTCGCTTTCATCAGTGTCGTCAGTGTCATCGTCATCGAGTAAGTTATTTGGATCATAATTTAATTCCACAGAATCAACTGGATCAGCTTTAGCTCGAATAGTTCCAATGGGAGACACTAATACCATTGTAAATAGCGCCATTAATGATACAATTATGAGAAAATTCCTCATTTTAAATCTTAACATTGCTTTTTGTTACCTCCTATTGTAGGTTTTATTGGTAAAAATATCATTTTTATCTAATTGATCCTAGGAATCCTTAGATTAAATAATTTAGCTTCTAACGACATAGAATAAGACATTTCTATGCTCATAGAAGGATTTAGTAAGACCATCTTTGTACCAAAAAAACGAAATTCTCTCTCCTCGAGATTAAATCACGTAATTAAATGTTATGATAGAGTATAAACTTGCCTTAAGAGTCTTATCTGAATTAAACTTGTGAGGACCTAAGCAATTTTTTCATTTACTTATATTTAATCAATTCTCACCTTATGAATTATTCCCGTGGAATAAAATCAGGACAAGCTCTTTCATCACGGAGCATAATTGCAAAGTTGTTATGTAAAACGAGTAATCGACAAAGGCCTGCTTCTTTCTCTGTCATTTCAGCATATTTTATGACGGCTTTATCGGTTAAGTATGCGCATTGGCCACAAGTTTTGTTCTTATAATCAAATTCTGATTCTGACATTTTTCTCACCATATCTATGTTATATCATATCATTTTTCCTGCTTTGCTAGAGGTAATTATTTATTATCTTTAAGAATTAAAAAACTTTATTTTGAAGCAAACTTAGAGATTTTTCTGTTGTGTTTGAAGTGCCCTTTGATAAATTTCTCAGTAAAATCAGTGGTCAGAAAGAAGTTTTTACCCTCGAAGACTTTCAAGAGAAATTAGATCTCTTTATTTCCAAGATTGAACAAAAACATAAAGCCTCGAAAATTGCAGAACAAGAGTTCCAACAAAAATATGATGAAAAGCTTTCAAAACTTGATTTCAATGGCAGTAAGCGTGCTGTGGAAAATTCGAGGCATCAATTAGCAGAATCTCTGGAATTAAATGTTCAATTAGACTTTTTAAAGAATATTAGGTTATTATCAAAGGGAATACCAGAAAAGAAACTCAAAAAAATAAATTTTAGGCAAATGGCAGATGATATCTTTAATTCCAAGAAAATCAACTCTCAATCTTATCGAAGAATCATTTTAACTAGATTTAAGAAATTTGTTCCTTCTGCTGATGACATTCTGTTGACAAGCACTGAATCTGAGGAGGATATCGATCGTATCCTTCAAGAAGTTAAAGAAGGTAAACAAATCATTGGTTCTATTGACAATGAAGTTGAGAAAATCATCGAAGAGGTTAAGAGAAAAAAGGATGATAAATAAAAGAATGGATTTTTCAAGGATCTTCAAAAAAAACCGTAGATCACATATTTTTAGGTAATACAAGGGCAACCCATTTTTCATATCTTCGGGCTAGAGATTATGAATTCACTTCTATTGTAACAGGCTCTGTATACTCAATCTTAAATCTTTATTTTGGGTATAGTTTCCTTAAATTTAAGCATTCTGAGAGCGAAATCGCTTAATGATCTTTAAGGTGTTGTTAATTACTCCTTTATTACGAGATTTTTATAATTGTATTTATGTATAATACTAATAGAAAGCATATCAAGATGAATCCTAACAAGAAAAAGACTGAAGAAGAATGGAAAAAAATCCTGACAAAAGAAAATTTCAGGATACTCCGAGAGAAAGGTACAGAACGAGCTTTCACAGGGAAATATTGGGATCATTTTGCTGAAGGGGAATATAAGTGTGCAGGATGTGGAACCCCCCTTTTTGTGTCTGAAGAGAAATTCTTATCGAGTTGTGGATGGCCTAGTTTCTCTAATCCAGTTAAAGGCACTATTAAAGAAAAAATCGATACTTCCCATGGAATGATTCGGACTGAAGTGTTATGTTCGGCTTGCGGAGGGCATTTGGGACATGTGTTCAATGATGGCCCAAAAGAGAAAGGAGGATTACGGTACTGTATCAATTCAGCTTCAATAGAATTTGAACATTGTGATTTTCCAAAATAAGTGATAAATTGTTCAAAATAATGATTAATTTTCCAGAAATAATTATAATAAAGTATACATACAATTTCTTTTTCTTTTAGTAAATATCCTTATCATTCAGATTGGAGTCAGAATTAGATTTGGTTTCGAAGTATACAATCCTGTTAAAATCTCAAAAGCTCCTGACAAACCCAAAGAGATAATATCATCAGAAGGTATGTGTGAATGCATTATTTTGTTTCTAAGTGAATTTAAATTCGTAAATGCCCTTTTCAATCTCTCCAAATCTGGAAATACATTATAGAAAAATTTATTATGTAATGAAGTAGTTGATACTATCTTACCCAAATCAGAAAAATATGAATTAACAAGAATAGCACGTAAACATTCGATGGGGTCATTAAATTTGTTGTTCACGAGTTTTTCTTTTTCTTCTTTACTTTTTGGAATTTTATTCTTTTTAAAAGTTCTCTGACTAGCACTACCTTTTTTGATGCTTTCTGGCAATATTTTCCAAAGATGATACGATGAATTCCACCCCTTTGGAGTTAATTTTTCCACGATTAGATCCCTAAGATTGTCTTCTAAGAAAATTATCAACTGAAAGATCTCCGATGATACTATTATATTTGAATCACCATATATGCGGTTTCTAAACGTATTAAAAACAATTAATGGATAATTTAGAACCTGTTTTGTAAGTGTTCTATATTTTGACCTGTTTTCAGGTGATATATTGGCAGATTCTATTAGTTCATGTGTGAATTTAATATTTCCTTTTTCAATTATCTTAATCATCTCAATCATAAATTTAACAACTTCTAATAGAACATTTGGTTGTTTTACTAAACTAAAATGATTGAAGAGCTCCTCATCGGATAGATTGTTTGCAAGCCTTTCTATACCTTCCAGTTTTGATCGAATCAAATTTATTCTGTCGTTTAATGGCTTTTCTTCTTTAATTTGGGAATCCCCAATAATTTTCTTTATTTCACCTTTTATCAAAACTAAATTAGGTGATAATTCAACAGTCTTTTCTTTGAATATTTTCTTGCATAAATCTGATGATCTTATTGAATAAATGAATGCATTTTGATTCATCAGAGCTGTATCAACTTCACTTTCATTGTGGATAGAAAAAGTGCCATTTGAAATCCAAGAACTACTCTTTAGTGTACATTTAATTTTTATTAGTCCTATATTGTATAATTCCCACAGACTGTTCTGAAGCTGACTTTCAGAAAAAGAGCTTTTTCTTAATGTTCGCTCTCTTGTCCATTTTGCATGTGATTCTAAAACAATAATTAGAATATTGTGTAAAAATGATCTTCTCAATATATATTTTTTTAACCTATTAGGATCTATTAGGTCTGTAGTTTCCCTTAGTGAGATAATACGGATTATTTTAAATTTTACTATATTTAAGACTCCACAATTAGGACAAATTGTATATCTATTATTGACAAAGATTTCACAAATATTTAGGCTATTCTGAATTTCATAAGAAACTGTGAAAGATTTAATAGTAGCATCAAAGTAGTCTGAACAATGTTCACATGTAAAAATTATTCATCATCCCTTTTCTCTAAATAATATGGAATCTTTGTTGAAGTTATATCTGCTTTGAAAATCGCTTCAGGTATCTTAACGAAACTTGGATTGCCTTTCTCTCTTCTTCTAACTAGATAAACTGTTTTAGCTGGTTTAAGATAGATATTCTGAGGTGAAATAATCAAATAGGTAATCCTACTGCCCCCCAATATTTTCATTAGTTCTTCTGTCCTTATAGGATCTGTTCGTTCATAAATTTCATCCCAAAAACAAAATGTATGCTTGAGAAATGTTTCTTGAACTGAAACAATAAATGCGATTAATATAGCTGCTTTTTCTCCACTACTAAAAATGCTTTCTCCCAAAGCTGAATGGTACTCTGATCCTTCAGAAAATCTAACTTTTAAATCAATTCCAAGGTTGTCAGTAATGGTATCTGCCTTTCCAATTAAATTTATTCTTCCTTCTGCCTTTATTAGGCTCATGAGTTCATTAAATCTTCGGTTAAGTATCTTAATACTGTTTTGTAAATCCAAACGATATCTCTTAATATAAGACAAAATTTTGTCTTCCCATATACCCACTTCACCTCTACATTGATCTAATTTCCCTTGAAAATCTTCAATTTCTGATTCCAGTAACATTATTTCTTGAGAGTGATCTCTTGCATCCTTAACTTTTTCTAATTCTTTTTTTAAGAAATTAGTCTCAGCTTCATAAAAGCTGGGTACTTCCAGTTTATGTAATTCTGAGAGAGTAACAGATGGAAATTCTACTTCCAACCTTTCTTTTGTTCTCTTAACCGTTCTTAGCTCAATTTCAATTCCAGATTTTTGATCTTCTTTGTTTTTAATTTCTGTATTGAGACTATTAATCTTTTCCTTAAATTTTTCCCTTTTTCCTTCCTTTTCTCTTAGTCTTACACCTAAGTTTTCTAATTCATTTTGAATTCTACTTTGTTCAATATTATGATCCTCAATAATTTCTTCTAGACTACATTTTTCAAATTCTTTGTCACTAATCGTTTTTAATAATTGAGATTTACTCTCCCAATTGACTAGTAATCTTTTGAACTTGTTAAATTTCTTAATATGGTTTAATTTAACCATTTTTTTTTCATTTTCATTATTTAATTGTTCCTCAAGTCCTTTTATCTCAATATCTAATGTTTCAATTTGTTTTTCCCAATCTATAACTGGTTGAATATTCTCTGATAGAGTATAACGATATCCGATACCATCATATAGAATTCCATCATTCTCTATCACTTTTTTACTATATTCTTCATTTTTTATAACTTTTATAAGTTCTTCATTAATTATTTCAGATAAAATTTCATATTTACAATTATATAATGATTTAAAATAGTCATTATAAGAAAAAGGGACAGATTTATCTATATCAGTTAAGCTAATCAAATATTTTTCAAAATTAGTTTCTTGAAACGCTTTCTTAACTGTTTTAAGATTACTAGAAATATTATTTTCAGTCACAAGGGAATACCGTAGATCTTTCAATATTGCTTCTATTAAAAGTTTCATTTCTTTCGGTGTGTTTTCATTAAAACTTATAATTTTGTAAAAAGGTTCAGTTAAGATATTTAGATTTCCTAATTTATCTTGAAATTCAATTGATGGTTTTGTTAAAGGTTTTCCACTCTCTAAATTCATTTTTGTTTTTGTAAGTTTTTGTAAACTCATATCTAATTTATCAAACTCTCTATCTATTTGTTTTACCTCTTCTTCGTAAGATTTAATCTTGTTTTTTACTTCAGGAATATCCAAACCTTCTGGAATTTTATTCGCCATAGTATGAAATTCATTCAATTTATCAAGCTGTTCTAAAATTTTTCCTAAATTAATGGTAAGATCACTAATCTCATCAGTTTTTATATCCAATTGTCCTTTTACTATTCTATATTTTTCGTCTAATAACTCTATAGCATCCCTATTTTTTTTTAGATTCTTTTCATATCCCTTTTTCCTTTCTTTATGTTCATTTATATCTTCTAATATCGAGTATAGATCATCTTCTAATTTACCTTGATTTTTTATTGCTATATTAAGTTCTGACTTTTTCTTATTTAAAATAGATAAATCTATTCGTTCTTCAATACGTTTCTTTTTTTCAAATCTGTCCTGTTGCCCTTTTAATAAATTAATTTTTGCACTTTTCTCTAATAACTCGTTATTAATCTTTTGAATCTCTTCATTAATGTTTACTAATCTTATTAGATCTTTATCCCAATTTTTCCTTAAGTTTTGTAATTTTAAAATTCTCTCAAAGTGTCTTAAGAGGGAAACTGGCGAACTATCAAGAATACTTCTTGTTTGACCTGCTGCAATAAATGTTGCTTGATCATCAGCATTAAACTCTATTTTACTCAATATTTCTCTTATTGTGGCTTGACTCGTTGATTTCCCATTAATTTTATACGATCGTGTAATTCTTTCTTTCTGATTATTGTCAATGAATCTTTTGAATTCTACTCTGAATTTAATAATATTCATACCTGTAGTCAAATGATGTTCAATAAGATCTTTCCCGTTTGTTCGATTACTTATATTAACTTCAGCAAACCCAAAATCTGTACCATTTCTTAGTAATAGATTATTAGGTCTACGTGATGTTCCACCAAGGGCAACTAAGACCGCATTCCATATAGATGATTTTCCTGATCCATTATCACCGTAGATTACATTAAGATCCTCAGAAAACTCTAACGTAAGACCAGGATCACCTATTCCCATTATATTTACAACAGAAACCGATTTTATCATTTCTAACCCCAAAATCAAGTCTTCTCATTTTCAAATGTCCACCCTTCTAAAATTGAAAAGATTTTTGTATTTAAATCATTAATTTGTTCTGAAAGTTCTGATTTCCAATCCAACAGAACAAATCTCCCACTACTGGTTGTTATTCTTTTAATATATTTCTTATTTTCAAGTTTTGCTAGAAAACCTCTAATTTCTCTATTATTATATCCATAAGAGCTTTTGATATAATTAATAAGGGATGTTTCCGAAATATTTGACTCTATTTGGGACATTATTAATATGTATACCAATGTGGCTTTTTCAGGTGTATTTAATTCTTCTTTCATAAAATCTACGAATTTTTTGTCACCAGTAAGTATGAAGTTATTGTCATTATCTAAGATTTCTATTGAAAAGCTAGAGAATAGAGCTCTTAACCTTGTTAAATGATGATCTACATCCTTCCCTAAAATTGTAATAAGTCTATTTTTAGAAACTCCTCTTCCATCATTGAACATTAGAGCTATTAAAACTGCGATTAATCTATTTGATAAGTCTTGTGACTTTTCGTTTTTGATCAACAAAACATCATCATCTTGTTTTTTAGTCAGATAGCCTAGAATGTTAAAAAAACACTTAGTAGCTTTAATTTCTTTTGTAGAAAAGTCGTCAGGTAAAATTATGTTCAGTTATATCACCTCAAGCTTTATTGATCAAACCATTTCTTATTCTTGAAATTTTCTGGTGCTTTATTTCGTCTATTTGCTCCTTTAAGGCAACTTTGATTACTCCCCTAATCTCTAGGTCCTTAATGGCTCTTATTATTGCATTAGAGTCTTCCCATTCTTTATTTTCAATAAGATTTTGGATTTGAATAGGTTGAAAATCGCTTAAATGATTATAAATTTCTTCTTGTTTTTCTAATGTCCCTTGATTTGGCCGATATTCCTTCGGAATTTCATTAACATTATTAATTAATATTGGAACACTGAATTGATGTACTTTAGTTGATACAGACTCTCTTTGCGAGCTTTTTTCATCTTTAATACACCATTTTAAAACATTAGTTGATGTAATAATTGGTAAAGATTTGCTACTTAAGAATGGTAAAAATTCAATCAATCTTGCCATTTCTTCAACAGTTGCAGATTTAAGATAGTTCTGTACATCATCTGGATATATTCCAACTTCAGAAAGCTTAATTTTTCTTTTAATAAAACTTGACTCACGTTTCCAGGCAATTGAGAAAGCTTTAGTCAATTCTTGACGTAATTTGCTAAAGGGGGCAAAATCCTTTATATTGGTTGTTGGCTTGAGGTGTATATCGACTTGCTCTATTATTTCTCTTCGAAGTTGTTCAAGTGACTCTCCATATGTCTCATTCGAATCTGATCGATAATTCATATAGATACTTTCTATGATTGATCTCAGTAATTGTTGTAGACTTTCAAAATCACCTATTGCATCACCCTCTCCAGTCCAGGATAATATCATATCAAATCTTTTTTTCGCCATCCAAAAGTCTGAATTCGGTAATGTAGCTAGCAATTGAGATAAAATAAAGGCAACCCAATTCCCTTTTGGTGTAAGTATATATGTATTGAAATACTTCCCTTCTATTAAAAGGTTGAGAGTACGCAATTTTGCTAAATCAGACGATTTAATTTCGACTAGACCTGGAAAATGATGTTCTACTAATGATTGAATTTCTCTACGGGTCAATGATTGTTCAGGCTTATAATTCCAAGCCATTGATAATAGGATTAAGAAACGTCGTATTCCTGAATCACCTCTTTGTGATACTATGAAAAGAATTCCAGAAATTTCTTTTAGAGAATCTAGTGAAAAGAAGATCTTTTTAGATCTTCCTGGAAAATAGATTTTCTCTCCGTGAAAATAATCATTAGTCTTCATTTCATCATTTCTCATTTTATGTCCCCTACCTGTGACATGAAAAAAAACAGTAAGATTAGTTATATCTCTTTAATGAATAGTATAAAAATTCTTTTTTCTAAAGAATTTACCACAAAAATTTCTTGGAAAAAATAAACTATTTCTTTCTTACTCTGTTCACCTCTCCAAATACATTTAATAATAAATCATTCCACGAATAGATACCAAAATTTCTCCAATGTCCTAGATGACATGCACCTTGAATTGACCTCATTCCTAAATCTCTTTTTTTTGGTTTTCGCTTATAAATTTCCGCGAATTTCAGTAATTTTTCCTTAGCATGATCAAATCCCTTCTTTCCAATGTAAATATTATTTTTTCGATTAACATCACCAAATATATCAAAAAGTAGATCATTCCATGAATTAATCCCAAAATCTTGCCAATATCCTTTAAAACACGCTTTAGCGATTGTTTCCATCCCTTTATCTCTGTAATTAGGTTTTCTTCTGTATTTCTTGCAGAAATCTAAAAGTTCACCTTTTACTCGCTTTAGATTTTCTAATCCTTTGAAAAGATTAATCTCCTGATTTACTTCTCCAAAAATATCCATTAATAAATCGTTCCATGAAGATATTCCAAACTCCCTCCAATTACCCTGAAGACATGCTTTTTGAATTGATTTCATCCCTTCATCCCTAATTGTTGGTTTATAGCCTTTTTCTTTGAAAAAAGCAATTATTCTCTTATTTGCGAGCTTTAAACCCTTCAAACCAACATAAGGATTTCTTTCTTTATTTAATTCTCCAAATACACTCAAAAGTAAATCATTCCATGAGGTAATACCATAATTAGTCCAGTAGTTATGATAACATGATTCTATAAGAGATTGCAATTCTTTATCATTGGAAGTAGGCAATCGTTTATGCTTATGATAGAACACCCTCAATTTGCATTGGGCAATCTCTTTTCCTAATTTTCCTTTCCTCCCATTTGTTTTGATCAAGGCTTTGAGAAAATCTTCAAATTCAGCTAAAAGATATGTTAATTTTCTTAAAAAGTTATATTCTACGTTATATTTCTTACAAATCTCATTCGAATATCCAGAAATAAAGAATTCCATTATAATTTGCTTTAACCGCCTAGTCTCTTTTAAAAACCATTTTGAATAAAATTCTTCATTATCAATTTTCCATATTCGGAGGTCATCATAAATCTTGACTGAAAAAGTAAAATCTTGATAATCTAGGATTTTTGTTTTCAAATCACTTGGTTTCACAATTTTGAAGTTTTGCCCATCTACACTCATATTTAATTCCCCTTGAATTGATATGTCGAAAAGGTTATCGTTTTTGTTAATTCTGACTTTTATATCAATAGTATAACGTTTTATTCGTTCCAAACCTCCTTTAACAAATCTATCCAAGAATTAATTCCATTTTTAGTCCAATAACCTCTTTGAATTGCTTTTACAATACCACCTACACCCTTTGACCTTCTTGTAGGTTTTATTTCATTTGTCTTATAATACATTCTTAGGTAGGCTTTTGCATATTCTAATCCTTCCTCTCCAGTCCATATGTGACTCTTTTTATTTACTTCTCCAAAAATATGAAAAAGGAAATCATTCCAGGAGTGAATTTTTTGATCTTCCCAATATTTCCTCTTGATTGCTGTACAAATTCCCATCATTTTACAGTCATTAGCTTTAGGTTTTCTCTCATGAGTCGAATAAAATTCTAACGCTTCCATTTTTGCTTTTTCAAACCCAGCTTGCCCTGTATATACATTATTTTCTTTATTAACTTCCCCAAAGATTGTTTTCAGTAAATCATTCCATGATTTTATATTAAAATCCTTCCAAATACCTCGTGAGATAATATTTAGGTATTGTGACATCCCATTATCCCTTGTAGTTGGAATTCGATCAAATTCGCGATGAAAGTTACGAAGTTTTTCTTCAACTACTTCCAATCCTTCTTTACCATTATAAGTACCATATTCTTGATTCACATCACCAAAAGCAGCCCTGAGTAGTTCATTCCAACTTGTAATTACATATTTTTCCCAATAAAGCTTTCTTCTTAGAGCTTTTTGAAGTCCATTAAACCCCTTATCTCTCTGAACAGGATTACGTCCTTTTTCTTTTTTAAAAAGTCTTAAACGAGCTTTAGCGAGTTCTAAACCTAATCTTCCCTTCCAACCATTTACCCTGAATAACGCAGATGTGATATTGGTGAATTCTAGAACGTTGAAAGCTAATTCTCTAATAAGTTGAAAATCTTGATCGTATTTATCACAAACTGATTGGGAGTATCCTTCTTGAATAAATTCTATTACAATAATCCTTAGTTTTTGAACTTCCTCTAGGAACCATTTGGAATAACATTCTTCATTATTAATCTTCCACAAACCAGAGAAATTTAATAGGTTGATATTCTCTAGATTAGTTCCAACTGAATGAATAGCATCTGCAGTTTTACATGGCTTTGGAATTTTAAAAATGTCCAAATCATAATCATTTCCCCTTAAATCTTCTATATCCGATCACCCTCTCTATTAACTAGTTTAATGTTTTTATGTTTCATTTTATAATGATTAATTAAATTTCTGTATGTTTTGTAAGGAGATCGAGACCTTTTGCACCCTTTAATCTTACATAAACGGTCTTCAAACCCAAGGACAATTTTCAGCTCATTACCATCCTCATGCTCTACTCTAAGAGTTTCATAATTAACTCCCTCAAGGATAATTAAGCCATAATCATCTTTATCTGGATAGAGTCGTCCTGCGTTAAGGGCTCTTTTTGCTGCATATTTGATCAGTTCAACAGTCAATCCCGCTTTCCCATAACTTCTTTTATAAAGAAACATTGCTATTTCTGGATTTAAAACTAAATTTTCACTAGATTTATCCTCAATTACCAAATTCCATTTATCTGAAATTCCCATTGATGTGAAATCTTCATGAATAGCCCATAGAAAATTACCATATTCAATCTGGGGTAAACTCCTTAGTTTAATAGAATGGGCTCTTCCTTGTATCCAGTCAGCTGCATCTAATAATGGAAGGCCATCTTGTGTTCCACAGAGCAAAAAATATGTTCTTAATGAGTCTTTCCAGTATGATTTTGTTGTTAAGTCTTTCAAAGCCTCAAAGATATTCGGAATGTCAGGATTTCTAGATTTTAATAGGCGTTGACATTCATCTATAATTAATAAACGTGTTTTATACGATTCTAGTACTGATATGAGTTTCTGTCGGAGACGGACTTCACAAACATTAGTTTTTTCCCAATTCTTAACCTGACGCGGATCAATAGGCCGTCCTAATTGATCTAGTAGAAATAACAATAATTGTTTCGCAGTGTTAATATCATTTGTTAAATTAACAATGATAATTGGATGAGTTTCTTCAGGATTGTCCCAGTATGAACGATATTTCTCTTTAAAAAGGGAAGCTGAATATCTTAATAAATAGGACTTTCCTGAATTATAATCTCCATACAAGAATAATATCCGACCCCGATCATTCATATCTTGATCAGCATCACGAAATCTAGGATCAAGTTCAAGTCTAATAATTTCTTTTGCTTGGTTATACATATAGAATGGTTTTCGTGTATTAATTCGGTCAAGAATTTCCTTTAATTCTTTAGGAAGTGAATCCAACAGTTCAAGATGGTCTTCTGACACTTCAAAGTTATCATAACTATCAATTGAATTAGAAGTCATGTTTTCTATACTCACCTCTTTTTCCTTTTTGCTAGATCTCCAGCTTTCTTTTTTGTTATACCAGAAAATGGATTAGCTATTTTTGAAGGAATTTTAATTGTTTTTAGACGTTCTGGCTTTTCGATCTGAAAGACTTCAGGGTTAATGTGTGTATCGTCATTATTTTTTGTAAATCTATCATTTTCTTTATTGGAATAATTAGGTTTACTTTTTTCTCTACACTTTCGTCTTGCGTGTTTTTGTCGTGCACTCTTTGTTTTTTCTGCAGCTTTTTGATCTATTTCTTGCTGTAAACTTAGAAGTCTTAATTTTCTCTCCATATCTTCCTCTTTTCTTCCTTCGAGATTTTTATCAGCCTTTATAGCATTCCAATCCCATAGAGAAAGAGATTTTTCTCTAAAATAAATATTTACAAAACGATCAGTACAATTAAGCTCAATATATCCACGAATGTGATCATAAAAGTAAATTATTCTTATGTCTCTTGGATCAAACCTAATTCGAAACTTCTGACTTCTTTTCGTATTTATTGGATCTTTACTACCAATATATTGTTCAATTTCTTCGTTTGCATATTTAAGACCAAAGATTTCAATACCACTTTTCTGAACAGTTCGTAATTCAGAAGGTAGAACGTCAAACTTGAAAGTAGTATTGTCAACATGAAGTAAATTTCTATTGATCCCTCTTTCCTCACTAATCAATGAAAAACTTTGCTTCCATTTGGCCAAAGGATTAGTTCTAATCTGACTGTGGTATTCTTCATGATAAAGTGCAATTTCTGTAATTATTCTGGCTTCTAATTCATCAATGGTAAAACTAGCTCTTTTTTCCGATGGATAGTTCTCTCTTTGAGTAGGATTAGAATATGTGGTTCCTGCAATAGAATGTAATCTATTATTAAGTGTGCCAAGGAATCGTTCGACATAAGCTCCATGTTGAGGCTTTTTTACTGCACGATAATGTAAATGAACTCCATATTTTAATCCAAAGAGCCTTATATCTTCACTCGTAAAATCTGAACCATTATCCATGTGCAGTGTATAAGGTAAACCAAATACTTGACACCATTCACTCGATTCCAAAATCCCTAGTTTTTCTGAATCTAAATCAGGAAATTGTTCTCTAACTTTTAGAAGAGATTCTTTCTTGTTTTGAATACAATTAATCAAGGTCATTGCAATAGAAAGCCGACTGGGAGAGTCATAGGTGATATAATATCCCAGAACACATCTAGAATGACTATCGAATGCTATGGTGATATAAGGACGTTCAGTAACTAATCTATATTCCTCATCCACAACTAAAACATCAATTGGGGTGTGATCAATCTGTACGGATTGCAAAACATAAGTACCATGTGGAAATTCCGATGTATTGATATTAAACAAGTTTTCGATGGCTTTTTCCCCTCTCCTTTGTTTAATTACTTCTTTTTGAGAAATGCTCTTTAATCTACGCCTAAAAGATGAATAGCTTAAGCAATGTTCTAATTGACCTTGTTCTAATGCATAGGCTTGCATAAGTTCATGGGCCCGTTTGATACTTTTCCGTTCCATTTGTAAGTAATAACTTAGGCCTATCTCGCATAATTCCTCCGTAAGGCCCTTTTGTACCTTTTTTCTTCCTCTTTGATTGTACTTGGGAATCAGGCTTTTTATATCCCCCCCACTTTTGTTATAAGCTAATATCCAACGATACACGGTTAACCAAAAGATCTCTTGGCCATCTTTTTTGAATTTCATTTGTTTTAATCGTTTAATTGGAGTTCCTAATAAGGGGTAAATAATTTCTAATCGAGAATTAGCCTCCTCCCACAGTTCAATGGATTTTTTCGGATTATTAGAGATTGCATATACATCATTGTAAAATGTTACACTAGAATCTACACTTTGTTGTTTTTCCCAATCGAAAGTTCGAAACCAAGTGTCTAATGGTTTATAATTGGATCTAAATGTATTTACTTCATAAAGAAATGATTTTTCTGTTAGTAATTCATCTATATTTACGTTTAATTCGAAATGATATATCATAGCATAAAGAGTTGACCAAATATCATCAATAGTAACACTTTCGGGAAGAAGTTTCAGATTAATGGATTCTACTAGATTTCTTATTCTAATTCTTGGTTTTTTTGATAAAATGGCTTTTATGTGTTTTTTGATTTCTATATAAACCATTGGGTCTATCGTAGCTTGCATTAATTTTCGTAAATTGTAAATTCTGAAAGATTGGTTTACGATCTGATCTGTAACTACAATAAACTCAATATCTACATTATTTATGTCTGTTATTTGATTTGAGAGATCATTTCTGTTTTCATCAATCCATTTCTGGGTTTCAGAGAATTTCTTAATGAACTCCATCTTCTTCTCGAGTAAATCTTTAAGATACTTAACTTCGATGATTAGAATCTTATATCGTTCATCAATTTTCAAGAAAACTACAAAATCAGGTGTCCATACACTTTTTGACCATTTAAGTTCAATTCCATGTTCACAATAGGATTTTACAAATGGGTCATGTTCAAGAAGAATAGCTACATCCCATTCTAAGTTTGATTGACACCATACCTGTCTTCTAAGCTTTTTTGAGTAAAAAAAAATTGTTGTTGATATTTGGTTAGCTTTAGGTGTATGTAAAGGACTGGTTTTTAACAATTGAACTCATCTGAATGGTTTTTAAATGATTATCATTATTTTGGAAAAAAAGAAGTTTATAAGCTCCCTAGAACTTAGTTTTCATATGTCAGCTCCTTTAAAAGCAAGCATTGGTAGTATTTCCTGCCGTAGCAACCGAAAGAAACGTCTAATAACACATCAAATCAATACATACTGTTCATTGACAGATTTAACTCTGTCAAATCATAAGTAGAAGAAGGGAACTAATGAGGTTGTAGGTGATGTATGAGTGATGAACGAGGAAGCGGCTTATAATGGCACACTGGAGCTAATGTTTAAGCAATATCCATGATTAAAATATAATCCTAGAAAATATAACCAGAAATCAATAAATAAGCAAATACTGGTGATTATGCCAAATAATAAGGTAGAGTCTGATCCTGAACTAAGACTGGTAGGAGTCAATAACCGTTATATTGATGTTAATTTATTAGCGTTTATTGATGTTCAGTAAGTATTACTTGATTAGGGGATAAAATGCCGTACTATTACATAACAGAAACAAATTTTGATCCATCTGTAGTAACCAAGTACGAAGAATTGCTTAAATGGTTTGAACAATCATTAAATGAAGAATATCATATCTTTATTGAGTTCAAAGTGCCAGCTGGGCGGGAAATTGACTTCTTAATACTAGCAAGAGATGGAATATGGCTAATTGAGCATAAACAGCATGATTTCATTGAGATCTTAAATGAAGGAAACTGGAAATATAAGGACCATCGTGGTCAAGAGAGAACACTTATTAAAAAAGTCAAAACTGGATATGAGAATCCATATAGACAAGCAACTAATACTGGAAACAACTTTGCTTCTTGGTTAAGACGGAATAACCATCTAGGTAACAATCTAAGAAAAAGAAAAAAGATTTACCCATGCGTGACATTCCCCGATTACCCCACGGAAATAGCAAAGCAAGAAACAGACTTGTGGTGTTATATTTCTAAAGGCGTGGAAGGAATACAAAAGAACATGGAAAATAGACGATGGGAGGAAGGTGATTGGATAACAGAGGAAGCAATAGAAAACATAGCTACAGCATTAAACTTAGAAAGAATCTCCTATACAGACCTGATCCAACATAAAGCCAATTTAGAAAAGATTTTTATGGAAACCAGTAAAGCACAGGTGCAAGAAGTCAAGAAAATTTTTGCTGAAACAAATCAAGTATTTTCTAATAATGATTGGATCTTTTGTGCTAATTTAAAAGAAGAAAAATCCTCCCCTAGATTCAAAGAAGTACCATTAACCGATTTTAATAAAGAGTCACTCCCATTCATTCTCACAGGTGATTTTGGGAGTGGAAAGACAGTTGTGTGCTACCAGATTATGGAATATCTTTTAAAAAAACATTTGGGCTTTTATTTTCCTGTGAGAGAGATAATTGTAACAAAAGAGAACGAATCACATCAAAAAATTCTGTTTAAAGGTAAAGATTATACTTATCCCATTAATGTAAATCAGGATATTTTTGAAAACGTAGAAAATGAAGTTAATGAAATAATTGTGTTTCTAATCAAAACCTTAATAGCTACTTATAATGAGAAGGGACTAATTGACCAAATCACCAATGGTATCAAGAACTACTTGAATGATCAAAGATTCTTCATAATATTAGATGGATGGGATGAAATTTCAAGTCATTCCAGGAGTCTACTGAAAAAAATCCTTGATTATCTGTTAATAAAGGATGTAGCTGTTATTGTTTCTTGCAGAACACCGTTAGACGTACACTTACCAAGAACCAAGGTAGATAGTAAAAAAATCCCTATATATAACCCTATTCCATTACCAGAACAACAGATGATACAATACATCTCGGAACGGATTAAAAATTGGCTAATAGATATTTCTGCACCGCAAATTCTCTCTCTGTTAAAGAAAACTTATGATAATAATATTACACCTTTTCATCTATATGCAATGACAATTGTACCTATAACTGAACCTCCAAAGAATACAGCGCAATTGCTTCGATGGATGATTATTGCTCAAGTTGGTTGGGAATTATTGAAGGAAAGAAAGGATGAGTTTAAAGATATTAAAACGATTCAAGACCTTATAAATCTCTTAAAAAAAGAAATGATAATCATAGGTACAAAAGAAATCTCACTATACAATGCTATCTTTGATTACCAAGAAATTGATAACGATA
>JBHLMN010000018.1:0-136959 GCA_048938105.1 Promethearchaeota archaeon
AAAAAAGCTAAATTGATAGAAAAAATCAGCCCAGTCATGCTCAAGAGGGAAGAAAGGACGAAAAATCAATTGAACTACTAAAAGAGGTAAAATAAATATTAAAATTCCTCCTCGATATTCAGATATTTGTACGAGCCATGAAATTACTTGTTTACCTGAATTACCTTTAAGCCAAAGGAATAGAGGGAGCCCAAGTAGAGAGAATGAGAATAGAAATCCGAGAAACCATAGATGATAACCTAATGCTCCAAACCACATTGGACTGAAACCAGCATAACGATTGAGGACAAATTCGAGAAATGACCCCGTAAGTGATCCTTTCATAGTATTGAAGTACCATTCTAGGTAAAGCATGATAGGCGAGAACAAGATGACTCCAACAATATAAGGAATGAGAAGGCGCTTGAAACGCTCCTCAACGTATTGTTGGCTGCTGCGGCGACGTAATGCAAACCAACTGCCTGCCCCAGCTAACAAGAAAAATAATTGCATTCCCCATAGTGAGAAAAAAACAATAGCGATAGTTAATTCCAAACTTAACTCATCATTTTTGACATGCCAATAAGTTAAATCAAAGGGATGGACTGCATGATAGAGGAAAACTCCAAGAATAGCTAGTACTCGTAACCAATCAATATAATGTAAACGGACGGATTCTTGGGTTATCTCAACTGGTGTTTGAGAAATAACTTCATTCTTCATCTACTTCACTTCCAATTTGTTAAATGAAACAATAGGGAAAAAGGAGGAGGGGAAAAAAGTTCAGTGTGATCAGGTAGTCTGTACTGAGAATTGAAGAAAGTCTTTGATAAGAAAGGATAGCTCTTGGTCAAAGAGCCTTTATATGTCTTCATTGTCTCATTATGATTGTTAAACAGTTCTTTTCAATTTACAGTTATTGATCCTATATATAGTTATTGGCTTAACAAAAGAAAGTAAGAATAGACTGAAATAGATTAGAAAAATCAGGAATTTTCCTCCTTTTTCCTTAATATTATAATATTCCATAGAACCAAAGATATGAGGAGGCTAATTTTGATCTTGAAAATCCTCTGAAAACTTAATAAAATGCTACAAAACCTTCTAAAATTTGGAGATCAATACAGAAGTTAGTTTTCGGATATTTTTGTCTATAAAATATTTAAGTTCTCTTCAAAATAAGAAAAAGTTTAGTAAAAGGGATTTAAGGTGTAATGAACTCTGTTCTCAAGCTGCACAGCTTAAACTCAAGATATTTTGATATTCATTTACATACTGATAATCAATGATATAATATCGCCAAAGTGGTATTTTGCGACATTAAATATTCCCAAAAAAACAAAAATAGTTAACTCAACATTTTACGCTTTACGAAGGCGGTGGACTGCATCTGCATACTCCCAGAATCCTCCTTTTAATGAATGGACGCTACAAGGTCACGAAGAGTTCCAGGTGAATGCTTCAACAAAACGGGCATATCCCACAACAGCTGTTCCAGAAATCAAAAATGGAAAATTACAAATGCCTGTGGTCACGAAAACTGAAAACCTTAGCGTAAGCTCTGCAATTCATAATTCAACCGTTGCATATGGAACATGGAGTTTTGATTGGGAAATTAGTTCAAGCACAGGAACAGAACATAAAACGTGGGATAACATATGGTTTATGACAGATATGCCAATCAATTTGACGGGAGTTAATTTAGACACACCTTTCTGTGATGGATATGTACTGATGTTGCAGTCAGCCTCAGAAGGGATGTCTGGTGTTCCCCCTAGTTGATATATCTGTGGAAATCCACTCTTTCAGGATATAGAACATTAACATCTTATGATATCCCTGGTACCAAAATTACTGGTTCCCATCACATTGATATTACTCGTGATCTCAATGGAGAATTCAATGTTTACATTGATTCAAACCATATTATTACTGTAACCGATAATATTATTACAACTTCTGAAAGGATTTTCTTTCGCTCTCACTTGGGTGATTCTGCTTTTGATAATATTATTGTACCTGATTCAGTTGATAAAACTCCTCCAGAAACGTCAGAAACATCAGAAACTACCACAGTAACAACAACATCTACTACAACCACGATTGAAACAACAAATGCTGCAGATTATCCACAAATGCTTGTACTAGTTTCTTCAATCAGTGTAATTATCATTTTGAGGAATAAACGAAATAAATAACATTCTAGGATCTCTACAAATCTATAAATTTTTATTTTGTATCCATTACACTAAAAGTTTATACCTCGCTTGGGCAAAAAATAGATATTCCTTTATCTAACTAGCTTTAAGCGACAAATTCTGACATATATAACATAAAAATTCTCGAAAGCTATCTTTAACAATTATAAGGTAGATTTGATGACATTATTATAAATAAGGAATAAAAAAATGAATTGATTATAATCTAATTTCAAAAACGACCTCGGTGTCTTGCTATCACTTTTAGAATCTATTTTTTTCCTGTATCTGTCAAAACAAATAAATTGTCTTGTTTTTGGATTAATTCATTCACGAGAAGAAAGTTAATCTGATGATGAAGACCCTCTTTGTCATGGGAAACCACAATAATTTCTGATTCATGATACTTCATAAAAAGTGGATATCCTTAAATAAGCTGATATGCCTGTAAAAAAACGTCAATCTAAACATAAGGTAGGACTGGAGAACCTCAAATTGGTAGGGGCAGTCATCTTTTTAGTTGAGATTTTTCTTCTAACTGCAGCTGGTATTATCGGTTATTACTTTTTAATAAAATTTAGTGAACAAAGAAAAGCTTTATCTGTGGTAAAAGGGAAACCACGACGATTAAAAATGTTAAATACCACGCGAACACCAAAAACAGTGATAAATGACATTGTACAATTCGCACAAGGGTCTCGTTATCTAATTGAGGATATTGATGAGAGTAAAGGCCGATTAATATTAAGTTCGCCCTTTAACCACCTTACGTGGGGATTTTTCTACCCTATTTATATTTCTAGCCAATTGAATGAGAATACATTAGTTGAGGTAGGTATTCAAAGCAAATTATATCAGATTGGCCCTCTTGTTTGGAAAGACCATCAACGAATATTTGATAGCATCAAAAGAGCTGTTGGAGAAAATTAACAAAACTTAATTAAAAGGGATAGAGAAATGAAAATTCTAAAAAAGTATTTTATAATTCCATTTGTTTTTATAATAATAACAACTCATGCGAGTTGTTATGGTTTCATTCAAGGAGAAAACGTTCGAGAAAATACTTTACGAACTGAAGGACTTGTAATCATACAAGTCGGTGAGGATTTGGTACTTGAAAAAGGAGTTCAAAGTATCATTACTGAATTAAAACAGGAGAGAAAGCCCTTTCGTTTATTAAAAGTAGTTTCAGAGGAAAAACTCGCGATTACACTGACCAAATATCATTCCTATGAGCTGGCTATCGTCGCTCATGGGGAATCAGACGGAATGTCAGTTAAAAAATCATTAATTAAATGGAGCGATATAGCATCTTTGATCGATAATCGAGATCAAATGACTTACTTTGCCAGCTGTTATTCGCAATCTGTACTCCTTTATATTACAGATCAAGAACAAAAACAGTTGATCTGGGCACCATGGCCAGGATTAGCAGACCAGAAAATCGTAGGACTCTCTATAGTTACAGCATTTTTTGCAATGCATGGAGAAATCGAAAAAGCTATTAGTCTATTCGATGCAATGCTTACCAATCATGTAGACCGAATGGTTAACCCTTTGGAAGTTCTATGGAATGATATCATTCATCACCAATGGGTATATAATTATTATTATTTCGCCACTATTCTTATTGAAAACACAGCAAATTTGATACTTCATCTCGTATTAGACGCTCTTTTGCCAATATGGGTAGTTGCCACCATAATAGAGTTATTATTGGCCGTAATTCATTCAGCTTCGACAGGACTCTTTTTTGCTGGTTTAGGTATAGGAGTAGGTGATATTTGCGACCTCTATTATGATTATACTCATATTAATAGTCTTATCCCTCCCTTAGTCATTGTTGTCCCATTCATCGGCGATGTATTAGTGGGAGGGTTACTTTCAGACACTGAGACATACATAGATGTATATCATCATGCTTCTAGCACTAAATTCAGAGTAAAAGAGCATATTTTTGTCATAGGAGCAACTGCGGGTGGAATTCTTACATTAGGTGTATCTTGGGTAGAATGGCATTTAATTTCAAGTGAACCATACGACAGTGGTGGGGGTGGCGGCGGCGGCGGGGGCGGTGGGGGTGGTGGCGGCGGCGGCGGAATTTATCCTATTTAAATATGGTGAATTGTTTTATTTGATCCGAAATATGGTAACCACAAAAAAATTTAAACAACCTACTAATCGATGGGAAAACCACTTAATTAATCAAGAATAGTCAAAATCCCCAAACAGTTTTTTTCTCTACACTCTACTTTTTTTGGGAACTGATATCATTGGTTATCGCTTATTATATTATAATAGGTAAAAATAATTACTAAAGGAAGATTTTGATTAAGGAGAGATATTAGACTTATCTTCCCAAAATTTCATATGGTGATCTCATTCTTTTGATAATTAAACTCCTACTAGGATATACCAGATCATAAAGGGAATAACAGAGAGGGGAATGGGTAACCATCCCTTTATTAGAAGAAGAATTATGGTAATAAAATAACCTAAACCTACTCCATTAGCTAGGATTCCAAAATACGCTGTTATTCTACTAAACACATTAATGGATTGAAATCTAGTTTCAAAAACGCCCTCGATGTCTTGCTATCACTTTAAGAATCTGTTTTTTTCCCGCATTTGTCAAAACTAATGAACTGTCTTGTTTCTGTATTAATTTATTTTCCAAAAGTGAATTAATTTGATCATGAAGTCCCTCTTTGTCATGAGAATAATTTATTGTAAAACTATCTCCCTGACTGTGGTTCAATGTAATAGGGCTGAATTTATTATCAAAAGCTGATTCTAAAATGTTTAATTGATTCGTACCATTTAGAATTTGGTAAAGAACCCAATTTCCTAGCATACGATCTTGGAACCTGCTGTATGATTTCCATACACCCAATTTATACTTTTCATAATCAATCGCTTCCCCCTGGCTCACACTACGTAAATCTTGAAATATCTCGTATGCGCCTTTCAGTATTATAAATCCAATAAAGCATCCAACCAATCCATCAAGTATGTAAATTTGGAAATAGTCAGCTCCTATGGCAATAAGCACCAACAGTGCGTTTAAAACATGATTTTTACTATCTTCAGATTGAGCTAGAATGGCAAGGCTTTGATTAATATAGCCACTATACCGTTGATAAAGATAAAGGCAAATACAGAAAATAATAGAAATAACAGCTATTGTAATTGCTAGCATTTCTTCTGCTAAGCCCACAGGATGTAGAATTCGATCAATACTTGAGAATACAACACCAATTCCTGTAAAAACCATAAGCCCAATTAAAATATAGGTTGCTTGGATTTCTTTTTTGATCTTCATAGATAACCCTACGACAATTGAGGATATACCGTCAATCGCTGAATCTAATCCGTCCCCCAAAAGGCTAATGCTTCCAGTAATTACGAAGCCTATCAGTTTTAGAGATCCTAAAAATAAGTGCAATATGAGTGATAATATTGGGGATATCGCTGGCTTTGTTAATGAGAAGACAAATCGTAAAAACTTGATCATTTGCTTTACTGCATCATCAGCGGGTTGTTTTCCTTTCTCTGTTAATGAATAGAGTCCTTCTTCTTTCTTAATAATTTCTTTCTTTTCCAGATATGTTAATCCAATTTGATTCCACCATGTGTGAATAGGATTTCTAGCTTCTTCAAGAAACATTGGGGCCCCAAAAAACATTGCAATTCTACTATCTATATCTAAAATTTCATGATAGCTATAAGGTCTCTCATTAAGAAACATGAGGACATGTCTGGTGTAACGTTCAAGATTTATCCTAATTGCTTCTCCCATGATAATTATACCATATGTTAGGGCAATTAATCCTTCAATAAAAAATAAACCAAATAATTCGGCGACAATAGGGAATAATGCTAAAGCAGGAAGAAAAATATCTCCCTTAACTTTTTTTGTAAAAACCAATAGATTAAGACTGTTATTTACAGAGGAAGCAAAGTGTAAATACAGAAATAATGATAACCCAATGAGTATTGCAATAGCAACATAGAAAAATGAAAGTTCTAGATTGATACCTCCACCTGGATTTAGAGTCAGAAGGATTCCAGCAATGAAGAACGATATTCCTGTGAGTATGTAGAAAACCTGAATGATTCGAATCAGGATAGTCTCATGCTCTATTCTTATAGCAATACTTACTACAGCTATTGTTAGTACTCCAAAAATTGAGCTAAAACTATCAGATAAGAATATTAAATTGCCTGTGTGTATGTATCCTATTATTTTTACTAGCCATAAAACCAGAGATCCTGTTAATAAAATAAAGAAAGAAAATCTTTGATTTGTTAAGCCTCTTGTCCATGATCTGTACTGTTGGGTTCTTTTATGGGAAATATCAACTTTAGACTTACCTTTTTCGGTTAAATAATACATATCGTCTTTATTTGTAACTAATTCGTCTTCTTTGAGATATAACAGAGCTTTTTCAACTCTCAAGTCCACTTTACGGAAATGTCTTTGCTTATTTAACAGAAAAAAATCCCTTATACTATCAAAATCATGCGATTTTTGACTTAATAATTCAAGAATTACCTTTTTTTCATAGTGATAACTGAATTTAGAAGCTTTCAATCGAATATTATCGAATAAATTTCCCACGGTGTTCATTCCCAAGAATAAGTTCTGTTCTTTTTCGTAGAAATTGATTGTTTAAAAGTTATTATTCTGGCAGGAAATAGAAGCTAAGAAAACAGATTTCAATCAGTAATAACTGCAAGTTATCGACCATATGTAATGGTCAAGTGGAACTGCTTATCGATTTTAAATTATAATTCGTGATAGCGGAAATGATATGGACTTAATGATTGAGGAGCAATAATATATGGACACTTTGTTTAATCAGTAATAAACTAAAAAAACAATCTCCTCCTTCATGTATTTTGTTAATGATTTTCTAAAAAATTATTTTTATAGAAATATTTATTAGTAAAATGGTTATAAACCATTTTAAGTCATTTAAAGTTTATAATTCCTGATTGGAGGCATTTTTTTGGAAATCGGTGATTTCATCAAAATTTCTGACCACACTTCAATGGTAATTGGAGAAAGACCACATGGAAATACTGGCGGGATTTCTCTTGAGAATTATACTGTTGCAGTTGATTCCACTGGTAACTTAAGTGGTGGGAAAATTTTCCGCAAAAAGCTTGAGAACTATTACAATCTCCCAATTAAATACGTCATATTTACTCACTATCATGGAGATCATATCAATGGAAGACAAGCGTTTAAGGATGTTGATCTAATAATCTCTGATTTTATTCCGACAGATAAGGGACGATTTCAGAATGCTATTTTCATTAAAGATGATTATTCAATCCAAGACGAGAATCTCGAGGTGAAAATATTCCATACTGGGGGTCATACGGTTGATTCGATGTTCGTGCATTTTCCTAGCGAGGAAATTGTTTTTGCAGGAGATATAATTTTCGAGAATCTTTTTCCACCCTTTGGTGGTGATCCGACTTGCAATCCGGAGCTATGGTTCCAGGCTTTGGAGAAAATCGAAGCATTAAATCCTATTAAAATTGTCCCAGGACACGGACCATATCTCACAGGGGATAAAATCAATAACCACCTATCTAATTTGCAAAAGCTTCGAATTAATGTCAAAAAAGCAATTAAAGAGAATCTGAAACCTCATGAAATTGAGATATCTGATTATTATGGCGAATTCCATCAAAGATGGATGTCAAGAACTCTTCCTCACTGGTTTTCGTTCTATAGTACAATTGACAAAATCCCTGGAATTTTAGAAGAAATTCGATCGAATTCCCATGATCATAATAGAATTTTACTTTCAAAAATGACAATAAAAGAATTAAAAGTTTTAGCTAATCATCTAAAATTCAGGCCTAGTGGAAATAAAAATAAAATAATAAGTGAGATAATAGATTACTTAGAAAAGCATGAATCTTAGAATGTAGTTTTCAGATGATAGAAGTGGTAAAACAAAGAAGGAGAGAATTTGGGGAATTTCAAACTCCTAATGAGTTGGCAAGTAAAATTATCTATCATTTAAAACTGTTAGGCTTCTCCCCTGCTTCTATCATTGAACCAACTTGCGGTACTGGCTCTTTTATTTTCGCATGTTTAGAAATATTCTCAGAAGCGAAAATTATTGGAATAGATATTAATTCCAATTATTTAGACTTAATCACAGAAAAATTATCTCAGATAAATGGATTAAAAAAGGTTGAACTCCTTCAAGCGAACTTTTTCGATGTAGATTGGCAAAAAAAGATTGAGAAGCTTACTGAACCAGTTTTAATTGTTGGAAATCCTCCATGGGTCACATCATCAGAAATTGGTGTTTTGGGTGGTACTAATATCCCTGTAAAAAGTAATATTCATGGTTTTCAAGGTTTGGACACGAAAACTGGTAAAAGTAATTTTGACATCTCTGAATGGATGATAATAGAGCTATTAAAAACTCTAAATGGACATTTAGGTACTCTTACGATGCTTTGTAAAGTAGCAGTTGCACGAAAAGTGTTGTCATATGCCAAAAAGGGTGGAATTTCAGTGTTTTCCTCAAAAATAATTCATATCGATGCTAAAGAGTATTTTGGCGCCTCAGTCGACGCATGTTTATTCATCTGTAACCTAAGACCTGATTCACAGAATTATTACTGCCAAGTTTATGAGAACTTTAATTCAAACATCCCAATTCAAGAAATTGGATATATTGACGAAAGAATGGTAGCAAATCTACCATTATATAAAAAGTGGAAACACTTACTTGGGGAAAGTACTTACGTTTGGCGTTCAGGGATTAAACATGATTGTGCAAAGGTAATGGAATTAATAAGGACCGATAATGGATTTCTTAATGGATTTGGGGAGAATGTCACAATCGAAAATAATTACATTTATCCAATGCTCAAAAGCTCTGATTTGGCTAATAATCGAACTAAAAATATTGAACGATGGATGATTGTTACACAAAAGTCTATAGGAGAAGATACATCTACTATCCAAGAGGAGGCCCCTTTAACATGGGAATATTTAGAGAAGAATGGTCATCTTCTTGAGAATCGGGCAAGTAGCATATATCTGAATCGCCCTCAATATTCTATATTTGGTGTTGGAAGTTATACGTTTTCTCCTTGGAAGGTTGCAATTTCTGGGTTTTATAAAGACTTGAAATTCAGATTAATAGGACCATTTGAAAAAAAACCTGTTGTATTTGATGACACTTGTTACTTCATTCCAGCTAGATCTTTAGAAGAAGCAGCAACACTTCATTCCCTATTGAATCATCCAATTGCCCGTGAATTTTATCAGTCTTTCATCTATTGGGACGAAAAACGACCAATTACTAAGCAAGTCTTGAAACAACTTGACTTTAAGAAGTTATTTTATGAGATTGGTTATTTTACACTCCTAGATATATTACTAGATAACTACAGGGGCATAAAAAAGGATTTAATAATTTCTAGCTTAGAACAATTTAAATAACAGCGAGCTTAACCGTAAAATGGTAGAGAGATGATAGTACATTTTGAATGAACATATATAGATCTACTCCAATCACATGTAGTTAATTGCCTTTTTTTTACAGAAAAGGGAGTATAAGGCACACCGTATATATTATGGAAAGGTGTTGATCATTATAGATTAACCGTTCCTTTTCCAAAGAGCTGTATTGGCGTAACAATGCTCCTTTGTACATCTAAATGGTGGATTTAATGTGTGAATCTCTGTCTTATACTTGTTGTTTCTTTGAAGAGACTATCATTATAGATCCCGAAATTGATGTCGCGTTGAGTATACCCATCAGTAATAATAGGATCTCAAGTCTTACTTCAGAACTACCCTCAAGTGAAAGATTTTGGAAGAGACCTATAGAGAATAATAAAGCAAAGAAAAAGGAAATACCTGCTATCATCCATAAAATCGTCCCAAATGTTATAAAACCGTTATTATTTATATGCAAAATGTGTTGATCCATTTTTTAACCTCAAAATAGATTCTATCAAAAATTCCATTTCAAAATTCATTGTCATGTTTAATTTGAAAGAGATACAGGGCAAGTTTATTTTTCAACATAATACCATATTATCTTTTTCTTAAATACTGGAATTTTCATAGATAAATAAAAAAAGAATTATTAGAATTATTTCTCATTTTTGTTTTAAGAATATTTGTTCTTAAATGTTTATTAGTAAATTGAATCTGCTGCAACATTTACGAAGTGATTTAACAATAACTCTACCTAAAGGATATTCCTAAAGGAAAATCAAAATAAATTATAATTTTTGCATCACAGATTTCTAATAATCAGATGAGTTTGTACAATAAAGAAAGAAAAAGATATTAGCTGGTATCTATGGATTTAAGTGAAATAAACCACCTGACTAGCAGAAAGATAAATCAGGTGTGTCAAGAAGGTCTGTCTAACCAACAACTAAGAAAATACTATCGTTTTCGGTATTCCAGTCAGTTTTATGGAGGAATAGTCACTGCTGATGTGGTGGGATGTAACTTGCGATGTGTCTATTGTTGGTCGCAAAAAATCGCATGGTATCCACGAAAGGGATCGTGGTACTCATCTGATCAGGTAGTACAGGCATTAATGGCTCTCAGCAAAAAACACAATTGTCACCGAATGCGCCTTAGTGGAGGGGAACCCACCCTGTGTCAAGAGCATTTACTTGCAGTACTAAAAGAGATACCAGACGAAATTCTGTTCATCTTAGAAACGAATGGTATTCTCCTCTCTAACCCCAAGTACATTCAGGCACTCGAAGCAGCCAACCATCCCCCATATGTTCGGATCAGTTTGAAAGCTGGTCAATCCCTCTTTTCGAAGGTGACTGGAGCTCCTCTTGATGTTTATGACGCACAGCTCCGTGCCATTGATTTGATACAGCAATCAACATTGCGATTTAACATTGCCATCATGGCGGAATTCTTCACTTCCAAGGAAATTAGTGAACTGGAAGAGATAATAACACCAAAACAATTAGAAATTGAGCAATTGATACTGTACCCCTTCGTGAAAGAGAAGTTAAAGGCCCGAGGATTCATTTATTAGTTGGAGATCTATTATAAATCTTATATGTCTTCGGAAAAAAACTTCTTATAGTCTGAGAATCACTTTTTCTTTTATGTCAATTACCATTGAATTAATGATGGAATTTTCAGATGATACTGGATTAACGTCAAATAAGCCAAAAAGAAGATATCTTTGGACTGATGGATTCGCAGTTTGTAATTTCTTGGAATTATACCAAATTTCTAAAGATAATAAATTCAAAAACCTAGCGATAGAGTTAGTTGAACAAGTTCACAGGATACTAGGTAAGCATAGAGAAGATGATGAGAGATCAGGGTGGTTGGGAAGCAAAGATTCCCCTACAAAACGCGGATTGAGAATAGGAAAACCTTTGCCCGAAAGGAAGCCACATGAACCTTTTAACCCAAACTTGGAATGGGATCGTGATGGCCAGTACTTTCATTATCTCACAAAGTGGATGCATGCTCTAAACAGGATTTATCAAGTAGTTAAAGAAGAAAAATACCTCACATGGGCAATTGATCTTGCAAAGGCGTCAACAGGTTTTATCAGGGACAATAGGATGTTTTGGAAAATGAGTATTGACCTTTCTTATCCTCTAGTTCCCTCGATGGGACAACACGATCCTGTTGATGGTTATGTCACTTTTAAAGAAATACAAGCAGTATCTGATATTGATTTAGGAGCAGCGTTAAAAAAATTTGAAAAATTAATGCACCAAATTAATCTCATAACAACTGATCCTCTTGGTATTGGAGGGCTATTATTTGATGCCTATAGACTTGAACAAATGGGCGAATCTGAAAAAAGGCAGACTCTCATTGATGCTGCTCGAAAAGGACTCGAATACTGTCAGTTGTCACATGTTTTAGCATTTAGAGAACTCGGTTTAGCAATAGGATTACAAGCTGCTAAAAAGATGTCTGTTTTAAAAGAATATTGGTCATTAATAGATAAGATTAATGATTATTGGCTTCAAAATAGGGGTTGGACAGAGCACAAGGATATTAACAGTGTCATGCTAGCAACAAGTATAATACCAGGTAGTTTTCTATCGATTTCAGAATATTAGATCTCATGGATGGAATTGAACTTGTCAGACAATTTAGGGAGAAAATACTATTTATCACAAAAACCTAAAATTATGGTGAATTTTGAGAAACAGATCAAGCTCTTTAGGAGAGTATTATGCAAGCAATTCGAGGAAAAGGTTGTCGATCAGATTATTAATGACACACGGATGGAATATGAAGAATTAATCCCTGAAATGCCGTATATCGGAGCCGAGGAGAGTCGAGTGGGAAAAAGATTAACAAGTAACATCATTAATACAACAATGGGTTTAGCGTTATGGAAAACCATAAAAAAACGCAGCGTTACTGTTGAGGAAGCAGCAGTACTCCTATGCGAAACAGCTGAAGAGATGTTTAACTCTATGTCACGATTCTCAAAAATCTTCTTACGAACGTTCAGAACTTTGACCTATAGTTTTCCATTAAAACATCTGTACAGAAGACTTCTAAAGAACATGGCGAAAAAGTCTCAAGAAAGGGAATTTCATAATAATTTTGTAATGCATTATATTGATGGGGAGGGGGAAGAATTCGATTTTGGATTTGATTATACAGTCTGTCCAATCAACAACTTTTGGCGTGAACAGGGGGAAGAGGAGTTATTGCCATATATTTGCTTATATGATTATTTCACAAGTGATCTCACAGGATCAGGGTTAATCAGAACACAAACCTTAGCAGAAGGATTTGATAGATGCGACTTCAGATTTAAGAGAGGGAGAAAGTCGGAAAACAGGCAACGAACGCAATTTATAAAGAGAAAAGACTTAATTTCATTTCAGGAGCTAGATTAAGTGTCTAAAAGCCAAATCCAACCGATTAGTCATGATGAATTAAAACGTGGTATTCTATTAGGAAAATTATGGTTTATGGTAGCTTGGATTACAATCATTGTCATATTGCTGATCATCCCATTAGATGAATTTGGTGAATTAGCTATAGGGAGACAGATATATGTTATATTCAGTCGATTATTTATTTATGGAACTATTTTTGTCTTTAGTATCGTCCTTATCTATCTTGTTGGGAAAAAATTAGATTATAATCCTTATAGGGGGAAATTTTTCGGACTTCTGGGTTTAGTACTAAGTTTTATTGGTATTTTTCTGTTTCTCCAAAATAATGTACTTTTCTTAGTAATACCTGGATTTTGGCTTATTGGATTAGGTAGTTCCCTAGTTGGTGTTGTTGGATTCTATTTTTTGGCAGGTTTTATACCTGTTCATCGACGAGGAGTTCACATTTCTCATTCGATAGGATTAGGTTCGTTAATCATCCTAATAATATCATTTTTACGATTAAATGTCCTTAGTCAAGAAACATTCACATGGTTTTTCTTCGTTGGTGAAATTAATGATTTTCTGATCCTTTTTACGCTATTTCTGGTGACTTTCGTAGTATTCTGTATAACTTCACTAGTTAGTAGGAATCATCAAGTTGGATGGACCAATGATCGTTGGCCGACAAATGATCGCGATATAATGAAACGCCATCCTGTAAGATTATCAATTATAAGCCATTTCTTGGTTTTCATGGTGTTTGGTCTCGCTATATCCATTATAATCGATATAGTAAGGATTTATCCTTTCAATGATTCTGATATTAAATGGCTCCCTCTCTCTGGAGTTGAGTATGTAGATTTATTTTGGGTATTTCTCTTCATAGGTAATTTTATCTCAATTTGGGCAGTTGGCTACTTAGTTGACAGATTTGGACGTAAATCTTTTACTATTATTGGTATCTATACAATATCTCTTGCGTTTTTGGGATTTAGTGTCTCCTTAACCTTAATAAGTCTTATAGCTGCTGCATTTGCTATTGGGATAGGTGTTTCGGGAATTAATCTCACCTTAGACACCTCTATATGGATGGATCTTTCTCCGAGAGATGGATTAGGACGTTATACTGCTTTTGGATTGATTTCTTTAATCACAGGATTATCATTCGGACGACTTCTAAGTTTAGTATTAATAGATCAAATTGGGGATATCGCTACTAGTATTAGTTTGGTAGGTTTTATCTTGCTTTTTGTAACTGCTCTCTCAGTATATCCACTTAGCCTTATAGATGATACCTATCCACCATTAAATTTTCTTCTATTAATTGTACGCATGGAAGGGGGAACTTTATTATACTCAAATGGATTTCAAAAAGAATTATGGGAATTTAACAAGCTCGCGTTAATTTCTGGAGGTTTAGAAGCCATTGACACATTCATGCATGAAGTGTTGGAACGGGGGAATATGGAATATGTTCTTCATGCTGGTTATTATATCCTTAATGATCAACAAGAATCCACTCGTGCGAATCTCATAACAAACAAAGCAAGTCATGAACTCCGGTATCTACTCAAAGAATTTACTAATCGATTTAACGATCAATATCTAGAAGTCATCAAAACCTGGAAAGGAGATGTATCACAGTTCAAAGACGCGGATAAAATTGTAGAAGAGATATTTGGCCCATTAATCTCTTCTAGTGATCTAAAAACATGTACCTCTCCCGAATAGGTTAAATTGGTCTGGAGTAGGGACAGCAATTATTCTGGATAATGGAATTATAACATGAAATTTATCTGTCTACACCTACCTATAAACGCAAGGACTAAGAATAAAACCGTAAAGAAGGTATAAATCCTAATAGTCTGGCTTCAACAGCGATTAAACACTTAAACATAACAATATAGTATAAGAAAATGGAATTTACCAGATATATTCTACCACTTAAGTACATGAGACTATTGGTTACAGACAGAAATGGACAGTAGATGTTCTATCAACTAAGATAATTATTTATTCTATTATCTACATCCTTAAAGCTAGACAAATACTTTTTCAAAGGTGAAAACTCTTTAAGTACATTTGAAAATGTTTTCTTGGTGTGATTATTTGTCAAAAGTTGCAATTATTGAAACCACGTCTCAGACAATTATTGAAGATTATTCTAAATTGCTAGATCTCATAAATTATCAATCTATAATTAAAAAGGAATTAAAAACAATCATTAAGATTAATTTATCCTGGACATTATTCTACCCTGCATGTTCTACTCCTGTATGGCAATTAGATGGGGTACTTAATAAATTAATTAATGATGGGCTCAACCCAGAGGAAATTATCCCAACTGAGAATCAAACAGTTGTAACACACCCTTATAAAGGAGCCTATGGAAACAAATGGTTTCCAATTTTTAAAAAATATCAAACGCAATATCGTCCTCTAACTAACGAAAAATGGATCAAATTTAATCCCAAGAATGAAGTTCCTTGGATGAGAGAATTATTCAAAGATAATATTATCATCCCTGAAATCTTTATGAATAATAATATCATCCATTTACCGACTTTGAAGTGTGTTCATCCCGATACTGAAATTTTTCTTTCAGATGGATCCTTAGTGAATATTTCAAATTTTATTAATGTTCATCATAAAAAGGAAAAAGTCTTCTCCACTCAGGAGAACGATAAATATACTGAAACTTCCACTGAAATTGTATCTTATAAGGGGAAAATATGTAAAAGTAATACTTATAGGTTATGGAAAACTCCAGCACCTAAAACAGTTTATAAAATCTTAACCAAAACAGGAAAAGAAGTCATTGTTAGTGAAAATCATCCGTTTTTAACACCAAAGGGATGGATAAAAGCTAGAAATCTTCAAAAGAAGATAAGAATCGCTATACCAAGAAATATAGGAATTGAAGGGAAAGAACAGGTATTATCAAACATTCCGACAGTTCAGGATAAAATGGATGAAATTTTTATTGATAAAATTAATTTCAAAGAAGGTAGGAAGTTCACCATAGAGCAACAAAAAGAAATAATTAGAGAATATTTACTAGGAAGAACAACAACAGAAATTGCTAAGAAATATTCTTCTCATTATGAGAGTATTCGAGCAATCCTTCTCCGATATAATATACCAATTCGATGGGTTCGTCCTCCATTAAAGTTACCAAGAGTAACTTCAGAAGCGTTGTGGGAATGGATGGGATATTTTTTATCTGAAGGTTATGCTAGTGATACTAAAGGTAGTATGAGGTATTGGTTTAGTAATATGAATGATATTTTAAAATCTCGTTTCATTAAGCTAACTAAATCACTGTTTAATATCGAAATCAAGATAAGGGACAATAATAAGGACATGTACTTTGATTCGAATGAATTTATTAAATTTATGAATTCATTAGGGTTTGAAGAGAATATTAAATCATATAATAAAAGGATTCCACGGATTTTATTCAAATGTAGTGAGAAAGAAATTGTAGCTTTTCTTCAAGGTTATTTCGATGGAGATGGAACAGTAGGAAAAGATGGTTTACATATTACAACAAAAAGTAAACGTTTGGCAAAGGATATGGTATATCTACTCTTACGAATTGGCATCATTAGCTTTCTAGATGAAGTTAAAAACGAAGCTATAAACGCAAAAAATCCTAGGAAGAGAAAATATTGGCGAATTAGTATATATGGCGATGATGTTGTTTCTTTCAATGAAAAAGTCACTTTAAGAGTACATAAGAAAAAAAACCGTTTAAATGACTTTTCAATTAGACGTTTAAAGAGTAAAAGACCTTCAAATTGGGATACTATTCCAGTTAATAGAGTAATTTTTAGAAGTGTAAGAAAAGGACTAGGATTCACCCAAGAATCTACAGGAAAACCTAGTAGTGTGAATAGCATTGAAAACGGCCATTCTCAACCAACACGACATATTATGAATTATTTCATTCAATTATTTGAATCAAAAAGTAATGGAAAATTTAGAGATGAAATAAAATATTTTAAAAAGATTAGTTCTACAGAAATTGCGTGGGATCATATAAAAAAGGTAGAAAAAATTAATTGTGATTCAGAATATCTTTTTGATCTCTCTGTTGATGGTACAAACTGCTTTATTGGAAATGGAACAATTTTACATAATACACATGGACACACTGTCACAACTGGAGCAATAAAAAACGCCTTTGGGGGATTGATACCGAAATACCGCCATCATTCTCACCGTATTATTGATGGTATTTTAGTAGATTTGTTGGCGATCCAAAAAGAGATACACCCTGGAATGTTAGCAGTGATGGATGGAACTGTCGCTGGTGATGGAGCTGGACCAAGAGTTATGGAACCTGTGTCCACTAATCTCCTCCTCGCGAGCGAAGATCAGGTTGCTATAGATGCACTTTCTGCTAAGATCATGGGATTCGATCCTTTAAGCATTAATTACATCCGAATGGCTCATGATCAAGGCCTCGGTACTGGTGATGTTGATCAGATTGAGATTATTGGATTAGATTCTGATAAAGTACGCGACATGAATTATGATTTTACTGTGAAACGAAGCCTTGTAGTTCGTTGGGATCAAAGGTTACGAAATACTACCTTTCGCTATCGTCCTTTAAAGCCCTTCCATTGGCTTTTTTTCCACACGCCAATCTTTAAATTATTAATCGCAGGATCGAGCATATATCATGATTGGTTCTGGTATAGATTTATAGGAAAAAGGAGAATAAAGAAGTTTCAACAAACAGAATGGGGAAAACTGTATGATAGATATGAATATGGAGAGAAAGAACAATACCCAAAGATCAAAGATTGGAATCCCTATTAAACAAAAAAGGGGAGAGGAGAAGATAAAGTTTTAGGCGTGTACTTTTTTTGCTGACGCTTCTAACACTTCATCTTCAGGGTATTTCCTGAATATAAAAAGTCCAATGAGGAGGATTAAAGCTGCCACTGGGCCAATAAGAGATACTCCCAAAGTATCAGGAAGTCCTGGGATGATGGTAGAAATCAATGAGGGTTCGCCATAGGTTCCCCCAAAGATTCCCAGAATAAGCCCTAATATTTGGACGGAAACACCCCCAGCAAAACGAGTTAAAAGTCCTTGGGAGGCAAAGTGCATAGCTTCACGACGAGTACCTGTAATCGTTTCATCGTAATCTGTAATATCAGAAATGATTGAGTCAGGCAAAATCAATAGGGGAGCCGCTGGAAAACCAACAAGAAGAACAATAATTAAAGTGTGAATAAGTGGGTCGAATGGGATCATTCCTACGGTGAATAAAAGGGATGTTAAAACTGCAGCGACAATTATAGAATAAATTACTGCCTTTTTTTTGCCCACCCTATTGATCCAAAACATCGCTGGAATGATTGATATAAAAGCCGTAATGACAAAGGCACCAGGAATATATGATGATATATCCACTACTTCACCTTTATAGATAATTTCTCTTCCAAAAATAGGTAATACTTTGATCACCATTTCTTGAAAAGCTGTAGCAAAAATCGTGTAACCAAGATAGGGTAAGAATGGTTTATTCTTGAGTGTAACCTTTAGTGCTTCATTAATCCCAAAAGTAGGCATTTTTGGGACTTCTTTGGGTTCTTTAATTCCGAAAACAGTAATATAAAGGCATATAAACATGAAACATGCAAGTATTACAACAATAAATACATTGAATTCCACAAATGCTCCAATAATTACTCCAAGGACAAAACCAACGAGATAAAACCCTTGACGATATGTAGAAATACTCGTTCGTTCCTCAGGAGTCTGACAAATCTCTGGAATAATAGCTAGATAGACACAAAATGTAGCAGCGTAAGCTGCATTATAAATCCCATTAAAAATCGCTAACCATATAACAGGAAAAAGTATGTCAGTTGCTGGAGTAGGGATTAGAAAGATAGCTACAAAACTAATAGCTATAACTGGCGAACCTAAGAGTAACCATGGTTTACGCCTCCCAAAACGAGTTGATACTAATTTATCAGAAAGCCATCCTGCAACTGGATTCATCAAGGCTTGAATCCACCATCCTATAGCTAAAGCAGTTCCAAGTAAAGTAAGAATCCAGAATTGATTTTCAGCACTCACTTCAATTAAATCTTTGTATACTACCTCTTTATAATAAAAGAATACAAATGTTGTAAGTGTTCCACCTACAGCTGCACTACCAAAAGTAGCTATGGAATATGATATTTTTCGGGGCCAAGATGTAGAAAATATTTGATTTTGGGTCATGTTTTACTCACCAATGTAAGAAGAATTGAGGTTATTTTTCTCTTTCAGGTGAAATAAAAAATTTTTCCTCGATAGTTAGTTTATTCCTTAAAAAACTAAAGATTCAATGGATTTTCTTCTCTACAAAAAGCAAATAATAATCTAAATTATGGAACATTTTTATATAGAATCTGAACCTAGATAGTTATTGAGTAACAAGAATTCCGATTCTATTGGAGTTTTCATTAGTTGTTATGGTGTTAATGATAATCGTCTTGAACCATTATAAATTTCCTTTTTTTTGAACCCTGAGGTATTCCAATGAATGAAGAAAACAATAAACGCTTAGCTGAGGTTAAATCATCATTAGAAATTGTGTTTAGTAATGTAAGAACCTTAAAAAGAGAAATTCATGTTATTAAACAAAGTTTAAGTGATTTCGAATCAACTATGCAATCATTTGAGGAAAATCTTTCTACAATAAATCAACTTTCTACTAACATTGAAGAAATTAAGCAGACAATATCAGAGCTGCAGGAATCTTTTAATGAGCAAAGGGCATCACAACAGGATTTAGTCCAACCTTTGAGTACAGCGATAGAGGGTGTTCAATCTAAAATATTAACTGTTGAGGAGAATATCTTAAAAGTTTCTGCAACAGAAGAATCCATTGGAGAAGTGAGAAATTCGGTCCAAAAGATCATTGAATCATTTTCACAACAGGAACCAAAATATAAAGAAATTCAAATGAGATTTGAAAACTTAACACCAGATTTAGACTCCTTAAAGAGCAACTATGAAAAAAACTATGAATTAATCAATAGAATAAGTAACGATTTTTCACAATTCAAGGGGACCGCTGATGAAAAGATAGGCCAAATACTGATTGAGAGCGAATCAAATAAAAACATTATCAATGAGTATGAAACAAAGATCGATGGATTATCCAATCGTATTGCTAACTTAGAAAGTGTTCTAGAAGAAACAACAGCCAATGTAACAAATATCACACATTTGACAACTCAAATTGATACCCTGACCTCTAGTACAACAGGCCTTCTCAATCGGGTGCAAAATTTGGAAGAGAAAGCTGGAATATCCACTGGGGAATTAATAGGTACTGGTTTTGATAATTTGGGAATGCTTAGGCAATTAGTAGCGGACTTACTTGGAGAAGATAAAGTAGACTACTATATTCCGGTAGAATCGGGGAAAGACCCTATTTTAGTGATTAATTCGTTGAAGGGGATCATTCGCGACCTGAGCTTTATTGATGAATCCAATAGTCTAAATACATCTGAAATCTTATTGAAATATTCTGAAACGGCCGATAGTAGAGCTGATAGAAGAACGTTGATTGTAAATTACAACAAAGATATTCAAAGGATACTAGAAATTGGCCAATCAGTTTTGATGGATATTGGTCAAAAAAGAATGCAAACACGGAACATTATAGAAGAAATACGAAATTTGGCCAGGCAATGGACTAGTGAGGACGATGTCCGAGGAGAATCGGGTGTTTTTATGGCTTTAGACTTACTGGAAACCTTGGAGAAAGAATTTTGATGAATTAAAAGACGAATCTCCTTCAACTTATTTTTATCAAAATTCTCTCAGCAACAGGCCTAAAGTAATCAAATGCTTGGGATATACCCTTGTCTTCATCGGCCCTGATTTTAAGATCAAGGGGAATTTGACCTCTAAGTTCCGTTTCAAATTATTGGGCCAATTTGAGCACCTCCCTCTCTCTAAATAGTGTGTATCCTTCCACACTAAGGACAAATAAAGGAAGACATGTTTTCAATAATTCCGATTACTGGTCAATCCATTTTACGTGACATAACCAAAGATTTACTAGTGTCAAGAAGATTTACCTCTTGTGTGGAGTGGTGACAATCACGACTCCGGCCATATCAGGAATCATTTGCATGATAGAAATAGCTTCATCTCCAGTTCCTGGCGGCATATCGAAAACTAATATCTGATTTCTTTTCAAACAACCGTTGTTAATGAAAATAAGGATCGAGGCAATAAACAGAAGATTAGATTAAAGAATAAGAATTTATGGTTTCTAATCAGCTGTGGTTGCTTTTAATTCTTCTAACCATTTGAAAGAAGATAATTTTGGAGCCATTAAAAGGGAATATATTACTCAAGGAATCCGAGTGTAATATTGAAAGAAATATTTGTAAATTTGAGGGGATTTAATAAATAATTTCATCAAAAAAAGATAAAGAGAATTATTTTTAATAACCGAAATCGCCTCAGGCCATCATTTGTCAAAATTAATTCAAAAATTACATTCAGAAATAGGTGTCTTTTAGTTCAACACCCCATTTCACATGATCTACAGAGCTCGCAATTTTGTAATATATTTTGATGCCAGAATTCCTCTTGATTAAATCGATTCTTCGAGCGAATGATTTGATCCAATAATTAGGCATTTTAAGGAAGCCAAAATAATAATTAGGTTTATTATCTTCTTGGAAAAAGATATCACACTTTGGAAAGCAGAGGAAATGTTGAATCCAAGGAATTTGATGGTCTTCGGCTGAAATGAAAAGGAAAACTGTCAAATCTAAACCAATGTTGAAGTATTGATTCGTTTTTACTAAAAGGTTTTTTTCACCATATTCTTGAAGTCTTTTTGAGATCTCCGGTGCTGAAACTTTGATAGCCTGACTAAACTGTTTTATACTGGAAAAACTCCCACGGGTTGTAAGAAAATCAAGGATTTTTACATCTGCAGGAGTAAGGGATCGAAAGAGATCAAATGTAGGTTTAAGAGGAAAATTAATATCTGGGCTAGGAGAAATTAAGGAAACGTTCGTATCACTGTGAAGAAGTGAAACATTCGTATCACTCCAAGTCAATTCTCCTGATGATAGTCCAGTTAAGTTCCAAGACGAAATTCTTGTATTTAATGGATGAGAAATCAAGATCTCAAGATTATCGTGAAGAGTAAAGAATTCTTTTGATTTCTGATAAGGAATCTGCACAATACTGAAATTTCCTACAGTTAAATTAGTTGAGAGAAGCAAGTATTTTTCATAACGTTTTGGAAATAAGTTGGAATGAACAAGTAAGTTTGTCTCGTAACCTAGTCTACCCATATCTAGAAAGTGGAGAGATTGAACCATTTGTAATAAACGAATTGTATTCATTCTTCGTAAAACAGTCCTAGAAGAGATATTTAGATGTTTTGCAAATTCTGTTTGAGTTGGTTGCTTATAATATACTGGATTGAGCTTTTCCAAACTCTGAAAAGCTTTTAAAAGTGATATATATAATTCATCAAGTGGAACTGTAAAGTTCGTTAAGATAGGTATAAGGAATTCGAAAAGAGCTTCTTTATCCCCCTTAATCTCTTTTGTTAAGAGCTTCTGAATGAAAAATTCAAAGTTTTGCTTATTATGAAAGCAAATCTCATATGTAACCAGTTTAAGAGGAAATAAGTAACTCCCCCTTTTCCTCCACTTTAAAACAATGGAAGCATAACTTTTAAACCAGCTTTCATTAAATTCTAAGGTTTTGTCACCTTGAAATTTGTTGTAGAATGGAAGAATATGAGACTCCAATATATCTTTAGTGAAATCCATGGTATCTTCTAGTGTAAAATTGTTGGCTCTTTCATGGATGTACATCCAAATATTGAGAAAATCAAATACAAATTCCTCTATTTTATAATCTTCCGGGTTTTGTCGGAAATTATCAAGAATTGAAGGAATTTGTTTAGGGAGGGGCATTTGATGCCGAAAAAAAGGGTAGTATCATTTAAAAACCTGTCTAGAGAATATATTCGAATGTGCAAAATAGCAAGTTATTTGCTAATTTTTGCCTTAACCTAAAAAAAAACCGAAAAAAAAGATAAGGTGTGTAAAAAACAATGAGAAAAGTTAGAAATCGTGAAAAAAGAATTAATGTTGAATTAACATTATTAAAAATACTCCCCTGGTTATTCCTTATATTACTCTACATTGCTGCATCTTCATTGGGAACTGCTGTTTCAGCTGGACCAATTGGTAGTCTTGTAGACTAGGAATTTAAGATAGGGCCATAATTCCAATTTAATAATCAGGTATAGATGAATTATTAAGTGGTCATCAAAAAAGGAGTTTCTGCGCTCATCTTAGAGCAAAAATCCGACAAAATCAACTATTATTTCCACAATGGAGGATATCCCCAAAATTACCCCTAGGATCGCATGTGACACTATATCTCAATGAAATAGGTTATTCATATATAACTGTAATCCTCCCAGGGTAATATATGACCTTTTAATGGCCCCATCACTGTTTCAGACAACCTTAACTAATTGAATAGGTATATATTTGTTTCTCTTCAACTCTGATGTATCTTATTTTCTAACAATACTCGAAAATAATCAGAAGTTTTTGTGACAATGGGGGGAAATTATTTACATTAATTTATTCTAAAGGTTTCTGTCGTTTTTTTGAAAATCATACCTTGTAATTCATTTGACTAATTACAGACACATTTTTTTGAAAAGTGTCACTTCTGAGTAACTTTTCATTATATCAAACTGTGTTTTTTAATTTCTTATTCAAAGTGAAGTCATCAAAAGACACAAGGATGTAGGAAAAAAGTGCAAGTGACTGATCAATTTGGCATCAAAAAATCTTTAGATCGAGTTTTCCAGTTATTATTCATGTCTACGAATCTTTTTTCTTCATTTGAGCTTCGAGATAAACTCTGTCTACTCCAAATGAACAAAAAGTATAATTTTTCTGACCCTGAACTCAAACAACTACTCATCTACTTTCTTGACTTGATCGAGTATTTTTCTCATGAAAGGTTGCTATTGATCCAGGATCCTGTAGATAGTTCTCGATATGCACTCACTGGAGGTTTTTGACATGTACTCAGAAATTATTACAGTTCGAAAAGGAGAACCAAATCGCAAAAATTTGGAGCATGAATCTCTATTGGAAGAATCTTTTTTACAATCCAATGAGATAAAAACAGTAGAGGTTTCTGAAAGTGATGTTCACCGTTTAGCAGATCGTACTCTTCTCTTACTTTCCTTCAAAGATACTTCTACTCAAAATTTACGCTATGTTCTTAATGTACTTGGTATTCGCACATTAGAAGAGAAAAGGAATATTCTACAAGAAATTTATCGGTTAATTCGGGAGGGTATTGTGTATGTTCCTAGAGGGCTTCCTCAATTAATCGATCAAGGTTCTCGTCTTGATATTAACAGCTCTTTAGAAGCCGAAAATATCGATATATGCCTCCTTCGTCCCTATGAGGAATTAATTAGAGAAATTCAGAATGAAATAACGGAGCTAAATACTACTACGGTTATTAGAAAACCATGAATAACCATACCAGTAAATTAGAAAGATGAGCAATAATGATTCGTAATGGTCTCTCACTTAAGGATAATGACGAGCAGCGAGAAGTTAATCAACTTAAGGAATATCTGAAATTAGCCAATGGTACCTCTGAACATGTTTTAATTGCTAAATGGCGGTGTATAAAACACATGCAATCGGATTTAGAATTACCCTCTCAAACTCCGATTGACAAACTCGTTAAGCTTTACAACAATCTTGAAGAGATTCGGAAGGCCTTTAATTACCAAATCAATGATTTTAGTCAATTAAATGAACTTTTTCATGATGTTACCGCTGTTAGGGATAGATTAAACTTCCCAAAAGACTATTCGACAACTGATGTCTTGTCTCGACTCAATTCTGATCTAATTCCTTTCTTAGGGCTTAAAGAAAACTCATTACTCAAGCAATTATTGCTATTATACCAACCAAATCAATTACAAATCATGTAGGGATATCATCGACGTCTAAAGGCCGAAATTCCAATGAGAACGAAGAAGAACATATTAAAAGAAATAAATCTAACTGAGGAGGAACGAACTCAATTAACGGATCGTGCTCTCATTTTATTATCATTTAAAGATACCGAAAGGCAAAATCTGCAATTTCTGCTTAACATTCTTGGGATTCAAACACTTAAAGAAAAAGAAAACATTTTACGGGAAATTTTCAGGCTTATTCGTGAGGGGATTGTCTATGTTCCACAAGGCCTAGCGAAATTAATTGATGAAGGAACTCTATTTAATATCAACAACCCTGAAAACATCAGAGACATAGATTTATACCTTCTTTGTCCTTATGATCAACTTATCAAGGAAATTCAAGATGAGATCATCAATTTAAGAGCTAAAGCAGCTTCACAGCAGTGAAATCTTATGTTTTTTTAGATTCATTCAATATAAGGAATAAATCGCATTTGCTCTAATTAGTTTCCTTTTTATTGAATGAAAAAATGCTTTAAAAATTAAGAAAACTTGCTTTATAAAAAGAGGTTAAACAATGTTTTTCCCTTTCTCTCTTCAATCTGCATCAGATTGGTTAGATTATGTTCCTAATTTTCTTCTAACTCTCCCAGAAGACTCAAAATATGTTAATAATAAGGAATTTCATCATTATCTTGCCTCTACTTTGGAAGCATTTTTCCCTGAAGCCTCACATGAATTCCTTTCAGCCATTCTAACAATATTAATAGATGCAACGGAGGCTGGGAAGTATATCATTCTGGAAATTTTACTTGATACAGAGTCTATTTGGGAAATATTGGCGGAATTTGAAAAAATTCAACCAGTTTTAACTGAATTAGCGTTGTCGACAGATAAGCTTTATTCTAAAAGCGCAGCTACTCTTTCAAGTAAATTAGAAGACATTCACATACCCTATGACGAAGAATCAATTGAAGAAGTAATGGACGAAAGAGAGAAAGTACCAGCTTTTGATGAAACAGTCCTTGATGACATCTTAGAAGGTGCTTTAGAGGAGATTACATCAGAGAAACTGAAATCAGAAGCACCTCCAGAAATTCGGAGTACACCCAGAGAAGAAATTTTAGCCCCAGAACCAGCAACTCCTCCTGAACCTACTTCGAGGGCACCAACGGGGCCTCCTGCTGGAACTCCAGCCCCATCTCGTCTTGCTGCAAGAACGGCTCCTCCAACTCCCAAGCCTGCTCCTCCTCCTGAAGCAGCACCTCCACCAACACCGACAATAGCTCCTGCTAAAGAAGCTGAAAGTTTTGCCATTCGAGACGAAGACACCTCAATGAAACGGAAAAAAGCAGTAATGGAAGAACTCAAGACTGAACTTGAGGAGAAATCCATTGTTCCTTCTCCTGTTCGTTCTAAAATCCCAAAATTTGATACCATTCATACTCATGTTCATTATTATTCTCGAATGAATCCCCGAAAAACGTATCCATTTACCGTCACCTTATCTAAACTAGCAAAAGAAATTGCTGCTGATAAGATGCATTTTCTATCGGGTGAAAAAGAAAAAGAAACCCGAGGAGAATTTGAACTACGCGATGTTACTAAACGATTAGTTGTGGAACCATTATTGAGCGGCTGTTTAGTTCAGCCCACCTCTCAATTTGTTGATCCAAAATCTCAAAACCTTCCAAAAGTACTAACATTCTTTATAACTCCATTAGTAGAAGCAGGGTTTCGTGCCACATCTCTTGAAGGATCACTTTTTGTGAAAGATGAGACAGGAACAATTTTACTTAAGTTAGATCTTCCAGAATTATCAGTTGCTAGTCATCGCGTTAGTCAAGTAGCAGCTTTGATAGGTACTATTGGAGGAGGAGCAATGCCAGCTGTTGATTCATTGTTTGGTGTAAATCTTCAGGTAACGATGGCTGGTCAATTAGCTTACCTTCTTCCACAATTAGCTAGATCTTTCGACATGATGTGGGTAGTAAGCGTAGCTCAGGCCCTTCTTTTCGTTGGTGCTGTAGGTGGTGCACTTCTTTGGTGGTGGAAAAAAGGTCGAGCAAAAGTAGTAAAAGTTGCTCCTGAACGTACTATGACCCTCCAGCTTTCTCAATGATCCTTTATTAATTCATAATATTCCTATTCAACACCTCATTATATCTTTATGGAGATTTTGGAATGCTCTCAACAGTGATTCGCTCATATCCTAACCAACGCACAGTATCCTTGGGAATTGTTACTCATAGGGGAGCAGCTCATGATACACTCGCGGGTACCACCCAAGTTTTGTTACAAACTATGGCTCGAGGGACAATAGATCATAATGAAGTTGAAATCGCTAGATTAATTGATGGAACAGGTGGCTCGTTGTTTTCTTCTACAGAAAAAGATTTCTCTATTATTGGTGCTCAAATTCAACCAAAATACGCAATACGAACTTTAGATCTTCTGTTCGAAATGATCTCTCACCCTACCTTAAATGAGTCACATTTTCTTGTTGAAAAACAGAATTTAATCCAGATTTTCTATCAGGTTCAGTCGAATCCAATACGAAGGATGATGATTTTTGATGCAGATAAAGCCACTTTTGGAGAGGATCATCCCCTTGGCCGATCCCAAATTGGAACACCTGAATCCTTAGAAAGACTCACAAAAGACGATCTTCAAAAAGCTCATCAGAAATTATTGATAAATCCCTGGGGATTTGCGGTGGGAGCCATTTCAGAAAGTCTCCATAAACAAATAGACCATAAATTAACTGAATTTCTTTCAAAAAGCAAATCAAAAGCTCAAAAGCTTCAACCATTTCCTCGAAGAGACATTCCACCAAATAATCTTATTGCTTCATCTGCAAAGGAAGAAGGGAATGTATATCTTTGTGTTAACATCATAACTGATGCAAGTCCCAGTATTATAGGCTTAGCACGTTTTTCCAGTGCTCTTCTAGGAGAATCCTTTGGCTCAAGGATGTTCTCAATTCTAAGAGATCAAAAAGCATTTGGTTACATTACTGGATCGACTTTGAAGCTTCTTGCTGAATCTTTAGTACTACGTTGTTACATGGAAACATCTCCAAAGAGAACAGAAGAAGCAATAGACTCATTAATAGAGTTACTTACCGATATAAGTAGAGAGAAGATATCAGAAGAAGAATATAATACAACTCGTAATTTTATCTTAGGCCAATTAGATTTATCTTTTGATGATTCTCGTTCAACAGCTTCTCGAATTATAAATAGGGTAGTCCATGATCTTCCACCAAACATTGAGTCAGGATATAAGGAAATTGAAACAGTAACTTCAGAAGGTATCAACTCTTGGTGGAAGAAAACTCTCCTTCGCCCTGAAAATGTTAGCTTAGCTATTGTTGGTGACATAAATCCTGCTCAGATCCAAGAAAGTTGGAAAAAAAATACTTATACTTAATAATAAGGGAATATCAATGCTGACTGATCAATCTGAATCTGTAATATTAGACAATAATCTAAGATTGCAACTAGTCTCGATTCCGGGGGGAAAAACGACCTTAATCGCAGTTGGTCTCCACGCTGGCGCAATGTATGAGGAGGGATTTGGCCCTGGATCAAATGATGGGATCAGTCATTTTATAGAGCACATGTTCTTCAAGGGAACCCCGACTAAAACCACAAAACAAGTTAATGAGGCGTTCACGCGCTTAGGGGCAGATTTAAATGCATATACAACCTATGATCATACAGCATATCATGCAAAAGTCCCTAGTCGCAATTTACATAAAGCTATTGAAATCTGGAAGGAATTGTTAGTAAATAAGAACATTGATTCAACAGAATTCAACGCAGAGAAAGAAGTCATTTTACAAGAGATACAATTATATGCGGATATGCCAGAATTTGATGTTAATTTCACAGTTCGGAAAAAACATCTCTCAGGCACAGCACTTGAACATAACATCCTTGGAACTCTTGATTCTGTAGCAGATATTACACCTGATATGATGTTCAATTATATTGAGCGTTTTTATTCCTTTGATAATGCTATTGTAACTTTAGTCGGAGGTTTCGATTTAGAAGCAGAAAAACAATATTTAACCTCAATTTTTAGTGATCCGATCGCTCATCCACGAAAACATCCAATTTACCCTCCAAATGTCGATTATCTTTCTCCAAAAAATGTTAAAAGTAATATTTCCTTTTACAAAAACGAAATATCAAAACCCCTTTCTTATATTGCTTTAGCTTGGACTTGCCCTGGCATTCGATCGACAGATTTTTTTCCATTACTGTTACTAAATACATTCATTGGAAATTCACGCACATCGTTATTATATAGGGAAGTAATTAGCAAAGGAATAGCCAGTATCTGTCGTTATGGATTTGAAGCTCTCTATGATGTCTCAATAAGTAGTATTCTCTTCGTAACACCTCCCAAAAAGACAGAAGAAGTCTTTCAAAAGGTTATTGACCTAATGATTACTATTCGTGATCTGAAAATTTCCCCTCAAATCACTAACACGCTGAAAGAAGAAGTTTGGGGGTCGTATATTTCTGAAATCGAAGATCCTAGTAATTATGGGATTGATCTTCTTCAAAAGTATGTTAAATTTCACCAACCCCTCTCTGTAAAGGAATTTCAGAAAGAAATATTTCAAATCAATCCAGAAGATATTCAGAATGCTAAAGATAATTTATTAGAGAACTTCAACATTACTGTTTATGCAACTGGTACAGTTCCACCTAATTGGGAACCTCAATTCCCAAAACACGGGCCCTGGTAATAATAAAAATGAGATAATGCCAGAAGATGAGTAAATGACATTCACAACAGGTTTGACTATTCAAAAAATAAATGGTATCATTCCGTCTAAGTGGGTAGAAATTGCTTCAGCTATTGGATTACAACACATTGAATTTGATCAGACAGTTTTCGAAGACATAGAAAACGTCATTCGTGTGTTAAAAGCACCCCAAACTGTAATTCATGCACCTTATGTTGAAGATTACGGAAACGACCTTTCCTCAAACGATAGGATTGTTGATCAATTTGTTGAAAACGTAATTAACTCTCAGCATGATCTTAATATCATTGGAGTCGTAGTCCATCCTCCCACTGATGCTAGTGGTTCTTGGGAAACATTTTATAGCAGACTAGAAAAAATCCCATTTCCTTTACTCGAAAATATGCCTTATCAATCATGGGAGGAATTTCAAGAGTTTGTTGAAAATACAATGGCAAATGTGGACAAGAACATCGGAATGTGTTTCGATATTCCCCATTCATGGATTACAAATGGGGAAACATTTTTGGAACTTCCTGAATTCTGTTTAGACTTCCTACGCGCACCAACTGGTTATATCCACATTTCTGGAGGAACTCGAGAGGAGGATACACATTATCCATTACTAACTGAAGGGGATATGCCACTCGACCCCGTTGAAACTTTCTTAAACACCATTTCATTTTCTGGTACTGTCACAATGGAATTGGGTCCTCGATCTATTGATGATCTAGACAAAATCTTCAAGTCTTATATGCTTATGTTAAAAATAGCCCGAAAAAATTGGCATAAAATCCAAGTAAAAGTTAAACGTCCTTTCATCATGCGAAAGGTTCGTAATTTAACCAAGAGACACGCTTCAGGAAGTTTTAGTAGGAGATAATGCAAGTCATTATAGTTAAAGAGTGAAATTTATTCAATTGAGCTATCAAATGACAATGAATCTGATTTCTAACAGAATATATGTCCTCATTTATCTCCTGTAAATTTGGAAGAGAGGCTATGAAAAGGAAAAAATGGTGGCAAAAAGCAGTATTCTACCAGATATACCCCCGTTCATTCGCGGATAGCACAAACAATGGGGTTGGGGATCTCCAAGGCATTATTAATCGATTAGACTATTTACAGGAGCTCGGAATAGATGCAATTTGGTTTTCACCCTTTTTTCCCTCACCACAAGAAGATTACGGATATGATGTATCGGATTATGGGGCAATTAACCCAGAATATGGCACAATAGCGGATTTTGATGAATTATTAGATAAGGCTCATTCTCTAGGAATAAAAATAATTTTGGACATGGTATTAAATCATACTTCTGATCAGCATACTTGGTTCCTTGAATCACGAAGTAGTAACGACAATCCAAAGCGTGATTGGTATATCTGGAAAAATGGTAGAAATAAGGAGAAAAAACCACCGAACAATTGGAAGGCTATTATTGGAGGATCAGCTTGGGAATGGGACAAAAAAACCCAACAATTCTATCTTCATCAATTCTTACCTTGCCAACCAGACCTTAATTGGCGTAACCACGAAGTTCAAGAAACCATGTTTAATTATTTACGCTTCTGGTTAGATAAAGGCGTAGATGGCTTTCGTTTGGATCTTATCCGTGCTCTTTTTGAAGATAATAAGTTTCGTGACAATCCACTAAGCTGGCGCCTCTTACCGTCAGATAATTCTACCTCTTGCCTATTTCAAAACCCAAAGTATACAAGTTATCTCAATGAAACCATTGAGATGTGTACTCACATTCGACAGCTCATTGATTCTTATAATCCTGAAAGAATGCTTGTAGGAGAAGCAATAGGAGGCCCTCGAATATTCTATCCTCTTTATGGCAAGAATAATGATGGTTTAAACCTTGCATTCAATTTTAAATTCAGTAATCAACCATTTTCAGCTACAAAATTCAAAGAGACAATTCAAGAAACAGAAGACATCTTAAGCGAACCTTTATGGCCCTGTTATGTTTTTTCAAACCATGATAAGGCTCGTATGATCTCTCGATATGGGAATGATGAGAGAAAGGCAAAATTATTATTTCTGCTTCTCTTAACCTTACGAGGTACTCCTTTTATTTACTATGGGGAAGAAATCGGCATGCATCAAGTGAAAATCCCTAAACCCTCATTAAGAGATCCTATTGCAAACCTTAAAGTAATGGGTATTCCAATAGGTAAGTTTTTTGGGCGTGATGGGTGTCGTACTCCGATGCAATGGACAAGTTCCACTCGAAACGCAGGTTTTTCGCTAGATCCAGACATTACTCCATGGTTACCAGTAGCCACAAATTCACCTTTTATTAATGTGGAAAATCAAAAGAACGATGAACGGTCGTTGTTAACCTTTTTTAAACGATTGATACAATTTCGAAAGATAAATAGAGCTCTTACTGAAGGATCCCTCGAGCTTTTTCCCGTGCACAACAAGAACTGTCTTGGTTTTGAACGTTGTGTAGAGAAAGAAAGAATTCTTGTTTTACTCAACTTCAATAAAAGGAGATTTCAAATCAAAAATCCTCATCCTTCATCTACTAAAGTATTTTCTACATATACTTTGGACGTCTCATTAAAAACTAACAGTCTCATTACACTTCATCCATTTGAAGGGTTATTGCTAAAACTCCATTGAAGATGATAATTTCAAGAAGGAAAATATCGAAGGGTACACGCCATAAATGTATTTACAAAAAGAAAGAATAGAACAGAAAAAATAATTAATCTTCTATTAGGTTAAGATGTCCCCCATATTTCGCATGAATTGCACAGGTGCCTTCATTACCTACCATACATGGGCCTACGGGAGATTCAGGAGTACAAGTTTTATTAAAGAGTTTACAACTCTCTGGATAAATTTTTCCTAGCATAACGTCCGCACACCTACATCCTTTTGGGATATCCGTACCATTAGTGATTGGAATCTCCTCCTTATCCCGAATATTATATTGAGAAAAATGATCTGCTAACTCAAAACCAGATGAGGGAATGACACCAATCCCTCGCCATCGAGCATCGACGATAGAGTAAGCTTTTTCCATTGCTACCCAAGCAGCCTTATTTCCTTCTCGAGTTACCACTCGTGAATAAAGGTTCTCCGTTTTTGAACGAGAATGAGATAACTGTTGAAGAATTGCTAGGACACCAAGCATCACATCAGCAGGTTCAAATCCTGCCACAACAATTGGAACATGATGTTCATCGCTAATAGGTTCATAAATCCCATAACCAGTTATCGCTGAGACATGTCCAGGTGCAATGAAACCATCTAGAGAAACTTCAGGTTGTTCCAATAGGATTTTCATGGCAGGGGGGACAAGCCTGTGAGAACTTAGAATGAAAAGATTTGAAGGAACTCTCTGATTTATAAGTTCAATTGCAACTGTTGGTGCTGTGGTTTCGAAACCAATCGCAAAGAAAACAATTCTTTTTTGAGGATTATTGGTGGCCAGTTTAATGGCGTCAAGAAAACTATATACTATTCGTACATCAGCTCCTTCTGCTCGAGCCATCAGAAGTGATCCCTGATTGCTAGGAACACGAGACATATCTCCGAAAGTGGTTAAAGTATATTCATTCTTAGCGAGCCAGATACTTTGTTCGATATCCTCATTTGGGCATACACAAACAGGACAGCCTGGGCCTGCAATTACCTCAACATTTGATGGTAGAAGCGATCTAATACCCCAATGAGAGATTGTATACTCATGGGTTCCACAAACATGACAAATGCGAATCTTTCGAGCACTAAGCTTAGTTGCTAATTTGTGTATCTTGGCTTTGAGCTCATTGATAATAAGTGGGTCTTGAAACGATTTACTCAACAACATTACTCCATAATGAAATAAAAGATCGCTACAAAATCCAACTCTATGGAAAATTTTTAATTATTTTCATACTGAAAAAGAGTTTGGCGATTTATTACTGAGTAGATATTTGATAACTTTCTTTGATAATTAGATTTCCTTCAAATATTCTTGAAATTCTGTTTTTAGCTCTAATTCAGAGAATATCTTGATTTGACAGTCTTTTTCCGCTTCCTTTTCGGAAATACTTCCAATGAGGATAATTTCACTGTAATCCTCGTTATTAATAACTTCTTTAAGATTATTCCAATAAGATTGATGAAAACCTTTCTCTATACCCTCTATTGGGGGGATAGTGACTAACACTCTTTTATCTGGCGCGGTTAACGAAATGAAGGCACCATTATTTCTTTGCAGGATACCCACACTAAATTGGTTCATTTTATCAACAATTATCTTGATTTGCTTACTAAAACGTGTAAGATGCTTTTGATTTCTTTCTAGATCTTTCAATAGGGGCGTCTTGCGCTCCTCAATACATCCTGCAAGCCATTTGATCGCTTCTCTCGGATTGCCATGAGAATATGCATAAGCTGACTCGATATCTGCTGTACAAAGAGGCCATAACGAATTTTCATCTTGCGAGAGGATTTCAAACTTGGAATGGAAATCTTGTAACATTTGAAGACAATAAGCATTGATATCCTTTTTTGAAAATCGCTTCAAGACAACTGGAGGTTCGATACGACTCTGAACAGCTGTACTGGAAAGATCAAGAATCGTATCCCACAGAGTAGTAAGGCAGGCTAAGCACAGAATGAAATTGGAGGCCTCATTGTGTATCTTCTTTAGAGTTTCGAGAAACTGTAGCTCTGCCTCTGGTCCTAAAGCAATAAAGAGTGATTCGAGTTCATCAATGAAAAAGATAATTGGCTTATCAATAACCTTCAAAATTACTTTCAGTGCTGCAAATGCCAGTTCTTCATCATCCATGATCGTACGCTTGAAGTGAGCTGTATCATCGTCAATATCAAAGCCAGTTAACCACTTAAGAGCTAATTTTGACTGTTTGGGGTCTTTCAGAGCAAAGAATCCATTAATCACAATATTACCCATCCCTGGAAAGTCTACTGCTGCATGTTCGACTTTAGGGTATTTTTGGGTTAAAGCATCTGCCACATACTCTAATAAAGGTGCGCCTCCAGCTTTAATCGTTTCAAAGTAGAAATGTGAATATACACGATTAGGGTTGGTTGGAACAGGAATATAAACAACATATGCTTCAGTAATTGTTTCACGCAATACCCAATAAAAGTGAGTCTTTCCATAACCTGCTTCCGCGATTATGGGTAAGATGACAGATTTACGTTTCTTTTTTCTTATTATTTCTAAGAACCGGATTACATGTTTCAATGCTTCATTGTTTGGACGGTTTAGATTAAAAGGTTCTGGAACATCAGAACGTGCTGTGAAGTTATGGAATGGGTTTTCTATGACTAAGGATGCCACATGGGTCATTATAATTTACGCCTCAAACATCATGAAATAAAATACACCTGTACCAGAATCCGACTCAATCCCACCATGAATTGCATGTGTTTTTGACAGGGCTGTTTGTAATGTGAGAATCCCTTGATCGTGCAGATTTAACACTTTCTGGTTAAATAAGTTATCTGGAATCCTCTTTTCACTTAACTTCCGTCGAATATCGGGTATTCTCACGAGGGGTTTCATTGGGTTTGCAAGATCCTTGTAAGCCTTTTTTAAGCATGTTAAAAACTCCTGATCATCAATCGTGGTATTAGGATTCAGTTCACGAGTAAGATAACTTTTACCATCTGGAGTAATCTGAAAGATATTTTTTGTCCCACGTTTGATACGTACGTACCCCTTATCAACCAGTTCCTGAAGTATTGCTTTTTCTGCTTCTGTTCGTGCATAATAACCTGTATTACCCAAGAATTGCAAGATTTGGAGGTATGAGCTCTCCATAAATATCATCATCTCTATAATATATTCTCAATTGAGCCTATAAGCTTCAAAGAATTTTAGTCTAGGCTCAAAAACGATGAGATTAGCCTTATGATCTTAGGATAATGAAGATGGAAATGAAGAAATAACTTGCTATCATGAGGATATTATCTTAAAATCAGAAATATTATGCTTAGTTAATTTAGTGTTGAAGAAGTTTAGCACCTGATTTTTCCTTCTTCATTCTAATCATAATTAATAAATCCATTTAATCAAGAAAAGAGTGATTTGACAATGATTCTTGATAATCTGACTAAAATTTCCGAATTGGATTCCCAAAATATGTTTCAAATGGTTTATAACTGGGCTGAGCTAATTGAGGAGTTACTCCAACATTCTTTTGAAGTTCCAGATCAAGTTACTGTTAATCAACGTACGATCTCTTACGTTGACCCTATTTCTCAAGTAGTTGTCTGTGGAATGGGAGGATCGGCAGTTAGTGGTGATTATTTACGAATTTACCTAGAAAAAACATCTCCTTTTCCAATAATAATACAAAGAAATTATACGATTCCAAATTTCATAACAAAAAATACGTTAATAATTCTGATTTCGTATTCTGGAAACACAGAAGAAACCATATCATGTTTGATAGCTGCAATAAAGAAATCAGCCAAGGTAGTTGGAGTAGGGTCAGGAGGTAATTTGGGGGATTTTTTAAGAAATCATAACATACCCTTCTTTCCAATTCCCTCTGGGTTTCAGCCAAGAGCAGCTTTTCCACTTTTATTTTTCCCCTTGCTTAAAATTTTATCTACATTTAATTTAATTCCCATAGATCAAGCGGCAATTGATGAAACAATTTCATTCTTTCGCCAAATGAGACAGGAATTCCATTTTGACAAACCTGTCAAAATAAATCAAGCAAAACAGATAGCACTCAAGTTACATGAACGTATTCCTGTTATATGGTCTCCTTTCGGTTGCATTGCTAATCGAATGAAGTGTCAACTTAATGAAAACTCAAAAATTTTAGCCATGGCTGAAGAATTACCAGAATTCAACCATAATCACATAGTTGGTTGGGAATTTTGGGGTAAAGACAATCCTTTTATTGTCATTGCTTTTCGTTTTCAAAGTGAACATCCTAATGTCAAGTTACGTTTTAAGATAACTAAGGAAATAGTTGGAATAAAAGCCGAAATTATTGAGATTGAAGCAAGAGGTACAAGTTTATTAAGTCAATTATTCTCCGCCACTTATTTTGGGGATTATATTTCAATGTATTTAGCCATTCTAAACAATCAGGACCCAAATACCGTAGATAACATTGATTATTTAAAAGAACAATTAGAACGACGCGAACAGACCCAAACCAAGTTAATTGCTACCTTACACGCGATTAATGAAAAAACGACCTAAATTTGCCTAATTTTGTGTAAGTGAAAATCAAACAGAAAATAGATTAGGATCTACTTAAAATGCCAGTTATCGTGTTTTTTCCCCTGAAAGCGATGAAACCAAACACTAGGTGAAATTGATGGCTAATTATGACGTCATTGTGGTTGGGGCTGGTACTGGTGGCTCAGTAACTGCGGCTGCTCTTGCCAATAAAGGAGTAAAAGTGGCTCTTTTTGATAGGCAACCTAAAGAAATGATAGGAGTAAAAATATGTGGGGACGCTACGAGTGGGGAACATTTCAAACGGATTCAAAAGATTACCAAGATTGAACCACCGAGGGGTGATGAAATCAGGCAAAAAATCAAAGGAGCATGGCTTTTCTCCCCAGATAGGGAAGTTAAATTTGAATTAATCGAGGAAGGAGGGACGGGTATCATCATTGACCGCTTTAAACTTGGGATGAGGATTTTAAATGATGCAATTGATCTTGGAGCTGAACTTTACGATTCAACATATGTTAAAGAACCAATCATCCACCAAGATCAAGTGACAGGTATTAAATATCGGGGAAAAAACAAGAATATTCAGGAAATGTCTGCAAATGTTGTAGTTGATGCATCAGGCATTGGGGCAGTACTTCGCCGAAAACTAGATCCTGAAAAGACTTTCATGAACCTTGAACTAGCCCCCAAGGACGTATGTAATTGTTATCGAGAAGTACGTGATGTAGAAAATGAGATTGAATCGCCTGAGTTCATTCGTATCTGTTTTGATCAAGAGTTGTGCCCTGGTGGGTATTTATGGGAGTTTCCAAGGGGAACATCATCAATGAATGCAGGATTAGGCGTGATGCGCAAATTTAAAGTGAATGCTCATGTTCAATTCAACAAATATTTAGAAAGAGAAAAGAAGTTTTACACTAATTCAAAATTAATTCATGCTGGTGCTTGGAGAGTACCATTACGTCGGCCTCAGGATAATCTCGTTTGGAACAATTTTCTTCTTGTTGGCGACGCAGGAACCCAAGTAAAACCTACAGATGGTGGCGGAATAGGTATTTCTGTTAACGCTGCAGCAATGGCTGGTAAAACAATCGCCAAGGCTTTAGAAAATGATAATGTCTCTTTAACTGGCCTTTGGGATTATAATGTCGATTTTATGACTTCTATAGCTCCTGTGAACGCTCCTTTAGCAATCATGAAAGATTTTATTATGCCCTTACCAAGTTCAATCATTAACACGGTTTTTCACAATAAAATCGTCGAAGGAGGGGACTTATTATATGGTAATGCTACTGGAGAAATCTCAGGTGGATTTTTCAAAACCCTCCAACGAGCTTATCGTGGGAAAAGAATTCTACGAACACTTTTAAAATTTAGATCTGTCATAAAAAAAATGGATAAAGCAAGAGAACTATATGAAAATTATCCAAAAACACCTGAAACGTTCTTGAATTGGCGTGAGAAGATTTTAAAACTATATGGTGAGGCGAATTAAAAAAAAGGCTAAGTTTTTTCACATAAAAAGATCATCTACAACTTTAAGGGCGGGAGGGCAAACACGCATATTACCTATCGCGGTTGAATAAAAATAACCTGAGAAGTTCCCAAGAATTTTTGTCGCACTTTTGTAGATTAGTGCGTTTTCTAGTGCAGTTGATGAGATAAGTAATTTAAAAAGATCATTTCCTTTTCCGTCTAAAGATTGAAGGTGAAAACCCATCTTAACTTGGGTATCATTCATAAGAAAGATAAAATAGTTATTTCCAAAGAAAGATTCAGGAGGCTTCTCAATAAACCAATCTTTAGGAATATCAAGTAAATATAAGTATTTAGGATTCCTTGGTCTTTCTTCATCGATAAACACTACAGGATTATCTTTGATATAAAATTCTTTGAATATAGAAATTCCAATTGCAAGGAGATTGGAAATTATAGCCTCAGAATAAGGCACAAGGAGCGACCTAACAGCATTTAAACCTTCATTATAACGCTTTTCTTGAAGAAACTTAATTTCTTTGACTTTTTGACGTTTTGCGGGTGTTTCCAGTAACTTCACTAGTCTAGAGGGAACCCGTTCATAAAAATAATGAGCAATAATATTTTCGAAAGCAAAGTGAATCCCTCCAACCTGTTCAAAAATCGCAACAGCTTTCTGAAGGGATTTTGTTTTTTTCTGCGATTGTAACGCGTTTTTGAACGTCAATTGTGAATTAAGACTGTCTATTACATCCTTGGATGACTCAAATTGCCATTTTGACCCTTTTCTATAATATTTGAACCATGGGGGTTCTTTAGAGAGTGAATTAATCACCTTTTTTACAAAATCTTGGAATTCCTTAGAAATCTCTTTTATTAATTTATCATATTCTTTTGAAAAACCTTCTTTTATTGAGTCAAATTCCTTGTGTGAAACCTTCTTTCCAGCTTTCAGGCGTGTCTGAACTTTTTCTAAATCATGGATAAGTTTTATTTTGATTTTTTCAGATACTGAATGTTCAAACTCAATTTCTAACTTAAATTCAGCATCATCATTTTCAGCTTGAATTTTACATGAATTAATCAACGAATGAACTGGGTTTTTGAAGTCTTTCTCTAGTTTTTCAATACATTTCGCATGGATTCTCTCTAAGTATTCTTGGGGGTGTTCCTCAACATATTGACAGATGTCATCTATTCCTAATTCTTCTAGTGTGGGTAAAGAACCAACCATTGAGAATTTTTTCCAATTATAGCTTAAGAGTTCTTTAATAAGTATAAGAAGGGTATTCATTTTACGAATACGATTTGCAAGGAATCTACAATTAGTATCTAAATCACGAAAGAACTTTCCTGAATGATATTCTTCCTCTATCAAAAGATATCCGAATAAAGAAGCTGTTGTACTAATTAATGCTCTTTCTAACATGTCTCGAGCAAGTGATGCAGATTCAGGATTTCCAGATAAATCGTAGGCTGCACGATCTATCTCTAACGTTGGTAGGGGAATATCTTCATCTAGTAATGTAGCTAATTCTTTTTTAAGCTGAGTACCATCCATCTTCTGTAATTCTTGTGGAGTTTTTTCAATAAGAAAATTCGTAAAAGCCAAAAAAAATGGTTGTCTTCTAAAATCATATTCTGCTGCTGCGACTGTTAATAGTGCAAATAATTCGGTTGATGATATAATTTCATTGAGAGGTTGATTGGGAAAAGCCAGATCCAGCAATTGTTTCGTAATCACTAAGCCCTGTTCTCCAAAGGGATCATCTTCATACCCTTTGATAAATTCTTGAAGGAGTTTACCCGCAATAATACTTTCTATGGTGGCCAATCAAATACAACTCCTTGTAATACCTCTTTAAGAAGAGCTGCTGGACCATGATGTTTTATTTCTTCCGCCATTAGCTTCTTAATCCTTATTCTCAGGTTTGGGATAATCTGATCAATGTTTTGAGCTGTAATGAGAGGAGAAACACTATTTTCTAAAGCTGATCCTAGGGTAATCCACACAGCTGAATCAATGGCATTTTCTATCCTTTCGGGAAATGTTAAATCAGAGAGGTTTAAACCAATTTTTTCGAAAATAGTTCTATCAATCTTGAGAAGCTGTTCTTCTAAGGTATCAGTTTCACGAAAAGGTGATTCTCTCAACTGTTTTCGCCAATTGAAAATAGCTTGATAACCTAATTTCACTTGAAACTTATCTGGAAGACTACCTACCATTAAAATTTCTTCAAATGCTGGGTTGAATACATAGTCTGATAAATATTGAGCTCCTAATCCCCCAACAAGCACTTTCATTTGCTGGCTGATCTGTTGGGGAAAACCTGTTGTACCCCAAACAAAAAATCCAACCATTGCATCTTGACCAGCAGTTTGGATGTATATCCGACCTTCTTTGGCCTGAATATCATTTAATTGTCCCATACCTGTTTCAGATTGAGTGAGAGAATTGATTGCGGAGAGTATCCCGCCAAATAGTAGGCTCTGTTCACTAGAGAAACCGACCGAGACGGTTGGAATTCCATGGTTAACAATAAAGAACGCTATTTGGGGACAAGAAGGCTTTTTCTTTGCCATAATTCTGTAACATCCTTAATAGGTTAGGTAGGTAGATCGTTATTAGTTGGCCATCCTAGATCTGGACGCTTAGGCATAGGTCATGAGGCTAATCATCTGAATAATTGAAACTCAATATATTGGGATAGTTTCATTACTCGTTTAAAATATATAATGAAATTTAGAAAGCATTCTAATATAAATCTATAGATATCTTTATGGATTCAAGCGATCTGGATGACAAAAAATGGTTTTTTTTCCATCTAAATCTCAATTCATTGAAAAGTATAGATGGCTTCTTCTTTCTTTGCTGTGTAATCTGATAATACACTTATTTCTAGGATTGATTTATTATAATCCAGTGGATTTTGTACTTCAATATGAGGCTGCCAAAAAAATTGCGCAAGGACAGCTCCTTTACCGTGATATTGGTAAATTCATAATTGGTGACGTAGAACTACCAAAACCACAATATCCACCGCTTTATTTATACACTTTAGGATTTATTATCGCAATATTTGGTGTAGAAAGGTTCACATGGCAAATGGCTAAGATTTTTTTGATTATTTTTAATATACTTGTCGGTTTGTTAGTCTATCATATTCTATTGATTCATATCCAGTCTTCTCCTAGAGGCAATATGATAGCGTTAGCTGCATTAAACTGGTTTTTATTAAATCCATCAACCTTAGGAATCGTCTTTGGAGGTTATCATGAAAATTTCATGTTATTTTTCGTGTTACTGGGAATTTTTATGTTTAAAAACGCTCACTACGGACGGACTGGGTTATGTTTTGGATTAGCTCTCTTAGTTAAACCGATTGTTGGCATTTATATGATACCCCTTTTAGTTTGGGGTATTCAAACACGTGATTTGAAATCAATAATAATCTGGATTGGAGCTGGTTTCACATTTCTGATAGGATCTCTTCCATTCTTATTATTATCTCCTGAGGAATATATCAATGATGTTTTCCTTATTCATACTCAGAGACCCGATCCAAGCATGTCATTTTACACTTATTTTTTATCTGAGATCTCATCAACTCTATTTCCATTTGTATTGCAGCTAATCATTTTTGGACTATATATTGTGATATTTATCAAGAAAATTCCAGTTACCAGTTCTAAGGAGGTTATTGTAGCAATTCTACCATTTATGACCATTTTTATGGCTCTAAACCGTATTCTTTATCCTCACTATGTACCATTTTTCTTTCCGTTTTTCACTTTCACAGTCTTTTTTCTAGTTAAGGAGTATTATAATCATAATACAGCTAATAAACCAATTGTAATTTTCATAGTGTTAATTTTAGGCCTTTTTTTGGTTTATTTAGGAAGTATCTCATGGTCGTTACTTTGGTCAATTGAAAGGTACGAAACTTATTTGTCCAATCCACTCTTCCCGATTTCAGCAGTCATATGTATCATTGGATTAATTATAATTTCAGTAACTTCTCTCTTCTCTCTTAATTATATGAGTAAAGAAAAAGTCAAATAGAAGATAAAAAAGTCAGCAAATTCTTATTACTAATCCAATTCAGCTTCAAACTCACAATATGGATGCCCATTTGCTTGACATTTTGTCTCGCGAACAATAATTTCATCTTCAACTAATAGGTTTAACCTACCATTAAGAAACCCTGCCATGAAATCGTCCAAAGTGTTAATTTTAGTTGGTTTTTCGATTCCTGGGAAAAGAGCAGAGAGATCCACAGTAGAGAGGTCAATTCCTGAAGTGGCTGCACTTTCCCAGATTTTAAAAACAGCAGATTCATCATCGATAACTTCAACAGTAGCCACACCATGAATCCGAGATAATAACCGTCCTGGTGTGTTTAAATAATAGCCAAGTAATTCGCAGGCTTGAGGAAATTCCGCTGGGGGTAAGTATTCTTCACCATCAAGATTTCGTTGAGATACGATCCTACTGATACTTCCGACATCTTCTAGCATTTGACCATAGCTTTGACCCGCATAAGCTAATAATGTGGAATTGAATGGATCAGAAAATTTTACAGAGGTAATGATGTGCTGCAAGACTGAGATATGACAATAATCTCCAATACCTGGTCTCATTTGCCTACGATTAAGGATCGAATCAAACATATTTCGAGAAATGGTTGATAAGGAAACATCAAACCGTAAGCGGTCATCATCACTGAAGAATTCCTTAGATTTAACCTTAGAGGGACTATAATGGTCAGACTCCTCGCCCAATCGTATATCAAATTCACAGTAATCGTCTCCTAACCCCCAGCATTTTGTCTCCTCAACACTCGCTTTCTCACCTAATGTTACCTCCAAGAGGCCTGCAATTTCTCCAGATATAAATCCACAAACATCTTGTCCAATATCAGAGTTCATCACTGCGAGTCCAGAATCTTTAATTTGTAATCGAGCATGATAAGGTGCAATTTGTGTAATATGAACTTCAGAGGCTATATTAGTTGCACCAGGATTTGGTCCATAAAGAATACGAAAACCCTTCAGCATTTCAGTAAATCGGGATTTCATTCTGTGTGTTTCCATAATCTTGGGATTATATCTATGGATCCATGATTGAGCTGACCCGAATTTTCCCGCTAGTTCTCCTGAACGAAATAAGTATGACTTGGCACTTGGATTAATAGCTAATAAAGAAGTAACAATGGATTGAAGATGTCCTATGTGAACGTAATCGCCAACTGAAGGACGAGTCACTGATTCAAGTTCATCCTCATTTAATATCCTTTCTGAAACACTGATGATTGATAATTTCCGCCATCGATCAATCAATTGAGACGATTCACTTGCTTTAACCCCCGCCTCGATCAATTTATTAAATAAAAAGTTGAATAAATCATACTGATCTGGTGAAAACATATTTGTAGCATCAGTAGTTTCAGTAGTAAAGCTGGAGAACATTGATGCTGCCTGAGTTGCAGAGAGAATAACCTCATCATCATAGAGAACATGAGGGACGTTGCGGACACCATATTTACTCGCAATATCACGGTTTTCATCTGTATCAATAATAGTTAAACTCGCCCCGCCTTGAGAAGTATCTTCAATTCGCTTTAAATGTCGTGCAACTGGCTTACAGGCTGCACAATGAGGCCCCTTGAATAGAATAATTTTGATAGGTTCTGTCATGTTTCCTATGACTCCATTTTTCCTATTTAGCGGGTTTAGAGTCCTTTATTTATTAAGAGTAACAACTAAGATTACAAAACAATCTTTTATATATTATACCATCGATTTGATTCAAACCCTTTTCATACGAAAACAACCGTAAATTATCAGATGTGGCTCTTCAGGAGGTTATTCTCTGCTTTATTGTTGTCATTTCTCCATCCTCTTGACTTTTGTTCTTATTTCTTGTATATGTTCGCTATAAAAGAATCTTAGATCTTTTTCAATTAATCTCCTTTCGAAATTTCTTCCATTCAATCATATGAATTTTATGTTCAATACCATTACGCTAATAACCAAAATAATTAAGATACCTTCATTGTTGATTACTTATTTATCACATTAGGGGATGTACCCTTCATTTTTTGATTTGATATACTAACAATCTCTCTAGTTAACTTGAAGAAAGAAAGAAATGATATAATTACCTGATTCTCATATGATTAATGCAACTCAAGAACTTAGTTCAAGAAACAAAGAATTAGATGTAATTCTTGAAAATTATTTGAAAAAAACCTCTTCTATCCAAGCTATCACCGTTGTAAGCCCAAATGGCCTTCCTATAGCATCTAGCTCTGATGAAAATGAAGTAGTCATCGCTGCGATGACTGCTGCGAGCCAAGCATTATCAGAACGTGTTTTAACAGAATTAGATAGGGGAGATATGCAAGAAATCATGCTTTCAGGAAAAAATGGTTTTGTAGTCATACTGAATGCAGGAGAGAATGCTGTTGTTAGTTTTACTGCTAAGGATTTCAAAAGCATAGGATTGGTGCGGGTCTTAGCAAAACAACTGGCAAAAATTATTTCTGAAATGGTATAGTATCATTATGTCTAAAATGTGTTGAGCTTAAGGTGGTATTGTAAAAAATCCTCTTCTATTGAAAATTGCTCCAAAACTCTTCATAATTCTCAACACGAAATTATTGTCCTTATATTCTGTGTAAAAATAATGATATAAACAATTGATCCAATAACCAAAAATTCCGCCTTTCACTATAATAAACTGTCTATTAAATAATTATTCACACAACTTGAAAAAAGAATTCATCAATAGATCTGATGAGTGACATGTTAGATTTTTTCTCTAACTTCTATGAATGTTCGTTCCAACTGGTACCAATTTCTAAAGGAACCGATTTACTTGAGGATATTTTTGAGCAAATGAAGGTACAGGTAAAAACTTTCTATCAATTACTACATTGGAAGCGTAATCACCTATTATTTCCTAAACCAACATTAAGTACTGATCAAATTTTTTTTCTGGGTTCATTCCTCTGTTTTAGAATCTGCTTTACTTTTAACAGGAGTACAAGGCGGGTTTAAAGTGACTCAAAAAGGACCAAAACTCTGTGATTCTTCAACTTATAAAGGGAAAAAACAAACACCCCGTCCCCGTCGGGTTCTACTGGACATTGGTTGCGATGATCCTGATCTTATCAAAGCTTTAACTCAACTAGGCTTGGAAGTTGAACTGGTCTGGCGCCATGCCGTGGATCTCTTGAATTATGAAATTATCGAAATCTGTACAGCCCAACACATTGCTATCTTGGTGTCAACCAATAGCCAGTTATTGACTCCCCCAGAAGAATGGCTCACTTATCTCATGCCTCATCGAACAAGGCTCTTTTTTCCGCCTCCGCAATTGTTGCACGACCCGAAAGGTTTAGCTCAGGCTATCTATGAACGTACTTTTACTCGACTGAAACGAAAACAAGTGGGACAGCTTAATCCACACCATTTACCTCGTAATTCTAGTAAAAACGTTACTAATCCCCCTTCAAATAAAATTAACATGGAGTGAGGAATCTAATGCGACTAACCCTTGAAGCAGCATGGTATCCATCCACAGAACAACATCAAATCATTCAGGATCATATGAGACGCTTTCAAATCGTGAAACGCGTCGCATTCAACTGTCTCCTCAAAGGACACGCGAGACAACCAATTGTCACTCGGATTCGAAAATTAAATCTCCTCTCAAACGCTCGGTATATTCGCTCTGCAATTGAGGAAGCCAAAACAATTATCCAAGCTCAACAACAGCTGGTCTCTCTTTATTGCAAGGAGAGTGCGTGGAAAGTCCAACAGGCTAATCAACGCTTGAAGGACTACCAACAAACCTTGAATCAAAAACAAAAACCTTTCACGAAAAAACAATATCAAAAACTCAAAGGACTACATACTTATTTCCAAAAGACCCAGTCTCTCCAGATGAAATGGCAAACTCATAGAAAAAATAAGACTATTCCTTCAATAGTATTTGGAGGCAAACAAAATCTTCACCTATACCAACAAGGAAAAATATCCAAAGAGGAGTGGACTAAAAGACGGAACAATGGCATTTATTGTGTGGGTGAAAAAAACAAGCGAGGCAACGCCAACTTACGTCTTCATTATGATCCTCTTACCGACACATTCACTTTTTCGATGCTATTAGATCGTGGCCAAAGAAATGAGCGATTGAGGGCTTTTTTATTTATCCCAATCAAGTATGAAACACTTTTTCGACGATTAACCTATAGTGAAGAGAAATACACTGTTCGTGTTTTGTACTCCACTAATAGGACTTTTTTTCGAGTATTGGTTACATTAGATCTTTCAACCGAAATCATATCAAATAATAATGGGATAGCTGGAATAGATCTTAATCCTTCAGGGATTGCGATCACTTTAATCTATCCTAATGGAAATTATCGCTGTTCAAGATGGTTTTTCTGCTCTGAACTAGTATATGCCCGAAAAGAGAAGCGTGACTGGTTGATCGGTAATCTTGTGAAAAAAGCTCTCAATTGGATTACTTCGTATAAGTTGAATACTCTCACTTTAGAAGATTTGACATTTTATAAGCAGTTTGGATCAAATAAAAGGTTTAATCGAATCAAAACAAACTTTGTTCACAAAAAATTACTTCAGACTATTCAAGCTCAAGCGATAAAACAGAAAATAACACTCAAATTGATTAATCCAGCCTATACTTCAATTCTTGGCAAGATAAAATATCAACGCTGTTATGGTCTGAATATTCACCAGGCTGCTGCTTTAGTCATTGCCCGTCGCAGTCTGGGTTTAAATGAAAAACTTTATGCTCACATCAATGGGAAACGGCTGGTGTTGGTTGTTCCACCGATGGAAGGATGGACAAGCAAACAGATCCACCGTTTATCCCGTGAGATAGATGAGTTCACGGCTCACCTGGGTAATTCAACGAGTAAAGTGTCGGTTAGTTTACCCCGACTAATTACTCGGCGCCAAGGCTCAGGAGGCGGGATAGTCCCCCGCGATCACACCCCTACTCCAGGTAAGGGTGCACCAGTTCTCAAGACTGGTGTTTAGCATAATTCCTGATCAACTCTTCATAAAATGTCTAGATTTGCAGAGGATTTATGTACCTGGTATTGTAACACTACCTTGTTAAAAGGAAATCTTCTAAAAAGAACAACCTGATTACCGTTTTTTAGATTGAGAATATCGAAAGAAAGACTCTGAGGATATAGAATGAGGATCGAGCAATTTGCAAGCATATATCTAGAGTTTAATAAACCTGTGGTATTAGAGGTCTATCAGGGTTATCTTATTGCTGGACAGATAAAAAGTAGGGCACCACGTTGTTTTTGGATCAATAAACAAAACATTGAGGGGATTGCAGAATTAGCTAAGATCGTAGCAATCGAATCTGCCTTTCATGGCCTTCTTTCACTAATCCCAGGAGGATCATTTGCTTATCGTTTGATAAAGGATCAAATTGGTTATCCCCCTCGTTTTAATGTAATATTCGAACCAAGATATTACACTGTTACATATAGCACCATCACTTTGGATCAAAAAGGAGATAATAAAGGTATAGTTGATGGTCTTGTTCATGGTATTGACAGTGTGGCAAAAATGGCCCTTAAAACAGGTAGTAAACTGCAAGAAACGATTGTTGAATTAATAACAAAAGAAAAATCAAATACTATACCGAGTGATGATATCTTAGGATTTACTTATATAAGATTTGATGATGTGACAACTGCTATTCGTAATAAAATCGTAGAAAAACGTTTATCTGAAACAAAATCTACTTCAGCAAGGTTGGCAAAGAGTACAATGGCTGATATTGTTCCTCCAGTTGTCGTTAGTTTCAAAACCACAGCCAATGAGGAAGCAATGAATTTTCTCAGTCATTTACATCAATTAGGTTTTAAAGTTAATTTTTCTAAATCCATTGTTGATGCAAACAAATAAGGCTTAAAGTTTGCACATCAACACAAAGAAGAACATTGTAAGGAATAACTGAGAATTGAACATTTACTATGACACTATCATCGTTGGGGCTGGTATTTCTGGAGCAACTCTTGCCCATGATTTAACAAAAGCAGGTCAACAAGTATTGCTACTTGAAAAAGGTGGTAATCATCGTTTTCTAGGCAATCATTTAGCTATTATTAGAATAGCAGACAGAAAGGGTTTTCGTTACACTAAAGAGCATTTAATGGTTGCTTCAGGAGTTACAGTTGGTGGATCATCTGTAATCAGTGCTGGAACTGCATTTCGGCCGCCTCGTTATTATTTTAAGCCTTGGAACGTAGATATTGAACGAGAGCTGGATCAGGCAGAAAAAGATTCGAAAATGACTATTATTCCAGATGATTTGATTGGAAAAGGAAATCTTAATCTTTTAGAAGCAGGAAATCGGATTGGTCATGAATGGATTCGATTACCAAAATTTATTGACCTTTCTAAATGTGTTCCAAACTGTTCAGCCTGTATGTTAGGCTGTAAACGAAAAGCAAAATTCACTGCTCGAAGTTTAATCGAAGAAGCAAAATCTCAAGGATTACAGATGCAGAAAAAAGAAGTTGAACGTGTGGCTATTGAAGGTAGCAAAGCTATCGGAGTCAAACCTAAAGGGGGACACATAATAAAAGCGGATCGAATAATTATTTCTGGAGGGGGTATCCATTCACCAATAATATTGCAAAAATCAGGAATTGATAACGCAGGGCAGGGATTTTTCATGGATCCCATGGTTTTTACTTATGGTGTGGCTGCTGAAAAAAGCCACAGGACAATTCACGATATGCCAATGGCTGTTGGTACATATAAATTCTATAAAGATGAGGGAATTCTTCATAGTCCAGTAGTTGATCCATGGGGAATCTTTCTAGTCACTTTCTTATATCAAAAAAATCCATTGAAAGTATTGAAATTTCGTCATTATCGTCACCTCATGGGAATTATGTCGAAAATACAGGACACCAAACAAGGTACCCTCACACCTACTAGATTTGGTATTAGAATTTCAAAAAAATTGACAGTAGAAGATCACATTCGACTCGATAAAGGTCAATCCATTGCTCGAGAAGTATTAATAGAAGCAGGATCAAAACCAAAACATATTTTTTCCACTCCTATCCGTGGTGCTCACCCTGGGGGTACAAATAGCATTGGTGAGGTTGTTGATTCTAATCTTCAAACGAAAATCTCCAATCTTTATGTTTGTGATTCAAGTATCCTACCCCGATCGTTAGGAGCGCCTTTGGTAATAACACTAATGGCTTTTGCTAAAAGATTAGCAGGACGAATTATTAGTGAATCATAGGATCTTATCCCTTTAAATCGTAAGAAATAAGATTACTTCTACTATTTCATTTTCTTTAAAAAAGAGACTGCAGCCTCCCCAGTGTTTATTGTTACCTCTAATATTGTCAGTTCTTTGTTCTTTTTCATTATATTACTGTAGGAATTGGTTTTACTTTCGTTTAAATTATTCCTCTTCACCAAGTAATTCTGTTGTTCCATAAATGTTTTGATAAGATAGAACAATAGTAGAAACAAATTTTCTTATTTCGAAGGCTGATTTTTGGATTTTTTCCTTTTTTGAGGGATCTTTATCCATAATCACATGAAAGGAGTGTACTTGATCTTGTATTTCATCTTGAAATTGGTTTAACAATGGAAATACGTTTTTATGAATTAAAATATTGAGTGTGAGATTCTCTTGGCCTCCACGAGCTTCAGGCCTTTCTACTGCAAATCCGAAAGACAGTACACTAGTTCTTATACCCTCAGCTAAAATAAAATCGAAGTTAGATGGAATTTCCTCGTCAAAATTTTGGCCAAATCCAGTCCCACCAAAAGAGCGGTCTGAAAGTTCTACAAGTTTCGAATAATTATCCTTTAACAGCTCGGGTAATATGATAATAGGGATGGGCCCATGCCTCTGGTCAAAGAAAGAAACAATAACACCGAGTGTGTGGTTATCTAGAGAGTTTATTACTTCATTAGGATTGATATCAGCGATTTTTTGTAGTACAAGTTCTTTATCTAAACCTACAAGCTCTGGTTTGCGTATGAACTTGATATAAACGATTGAACCAACGAAAATCACAAATATAATAACACCTGCAATTAAAAGAACCCATTGAGGCAAGCCAGGTGATTGGAATCTGAAAGTTTGATCAGGTAATCCTGTATTATCAAAGGCATACTCATTAATATTTCCATCACCATCTCTAGTCGATATCCGATAGTGAATTTCAATATCTGATTGGTTATGCTGGAAATCTACTGTTACTGAATATAAAAAGACATTATCAGATTTATTTTGAAAGATCATTTTAGAATGATGCAGTTCTGTTTGCAGAACAGTAGCCCCAAGTCCAGCAGTACCTTCAGTTTCGCTTACAGGTACGAAATAATAGAAAAGTATAACTTCTGAGATATTTGAGCCAAATTCTTCCACTTCTGCATAAAAAATAAGACTAGTGGGATCATACTCATCATCCTTTATGAACCAAGCATCAATGACTCGTGGAGGAGATTTATCCAACAGAGTAAAAATATAATCCTTCTCATTAGTAATATAAAAAACATCAGAATATTCAACAGTAGTTCTGACTGTAATTCTCATTGTTGCATTTGTATTAAGAAATGCAAAATCATGTAGCGTATAAGGTAGAATCCAATAACCAGTAGCATTAGGAAAGTTTGTTATCGTATTCACAATTGGTACAGTGGACTTGTTCAGAAAAATTTCAAACCTAACATCAACAATCTGATTATCGAGAGAATCATGTGCTTTTACAGCAAATTGATATAAGCCTTCTGATTCTGTGTAAATATACGAAACAAACTCTTGAATTGCTGGGCGACTTTCAATGAATATTGACATGCTAATTAATGATCCATTATCGAATCCATCAAAAGGTCGAATCTGCACAGTCCAATTTTGACCAGGATGAGTTTGATCTTGAGGAATCAACCTCAGATTGTCATATTGCGATTGATATGAACCATTAACGTACCAATTAAAGAAAGATAAGTCACTATCTCCTAGATCGATATCTAAGAGCGTTAAACTTACATTAATATCTTCATCTTCAATCAGGAAATCTGGAAATTCATTTCCAACTAGCTTAAGTATTTTAATCTCAGGAGCTTTATTCACAATAAAAATTTCTTGTGAACTATAATTCAATGACCAATTTTCACCGTCATCAGTGATTTGGACACGAGCGAACCATGATTCGCCCTTTGAAATCTCCGTAGCTGGAATTTCTTCCCAATTATCGTATTCAGGTTGATAAGTACCGTTTTTGAACCAATAAATGAAGGTATATTGCCATAATATGGGATCTTGATCTGGATCTGTGTTGTTAATATCTTGAATGGGATCAAGGATTAAGCTTGTGTCTGCATAAGTTTGAGTCGCATTCTTGTTACTACTCCATATTGTAACTTCTGTAATAATCGGAGGACTATTTAAGATAGTAATCGGATCAGAAGTATATATGATGCTATAATCAAAACCATCAAAAACTTGTATCTCGATTCTCCAACTATCCCCTTTAGTAGTATTTATAGCAGGAATCATAGTAGAATTTTCAAACTTATCTTGCTCTATTCCCTTGTTGAACCACTTAATAAAGGCTACATAGGAGTCTACAGGGTCGTCATCTTCGTCAAAAAAATCCCAAGATATGTTTAAAGAATCAACTGTATATGCAGGAAGGTCTAATCCGTTTGGTTGGATTTTTACATCATATACAATAGGTAATGAGTTAACAATAATAATATTTGAGCTAATGTTTGGTTCTATTCCCCAATTTATACCATCAAAAGGTTGAACATAGACAGAAATATTATCCCCTCTAGAGAAGGTATTACAAGAAAGACGGATTCGTACATGAATCTGATTTCCAATTTGATCAAAATCTATTATAGTTCCATTTTCTGTGTCTGGGATAGGGGTACTATTATTGTACCATAAAATTAGTGTTTCTGACAGAGTAATATTATCTCCATCATAATCAAAATAAATAAACATTAAATCTAAGTCCATATCCGATTTTGTTTCTAGGTTAACCTCATAGAATTCAGTAATTATGGGAGGACTATTATTTATTATAATAGCAGGTGAAGTTACCCAGTCACCAAAATCGCCCCAACGATCACGTGGCCTAACACTAACGTTCCAAATGTCTCCACGGGATAAATAGCTAATTGGTACAAAAAATGATGATATTTCTTCCACTAAAGTCCCATTTCTAAACCATTTATATTCAGCATCAGTGACTAAACCATTTTCATCATATTCAATATCATAAAGGGCATTACTTTCCCCGGAATCGGGATCCAAAGTAGTATAATTGACATAAAGGACTTTAGAGGCATAAAAAATTGTTGTAATATTATTAGGGCCATGAATATAAGGGGATCCATCAATTGTTGGAGCAGCATTATCGATGATTAAGTACACTCTATATTTTTGCCATATTTCACCTAGGCTTTCCCCATCATGGGGAGTAATTTGGACGGTGATATAATCTCCTGCAACAAAATATGTGCTTAATAAGTCCAAAGTTCCATTGACTTTATGTATTTCATCTCCATTTCTTTCAACGGTCCAATTAATCTTAGTTCTTGCTAGGTCTAAGTCATCACCATCAGCATCATTAATATAGGGATCAAGAAGAACACTAATATCATCTAATGTGTTTAATCCTCCAGTTAATGTTACATCATCAAGTGACATGAGCGAGTTTTGAATAGTTATTTTTTCTGATGTATAATTTCCTGACCATTCCGTTCCATCAAAGACACGAATAACAAAAGTCCAATTTTCTCCCTTTGCTGTATAACTTGAAGGCACAGAAGTTTTATTATTTAGACTCGGTACTTCCTTAGTTCCATTTTTCCACACAATGGACAAATTAACCATAAGATCATTATCAATATCATGATAATATTCAATATAGTTTGCAATAAGGGTATTTGTGGTATACGCGGTAGTGGATGGATATATTTCAACTGATAATAGTTCAGGAGCCGTGTTTTCAATCATTATCGTGGCATTGGTACTCCAATTGCCATAGTCTCCGTAAATATCTTGTGGTTTCACTTCTACTGTCCAGTTGTCTCCTTTAATAAGAGGAGCAATATCAAGAATTTTAAATGTTGGTCCATCAAATTGAGATTGATAAATGTCATTTCTATACCAACGGAAAATGGTAATCCCCTCATTATCTCCATCAGGGTCAGAATAGGTATAGCTTACATTTAAATACCCACCAGCTACCTGATTGCTAAGTGTTAAATTCACCATTAGTGCTTCTGGAGGTTTATTTGGAGGTACTCCAATACTCATGGTTGCAGAAGAAATCCAGCCACTAAAGTTCGTTCCATCGCTTATATTCATTTCAACACGCCATAGATCATTATTAGTTGTGTTTCCACTCTTAATTACCAATGTATTGGTATAATTAAGCACCCAACTTCCCAAGCTATAGATATACCACCTTATTTCTAGTGACTCATTTGGATCTGAATCAGCGTCAAAATATGTATAGTTTGCAATCAAATCATCAGTAGACAATATTTCTGCAGGTATTGTATTATTATTTATATCTACAATCAAAGTCGGTGGAGTATTTCCAATAGTAATTTGGTTAGAAACAGTAAATACTCCAAAATTCTGCCCATCATACGGAGTAATAATATAATAGAAAATATAACTCTTATTTGTGGCACTAGGTGGTACCTCTGTTTGATTTTCAAAGTTTGTTAGCTCAAGAAATCCAGAACCATTCCTATAATCACAATACCATCTGATCAAAGACCCCTGTTCTATATCACTTGGATCAGGATCAATCCAATCATAGGAGGCAGTTAGAGTATTCCCTGTGAGAGGATCACTCGGATAAATAATCACATTCTTTGTGGCAGGAGCAGAATTCTGAATTGTAATAATAATTTCTGAAGCAATCATATCTCCAAAATCCTTCCCATCTCGAGGTTTTACTGTTGCATTCCAAATTTCACCCCTCACTAGCGCACTTGAAGGAATTTGTGTTTCATCGTTATATGCTGGTTGTAACTTCCATTCTGTTCCATTCCATAGATACCATCGAATCTCTGTTCCAGATTCGGTATATCCTTCAGCATCGAAGTAATCATAAAGTAGATATAGAGTGTCGTTGCTAGTAACCGGTAATTCCTCTGAAAATGCATCTCTGGATAAGGATACATTCTCAGCAATAGGTACGAGATTCGGAGCATATCCTGGATGTTCAGATGAGGTGTATGTATTTCCTTTAGTATCATTCACCTTAACCACAAAGTTAATAGATCCTTCAATCATGACAAGAGTATTATTCATAAACCCTGATGTTGTATTTTGCATTATTGCCCATAATGCACTTAAATCTCCCATATTCTCATGATACGTTACGTTTACAATAACAGTATTGATTTTGCCCCAGGAATCAGAAACATTTGCTTTAAAAGTACCATATGGCCCTTCATCAGTAAAAAAGGCCCAATCATCAACATTTGGGGCTATTGTGTCATAATCGAAGGTGTGGTTGCCCTCAATAGAGGCTTTTTTTAGAGTGTTATCGAAAGTATCAGATGCATTAACAATTTGATAAGTATAATAATCATCGTAGTTAATTGAGAGAGGTTGATAAATCCATATGTCGCTAGCATTCTTACTCATATCAACTTCTATAATTCCGTTAAGTAACAACTTTACATTAGTTACTGTTGAAAATGAATCAGTGACATTTGCCCAAAATGTTGGATTTCCATCACCTGGATCGTCAACACCAAAGCTATCAATTACAGGAGGAGTCTTATCGGTATAAAGTGTTAGTGCATGAATATAAATATCCTGTTCTATACTTTCGGCATAGATTTGTATTCTATTTTCTGAATCGATTCCACTACCACCCATCAACCATTGGTCACCACCTACATCATAACGAGGAAATGTCCAACTTTGGCCATATTTTCTAGCTATATTCTTATAATCTGCGTAACCACCGGTCGATTCATACTGTAAAATGACTCCTGAAGCATTAGAAGGTACAGTAGAATAACTGTCTAAGTCTCGTATAGTCCATCCTGGGTATGGTGCTGAAATACTATCCCTGTTTGTGTCTAACCAGTCAATGCTATCCTTTACTTCTGCGATTAAGAAAAATTTGGCTGCCCTCCCACTAGTAATGTAATATTCAAATTGGTCATTTGCATCGATTTTGACGAAAAAAACTCCACAATTATATTCTTCCCACTCTCTAAATGTCATAGAATCAGTAGAACCAACAGCTCTGACCAATATTGTTGCATCTTGATCAGATGTTGATTGTCCAAAAAGGATAACTCCTGTTGTAGTGTCATCTACGCCACTAATAGTAATCTTATTCCATGATGAGTCAGCAGTTAAACTTCCTAAATCAGAAGCAACTCTTTTAAATTGTGGATCCGAGCCTACAGTATAACCCATAACATAAAGTCTCGAGGATGCACTTTGTCGCCAAGTATCAATATATTTATGTTCACTAAGCTTAACTATTTGCATTCTCCACGTTTCTTCTTCAATTCTACAATAATTAGAGCCCCCATTCATGAAATCATTAGTATCCTGTGATCCTCGGGCAACAGCATGACGAACATAAATACTATCTTCAACCCAAGTTAATATTACACCTGTGGCATTGCTAGGAATGCTGTCATCTGATAAATCCTGTTGTACCCAAGAACTATATGTCATCCCTAAATTCACTTCATCTGGGCTATCAAGCCAAATAAATCCAGAATCATCCCCTAAAACCTGTTCTGGACCTTCTACAATCAACAAGACTGAGTCAATCTCCCACCAATCTTGAATACTATCAGTAGAGGTTGTTGAACCACCAAATTTAATCGTAAATGTTGGACTAGTAAGTGTAACTGTGAAATTATTCCATGTGGAAGCTGTTAGATCTGAAGTAATCAACTCCCAAGAGTCCCCATCCCAATAAGTTACATTAATATCTTCAATTCCTCCAAATGAGCCTGTTTTGATACATAATTCCTCTGCAATACTTCCAGAGTCATAAACTCCAGCAAATTGAGCTTCTAGATCTAATTGATAATCAGTTCCAGTTCCACCACCAGAAAAACCTGAAGGAACATCAGTGGAAAATGTGCCGCCACTACCAGCCTCAACACAATTGGATGAGCCAGCAGAGTCAGTTAAATCATTGTCAAACTCATAATAATGGACTAGATTGCTTTCCGAACCTGATAATTTAGTTTTATAATCATTCTGAATAGCCGAAAGGCTTCTATCAGTGTCATAATAGCGAAAATCATCAACATGCCCATCGACTTCATAACCACTGTTTCTGGAGTTCATAATATTATTTTGAATGACTCCAATAGTGCTTACTGCACCTGTCCATGTTGAAGTAGAAGCCACCTGAGAAGGTTGATTATTCTCATCTCCCTCGTAAATGTAAATAGTATTCGCAATTTCATCCCAAGTTACAGCCCAAAAATACCATGTATTAGTCGTAAAACCATGAGTATAAAGTAATGCATCAGTTACCCCCCAATCTAGATGTAATTCCGAATTTCCAATTCCACCAAATCTAATCTCAAAATCAGTATGTTGACCCCAGAAACGACCACTAATAGAGTCAAACTTTAACCACAGAGAAATTGTGCCTGATGTTGAACCAAAATCTGTTAAACCACCAGAACCAACCTGTAAAAAATTCCCAAAACCACCAGGAGCATCCCAAGAATGCGTGTTGCCACTGGAAGGAATTACTTCTGTCATGTTATCATAAATTGAATCTGTTGCCTGTATATTACTAAACAAGTCATGGCTGCCTAAATCAGGACTTGAATCAACATCAGATGTCAAGTCTACATAGTCTTCAATCGTTCCTCCTCCTGGTCCTTGAATTTTATGATGAATTCCAATTGAAAAATTATTATTTGCTTGAAAATTAATTTCAGAAGATTCAAGTTCTATTCGAGGTGACCTCATAAGTCTTGATACTGCCTGATTGCTTCTATTTTCCTCTTTTGATATTCTGAAACCTCTTAATAGCTCCAACGCAATCGAATTTGAATCTTCATAATTTACTGTTTGGATTGGAATAGAAAATGAAACAATATTAAGTACAAAAAAACAAGTAAAAAAACCGAGAATGAAATTTTTATGGCGTATTAACATCGAAATCCCTAAATCTTTGTTTAATTGAATTATAATAGTCGTTAAAAATTAGAAGCTCTGTATTATTTGGATAGGATAAGTTATTGAAGTAAATTTAGCTTTATATTGTTTAGAATATTATAAGGCTTGCTGAACAAAACCTCCGTATTAAAATATCTATGTAAATTTTAATCATCAAACATCCCATTATATCGAGAATTGATGGTCAGCTTGAGTAACGCCTCAATCATCGATTTCTTCAATCCAGATCTTTTTCAAGAAGAGCTAAGTACTCCTTTAGTTCTCTAGATGTTTGATCTTCTACCACTTCAAATTCAGGTTTTAATACTTCCTTCGGTCTTATTCCTTCTGATTCTGATTCAATTACCTTTTTTATAGTTTCTTGGATGACTCGTGCTGCAAAATCTAAAGCACCATCTTTATCAATTGGGAGTTGTATCGCTTCCTTAAGAAGCCGCTTTAACTGATCTATTTTGATAGATTCCACAACATTAACCTGAGCTATTGGAAATCCTCGCTGCACAAAGTCAATTAAAACTCCTTTCTTGGCTTTATAAACAGTAAACGCTAATTGTTCACTATCAGGGAGCATGAGATAATTAGTATCTACTTCAATCTGCATAGGAATTATAAAATTAACAGTTTCAGTTAAATATCCTTGTTCTTTCCGACTTCTTTTAGTTGTCACTTCACTGGTAGATTTCAAGGTTTTCTTTTGCAACTGTCTTAAAGATTCGTGAATAATTTTTGTTGCAAAATGCATAGAACCCAATCCTTCCTCAAAGAATCCCATATTCTGCATATTAAGTTCATATGCTAATAAATACAGAATTTCATCAGAAGTGATCTTTGATGAGACTTTTGCACTTCCAATTAACTCTGTTTGACCAACAAGCCCTAAAAAATGAAAAGAAATAATTGCGTTTAAACCTTCATCAACAAGATCGATTTTAAATCCCAACCCCTTGATATTAGGAATAGCGATTATCCCGTTGTTCGTTTCAGCCTCTACAGGAATATCAACTTCTGTCAATTCCACTGGTTTTTCTTCAACAATCTCTTCTACAGCTTCTTTTTTCTTCTTTTTCATTTTTTCTGGGATTAAATATTTCTCTAGTATTTCTTCAATAGACATCTTTGGTTTTTCAGCTATAAAGACCAAACACTTAACAAAATCTTCTTCTTTAAGTCGTGATTTTAAATAGGCACCAAAAAGCTGTAAAAGTTTGTCATCGGTTATATTTTTGTATTTTTTATCCCCTTGAGACTTTTTAATGAATGGTAAATATTTGAAAAAAACATCAAGAAGAAGAGGGATTTCAATACCGATTTTAGCTGCTGTCTCAAAGATAATATCATATCCAGATTCGACAATCTCTGTGGCTTTATCAGGTTCAATTCGGAAAAAATCTACGAAGTAACTAATTCTCGGGTTGATTTGAACACTTTCCCTTTTTTCAACTAGTTTTTCTTCATTTACAACTGATATAATGTGTTCTTTATGTTTTGTCGGCGTAAGAACTGAATCTTGGCCCACAAATTCATCCGCATATGGTTGAGGACTCACATCAACATGTGTTAATGTTGTTTCCGAAATAGACTCTTCTTCAGCAGCATTACCCAGGAATATTCCTCCTTGAGATAATGCCTCAGGATCTGTTTTTACAGCTGACTCCATCAACCGTTGTAATTTACTTAATATAGCAGGATCTCCAGCCATTTTAGGAGTAATAGTTTCTACAGGTTGATTAGCTACAACAGCTGAAGGCCTTCGAAGTGTCATTCCAGTTTCATGAAATTCTTCAATCTCACCAATCTCACGCCCCTCAACAAATTCACTCTTAGAGATTTCTGGGATTACAAGTTCAATTATTCTTCCAAAAGCGTTGATTACACTTTCTGGACGATAGATTGTAGTTCTAAAGAATTTAAGTGGCCCTTTAGGATATTCTAATTGAAGTTGTTCTTTTAGCTGTTCATGTATTGATTCATAGTTTGGTGAGTCAACCAAAAGATCGTTCTTATGTAGAAAAACAAAAGTCTCTGTATGAGGAGAATAAGTATTAATTTTTTCAAGACATGCTTTGAAATATTCAATAGCATTGTTTCGGGAAGTTTTGTTGGCTACATCGATTAAGAATATAAAAATTTTAACACTACTGAATACAAATGGGCTAAAACCACTTAAAAAACGCTTCAGAAAGACCTTTTGACCACCTAAATCCATTATGGTTATTGGTGTATCACGAATTGTAATAGACATTCGTTCATAATTAATTGTAGCTGAAAGACTGTCAACGTCCTCCGCACGTTGTTTGAGGAAAAATATACGTTTGACCGCAGTTTTTCCTGCTTCAGATAATCCTGCTATCAATATTTTGTATCCTAGCTTCGCAGCTAATTCTGCGTCAGAAACCCATTCGCTCATTAGTCACTAACCTGTAAAGTCATTCATTGAGTCGTTTATTATAAAATTCTAAAATTTTTCCCAAGTTTTACTCACATTACTTATGATCTGTGATATCGAGATTAAGTACCTAATAAAAATCTTAAGGAATTCTTGTTGTGAGAAATAATAAGGCATATTAATCTATTTTGATCAGAAGCACTAACAATACAATGAGGATATTTTATATATCGTAGAACAAGTTATTATTACTTGAATTCTAACTTACATTTAATCAGCATTTAAAGAAGATTCCGAGGGTTACATCCGTGTCAGCAGTAGCAAAACAAAAAGTTCTTTTTATGGGCCTTGGTGCTTCAGGTAAATCAAGTATACGCTCGGTAGTCTTCGAAGGAAAATCAGTGGAAGATGTCAAAGATTATAATGCAACGATAAATTATACCCGATCTTCTAAAAGTATAATTGATAGTGCATTTCAAATTTTTGATTGTGGGGGTCAAGAAGCGTTTATTTCCGTCTTTGTTGGAGAACAAGCGGAATTTATTTTTAGCGATGTTTCTATATTAGTTTGGGTCGTAGATGTTTCCAATTTCGATGTAGTTAGTACCTCAAAATTCTATTTTGATTTAGCTGTTAAAAAATTAAGTGAATACTCACCTGATTCTGTAATTTTTTGTCTCTTTCATAAGATTGATCTTCTACTATTGGATATGAAGGAACAAGTTGTAACAACCATGAAAAGTTATTTTACAGCTGAAGAATCGTTTAATGTTCATTATCGGGGAACATCAATTTATGACAACTCGATTTTTTTAGCTGTGGGAGAGATGGTACAAACCTTAATTCTAAAAACTACAAAAGCTAAAACCGTCTCTGAGGCTATTCAGGAATTCATGCAAGCACACAGAGAGTTATCAGGAATCGCAGTTTATTCAGATGATGGATTACCTGTATTTGAGGAAGGAGAAATGGCTGATCAAATTATTCTTCCTGCTAATCTTTGGCTAACAAATTACGACAGGCTAAGTAATGAGTTTGCTTCTGACATAACTTTTAAAACTACTTTAGAAACAAATGACTACATTTTTATTTTTCAAAAACTTAAAGGGGAGCTGCTTCTGTCAGGTATAGCGCAAAAAGTTGCTCCACTTCAATATGTGCTTGTTAAAATGGAACAGCTTGCTGAAATTATAAGCAAGTTATTGCAATAGCTGTTTTTACAAAACTTTACATTTCTTTGTTAGATATAATGTAAAACGCCATTCTCGATTTTACCATTCTTAATAAGACCTGCACTTATTAAGCTTACAATGAAATCCTCTATCAACGTTTCAGAGATTCCGGTTTGAACTCTAGCCTCCCCAAGGTTTAATGGGGACTTTTTCTTATAAGATTGTACAATTAATTTTGCTAATGTTTGTCGTTTTGGAGTAAAGTGAAAATCTAGATATTCATCAACTTCATCATAGGTTAGTTGATCGGTAAGGCGAATTCGATAGTGAATCCCTGTTTCTGCTTGTGATATCAAACCAATTTTAGAGAGCATTCTTTGAACAATTAGTTCATCTGATATTATTTCTACTTTGTAGAGGGAACCTTTGGGCAATTGTCCTGTGAAATTCTTAACTTGATGAAGCAAATTAACTTTAAGAGAAGGTTTAACTTCTTCTCGTATTAAGACATTTATCTGTTTGTTTGGTTTGTCTACTAGCATAATTGGAGCACTTGCAGGAACGAGAGCGAGTTCTAAAAAAGGTTCAAATGTCTCTCTATCAGAAAGATAAAATGACTCAATACCTGTTTCAATGATCTGCAATTTTTCATCAATTTTTTCTAAGAATCCTTTTTCTTTTAGGTCTTCATCTGTACGTATCTTATACGACCGAATAGCTCTCCTTAAATTTTGCTTAAGAACGCCAACATATTTCACTGTGGAGCTTGAACGAGTTATAACCCAAAAAACGACAATTCTTCCAAACTGAGCTATACGAACATCTTGAGAATCCACTGCTTTTAAAGTGAAAATGAATCCAATTGTTAAGAAAGGATCCCGAGGGGTTGGTATTGGTCCATAAGAACGAATTTCCCCAACGCGAGGAATATCTGAACTCAATGCGGTTAAGGATTTAATTGCAAGATTGAATCCCTCTTCCTCGGATAAAGGAGAGGAATTATAGATGTTCTGAGGGCCAAAATCCTCAAAAATGGTTATTATCAATCCATCAGTGAGACTGGTACCTTTTAAAGCATCATTCTTTGACATGTAAAATTGTCACCAAATCAGAAATTTTAATTTTCTATCTACTAATTAAAGTTCCTATCTGTTCACTATTGATATCGCTATTCTTCAGGTTGGTTATCTAAAACTTGTTGCATTAGCTGATTTACTCTTTTTATCATTTCGGTCGGATCCTGTAAAAGTCCTTCAGCTAGTTCTTGATTTTCCAGTAATTGAAAAGTACATGTCTGAATGAGGGGAGAATCTGGTTCTTTTTCAAAAAGGGTTTTTAACAAAGTGATAAGAGAATGATTTGCATTTATTTCCATTATCTTTTTTTGAGGAATATAGTTTTCTTCCATGTATTTTAGAACACGTGTAAAAGCAGAAGTTCCACTAGGATTCACAAGTCGACAAGGGCTATCTGTTAATAAATCTGTATAACAAATGTCTATTATCCGATCTCCCAATATTTCTTTCATGTGAGTAAGAAAAGAGTCTTTCTCAGACTCTTCTTCTTTCTTCTCTTTATCTACTTCTTCTTCCTCTTTAGCTTCAATAGGTTCAGCTTGATCAATGGGTTTGAATTTCTTTTCTTGAAACTCTTTGACATGCATCATTACAAAAGAATCAACAGGATCAGCGAAGAGAATGACTTCTTGATCCATCTTTTTGTAGTATTCTAAATGTGGGCTCCGCTTTAGAGTTGTTAAATTCTCACCAAGTAAATACAAAATCTCTTCCTGTTCTTTAGGCATATGTTTGATATATTCTGTCAAAGTGATAAGTTTGTCCTCTGATTTGGTAGTCTGAATTCGAAGAATCTTAAGTAATTTCTTTCTCCGCTTTTCATCTTGCGTTATCCCTTCTTTAATAAAGACCCCAAATTGATCCCACCATTCTAAATACTTATCTTCTTCCTCATCAGCAATTTTTTCGAGTTCATCTAGTATTCGACCACTAAGAACCTTAGAAATCCTACGAATAGTTCGATCGACTTGAATTACCTCTCTTGAGACATTTAAAGGTAAATCTTCACTATCAACGACACCAAAAACGAACCGTAAGTATTCAGGAAGTAAATCCTTTGCTTTTTCTTGAACAAGAATTTTTTTGCTATACAATCGAAGCCCATAATCTTGATAGCTGTAAGTCATCATCATACGGCTTCGTTGCTTTGGTAAGAACAGAAGTGCTCTGAATTGGATTGGCGCGTCAACACTTAACCTCACACGATGGAATGGTTCAGTCCAATCTAAACTCACTTGACGATAAAATTCGTTATATTCTTCCTCAGTAACTTCATCTTCTGATTGATGCCAGATAGGAATTTGACGATTCACAATTTGATCATCATCAGCAATTCGGATAGGAAAACCAACGAAATCACTGTATTTTTTTACAATAGATTCAATCTTGAACTTATTAGCAAACTCTTTAGCATCATCCTTCAGATGAAGAATAACATCAGTTCCTCTTTCAGGTTTATCACGGTAAGCCACATTGAAATTCCCCGATCCATCCGATCGCCATTCAACTCCTCGTGAATCTTCAGTATAAGAACGGGAACGTACAATTACCTCGTTTGATACAATAAAGGAACTATAAAATCCAACACCAAATTGTCCAATTAAATTTATAGCATCAGGAGATTCCTCTAATTGTTTTAGAAATTCCAGTGTGCCTGATTGAGCGATTGTCCCTAGGTTCATTTTAATCTCCTGATAGGTCATACCAATTCCTGTATCTGAAACTGTTAATGTTCTCTCATCCTCATCGAATGTAATCCTAATACCAAGTTCAACATCAGGATCAATGATAGCCTCTTTGGTTTCAAGTTGAATAATTCGCATTCGATTCAGAGCATCGGTAGAATTCGAAATTAATTCCCGCAGGAAAATTTCTCGATTTTTATACAACCGGTTTATCAGAATATCTAAAACTCGCTGAATTTCAGCTTGAAATTTAAATGTTCTTCCTTTAGAATCTTTTTTAGAGCTGTTTGTTGGCACTTCTCATACAATCCTTAAGATTTTTCTTTTAAGAAAGGATTTAAAGCCCGTTAAAATCTCCTCAAGAAATATTCTAATCTTTTATCATCTTATTACTTATTATAAAGAAATTATTCTTAAAACAGGATTTTCATAATTTAATCTAATTTCTTCATGATAACTATCCAATGTTCAGTACTATTATTCTTTCAGAAGGGGTTAATCTAAAATTTGATATTCGGTTTCTTCTTAAAATCAAATTTAAAAAGAAAAAGAATGAGCATTCCAACACATACACTCATTGATAAAGAAGGAACATTAGCTTTAATTTGAAGGGTTAGATAACAAAGGAATCTAGAGTGTTAATCTGCTACTCTTATTCGGTATTTCAGTTGTACTTCTATAAAGTTGGGATTTTTTTTGGTAATATTGGCTTATATACCATCTATAAAAGAGAATTAGGATTTCTTTACCAATATAAAAAACAGAATTTCGAGTTAAGTTCGTTTCTCTCGCATCTGGGTTTATTATAATAGGTAATTCAACCACTTGATATTTTCGCCAGATTAGATATAACAATAATTCCAGATCAAACGTCCAATGGTCAATATTCATGACAGGAAGAGCTGCAGATAAAACTTTTCTTTTAAAAACCTTTAATCCGACTTGTGTATCTTTTATTTTCAACCATGGGAATAAAAATCGAACTAGACAGATGAAGCCCGCAGATAAAAACGATCGATGTGATGACCACTTAAGTCGACTACCAAACTCCCTTTTACTTCCAATAACTCCATCAACATCCATCTCTATCAATTGCTTGTAGTACTTCGATATTTGAACAGCTGGTATATCCAAATCCCCATCAACGAAAGCTATACACTCGCTTTGGGTTTTTTCAAATCCTTTTCGAATAGCATAACCCTTACCACCATTATTTTTGTAATGAATGATTTTAAGATGTTGTAAAGATTTAATTTTTCGTTCTTGTAGTCTTTCTAAAGTATTGTCGATCGAACCGTCATCAATGACAACGATTTCATAATCTATATGAGCCTTGGATAACTCAGATTCCAATCTATCAATTGCTTTTTCTATGTGTTTTCCTTTATTAAATACTGGGATAATAACTGATAGATTGGGCATCTTTTCCTGCATTCCAGTCTGTGTAATTTCGAACATCTATATGCTTATCCATGTTGGATTAAACTTGACTTTCATAACTTACCTCTTGTTTAAGAACATTTTCAAATGAATCTTATCAACACTTTTTCGATGAAAGAATACCTTTGAAGTGTTAAATCGTTTAATTAAAGAAAGATTCTTTGATAGTTATCAAAAACCACGAAAATAAGAAAGTACCAAAATGATTATTCTTTTGTACATTTAAGAAGAATTTAGGGAAAAAAGAACTCCAATGATTAGCTTATCGTCATAGTTTCCGATTTTTCTTATAATATCTTTCTTGCGCTTTTATCAAAGCTTCTTCAAACTTTGAATAATCTAAGTCAACCTCATCAAAGAGACTTTTAATTATCTCCTCAGGAACAAACTCTTCTACTTCTAATCTTTCTAATGCTACTTCTCGGCTTATTTGATTGTCCCTAGTTAATATACTTAAATTATCTACCTTGTCATTAAACCCAAGTACTTTTTTATAGATATATAATTTTAATTGAGCAATATTGCAATCTGCTCTCCAAAAAGATTCAAGGAGGGGATTCTTTTTCCAGTTTAATTCCTTTTTGATAGTTGAAATTACATCTTTCTCCACCCATCTTGTATAGTCAAAAAACGGTCGAACCTTTAATAAACCGTATCTTTTAACCAGTTTTTTCTCATAAAAGAAGTAGAAATATTCCTTAAACTGTGTACTGAAATAGGTGTAATTTAAAACCCATCTTGGGTTTCTAATTACATTTTTTATATAGTTTTTTTTGGAAAAAAGAAGGAATTTATATTCAGGATGTTCAAATGGTTCTCCTCCCATGACAACCACCGGAATCTTCTTTTTCTTTGCATATCGAAATACCATTATTGGAGTAAGTCTACAACCTGTGCAGAATGATTCAACCATTTCAACTGTAGGCCTTTTCATCCATGTTGACATTGTGTGTTTAAAACATCTTTTTAGATACTCATTCTTTTCTATTACAAGTTTAACATTTAATATATCTGTTCCAACATCCCTATTTTTTAAGGCCTGTTCCGGGATAAAATCAGCTTCAATGGAATAAGCTAGTACTCTTAAATTTATCACCTTAGTAAGATAATATAATAAATATGCACTATCTTTTCCACCACTATAACCAATTATACAATCATAATCTTGGTTTCTATCTTTTTTAATTTTATGAAACTTCTCTATTTCCTCTCTACAAGCTTCATCTCCAAGATAATTAAGTTTTTTGTGATTAATACAATGATTGCAAACACCCTCTTCATTAAATGTTATCTTTGGATAAGTTACTGGCAGGATACATTTTGTACATCGTTTCATCTGTAATTTCCTCTGATAAAGATGGCCTCATGTGGTTCCTACATAGATGAACCATACTTGGAGGCCATCATGTTTGGGTTTTGTATTTACTCGGTTTTTGGGTCAATTATTGAAGTAAATTTACCAATTGCAAATTATTCTTCTATCATAATGGACTTTCTGATTTGATTTCGTTTTAAAATTCACTTCAAGGTTGTTAGATCAATGTATAAATAGTCTAAGTGTTACCTTGGGAACCAAAAATTCGATTCTAGCATTCTATCTCCTGATTTATTTATGTTTTCAAATAAATCTCCTTTTATTTTACTCTAGATTTTTTAACAAAGACAATACACAAAATTTATCTTGCATTATGAATTGTTTTATTAACTATTGTTCTTTAAATTTTCTTTCCTCTTGTTTGCGTTTTTAGTAGATTTATTTGTAATAACAACATAAAAGATGATTTCCCAAAAACTATAGAATAAAAAAAAGCTAAATTCTGTACTAAAATGAATTAATTTCACTCATCGGTTTTTAAAAGGAGACTTATAACTTTTAAATAAGATCTGGCCGCATTATCCCATGATAATGATAAAGCATAACGTCTTGCATTTTTTGCCATCCCTTCTAATTTATCAGGTTGCTTAAATATATGAATCACAGCCTGTGCTAGCTCTTTAGGATCTCTTCTCTTAACTAATAACCCTGTTTCACCATTTATGATAGAATCGCGTAACCCAGGCACTTCATAACCAACAGCTATGGTCAATGTTATATTTGCTTCAATTACAACTAATCCCCAACCTTCTCTGATAGAAGTTGTCAAAAGAATATGTGCTTTGGAAAGAAGGTTATACTTTTCTTCTTCCGATAAAAAACCATAAAATGCAATAGCTGATTTTAAACCTAATTTTTTTACCAAGTTTCGAAGGTGTTTTTCATACTGAGGGGTACCTCGACCAACAATCATCATTTTAGCTTCTGTTAATTCTTTTTTAATGAAATAAAAAGCTAAAATACTTTCTTCAACTCGTTTCTGTCCAGTTAAACGGCCTAACGAGATTACAGTTGGAACTTTTGATTTTCTTATTTCTGGGAGTATTATCGGAGTAGAGAACCCAGATCTTATTACAACTACATTTTTATTATAAAAACCAAGTTTCATAAGATCCTGTTTAGTACTGAAAGAAACGGCAATTGCGGGAATTCTCGTGGATAATTTTAATAAGACAGGTTCCAACCAGAAAGCTAGAATAGCGAGAGGTTTGGGGATCTCATAAAATAAGACAGAATTATTGAGAGACCCATTTGGGTAATCACGCCCTGTTTGATGAAAAAGCAGTAAAATCGGGGTGTTTAGAAAGAAAGATGCAAACCAAGGGATACCTGCAGTTTGTGCTTCAATAACAATATCAAATCTATTTTTAAAGATTCTATGATACAACCAGAAAAAAAAACGCACTGAAAGATCATTACCATATCTAAAAATCATTAAATTCTTTCTTTTAACCACTCTTTCCCCTCCAGAAAATGTTGATGTGAAAAGGACAATTTTATGCCCCCAACTAACCCATCGATGAATTAATTCATGTACAACTACTTCTGCTCCTCCTGCCTTAGGATTAGCATTATCCCGCCAATTTAAAATAAGTATTTTCACCTAAATCAACTTGAAAGATTGTCAATATTTTGGGTACTGTCGTGGGTATCATTTAATTCGGTTGATGTTCCATGGTATAAAATTACTAAAGTAAATCCGATAATGAAGAATAATACTCCCAACAAACTAAGCTCATCCTTTAGAATTGGAATACTAAGATAATTTACGACTGGATCTGCTAACAATAAAAGAGAAGCAGTTATAAATGCCCATTTGTATCTCAATTTGTAATACCAAAAGATCAGAATATAACAAATTGAAACCAAAAAGAAAAAGATACTAAGCTCGCTCATTTTTGTTCATCTGGAAGATTTTTTGAAATAATTTCAGAATTTTTTCATGATAGAGAATTACAAAACCAATGATTGATCCAATGATGAATAATAGAGAAATAAAAGATCCATAATTGAAAAAATATTCAGGAAAAAAAACTATTCTTAGATTCAATGGATTAATGGATCCTTTGTCTTCTATATTGATAATGTATCCAAGATTTGCACCATTCATGATAATTGGATCATGATATTTTCCATTTAATTCTAGCTTCCAAAATTCATTGTAATTCTTTGCTATCCATAAAAAGAAAGGTTTCAAGGCTTTGATTTGAATATCAATTTGTACTGATTTTATTATATACTGAAAATCAATATCTTTAGTGTTATTTAAGATAGATCTGAGAGTTTCAGAATCATTACTAACGGAATATAACCATAAGAAAGATTGGGTTGTTGAATCCGTACTTTGATTGGTTGTTACTGTAATATTAATAGTTGATTGATTGAGTTGTAGATTATTCGAGGTTTTCCAGGGAGTTTGGGATTCATTTGATAATAGAATTTTCTTTTTATTAATATATATTTGAGGATTTCTAGCACTATTATGAGAAATCCGAAAAATCCCCTTATGTAATATTTTAAGTTCAAAAGTTTGATTAATATTAGAATTAGGAATAGGACAATAGATTATTATGGGATATTTGTTCAATAGAACATTTGCTTTTGATAGTAAATCGCTATATTGGTCACTTGGGACAAGTACGAGACTATCTAAGACATTTAGGCCAAATTCATTACAGAATTGAATTTTATACAATCCTTCTGTTAAATTTATGCTTTTATGAACCCAATTAAATGAAGCCTTTTTTTCAGTAATAGTATTAAATTGAAAAGACATTATTTCATCATTTGAGCCATTAGTTATGCTAACATTAATTAACCCACCAGCTTGAGAATCCAATTTTCTTAAAAAAAACTCCCATTGCTTTTTTTGAGTGCAGCGAAAGTTGAGAGTGAGTACTGAATTATCATCTTCAGAAACTACTCCTGAAACTCCAAAGGGGATGTCCCAAATAGATAAATCCCATTCATCAATAATATCTATATTCTCTAAATCAATACTTTCCCATTCTTCGTTTCCATAATCCCCTAAGGACAAGAGTTCTACATCATTAGGATTGAGAAAGATTATATCTTCAAGTGAAGTACTATAATCTGCTAGTATTCGTAATTGAAGGCCGTTTAAATCGCTGTATATTTCCTTGTTTTGTTTTGCAAAAATTAGGGGGTAATTGAATGGATTATAAGAATCGATATTATCCAAAGCTTCTAGAGCCTGGAAACCATTTATTACCCATAAAACAGATTCTGTACAACCAACAATTCTCTTAAAATTCGTATTTTCAAATACGTTGAGAAAACCAAAATCCTTCTCAACAAGTTGAAGATCCTGTTGAGATAAAAGGTTATTCTTTAGATAAGCTAATTGACTTTTTTTCTCTGGAATGTCATTATGAAGAATGACATATTTAATTCCAAGAAGAGTAAGATATTTTCCTAATTGTTTAGTTTTATTCATTAATAAATTCCCAAAATTTAGATCTGTACTCAAAAAGAATTCCGCTAAATATTTAGCTGGCTTATTGGGAGAAATAACTGGTTTTGGGAAATTCACTGTAATAAAGCTAGAAATTGATCTGTTTAAATTCCAATCAACCAGATTACCAAGGTATCCTGGAACCCACAATACGTTAAAATGTTCATTCTGATCTTTTAACCATTTCTCAAGACGCTCAATTTCTGTAGGAAGTTTAACTGGTTCTAGAGTTCCGTTAAAATCTCCCGTAGCTAGAGGCCAAGCAGCTAATATTTGTAAAAAGATAAGTATCCCAAAAAAGGATAATTTTAATCCCTTTATCCATTGACTTTGTTGTCTACTTCTAAGTAGGTTTTTTGTATATATTTTGATTTGGATGACAATATTTGGTGTTGAATAACCAACTAATACCGCTACTGCTAATAATAGGAGAACTTGGTATTTTGGTGATCTAAAAGCCCAAGCATAATACTCATTAAAAGGGATATCGGCTAAAAAGAATGAAAACAGATCTTCATTAATAAATGGAGTTATAAGAATAAAAAAAACAACTATTGTAAAGAGTGAGAAGAATATAACGTAAGAATCTTTGGGATGAAAACTCAGAGCCATTATTGCTAGGGCAAAAGCAATAATGGAAGCAAAAAGAAATAACAAAAAAACAACATTTGAATTTAAAATTAAATTGGAAGTCATATATTTTCCATCTATTAACCAGTTTCCCATAAATCTGACGATTCTTGATGGAATTGCATTTCGATATAATAATTCGAAAATTTCTTCTATAGGTTGACTATAAAGTGAAACTCCACCCATTAATGCACCTGGAAGAAACCAAAAAGAAGTATAACCAATGAAAAAAATTAATAATAAAATTAAATAGCTCAAAGAGATCTTAATCTTTTGTAGAATAATTTTCATTTGCATTCCATTCTTCCTGATCTCACGAAATGTCCAGAAAAAAGTAAATGATAGAAAAAAGACTGGGCCATATATTATCCAATGCGCTGAACAAGTTATTAAAGCCCAAAGTACGGCTGATAATGCTATAAACCGTTTTTGTTGGGTCTCAAACGCTTTAAAGAATGTTAAAGCCATGAATGGAAGGATTCCATGAGAAACTCGAATAAAAAGATGAGTTGCTTGTCCTACAACAAAGGGAGACCACATGTAGACGAAACCAGCAAAAAACGCTCCCCATATATTTTCGCTTACTATTCTAGGATTGTTTTGTCTCCAACAAAAAATACAGAGAGAGTAAATTCCAAATCCCGCAAATGTACTGAAAAATATACTAAGCCAACCTAATGTTTGTTGAGTGGTTAAATGCAAAAAAGACCCATAAAAATACGCTATGAGAATTAATGGTAATTGAGGAAGGCGCTCGATTGTCGAAGAATCTAAAATATCATTCCAAATGGGGTAATACATCTTAATAAGCCCAGAGGGCATTTGGTGAAAATAAAAATCGGCATTAATAGAAAGACCATCCAAAAACACCATTTTCCAGAATATAACAATTGAAAACATAAAATAAGCAAGAAAAGGGATTACATGGTTCATTACAAGGTTTTTCTTTCGAGTACTCAGCATATTTCGGTTTCCATTTATTCAAGGAAATTATTCAGAGTATATTCAGAATAACTTTTAAATAGTCACGTTTATATTCTGGACTGATTAACTCGGGTAATCTTTAGAGGCAGAATCTCATGAGAAAAAGCAGGAAACCCCTCCTAATCATCTTAGTACTTATAACATTGATTGGAACGTTATTCTTGGTCAATCTTGGGAGCGTCTCAAGTAATTCAAATAATTCATTTTGGAACTCAAACCTCGCCATTGATAATGACGTCACAGAACCACCTTGTGAAGGCAATGAACCAGAAGTTGAAATAACAGGGCTCGTAGAAGACGAAACTTATTCAGGTACAATAACAATTAAAATTTCTATTACAGACGAAAGTAGCATTAAAGAAGCTTCTATAATAATCATTAACGATGAAGTAGAAAAAAGTGATTATATAGAACTTGAGCTCGAAGCAGGTACATGGATTGGTTCATATGAACTTAATACTACAGTATTTCCTGATGGTACTTACCTTATCACATTTGAAGTTCTTGATGATTGTGACAACAGCGCAAAAGTTCAATTTGAGGTAATCTTTGACAATGCTGGAGAAGAATGTGATGACAATGATCCACCAGAAGTTGAAATTAAAGGAATCGAAGATGAGGAGACCTACTCAGGCACAATTACAATAGAAGTTACAGTCACCGACGAAAGTGATATTGATAAGGCTACCATTGAAATAGAAGATGGCGATATTAGCGAAAAAGACGAAATAGATCTTGATCTTAAAGCAGGTACATGGACTGGTTCATATGATCTCGATACAACAGATTTTCCTGATGACACTTATGACATTACAATTGAAGTTTATGATGAATGTGATAATGTAAAAAGAATCAGACTTGATGTTACCTTTGACAATGGCATTACTACTGGCGAAGGCCCTAGTCCAACACCTGGATTTGAAGGGATTTCAGTATTTTTGAGTCTTGGTACTATTGCTGCTGTTCTATGCCAACAACGGAGAAAAAAGTAGTCAGAGTAATTGAGATAAAGAAGATACATTAGTCGGGCTATTTAATAATGCTTCCCAATGGTGATATTAGGAGGGAGGAAACTATTTTCTCAAATGTAACTCTACGGTTTATGTAATAAGGAAACATAAAGACAGAGAGAGGAAAGCCAGCTTTTATTTCTTGGAAAGTAAGCGGTGCAGGATAAATCTGCCATGGATGAAGAAACATTACTGAAGCTAATCCTTGGCTCTCTCTATGTCGAATGAATCGAAATATTTGATCTCCTATTAATCCAATAAAGAAACCTGAGCCATAAGGAATTTCAAAATTCTTCAAAAACACATTAATTAGTCCCCGCGGCATATCTACCATCTTTCGCCTTTCCTTAATCTTATTAATCATTCTATAGGAAGATACTGGGATTTCAAGAATAGGAAATTGGTTCTTCAAAATATTCTTGGTACTATAAATTGAGGAATCGTACTTAAACCCCGCATCTACTAATAGTTGACATTCTTCAATTGTCAGCTGCATTTCTGGAGCTCTAAACCCTTTAGGTTTAAATGTTGAAAGAAATTCTTCCGCAAACTTTAGTTCCAAATCCAGTGCATTTTTCCCCATTAATTTAAGATGATTACAGGTGTGAAATCCAATTTCGTGTTTTAATTGCTTAATTTGTTTAATAAGCTCTGGATACCATTGATAAATCTCACTTACTATAAAGAAAGTCAGATTAGTTTTTTTCTTACTCAATATCTCAAGAATTTGGGATGTAGCTTGAACAATGAATCCATTATCTAGACTTTTTCTTTTTTCAGAAGTTAACTCTTGTAATGCGCTTCTATGAACCCATGATTCTAAATCGATCGTGAGATGATGATACATAGACTGTAAAAACCTACCTTTTTAATTAAAAGCCTGAAGGCTTTATATTATACGCCTGTGTGGAATATACTCTTGTTAATCCCTAGTTTTATCAGCCTTATCTTCAAGTTGTCATTGTTTAGTAATTTTTGGAATGAATGACTTTCCATCGAAATATTTTGGTATAGGAGTATTAAGAAGATTTAGTATTGAAGGAGCAATATCAAGTAAATTTGCATTTAACCGCTTAGGTTTAATTGATGAACCAAAAACTCCAAAAATACCAGTCATATTGTGACTAGCGGGACGATTGACAGCAGCTTGTTTTGGTTTTCGAAATAATCCTCTTAAATGCTCTTCTCCAAACAATTCAAAACCTTTATTTGGAATAAGTACAAATTCTGGGAGAGTATCAACATGTTTTCCGGAATAGACAACGTTTTTTCGGAAAACATCTTGCATTAGCCTGTAATTTAAGTTGGAGTCCTTGATTTTTCTTAATTTTTCAAGGAGTTCAGTAATAAAATGTTCTTTTTCATCACTTGATTCCCATGAGTAATATGGGTTAATATCTATCATATGATTTGATCCAGGTACATAAAAAGCTCTAGTTTTTTCCCAGTCAATATTAAATATCGATCTTTGTGGTGAAATTTGAGATAAAACATGAGAAGTATATTTTGAGTGTTTGATTCTCCATACAATTCCGCGTAAACCTAATTTAAGCATAATTTTTTGGATATTCTCTGGCTTTAGACCTATCCTTCCAACAAATTTCCCCATAGGTCTTATACTAAGGTATTTCAAGTAGTTTTGCTGTTCTAGCCAGTTGTTAAGGTGAAATTGCCACTTTACCTCTTCAAAACCATGATCAGAAGCAATCATTAGAGTTATGTTATCTGTCAGATAATTTATTATTAGTCCTAAAATTTGGTCTATCTTTTGGTAAAATTTTAATAAAATATCTCTCTCATTCCAAAAGAAATGCTGAACTACATCCAAGAACCTGAAAACAACAATAAAAAGATCCCATTCTTTTGTTTTTAAGTAGTCTGTGACAATTTGCCATCGTATTTTTTGTGCAAGATTAATCCTTTTGAGTAAAGAGTTCTTGTCTCCATCTAATCTAAACAACTCCTCATTAAAATCAATTTTATAATTAGGATGTTCTTTAAGAAAGGAGGATCGAATACTAGGAGGAAACATGAAGTTTGATGAGATCGAAGGAGTTCCGAGACCAGAAATCATTATCCCATTAATTGGATCTGGAGGATAAGTTATTGGAACATTAATTACAATAGTTTTATAACCCCTCCGTGATAATATTTCCCATATAGCTTTGGCTTTTCGATCGTGGGCTGTGACTGGTTTCATTTGGTCTGTTCCAGGTTGTATTTTTACAAATCCATAGATTCCGTGTTTTCCAGGATTAACACCACAAAACATACTTGTCCATGCAACAGGTGATAGAGGAGGAATGGATGATTGAAGATTTCCTAAAATACCTTCTTTTTGAAATAATAACAGGTTTGGTAGTTTCTTCTCTTTAAAAAACTCTTCGATAAGTTTTGGAGTGGCACCATCAATACCTATAAAGATTACACGATACCTGTTCATTATCTTTGGTTTCCTATTGGACTGTACGATTGTTTGACTGGTCTCTTTTTACAAGAATCATACTAATTATTCCAAATATCATAAAACATACTGAGAAAAACATTATCAAGAATATTGTTGAGAGAGAGTCATGAAACAGGATTATTCCAATTACTTCGAAAATTATACCGAGAAATAAGGGAATGTTATAAGAATAATTATTTAATGCGACATTATAATTAATTAAGATAGCTACTACCCCATAAAGAAGAAAAACGAGAGTAAAAAAAGGTAAATAAGCAATAGCAGGACGATATAATTCTCCAAAAATCGTCAATACAAAAAATTCACCCATGAAGAATATACTTAAATATACAACCATGGATAAACATAACGATATCAATAGACTTGTTTTAAGTACTTTTAAAACATCTTGTCGAGATTCATGTGCTTTTACAGCTTTTGGAATCATCACAATAATAAAAGCAGTAGCGCTATAAAGAACGATTCTACCAATTGTTGAGAGAATAGCATAATATCCTGATTCGGTTGTTGAAAAAAATATACGAATCAATAATATATCTAAATTAAAAAATAAAATAAAGCCAATATCTGTAATTAAAACTGGAAATATTACTTGAAAATCAATGTTCACTGGGAAATCTTCTCTATTAGTGTAGAAATAAGGAGACACAAATACTAATAGTAATATTGGAGTACAAAATCCAGCAATAATTATCCCCCATATCGCTCCAACTACTCCAAATCCATATAGAACGAGTAATAAGCCAATAACCAATCTTATACCTGGAAAAAGAAGGAGACTGAAACCTAATCTATTAGTATTTTCCATTCCCTGAAAAATACCCTCGATTACTGGATTTATTACCGTAGAAAAGACATAAGATACAGTAATAAATATCAATATTTCAGTTTCAAATTTCAGAGTTGTTGCAATGAAGGGGGAAAAGATTAGTAGCAATAGACCGATTCCGATGAAGAATGGAAAGATAAATCTGAGAATATTAATAAATAGACTTTTAATTGCTCCAAGGGTTTTGTTTAATGCTATTAAGGAGGATTTTTTCGCAGCAACAATCGTTATGCTTTTGTAAGGAATTGTTAAGATAGCTAAAATCGATAACAGGGCCGAAAGGAGACCAAACTCACTTGGTGATAATAATCTACCCATAACTATTTGATACAAGAAAGTTAAGAAATTTTTGCTAAAAATAAAGAATAATATCAAGAATCCTGTAATTGCAAAACTATTAATGACATTATTTCGCCATATATTCTTCAATTTGTCATTACGCATTCTCAATAAAATCCTATAATTATCTTTTTAGTTACTTTAACCCTTTGTTATTCATTTTTAGTGAAATCCTGTATTATTTTTCTCTACCCGCTTTATTCTCCTAGCTGGTACACCCGCTACTATGTTATAAGCTGGGACATCTTTTGTTACAACGGAGCCAGATCCCACGATGCAATATTCCCCTATGATTACTCCAGGCATAATGATTGAATTTGTACCAATATAAGTTCCTTTTTTTATCAAAATTGCTCCTAAAAAAGCATTCAAATCAGTACGTTCACTTGTAAAGTGAGTGATAAATGTAACATTGGGTGCTATTGAAACTTCGTCCTCAAGATAAATAAGATATGGGAACAAAACATCGAATTTCACTTCTTCAGAAATTGAAACACGTTTTCCTATGTGTACCCCCCTTTTTCGTTGAACAAATACCCGCATTCCTAGCCATGGTATGAGGTATCGGCATAGCATTTCAAAATAGAAGTAAAATATCAACCGATTAATTGTTTTGAAGATTCCAATTAATCCCTTTCGATAACCATAGAAATCTCTATAATATCTTAAACTTGCTAGCAGACCCTTTTTCCCTGTAGAAGGTTCGATAGGGATTTTCTTAAATGGGCTCATGAAAACTAAGCTTCCTAAGATTCTATCTAATCAATTAAGTTTCTAAAGTAGAGGTTCTAATGAATTCCTATTTGGTGATTTTCTCTTTTTCTCTGCATCAGAAAATCAATGAAATCGGTAATAGTACCAATAATGATGAAAAAGAAAGCAATTAGCACAATATCACCAATAGTCTTTATTAATGACCTATTTAATCCAACTAGAGAAGCTACAAGAATAAGAACAATACCAAATAGCTTAAGAATCGTAGAACGATCCGTTGTTGTAAGATTTAGGGGAATAAAAATAATTAGAATCCAGATAAAAATTGTTTCCTTAAATATTATAAACAACAGTGATATACCCGCGAGATAAATTGAGAAAAAAATGATACTCTCTGTCAAAACTTCCTGAAAGCTTTTATAAATTCTGATCAACATCTTTCAAAACCCCTTTAAGTTTTTTTTTATATTTTTCAATTCTTTTCTCAAATCTATTCGATCTAAGACTATTAAACCCCAGAAAATCGCTATACTTATCACAGAGAGGTTTATGCTTGCATTGAACCATGTTTGAGGCAGATATTTAATTGTAATTGAAAAATCTCCTGTTTTATTTATCCAAAAACTGTTGATTATTGAAAAACAGGGGATTGAAGTAATTAGAGGCTGATCATCAATCTGAGCAACCCAAAGAGGATCATAACATTCAGAAAGAACTAAGATAAATGGGTCAATTGCATTTTGAATAGAAACTTCATATTTTGTAGGGGAAACTTTCTCATAAGTAATTTTTGGTTGTAATTTATTAGATTCAAAGAATCTATTGAATGGATCTGTATCTGAAAGACCTTTGATGAGATACATACAATCAAGGTAGCTATCTAAACTTGTGTTTAAACGAATAGTATATTCACCCTGTTTACAAACGATTGGTACCGAGGAATACACAATAGATTCATCAGATGATTTTAACGGGCTTAATTCTAGCACTGTGTTATTGATATTAACAGAAACAGCTGGTTGATTATTACCAAGAAATCTGCAAAACAATCGATAATTTCCCTCTTCTAGAACATCAATAGTTGTTTCTCCTTCTATCTGAGGTTCGAGATATATCACTCCCTTTCCTGAGGCTAAACCACCATATCGTGTAATGAATCCATCGGGGTTTTCAAATAGAAGTTCTATTTGATCAAACCAAGTGGTTCCATTTTCGGGAAAATTACTATTTCTCCATCCAGCGTTTAAAACAACTGATACTTTTGTGAAATCAGAATCTAGTCTCAAATTTATTGAATAATCCTGCCAATCCCGATAACCATCAATCCCACTTGGGTTTTGTCTAATTTGCTGCCAAGTCTCTGCAGTTTCATTATAACCATATAAAACAGCATGAGACTGAATCGAGTTTTCTGTTTTCATTTTGACTCTGAAAATACATTTAGAATTCGGTTCAATATCGATTTCATCAGAAATTATCCAAGACCATTGAGGAGTAGTATTATGTGTACTTACTCGTAGGCTGGAAGCTCCATGCTGACTATTTTCCATGTCTAAAGAAATTGAAAATTCCTCATTGACAAAGTTCCACCCTTGAGTTGAATTTTCAAAACTTGGATTAGGAATCTTGTTTTCTATATTCCGAATCGGAGTTTTTATCCCTTCTTCTGCTTCTAAAATGTACATTATGTCTTTCTCTGAAATAATATCGGAAACTGTTTTTTTTAATGAGCTCATTTTTGCTGAAGGAATTACTTTTATAGCTGATATGCCATTGAACCCTTTAGTATTTGAGAAACCAATTTTATGAGCTCCTTTTAGAAAGGTATAATTTCCAATATGTTTCCACCGAAAAACTGGCTTATTATAAATAGTATCTATATCGATAACATCAGTCCCTTCATCTAAACTCACACGAATCTGACCTCCCTCTGGACTCTCGAATACCCGAATAAAAATCTCATGTATTCCAGATTCAGGAATGGTAAAAGGAATATCTATAGAGGGAACTCTCTCCCATTCAGCTAAAGAATATAAGTATAAATTGTCAAGATACCATCTTGATGCAAGATAAGGATTATGTCTAGATAAAATCTGAAAACGGATGAATTTTGTTTTTTCTGGTAGTTTTAAGGTTTCATCGATTTGTGTAAAATCAAAATTTGGTTTTATAGTATCAAAAATAATTTCTGTAGCCAATAAATCGTATTCTTCATCAAAATATAGTCCTCTTACTCTTATTTGAGGACAATGCTCCCCCTTTATCGAAAAACCTGCATGTAAATGTAATGTATCTGGGATTTCGATATACGCAGATCTAAAATCAGCCCATCTATCAGTATCCCCAAAAGGAATGCTTCCTGTTAAACACGAAACTACTCCTGTAGATGTTTCAACTTCTGTAATTGTTAAGTTTGTATCTTGTGATGAATACCAAAAATTTGTCTCTGAAGAGTTTTTAAATTCTATTTGAATAAGAGGTTCTGCAGGAAGATCGTATGGTTCAGTCAAAGCTTTTGTACTATAAGTGAAGATAAGTCCTTTATTATAATCAAATTCATAAGTATCAATATCTCTATCTTGAAGATAAGGATGCCAACGACCATAAAGTGGATCATGGTACATACCTGCAGACCAGGTGGAAGAGGGATCATATTCTGTAACGTGATCAAAAGGAAAAATCCAATAACCATCTCCAAAATATGCATAAAGATCATTATTTGTGAAGTTTGCTGGGAAAATAATGAAATCAGCTTTTTGAAGATCCTCAACCTCCCTGATATTATAATCTAGAAAAGAGATAGCAGTCTGGTAAGGATCAAACGCTGAAATCGCTACCAATGAACCCAGAATTTCTTGGCCACCAAAGGTTAAACCATACTCTTCAGGAGAGTAACATCTCGATCCTAATCGCAATCCTTCGTTTTCATAAATGGTTATCATCCCCTGGGTTTTCACTGATGACATATTTCTCTGAGATTGCATATTAATGAGCATTTTTTCGACTTCCCCCGCATGAGGATCTTGTAGATCATTATGGAAAATTAAAAATCTCACATCAAGCATATCAAGGAATTTATAGAGATTTTCTGTTCTATTATTCAATATCAAAGACGTTGATCTATCATAATGGTCTAATATGTATGTATAAAACTTGTTTAAGTTAACATATGCTGAAAAAGTAGGATTATAAGAAGAAATTTCATCGAAATTGAGTAAGTCCCAAGGTCCTGTAATTTGCCAAGTACTTTTCCGACCCATGTACTTCGGTGTCCATAAACAGCGAGAAGATGGATAATTTTTAGATAACCATTCATTTATCTCAAAATATTCGTCTGGAACCTCTACTGGTAATAATTTTTGCCCAATATCGCCGACTAATAGAGGCCAAGCAGGAATGATTACACTGAGAATTATTACCGCGGTTACTGTGAAAGTAACACCTTGGTTTAACCATCCTTTTTTGATTTTATTTTTAACTGCTGGAAATGAACTCAAATAATTTATAATTACAGGTACTAACTCCATATAAGTAAATCCGATTAAAAAAGACCCGAAAAGTAAAACTATTGTCATCAAACGGAAGGGATTACGAAAAACCCATCCAAGTGGAAACTTTAAGATAACCCATTCCATAAATTCTTTAATTATAGGAAAACCATCTTCTCCTAGGGCAGTAACAATAATCATCCAAAAAAGGATAGATAATGTAAAGAAAAGAACATCATGATTTTTTCGATTTAGTATTATTGGAATAAGCCAAATACAGAAAATTAAAACTGAAAAAATTTGGAAGAATGTGAGAATTATATCGTTTTGTAATATCGGGGGAAGATCTAGGAATCCTATCCCTGACCATTCGATATTTAGCTTCAAGAGATTGGTGAGAATAGCATTCCTTGAGTAAAGGGCAAGGGCAACACTAGTAAGTATATAGGGCGGACCAAGTAGCACTCCAGTATTAATGGTGTACAGTAAATACGGAATTATCCAAAAAAGAGAAAACAACCAATAAAGGATAACATTGAAAGCAAATAAAGCTGTTCTTCTCATGATATTTCTTTTTCTTAAAGATCCTTGTTCCAAAAAGAGATCCGAGATAATTATGAAAAGGGTATAACTTAAATTCACCAGAAAAGCATAAATGATCCAGCGTTGCTCTCCAGCAATGAATAACCACAAAAAACTAGAAATCCCAATCATTTTTAGATTTTGATCATCTTGTCCGTGTTTAAAACTAACAAAAACCAAAGGGATGAGAGCTAAATTGACTTTCATTCTCGTATGACGCGCCATTGAAACCCATGCTGGATTAAAGGTGAAGAACAAACCTGCTAAGAACGATCCTATTATTAGATGGATTTTATTTCCATTAAAATTTCGTCGTAAAACAAGATATGCTGATAAAAACATTGAATAAGATCCTAAGGTGTGAGAAAATACCCAAAGTAACTCGAAAAGATCCATCGGTCTGATTTGGAATACTTGAGCAATAAATAAGATTAGTAACATTAAAGGATACATAGTAATTCTATCAAAATTATTAGAACTTAGGTTGCTATTCCAAAGGGGATAAGTATCACTAATTAGTTCCTCAAGCCGCAAAGGAACCATTAAATCGTTATACACTTCATATTCATTGAACCCTATTGCTGAAAGAGGGATACGAAAGATAAAGCAACTTATTAGAAGGTAAATGATAATAACACAAATGTGAACTGAAAACACAGGTAAGAATGCCTTTAGAGATGATGAATTTTCTCCTGTGGTTTCATTTTGACTCATTATTGAACCTCAATTCTTCTTTGATATCTTAGATTATAACAGATTACTGATCTATCTGATTTCTTAACCTTTTTCTAAGGATTCTCCAATTAAGCACAACACATACCCCCCAGAGAAACCCCAAAACGGAAAAGGAGGCCTGGGTCGCCGTGGAGGAGGAAGGCTCAGGGGATGTCGAGGAAGGCTCAGGGTCGACAAAAACGAGCACCGTATCGTGGGTTGAGTGGTTTCCTTCATCCATGAGAACCAAGGTAAGATTATGGGTGCCTGTAGATAACCAATCTAAGGTAATAGTGAGATCAGTCGGACGCCAATACTTATCGAACGTGTGGGCACCCGATTCAATGGGTTTACCATCAAGATAGAGCGTGTATGACCCAGGCATGGTGTACCTGGTGCGGAAATTATACCAGGTCTGCCAAATGAGGTTCACAGGGTCGTTAGAGCGGACATGTAGATCAGGGGGCGCGCTGAGGATGGGGGTCAGGCGAAAGCGCTCCATCCGATAGACCCCGTACACAAACTCTTCTGAGTTGTTGAAATCCATTTCCCAAACAATATCTCCCTCATTATTTACCTCAACTAATCTTACACCAATTATACCTGGACGTCTTATTACACCAAACGTTCCAAGGCGATTACCGTTGGGGAGGCGATCAGCATCCCCCCAATAAGGACTATAGTATTCAGCAGGAGCGCTCCAGCTCCAGGTCTCGTTGGCGGTCATGGTGGTCTCGTTAATGGTGAATTCCAAGATCTGGGATCGCCTATGTTCAGGGTTGGTCTGGTTATGCAGGTCATTGTCGAACAGGATGAACGTGTGGTCACCGACCTTCTCTACGGCGTGCGCATGGTAAAAGAGGTTGGTTCGCTCCCTCCCATAGCGATCAAAGAGGGTAAAGTTCCCGTACTCCCCTAGCCCCCATAGCACCTTCCCCGTTTTGTGATCGATCTTGTAGAATGTGTTCACATTGCGCATATTACAGTACAAAACGTCTTCCTCAGGATCCGAAAAAAGCGAATTGGTATGAGTGATATCACGTAGGCCTCTATTTAGATCCTTGAATGGGCACCACTGGGTATGGGAAATAAAAGAGTCTGTGTCTAAGGACCATACCAATTGACTCGACATATCATACTCCTCGATTCTGTCATAAACGTACTTAACTTCATTAATTTCCTTAATATATACTTGTAATGTGAGAAATGTATTATTAGCATGATTATATTCATACTCGTGATGTCCATAAAAATTAAATATCATGGTTTGATCATTATAAACATTCCACAAAGCTAAACCATCAGATTCCCCCATAATGACAGTTGTGGAATTAATAAACTCCACATTCTGACTCTGCGATGCTCCGATTTCACTATCGTTAAAAGTTTTCTCTATGAATATCTCTCCATTCATATCAGTGATAAAAAGAACACGCTGCCTGAAATTGGGATCAGCTGGTTTACGTAATCTAAGAACAAATAAATTATAACCGTCAAAGACATTTCCAAAGAAGCTAACATTCAGAACCTCCTCTAGATAACTGTTATTCCACAATTGAAGGATTTTGTATAATAATTTACTTTCTGGATCTTCTTGTGGATCATAAAAGTTTTTATTTTCCATCTGAGGTTGATTAATGACTAATGTGACCATTAGATCACCTGTGTAAGTAAATAATGAGTTAGAAACAGAACTTGAACCTGAAATCAACAACAGAAAAAAAAATAAAATCATGTTTTTAGTCCTAAACCAAACCATAAATTTTCCCAAGTTACAATCATTATTTACAGCAATTATTTTAATTTCTTATGAGATATCTAGTCAATAGCCATTCTTGTTTTTATAAAAATACATCGAATCAATTATATTTTAGCTAATTTCTAACATTATAGCAATTTTAGAGTTAATATTGCTTAAGAAAAGGCTTTTTGTTTGATTCTGAGGGTGAAATTCTGGTAATTAAAACACTCCAAATACTTTTGGAAATGTTTATTTCAGATATTGATAAATCAGCTCTTAATATGTTACTTAAATAAATGAAATACGCAATTAATATTCTGAAAAATTAAAAAAACACTATCGATTTTTAGTAAAATCAATAATCAGTCTGGGGCTAATCGAAGATGACGTCTGCTAAAACAGTTACAATTCCAGGGGATATAATAGAAAACATTCGAAAGCGGATTAAAAAGAGTGCTTTCTCAACAGAAGAAGACTTTATAATATTTGTTTTAAGAATCCTTATGGAAGATAAGAATAAAAATTCAACTAATTCCGAGCCATTTTCCGAGGAGGAGGAAGAACGTGTCATGGAACGATTACGTGGGTTAGGTTATCTATAGATTATTGATAACAAGGATATAAAATTGGTAGTGATGTCAGAAAATAGATGACTATCTAAATCTACAATTATTCCTTTTTCAATTAGAATTTTCATTCCTAAAAAATAGGCTTTAACATACCTCTTAGTATTGTCAATTCTTCCTCTTTCTCTCTCTAATAAGTATGCAGACTAATCACAAACAAATAAATTTATAGTTGAACTAAGTGATCAACAGAAAATTACCCCTGATGGTTTATCTTATCATATAGTCAACCTGATAAAAAACACGACAAATCCGATTCAAGCTGACATAATCTCATCATACAACGCGTTTGAAGGATATAATCTGTTTGTTCTTAACAAAAAAAATAGAAATAATCCTTCTTTAGGGGATAGTTCTCATGATTAATTGGAGAAGGGATAAGAAATTTTAAAATGATATTTTTTTGACGAAACTGTTTCAATATAGCGTTTGATTAATTAATACACTTACACAATTATATTAATAGTGTTCAATTCATTAACCATAAAATTATACAAAAAATATATGTGATAAATGACATGATTAAACTTAAGAAACAAAAATCAAGCAAATACAAAGAGTTCGACTTTCCAGCTCCAATGTACTTTATCGTGAAGTTTTTTCATGAATTCTCATTTCTCGCAAATGTTGTGCACACAGTTGAATCATTCCATCTGAAGAAAAGAATTGATAAGATTAATATCGACAAACCAATATATATAATAGGACTAGCGAGAGCTGGAACGACAATTACTCTTGAAATGCTCAACAAGCATCCCGATGTGGCTGCGCATAGATATTTACACATGGTTTTACCTTATACACCACATTGGACTCAAAAGGTCGCAGATTATACCCCTATAATGACATCTCCAGTAGAACGACTCCATAAAGATAGAATAGCAGTCACTCGAGATAGTCCCGAGGCAGTTGAGGAAATATTCTGGCAAAAATTTTTTAAGGATACTCATGATGAAGCTCGTTCCAACATCCTTGATAATCTGGTTCAGAACCTACCTTTCGAATTTTTTTATCAAGATCATATAAAAAAATTACTTATTAATCGAAAAGCAACTCGCTATTTAGCCAAAAACAATTATAACGTAGCTAGAATGGAATATCTACATAAATTATTTCCTGACTTAAAATTTATCATTATTATTCGGAATCCTTTTGATCATATCGCTTCTCTAGCCAAACAAGACAGAATTTTAAAAGAACTGGAATATGAAGATCCCCGATTACTGGATTGGACTAAGATAATCGGACATAGAGAATTCGGGACAGCGAAAGTTTGTATTAATTTTGATAATCCCAAGATAATTGAAAGAATTAGGGGTTTATGGAATCAAAAAGAGACATACATGGAAGGATGGGCTGTTTACTGGGCAGAAACTTATTCATATATTCATAAAAAATTGCAAACAAATCCAAATCTAGCTAAAGCAAGTCTAATAGTTCGTTATGAAGATCTTTGCGAAAAATCTGAGATAACGATTGATAGAATCATCGACCATATAGAAGTGGATCCGAAAAAATTTCTCAAGATAAAAAAACTATATTCCAAACGTTTAAGAAAGCCTACTTATTATATAGCTAAATTTACTAATAAAGAACAAGAGAAAATAATTCAAATAACAGGGAAAATTGCCAAAAAGTTTGGATATGTTTTCTAATCATATCCTAAAAGTTAAATTTATATTATTACTTCAAAGATGACGCTCTTATGCGGAAATCAGTGAAAATCCTCCTAATTGCCAGTGTAATCATTGTTATCATTAGTATTCCAATAATCTTTATTATTTCTAACGTTTTGAGAATGGGGCAAAAACCTCCACCATTTACTTTAGATAATGCTCCGGAACAAATCATCATTTCCCGAAATGATATAAGAAAGAAATTAGAAAATAATACCTTTTCTTTGGAGGAAGACAGCCAGATATTCCTTGATTTTAGCCAATGGATGGCAAATAATTGTCCTGATATACTAAACTTAGTCAAGAATTGGAAACAAACAGTCCTATTTGAAATTAAAAACTCTACCTATGATATGTGGTGGATAATTGGAAATAATTCAGCTATTGTGGAAGTAGGTACAAATCCACCTCAAAATTACGGGCTGCTTATTAAATTAGACTTCAAAACCTTCACTGAAATACTCAGACAAGAGGAAACACCATTATCAGCTTTTCTGAAAGGGAATTTGATATATGAAGGTTCTTTTGATGAAGCGCTCAAAGTTGCTGAAATTACTAATATTGTAAGTGCAACTGTAATGGACACCTATACCCCAGCTATTCTAGGTGGGCCCACTTTTAAAATAACAGTAGATAAGAGTGAGCTATATGAAGAGGAGGGATTAACCCTCTTTCCATGCATTAGTGTCACCATTAATCCTGATCACATTGGAAAACTGCATAAATCTCTGATAGGACAGGGTTCTGTCATAATAGTGGACCAAAGAGGGAAGATAGTTGCAAAACTTGAAGATTCTTCACATTCAGTACATGAATTCATCAATTCAACTACTGTTATGATGGGTGGACAAGAGCCTGGATATATGCAATTATGGAACTTCAAAGAGAATATTACTGAAACACTAGAAGTACCATGTGGACACCATGATCTTGATTATAATCCAGTCTCGGACACTTTTATGGTGTTAGAGTACATCTATTTAAAGGAGAAATGGGGTAAAGACAATATCACTGTTACTTATGACCTTCTATCGGAATATAATAGGGCGGGAGAGCTAGTGTGGCAATGGGATCCCAGTATTTTTTTCCCTTTCAACGCTACACGTTATACAAGCTTGGGTTTAAATGAAACGTTCCGCGGTGGAGCAGATTGGATGCATTCTAATAGCTTTGTCTGGGATAAGACACTTAAGGTCATTTACTTAAATGTTCGCAATCTTGACACGATCTTGAAGATTAATTATACTACTAAAGAGGTGATTTGGGATGCTGGTCGTGGAGGGGACTTCACTTTACTTAACAAAGTAGGAGAAGAAGTAGATACTCTCTTCTGTCATCCTCATGGTTTTGAACGGATAAGCTCTGATAGGTACATCTTATTTGATAATGACTTGTTTAATCAATCCAATCCATCTACTATGTCAATAGAAAACTCTACTGGACACTCAAGGTTCTTAGAATTTGAAATAGACGAAGAAAACCATATTATGAGAGAGATTTGGTCATGGGTACCTTCAAATCAATCTTACTATTTCCCCGAATCAGGAGGGGATGCGGACCGTTTACCAAATGGAAATACTATAGGGATTTTTGGAGATAAGGCTTTAATTCTCAATTTACGCGATCCAGTGATTCTTACAGAAGTAACCAAAAATGGAACAATTGCTTGGGAATTACAAATACCAGGAATGAATAACACTTTCTTCTGGGTGCACCGATTAGAGAGATTTTATGCAAAACCACTTATTACCATTCATGATCAATCTATTGATTTAAGTGATGGATTTCTATGGATTAATCTTTCGACATGGAATACTTTTAAACAAGATGCAACCTTTCAAGGTATAATAAAAATAGTTGCGGATGGACAAGAGGTTTCTCAGGAATCATTTGAATTTCTGCCTCATTGGCAACCAACAACTTTCGAAATAACAGTCAATAATCTCCCATCCAATGCAAAAGCTGTTGAAATCATTATCGAAAACAATGATGGGATCAGAAATTCTGTTATTATTTATGAAAAATCACAAAACGTCCTTCTTTCATATGGCCCAGTTCTATTCCTTATAGGAAGTGTATTGGTTGCTATTCCTGTTGTTATTGCATATGTGAAAATTAAAAGAAAGCGCGATATCCTAGAACAGAATACTGAATGAGAAGGTCTTTCTACTATAGTTTTTTTTCTTCCATCTTTTCAATTTGTTCGCTTTCGAAATAACAAGATTAACGAAAATCCACTTAAAAGTGAAATAAGTGGAAAATTACTTGCATTTGGATTACTGGTGCCATCAGAACCGGTTTCAGATGTCTGTGCGGATGATTCTGTTGATGAGGGTCTTGAACGGAGTTCTATTGTTACTGTGTCTTTTGCACGATTTCCAAAGATATCATCAAGTACTAAAACAATTTCAACGGTTTCATTCTTATCAGTCAATCCCAATTTGTAAGAGACCGATGATTCTTCCCATGAGCTTTGTTCCACCATTATATTCTCGACAGAAACAGAATAGTTCCATGGATTAAGATCGTATACTTCCCAGGATATTTGAACAGTCTTCTGATCCGACCATACCCAAAAATCGTCTGGACCAGTTATTTGAGGGAGATCAGTCTCATAATCAGGTTGGTTGTAATAGATGGCTTCAATCGCGTCTAATTCAACGTTTTTTTCTTCAGAAATACATTCGATCCAAATATACCTAGCAGATGTAAGCCCAACTGCTGATAGATCGAAGCTTTGATTACCACTCCCAGTTCCTAGGATAACAAAGGGACTAGTGAAATTGTTACCAACTCGAACAAGGTAATCACCATCTCCAGCGATAACTGTAAAGTCTGATCCAGTTCCATTTATAATTTCTTGATTTAATCCCATATCCAAGACAAGATACCCATTTCCATAATCTATGTAAATTACAGCAAGTTTATCATCGGGGGAACCAAGTGCATTCTCACCATAAAGATACCAAGTAGAAAGTCCTTCTAGAAACCAATTTGCATAAGCATCAAGATAACCTGATGGAGGCTTTGAGCGAAGTTCTATTGTTACTGTGTCTTTTGCACGGTTTCCAAAGATATCATCAAGTATTAAAGTAATTTTAAGAGAATTATTTCTATTCATTAAATCCAAATTGTATGTAATTAGAGATTCTTCCCATGGGAGCTGTTCTACTGTTATATTCTCGACAGAAATAGAATAGTTCCATGGATTAAGATCGTATACTTCCCAGGATATTTGAACAGTCTTCTGATCCGACCACACCCAAAAATCGTCTGGACCAGTTATTTGAGGGAGATCAGTCTCATAGTCAGGTTGGTTGTAATAAATGGCTTCAATCGCATCAAGTTCAACAGTTTCTTCAGAAATACATTCGATCCAAACATACCTTGCAGAGATAAGCCCAACTGTTGAGAGATCGAAGCTTTGATTACCACTCCCAGTTCCTAGGATAACAAAGGGACTAGTGAAATTGTTACCAACTCGAACAAGGTAATCACCATCTCCAGCGATAATTGTAAAGTCTGATCCAGTTCCATTTATGATTTCTTGCCTAAAATCCATATCTAAGACAAGATACCCATTACCATAATCTTGGTAAATCAAAGCATAATTATTATCAGGGGGACCAAGTGCATTCTCACCATAAAGATACCAGGTGGAAAGTCCTTCAATAATGTAATTTGCATAAGCATCAAGATAATTTTTCACTGATTGAACGCAAATAATGTCTTTAAATGAACTATACTCAATATCGGGTTGCTCTGCGACTTGTATTTTCGTCAATGAATCAATAGAATTTAACTGAATTAAGCCAACACTAGTGAAAAAAATCAAAAAGAATCCTATTGTTATATGCATAGATTTGATTTGCATAATCTTTCATTCCTAGGAATTATTCATCGCAAACCACTTTTTGTTACTCACTTCATATTAATTTCTAGAGTGGTTTGATTCATAAGCAGTTTTTCTTCCTCTCAACAAATTATGAAAACTGAAAAAATCAGGAATTTATAGAAAATCATCTTATCCCCTCCAGTTTTTTGGATTTAAAGAAAGATCTAATTCTATATGGATTTTTTGCGGATTTTTATTTCAGGGTGGTTTAAAAATCATTACTAGGAATGAAAAAGTACATGTTTACACTAATCCATAGTTAAAGTATAGGTGAATTTAACTGAAAGATAAAATAAAATGGTTATGTCTGGCAATATTGGTCACATTTAGTTTATTAATCTTTGACAATACGCCGATCCCTGATCCAACTATGGCCGCTTTAGGTGACGATTTCTTTGAAGACTTTGAAGGATCAGACTTTTCAGCCTGGACAGCAACTGGGCTTTGGCATATCGAGAATAATGACACTTCATTGTGGCCGATAGATGGTATTCCAAGCAAGTCTCAGTACGCTTGGTATGGTAATAGTACTTCAGGTAATTACGATACTGGTGAATCAAATTTTGGAAATTTCACCTCAGATAGCATTGATCTCACTGGATTATCAGAACCTATTGAACTAGGGTTTTGGAGCTGGGCCCAAACAGAAAGTTCTGAAGAATACGATAAAAAGATGATCTTTATCTCCCCAGATGGAGGTAATTCATGGAAAAAATTAGGTATGATCCCAAATGAAGAAGGATGGCAATATTGGACGTATGATATTACCGATTTCAAGGATAACAACGAATTTCGGATAAGTTTCTCTTTCGACACAATTGATTCCATAGATAATCTTCATCGTGGTTGGTTGATTGATGATATCAGTATAGGTAAGCCATTAGAACGCTTTGAGCTCTGGATTGAGCAAGAAACTCATGCATTTATTTTCGATTCGGGTATTATGAAATTCAACGCAAAATCCTACTTTGATTACTCAATAAAAACCAATATCACAATAACCATCGAGACACCAAGTAATATAATAGAAATACTATATGTCAATGATGGGGTAGAGTTTAGTGCCTATGAGTTGTGGAGTATTCCTATTGAGTACACTTTCGAAGAAGCAGGTGATTATCACGTCAATTTCATTTTAGACGATGCTACTGGGAAGAGTTGGATTGCCGATTGCTGGTGGGACATTGATGAGGATGTTTTTAACCTTTGGATCGGACAAGATAAGCAAGCATTTCTCTATGAAGAAAGAATGATGGAATTTTCCGCAACATCTTATTTTAATGACTCAAAGATTGTCGATGTCAGCATCAATATTGAAAGACCTAATAGTGGATATGAAAACCTGTATTATAAAGAAGACATTTGGATATCAGCTTTTGGGACATGGAATCACACGCTTAGCTATAAGTTTACACAGATCGGTTACTATTATGTTGATTTCATCGTAATTGATGAAGATGGTGTTGAATGGGGTATTAGCTGTGAATGGGAAATTCAAGGAGAGAAAAACAATACTTTCATCCTCTGGATCGAACAGGACTACTATGCTCCGATAACTGAGGCTCGGAAGATGGGATTCTTTGTTGAATCCTATTTTGAGAATCCGATGTATATTAACATCAAAATAGAAATCAAATTACCTAACGGTACAGTTGAAACACTGTATGAGAAAGATAATATTCTGATCGAGGCATCGTGGGAAGAATGGCTTGATTACAAATTCACACAAGTAGGTGACTATGTTGTCATTTTTACTTTGATTGATGATACAGGGAAAGACTGGGTTGTTGATTGTTGGTGGAAAGTGGAAGCAGATTATTATGAGCTCAGGATATATCAAGAAAACGAAGCTGGTGTTACTGATATTCGGAAGATAGAGTTTGAAGCGAAATCCTATTTCAATTACCAGATGGAGACTAATATTAGCATACATATTATGACTCCAAATGGATCGATTGAAGTATTATATTATGAAGAAAGTGCTACAATAAAGGATTATGGATATTGGAACTACGCCCTTGAATATGAATTCACTGAAGCAGGCGGATACCTCGTCATATTTATCGTAGAGGATGATACAGGAACAGAATGGGTCGAAAATTGTTGGTGGTGGGTTAAAGAAGATTTCTTCGGCGTTTGGATCGATCAGGAGAATTACGCTCAAGTCAACGATATACGAAAGATGAATTTCCATACTAAATCCTATTACAATAGCTCTATGTACGTGGACGTCATCATAGAAATTGAAACACCCTATAGTAATGAAACACTCTATAAAAATTCTGTGGAGATAGACGCATACGAATCATGGAATATTTCACTTGAATATGAATTCACACAAGAAGGAGCATACATAGTCTACTTCACTGTAATCGATAAATTTGAGAGAAATTGGTCTACAGATTGCTGGTGGAAAGTCGAAGCCAAAGAAAAAGAGTATTTTTACTTGGATATCGATCAATACTATCGTGCTGAAATAGGGGACGAAGAGAAAATAGAATTCTATGCTAAATCCTATTTCACCCACGATATGGCTGTTAATATTAGTATAACAATCGAAACACCCGACGGCACAATCGAAACATTATACGAAAAGAATTCAGTTGGGATAGAAGCAGGTGGATCATGGTCGCACTCCCTTGAATACAAGTTCACTGAAGAAGGTGAATATAAAGTTCTCTTTACCTTAATCGATGATATTGGAGCTAAATGGTTTGAAGATTGTAATTGGAAAATCACAGAACCTAACACTGAAACAGAAGACACAAAAGATACCGAACCATCAATAGGTGTGACGTCAGGATTTGAAAGTCTTTTTATCATTGTAGCTGTAGCAGCAATGGCGATCTTCTATAAAAAACGTTACGTCTGATCTGATAAAATGGTTGGATTATCTCCAGCCTTTCTTCTTTTATTTTTAATTGGGGAATCTAAAATTTTTATTAAAGTCCTCTCGAATTGTGTATCAACAATTAAACATGAAAATATTGAATTTAATGCTAAAATTTTTAAAATGAAACTTTAAAAGGGCATTACGCGACAAATAGAGGGAAAATTCAAAAATAAATTAAAAGCTCAGCGATTTACAAAATTTAAGGGAAGGAAGAAAGCCTTGTTTCGGTAAAAAAGAGAAAATGTGAGGAACCAAAGAAATATCTGGTTTATAGTAAAGCTTGATACGCTTAGAATGCAGAAGATGCGATTTCTTTTGCTAGTCCATGCTTCGTTTCTGTTTCAGAATCTGGAGGTGTCACTGCATTGAGGGGACCGTTATAGTTTAAATAATCGATAGTAATCTGAAGCTCTTCTTGTGTAATAAGTTGATGAGACACCGAGATCCTCACGGATAGTAATTACCAAAATTAAATGTTAAATAGATGAGTGACACGCTTGTAATACACATCCTCGGGGAAGTAATTCCTTTTTGGAATCCATACATAACAAGAGGAAAACTGAAAAGAGATTCTAGAGAGATTCGGTTTCAGAAGAAAAAGTAACCCTTTGTTTATCAGCTGATTCGAGATTAGATGGGATATTAACAAACAATGGACCGTTGAAATTAAGATATTCAATGATTGCATTAAGCTGGTGATAAAGAGAAGGTTCATGAGTCATTATACATCATCAATAGATAGACTTCACAGGTCTTTATAGACTCATAAGGTTTGATCTACTCCTCAAATGGTAAGAAATTATTTTATATCTACCCGATAGTTTATATCTACCCATTGTTTGAGACGAATTCCCGTGAAAGAACTATCTCGCGGTGTCTTAATTGTTTTCGAGGGCATCGATGGATCTGGGAAGACCACACAAATCGAGAAAATAGCTCACCGGTTACGAAAACACACATATCCAGTCACAATAACTCACGAACCCAATCATAATTCCAAATGGGGACAATTAATTCAAAAAAAGGTGAAAAAGCATCGGGAGGAAGTGACTCCTGAAAAAGAGCTCGACTGGTATTTGAAAGACCGGGAATGGGATCTTCACCAAAATATCCTTCCAGCATTAGATAAAAAACACATTGTTTTAGTTGATCGTTATTATTTGTCAAATGCAGCATACCAAGGGGCTCTCAACATCTTTAGTCCTGAGTATGTCCTCCAAAAGAATTCTTTTGCACGGAAACCAGATTTGTGGATCCTTTTAGACGTAGCAGTTGAGATTGGCCAATCCCGAATCCGACAACGTGATAAACAAAATGAAGATCAGCTAGAGCAAGCTGATTACCAAGAAAAAGTAAGACAGAATTACAGACAATTGGCAACTATGAATATTGGGGGAAAAATTGAGTGGGTAGATGCCAGTGGTGAGGAAGATGAACTAACTCAAATCCTTGAAAAGATAATTCTGGATTTCTTGAAAGATATTTAAAATCTACTTCCGAACAAGTTCTTTAGAAGCGTTTAAATAATGCTGTAAGTGAGTAATAGTGGTTTGGCGGAAAGCTTCAATTCTCTCCTTTCCTTCTGCGGTATCATACATGGCACTCGCTTGTTGTTGGATTTTAATGTCACGGATAAGTGAATTAAGGTCATTAAGTAATTTTTCATCCTTATCAAAAGCCATGTTTCTGATACGTACCAAAAGAGACAGTGCATCTGTGAATCGAAGGTCATAGACCAATATAAGAGCTCGTATGAATAGACTCTGGGTTATTACTGTATTAGCGTTTGGGCCACTGTGCTCGATTCTCTTTAGAAACTGCATGGCGGTGTGAACCTGTCCTTCCTCGAGATAAGACTTAGCTAACATGAAATTTCTGAAATCGGATAACTCCATGACATTCTGTAAAGCATTTTCTATTCGCTGAAGGGTAAGTCGAATTTCGGAATCAAGTACCATAGCTTGTCACTTTTCGTCATTTACCTCATATTTTACCTTGAATAAAAAGATTTGTATCAAAAAAAAGGACATTATCTATCATTTTAAGGATTTTTTCCCATTATTCATTATCATAAGAACTCTGAACTTATTTCTAGAGACTTATTAGATTGAGAGGAGATATAATATGGATCTAGTAGGGTAGAACTTGAAATAACCCATCAAAATTTGATCTTGGTGATTCAACTCTCACATGAGAATTAAAAATCTCTCATATGAGTCAATAATCTTTCTATCTGACCCGTTTAATAATATGATATCCAAATTTCGTTTTTACTGGGATTTGTGTTATTTGGTTTTTCTGTAATGCAAAGGCTGCCTTCTCAAATTCCCTTACCATCGCCCCACGGCCAAATTCACCTAAATTACCTCCTTTTTTTCTGCTAGGACAAGTGGAATATTCCTTGGCAAGGTCTTCAAATCGTTTTCCAGCATTAATCTGTTCAATTAGATCCTCCGCGAGTACTTTCTTATCTACTAAGATATGTTTAGCAGTAATCTTGTTTGGCATATTTTTTCACCGTATAGTGGACAAATAAATTCATGATTTTCAAGATTTCGGAGAAGAAAAGGTAGTTATTATTTAGTGACTATCTAGAAACGATTCAAAGGTTTGTAGGATAAAATGAAATCATATTATAGTTCTATAATCACCCGTATAATTTGGTCCAATCATAAGTTTGATTCGTAATCCAAGTGCGGTTCACAAAGAGATGCATTGTATACCAACTGGTCAAACCCACTACATCGTCGACACAAACCAAATGTTCATTAGTGGTGAACCATTTATATGCTTCTGGATAGGCAATAGCATACGGTGGAACATCATGATGTTCAGAGTTATTGATAATCACCCAAAACCTAATATTTTTATGCTGCTGATAATATAATTCCATTTGAAGCGAAGAATTATGGGAAAATGGGATATTGTAATAACGATTATTAGAATTACTATCTTCAATTTCGTATCCCAAGTAATATCGCATGGCGAATTGCGATCCAGCATCAGGAATAACCCATGTACTATAGTTATAATCACCTCCATGATTTTTAATATAAATCGCTGATTCTTGAAATCGAAGGTCAAAGATTTGGTTGACATGGATTAGTACGGAAACATTAATCAACATAGCTGATAATGTTAACCCCAAAAAGATGAATGCTTGTGGTTTCACCTTAGGTTTTAACCAATACAGACCAAAAATTAGTAATATTAACCCAACAATGGTAGCTATAGGAGCCCCATGTTCAACCACATCTAGAACCCAACTAAGATCCATAGATAATATGGTTTCAAGCAAATCATGAAAAATGGTATTATACAATATTTGCAAACCATTATATTTGAACCAAGACTCTATGAAAAAGTCATATGCGAACCCAACTGCTATAATGCCAGGGAAGGTCTTTAAGTATCGGAATGTTATGAATGTAAAGGGGATGAGATAAATAGCACTAATAAAGAGAAGAAATCCTAGATCTAATGCAATAACTTGGTCTATAAGAACAGATAGCTCTGTTCCTGCTAAAAAAGCAAAAGGAATGTTTACTAAATCCGAAACAGGGGTAATTAGATATTCAAAAGCAAAGGTAATGTAAAATATAAATCCTGCTAATAATCGTTCTACATTGTCAACCACAGTCATTCTCCATTGGTCATTAGAATAAATAAATTCAAATCCTTTTGCAGCGATAGCAAGATATGGAATGGCTAGTGGAATATAATAATAATTGAGCTGGAATTGAGCTGGGAAGAATACAAAAGGAATAGTAATCAACCAGGCTAGAAGTGCAGAACCAAGAGCAGGATTGCGTTTACTTGAAAAGAAAAATGCAACAATACCTATAATAAAGAATGGTAGCATAACTACTAAGGCATAATCGTTGATAGCACTACCAACACTTTTGGGTAAATCACCTGATTTGGTGGCATGAGTAAACCTCCAACCAATGTAATACTCGAAGAAGAGAAAAGTGTAAGTTACAGGATTAGGCCTCTTTGGATCTGAATACAATTCTCCTGGGGTGCGAACAACCCAGGGAAAAGTTCCATTAGCGATATTCGTATCTAAATATTGAACCCAAGCAACAAAAGGCCAAAAACTAAAAATGATGAGAAGGATAGCAATTACTAGAAATAAAAGATGATTTGAGAAAGTAGACAATTCTTTAGGCGATCTTAAATGAGCATTTAGTTTGAAATGCTCTATGAAGATATTCTTAATTTTTGGATAAGCAATCACTAAAGGAGTTAGTATTACAGTAATAATAGCACCAAAAAGGGTTATTAAAGAGGCATCCACACCATCCCGCCCCATAATGAGAAGTCCGACAAACCATACTCCTAATCCTCCACCAAGAATTACCAGCGGAAGTAAATCTATTCCTTCATAAATCACCCTTAGGAATTTTGACTTACGATTAAACAGGTCTAAGAGAATTCCAGAAAGAAAAAAGACCGTTCCAAAGGTTAGAATGAGTCCGAAAATTGAAGCGACCATTTCGAGTAAAAGTAGAGCCAGCATTTCATTTGAAAAGAATTCAGAGAGGGGTTCAGAGATAAACTCAATAGGAATTAACTGAATCAAAAGATCAATTGAAAAGATATCCTCACTCCCTAAAGCATCTGCAAAAATAATAAAAGATTCCTCCAATCTGTCGTAAAAAATTCTGATAAATAAGGCTCCTATAAACCCAGCAATATACCCAGCAACCACACCTGTAATCAAACCTTCCGATTGTAATTGACTTTTTTGTTTCACACAAGATCGAAAAAATACAATGTAAAAGCCGACGGCCGCTCCTAAAGCTAAAATTATACTAGAGACAACTAATTGGTCAGTGAGAAACGCCCCAAAGAATGAACTAACACTAACAACAATAGCAACAATAAAAGGAAAGGGGATTCCGTTTTCAACATATTCAGACTGAATTAACAAATAAGGTTCCATATCCTTGCGAGAAATAGTAAACCGTTCAGAAATCTCTTGCCAGATAGCACGTAAATCATCAACATTAATATGACGCTCGAGGTATCGAAATAGTAAATATACAACAATTGCGGGATAGGTAAGAATACCTTGCCAAGCTTTCGTTAAAATATTCAAGATATTTACTACAATTGTAAGAAAAAGCAATAAATACCCTTTAAGGAGATTATTTTCAATAAAAATTGCATCAATAGCTCTTATTCCTAACAACATCACTAAAGCAGCCATAAAAACTACAAAGGAGTCGATATACGCAGTTCTCGAATAAAATGTGAGAAAATGAGCTAAAGCAACAAGTAAACCAGCAACAATAGCTGCACTTTTATTCTCCAATTGATGACTATAGAGAAAATAAATTATCAACGCTAATCCTGCGCCACCTAAAATAACAATACCCTTGGCAGCGAACGTAGTTCTACCAAATATGATCATGAGCAATGCTCCGCCCCAAAAAGCAACAGGAGGCTTATCAAAAAATAATAATTCATTATTATTTCCAGTATAATACATGGGTAAGAATGGGTCGGATAACCCATCAGCCATTCGACTTGCAATGGCAGTAAACCACCCTTCATCCCACATATCGGTGCTGTGAATAAAGGCCACCTTGACCCAGAATGCGAGTAAACCTATCACTACAATAAATCGAAATTGGACAATAATTGCCCAAACTTTCTTTATATAGCATAAAAAATTTGATGAGGGTTCTAAGGAATCTGTTACTTCTTCTTCTGACGCCATTGTCATCTGTCCTTCCAAGAAGAAAGAGACATTTAAGTTACTTGCTAGATTATTTACTAAAAGAAATACTCGAAAATAGAAGTGAAATCTATGCCTTTCTGGGTCTATATGCTCTTCGTTGGAGATCAATCTCATGGGTTCAATCGAAAAATTTATACTGGCTCTACAGGTCGCATAACGACGCGAATAGTACAACATTGTGGATTGACTACCACCAAAGGGGCACGACTTACCCGACGACAGCCAATAGAACTTGTTTATTTGGAAAAGTATTCATCACGCAAGAATGCGATGAAACGTGAATACCAACTCAAACATGAGAGTCCTTTTAATCAAAAAAAACACAAACTCATGCTTATTAGAGAATTTAAACTTAAAAATGGTCAGATTTTACAGGAATTAAATAATAAACTTATAGAACACTTTGAATTTCTAGCTAGCCTTATTAAAATGATGAAAAGTGTTGAAAAACGGCTTATTAATGAAATAGATATTGCCTCATCATGAGGATAGGAATATTTTACATAATTGATAGAACTCTAAATAAAACATACGAGGTGAAATTAAGTTAGCTTTAAGAAAATAAAATTGAGAGGAACATCCTCTGAAGTTAGGAAGTGAAACTGCGTTATGATAAATGAACTCTTATTGATTCTTTTTTTGCTTATTATTCTAACAATCGTTATAATGCGACGAATGGAAATTGTGCCATGCTTAATATTTTGGTTGATGGCAAGGGATATCACAAGTGAGGACGATTCTTCTCTAATTACTCCTGATCTCGGATTATCTGTAGAATTTGTTGAAATTCCAACAAAAGAAAGACCATTAACTGCATTGTACTTTCCCAGCAAAATCGCTTCTACTGCAGGCATTTTAATGATCCCAAATTGGTTTCAAAAAGAAGATCAGAAAAATAGTCTCAAAGTTGCCAATATTTTGCATACAATTGGATTTAACATCTTACTTCCTCTTTATCACTGGGATTTGGATGAAAGACATGAATTAGTATTTCAAAAAAGAAGTGTATGTCCAAAAGAGTATCAAGGAGTAATTGAGGAGGCTTATGAATATTTTATCACCCGATCTGAAATTAATAAACGAAGCGTCGGGATTTGGAGTAACGCTACTGGTACAATTCTCGCTTGTCAGCTTGTAAAGAATTCCCCTATCAAAGCAGTTGTTTTAGAGGATGGCCCAGTAAGCCTCTGGAACAATGTCGCAGCAATGTTACAGGAAAAGAGGTTTCTAAAACATCTCACCAAATTTGTTATAATTCCAATATTATTTCCCTTCCTTTGGCGAACTAGGTGGCAAAGTAACAACGCAGTTAAAGATCTTAGAGCATGTCCAAGTTTCCTTATAGCCATACGTGAGGATCCTCGCAAGAAGTTGTGGCAAACATATACTAAGCTTTTTTCCAGTCAGTTATGGTATGAACATGCTTTGCACCCTAAAGACATTAGTGATACTTGGATTCAAGAATATTTTATGCAGGTACGAAATTTTTATGAGTACTGGTTACTCGAGCAAACATCACAGCAACCAGAGTTCCATTACGATTTTTCGGTAGAACGTAAGAAAAAAGGTAAATTTCCAGTAGAAGTTCGAGTTTCAGCTATTCCTCCACAATTAGACGATGTTCCCCTTCAAATCATACTTTCTGATGGTGTTCGCTTTAATGAACTCCGCATATGGTTTAGTGGCGCAACGAGGACAATTACTTATTCATTAGATTTTAAACCAAATAATATGTCTGCCATTCAATTCACAAATGTTGAACTAAAAAAACATACTCAACATCAAAAGACACGCTGGATCAAAAGAGATGCTGAAAAAGCATTATTTACGACAATTGAGAAGATAATCAATTCTCCTCCTAATAAAATTACTGAACAAATGGATCGTTATTTCTTCCTAAAAAGTATATTGTTAAATGAACAACAACTTCAAGAAGAGGCCCGAGAAACCTTAAAAACATCGATAACGTCTAATTATTGGAAAACTCTTGTGAGTAGAGAAGCTGATACGCGAATGATCGCTCAAGAAGATATTGATTCTCTAATTTCGATATCGAGCCCCGAAAGTGCCTTTCTGAGAGGCTAAGCTTTTATCAGAGTTTTTCGCTTGAAAAAGAGTAAGATGAGACATTCGTACGATATAGGTTTGTAACTAGGGATTCCTGATATGATTACCTTTAACTGGAACTTCTTTATAAATAGGAAACTGACACGCATCACAAAAAGGTTCTTCTTGTATCAGTAATGTACAAAAGTAAGCTGATCTCTTTTCCACATCCCTGGTAAAGTGAAGACATTCTATATTGTAGTTTTTCCGTTCAACTTCATCAAAATCTCCAACTTCCCCTTGAATATATTCTCCACACTTGGGAGGACATGCTTTTATCCAATCTTTGAATTTAAGACAATACCCCACTTTTCCTCCAAGCAAAAAAACACAGTTTCGAAACATATGTGTGGAACCCTTCTACATAGTATGATTACTGACTGACTATTAAATACTCACAATTATTAATGAAATTGATTAGCAGAAGACTTGACATATCCTGATTTATTGAATGAAATATTAACAAGAATATACCGTAAATACTTAATCCCCTTGAGATACTCAAGATAATCTAACAATCTTTCTGATGGTATCTGAGAAACCATTATTATCTGGATTCAAGGTGATTTTTTCTTATTTGAAGCTTCTGTACCTCAATTAGAACATTGATCTGAAAAACTATTCATCTTGCCAATAATCATAAATTTAAATACCCTAAAATCATATTATCAAAGAAATTGAAAGAGGTTTGTTAATGACAGAAATGATTGCTTATTGTGGATTAAATTGCGAACAGTGTCCCGCGTTCATTGCGAAACAGACGGATGATCAAGCACTCAGGGAAAAAACAGCAAAAGAGTGGTCAGGAGGAGGATTTGTGGTTACAGCGGATCAAATTAACTGTGATGGGTGCCATGCTCGTGAGAACACCTTCGTTTATTGCACACAATGTGCTGTACGAAATTGTGGTATTGAGAAAGGACTAACCACTTGTGCTGACTGCAGTGATTATCCCTATACAGATAAATTAGAAACCTTATGGAAGCAATTCAGCATTCCTCATGCAAAAGAAACATTAGATAAACTCCGTAATTAAAATAAACTACAAAAAGAGGTTATCAATAATCACTTCCCCTTTCTCAGCTGAATTTAATGTATAGGATCATCTTTTCTTTTTTCTTCCACGGAATGTTGGAATAGGAATCCACAATTAGAACAATGACTACTTGTACTAAGATTACTGAAATTACGCTGTGGACAAATCTTTGGCACTTCGGATACTTACTTGGAAATGAAACTAGGTTTTAGAAAATATCATTTATCTTCAAATTAATCATTAGGAGAAAAAATAGAGAAGAGGGAGGAAAAAATCAATTCTTTTTCCTCTTCTGTTTGTAGATCAACACTGGTACTACTATTAGCAGTGTGGTTAGGAATGAAAATCCTGGAATTGTGGGCGCTGATTCAGAAGTTGTTGTAGAGGTTTCAGAGCTAGTTGAGGAAGTTGTACTGGATGTTTGTACCTCAAATTCCACATCTGGTTGCCAAAACAGCACGCTCGATCGATATCTTATGTTATTATCAGGTGACCAGTCCATTCTAAGTAGTATTTCAGTAGTTACAGTCTTGCTTGCGGTGAAAGTACAGGAAAATGTGATTATTTCATTTGAACTGATTTTAGATGCCTGATCTGGTATAATGCAAACTGTGAAATTCCGTCTATTCTCTTCATAATAAACGTCATATTCGAAAGTTTCCTCATAGTCTACATTAACAGTCTCTCCATTTATTTTGAAATCAGATGCATCAATATTTTGAGCCTCATAAGCAAGTCGGAAGCTCGGACTTGGGTGATTTCGAAGAACTGTACCTAGACCGAACGCAGCAATTTCATTATTCACCATATAGAGAGCATGTGTTTCACTACCAAGTTGGAAGAGTTTAGATTTCCCATCAATAAAAAAGGTTAGATTATACCATGGAGATTGAGGTTGATCAAGGATTGAATGAACGTGAACACCGTTAATGATGGCGTCTAGTGGACGGTTTGCACTAGCCTCATGACTAACATCAAATGTATCCTCCTTATCACCATCACCATTGATATCGTAGTCCGTAATGCTCTCGTCAAGAGTTCCTTTACCGTTGTCTAATGAAAATTCGTAATAGAGATTTTCCCAGATGACTGGAACTTTTGCAACCGTTGTTGCTGGAGCACCAATGTTTTTTATAGTTGAAGTTAATTGTTTCTTATCTGTGTCAAGTGATGTAATATCAGAATCAACAGGGATGAAATAAGGCCGATTGATCGCCTCCAAGGATACGTCTGGTTGGTGAAAAGGAATCCAGCGGTATCTATTATTATTATTTGGTGACCAGTTTGTCAAGAGAAATACATCACAAGTTTTGGTGTCATGTGCAATTATCGTACAAGAAAACTCGATCTGTTCATCTGTTTCGATTGCTGCTTGGTTAGGAATGATAAGACCTGTATAAACACGTAGAATCCCATCTACTCCCACCTCTACAAGAATGCTAGTGTAGTCTACTTCAACTTCTTCTCCATTAATTTCTATGTCCATAACGCTTACATTAGAGACCACCAAAAATTCAAAGTTAGGACTGGGATGATTTAAAACAAAAGCATCGAATCCAAAATATGCATCGTCATTGCAAGCATAATAGAGAGAATGAGTCTTACTACCAATTTGGAATAACTTTGTCTCGCCATCAATAGAATATGTTCTATTAAATCCACGATTTACAGAGTGATCACAGAACGCGTAAACGTAAACACCGTCAATTTCCGCATCCCATGGACGGATAGTATTATTCCACTCGACAGAAAATGTATCATCTTTGTCACCATCACCGTTAATGTCATAATCCGCGATACCTTCATCTAAAGACCCCATACCGTTATCAAGTGATAATCCATATGCATGTTTTTCCCATGGGATTGGAACTGTGCCTGTTGTTGCAGGATCACCAGTGTTTTGGACTGTTGCAGTGAATCTGTAAATCCCTTGTTGGTCTTCTCTTAAGGATGAATCTATTAAACTGAAATCTACTTGGTGTAGTGACTTTAATTTCCCTGGATATGGATTGACACTCCCAACGCTCAAGAAAAACAATATTAATCCTAAAAGGACAAGTATAGCTCGTTTCATAATTATATCCTCAAGAATAGAAAACTTACATTTTGCAAAAATTATCATGTTATATAAACTTTTCGTAAAAAATTATAATTCTCTAAAGATATCAATTTCATCCTTATGCCTTCTTTGCATTTTCAATCAGAAATCTGTTCGCAAGCTCAGTGAGTAATTCAATTGGAAGCTTCTCTGTATTCATAATTATCTGGAAATCTTTGAGAACTTCCTCTTTATCTCGAGTTAGCTGAAAATCCTCCAGAGCTGATCCAAAATATATTCCTTTTTACACCAAACACCATTGAGAGTAAATTTTTCATAATAAAAAGTGGTGTTATGCCTGGTTTAATTACTTGAGAAAATCTTACTTCTATATTTGGCAATTTAGGTTATCTATGTTTTCTTATCTGTGTTTATAGGGAACTTTACTAAAAGTTTTTTTTGTATGAGTGATTAGAGTAGAGAATTATTCCAATGAAGAATAATGATATTGATAATAAGGAGGTGAGTATTATTTGACCTATATTTAATGGATTATATCCAGCAAGATTTTCATCTATGAGAAGGTAGACAATTGAGGCCGTTGCTGAAGACACAGGATGAACTTGAGCGAATAATTGAATGAAGTTTGGAAGGTCTGAAAAAGGAATAGCCATCCCACCAAGAAAAAATATAACCAGCGTCAAAGCAACTCCCATATGGGTTGCCACAGATTCATTCTTAACGAAAGAGGCAATAATTAAACCAGTACCTACTCCAGCCAGCCCTATAAGTAGTAGAAATCCTAAACTCATCATTAATTCGGTTATTTCGAACTCGAATTTAGCTCCGTAAATTAAGCCACATATTACTATAAAAACCATAGATATAAATGAGAAAATCCATACAGCCAATATTCTCCCAGAACATTCTTTCCATAATACGACTGGCATTGACAAAATTTTACTATATAATCCCCTTTCTCTATCAGCTGCTATAAAACCAGCCAGATTTGCTTGAGTGGCACTCAGTATCAATAAAGTAATCATTGTAACAGTTACAAACCCTTTTAATTGAGGCATAAATAAGTCAGGAATATCAATTATTGTAATAGGTATCAATAATAAGAAAAATAATGGTACACCTAAAGTAGAGACTATTATCATCCGATTTCTTGTATATTCTTTAAGAGTTCTATTCATGCTTACTAATATTGAGTTCATCTTGGTATCACCTCAGTTTCTTTTCTGTGAGCTTGAAAAATACGTCTTCTAAAGAAGGAACTGTTGTCTCAATACGCGTAGTCTTACACCCAATATGCCCCAGATTTCTAATCATAACCTCTATGATTTCTTCGGGTTCTTTACAATAAAACTTGTACCCTTTATTTGTTTCTACTAACTTACCGTTATTAATAGTGTTTTCAAGGGTCTTATAAACTAATTCATTCTTTGTTGATGTTTCTAGGCTTATGATATGGAATAATCCAGTTTTCTTTCGTAAAATCTCTGGCTTTTCTTCGATTATCAATAGACCTTTATCGATAAGTCCTGCTTTGGATGCTATTTCTGCATCTTCTCCTATATGGGTGACAAAAAAAACGGTTACTCCTTCGTTTCTAATCTCTTGTATTTTTAATAGAAATTTCTTTCGAGTAGAAGGATCGAGGCCTGTTGTTGGTTCATCTAAGATCAAAAGTCTGACCCCAGGTAGGAGGGCAGTTGCTACTTCTAGTTTTTTTCTCATGCCGCCGCTATATTGAGAAACTCTCTTATTAGCGTCTCTAGTCAAATCCATTCTCTGTAATAATTCTTTACTTATCTTCTGAGCTTCTTGTTTAGACACTCCCTGAAGTCTAATAAAATAGAGTAAATTCTCTTCCCCAGTCATCAGTGGACTGGAGAATTTTTCTTGCGGAACATAACCGATGACTTCTTTGACTTTTTTTGTATCCTTAAGGCTATCTAATCCAAAAACTTCCACAACACCGCTTGTAGCTTCATTGGTGCAAGCAATAATAGATGTCAATGTCGTTTTTCCAGACCCATTTGGTCCCATGAGGGCATACATTTCCCCTTGATCAACATTTAATGATACTCCTTTCAGAACTTCTGTATCACCGTAACTTTTATGTAAATCACATATTCTTAATGCTTTCATCATTTTTACATTTCCTATAATTCTGGATAGAAAAATGAAGCAATTAATATAAAATAGTAGTAATTTCTGCGTTACAGAAATAAGTTCTGTGATACAGAAAAAGCTAAACGCTTAAATGATAAAGAAAGAACTATTGAATTGTGGTTATTCATGGAAGAGATTCAAAAGGTTAATGAGGCACTTCTCATCATTGAAAGGTATTCAAATTATCTAGCACGGAAAGCATGGGGTAAAACACTGATTATATGGGGAATTGTGACACCAATAGGATTAGTATTATATTTCAATCGTCAAGCATTATCTGTTCTTCTTGAAATTAGTGTCGATTCATTTACACTATTAACTTCAGCTTTACTAATCCTGATTGCAATAGGATTTACTATTTATAACTTCATTTCAGCATCAAGAATACTAAAAACTAGAGAAGGTCAGACTGCTGAATCCCCAAAAGAAAGTAGTCTACACGGAATATTAATTGCATTTATATGGTTCCTATCATTCCTTCTTGCTAGTTTTATCCCAGAACCGTTATCAGTGATCTCAATAGTCTGGGCTGCTGGATTTGCTATCCTCATTTCATTTTTAATTCTAAAGAAATATCATGATACCTTCCCCGAGCTTATTATAGTGGGAGTATTATTATTAATTTCTTCAATACCCTTAGCAGCACTGGTACTGACTGACGTTGAGCTAGCAAGAATAGCAACCGTGATCATATACTCCGTTAGTTTTCTAATCGGTGGTTTTTATTCGTTTACAATTGCAACGGACATCCTTAGTGGGAATGAATAATGACTGATGACAAGGGGATGGCAAGTAAAGTCATCCAGTCTTCGCAGATCATTCTTAAGAAAGAGGTCTTTTCTGATCAACCTCGTTTCACAATTATGTTTTTAATATACCTTAACAAGACAGTTGGATTTACTGAACTCCAACGGCTGTTAAAGCTCACCCCTGGTAATTTAGATCATCATATCAAAAAGCTAGCAAGAGTAGGTTATGTCATCATGCGAAAGAAATTTTCATGGCGGCCACTAAATGTTGTCACGATAACTCCTAAAGGGGCGGAAGCTTTCAGGGAATATACTTCCAATCTGAAGCAGATGCTGAAAAAAATAGAGTGAACTGAAATACAAGGGGTTTATTGGAAAAAGACAAAATACCTTACCAAAAATTATCCATCTTCCTCTCTTTTCTTCTGTTTAGAGAATGTTTGAATAGATTAAATTTGTGAATAACTCGTTCGCTTTTTCTTTTGTTCAGAAAGTAGGTTTAATAAGAATTATCTCAATAGGAATTCTAATGAATAAATGAATTTCTTTGATTTTCAATCTTTGCTTGTAATTACACGAATAGCTTCAATATAAAGGTTTAAATATTGTAAGTAGTCTACCAAAAAAATATTGCCATAGATGACCGAATTGCGATGGTGGAAGATTTGAAAAAGATAAAATTGACTAATCTAAGTTTTTTAATCTGTATATTCATGTTTACCACAGTAGGTATTCTATTTCTCCAATTAAACAGCAATCTGACGTTCTTAGGGAACAAAGCTAAGGCCTCAGTGCTGAGAGTTCAAGACACACCAATAAGTCTTGATGGAAATACTGCATTTAAAGGTATTTTCCCAGGATCGGGTACCTCTACTGATCCTTACCGCATAGAAAACAGAGACTTTGAGGATCTTACGCATACTCAGGTTGTAATCAGTATATCAAATTCAGATGTCTATTTTGTCATAAATAACTCAGTAATTCATGGAGGATACACAGGGATTTTGCTTCATAATGTTACAAATGGAGTCATTTTTAATAACACGATTTATAATAATAGTGACCAAGGAATAGATATCGAAGAGAATTCAGAATTTTGTACCTTAGAAAAGAATCGCATTTATAACAATACACATCATGGCTGTAGAATTCTAGATTCCTCAAATATTGCTCTGATCAATAATACCATCTATGAAAACGAAGACCATGGTGTGTATATCACTCGATCAGTCAATGTGACTAGTACGTACAATAATATCACTGCAAATGTTGAGAATGGTTTTGAAATTACCGCCACAAACCAAAGCAAAATCTGGTATAATGAGATTATTAACAATGGAGACGATGGGATTTTCCTTGAATCTTTCAATGACAGTGAAATTGTCAACAATTCGATTATCAATAATGGAGAATTAATATCCCTCCCTAGTGATTTTGATAACGGAATTTCTTTAAGTCAATCATATAACTGTATAATTGAAAACAACTCCATCATTAAAAGTGGTGGTCCTGGAATTCAGATTAGCTACTCGGATAACATTGTTGTAACTTATAATAAAATCAATGATAGTGATGTAAGAGCTATTTGGGGAGATTGGTCTAACAATTCAGTTATTTCTTCTAATAATTTGTTTAATAACACTTATGATGGAATAGCTTTTTCTGGGGACAATAACATATTCTCTTATAATATTGTAGATGAAAATAATGGTTCAGCGTTGACAGTCACAGGAGATAACTGTACTTCTAAAGAAAACATCATTAGAAATAGTGTTGATGGCAATTTTGGGATTTATCTTGTAGGAAATAACAATACAATAATAAATAATAAGATCTATAATAATACATATTCTGGTATAGTTCTAAACGAAGCTACAAACACAAAAGTAATATCTAATGAGGCTTATAATAACTCTGGTGCGGGCCTTACTTATATAGGCCAGGGGTTGTATACTCCCTATGATGGTACTCTTCAGAACAATACAATTCAAGGAAATTCTTTCTATGACAGTTATTATTCGGGAATGATAGTATGGGCATCTGTAAACAGTACCTTCACAGAAAATACTATCTATAATAACAGTGAGTACGGTATTGTTGTTGATCCATATATAGGTATTCCTTTATCAGGTCCTTCAGTGTTGAACACTATTTCTAATAACATCATTTACAATAATACTGATTATGGTCTTTATTTCAAAGCTTCTACAGAGAATAATATTGTTAAAAATAACGATTTTCTAGATAATTATCCAAGTGGCTCTCAAGTGTATGATAATGGAACGGGGAATATTTTTGATTACAATTATTACAATGATTGGACAACTCCAGATAGCGAACCACCTGAGGGTATTGTGGATATACCCTATGATATTGATGGTGAAACAGATAATCAGGATTCCCATCCTCTTACAACTCCTAACCCATATCACGTATTGACAAATCCAACCGTTATTTATCCCAATGGTGGAGAAACGGTTAATGGGGTGGTAACAGAATATGGTTTAATTGTTGATATCCATTGGACTCCTGTAGTGGATTCTTTAGGACATGATGTGACCTATGCACTCTCCTATTCCCCAGATGGAGGAATAAAATGGATTGAAATTGAAAAAGACATAACAGGAGATGTATGGGGTTGGAATATTAACGATTTAGCAGATGGATCAAATTACTTAGTGAAAGTGATTGCCAACTGTTCTGAGGGCTTGTGGATGGCTGACACCTCTGATACCACTTTTACAGTTAAATTACATACTCTTTCAGAACCGACCGTCATATACCCCAATGGTGGGGAAACTGTTAGTGGTACCGTGACAGTTCAATGGACTGAAGCCACTGATTCTCTTGGCCATGAAGTCAAGTACTGGCTCTATATCTCTGATGATAGCGGAACTACTTGGGATCTATATGCAGGAAATCAACCTAGTACAAGTTATGCCTGGGACACAACCCTCCCTAAATACAGTGACGGCGCAAATTATCTGATCAAGGTTGTGGCAAACTGTTCAGAAGGATTAGAAACACAGGATATATCTGATACTACTTTTACTATTCAGAACGACATTACTACTACAACGACAGAAGCCACCACTACTACAACTACTGAACCAACCTCTGAAACATCTGAGTCCACGGCTAAATCAGATGACTTAACACCCACACCAGGTTGGATTCACACTATTCTCTTTTTAGCAGTACTTGTAGCAGTTTTTACCCCAAGAAGAAGACGAAGGCCAAAATAAGCACATTTTCCTCCTTTTCTTACCTTTTTTTTTTTCATCATTTCACGAACGCGTACCTCTTTTAAGTCGAACTTCTTCATACATACAATCAAAAACCTCATCCAGTCTTCGCAGATCATTCTTAAGAAGGAGGTCTTTTCTGATCAACCTCGTTTCACAATTAACAAAAATCAGTCCTTTTTATTTTCGAAATATAAAATTACTTGCAAACGGGAGGCACAATTTTCTAATTAGCTAAATAAGAAATATTGAGATTTCGAGTATATAAATAATCCTTCCCTATAATTTATATTATTTGGAGATAACATATTGTTGATTTTGATTATATAAATTATATCATTCATATCATTTTATTTGGAAACGAAAAATAGATTGATTTTGAATATTTAAGAATCTAATCCAGATACTTGATGGAAGTGTTACTATATGACAATTTCATCAACGAAGACATTGGAGGGACAAATAGAAGCCTTTGGCAAGCTATCTGGATATCCAAGAGAATGGGTCGATAGAACCAAAAACGTACCTACGGATCTATATTCAATAGATGGCGAGAACCTTAACGAATTACAACTGAAATGGGTCAGACGCGCGTTTGAGTACTTCCGACCGCGAGTGAAAGCGTTAGAGAAACTAGCGGAAGAACAAAACATCAGTAGGATTGAGAGCTTGGATGACGTGGTACCAGTGTTGTTCCAACACACAGCATATAAGTCGTATCCGTTGAGTCTGATTGAGAAAAAACGGTATGGATTGTTAACTAAATGGTTAGACAAGTTCACGACACATGACCTGTCAGGATGCTATAACATCCAAGCGAAAAGCATAGATGACTGGTTAGACCAAGTGGAAGCAAAAACGGATTTATTGGTAGTACATTCATCGGGAACCTCGGGAAAACTGTCATTCCTACCCCGAAGTCAGAGTGAGATGACGAACTACGTTAATGGGTTCTTCATGATGTTAGAACTCCAGAATGGAATAAATTTCCATGAAACGAAGATGCCATTCATAGCACCTGTCTTTCGAGGGGGTAGACAACTCGCTCAACGGGTCTGCTCATTAATAGGGCCAATCATAGCAGGTGGCGAAGACAACTTTGTCACGGCGTATGACTTCCCCATGAGTGCAGATTTCCTCTCATTAGCTGGGAGATTGAAAGCAGCGAAAGCAAAAGGGGAACTAGGCAAACTTCAGTTGATCAAAGCGATGACGTGGAACAAGGGTGAACTGATCCGCATGAAGAAAGCGCAACCGAAAGCAATGGAAAATTTCTTCCACCGAATAACTACAGAATATGGGGGGCGACAGATCTTCTTGCTCGGGACATGGAATATGCTGGTAGAACCCGCACTGCAAGGGATCAAGAAAGGGATCAAGAACGTTTTTGCCCCAACCTCCGCAATACTTACTGGCGGGGGGATGAAAGGCGCAGTCTACCCTGAAGGGTGGTATGAAAAGACCTGTGAGTTCTGGGGATTCAAACAGATACGTGATGCATATGGGATGACAGAGACTACAGGTGGAGGTGCAGCATTGTGTGAATACAATGGGTACCATATTCCTCCATTTCATGTCCCATTTGTCCTGAATCCAGACACAGGAGAAGCATACCCCCGAGAAGGGATACGTACAGGGCGTTTCGCATTCTATGATCTCCTCACCGAGACATATTGGGGTGGATTCATCACTGGAGATAAAGTAACGATCCATTGGGACACCTGTAAGTGTGGTTTGAAAGGACCCTGGCTAGAAAACAATATCATCCGTTATAGCGAGGAAAAAGGGGGTGATGATAAGATCAGCTGTGCTGGTGTCCATGAAGCGCACGACAATTTATTAGATTTCCTCCTTGAAGGCGATGAGGAGGTTTAGAGCTCATCCTTCTCACTTTTTTTCCATCTTGAATTAATGGTGACTTATTAATGCAATTATTAAATGGAAAACCAAAAACTACGGTAGAACTACTAGAATATCAAGTCCCTATCATCACACGAGGAACAATTATTGATGATTATACACTCACTTTTGGAGGACGATATGGGTCAGCGAGGTTTGTGATCCCTGATCCACAAAAGTTTCTGTCAAAAATCGTGTTGAAAAATCCCTCCAGATTAAAAGATCTGTATGATTTGAGTATTGAAGAAATCCTAGAATTCATGGATGACCTGGGACAACGAATGGTTCTCAAGGAGAATAGATTTCTTCAAGAAGCCTTTCTGCTTAATTGTGAGGCTTCGGGCTTGACAAAAAGCGTGTTGCTTACCACTTATCAGGCATTACCCATGTTTTTGTCCAAGGGGTTTCTTCGTGAGATGTTAGAGAAGCGAATAGGGATCAACTACTTAGAAAACTGGGTTCCGACTAAGTTGAATGATGGTCGAACAGTCTCGATCAGAGCATTTGGAGCTCGAACTGCACACATTATAGCAGGAAACGTGCCCCTAGTTGCTGCTGGCACCTTGGCACGAAGTTGCTGTACACGATGTGATACGATCATCAAATTGCCATCAAACGATCCACTGACAGCAATCGCATTGGCTCAAACCATGATTGAGATGGAACCTAACCATCCCATCACAAAACACGTAACTGTACTGTATTACAAAGGAGGGGATACAGAGTTTGAAACTGCGTTCTATCAACCCGAAAATATTGATAAGATCATTGCATGGGGTGGATTCGCCTCGGTGAAACATATCACTAAGTACCTCCAACCAGGAATTGACCTAATCACCTTGGATCCGAAACTAAGCATGTCAATTATTGGAGCGGAAGCTTTTCGCAACGAGGAAACGCTAAGGACTGCTGCACAGCGTGCTGCGTTAGATATTGGGGCGTATAATCAAGAGGCGTGTGTGAACAGTCGTGTAATCTATGTGCAATCAGGAACTAATAATGAGGGAATTGCTAACCTGAACCAATTCGGGGCATACTTATACTATTCATTAGTGAATCTCCCACAATATTTGTCAACACCTGCGAAAACCTTTAACTTAAACCTGAAAGCTGAAATAGATGGACTTAGGATAGATGAGGACTTCTACAGAGTAATAGGTGGAGAACATAACGAAGGAGCAGTGATTGTGAGTCAGATTGATGAACCAGTGGACTTTTCTCAGAAACTGTGTGGGCGTGTGGTGAATCTTGTCCCCATTGACGATTTGACAACTGCTGTGAAATCAGTGAACGCCTATACACAAACTGTAGGCATTTACCCCGAATATTTAAAACAACAAATCCGTGATGACTTAATCCGTCACGGAGTTCAACGTATAGTGTCGTTGGGGTATGCTGCAGCAGCAAGTTTTGCTACTCCACAGGATTCGATCGAACCATTAAGGCGTATGTGCAAGTGGGTAATGGATGAGCAATCTGTGCCATGTTAAACCCTCTCTGAGTTTAAGGAGGACAACGCATGGCCAAAACAACCCCACAACGTGAATGTCAAAACCAAGTAGTCGATAAAAAAAATGCTTCGTTATTTTTCTGTCTTGTAATTAAAGAATTTCTCTTTGACTGTCCCATTAGATGTCCGTACTTTATACAAGGTACCCCAATCTCGATGGAACACATCTATAAAAACAGCTATGAATTTGAATGTCCCCATTTACACCTAGTAGCTAAAATTACTTCGCAGGATGAACAGTGGTTTGTGTGTGGGAAAACAGGAAAGGAGCCAAATTCGAAAAATTGTTTATAGTTGTTAAAATATTTTGCTTCGAAAAAAAGTCATTGGTGTAATTTTTGGAACTAGAACATAAAAAAGAAGCTGATATTAGATGAGTCTCTGCAAAAGCAATTAATCACAAGAATATCAGATTCTGAAAACAACTACAAGAGTTGTTTAGAGCTATCTACGCCTGTTATTGTATTTACGGCCAATAACAATTACTGTAACAACAATCACCACTATCCACCCTTCAATACTAGGCTTATAATCAGGTACAGTTATAACTTGATCTGCTTCTTGTGCTCCATTTGTAATCAATCGAGTATATCCTATTATGTGAATATTATCGCCACCAGCAGTCACCCCTGGATTAGAAAATGCAACTTGGGCCCTTCCACTTCGAGAAAAAGCAAATGTCTTATTATACGCTGATGATTGGGGTGAAAGCCCTTCAAATGTCACTTCATATTCCTCATCATGAAAAAATAATCTTAAATCGATAGACGATCTATCAATCATAAAATACACTTGTATTGCATCTGATCTTGTCAAATCATAACTTTTGGCATAGCTATCCTGATCTTCAAGTGTTCTATTAATTTCATCCGCTCCTTCAGGATATTCATCAATAGACGATCGTATATTTGTGGTTTTGAAATATGTGCCTTTAACTATTGGATAGACTGTATTAGTGCTGCTGTAGATTGAATTAATAGGTAGAGCTACGAACGGAATTATTATACAGAAAAGAAAGATTCTTACATTTCGCATAGTTGTATGAGGTCATTTACCAACTATAAATATTATTTGTACAAAAATTAATATGTCCTTTAAGAAGAGTTACTAGGAATAAAAATCATTATTATAAAGTCTTTATTTCAGCGTTAGTTGCTGACAACATGAAAAATTAATTCATTTGGATAATAATAAATTTTCCTAAAGATTTGGAGCTGATACTAAATAACTAGTGTCAAAAAGCTGCAATTTTTGAGAAAAAGGAAAATGACCATAATTATGAGGTTTTTTTTTTAGAATAGTGAGATAAAATGCTAATAAAAATCATTAATTATATTTATCGATTTGAGGATAATTAGCATTAATGGAGTCACTTTAGGTGAATAATAATAGCTTAAAAATTCCGTCTCAATTTGAAACTGAAAGGTTGATTTTACGTCCTTATAAAGAACAAGATAGCTCTGATTTTTTACGTATGTTAAATAATGGAAATAGAGAATATTTGAAAGAATTATTAGGAGATATTTCTCAAATTACTGATGAAACAAAAATCAAACATTGGTTACGGGAGTTATCTGATTCTTGGTTTGCACATAAACTATTCGTTTTGAGTTTTTGGGAAAAGAAATCAGTTCTTTACTTAGGTCATATCTGGATTCAACCGATTAATTGGGATCTACCTTATTTTGAAATAGGGTGGTTTGTGGAAAAAAACCATCAAGGCTTAGGCTTTGTAACTGAAGCTGCTATAGAATCGATTAAGTTCATCTTTAAGCATCTGAATGCTCATAACATTAGAGTACGAGTGAGAGAACATCCCCCTTACCATTTAAAGAGTAAAAGAATAGCTGAGAGATGTGGATTCAAAAAAGAAGGTTTTCTTCGCGATACCGTCAAACTTGAAGAGGGAACGATATTTGGAGAAACCTATTTCGGACTATTAAGAGAAGAATTTGAGTTCTAATCCTTACTTTGATTCGCTATAAGGAAAAATAAATTAAAAATTGCCAACTATTACGATGAGGAAGAAAAATTGAGGAACTTTAAACCATTAAACCTTTTTTCTGATTGGGTTACAAACAAACTCAATTCATTATCACTAGAAGAAAAAATTGGCCAACTACTTCACCCTAACATTAATCCTGCGTCATCTCCTTCTGAAATTAAGGAGCTTCTATTAGGTGTTGATGTTGGCGGTGTATTTCTTTTTCCTGGTACTGCTGAAAATTACTCAAAAACAATCGATTTTCTTCAACAGCATTTTAACACCCCGGTCATCATTTCATCAGACTTGGAAAACGGACCAGGTCGAACGATTCAGGGGGCAACAGTTTTTCCTGATCTTATGTCCTTATCCGCCACTGATGATGAAACACTTGCTTATAGCATGGGTCGATCTAGTGCTCTCGAAGGACGATCTTATGGAGTTCATTGGGCCTTTGGACCAGTTGTTGATGTTAATGTTAACCCAAATAATCCCATAACGAATACCCGTAGCCTTGGTGATAATCCAGATAAAATTAGTCGATTATCTTGTTCATTAATTCGAGGCATGCAAGAAAACGGCCTATGTGCTACCATTAAGCATTTTCCAGGTGATGGTTTGGACGATCGGGATCCACATATCTGTACCGTTGTTAATCCATTATCACAGGATGATTGGTTTAAGATTAGTGGGAAAACATTTCAAGCCGCAATAGATCTTGGAGTGTGGTCTGTAATGATCGGTCATATTTCACTTCCAGCATTTGAAACTAATAATGAACCAAATATCCCAGCACAAGTGAGTAAAGCGCTTATCACTGATTTGTTACGTAATAAGATGGGGTTTGATGGGCTAATAATCACAGATGCAATTGAGATGGCTGGTTTAAGAAGTTTTAAACCAATCGATGAGATCCTGGTTGATACGATTAATGCTGGATGTGACATGATATTGTTTTCCGAGATGAAGAGAGATTTTACTATTCTAAAAAAGGCTGTTGAAGAAAAGAAAATCCCTATAGAACGCATTGATGATGCAGTAAGAAGAATTCTTTCTCTAAAGGAGACATTAGGATTACATAAAGATGTTGAACCTAAAAAAGTTGGGAAAGATGAATTAAATTCCTTTAGACAAATGAGTCAATCAATAGCAGAAAAAGCAATAACAATGGTAAAAAATGATAAAAACCTAATCCCACTTAATCTTAAAAAAGGATCAAAACTTCTATCCTTTCACATTAGAAATAGTCCAGAAAATAATGTTGATTTGCTCGACGAGCTACTTAAAAACGAAGGATATAAGATAACAAGAAAAACAGAACTCGATGAAAAGACTTTTCCTCTTTTTGACAAATTAAATCAGTATGAATTGATATTGGTAAATATTGTATTTAAACCAACCTGGGGACTGGGGAGAATCCGAATAGGTGGGTCATTCATGCGTAAACTATGGTTTATGATGAATACTCATCGAGAAAGAATGATTATCACATCATTTGGTTCACCATATGTTCTATATGATCTTCCTTGGGTTGATACTTACATCAATGCTTATTCACCCGATATAAACACCCAAAAATCAGTTGTTGATATTCTATTAGGAAGAAAAGAAGCTATTGGAACAAGTCCAGTCGATATTTTCCGTGCAGAGAAAATGAAGAGCTATGAAGCAACCATTTATAGAGAGTTGACTAAAACTGGTTGCGAAAAGAGGGTCTAAAATTATAAAAAAAATGTATTAAGGGTATATCAGTATCTTAATGTTCAAAAATCCGAATATTAGGGTCTGATGTCTGTTTCTTCCCATGATTCATATTTTCAAGCCAATATCAAGAATCATTATCGCGGGGTGAAGAAGAGATGAACAATATTTCATGTTTAGACTGTTCTAGGTCAATAGCTCTATTTTAACTATTACTGCTGGATTACGCAAACAAGACAATCATTTCATGTCTCATTCATACTACCTGATTGACAACCAATGATAAAGACAAAATTGAGAATCAAACAATTCCTCTTATTCTGTATACTTACGCTCTAATGGCCATTATTTTCAAGAGGTAAAGTTTTAGAATTGAAATACGTTATCAGATGATATTTATTATTTTCTAATGTAGTGACCCAAAAATCAAACCACTTCCATAAATCAAGATTCACATCCAAGGTGTTGAAGGAAAATGTCATCCCAGGTTATTCCGTCAATAGATAAGAAAATAGTTTTGAATGTGACAATGTTAATCCTTTTATTTCAGCTTTTATGGATTTCAAGAATCATTATCATTAAAACTAATAGTTTTCAAGCAGATAATGGATACCATATGGAACCACTCATCGAAAACACCGAGTTATATGAGGTCATTGATGAAACGTTGGGAGGGTTTTCAGCTGGATTCTTAGAATATCATGGTGAACCTAACTCTGAAATAACTTACTATATCCAAAGTTCTGGAATGTTTGTTGCTTTTGGGAGAAAACAAGTAAAAATAGAAGTAAAGTCGCCAAAACAGAAGTATTTCCAAGAAGATAACAGATCTTTGTTACCAAAGCAGATGAATAAGGAGTCTATTATCACATCTGCTAGCATAGAGTTTGTTGATTGCAATCCTGTTAATCCTGTGGCTGAAATTCTAACTAGTGCATCTGTTAATTTCCTCATCGGAGACGATCCATCACAATGGCGAAGTTATTCTTACTATAAACAAATTGCTTTCTATAATCTATACAATCACATTGATTTGAAATACATAATCCACGAAGGCCAATTAAAGTATGAGTTCTTTGTGTATCCTGGAGGCAACGTTGAGGATATAAAACTGCGATGGATTGGGCCAGTTTCATTGTCTTTACGTCCAAACGGGATGAACATTAGATTAAAAACTTCTACAAATAATATAAACATTATTGATACTGTACCAGTCAGTTATCAATCTTTATCCCGAAAAAGACCAATCCATGGGGATTTTCAAAAACTGGATCGAACTACTTATGGTTTCAAAATATCTACTTATGATAAAGCCAAGTTACTGATCATTGACCCGACATTGCTTGCTTTTTCGACTTATATTAGTGGAGATAATTCTGACGCCGCTTATTCGATTGCACGTGATTCTGAGGGAAATATTTATATTACAGGATCTACATCTTCTACTGATTTTCCAACAAAGAATTATATTGAACAAGATGATGGCCAGACAGATGTTTTCGTCACCAAATTGAATTCAACTGGCAATGGACTTATCTATTCAACATATGTTGGTGGTTCCAGTAATGAAATTGGTAATTCAATTGCTATTGATTCAAATCATAATGCGTATGTCACTGGATACACTCTTTCAGATGATTTTCCTAAAGTCAATTCTTACGATGATACAAGGAATGGATTAGATATCTTTGTGTTTAAATTAAGTTCTAATGGAAACAGCTTGGATTATTGTACGTATATTGGGGGAAACGAAAATTTCTTTGAACAAGGATATGCTATTGCGGTAGATGCAGGTGGATATGCCTATGTAACTGGGGAGACAGACGCAACTGATGCTAGTTTTCCTATGTTGAATGCATTTCAAGAAAGAACAAATTCAAGCGATGTAAGGACAGATGCTTTCATACTGAAACTCAATCCAACTGGTACTAATTTAATCTATTCAAGCTATCTAGGGGGGAGTGAAGACGATAGAGGTAACGCCATTGCTATCGATTCAGATGGAAATGCTTATATTACAGGTGAAACAAAATCAAATGATTTTCTGACAACTTCGGGGACTTATGATGATGGAAATGGAGATGGTTGGGATACTTACTACGATGTTTTTGTATCTAAAGTTGGCTTTGATGGTTTTTCTTCTGAATTATTGAAATCAACATATGTGAGTGGGACAGATACCTTTGGGGACAATGAAATAGGTCAGGGAATTGCAATCGATGAAGATGGGTATGTTTTTGTTACTGGGTATACAGACGGAAACGATTGGCCAGTTAAGAATGCATATGATCCTGATGGTCATATTAGTTATGAGGATGCGTTTGTTTTTAAAATGAATCCGAGTTTCGATGATTTTGCATATTCAACATATATAGCAGGAAACCATCGAGATTATGGGGAAGCAATAGCTTTAGATGACATAGGAAATGCTTATATTACTGGAAAAACATATTCGACTACTTTTCCAGTTGTAGATGCATTTAATAACACAGGTGATCAGAGTACTTCTTATTATGATATTTTTGTATGCAAATTAAACGCTTTTGGAAATGACTTAGGATATTCAACGTATATTAGTGGGAGTAGATCTGATGAAGCTTATGGAATCGTTGTTGATCAATATTATACTGCTTACATCTGTGGTTCTACTACATCAAGTGATTTTCCTATGGTTAACGCGTATGCAGGCGATGGTGTATCTACCGATGTAATCATTACTGCCATTGATACAAATCCACCCAACATAAATTCTCCTGAAGATATAACTTATGATGAAGGAGACACAGGAAACACCATTAAATGGTTTGCAAACGATTCTATTCCAGAACGTTATTCTATTGAAAAGAATTCAGGTGAAATTCAAAGTGAGGATTGGACAAGTGATACCCAGATCTCTATCAACGTTGACGGCTTGTCTCATGGAGTATATAACTATACAATAATTATATGGGACCAAGCAGGCCACTTTTCAAGTGATACAGTTATAGTTACCGTGAAAGAACATCCCTATGTTACTTGGCCAAATGAGATTCAAAATCTGAAAGGTGGGTTAACAAATAAGACAGAGTGGAATTGGCAACCGTCTATAACAAATGCTCTTTCAATGGAATTATGGTTTAATGATCAATCTCAAGGGAAGAAAACCTCGCCATCATATAGTTGGTCAGTTTCCTTAGATGAGGGAGAAAATAATATTACAATCCTCGCATATTTTGATGTCACTGAGCAAATATCTCTAAAAGAAGTGTTTATCGTCAGATGTGATACAACACCCCCCTCAATCACTCTGAAAAGTCCTGATGAGAATGGTGTTTATCAACATGATACTACCATTACCATAGAATTCTCTAGCGACACAGATCAGTGGTATTACTACTGGGATGATGGCACTTATACTTTGACAACAGATTTAACATTTGATTTGCCAACTCCTGATGGATCACATCAACTAAATATCAAAGCAATAGATTATGCAAGCAATAACCAAAATAATAGTTTTTCCTTTATTACAGACGATACTCCACCCACTGCTGAAATACACGGAATTACTGATTATAGTACGGTTTCAGGAATTAAATCAATTCGGGTTGTACCTTATGACGATAATGATATAGACTATGTTGCGTTCTATATTGACAACCAACTATTAAAGAAAGAAACAACTTCTACTGTGAGTGGTTACGTGTGGAATTGGAAAACCAAGGATGCAGTTAATGGGGAACATCTTGTAAGCATTGAAGTTGTCGATGAGGCGGGAAATGAATTTTCTAAAACATTCACCATCACAGTGGATAATCCAGTTGAAAATGGGGAACTTACTGATGAAATCGATCCAGGATTAGTGCTTGGAGTTGCTACTGCAATTGTAATTCCTATTGCGGGTTTTGTCTATTACAAATCATTTAATTTTCGTCACAGGGGCGTCATCAAGGCTTATATGAAGAAAAATATGACAATAAAAGAAATTGCTAAGATGAAAGGGAAAAATACACGCCAAATCCGAGAAATATTACGAAAAGCAAAGAAATTAAAATAAGATCAAAAAGATTCAGCAAAATGGATGGTGGTTTTATTTCTATCCCTTAGGGATTCCTCTTCATACAATCAACTACTTTACTTAACTTATCTCGTGTTTAAATTCATCATATGCCCAACCTAAGCCAACTGCTTTATATGCTTCCACTAAGCGAAATATAACACTAAAAAATAAAGAGATAACAAGAGGTGTGAAAGTCTGAAGACTAGGACTAAACATTCTAAAGAAGCCTCCAATTATAAGATAAAGCACCGCAATGAAGAGGAGGATTAATCCCGTAGTTGTAGCTAAGTATTTCCGTGCGAATTTCTGGGATCGGTTGAGTCCAAATCCAGGGATATTGTCAAAGACAATCGACATTCTTACATAAGTAAAAAGGACAAAAAAAAATAACCCGATGATGAACACACCAAAAATTACAGGAATAAGAAAAGCATAGAGCATTATTGCAGCAGGATTAATAGGCATCTCTGTACTTTCATATTGAGGAAAGATGGATGCTATAATTTCCCATCCTATTAAAGCACTGCTAAAATATATACTCATACCAACAATTAAGATGATTCCGATAGCAATTGTTTCGGCTACAACTGCCCTAGGTAGGAATCGGAGAGAATCGTTAAGACTACTGACAAGATAGGTTTCTACCCCATTTCTCCTGATTTGTTTGAGGCAAGAGTAATACCAACAATGAATGAAAGTGCCAAAAATAATTGTAAATACAATATTTAACCAAAGAATGGGGATTCCTAGGAGAATCGTAGAAGAATTATCAACCGGTGCAGGAATCGAATTCCACAAAAGAAAAGCGAAAAGATCGAAAACTGATGTTGGAACCAACCCAAATAATATTAAGACCCAATCTATACAAATAGCTACTAAACAAATTAAAAACAAGTGAGGATAGGTCTTGAAATAGAAAAATCCTGTACGAAGTGTGTTTATACTATTTAAGGTAATTCTCTCCTTTTCGGGAGTTAATGGTTGTTGATCTGTAACCTTATTCAAATAGTAAACCCACCTTTGAGGGATTTTAATGTTCATCGGAATTATATGTGTTTTTTGGATGAACAATTTCCTCCTTTCTTATCTTAGAAGATAATCTATTCGTACGAGTATAAGACCGATAATTACAAAGGTAAGATTGATTACACATATCATACAAATGAATATGGCTCTTGTCTGTGTGAATCGATTCATTCTTTTTCTCTTTTCAAAGATTTTATCCTTTATCTAAATACTGATTACTTAAGTTTAGCTCCACAATTAGTACAAAATTTCCCTTGGCCAGTCTGTACTCCACAAAAAGGACAAATAGAGCTTTTCATGTGTGCTTCCTGTAGGGATCGTGACACTGTTGAGGGATAATATTGTCTGGGACGGACCCTAGCGATTAAACTCTTAACCACAAATATACCTCCACATAGACATATACCTAATCCTCCTCCGTATATCGCCAAGAAGAATAAGAGTATATAAAAGCCACCAAGCTCATCTGGGTAAGGTCTTGTCTCCTGAGGTACTTCAATTCCAAAAACATTAATAGTAGAACCAACAGAAGCATTCCAGATTCTAACAGTATGATCAGCTGACCCTGAAGCTATTCTTTCTCCGTCAGGACTCCATCTCACGGAAAATACTTCACCACTGTGACCAACTAAAGTCATACTTGGCTCATTTGTGTATGTTACATTGAGTGATGATAGATTCCACATTTTTATGGTATTATCCCCATCTTTACCACGATATTCGTCTCCACCCCCTAATGCTATCATATTCCCATCTTTGTTCCATGAAACTGAATGTACGCTCATAGAACTTTGTAAATGATATAATAAAGTACCACTAGTGATATTTTGGATAAATACACTACAACCACCAGGATATATCACATCACCCATGACACGATGAGTAGCGATTGCTAACTTTTTATTATCTGGACTCCAAGTAACTTCATTAACAGAAGGCATAAGACTAAAAGTCTGAATTACAGAATTATTAGAAAAATCAAAAATTGAAACATCACCGTTTCTATTTTCATAGGCAAGTTTTTGTCCGTCAGAACTCCATTCTACACTATTATGCCAATAAGTTCCATTTATTTCGTGAAGTACGTCCCCTGTTGAAGCATTAATAATCTCAATAACTTTAGAAAAAGCTATTGCGAGCTTATCACCATCAGGATGCCAAGCTACAGAAGAAACCATATTATTAGAGTCGTCTGAATATAAACTACCACGATATGTCAAAATTGTCTCACTTCTCGCCAAAGCCAGAATAGCCACACCTCCCTCTTCAGAACCAATGGCTAAATACAATCCATCTGGACTCCAATCTACTGACAGAATTGGTGATTCCATATCTATTTTTGATATTACTGAATAATCAAGAGCATCCCAGATTATCACTGTTTCATCAGTAGAACCAGAGGCAAGTTTTATCCCATCTGGGTGCCAATCGACGGCTGTTACACTATCAAGGTGGCCTTCTTGATCATTATGACCAGTTTGTGTTTTTGTCACTAAGATTGAAAGAAAGATAATGATTAAAAAGGTTATTACTAGTTTCTTAGTTAGCAAATAAAATTCTCCTTTTTTGAAAAAGAAGGAGGTTTTTGATTTACCTGCATTCCCTACTTTTTTCTTTAAACATCATTGAGGATTAAAAATATACTCCTATTTATTGCGATGCTTTCGATTCATAACCAAGAGTACAATTCTTCTAATTCTCCTTATATATTTCTTTCCCAATCTATATGGATATAATTTTAAAACTTCGTCATTTAAATAATAAAGATCCCGTATATCACTCTAATACTTGTTGCTAAAACTTTTATACCAGATCAAAACTGTTTGCCAAGCATATAGAGAGGGATAATTAGTACCAGTAGTACAAATACGATCTATGTCGAGATCAGTTGAATCCAGTATGATCAACAATGAGGAGGCTAATCTTTATGATTTAAGAGAAATTATATAAACAATTTCTGTTAAAAGGAACTTACTGAATGAGAATAATCAATTAAAGTGATTTAATTTTGAAATTTAGCAAAGAATTAGTACTTGCAATTATCTTTTCAATAATTTTTACACTAGGATTAATGAATGCGATATTTATGCTTGTAGAAATTAGTGATCAAGTTCTATCATCTTATAATCCTGATCCTTGGCCTTCTCACCCAGAATATGTTCCAAACTATAATGCTATTGTAGAAACATTAACTCCTGTTGGTTATTTTGCTTTTTTTCTCTCAATCATGCTTATTATCCTAGGATTTATTATAAAAAGATTTAAACTCTCATTTTTAGGGGCTATTTCTTTATATCTTCCTATTTTTGCAAACTTTGCTTTTATAATGTTTACTTTTGCAGGTATTGGTCTCATACGTATAATTTGGATTATATTACTTGATGATAATCCACAAGTTCTTATGCTAGGAGATATTATTTTATTACCTGAATATGTCATTCAATCTATAGAAGGTATACTGAGTTTCTGGATCAATTTACTTCAATTATTTGGTATTCCAGATGGAGTGATATCTTTTTTTTATCTACTATACGAATTACCCAACCTACTGAGGTTTACACTCATAGTTCTTATGTTCATCCTAACTTTCATTGGATTGAGTATTTTTATATTTAGTGTCTTTAATTGGTTCTATGGAAAATTTAAAGGACATGAAATAATTGATTTTTGGATCTACAAATATTCACGACATCCTCAATATTTAGGTTTTCTAATATCAACTTATGGATTAACAGCATTCCTTCAACCTGGCTATGGGACATATGTCCCTAATCCAACCTTTTTCTGGATAGTAACTTCTTTAATTCTGATAGCAATCGCAATTCGTGAGGAAAATACTTTATTAAAAGCGCAATCAAACTTCTATCTATCTTGGAGAGAGAAAACTCCCTTTTTAATCCATGTTCCTAATAAAATTTCTTTCTATCTACTTAAACCTGTGAAAAGAGTCATTGCTAAGGAATGGCCCGAAACTGATAAAGAAATATTAGTCACAATTCTTGTATATGGATCCATTTTAGTATTCCTAACAATAGTTTTAGCTATTATAGTGGGACTCATATCTACATTAAGATAAGCTCTCTTTTGAAATTTCGTGGCACAAAACCATATTGAAAAAAAAAAGAAATCATTTAGAAATTTAGTCATACTAATCCATTTCCAGTAGATGAATCAAGGAGTTTAAGGAAGCTTTAGGGTAAAAAACCAACTTTACCCATAACTCCACCTGTTAGAATAGTAGATTCTTGACTGATAGATAAACCAAAAAACCCAGAAATCATTGTAGTACTCCCGTTAGGACGGTCGAGCGTGATCCATATTGAAAAAACTGTTTATCAAGCATATAGAGAGGGATAATTAGTACTAGTAGCAAATCAATTTTTTGCACTTAAGAAAGTTCTTTTTAGGAGATGTAATATAGGAGGCTTTCATTGGGTGATGACGCCTGAATTCTAATCTAACTGATGATTATCAACTAGAACAACTCCTTAAAGAATTAGATTCCCAGGATTTCCAAAAACGTGCTGATGCAATCAAAAGACTCGGGCAAATGGACATCCAGATCAAAGATTTTCCCTTGATTCTGCACACAAAACTGGAGGAATCTTTGCTTGACCCTGTAGCTGAAGTTCGTGGGGAAGCAGCAATGGCATTAGCATTTCTGGAAGGTGAAATTGCATTACTATTACTAGAAGCATTACTGGATGATCCAGTGCTTTCTGTACGAAGTACTGCCATAGCAGCAATAAGTTTCATTGGAATTACACCTCCACCCATTATTACTAATAAGATGATGAATTTTTTAACTGCTCCTGAACCTGAACTTCGTGATCGGTGTGCTCGTGCATGTGGACGATTGAAAATAAACCAAGCAAAAGATAAACTGTTGGAACTTGCAAAGACTGATTCTTACTCTGCTGTAAGAGCTGGTGCTGTTGTCGGGCTAGGTATGTTTAAGGATCCTCAACTGGAAATGGAAGTTCGTCAGCTGCTATCAGCAGAGACTTCTCCCCAAGTCATTTCTGCACTCCACGAAACGCTTGCTCTATTTGACACTTCTGTTAATAGAAACTTGTGATCTTATTAAGTATTTCAAAGTTAAATTATGGAACCCATTTCGAGGCTTTCAGGAGACCTCAAAAGGTTTACTGAAGGCCCACTCTCCAATTCTCTATTTCTTTCTATTCACCCACTCCTCTGGTCGGAACCAATCGGCACTCCGTTTCTCGTCAAGAACCTCATCACGAAAATCGAAAAAATAGTAGGTAACTCCAGCAAGAATCTTTTCTATGCTTATGAGGCCCGGTGAGGTCTCCGTTAACCAACTTTGGACTTTTTCTACCTCATTATATGAAGAAAACAAAAATCGTAGTAATAAGATTGGTTTCTCTTCAACTCTCCATGAATTCCAATAAGAAGGGATAGTTTTCAATTCCCGTGACAATTCTTCATATAATGGTTCAGTAAATAGAGTCAGTTTTAAACTGAATATCGTCCACGAACTCCGTGCCGTTTTTGCGGGATTTAGTTGAATGGTCTCCTCAATCATATTATTTTTTCGAAGAAACTCTAATCGTTCTATTAATGTCTCAATTGCGATATTTGTTCTCACAGACAGATCACTAAGCGATAAACGCCCTTGCTCACGTAAGTGTATGAGTATCATCCAATCAATATCCTGAAGGGTAAAAATTTCTTTTTTTGGGGATTTTTGCGCCTCTTCAGACAATGATTGGACTTGAAAAGCCCGTATCTCTTCAAATGTAGACCCAATCTTTCGAAAATATTTTACTACTGAATATAGCTCACTAATCGTTCGGTAATAAATAAGTGCAAATCCTTCATGATTTTGCCCGATTGAAATGTAGGAAACTGTCGGATGGATTCCTAGGGAATTGATACGACTCAAATCTATTGATTGACTAGACCGAAAAAAAATTATTGCCTTTTTAGCTCCAAAAAGTTTGATGGAGGGGACAACTGTGAATCTCAAGATGACACGATCGTTAACTAATCGTTGTGTCCGGGCACCAACTTCCTCGACTGAAATATTTAGACGATTAGCCAGATCAGTAAAAGAACATCTGCAATCTTTCTCTAATTCAAAGAGAAGTGATTTATCCACTAAATCCATTTATTAGCTTCCAGAATTTGGGGATTAATTATCACAGTGATGAATATTATGAAAATCTCATTTGTTCAGAGAGTTTGATCCGATGATCTAACTCCTATGCTGTGACATTTCTTACTCATGATTTGGCCATAAGAATGTTTCCATTAGGGTTAGAACCTTTCGCACAAACAAACATTGTCATTTTCAGGCGTAGCTTCGGAGAAAGAGGTAAGTATATCGGTGATTATAAACGGTAATACCCTTTTTCAATTAATCTTCGTATTAAAAAATGATTTTTCTTTTGATTCTGTAAAACAACTTTAGAAATGATCTCTTACTTTAATGAAATAGATGAATATCAGGATAGTAAGAATGGGATTGATAAGTGCAATGAGGAGATCATTAATTATAAGTGCTAATAGATACTTATAATTTAGTAGTATTCCGAGGACATTCAATCCTAATGAGATTAAAGCAATGATGTAAGCAATGATGTTAAGTTTCCAGAGGCCTAATCCCTCCAAGAAGATAAGAAACCCAAGAAACAGGAAAATGAATCCCAATGTGCCAAATAATCCAGCAGCTCCTGGACCCAAGATATTTTCAATCTCGGCTGCTAATCCTGCAACTCCACCTAGGATCATAATCCCAGTAAGTATCCATAACACGCCAGAAATCATGATTAGAATCGCAATTATCGCTATTCCTACAGGTCTCTCGTTTTTACCCATTATAATCAACCAGATACCGATTAAAGATGATTGGCTGGCAATAGTTGATTATTTTAAATCTATAACTGTGAACCGTAAGCGATCTTTTAAGAATTATACCTGATTTTAAACAAATAGGTAATTACCAGGATTTATAAAAAAAACTAAATTCAGTAATTTCTTTTTCATGAATCTACTACGCAAAAATATGATAATTGAGTGCAAAAACAAATGAGAAATGATTTTTCGGCCAGTTTGCCACCGTTTTCAGGAACAATTTTCTTGGTTATTATGCTAATTATAATTTATATTGCAACGATGCTTTTTTTTCCATACGATCTCTTTATCCAATCTCCTGAAGTCTTCCAATTGTTTGGTGAGAATGAAAAAGTGCTACAAGGGGAGTTTTATCGGTTATTGAGTGCAATTTTCATTCATGCGAATGTCGTCCATCTCGCCTCAAATATTTTGTTTTTGATTATCTTCGGGATCCGGTTGGAAGAATTGAGATCGGCTTCATTTCTAGTTTTGGGGTTTATTTTTTGTGGACTTGTTGGTAATGTAGCATCCCTTCTCTGGTTCTTACTATCAATTCCTATGAATTCGGTTGGATCATCAGGAGCAATTTTTGGGATTCTAGGCATAATTTACTATCTGTTACGGGACAAATCGAGATATGAAAGGCGAAAATCTCTTTATCTGCTTATTCTTTTTTTTCTAATTACAATAGGTCAGGATACTAATTTCATTTCCCATTTATTTGGGTTGTTAGGAGGTATTTTCTTTGGTTGGCTCGATATTAATCATTTTCCCAGAAAATAATCTCAAAGGGGCAACTCAGCTAGTTTCTCTGCTAACACGAACCATCCCAGGAAGTGACAAATGTCCATAATGTCTTATACAAATTTTCAAACACAGATAAGTAAGCTACCTCGAAACCATGACTATTTTTCCGAATATGCCCTATACAGGCTGTTTTTGGACTCGCACCAATATTCCCTACCATTCCAGCATCACTACCACTTGTTGTATAAACTAATTGTTGTAGCTCTGTTCCTGCAGATTTTGCTGATTCGGATAATATTCCAATTAAATCTTGGCTGTAAAAATATGTACGATCTCGAATTCGTATACCAGGTCGACTATCTAATGTCATGGGTGATTCAGACGCGAATGGGCACCCATCAACAGCAATGAAGTATGTTGGGCATAATGATTGAGCTAGATATTTCGCTCCAAAGCAACCAATCTCTTCTGCCGTAGTAAATGCTATTATTAAGTTCACTAATGGTGTTACATTCTGTGTTTTTAGTTTCTTTAGAATATTGAGTAATGTGACACATCCCATTTTATCATCAAACGTCCATGCTGCTATCATCGGATCTGTTTCTTCCCCAAACAAGATTGGTCCTCTATCTGATTGGATTGGAGCAATAAGAGTTCCAGGTTTGATCCCATACTTTTTCAACTTTTCAGGAGTTAATCCAGTTATAATGTGAACGTCCTTCCACTCTAACTTGGTTTCTGTGTGCTTTACTGTGTGACCGGACCCCATTGCGGTAATCCCTTGAATCACCTTCTTTTCACCATAGATTTCTACAGGGCGTTCACCAAACTTCCATGTGAGAGTACCACCTACTCTCTCAATCCTTAAAGTGCCATCAGAATTTATTTGTGTTACCATTAAACCGATTTCATCCATATGGGCAGCTAAAACGCAAGTCTCTTTGCTATTTTTTTGACCAGTTATTTGGACATAGACATTTCCAGCATAATCCCTTTCAGGATTATAACCCCACTGAACACATTTGTTATAGATGCGATCCGCAAGCTTGATCTCCATCCCTGAAGGAGAAGGAATAGTTAGTAACTCTGAGAAGAGTTGAATTATGTCATTCTGTCTATAGCTCTCATAAATATCGGATTTCATAATATTACCTCATTCTTTATGATATCTGGGCTACTATGCCAAACACTATCTTCAATAGTATCAAAAAAAGTCCAAAATCCTAATGATGTGTTAATTTGACCAGTTTAACTCCATTAAAATAAACTACCGCAAAAGCTTTTTAAGTAGCTCTTGGTAATTACACTAAGATTACAAAAAACAGGGTATAAATTATTGACTAAAAGGAGAGGTATCATATGGGGAAATTACAACTATATGATTTGGGAGTACCAGTCACATTACTCTTAGTCTTATGTGCTGCTAGTACTAGTTTTTCTTCACCAATGACCGTCATGACCTCCCGTTGGGCTTCTAATTTTCGTCCATGGGGAGGATATGTTGATGATATAATAGCAGTAGTTTATTCGCGAGAGGATATCGCCCTAGCTCTAACTGCTTTGCAACAAGGGGGTGATACGGGAGGAATTGACGTCTATGACAACCGAGTTCTGTCAGAATATCTGGCTAGTCTTATGACTGATCCAAATATAGCTCTAAATGTCACTCTAGGTACAATTTACAGACAGCTTACTCTGAATAGTGGACGGTTTCCTACTAGTATTACTGGTTACAGGCGAGCCATGGCTTACGGTATGGATAAATACAAGATTAATGCAGAAGCCATTGGAGGCGCTGGTGTGCCTTTGGATAGCTATATTCCTATCGTTGCGACAGAATGGGAGATCGAAACTACTCTAAAAACGCATTTCTATGACAAGAATATCGCAGCTGGTAACGAATCACTTGAGAAGGCAGGTTTTGTAGATTTAGATGGCGATGGTTGGCGTGAATGGGATCCTGATGGTGATAAAGTCGCTGATAAGACATCTGATGAGTGTGCAATAGAATTCGACGCTACATTAGGACACGACCCCGCTATTATCGCATGTGAAGTTGCAGCAGAGGGTCTGAATGAGATGGGTATGAAAGCAACCGTCTTTGAAGAAGACTTCGCATATCTCATTGATAAAGCACTTATAGGTGACTTTTGGGCTATCTGTTTCAGTTGGGGTATAGGGCAAATTAACCCACCTGATCTCTTGTATGATTTATTCCGTTCTGGTCAAACTTATGCAGACATATTATTCTATTTTAGTAATGCTTCCATTGATTATGCTCTTGACCAGATGATGGAAGCGAAGACTTTGGAAGAAGCAAAGGCAGCAGCTATTACTGCGGGTAAGTTACTGGCTTTTGAACAACCAATGATCGTCTGTTACAATGATGTGTTGATTGATGCTTATCGTATAGACAAATGGGAGGGCCATATGGCATTTTCTGGCTTGGGTGTCGTTCAAATGGGTAATCCATACGCTTACACTCAAATCCGTTTAAGAGATTCCGCAGGGGGCCCCTTAGGAGGGACTTTACGGGTTTGTTTTTCAGAAGGCTGGGAAAGTACCAATCCGCTTTTGATGACTGAAGATTACAACATGGACAATATTATTTGGGAAGGGTTATGGTCAATCGACCCAAACACCTGGGATCCGATTCCGCAACTAGCTTATGATTGGACTATTGAACAGATTCCTAGTGGCCAGAAGTTCACATTCTATCTGTACAAGGATAGTATATGGCATGATGGCGAAAAAGTCATGGCAGATGATGTTGTGTACACTTGGACAGAAGTTTGGCCGCATAGTCCTGAATTAAGTGACGGTTTAGCCAATATTTATGATGTTAAAGCCGTAGATGACTATATTGTCGAAATTTACACCAATAAAACAGGCTATTTCGAGTGGGCTCGAGCCACGGGTATTCCAGTCTTACCCAAGCACATCTGGATGCATCAAGGACCAGATTATGAGGAATGGGTACCAAAGGCTTCAGAGATGATTGGATCTGGCCCCTACAAAGTGGACAAGATTGTTGCTGAACAGTACACCATCTTTCGAAGACATGAAGACTGGCGTTGGGACATTCGTGATAAACCTACCACAACAGTAACTCCCACAACTACTCCTACAACTACTCCCACGACTATAACTACCAAAAAAACTTCTCAAACTTCTTCGGAGACTTCAAAAGCACCTACAATTCCAGCCTCTGGATTTGAATTCTATTCAGTGATCCCAGTGCTATTCATATCTGGACTTGCTACCATCTATCTCAGACGACGACGAAAATAAGCGCCTGAAAACTCAATATTACCTAATTTTCACCTTTACCCTTCTCCTTTTTTTGAAACGATGTCTTTCGGTCACACATACTTTTTTCCGATTTTTTTAAATTTCGTGTAGAATGAGTGCATGTAATACTTCGTTTTTCGTTTTGGCCTGTTATTTTTACCAATTTATACCAATTAAAGTTAATTATCACGAAACATTTTTAAGGAGCTCTAAGGAATCATATAGAGACTACGAAAAATCATAAAATAAATTATGAATAAATAGGAAGGATTTAATATGGGGAAAAGAAAAATACTTGATCTGGGAGTACCAGTCGCATTACTCATTGTCCTTTGTGCTGGTACTAGTTTTTCTTCACCAATGACCGTTATGACCTCCCATTGGGCGTCCGATTTCCGTCCATGGGGAGGATATGTTGATGAGATAATCGCAGCAGTTTATCCCACCGAAAATATGGCCCTAGCTCTGGCTGCTCTGCAGCAGGGGGGTGAAGCAGGGGGAATTGATGCGTATGACGAACGGGTTCTAATAGAATACGTGGCTGGTCTTGTAGCTGATCCAAATGTAGCTGTAGATGTGAATTTATCATCGATTTATCGGCATCTTACTCTGAATTGTGGACGGTTCCCAACTAATATTACTGGATACCGACGAGCCATGGCTTATGGTATGGATAAATACAAGATTAATGCAGAAGCCATTGGAGGCGCTGGTGCGCCTTTGGACAGTTACATCCCAACTGTTGCAGCAGAGTGGGAAGTTGAAAGCGCATTAGAAACGCACTTTTACGATAAAAATATTGCTGCTGGCAACAACTCACTCGAAAAAGCGGGTTTTAAAGATTTAGATGGTGATGGTTGGCGCGAATATGACAAAAATCACAACAACATTTGGGATCCTGACATTGATTTAAATGAAACAGAGTGCGCAATTGAATTGGGTGCTTCAGTAGGTTATGATCCCTCTATCATCGCGTGTGAAGTTGCAGCAGAGGGCCTAAATGAGATGGGTATGAAAGCAACCGTCTTTGAAAAAGAATTCTCCTTCCTCATTGATAGCGCACTTATGGGTGACTTTTGGGTTATCTGTTTCAGTTGGAGTATAGGGCAGATTAATCCAACAGATATCTTATATGACTTATTCCGTACAGGTCAAATTTATGCAGACCTACTATACTATTTTAGTAATGATTCCATTGATTATGCTCTTGACCAGATGATGGAAGCGGAGACTTTGGAAGAAGCAAAGGATACAGCTATTATTGTGGGGAAGCTACTTGCTTATGAACAACCGATGATTGTCTGTTACAATGATGCTATAATCAATGCTTACCGTACAGACAAATGGGAAGGCCACATGCCATTTTTGGGTATGGGGATTGTTCAATACGATAATCCATACGCTTACACACAAATTCGCTTGAAAGAATCCGCAGGTGGCCCCTTAGGAGGCACTTTACGCGTTTGTTTTTCAGAAGGCTGGGAAAGTACCAATCCTCTCTTTATGACTGACGAGTATAATCTGGATCACCTCATTTGGGAACGTCTATGGTCAATCGACCCTAACACCTGGGATCCAATTCCACAACTAGCGTATGATTGGACAATTAAGCAGATCACTGGTGGCCAAAAGTTCACCTTCTACCTGTACGACAATGTCACCTGGCATGATGGTGAAGCAGTTATGGCTGATGACGTTGAGTTTACCTTAACAGAAGTTTGGCCGCATAGTCCTGAATTAAGTGACGGGATAGCCAATGTCTATGATGTTAAGATAGTAGATGACTACACTGTCGAAATATATACCAACAAGACTGGTTACTTTGAGTGGGGCCAAGCAACAAATTTCCCAGTGTTACCTAAACACATCTGGATGCAACATGGACCAAATTTCGAGAATTGGGTTCCAACAGCTTCAACAATGATTGGGTCTGGTCCATACAAGGTGAAAGAAATAGTTGCTGGCCAAAACACCACCTTTATAAGGCATGAAGACTGGCATTGGGATATCCGTGAAATGTCTACCACGACAACTCCTACAACAACTCCCACAACAACTCCCACGACAACTCCTACAACAACTCCCACGACAACTCCTACAACAACTCCCACAACTACTCCTACAACAACTCCCACAACTACTCCTACAATAACTCCCACCACTACATCCACAACTTCGACTACCAAAAAAACTTCTAAGACTTCCTCAGAGACTTCAAAAGAACCTTCGATTCCAGCGCCAGGATTTGAACTCTATTCAGTAATCCCAGTGTTACTGGTTTTTGGGCTTGCTAGCACTTATTTCAGACGAAAACGAAAGTAAAATAACCTGTAAAAATAACAGGTTTTATTTCTTCTTTTTTTTCTCTTTGGATTATAGATTTACAATCTCAGTATATCGAAAACAATCCAGAACATGATCATTGACTATACCAATAGCTTGAATATAAGCATAACAGATAGTTGGACCAACAAAATTGAATCCTCGTTTTTTCAAGTCTTTGCTTATCGCATTAGAAAGCTCTGTTGAGGCTGGAATATCTGCAAGCTGCTCAAAACGATTATGGATTGGTTTGAAATTCACAAACTGCCAGATATATTGATCAAAGGAACCAAATTCTTCTTGAACTCTAATAAATTGACGTGCATTATTTATGGTACTTTTAATCTTTAAACGATTTCTAATAATGCTTGGATCCAGAGCTAATCTCTCAAGATCATTTTCTTCAGAAAGAGATGCCACTTTCTGTACATCAAAGTTTGAAAATACCTTACGATAGCCCTCACGTCTATTGAGAATGGTAGACCAATTAAGCCCTGCTTGCGCACCCTCAAGAATAAGGAACTCAAACAGTTCCCTATCATTATGGACTGGGACACCCCACTCCTGGTCGTGATACTCTACCATCAGTGGGTCTGAACCAGCCCAAGCACATCGTTGTTTTGTCAATGTCAAATCCTCAATTCTTTTTGTCACTTATTTTTTTGCTTTAATGAAAAACCAATATGGCTTCTCGTGAACTTCTTCTATCTTAAAATCGTTTTCAATTGTCAATTGTTGAACATTAGAACCAAAGCGATCTCATTCAAAACTCTATCAGATTATTCTATACCAATATTTAATTCCGAGAATAAGCCAACCAGTATGTCTACGGCCCCCTTCTACCCATTTGGAGTGATTTTTGTAGCAATAAGCAGGTAAACCAGAATGCTTAAGGACTTGATGTATAGTAAGACCTTGAGATTTTAACTTGGCTAGATAGGAGATCAATCGCTCAAAATATTTTCTCACATTCGTTAAGTACTTCTTGTCTACCACAAAACCATGACCAGGTATGATATTCTTGATATCTAATGATTCCCAGTACCGATATACATCTAATAACACTTTTCCATTTGTAAAAACCTGAGAATAACATGAAAGAAGGTTATCTCCAGCACACAAAACTTGTTCTGAAGGAAAAAAAATATAGGCTGAATCAGGGGAATGGCCACCAGTGACTTGAAAAAGTACTTTATTTCCGTTTGAATTTATTACCAATCTCTCTGTCACTTTGATATCAGGTCGAGGATGTATCTTTGCAGCGCCCTTCTTAGAAATAACGATACTAGTGTCACTAAAGACCTCTAATGCGTCTGAATGATCCCAATGTGAATGAGTCAGCAATAAGTGCGATACGTCTTTCTTGAAGTGACGCTCCATATCGCTACGAAATGCTCTCGCTTTTGCGTTAACAGCACCACAATCGACGATTATTAATTTCGTGGATAAGTTTATACAGGTCAATGTAACGGTTTCTAGAGAATCCATGTTTGTTATTTCATCGATATTTTTCGGAGCGGTCGTTATCACATTAGGAGTAATTTGATTGTATTCCAGACCCATGTTATAAACTAAATCATTTGCTATATTATGTATTACGATCAATGCAAGATGTGTAATTGGCTACACCTAGTGCTTTAAATAAAAAGGAAACTCTACACTCAGAAGAAGGATTAGATTCCTCTCCCATAGGAAAATGAAAATGATTTGTTAGTAAATTTGTGAAAGAGGTTCAATTATTAGGTAAGTAATTCTTAATAAACTAACTTGTCTTATCCTATATAGTTCTATAGTATTAATTGCTAATAGTGAAGCAGCTTTTCCTCATTTATTAGAGTGTAAAATATGAGCTTGCATCAATCAACATTAACAAAATCTCAACAGGTTATCCTTTATGTTGGAGTACTAATAACTAATTTATTAGGAGGATTATTTTTTTTAAGGGGCGATTTTGCTTACTGTAGTTATGATACAATGACACGATTTTTTGGTTTCAACCCATATGGTTGGATTGGTATTAATTATGCAATCGAATTTGCAGGTCAACAAGCACTTGACTGGGGAAATCCCATTCTTCTCATTTTCTTCAGTTTTTCAGGTGTTTTTTTCTACAATATATGTATCTCTTTAATAGGACTCATAAAACCAGAACATGCTTCTTTGAAGAAAGCGATCCTGATTGGAATGATTCTAGCCACTATTACTGCTATAATAAGCTTTGTAATTGGGATATCTGTTCTCAAAGAAGTTCTATCACTTTCGAACAGATATTCGAACTTGAAATGGGCGTTTGGATCTGCTTTTTGGGGTGGCTTATTGGGGGGAGGACTGACTGCACTGTTCTTCTTTATTATCCTAAAAAAATGAAGATCTTGATCTAAAAATGTGAAAAGATTCCGATCACGAAGAAAAAAGGAGGAGACGAGGGGAATTTAACTGAGTTGAAGTCATTTAGTAATTTCACCTTATAGAATAATCTACTAAATTATTTCTGAAAGTGTTTAAAATACAAAAAATCATGAGAACT